>JAUXYJ010000102.1 GCA_030694465.1 Deltaproteobacteria bacterium | reverse complement strand
GCTGCACCGGCCTCGCGCGGGTCGCTGTCGGGCAAGCAATCGTTGTCGCTGTCGGTGTCCAAGAAGTCAGGTCGGTCGCCCATGCCGGGCATCCCGTCGCTGTTCGCGGGCATCGTGGGATCTGCGCCCGCTTCGAGCGAGTCGGGCACGCCGTCGCCGTCGCTGTCGAGATCCAAGAAGGCAGGGATCATGTCCGAATCGCCTGCAATCATCCCCTCCAAACGCACTTCGACCGCGGTGGGGATCCCATCGCCGTCGTCGTCTGGGTCAATGTAGTCGGGCAGCATGTTGCTCATGCCCTGGCCTGCCGGGACCATCGCGTTGCTGTTGCGCGGCATCAAGGGCATCGGGCCTGCTTCGGTCTGGTCATCGACGGTGTCGTTGTCGCTGTCCAAGTCCAAGAAGTCCGGGCGATCGGTGCCATCGCTGTTGCGCGGCATCGTGGGATCGGTGCCCGCTTCGATCGCGTCGGGGATGCCGTCGCCGTCGCTGTCGAGGTCGAGGTACGCAGGGACCATGTCCATGTCCGGCGCGCCGCCCATGCCCTCGAGCGTGTTCTCGACGCGTGTGGGGATGCCATCGCCGTCGTCGTCTGGGTCGAGATAGTCCGGCCGCATGTCGCTGGTGCCAAAGCCCGCAGGGACCATCGCGTCGGTGTTGCGCGGCATCATAAAGCCACCCGGCCCGAGCTCATCGCGGGTGGGCACGCCGTCGCCGTCGTCGTCGGGATCGAGCGCGTCAATCATCCCGTCCATGTCCGTATCAAACGGGACAAACCCAGGCCCAGCACCCACTTCGCGCCCATCGGGCACGCCGTCCATGTCCGTGTCTGGGTTCGTCGGGTCGGTGCCAATCCGAACCTCGTCGAGGTCCGGGATGCCGTCCATGTCTGTGTCAATTCGTGTGCAAATTCCCTGGCTCCAGAGCGATACGTCGTCGACAATCATGCCGAACCCCGAGGTCGCCGCGACGGTGTACGCCGTGGGATCGTGGGTGATGGTGACGTTGCCTGCGGCCGCGGTCGCGGTGACGGTTCGCACGGTCGAGCGGTACGAGACTGGGCCGGTCGCGGTGAGCACCACGGCGCCGAGGTTGGTCCCCGTCGCGCCAAGATTCACACGCATGGTCGTCGGAGCCCCTGGGCGGCGAAAGTACCGAAGCGCGAGCGCGTAGCGGTTTCCCGCAGTGAGCGTGACGGCCTGGTTGAGGCTCCGAGGGCCCGTCTCAGCAGGGGCGCCGTTGTCGATTTCGGCTGTGATATTGCTGGCGATTCGTCCGCCGTAGAATAGCTCGGTGTTGGTCTCTACGATGGCACCGGCCGCGTTCCAGTTCGCGGCGGCCATTGAGAAATCCGAGTTGCTCAGAACGTTGCGGGGCGCGGTGCACGTGTAGCCGGTCTCGGGGGTGCACGTGCTGCTGCAGCCGTCGCCGTTGGTGGTGTTGCCGTCGTCGCACTGCTCGCCGATCTCTAGGCGACTGTTGCCACAGCCAGAGACACAGACGTTCGTGGGGCTACAGACGGGCGTGCTGCCGGTGCAGTCGCTGTCCGAGAGGCAGCCTAAGAAAGTGCCCGGCGAGCCAGGGTCCACGACCTGCGGAGCGGTCCCGCACATCGCGCTCGCAGGAGGGACACTCCCGTCGGCCACCGCGAGCAACACGCTCTGATCGACGAGCTGAAACGGACCACGGTTGACAATGGACTGTGTGGCCGGGCCGCAGCCTGAGGGCTCGAACGCGCAGCCCGCGCCGCACGCGCACACGTTGTCGAGCCCAGCGATCGCGCTGCGGGCAAAGTACAGCTCGACGGGGTCAATCTCGCACACGTGGTTGGTCACGTTGTCGACCTCGAGCGCGTACACGCCGGGCTGCGGAAACCGCACGTGGACAAACTTCTTCCACCGCGTGCTGTCTGCCCAATACTCTTCGAGGACGAGCTGCCCACCGATGCGGACGCGTGTCGAGTCGTTGGCCGCGAGCGCCATGGTCCACACGACGGGTGCGCCGGCAGCGCCCTCGACGTTTAAGAACCCACGGATGCGAACCGCGCCCGACGCAGAGCCCGTGGGGTCTCTAGGCCAGACGATTCCGCCCAGCGTTTCGCCTGGCGAATAGCACGCCCCACGGTGATGCGTGAGGTCGATGTAGGGCATGCTCACGCGCGCCTCGCCGAGGATCCGTGCGTCCATGGGCATGTCGAGAATCGACTGCAAAAACACATGGCCTTCGGAGGTGTGGTTGTCTCGCCCCATCGCGTCGGCGCTCACGCGTAGGTCTGCGTAGCGACCGCAGGCGCCGCGAAACGCGGGGTTGACCACAGGGGCGCTCAGGCGAGCCGCCGCGGCGATGGTGATCTCTGCCTGCGCATTTGCGCTCAATACGCCAACGCCCAATACGGCGAGTAGGCACCCGCGGAGGGCGCGAGGTTTAGTCGATCTAGTCATAGGTAAGAACTGTCCGTCCATCTGCTGGTTCAACGACTGCTGTGTGGAGGTTCCACAGATCGGCCACAGTGTACCGCAAACGCGCCCCGCACAATGAAAACGGAAAACACGGATGGTGTGGTAATATGCACACCAAAGTCCTTGTCTCGCCCTGATACGTTCTTTGCCCCGTCTCGTTCAGTTTTGGGACACGTGTGCTGCAGAAGTGACGGCCTACAAGATCCCCTGGGCGTGCAACCGCATCTGCAGTTTGGCCCAAAACATCGCGCGCGAGACCTGCACGTGGTCGTCGAGGGCGACCGCTTCGTGCGCGTCTAGCTGATGCAAGCTGCAATAGCTGCGTGCTCGTTGCAGTGCGCGTAGCCGCCCCAAGGGCCCTTCGCCCTCTTCGCGATGTAGCTCAACGCTCACGCCGCCCTTGCCCTGTGCGACGCTGCAGACCACATAGCTCCAGTGATGCCGTTGTCCGGGCTGGCTTTGATTGCAGTGTTCGACAATGGCGATCACTGCGCGTTGTGGGGCGGCACTCATACAGAATGCCTAGGACCCTAACAGCACTGGACGAATGGCTAGTTCTCAGCGTGACAGACTATGTCACCCCATCGAGTGGGTTTTTACTGCGGTCATGTGAGCCCTCAACGATTTGTTCAGTCTCCGAGATAGACGCAGCCCGAGGTGCAGGTCTCTCGTACGACGATTTTAGAGAGCGTCGGGAGCGTGGTCTTCAGTCGCAGCCAGATCCAGCGCGCGAGGTTCTCGCTCGTGGGGTTCTCAAGGCCCTCGATCTCGTTGAGATAATAGTGATCGAGCTGCAATCGCAGAGGTTCGAACGCCTCGCGGAGGTCTGCAAAATCCATGATCCAGCCCTGCGTGGGGTCGACCGCGCCGCGGACGTGCACTTCGACGCGATACGAGTGCCCGTGCAACCGCGCACACTTGTGCTCGGGCGGCACCATGGGCAGGCGGTGGGCGGACTCGAAGCTGAATTCCTTGAAGATCTCCATGGCGTTTGACTCTCTGTGGGCACCGAGCAGAAGACACAGTCTGCCGTGCGCACCGGCCTCATAGCGCCGGTGGTCAAGGGAGCGCAAGCGCGCGTTGACTATGCGATCCCCACGAGCTTGTGCATTTGCACGCTCAATCGCCACGCGGGATGCGTGCGGCAGTACGCGATGCACGCCGCGGTGTGCTTGGCTCGCAACAGGCCATCGAGGGGCTGCAAAAACCGGTTGGCAAACCGAAGGGACCCGAAGTGCTCGGGCGTCATGTGCTCTTCGGGTTGTGGGTACACGAGCTTGAGCTCATCGCCCTCGGTCACCACGAGCTCTCCGCCGGCCTTGGGGCTGATACACACCCAGTCAATCCCTGGAGGGACCGGGAGGGTCCCGTTGCTCTCGATCGCGATCGCAAAACCGCGCGCATGAAGCGCCTCAATGAGCGCCGTGTCCAGCTGCAGCAAGGGCTCTCCGCCGGTGCACACAACATAGCGCTCGGGCGAGGGAGTCTCTGCATCGGATGCGACAGATTGCCAGCATTTTTGCACGTAATTCGCGAGTGTCTCTGCGCTCTCAAAGCGCCCCCCGCCCTCGCCGTCGGTGCCGACAAAATCCGTGTCACACCAGCGCCCACATCCTCCGCGCGCGCTCGCGCGATCGGCCTCGCGACCCGACCAGAGATTGCATCCCGTGAAACGCAAGAACACAGCCGCGCGGCCGCTCTGAGCGCCCTCGCCTTGCAGGGTAAAAAAGCATTCTTTGATCGCGTAGGTCATCGTCTCAGGGCTCTCAAAAAAATCCGGCGACGTCGCCGGGTCACCACACGCCTGCCAAAGTGACCGACCCGAGGCCGACCGCGATCGTGCGTGGTCCGCGGTGGGTTGCTAAGGTCTCGGGCCGTGGTCGCCACGTCTGTGCAGCGATGAGCCACACCGCGCCGGTCACAAGCGCAGCGCCCCCGACCGCGAGCGAGACCGGGATGAGCGTGTTGAAGGTCGTCGCGCCTGCGTGGGCGTCGATCGCCCGCTGTTGTTGCCGGGGCGTCGCGCTGCTGCAGTCGATGGTGTTGCTGCTGGGATCGACGGGACCACACGCGCTCTGTGCCGTCGCGAGGTTGCTCTCGCGCAGGCCAAAGAAGATCCCGGCGGACGCGGCGACCAGTGCCCCCACGCTCATGACCGCAAGGGGCCCCACGAGCGAGGGGCGCGCAGTCGTAGTCCTTGGTTCTTGCATCAGAGGCCCCGAGGGCGCTGGTGGTGGCTGCGGAGGCAGGGCAGGGGCTGTCACCTGCGGGTGGCTTCTGCGAACACTCTCGAGTGCGTTTTGCGCGGCCGTTCGAGCGGGGATGTCATCGGCAGGGAGCTCGCGAAGCAGCCACTCGTAGAGCTGCGCGGCGGTGGTAAAATCTCCGGCTTGCTCCGAGGATCGCGCAGCGTTGAACAGATACGCGGGGGTTGATCGGTCGGTCTCGTAGGCGGCGCGAAAGAGCGCTGTGGCTGCCGCGAAGTGTTGCTGATCGAAGGCCTCGGTCGCCTGACGAAACAGCCGCTGCGCTTCACGCTGCGACAGCGCGAGGTTCTCGCCGGTGGGGCGAGTCTGTGCGCGCGCGTCTGGGGCGAGCGAGAGAAACGCGACGGCGACCAAGGAGGCGCCAAAGGGTCGCAACGAAAGACTACGCATAACGAGACCTGACAAGCTTGTACGACTTGAGCACATCGACGCTGGAAATCCCTGCAAGAAATGCCGAATAAAAGCTGCCCCAGGGTCAGGTATTGCGCACACGTTCGCGCAACATTGGTGCGTGAAAATGTCGCGATTTCAGTACGCTCGCGCTGCTGTCTGCGTTGTGCAGCGGTTGCGAATTGTGGGGGGACGTCAGCAAAGGAAACCACAAGATCATGAGCGCTCCCGATCCCGGTCTTCTCTACATGATTGGCCACTACGTCGTGCACATTGTCGTGCACCACTTTGACGCAGAGCTGGTGCAATCGTGGCTCCCTGCGGACCTCGAGCTGATGCCTCAGGACATCTCTCCCCCTGGAAAACACCCGGTGAATTTGCTCTTCGGCATGGAGAGCGAGGTCGAGGTCAACTGGACCAAGCTCTTGCCCGGTGTGCAGTACAACGAGTTTGGGATGGTGATCCCGTTCACGCGCTGGAAGAACGCGAAGTACGCGTACAACGGCCCGTTCTTGTTTACGCCGATTATTTTTGTCGACAAAGAGCTGATCTCGTTTGGCGGAGAGGTGGTCTATGGCTTCCCCAAGCGCATCGGAAAGTTCTCGATTTCGGACACGTCGTACGCGGTGCTCGATAACTCATGGCCCAGCGATTATGCACGCACTTCGATCGCGGACAGCCCCACCGTAGTGACCCCAGAAGCGCGCCAGACCATCACGCACTTGTTGCAGCAACCGAGCGTGTCGCAGAAGGCCGATGGCTCATGGAGCTCATCAGGGTTCTGGTGGAACCTGGACACCGCGGCGCTCACCGACAGCACGATGAAGGGCGAGATCATTCGGTATCTCTTGCCGGGCGTGCCCGACGGTACGCGCCCGTTTGAGGGCGATGGGACCAGCGATTTTGCAGCCGGAGCTGCTTATCGTATGGAGACCGACTGGACCCTTACGCTCCCGAAAGACCTCGAGAAAGATTGGTCGCCGTGGAATGACTCCGGCGTCCCCGCCGTCGCGCCCGGAGCGAAAGAGTGAGCCCACCAATGAGCGAAGAAGTGAGCGACGAGCTCATCGCGTCGGCCAAGCGAACACCCCGCAAGATCGCCATCGTGGGAGGTGGCGTAGGCGCCATCACGGCCGCGTGGAGCTTGGCCACGTCGGACACCCCGGTAGAGATCACGGTCTATCAAATGGGCTGGAGATTGGGCGGCAAAGGCGCTTCGGGCCGCAACCTTGACCCAGCGTACTCGGCGCGCATCGAAGAGCACGGCGTGCACGTGTGGAGCGGGCTGTACGAGAACGCGTTTCGCGCGATGCGCGAGGCCTATGAGACGCTTGGGCGCGCGCCCGATGCGCCGCTCGCGGGGACCTTCGATGCGTTCTTGCCCCACGATGTCATCGTGCTCGATGAGCTCTGGAAGGGACAGTGGCTTCCGTGGGTCGTGCGCTTGCCCACCAACGCGCAGCTCCCGGGCAACGCGGACGCGGCGCTCTTGCCCTCGCTCTGGGCGTTTGCCACCGAGGCCGTACGATTTATCACTGGAATTATCCAGGGACTCTTTGATCCCACGGGGACAGCCCTCGCGGACAAGACGGGCACCCCCACGACGCGGATTGACCAGGGACACCAGAGCGTTCTGTTGACCCTCGTCGAGCGCATCGCGACGCAGCTCGCGCTCGTGATCACCGAGGCGCTCGTGCCCGTGTGGCGTGTGGTGCTGGCTCTTGTCCACGAGGCCCTCGAGCTTCTCTGGAAGATCGTTGAGCCCAACCTCGATGACACAGGCGTCAGGCGCGCATGGATCATGGTGAACTTCGCGTTCGCCAACCTCCGCGGAGCGACCGTAGACAACGTCTTCGAGCACGGTTTCGATGGCCTTGACGAGCAGGATTATCGCGCTTGGCTTGCAAAATACGCGGCCGATGACAACAACCTCATGCTCGATTCTCCGTGGGCGTACTTTATGTACGACGCTGAGTTTGCCTACGTCGACGGCGACACAAACAAGCCCGACATCGGCGCAGGGGTCTCTCTACGCACGCTCATTCGTATGGCGTTTACCTGGAAAGGTGCGCTCATCTGGAAGATGCAAGCGGGCATGGGAGACACGGTGTTTGCGCCGTTTTATCTCGCGCTCAAGAAGCTGGGCGTAAAGTTCGAGTACTTTCGGCGAGTCAAATCCCTGCACTTGGGCGGTCTTGATGGGTGCACTGTCACGTCCATGGAGGTAGAGCTTCAGGCGATCACCAAGGGCGAGTACGACCCGCTCGTGACCGTCAAAGGCCTCCCCTGTTGGCCGAGCGACACGCTCTGGGACCAGATCGAAGAGCCCACCGATCGCGCGATTGACTTTGAAGACCCAGCGTCTCCGTCGCTCGAGACCTACACGCTCACGTTTGGCAAAGACTATGACGCCATTGTGTTGGCGACGCCGGTCGCGACGTTGCCCACGATCGCTGCAGAGCTTGTCGCCAAAAATCCACGCTGGAAGGCCATGGTCGAGCACACCAAGACCGTGCGCACGCAGGGGCTGCAGCTCTGGCTCAAGCCCACCGCCTACGAGCTCGGGTGGACCACGATGGGGCAGCCGCTCTTGTCCGGGTTTCATCGCTCGCCGCTCAACACGTGGGCAGACATGAGCTACCTGATCAACCGCGAGTCGTGGCCCTTCGAAGCGGGCCGCTCGCCGCTCAACCTCGCGTACTTCTGTGGTCCCCTGCTCACGACGCCAGACCCCATCGTCGAGAACGAGCGCGTCGTGACCGAGCTCTTACGCGATGGGATCGGCTGGCAATTTCCCAACGCGACGGTGCCTCACGGGAGCGCGGGGCCGCTGGACTTCTCGCTTCTTGTCGACAACCGCCCAGAGCCCGGCGAGGGCGAAGCGCGTGTGCAAGCGCAGTACCTCCGCGTAAACTATTGGCCCTCAGAGCTGTTTACGCTGAGCGTGCACGGCTCGATGAAGCACAGGATCGCGCCAGGCGAGACGGGCTTTCATAACCTCGTGATCGCCGGCGACTGGACCGACAACGGGTTTAACATCGGCAACGTCGAGGCGACGACCATGTCGGGGATGCTCGCGAGCAACGCGCTCGTGGGATATCCCAAGCGCAAAGACATCCTCGGCGTGGATTTTGGCCGATCAAAGCCACCGAGGTCTGCCGATGAGTGACACCCCCACGCGCCACGAGAACCTCAAGAAGGGCCTGCCTGTCGCGCTCGCTGGGTTTCTCGCGATCTTGGTCCCCGCGATGCTCACGCTCAACACGGTCAAGAGCCCCGGGACGCTCACGATCACGTCGGCAAACCCGACGCCCTTGGGCTACACGATCTCGCTCTCGCTCTTCATTGTGCCGAGCGCGTTGCTGCTCTTCTGGCTCTTGCGGCACCCAGAGGCCCGCATCGAGAGAAAGGCATTTTTTGCGACGATTACCGCGATTTTCTTCGTGGGCTGCGTCCTGGATTTCTTCTTTGCGTATAGCTTTTTTTACTACTCCAATCAGGCCGCGACGCTGGGCATTCGGTTGCCTGCGTTTAGCTTTGGCGACTGGAGCTGGCACCGGGACAATTTGCCCATCGAAGAGTTTGGCTTCTACTCGTTTGGTGGGTTCTTTATGACGGCGCTCTATGTGTGGGCGGACCTGTCGTGGATGCCTCAGCGTAAGTTCGCGTTGATGCACTCGGAGGTCGCGACGGAAGTTCCCAAGAAGTTTCCGTACAAGTTTGACTGGCGCGTTGCTGCCGTAGGGATTGTGCTGATCGTTTGCGCGATCGCGTACCGCAAGCTGTTTGTGAGCGAGCCGGGGTTTCCGGGGTACTTCGTGTTCTTGATGTGCATCGGGTTTATCCCGACCGTGATGCTCTTTGAGACCGCGGGGCCGCTGGTCAATTGGCAAGCGTTTACCCTGATGTTTACGGTCTTGCAGCTCGTGAGCCTCATCTGGGAGGCCACCCTCGGCGTCCCTTACAACTGGTGGAACTATCACCACGGCCAAATGATCGGGATCTTCATCGGCGCATGGGCTCAGCTGCCCGTCGAGTCGGTCTTGATGTGGATCCTTGGGGGCTGGGCCACCGTGATCGCCTACGAGAGCTTTCGCGTTGGATTTTACTGGATGGAACAGCGCGAATTCATCGCCACCTCGGCCGCGCGAAGCACACTCGATCCCGGTGCGTGATCCGTGACACACTCGCGCGCATGATCTCTCGCCCGCTTGGCTTGTGCGCAGTGTTCTCGGTTGCCGCTCTCGTCGCGTGTGGTCCGGCGACGTCGCCGGATGACGGCAGCACGGTCACCGACAGCGCGATCGATGCGGTGAATGCGATCGATGCGCGCGAGGACGCGAGCGTCTCGCAAGACGCCACGATGGACACGGCGACGTCGCCGGATGCCGGCTTAGATGCCAGCGAAGAGGCGTCTGTGAGCGTGCCAGATGCGTCGGATGCACCCGACGTACCCGACGCAAACGTCGACGCGGGGCCGCCGGTCAATCCCATGATGGGCATCGGCGCGGTCGAGCTTGTGCGCGCAGGGTTTATGTTTACCGAGGGCCCCCAGTGGCGCTCTCGCGAGGGAGACCTGCTCTTCTCGGATATCCCAGCGAATACGATTCATCGTGTGAATACACCTGCGATGTTCACGGTGTTTCGCATGCCGAGTGACAACTCAAACGGGCTCGCGGTCGACGCCATGGGCCGGTTGCTGGCCGCCGAGCATGGCTCACGGAGCGTGACGCGGACCCGTGCGGACGGCTCGCGCGAGACCCTCGCCCGTGAGTTTAGGGAGGGCGGCATGATGCGAAGGCTCAACTCGCCCAACGACGTCATCGTGCGCTCGGATGGGACGGTGTACTTCACCGATCCGCCCTTTGGGATCCCAGCCGGGCAGACCCGAGAGCTCACGTTTAACGGGGTGTTTCGGTTGAGTCCGACAGGCGTGCTCACGGCCGAGTACCGTGGAGGTACCAGCACGCGGCCCAACGGCATCGCGCTCTCGCCGGACGAGCGCACGCTCTACGTGGCCGACAGCGCGGATGGCAACGTGCGCGCGTGGGCGGTGGGTACCGACGGCGCGCTCACGGGCGAGCGGATCGCAGCACGCACCATGGGCAACGCCGACGGAATGGCCGTCGATTCGCAGGGAAATCTCTTTGTCACCACCCGCGTCGGGGTCGAGGTCTTTGCTCCCTCGGGCACGCGCTGGGGCACCATCACGGTGCCCATGCAGCCTGCCAATTGTGCCTTCGGAGAGAGCGACCGACGCACGCTGTTTATCACCGCGCGCCAAGGGCTCTTTCGTGTGCGTCTCGCGATGCCGGGGCTCTACTAGTCCGCGTGTCGTTTAGTTCACTTCAGCGCACGCTTGGCGCGATCGCCCAGGAGCTTCGTCGTGAGCCAGACGCGAGCGATCGCGCGTTGTGCACGACCCTGGCGGCGCTCACCCTGCACGCACATGGAGATGCGTCTTCGCTCAACGAGCTGCAAATTTGCAGGTCCATTCGCGCGTTGATTGCGTCCCTCGACGCGCGCTCTTTGGCCGCGCTCTCGCGTCGTCATGGGGGGCTGCACCCCGCGCTGGTGTTGCCCGAGCGCCTGCTCACCGCGCTGCATCCTCGGGATCGCGTGCGCTCTAACCTGTACGCGACGCCCGCGCCCGTGTGCGCGTGGATGGCCCGCGAAGCCCACGAGAGAGCCCTCGCGCGGGATGGTGAGCTAAGCGTGGATTCGCTGCGCGTCTTGGACCCCGCGTGTGGCACCGGCGCGCTCTTGGATGCGATGGGAGTGCAGGCCCCAGCGTGGACCGGTGCTCTCCGTGGGTATGAGATTTCGCAAGAGATTCTCACGGTCGCACGGCTTCATCTCGCGCGCCAACGTGGCCTCTGTGAGTCCGCGCTCGAGCACAGAGACACCCTCGCGACCGTGTGGGAGCCCGCGGATTTTTCTGATGTGAGGTCCCTGGTGGTCTTGGCCAACCCGCCCTTCGCGCTCGAGGGCCCGCTGAGCGCAGCCATGCACGCGCTCAAGCTTGGACAAGACCCCGAGTCTCCGAGTGTGTACGGCTCCATCGCGGGCGAAGCGAAGAGTCGCAACAGCAAGTGGCTTGACACGGGATGGCTGAGATTCTTGCGGTGGATTCATTCCGCGTGTGATCGCGTCGAGCACGCGGTGGTCGTGATCGCGCTCGCGCACGGGCTGCTCGAGAACCCTACGTTTGCCACCGTCCGACGCGCGCTGCGGGCTGGGTTTGATCGTGTCGATGTGTTGGATCTTCATGGCGCTGCACGGCATGGCTTGCACACACCGCAGGGGGACCGTGACGAGAGCGTGTTTGAGATCCAGCAGGGGGTCGCGCTGCTGTGCCTCGAGCGATCGCGCGAGAGACCAGGCCCCGCGCGCGTGCGGCGAAGCGAGCTCTGGGGCACGCGGACGAGCAAGTTTGCTGCGCTGTCGCGCGCACCCGAGTGGCACGAGACCGTGGGCACTGACGCGCGCTGGGTGATCGATGATTTGTCCGCAAATGTGCTGATGAATGACGACGCGTGGGCGAGCGCGATCTCGCTGCGAGAGTGCTTTGTCGAGACCGCTCCGGCGGTGATCACTGGCCGCGATCGGCTGGCGATCTCGTTTGAGCTGGGCGAGGCAAACGAGAAGCTCTGCGCGCTGAGTGATCCCTCGGTGAGCGACCTTGAGCTCACTACGCGGTGGCTGCGCGCGGGCGACAAGGTTGACCTACGAGCGATGCGGCTCGCGGCGCGATCGGGCGCGGTCGTGGTGCGATCGGTGCTTTATCGGCCTTGCGATACGCGTTGGCTCTTGGACCATCGCGCGGTGGTTGATCGTCCGCGCGAGGGCGTGGTGACCGAGGCGCTGCGTTCTGGCAAGACCCTCGCGCTGGTCACACGCAGGCAAGCGCCACGCGAGCGCCCCTGGAACTACGCCCTCGTGACCGACCGACCCGTGTGCGATGGCGTCCTGCGCGCCGACCCCCACGGGACCGAGTGGGTGTGCAGCCGAGAGCGCATGGTGAACGGCGTATTAGTCAGCAATTTGTCCGACGCTTTGCTCTCGCGTGTCGCGTTGATCTTGGAGGTCGAGCCCACCGCGCAGCTCGCCCAAGCGCTCTTTGCGTATCTCGTGGGAGGCCTCCGCGATCGTGCGTGGTGTGCGCGATACGGGGCGCAGATGGCTGCCGAGGGGCCTCGTGTGAGCGCAGTCACTGCGGCGAGCTGGGAGCGCTATGTGCGTGCGGGGCGCGAGGCCATCGCACGCGATGTAGGCGCGATCGCACAGGGCGCGGCGCTGGCGTGGGCGCCCCCCGAGCGAGGCGTGATCACCGCCGTGCGCGCGCTCGGCCCCCAGGGGCGCGTGACGCTGGGGCAGGGCGGCTACGTCGCCGGGTTGACCGCGGCAGAGCTCGTGTACGAAGTGGGCGCACGCAGACCCGCGCTGCGGTGGCTCGAGGACCGCGAGGGCCAGACGCTCACCGAGGCGATGCAGCGCACGTACGAGGGCCTCGTGGCGCGGGTGCGACAGTGGATAATCTATGATAAATCGCAGGAGATATCTCTATGAGCACACACCCCGTTGAGACCCCCGCGGGCCCGGTCTCGTACTGCGCGCTCTTTTGCGAAGAGAACGTCTGGTGGCTCCTCGATGCGGCCCACAAGCACGCAGGCGTTGCGTGCTCTGCGGCGCTGGTCGTGAGCAACGCGCACGCACAGACCGCGCTGATGGCGCAGCGCGCGAGCGCGCGTGACGATGGCTTGGTGCTCTGGGACTACCACGTGCTTGCGGCGGTCTGCGTGGCGGGCGAGTGGCAAGCCTGGGACCCTGATTCGTGCTGTCCAATGGCCTGTCCGTGGGAGACCTATGCGCGGGCTAGCTTTGGCGCGTTGCGCGCGTTGGAGTGGCTGGACCCAGTGTTTTCTCCACGCGTTCGCGTGATCGAGGGCGGGCGCTATCTGCGTGAATTTTCGTCGGATCGGTCGCACATGCGTGACGCTTCGGGCGCGTGGCAGTCGCCTCCGCCCTCGTGGCCTGCGCTGCTGGGCCCTGAGCGCGTGCTCTCGCTCGCGGCCTTGCGTGGCGACGAGAGCCCCGTAGTGGGCCCGTGGCGCGCGCCCGACGATGTGCCCCGAGCGCTGGCTGCGCTGAGAGAGCCCGGGCGCTGAACCCCCCCGCCACCGGTGGCTGGACTTGCGTGTTGCGGATAAGTGATTTTAGCGAGCGATTTCGCTGCCAAAGTAGGTGTTCTGTGGAGGTCCCCACAGGACGTGCCTGGCGGTGTCCGACACGCCCTCGCGTTGCCCGGAATACACGGTGATCCGTCCCCGTTCGCCACGCTGTGACACCGCGGTTAGCGTGCTCACGATGAGCTCGGAGAACCCGTCGCCGTTGAGGTCAAACGAGGTCGAGAGCAACGGTGGGTAGTAGTTTTCGCCTGGTGAGTCCGACCTCCTCGTGTCGGTCACGATGGTGGGCAATCCGTTGAGACTGCCCCTAAAGATGGAGATATCACGCGACACCAATGGCGGCATGGGTTGAAGGTTGCTGCCCACGACAAGCTCGTTGACGCCGTCGCCGTCAAAGTCGCCGCCGGTTGCGAGCGATGTTCCAAAATGCACACTTCCGGAGGTCTCCTGCAGCTCTACTGACAATCCGAATCCCCTCGATCTGATGCGCGAAAAGACAAAGACGCTGCCCAGCGGATAGGGTGTGCCTTGGCTGTTACTCCAGTCAGATGCGACCAGATCCGCGTAGCCATCTCCGTCGAAATCTCCCGTTGTGCTCAGCAAATTGGACCAAGAGGTGTCGGCTGTCGGAGGACTGATCGAGTCAGAGGGCGTGAGCTGCACCCCGGCCGGGGCTCCGGGAAAGACCAACAACTGCGGTCTTAGATTGTCGCCGATGGTTTGAGGAGCCGACACAAGCAGGTCGCAGTAGCCCTGGCTGACGATGTTGCTCGTGGCCGTTAGCGTCGTGCCAAAGAAGAGCTGCTCGCGCGTGCCACGAAGCGTTTGTGACGGAGTGAGTGAGAGCCCTTGAGAGCCGCCGAAATAGATCTCTACGCGGCCGGGGGTGGACGCGACTTGCCCAAGGTCATAGGCCGTAAGTCCCACGGCGAGATCCGAGTAGCCATCGCCGTTGAGATCCCCTCCGGAGAAGTCTCGAATGCCTAGATTCTCTGCCAAATATCCGGTAATTGTGCGCGTGGTCTCGATGAGCCCACTTGGGCTTCCGAGAAAGATCCGGATGCTGCCGGGGACGCGCGCCGTCTCGGGTAGGTCTGCAATTGAGCTCACCGCGAGGTCTGCGAAGCCATCGCCGTTGATGTCCCCAATGAGCCGGATCAGCCCACCCATCGCGTGCAACGACCGAACCCCGTCGAAGACCTGCGTCGGTGTCGCTGTGACGCCTTGCGGGCTGCCCATGTACACCGCGATTCGACCTACGGCGAAGCG
Organism: Deltaproteobacteria bacterium; assembly: GCA_030694465.1. Taxonomy (GTDB): domain Bacteria; phylum Myxococcota_A; class Polyangia; order Polyangiales; genus JAUXYJ01. The sequence goes on along the minus strand of JAUXYJ010000102.1, from coordinate 103,779 downwards.
TCCTTGTGTGGGGCTAAAACGCTTGGCTCCCACGACGAGGTCGTCGAAGCCGTCGCTGTTAAAGTCCGGCATGCTCCCGCGTGTGCCGCGTGAGCCGCGTCTAACCGCCGTCTGCCCAGAAGCTGCGGCCACGCGAAAGGACCATACGGTGCTCCATTCACCAGCAGGTGCGTCGGGCGGAGAGCTGCGGGCGCGCCAGTACCAGCGACCCAACGGCAAGAATGGCGACGGCACGACGGAGTCGCCTGTGCTGCTTGCGATGCTGCAGTCACGAGTCATCGTGCGATCGCGGCACCACTGCACTTCGACGACGGTCACGCCTTGGGGACGCTCCCAAGAGAAAAGATTGAGCGAAATACCTGTGCCTGTGCTGCTTGGTGCGATCAACCGAACGACTGCGAGTTCACATCGCGTTTGCCTCCGCACGTAGCCCGCGGCGCACTCCAATTGGCACTCACCGCGCATGCACATCGCGCGCTCGCCTACCGAATATGGGCACATACGATTGCAACTTCCACAGTGAAGCGGGTCGGCGGACGTGTCGGCACAGACATCGCCGCACAGGGTTTGTCCCGAGGGACACTGGTCGCGGTCGTTGAGCACGCTCGCCGCCTCCACCACGTCACCGCCATCGTTCGCGTTGGGCACACGAGGTCCAACGCTCTGCCCGCACCCCAACGCCCCGAGCGCCGCGACCAAGGTCCACAGTTCTATCTTCATGGAGGACATCAGTGTAGTCGCCCAAATCGCATTTGACCAATGGTCTTCGTTCGCTTAACTGGGTCGATGAAACCGCGCCCCCGCCACCGGTGGCTGGACGTTCTCGCCCAGTAAAGTCGCGGCTCCGCGAGCCAAAGTCCGGGGCACTGCAATCGGCGCTCACCGGCGCGACGGGGGTGGTATCTTTGGTTTGCTCATGGCATCCGAGACCCGCCAACCGGCACCACCCCCCCGTAGCCTTACCCCGCTGGGCCGAGGGCGTGTGCGTGATCCGTACGCTGATTTGCTGCGCGATACGCGCGGGCTTCGGCGAGAGCAGGCGGCGGCCCGCGACGCGTGGTTTGCGGGTCTGCGATGGGATCGCAAAGAAGAGACGCTCTTCGAGCTCGAGATGTTGCTCAAGGGGCTCGTGTGCTTTGCCAACCCGCGCAACCACCCCGGAGGCGCCAAGCGCTCGCCCACGGTCGCGTTGGACTTTAAAGAAGAGCTCACGATCGCGCGGATGACCTTGTTTCGTGTGGTGACTTTGTGTCGCCAGCTCTTGGACACGCGTGACCGTGCGTACGTGTTTCAGCGCTATCTTGAGACGCTGTTGCCCGAGGATCCTGCGCGGGCGCGCATGCAACGAGACGCGGCGGTGCAAGAGTCTCCCGAAGACGCGCTGCTGCATTTGCGCCACTCGCTCACGCTCATCGGCGAGCTGATGGACGGGCTCTTGCGGCTTGAGCGCGTGCCCTTTCGGCTCTTTCATGCGTCGCTCGCGATGGTCCAGCGCGAGATCGCACGCAACCAGTTCTTTAACCCGCTGATCGCGCTCGAGTTTAGACCCGAGTTCGATCGCATCCGCACGGTGCCTGCGCTCGACGTGATCCAAGCGGTCGACAACGACGCCGCACATCGTGTGACCGCGCTGGGATTTCTCTCGATGTTTCGGTTGCTGCGCTACTCGCAGCTCGTGCGCGCGCTCGTGGGCGAACCCCAGCAGCTGCAGCGCGTGTATGTGCTCTTGGCGCTCTTGCGCTCGGATGCGCGCGCGATCGTGGGCTACCTCCGGGGGCGCGCAGGCGCGGTGCTCGCAGACGGCTATGAGCGTGAGCTTCTCAAGATCCCCGCGCGCGAAATCGGTCAGCGGTTTGATCAGCTCGCGATCGAGGCGCACTGGTTGGCATCGCTGCGAGGCACGCTCGAGGCGATCGCGTCGTCCCTTCGCGTTGAAATCCGCGCGGTCTTCGAGGTGCGCGTCCCTTCGTCGCAGCGCTCGCCCTCGTCCGCGGATCTTGCGCGCGGCGTCGTGAGCGCGATGGATGGCCTCGACGAGGTCGTGCAGAGCGCTGTCGTGCGGCTCGCACAGGCCATCCGTCCCTCGCTGGACACCGGCGATTTGTTTGACGGGCTCGATGCCAAGCGCACCGTCAGCGAGCGCTTGCGTCGGGACGTGTGGATGTTTGCGCAGGTCCTTCGGGCGTTTGTGACCCGCGCGCGGGCTGTGCCCGAGAGCGACGACGCGTGGGGGAGCCAGTCGAGCTTTCAGTTCGTGCGAGAGTTTCTTGGGTACTTTCGCTCGATGGGCTACCAGCTCTTGCGCGCCAGCGATTATCCAGACTTTGATCGTTTTTTGACCGCGATCGAGGGCCTCCACGAGTCGGACTTTGTCGACCCCGCGCGGATGATCTCAGCGATCAACGAGTGCGAGCGCTTCGGGCTCTTTTTGGTCGAGACATTTGAGCGAATTAGTCAGCGCGCAGAGCTCGTGGGGCAGGCCTTTGACAAGCGCGCGGCGGCGGTCGCGCTCAGGTTGCACCTAGGCGCATAGTCCACGCGATTGTGCGCAATCCGTGCAAAGTCACTCGCGAGATGTGCGCATGAGTTGCTAGTCTCGCGTCTGCCGTGAAAAGACTCAGCGTGTATGTTCAGCATCTGATGCGCTACGAAGCGCAGAGCCTGCTGCTTTCTTCGGGTGCGCCTGTGACCGCGCGGTTTGCGCAAGGAGATCGCGCGTCCAACACGCCGATTGATCACGGTCAGCTCGTCTCGATTATCCAAGAGGCGGCCCCTCCCGAAGCGATCGCAGAGCTGCGCGCGGGGCGCTCTACACGGTTTATCTACGACGAGACCAATGAGCCGGTCACCGTCGAGGTGCAGCCCAACCCGGGCGCGTGGCGCGTGGTGATTGTCCCTGCGAATCCACCCGGACAACAGCAACCGCAGCAGCCAGCGCAACCCAACGCGCCGCCACGTAACAACATGCGCCCTGCCACGGTGGGTGTGGTCGAGCAGGTCTCGCCCGCGCCGATGGTCTCGGGGCACATCACGGACGACGGCGGGAGCTCGTCGCATCGACGTGCCGCGGCCGCGGCGCTTCCCAACGAAGACTACGGCCCCATTGGGATCGAGCGCTGGCTGCGGATGCTCGCGATACTCAACGGCTCGGACTTGCATCTCTCGACCGGAAACCCGCCCAAGATCCGTCTGCACGGCGAGATCCAGAATCTCGAAGACGGGCCCATTCTCGAGCACAACATGCTCAAGTCGATGATCTACGCGATGATGCCGCCGCTCAATCGCGAGGAGTTCGACAAGAAAAAAGACTCGGATTGGGCGTCTGAAATTGAAGGCGTCGCGCGCTTTCGAGGCAACGCGTTTATGGACCGGCGTGGGATCGGGGCGGTGTTTCGACGGATTCCGTTTGAGATTCTGTCAGCAGAAAAGCTGGGTTTGCCAAGACCCGTGCTGGATTTATGTAATCTCACCAAGGGCCTCGTCGTGGTCACCGGGCCGACGGGATCGGGCAAGTCCACGACGCTCGCGACGTTGATCGACGTGATCAATATGTCTCGCGAAGACCACATTATTACGATCGAAGACCCCATCGAGTTTGTGCACGAGAACAAGCACTGCCTGGTCAACCAGCGCGAGGTGCGCATGCACACAGACTCTTTTAAGGCGGCGCTTCGTGCGGCGCTTCGTGAAGATCCGGACATCGTGCTCGTGGGCGAGATGCGAGACCTCGAGACCATCTCGATCGCGATCGAGACCGCAGAGACGGGTCACTTGGTCTTTGGGACACTGCACACGACGACGGCGCCCTCGACGGTGGATCGCATTATCGACCAGTTTCCGGCGGACCGTCAGGCGCAGATCCGGACGATGTTGGCAGAGTCACTCAAGGGCGTGATCGCGCAGGTTTTGTGCAAGAAAATCGGCGGCGGCCGGATCGCCGCGTACGAGGTTTTGATCGGCAATCCCGCGGTGTCCAACCTTATCCGTGAGGGCAAGACCTTTCAGCTCCCGGGTGTCATGCAGACCTCGCGCGCGATCGGCATGCAGACCATGAACGACTCGCTCTTGGATCTCTGCAAGCGTGGGCTTGTGGATCCCAAAGAGGCCTACATGAAGTCCGTGAACAAGGGCGAGATGCGAGGGCTGCTCACGGGCGCCGGGTTTACGCTCCCCGAGCTTGGAAAATAGACTCATCCGGCGACGTCGCCGGGTCACTCGTTCACTGCTGACATCGGCGGCACAGCCACAAAGAAATACGGTACCGAGCCTCATGGTGAAGACACCTCGCGAGAGAAGCTTTGAGGCCCGCGCCCCGCGGATGCGGAGCACACACTGGGTCGCTTTGGGGGTCTTGCTGTCCGCGGTCAGTTGCAAGGCTAGGCCGACCGAGGTCGTGCTCTCGGTGGACAGCAATGTGAGCGCTTCGCGGGCGATTTCGCTGAGTATTCTCACGCGCATGGGCGAGGTCGGCGTCGAAGAACTCCGTATGATCGAGGGCTCGGTGACGCGGATTAACAACAGCCAGCGGGCGCTGTTTCCGGGGAGCGTAGGGCTGGTCCCACGTGTCGAGGGGCCACGGACCGGCGTGATGAGCGTGTACGCGGTGCTCGAGGTGGCGGGAGACGGTGCGCTCCCTCCGCTGCGGATCGAGCGGCTCCAGCGGGTCTCGTTGATTGAGCGCGCACCCCAGCGGGCGAGCATGTTTTTTCACGAGGCGTGTGCGGCCCGAGCGACCGGCTGTGTGGGCGGGAGCCCTGGGCAGTGCACCGTGGCGCGGCTGTGCATCGAGCAGGGGCAGACCTGTGGCGACGAGGGCGTGTGTGCACCCCTCGCGTTGCCCACTGTTCCGATTTTGCCTGGAGAATTGCTGGACGCGGACAACTTCGCCGAGCGCGCAGAGCCAACGGATTCATCCGTGCCGGAGGTCTCTTCGGACGACGTGAGCACCGATGTCGTCGTGGGTCTCGACGCGAGTGACGCGAGTGACGCGAGTGACACTGGAGCTGCCAGTGATGCCAGCGATGCCAGCGATGCCAGTGATGCGGATGGATCCGCATCGATGCCGATCCAGCTGCGATCGCCGATGAGCGGTTCGCGCATGACGATCCCGCGCCCTACTTTGCGCTGGGCCTTGCCGACGGGCGCGGTCAACGCGCGCGTCGAGATCTGTACCGACAGGGCGATGAGCCAGGCGTGCGATACGCTCACGGCTGTGGATTTTGTCAGACCTCCTACGATGCGGTCGCCTGGTTGGTGGTTTTGGCGAGTGACTCCGATGGACGCGATGATGCGTCCGATGGCGCAGAGCCCTGTGTGGCAGTTCTTTGTGACGCGGGCGATGCCGAGCATGAATGACACGGTCTCGGGCTTTGGGATGGACCTCAATGGCGACGGTCTCAACGACATCGCCGTGGGGTCTCCGGGGACGGGGCGCGTGCAGGTCTATTACGGAAACACGTCCGCTCTGCGTGTCCCGATCGCGCTGATCGCTCCGGTCCCCAACACGGAGTTTGGTGCATCCGTGGCGGGTGTAGGGGACGTCAACGGAGATGGCTACGGGGATCTCTTGGTGGGCGCTCCCGGCGGGTCGAGTGGAAGGATCTACTTGTATTTTGGCAGCGCAACAGGCCTCTCAGCGACACCTGGCTTCACGCTTGGTCCGACGGGGGTCGAGCGCTTTGGTACGGTGGTCACCGGCGCTGGGGACTTTGACGGGGATGGCTACGGAGACTTTCTCGCGAGCTCTCCGGCACACAGCACAAACGGCGCCATGAGCGGCGGCGTGTGGCTCTTTCTGGGGCGCCCGACAGGGGCAATGCCCGCACGCCAGAACCCCGCGCTGGGCCGCGCCGCGGGGGATCGGTTTGGCGAGGCGATGAGCGGGGGTGCGGACCTCAATGGAGACGGCCGGACCGATGTGATCGTGGGTGCGCCTGGCGCGTCAGGGACAGGCATGGCGAGCTCGGGCACTGTTGAGGTGCATCTCGGGCGCTCGATTCGGCCCTTGATGCCGTCGGACGGCATCCTCTCGGGGGTCGCAACGGGCGATCGATTTGGGGCCTCGGTAGCGTTCAGCGGTGATGTGAACGGCGACGGGCTGGCAGACGTGATCGTGGGCGCGCCGATGGCCTCACGAGGCGGAGCGGTCAGCTTTTTTCAAGGCCGAATGACGGTACCTTTTGCGATGATGACAGGGTCGATGCTCACCGTCGGGGCGCTCGAGCGCTTTGGTGCTGCGGTCGCTGGTGTAGGAGACGTCAACCGAGATGGCTTTGACGACGTCGCGATCGGTGCGCCCGGCGCGTCGAGTCCGTTGATGGGCCAGGGGAGTTTTACGCTCCGGTATGGGGGTGCCATGGGGATCGACGTGATGACAGGTTCGACCCACGTGGGTGCGATGAGCAACGATGGGCTCGGCGCGACGCTTGTAGGCGGCGGAGATCTCAACGGCGATGGCATCGCAGACATCCTCGTGGGCGCTCCCGGCGCCGAGCGGAGTGGCAGAACAGCCACGGGTCTTATGCAGATTTTTGCTGGTTCTTTAGTGCGGATTGCCAGCCCACCATGGCGCGAGTACATGGGCACTGTCGCCAACGAGCGCTACGGCAGCGCGATCGCCGGAGCCGCGCCTTAGGTCGACCCGGCGACGTCGCCGGGGCCCTTGGCGTGATAGCAAGTGCGCGCGACAGAGGCCAAAAATTCCTGTAGATTGTCGCCCAATGCGTCGTTTGTGGTCGTGCTTGGGGTGGATGCAGTTGGGTCTCATTGCGCTCGCGGGCTGCAGGGCGAGGCCCACGCAAGTAGTGCTCTCGATGGACAGCAATGTGCGTCCTTCGCGCGCGATGACGCTGAGTATTTTCACGCGAACGGGGGACCTGTCCGTCGCAGATCTCCGCATGTTCGAGGGCTCACTGACGCGGCTTAACAACAGCCAGCGGCCGCTGTTTCCGGGGAGTGTGGGGCTCGTGCCGTCGCCGCAAGGGCCGCGCGCGGGCCTGCTCAATGTGTACACCGTGCTTGAGGTCGCGGCCGAAGGTGGTCAGCCCGCCGTGCGCATCGAGCGCTTGCAGCGGGTGACGCTGATCGAGCATGTCCCGCAGCGCGCGCGCATTTTTTTTAATCTCGCGTGCGGCGATCGCGCGACAGGTTGTCTCTCGGCCAACCCCGAGCAGTGCACCGTCGCGCGTCGATGTCTCGAGCGTGCGCAGACCTGCGGTGACGAGGGCGAGTGTGTTGCGCTGAGTCTCCCAACGATCCCGATTCCGCCTGGAGAATCGCTGGACGCCGGAGACCCGCTTGGATTTGACGTCGCGCCTCGCACAGACGCCAGCGACGCGCTCGATGTGCCCGAAGACATCGCGAGCATGGACGCGAGTGACGCGAGTGATGCGAGTGATGCCACTGATGCGGTGGCGGTGCCTTCGGTCCTGCAGCTGATTTCGCCGATGAGCACGAGCCGCGTGACGCACATGCGGCCGACGCTGCGCTGGACGCTACCGACGGGTGCAAACGGCGCTCGGGTGGATCTGTGCCGCAACCGCGCGATGACAGTGGGATGCGAGGTGTTGATGGGCACCGAGAGCGCCCGTCCTGCGGCGATGTTGATGCCTGGGTGGTGGTATTGGCGCGTGACACCGCAGCGTGGAGGCGTGTCGCTCATGCCCGTGAGCCCTGTGTGGCAGCTCTTTGTGGGGCAGCGCAACGTGGCGACCGGGGTCGACACGACGACCGCGCACGCGATGGATCTCAACGGCGACGGGTTTACCGATGTGGTGATCGGCTCGACCGGGACTGAGCGCGTGGAGGTGTACTACGGTAGCGCAGCGGGGTTGCCGGCGATGCCCGACGTGAGGATCAACGCGCCCATGGCGGGGACCGGATTTGCGAGCGCGATCGCGAACCTTGGCGACCTCGATGGGGACGGATTTGGAGACCTCGCGGTGGGCGCTCCTTCTGCGATGACCTCTGGGCAAGTGTATATTTACAGAGGTAGCTCGGGGGGGATCTTCATGATGCCTCGGGTGACGTTGACAGGCACCGGAGGCGCTGAACGCTTTGGTGCGGCGATCGCGGGTGTGGGCGACGTCGATGGCGATGGCTATGGGGATCTGGTCGTGGGTGCGCCCAACGGAGTGGGCTCGGGGGGCTTGGCGGCGGGGACCGCGACGGTGTTCTTGGGGCGAGCTGCGCCGAGCGCGCCCATGCGATCGCGGGTCTTGCAGGGAATCGCTGTGGGGGATCGATTCGGTACGTCGGTCGCTGGCGGCGGTGATGCCAACGGGGACGGGCTCACGGACATGCTCGTGGGCGCGCCGGACGCGACCCCTGCGGCGTTGGCCAACGCGGGCGCCGCATACGTCTATCTCGGTCGCACGACGGGCATCCGGGCGTTGCGGGATCTGGTGCTTGAGGGGCGTGGTGCGAACGAAGAGTTTGGCGCTGCGGTGGCGTTTATGGGGGACACGAACAACGACGGGATGGCCGACGCGATCGTGGGCGCTCCCAACGGAGGTATGCGCGGGAGCTCGCGGTTTTTCTTCGGCAATACCGGGGCGATGCTCTTCACGGGCTTGATGGGAGAGTTTTATGGCCCCGCGGTGATGGACAGGCTCGGGACCGCCGTGGCCGGCGCGGGGGATGTTAACCGTGACGGCTACGACGACTTTTTGGTGAGCGCGCCCAACGCAAACCAAGGCCGTCGTGGTCAGGGGTTCTTCGCGATCTTTTTGGGTGTAGGCACAGGTGTCTCGATGATGCCGCAGGTGATTCTTACCGGTGCCAATGCGGACGACAACCTCGGCACTACGCTCGCGGGCTGTGGGGACACCAACGGCGACGGGTTCGCGGATGTGCTCGTGGGGGCGCCCAACGCGACACGTGGTGGACGTGCAAATTCAGGGCTTGTGCGGCTGTACCGCGGAGGCGCGACGGGGCTCGCGAGCTCGGTGCAGCGTGAGTTTGTCGGGACTGCCGCGGCCGAACGGCTAGGCGCAGCGCTCGCACCTAGCAGCCCGTAGACCCGGCGACGTCGCCGGGCGCGGCTCAGCCTGCGACGGTCTTGCGTGAGAGATAGTCGATGAGGTCGATCTTGGTGAGCAGCCCCACGAGCTTGTGCTCTTCGGTGACGAGCGCGATTTTGGCGTCGGCGAGCACGCCCTGCAAGAGGTCAATGCGGGTGTCGGGGGTGACGCTGGCGTAGTCGCTCTCGACGATGTGCTCGATGTTGCCATCGAGGTGGCCTTCGCCCGAGACCAGGTGTCTCAAGACGTCGACTTCGGCCACGAGGCCATAGATTCGGTCGTCGTCGCCGACGACTGGGAGCTGTGAGATCCCGTGGGCTTTCATGGTCTGGATCACGTGGCGCACGCTGTCGTTGGGGCGCGCGACGACCATCGGGCGGAGGCCCTTCATGTCGAGCAATTCGCGGACGGTGCCCTCGGTGCCGAGAAAGCCGTTCTCGCGCATCCAGTCGTCGTTGAAGATCTTGGAGAGATAGCGCCCCGCGCTGTCGGCCAAGAGCACCACGATGTTCTCTTTTTTGTTGCGCGCGCGGGCGTACTTGATCGCTCCGGCGACGGCGGCTCCGCACGATCCGCCGCAGTAAATCCCCTCGAGACGTACGAGGTCTCGGGTCATCAAGAAGCACTCGCGGTCGTCTACGCGCACGACCTCGTCGAGGATCTTGAGGTTCATCGTCGAGGGATAAAAATCTTCGCCGATGCCCTCGACTTTGTACGTAAACGCGCGTGTGTCACGGCCGTAGCGAAAGCGGTCGTAGTACACGCTGCCCACAGGGTCGACGCCCACAATGCGAATGTCGGGGTTGCGCTCTTTGAAGTACTTTCCCGTACCCGAGAGCGTGCCGCCGGTGCCCATGCCCGCGACAAACGCGTGGATTTCGCCCTTGGTTTGCTCGTAGATCTCGGGCCCGGTGGTCTTGTAGTGCGCCTCGGGGTTGGCCGGGTTGTGGTACTGGTTGGCCAAGACCGCGTTGGGGGTCTCTTCGGCGAGCCGGCGTGCAACCGAGTAGTAGCTCCGGGGGTCTTCGGGCTCGACCGCCGTGGGGCACACGACGACCTTTGAGCCCCACGCGCGCAAGGCCGCGATTTTCTCTTGCGACATCTTGTCGGGCATCACGAAGATGCTCTTGTAGCCACGGACGGCGGCGACCATGGCGAGGCCCGCGCCTGTGTTTCCGCTGGTGGCTTCGACGATGGTGCCGCCGGGCTTGAGCAGCCCCGTGCGCTCGACGTCGTCGACGATGTTGATCGCGATGCGATCTTTCATCGAGCCCGCGGGGTTGAGGTACTCAAGCTTGACGTAAATGTCAGCCGCGAGTCCGGCGGCTACACGGTTAAGTTTAACGATGGGCGTGTTGCCCACCGCGTCCAATACGTTTGAAACGGCGCCTTGCATCATAGCCCGGGCACACTATCACGCATCGCGCGAGGGCACGCTCCAACGATGTTCTACGCGAGGATTTGCATGCGATTGCGCGGTGTTACGCAGCGCCTGCGCGGGGGCAAATCATCACGTGACGGGTGGGTACGTACCGCTTGAGAGTTGCCTAGGGCAGGCTTGGTTGCTTCACTGCGCGCGCTGTGTCTGTCCGCTCGTCCAATGTTCGTCGCATGTTTATCTACGGATTTGCAGGCGCTTTTGTCGGTGTCGCCTGGGGCGCGTGGACGCTCGCGTCGCGGGGTCCCGATCGCGGGGCGGTGCCCACCTACGCCACCGCACCTCAAGCTCCTGCGTGTCCCGCGGGGTATCAACGCGCCGCTGGGTTTGACAGCGGAGCCCTGGTCGAAAACACCCGCACGCGGTGGCTCGTGCGCTGCGACCCGGTGCGCAGTGACTCGGCGATCTCAGAGTCGCTTGAGCTCTTTTGGAGCGCAGAGATGGTCTCGGATGCGCGCGCACATCCCCTGGCGATGCGCACGTTTGTTGAGCAAATTTCGCAGTCCAATCGTGTTGCCCTCGAGCCCTTGCCTGCGCCTACGCGGCAAGACGTGACGCTGCGGCCTGGGGTGACCGTGTCGGGCCTGAGCGTGAGCGCGCGCGGAGGCCTGAGGCTCCCGTCGATGGCGCTGCGTGCGTGGGTCTTGCCCGCAGGAGGGCACACGCTGTTGGCCGTTCTGGTCGCGCCGAGCGAGCACCGTGAGGCGCTTGAGGGGCCCGCGGCCGATGCGGTCGCGCACGTCGAGGGGCTGCGTGCGTTTGAAGAGCCCGAGAACACCGAGCGGGGATTTACCGTGCGCGCGCGCTGTCCCAGCGGGTGGACCGACGCGACCCCTGCGGATGGCGGCCGCGCGCAGGCGACCTATGTGGGCCGCGTGTGCATCGCGCCGTCGCGTGGCGGCGGCGGCGAGCTGACCTTCGTCGAGCTCACTGGACAAGCGCAGGGACCCGAGGGCGCGCGGCGCACGTTTGAGCTCGCGGCGACCATGATCGCGGCCGTCGGGACACGCGTGCACACCGTGTCGAGTGACCCCGATGCGGGAGCCTCGCGGTCGAGCACCGCGATGCAATTGAGCGCGCCCGAGCCCGTGCGCGTGGCAAGCGTCGACGGGTTTACCGCGCACGCGACCCTTGAGCCGCCGCCCGCGCAATTGGTCTTGCGCGCGTGGATGCTCCCCGCAGGAGGAGGCTCGGTGTACGCGCTGAGCACCTCCCTACGTGAGCGTGAGCGCGAGGTGCGCGAGGCTCTGGATGGCTGGGTGCGCACGCTGCCGATGCTGCATGGCTACGACCCAGCGCCCGTGGTCGCGCAGCGCACCAAGCGGTTTAAGATCTTCGTGCTCATCCCTGGCGTGATGACGGCGCTGTTGGGCGTGGGCCTCGCGATCGCCCGTGCACGATCGCTGCGCAAGGCTGACAGCGACTAGGTAGACTTACAGCGTAAGGGTCCGCCGCCCTGCGTGAATGTCGCTGAGTTGCGCCCAAAGGACGAACTGCGATAGCACCGCAGCTTGCACAGATGAGCACCTTCATGACTGCGCGCGAGCTTGAGGCCACGGTTGATCAAGTGTTCGCGGCGATCAGCGATCCCAGCCGGTTGGCTCGCTGGTGGGGACCCGCGGGTTTTAGCAACACTGTCACACACTGCGAGTTTGTCGTGGGCGGACGCTGGGAGTTCACGATGCATGGGCCCGACGGGGGGAGCTACACCAACGAGTGCCGCTTTGCCGAGATCGACGCGCCCCACGCGGTGCTCATTGAGCATGTCAATGAGCCGAGGTTTACCCTGCAGATTCGCTTGGGAGCCGTTGGCACTACGACGCGGGTCACGTGGGTGCAGGTCTTTGAGAGCGCCGAGGTCGCCCGTCGGGTGGCCCACATGGTGGTTCCGTCCAACGAGCAGAACCTGGACCGCTTGGCCCGCGAAGTACAGCGTGGAAGCGCATCTGGACTTACGGTGTAAGTCTCGCAGGCTTACGGTGTAAGCCTTAGTCCCCCGAGCGCCCCGTTCGCTGCGCTCAGCGCCCGCCGAAGTTCTGGGTCCAGTAGTGGCGATACTGGGAGGAGGGGTTGGCCGCGTAGCCGACGCCCATCGCGCGAAAGCCGCCGTTCATGATGTTGCGACAGTGGCCAGGGCTGTTCATCCACTGGGTGACCGTGGCGGCGGCGGTCCCGTTGCCAGCGGCGATGTTTTCGCCCATCGGTGAGCTGTTGTATCCCGCAGCCATCATGCGCTGAAACGGCGTGCGACCCTCGGGCGTGTTGTGATCAAAGTAGCGCCGCGTGGCCATGTCGGTGCTGTGCGCACGCGAGGTCCCACGCAAGATCTCGTTGCCCGCGAGCGCGGCCACCGGGGGATAGTTTGTGCCGCCACAGTTGGCGCCGCGGGCGCGGTGTTGATTGACCAGAACGAGGACCTCGTCTTCGAGAGCCGTCGCGCCGGTGGCGGGCGGTGGCGGAGGCGGTGTGCTCGCGTCGGTGCCACCGGAGCCCGAGTCCGTCGCAGGCGGAGGCGGTGGCGGTGGCGGAGGCGATCCCGAGAAGCACGCGTTGAGCCCAGCCGTACTGCACGTCGCGGTCGCGAGGCAGGTCTCTGCGCCCATGAACATTCCGGCGTCGCAGGCAGAGACACACTGGGCTTCGGAGACGGGACGGCCTGCGGTGTCTCGAAAGGTAAACATGCACGTCTGGTAGACGTTTTGGCATGCGCGCTGACACGTCGATGCGCCCGGGGGCGGCGTGGGCGGTGGCGGCGGCGGTGTTGTGCCGCTGTCCAAGATCGTGAAGCCACCGTCACGTGCAGGCGGTGGCGGCGGTGGGCTCGCGTCGGTGCCTGCGTCAGCGCTCATGCCGCCCATCGGGATCAGGACGGGGCCCCCGGTCATGGTGCCGCCCATGCCTGGGATGCGGATCACGGGCGTTTCGCTCGGGTCAGGGCCACAGGCCACAAGCGCGAGGGACAACACCGAGAAGACCGCGAGAGTGCGCTGGGATTGCGTAAGCATCAGTTTGGAGTTCTCCGGATGGGTGGCCTGTGCAAGTGCGACTGCGAGTGAGTGATCTATGCCGCATTGTGCACGAGATGTCTCGTATGGGGTACGCACACGGCCTGTGAGCAGAGCGCGCTCAGGGTACGAAATGTAAGCAAATTTGCACGTACAAGTGATTATTGCTTGAGCGTGTGGGCAACTCTTGCACAGCAAATTTCAGGGACCGTTGCGTGTTCTTGAGAGCACAAGCGCTCAGCCGTCGTGTCGTTGTTACTCGCGAAATTAAGCGCGTTTATGCGAAGTTGGGCCCCAACCGACGATGGACACAGTTCGAATTGCGACCCTCCAGTATTTTATTCGCCCCGTTGCGAGCTTCGCCGACTTTCGTGCGCAGGTGAGCGGGCTCATCGAGACCGCAGCGGATTACCGCTGTCGGCTGATTGTCTTTCCTGAGTACTTTAGTCTTCAGCTGCTCACGCTGGGTGATGTCACGCGCTCGATGACTGAGCAGGTTCGTGACTTGGCGAGACAATCTCCAGAGATTCTCGCGATGATCCGCGAACTCGCGATCAAAAATGACATCTACGTCGTCGCGGGGACTGTGCTCATCGAAGACAGCGAGAGCGGCCATTTGCACAACGTCTGTCACGTGATTGGTCCCGATGGCTCCGTCGGCGCGCAGCCAAAGATTCACATGACGCGCTTTGAGCGCGAAGAGTGGGACATCGAGTCTGTGCGCGAGATCAACACGTTTGAGACAGACTTTGGCCGGCTCGGCGTGGCCATTTGCTATGACGTCGAGTTTCCCGAGATCGTGCGCGAGCACGCGCGCAATGGGGCCAATATCATCGTGGTCCCGAGCTGCACCGACGATCGGCAGGGCTTCTTGCGTGTGCGCTATTGCGCGCAGGCGCGGGCCATCGAGAACCAGGTGTTTGTCGTGCAGTCTTCGACGGTCGGGAGCCTGCCGTCGGTGCCCGCGGTCTCGCTTAACTATGGGCAAGCGTCGATCTTAACACCCAGCGATTTTGCCTTCTCGCGCGACGGGATCGCCGCCGAAGGGATCCCCAACCAAGAGGCCATGGTGATCGCAGACGTGAACCTCTCGGCCATCGCAGACTCGCGCGCGATGGGCACCGTGTTGCCCTTGGTCGACGCCGAGCGCTATCGCAACAAGCCCATCGTGAGCACGCTCCGAAGGCTCGGGCCAGCGGGCGAACACGACTTCGTTGTACGCAGCACGAGGCCTACCGATTTTGATGCGATTTCGGAGCTCTGTCGCAGGGTTTACCCAGACTCGTTGCCGTGGACAGAGCGCCAGCTCGCGAGCCACTTGGAGGTGTTTCCGGAGGGGCAGTTTGTGGCGGTGCACACCAAGAGCCAGCGCGTGGTGGGCATGGCGGCGAGCTTGATTCTGCGATGGGATGACTACGACCCCATGAGCGCCTGGAAGGACTTTACCCTCAGCGGAATGTTTACCAACCACAACCCAGACGAGGGCCGCACGCTCTACGCCGCAGAGGTCATGGTCGATCCCGACCATCAGGGGAGCGGCATCGGTCGGCTGCTCTACGACGCGCGTCGAGAGCTCGTGCAACGTAGGCGCTTGTTGCGCATTCGCGCGGGCGCGCGGCTGCGAGGCTACGGGCGCTTTGCAGCAGAGCACACGCCCGAGGAGTACACCGCGCGTGTGTGTCGCGGCGAGATCTCGGATCAGACGCTCACGTTTCAGTTAAAGCGTGGATTTCGTGTGCTCGATGTTGTCGGAAACTACCTCGCCAACGACACCGAGAGCCGCGGATTTGCAGCGCTGATCGAGTGGCTCAACCCCGAAATCGCGACGCCAGGGGACTATGCCCTGCAGCCCGATCGGTTTCGCGCTCGCCGGTAGGGCGCGTTGGGAGGCCGCGGGGGGCGGCTTACGTCCTCGCTTCCTCCCGCGCCGTACGTGAGTACGGCTTGGTCAGTCGCTGCGGGCGCGCTCTCGGGCGCGTTGGGAGGCCGCGGGGGGCGGCTTACGTCCTCGCTTCCTCCCGCGCCGTACGTGAGTACGGCTTGGTCAGTCGCTGCGGGCGCGCTCGCCCCGCGCAGCCTCCGAACGCGCCCTGGGTGCGGGTGCGGGTGCGGGTGCGGGTGCGGGTGCGGGTGCGGGTGAAAGAATTGACAGGGTGACCGGCAAGGGTGCGACCCTACGGGGCTGTGCCAAGAGCCTTGAAAGTACCTATGAAGACGAGATGCCTGAGTGCCCTGTGTAGTTTTGCGTTGGCGAGCCTCGCGCTGCAGGGGTGTGGTGCGGTCGGCATGCTGGACGATGGCGGCGACGTGCTCGCAACGCGCTCGGACGCCGTGATCGACGCCGTGGCGAGCGACGACGCCGAGCTGGAGCAGGACGTCGCCCCCGTCCCGATGACCACGTGCGAGCGTGCGTGTCGGCACGTGTACGGCGACTGTGGTCAGACGCTGCGTGACCGGAGCGGCGCGATGCTCAGCGAGTTTGAGTGCGTAGATACGTGTATCACCGGCGAATTTGCAGACGCACGGATGTGCCTTGAGACCGTAATGTGCTCTCCGAGTGCGATCGCTGCGTGCTTTGGTCCAGTGGCTGAGGATGCCGGTGAAGACAGCGCACAGGAAGACTCGGCGACGTCGCCGGACGTCATCCGGATGGATGCCTCTGTGACACAGCCCGATGTCATTCGTCGGGACTCGGCGACGTCGCCGGACGTCGTGCGGATGGATGCAGCGACGTCGCCGGACGTCGTGCGGATGGACTCGGCGGCCGATGTGCGTGCCGACGTCGCGACCGTGATGGACGCACGAACGGATGCGCGAACGGATGCACGAGCGGACACTTCGACCGGGACCGATGCCCGCGTAGACGCCGCAGCCGCAGACGCTGGTGGATCGGCTGCGACCCGCGCGCTCGAAGACGAGATCTTGCGCTTGGTCAACCAGCGCCGCGCGATGGGGGCGACGTGCGGCGGCGTTCGCTATCCCGCCGTTGGGGCCGTAGTGGCCAACGAGGCGCTCAGGCTCTCTTCACGACGACACAGCGAAGACATGGCGCGGCGCAACTACTTTGATCACATTACGCCCGAGGGGTTGACCCCGTTTAATCGCATGGACGCGGTGGGGTACACCTTCAATCCGCGTGGAGAAAACCTAGCCGCCGGAAGCAGCACTGCGGCCGCCACCATGACCCAGTGGATGAACAGCCCAGGGCACTGTCGCAACATCATGACCGCGGGCTATCGCGCGCTGGGCGTGGGCTATGCGTACAGCGCCTCATCGACGTATCGGCACTACTGGACCCAGAACTTCGGCGGGCGCTGAGCGTACCGACCGCGCACTGCATTGGGGCATAGCGGGTGCAGGCGGTGCGCGAAGGGGCGTGAGCCGCGCAGGTTGTGCTGGGAGCGCTGAGGTTCGCACAGCGAAGGGCGCTGCGGTGCTGTTACAACCAGCAGCACAACCGTATGAGTGATTCACCTTCGGACCGCTCCCAACGTCGTCGAGACGGGCGAGAGCTGACCTACTCTGAGTACATCCACGTGCCGGCGTTGCTGCGTGCGCAGCGGCTGCCCGAAGAGATCCCGAGAGGGCGCTCGCGGGACGAGTGGCCCGAGCGCCCGAGCGTCGCGGACCCGAGCGTCGAGGGAGGCCAGAGACCCTGGCGCGAGGGCGACCGTTGGCCCAATGAGTGGCCCCACGACGAGCTGCTCTTTATTGTCACACACCAGACGTTTGAGCTCTGGTTTAGGCAGCTCTTGCATGACCTCGACGACGTGATGCACACGGCACAGCAGATCGTGAGCGAGCATGGTGGACACATTCCGCCTGCGGATTTGCTGGCTAGAGAGCCAGAGAGCGCCCCGGCATTGCGCGACTCGTTGGCGAGGTATCCTCGCACGGCCAAGGTGATTGACGAGCAGCTCTCACAGCACCCGTGGGAGCGCGCGTTTGCACAGCAGCTGCATGAGCCCGCGTGTTTTCCGGCGAGAGACTCGGCGCTGTGTGGCGCGGTCTCGCTCGCGTGGTTTGACGACGCGACGCTCGATCGCTTCGCGCAGCGGGTCGGGCGCGCGGGACAAATTATCCGTCATGCGACGGGGGCGTTTGCGATCCTAGAGACCATGCCGCCTGAGAGTTTCCTGAGTTTTCGCTCGCGGTTGGACCCCGCGTCGGGCTTTGGGAGCACGCAGTTTCGCGAGGTCGAGATGCTCATTGGTCTCAAAGACGTGCACCGCGCGCGCTTGGCCGCGACCGGCGAGCTCTCTTTTCGCAGGCACATGCCCCAAGAAGAGCTCGACCGCATGGAGCAACGGATGCGCGAGCCTTCGCTGCGCGATTTGCTCTACGCCCTGCTCAACGCGCGCGAGCTCCGCGGAGACGACGCGCACCTCTCAGACCTCGCGGACACGGCGATGTCCGAGAACCTCAAGACGCTCCACAGCGACTTTGAGTCCGCTCGGATGCGCTGGGGGGATGCCCAAGACGTCGAGAGCGCTCTTCACAATCAGTGGAGAAATACTGACGAAATCCTTCAGCACGCCGAGAACGTTCAGCTCGCGCACATGTATCGCTCTGAGCGAACCCGTCCTGCCCTGCGCGCGCTCTTTGAGCGGACCCTCGAGCTCGATCAGGCCCTCACCGCGTGGCGCAACGTGCACATCGCGATGGTCGAGCGGGTCATCGGTGCGCGCCCAGGCACCGGCGGCGGCGGTCTTCAGTACCTCCGCAAGACGCTCATCTATCGCCGCGCGGCGCCTTGCCTGTGGGAGTTTCGCTCGACGCTTCTACGATAGAATTTGCAGAGAATTCTCGCTCAGCGACAGAGCGAGCTTAGGCATCGCAGGGGCGCATAACACGACGACCCCCCGCAGCACCGCTGGCCCGACATCCCACACGCAAGGCATGTGCTGCCGTTGCAATCGGCGCCCGCTGCACACGAGCCCACGGTGCTCCCCGCGAAGCGACAGCAGGCCTGCCCTGGCATGCCGCACGCGATGCACGAACTCCCGTTGCAGTACGCCCCTGCGCCGCAGGTCCCGGTGGTGCTTCCCGCTGCGCGGCAACACGTTTGACCAGCCATTCCGCAGGCAATGCAAGAACTCCCGTTGCAATACGCGCCGGCGTTGCAGCTGCCCACGGTGCTCCCTGCAGAGCGACAACAGGTCTGCCCCGCGGTGCCACACGCGATGCACGAACTCCCGTTGCAATACGCTCCGACGTTGCAGCTGCCCACGGTGCTTCCGGGCGCGCGGCAACACGTTTGGCCAGCGATTCCGCAGGCAATACACGAGCTGCCATTGCAATACGCGCCGACGCCGCAGCTGCCCACGGTGCTGCCTGCAGAGCGACAACAGGTCTGCCCTGCGGTGCCACACGCGATGCACGAGCTCCCGTTGCAATAGGCGCCGATCGCGCACGAGCCGACGGTACTCCCGGCGGTGCGACAGCACGTTTGACCTGGATTTCCGCAGGTGCCCATCACTGGCATAAGACAGCGTCCCGCCGCGCAGTTGAGCCCCGCGTTGCACATGGTGCCACCGCAACAGAGCTGACTTAGGTCTCCGCACGTGCTGGTAGGAGCGCCACACAGGCCCGCGTTGCAGCTCAGCCCCGCGCCGCACACGTTGCCTGCACAGCAGAGCTGCCCGCTCATTCCGCAGCCACCGGCGGGGGGCGCGCACGTCCCCGCGACGCACCCGAGCCCGACGTTGCACACGCCACCTGCGCAGCAGGTCATCCCGCTCCCACCGCACATCATCGAAGCAAATTCGCAGCGTCCGCCCACGCACGAGAGCCCCATGTTGCAGTTGGATCCGGTGCAGCACGACTCGCCCACGGCGCCGCACGTAGAATCACAGAGGCCCGCGACACAGGTCAACCCAGGGTTGCACAGCGTGCCCTCACAGCACGGCGCGGCGCGCGAGCCACACGCTGCCACGCTGCATCGCCCTGCCGAGCAGCTCAGCCCAGCGTTGCAGAACATCCCCATGCAGCACGCTTGGCTCGCCGCGCCGCAGCCCCCTGCGCGGC
Organism: Deltaproteobacteria bacterium; assembly: GCA_030694465.1. Classification (GTDB taxonomy): domain Bacteria; phylum Myxococcota_A; class Polyangia; order Polyangiales; genus JAUXYJ01. The sequence goes on along the minus strand of JAUXYJ010000102.1, from coordinate 84,289 downwards.
ACACGGTGCCCTCGCACATCGAGCCATCCGAGCACCGGGAGCCTTCGCAGCACACCTGCCCTTCGATCCCACATGCGCCGCAGGTCCCTGCGATACACACGCCGCCCACCGCGCACATGGCGCCGCCACAGCAGGGCTGCCCGGTCGCGCCACAGGCTGCGCTCATGCCGCACAGGCCCATCGAGCAGGTCTCTCCGCCGCGGCAGCTCCCGTCGCCGCAGCAGCGCTCGCCGGTGCCCCCGCAGCTCGCGCAGCGCCCGCCGGTGCACACGGCAGAGCTCACGCAGAGACTGCCGCAGCAGGCCTCGCCTGGCTGCCCGCAGCGCTCACCCCCCTCGGTGCGCGGGACGTCTGCGGGCGCGAGGACATCGGGCGCATCACGGTCGGCGAGGGTCGCGTCCATGAGCCCCGTTTCGCTCACACGCGCATCACCACGTCGCTCCATGGGCTCGACCACCAGGGCGCACGCCTGGAGGACCCAGAGAGCGAAGAGCGCGAGGATCCATCGGTGAAGCATGGCGCGATCGTAGCGTGTTGGGTGTGTGAATTGCCAGCGCTGGCGGACGACATCTGGCATGCGTCACCGTGGTCCCCGTTGTGAACTAACAGCTCACCCGGCGACGTCGCCGGGTCACTTGCGGTCGGACGCGAAGACCTCTCCCGAGGGCTTGGGGAGCGAGTCTTTGCCTTGCTCGTTGAGGGGGCGTTCGTACCAGCGACGGTGACCGTGGATGCGATAGATCCAGCCCATGGCGCAGAGGCTCACCAGGAGCGAAGCCAGCGACGGAAAGAGGTACACCGTGGCGCCGCGACCGAGCACCGAAGCGCGAGGAAATGCAGGGACAAAGCGCACCCAGACCCGGTGCGCGCCTTCTGAGTCCATCGTGACGCGGCCCGGAAACCCGCTCGATTCGGGGAGCAAAAAGTAGTCGCTGCGGTCAATGTCGAGGTCTTGCGCAAACACTTGCCCTTGGGCCTCGGTGTACGAGACTCCGACGGCGAAGTGCTCGGTGATGCTGTTGTTCTTGCCGCGTGTGGTCCAAAAGCGCTGACCTGTGTACTCGGCCTGCACATCTTGCCCGTTGATGAGCCTCGCGTAGTACGTGCTCAGCGGTGCTAGCGCGAGCAGTGCCACCAGCGGAAACAGCCGAATCGCCCGCGCAAATGCACGCGCACGCAGCCGATGACGCTGTCCCAAGGGCTCGGTCGAGAAGTGAAACGTGTTGTCCTTCGGCGTAAGCGTCCACCCGCTGCCCGCGCCGCGGTATGCGTTGGACTGGTGTGCCTCGGGGTCGTGTCCGCGGGTAAGCGAACCTTCGGCGTAGACGGTCTCGCCCTTGGTGAGCTCGGCGCGCTTGCGTCGAAAATGGGGCACGGTCCACTCGGTCTGGTCGAGTTTGTCCACGAGCACGATCTTGTGCGAAACGTGAGGCTCGATTCGGATTCGCTCGCCGCTCGCGTGCTTGAGATAAAAGGGACGCGCGTCGGTGACCCGGTCGTTCTCGGTCCATTGGTGTGTGGGGGTTTTGCCTGGGATGTCTTCGCCGAGCTGGTCAATGGTGACGCGCAGCGCGTGGGTCTCGTTGGCTGCGAGCTCGACCACGCCCACGACAAACTGTGCGTGCTCGGTGAGCGGCGCCTTGGGGTCCACCTGCGCGTCTGCGCGGTCGGCCGCGTGCAGGGCGCGACGGTTTTCGCGCAGGCAAAAGAGCCAGGTGAGCAGCAAGAGCACGTGGAGCGTGGTCACGACGAGGGCCGAAAGATAGGGAGGCGAGAGCGCGTTGTCGCCAAAGAGCTCAAGGGTGTTCATGGTGAGAAGACCTCGCCGCTTGGAAGGGGGAGCGCGGTCTGGCCTCGCTCGTTGAGCGGTCGCGCATACCAGCGCTTGTAGTTGCTCACGTGACGCACCTGCGCGAGAAGCAGCATGCACATCAACGAGCTGATCAGGGCATGGATCGCCGAGGCGGTCGCGCCTTGGCCCAGTGCGGACAGCTCCGGCGCCGCGGGGACATAGCGCACCCACACGCGCTGCGGCTGAGTAGTGCTCTCTGAGACTCCTCGCTGCGGTGTCGGGAGTCGCCGGTAGTCTGTCTCGTCGAGCTCATAGCGTTCGAAGTAGGTTGGGGTGCCGGGGAGGCTCACCGAGGCGTGTAGACCATAGTGCTGCTTGACGCTGTTCTTGTTGCGCGTAGTCCACGTCTGCGCGCCCTCGTAAGAGGCCTCGACGTCTTGTCCTGCCCATGCACGCACGTGAAACGGCAGCAGCGGCAGCAGGGCAAAGAAGGCCAAGATGGGCAGCAAGATCGCCATGCGACCGAGCGCCTTGGCGCGCAGTCGGTGGCGATGTCCCAGGGGCTCGGTCGAGAAGTGTAGCTGGCCATGCAACGGTTCGAGCGTCCAGCCTGTCGCGGTGTCGCGATAGCTCCGCGTGCCACCGGTTCCGTGGGACTCTGGGTCGTGACTCTGTCTGAGAATTCCCTCGGCGAATACGGTCTCGCCTTGGGTGAGCTCTGCGCGCTTACGGCGTCGATCTCGCGAGACCCAGTGCCGCTGATCGAGCTTGTCGACGAGCAAGACGTGCGCGTTTGACTTGGGCGCGATACGCACCCGCTGACCGCTGGCGTGCTTGATGTAAAAAGGGTGAATCTCTGTGTTGCGCTCGGTCTCGGTCCAGGTGTGCGTGGTGCTGTTTTTGTAAGTCTTTTCGCTGCCCACTTGGTCGATCGTGACGCGGAGCGCGAAGGGCTGTTGTGCGCCGAACTCCACCGTGCCTGCGACAAACCGTGCGGCCTCGTGCAAGGGCGCGTTGGGATCTACCGCGAGGTCGGCGATCTTCGCTTCGCGCTTTGCGGCTTGCGATTGCCACACGCAATAGAGCCACGCACCAAGCAGTGAGAGATCGAGCAAGCCGACGATCAGCGCCGAGAGCGCAGGCGGGTCCATCGCGTTGTCGCCATAGAGCAAGAGTGTAGACATGGTCTTGGCGCAAGTGTGTCACACGCTGCCCACCGCGAAACAACCGGTCGCGCGCTATTGCAACCAGCGATCGGGGATGCTGTCGGCGAGCAATTCGCCCACACTTAGCGAGATAAATCCCTGCTCTTTTGAGACCTCAAACGCAAACGAGCTCGCGCCAAAACCGCGCGCGATGACCAGGGCGTTGGGCCACGTGCGCTTGAGCCAGACTGCGGTGCGGAGGTTGGCGCCGTCGTCGTCGCTCCCGAGCACAAAGACCGGCGAGTAGGTCTCGCAGAGGGCAGCGGCTCTGCGCCAGACGGTGGGGTCGCTGAGGTCGCCATCAATCACGTGCCGCTCACACGCGGCGCGCTCGGTGATTTGCTCAGAGAACTCGGCTTCGGCGCGGGTGGCCTGTGTGTCGATGATCACCACGCTCTGCAGGGCGTCGCCGCGGTGTTGTGAGAGCTCGGACAAGACGGTCTGACCAAAGCGACCGAAGCCTCCGAGGACGAGCGCGTCGCACGTGGGGGTCTTGTCAAAATGTGGGATTAATACGGTGCTCACTAGGTGCGCTGCCGCGACACGATGGGAGTTAAAAAGCACGCACTTTTGCGCTACCTGTGTGTTCTCAAGGATGCGTGAGAAGCGCAGGTCTGCGACGTGCACGACCAGCTTGTTTGAGATCGTCGGGACCCTCGCGAGGATCTTGGTGGCGGCGTCGAGGTTGACGAAGTCGTCGCCGGTCAAGAGCATGACACGCGTGGCGTATTGCAGGTGGAGCGCGTCGAGCATCACGTCGTCTGTGATGTCTCCGAAGATCACGCGTGCGCCCCGCGCGCGCGCGACGGCGACGTTGGCGTTGTCCATGCGCGACTCGACGATCACCACGGGGACCCGCGGGAGCTTCGCGCGAAGTCTCACGAGATAGAGCATCGAGAGGCGCCCACAGCCCGCGAGCACGACGTGCCCACGCATGCGGCGAATACCCCATAGATCCGCGCGAAACACACGAATCAGGCCCTCGGTGACCGCGCCCGCGGTGACCAACGGGGCCGCAAAGAAGGCGACCCACAGCATCGCCTGCGCGACCACGGGACCGCTGCGCGGGAGCCCTAAATCAATGCCTGCGAGCACGAAGAGACCCAGCGTGTAGTACACGCGCGCAGCGAAGGGTGCAGACGCGATGCCTGGTCGTTCGCTGACCACGCCTCCGAGCGAGAAGCCCATGAATCCCAGCAAAAAGACTGAGATTAAGAGGGCTGCGCGCCAGCTGGCGTTGCGAATGAGCCACCGCGCAAAGGGTGACTGGGGGGGCTGCGGGGGCGAGGGCTGCACCCGCGCGATCCTACCGATTGCGCGCGAAGTTGGGTGCGATCAGTTGCCGGCGCTGCGGACGCGAGTCATCCACGCGGCGTCGCCGACGGTGCCGACGAGGGCGGTCGCGGTGGTGCGAAACAGCGTGGCCCACTGGGCTTGCTCTGCGTCGGAGAGGGTGACCTGTTGGATCCCGCGGCTCGTGAGGCTCGCTGCTGCGCGGTCGTCGGCGGCGAGCACTGCGCGAGACAAGAGCCCGTCGAACTGTGCGAGCACTTCACGCAAGATGGTGCGATCGGCCTCGGGGATGCTCGCGAGGCGCGTGCTCTTGATCACAAGCGCGCCAAGGGATGCGCTGTTGGAGCGCGCGGACATGAAGCGCAGCTGCGGCGCCCACTGCAGGGACACTGCGACGAGCGGCGAGCCAAAGACGGCGTCGACGCGGTTGGTCTGAAGCGCAGAGAGCACCTCGGGGACCTGCAGACGCACGCCGGTCGCTCCTGCCGAGCGGTAGAGCGCCGGGAGGATCACGTCGTCGGACCACTGCCACGGGTGGGCGCTGCGGAGGTCCGACGGGACGCGGATGGGGTTCTTCGAGAACAAGCGCGGCGAGCCCGTGGTGCCGAAGCCCATGAGCGAGAAGCCCGCGGCCGAGAACGCCGTGTCAATGTCGCCGCGGAGGGCGTCGCGTGCGCGGTTGAGCCCTGCGGTGGTCGCGAACATCCCAGGGACCTGAAAGGCCAACACGGGGCGATGGATCTGTCCCAAGCCCACGGCGGTCACCGCGGCGCCATCGAGACGGCCGCTGCGGATCTTGCGGATGACCTCGGCCTCGTCGCCCTGCACTCCGCCTGCAAACCAGCGCAGCGCGACGCGGTTGGACGTGCGGCGGCGCACCTCGCGGTTGGCCGCTTCGAAGTTGTTCATCCAGGTCGAGCCGTTGGGTGCCAACGTGGCCATCGAGATGACGATGGGTGCTGCGGCGGCTTGCTGCGCGGTGCCCACGTTGGGTGCGAGTGCTGCAACCGCAAAGAGGGTTGCACCGGTGAGTGCGATGAAACGGTTGTTCATTGAGGTCTTAGGCTCTCTGTGAGTAGGAGGGAGTTTGTCAGTCAAAAATCAGGATAAAGTGTCGAGCGCTGGAGGTCTCTCGGTGTGACAAGGTCGCTGCACCGAGGGGCGCGTCGAGGGACCTAAAAGCGTGTGCACGGCGGGCGTGACGGGCGCGAGGATAACGCAAGCCGTGAGGATTCTACGGCCCGCTCTGTGCACAGACGCAGGTTTCTCGCGCTGCATTCACCCCCTTAGGGTGCGAGCGCGTGCGCTCAGAGCCGCCAATCGATGGGGGCGCGGCCGGTCTTCTCTAAGAACGCGTTGATCTTTGAGTAGGGTTTTGAGCCAAAAAAGCCCGCGTGCGCGCTGAGCGGCGAGGGGTGGGCGCTCTCAAGGATCGTGTGCTTTTTCTTATCGATGAGCTTAGATTTCTTCTTGGCGTACCCGCCCCAGAGGACAAACAAGACGGGGTCTGACTTGCTGTTGACCGCTGAGATCACCGCGTCGGTGAAGGTCTCCCAGCCCTTGTCTTTGTGCGAGTTGGGCTTGTGCGCTTGCACTGTGAGCACCGCGTTGATCATGAGCATCCCTTGCTTGGCCCAAGGCACGAGATAGCCGGTCTTTGCCTTGGGGATCGCCAGGTCGCTCTCGAGCTCGGTGAGCATGTTGTGCAGGGACGGCGGCTTGCGAATCCCAGGCTTTACGCTGAAGCACAGCCCATGCGCTTGGTCGTCGTCGTGATACGGATCTTGCCCCAGCAAGAGCACGCGCACCTGCTCGAAGGGTGTGTGCTCAAACGCACTGAACACCTCGCTCTCGGGCGGAAACACTTGAGTCTTCTCTCGCTCTTCGCTCACGAAAGTCTCGAGCGCGCGAAAGTACGGTTTGTCGAGCTCTGCGCCCAAAATCTTCTGCCAGTCGTCGGGGAGTTTTGCGGTCATGGTGTCTCTGGTTTCTCCTTCGGGGCGGCCGAGTGTACGCAAGGTCGTGAGGGCCTTCCCAGCGTCACGGTACATGGGCGCAGAACGGACATCGCCATCGCGTTGACATACTATGTCACTGATGGTTTGTTCTTTAGGATATTTACTGTCAAAACTCTTCACTGAGATGAAGCAAGACAGCGCGTTGGGTGAGTCTGTTCCGTGGTCATTGCGCGAGATCGAGGCGCGCGTTGGAGGGCGCTCGGTGGCGCGCGGGAGGCTCTATGAGCAGGCCGGAGCGCTCTTTGATCCGCAGCTTGAGCCCACCGAGAGTGGGCGCGTGTTTGTCGCGCGCTGCGAGGGCTCGGGCGCCGAGGTCTATCGCGTGCGTGCTTCGCGCCACAGCGAGGGGCTCGTCGAGGCCACATGTTCGTGTCCCGTGGGCGACGCGGGGACGTGCAAACACAGCGCCGCGCTCTTGCTCTATGCGCACCGATCGCCTAGCGCATTTGCAGTGATTGAGCCGTTTGAGTCGCTCTGTATTCGCGCCGGCGGAGCGCCTCTGCTCACCGCCATGGGCGTCGTGCGCGAGCGGCTCCCAGAGCTCGAACCGTTGCTCCGTGTCGCGGTGAGCACGTCCCTCGGAGAGCGGGGCATCGAGGGCGCTCGCGCGCACGATCCGTCGAGCGTTGTGGGCACAATCTTTAGAAAATTCGCAGGCGATCCCAACGGAGGCGACGCGTGTGTCACCGCCCTCGCGCCGCTCGTGACCCAAGCCCGCGCGTTGCTGATCGCCGGGCAGCTTGAGACCGCCATGGCCTGCTTGCGCGCGCTGTCCTGTGGGCTCATGGCGCGGATCCGACGCTTTGACGACCACGAGGGGGTCTTGCGTGCGCTCACCGAGACCATCCTCACGATGATCGCGCGGTCTCTTTCGCGCTGTGAAGAGGGCAGTTTGGCGAGACAAATCGCATGCGAAGCGCTCTTCGATGCCTACCGCTACGACGCCGAGAACGGCACCGTCTATGCGCGCTTGGTCGCGACGCTGTTGGCCTCTCACGCGAGCGATCAAGACCGTGAGCGTGTGGCCTCGCTCGCGCGCGCAGTGATCGCGCATCTTGAGCCCTTTGCGCGGCGTGTGATCGAGGGATGCTTGGTCGATGTCGAGGGCGGAGTGCTCGACGACGAGAGCTTCTTGACCCGCTGCCGCGAGGCCAAGCGACCGCGCGAGCTTGTGCTGCGCTTGCTCGAGCGCGACCGCATCGACGACGCCCTGCGCGAGTGCGCGACGCTTGCTGAGTCCATCGTGGTCGACGCCCTCGAGGTGAGCGAAGAGCTAGGGTTTGCGCACGCCGGTGAGGCCCTGGTCTCGCGCTTGGCGCCGCAGCCGCCTCGCGTTCGAGCGCTGAGCTGGTGGCGTGATCGCTTGGTCTCGCGCAATGACCCGATGGCGTGGGAGGCGAGCGCGCGCTTGTTTGTCGCGCGCCCCGATCGCTTGCTCTGGCGCACCCTGCGCCAAGAGGCTGGAGCCGAGTGGCCCACGCGTCGAGAGGCCGTGCTTGACGCGATCGCACAGCGAGGGGGTGCCGCGTGGGTCGAGGCGCTCTTGGACGAGGGGCTCAACGCCCAGGCGCTCGTCGCGGCAGAGAGCCTCTCGCCCAGCGCGGCGTTTGCCGTGCGGATTGAGCTGGCCGAGCGCGTCAGTGTGGACAACCCCTTGGCGGGCGCAGAGCTGCTGCGCGTTCAGGCCGAGGCGCTGATTGGTCTGCGAGGCCGCGCGCACTATCGCGAGGCTGCGCGGGTGCTGCGCCGTGCGCGAGAGCTCTACGAGGCCATCGGGCAGCGAGGGCTCTGGGTGAGCTACGCAGAGACGCTGCGTGCGCGGGCGAGAGAGCTTCCGGCCCTGCGCGAAGAGCTCGCGAGCGCCCTGGCCCGCAGCGCACCGATCGCCCTCACGCTCTCGCAAGCGGCCAACGACAACAGCACGGCACAGGCGAGCGACGAAGGGCAAGCGAAGGCGCGCTAGCGAGCAAGGAGAATCTCTTGCGTGGCGTTAGGGGCTGACCGATCAGAAGGGCAGCGTCGCGAAGTGTGATTCGATCAGTATTTTTGCAGCGAGATCGCACGCTCCGTGGTTGCTGCTCTCGACGCGATGGGTGCCCTGGAGCGTGCCAAAATCACGCGTGTTGAGCCTCTTGCGCGGGGCCTGAAGGAGCGAGGTGTCCACCCTCGCGCGCGTGCAGTGCGCGCTCAGCCACTGGAGCAACAGATCAAATCGGTGGCGTGTCGTGTGCCCCTGAAGCGAGCTCAAGCGCACGCCGTCTTGTGTGAGCCGCAGGATGGGCGCGCCGAGCTCGGTCGCGAGATACACGGCGAGCGAGCCTTGCTTGTCGTAGCTGGACTTGACCTTTTCGGCGGTGATCGGGACGCCCCGGTGGTAGCCGACGATCTCTGTATTGGTCTTGGTGAGGGTGTCTTCGCTTGTGTGAAATGCGTGCAAAATCACTGAGATGTCGCGCATTGCGAGATACACGTTTTCGCTCGCGATGGTGAGCGTGTCGTCGGTCAACGTGACGCTCGCGCGGGGCGAGGGCGTAAAGATCTCGAGCGCGTCCGGGTCGATGATTTGCGTGCCAAAACCGTTGCGGTGGAGCTGTGCTGCGAAGGTGTTTGCGAGGGTGGGGTGCTCGATCGAGGCGAGGATCCAGGGCGCGACGCCGCTCATGTGCTGGGTGACCTCGTACGGGAGACACTGCAGCGTCGCGGCGACCACGGCGATGTCATGGGGCTCGGGCGTCGTGCGAACAATCGCAGCCGGAAAACTGGGCAAACGCGTGATGGCGAGGACGGCGCGTGCGGGCATTGGGGCGCGTGAGAGCTTAGAGCCAACACGGCGGGCTCGGCATGTGCAAAGCGAAATCACACGCTGTAGTCCGCGCGGTCAAACGCGTCTTGATGGCTCGCGGAGGGGCACGAGAGTCTGGTAGACTCCGAGACCTCTATGACCCGAAATGGCTGCTTATTTTCTGCATTTTTGGCGACTTCGTTTCTGCTCTCGGCGTGCTCGGCGGACCCCAACGCGGGGAGCTGTACGAGCAACGCGCAGTGCCCAAGTGGGCAGCAGTGCGTGAGCGACCGGTGTGTTGTCGGCACGCCTGCGATGGACGCAGGGGGCGTTGACGCGAGAGACAGCGACGGAATGGACGCAGGCGGTGACGGCGGAAATGTCGCGTCGGACACTGGCGCGATGGAGGATGGCGCGCGTGGAGACATCGTGCAAGACGGCCCGGTGTGTCCTGCTGCGCGTGCGTGTCCGTCGACGTGCTGTGCGATGGATCAGCGGTGCGCGTTTGGGACGTGTGTGCGTGATTTGGGCACGTGCATGCAGGACAACGAGTGCCAATCGGACAGCTATTGTGCAGACGGAGTGTGCGTCCCGTATGGAGTCCCGCCGGCGAGGCAGACCAACCCGATGTGCACGCGGACGATCTCGATCGATTCGCTCGCGCCTGCAGTGCAGTGTCGTTGGACGGGGCCTCCCATGGGCGATGCTTTTATGGGGCACAACCAGGCGATGAGCACGCCCATCGTGGCGGACTTGGACCTCGACAATGACCCCACGACCTTGGCCCCATCGATCGTGTTTGCGTCGTTTCCGACGACGAGCGGAACGTACAATAACCCTGGAATTTTGCGGATTATTGACGGTCGCGATTGCGCACATCAGCAGACGTTTGGCGAGGCTGGCGACGCGGTGGTCGCGACGGCTTCGCCGGCCATCGCGGATCTCAACGGGGACGGGCGCAACGAGATTGTCGCCGTGGCGATGGGCGGCGGCTTGCTGATGTTTCGCTACGACGCGGGCATGACGCGGTACGTGCGCGCGTGGCGATCGGGGACGTGCGCCGCGGGAGGCATGCGCACGCCGGACACGCTGGGCGCGGCGACGTGGGGAGGCCCCGCGATTCATGACCTCGACGACGACGGAGTGCCTGAGATTATCCACGGCGGAGTGGTCTATGACACCAACGGGTGCATCCTTGATCAGGCGCAGGGCTATCAAGCGTACTCGCACGGTGTGCTCCCGGTGATCGCGGATGTGGACTCGGACGGGCGCATGGAGCTCGTGCGCGCCAACGGGATTTTTGAGTGGAACACGATGACGCGAAGGTGGGTCGCAGAGCCGTATTTTACCGTGGGATCGCTCTCGCCGGGGCAGGTCGCTGTGGGTGAGCTGGCGAGTGTTCCGCTCGCGCGATTGGGCGGGATGGATGGGCCCGAGGTTGTGGTGGTCGCGTCGGGGACTGTGCGTGTGCAGACGCTCGAGGGCACGGTGATTTTTGGACCCTTCCCTGTACCCGGCGGAGGGGTCAGCGGGCCGCCCACAATCGCGGATTTTGACGGCGACGGGCGCGCCGAGTTTGCCACCGCGGGTGGCGCACAATACGTGGTATTTGACCTGGATTGTGTGCCCGGAGGCACCGCGACCCGGTGTGTTCAGCCGACGCCACGGATGGACGGTGTGTTGTGGTCGAGGCCCTCGCAAGATCGCAGTTCAAACGTCACGGGATCGAGTGTGTTTGACTTCGACGCGGACGGTCGCGCCGAGGCTGTCTACGCCGACGAGTGCTTCTTGCGCGTGTACGAAGGTGGCACTGGGCGCGTGGTGTACTCAGCGCCGCGATCGTCCGGGACCGCGTACGAAAACCCTGTGATTGCAGACGTCGACGGGGATTATCGCAGCGAGATTGTCTCGACGGTCAACGACTACGCGGGCGCGTTGGGTTGCCCTGCGACCGACCCGCTGTTTGCAGCTTCGCGCTTTGCGCTCAACCACGGCGTGGTGGTCTTGCGTGACGAGATGGACCGCTGGGCCGCGTCGCGTCCGATTTGGAACCAGCACGCCTACCACGTCACCCACGTCGGAGACCTCGGCGAGATCCAGCGATCGAGCCTCGTGCGACAAAACTGGCGTACGCCCGGGCTGAATAACTTCAGGCAAAATGTGCAGGGATCGCTCGCCGCACGCGGGCTCCCGGATCTCACCGTGACCGCGGACCCAGGGCCCCTGGTGCTCATGTGCGCGGGCGATCGCGCGACGCTCCGAGCACGCGTCTGCAACCGCGGAACACTCCCCGTAGGACCGGGCGCCGCGGTGCTCTTTCGCGAGGCTCCCATGGGCACGTCCCTGTGTGGTGCCACCACAAGCTCGATGATCGCGCCCGGAGGCTGCGTCAACGTCTCGTGCGACGCCTCGCTTCCCGCGCGCACCATCGACGTCTCGATCTCGGTCAACCAAGACGCGATGCCCTTGGACGAGTGCCTGCGTGACAACAACCGCAGCACGATTCGCTCGGTGTACTGCAACACCCCAGGCTGAGCACTGGCTCAAACAGCGGGTGGGCATTTCGCGCTTGCTGAGCATCGGTCGGGTAGGCGATACTCGGTGCGTTCTGTGGGTCGCGGTGAGGGGTCGCGCGGGACGACGAAGGGGCAGTGAGGATGATGAATGATGACGAAGCGCTGCGGTCCACGGCTTGGTATTGGGCGCTGATCGCGATCGTCGCAGCGCTTGGAACGATTGGAATCGCGTCTACATTTGCAGAGTATTCGATGCAAGCGGGGTGGCGCCAAGGGCTCGATCTGCGCGAGGTCGACGTGATCGAGTCTCAGGTCGAGAGCCCCCCGAGCGAACCCGGTCGCGGGGCTCAGGTCCGGGTTTGGTGGCGCGTTCCGGGCAGTCGCACGCTTGATAGCAGCGTGGTCGAGGTGCGTCGCCGCGCGCAGATCCCGCGCGTGCACAGGGTCGTGTACGACACGACCACGGGCCGTTGGCATGCGCACGACCTGCAGGGCGAAGCCCGTTGGCAGGCTGGGCTCAGCCTCGTGGCCTTGGTTCTCATCGCGCTGACTGCGGTTGGTGCGACCGCGCTGACCATCACGCGTTACGTGGTCGAGCACACGCCACGTGAGGTCGTCATTGACCCCAAGTGGCTCGAGAGTGTGGCCAAGCAGCGCAGGGTGCCGTGGCTCATTACGCGCGCTATCGCCGGGCTTGTTTTTTACTTGGGTCTGCATTTTCTCTCGCTCATCTTGGTTGCACTCGCGCTGACGGTGCTGGGGATCATGGCCTCCGTGGGGCGCTATCAGCTCTTCGTGCTGGGGCTCTGTCTGGCGACGCTCTTTCCGGTGGCGCGCGTGTACTGGAACCTCGTGAGGGCCAAGCCCGCCGAGCCCGCGGGCGTGCGCATGACGGCGTCCGAGCACCCAGCGTTCTTCGCTGAGCTCACCGCGCTCGCCGCACGCTGTGGCACCCAATGCCCCGACGAGGTCTACCTTGAGCCTGGCCGCAACGCGGGCGTCCGCGAAGAATCGAGGCTCTTAGGTTTACTGGGCGGCAAGCGCACGTTGGTGCTTGGGAGCACGCTCTTGCATGCGATCACCGTGGGCGAGCTTCGCGCGATTGTGGCCCATGAATTTGGGCACTTTGTCGGTGGTGACACGCGCCTTGGGGCGCTGATTTATGCGGTTCGGCTCCGCGCGATCTCGATGATCCAAGAGATGTCCGAGCCCAACGCGCTCAACCAGCTCACGCGTGCGCTCGGCGTGTCCAACATGGCGCAGCCTTACATTTGGTATCTGGAGGTCTTCTTGGCAGCGACGCGCAAGCTGTCGCGCACGCAAGAGCTGCTGGCGGATCGCATGGCGATCGAGGTCGCTGGGCGCGATGGATTGCTGGGTTTTCTCAGGCGAAGTGGGCGAGGTGCCTTGGCCAGTCAGCTCTTCTTTCAGACTGAGATGTCGCCGCTGCTCGCCGATGGGTTCGTGCTGCAAGACATCGATCGGCTTGAGCTCGCGTACGAGGCCCGAGCCTTTGATGCGGCCGCGCGTGCCAAGCTCGACGAAGCCATGATGTTGCGGCCCGCAGACCCGTTTGACACGCACCCTGCAGATGCAGAGCGGATCGCGTTTGCAGACTATGTCGTCGAGGCAGACGACACGCGCGATGATCGCCCTGCGCTCATGCTCTTTGATGAAGTCTGGTGTCGCGAGAACATGGAGCGTTTTATTCGCGTTGCGTATGAGCGAGCGCTCAACAAGAGACTGCACAGCATCACTTTCGAAGAGTCTTTTTGGCGGATTCATCTTCCCCAGTTGCAGCACGCTTCTTATGCGATTCAGCGCGTGATCGCTGGAGACGACGGTGGCCTTCAGGGACTTGGCGCGATGCTTGATCCACGCAACGCCCTGGCGTTGTGCCAGCTCGACAACCCCGCCATCCGCTCGATCGAAGGCTACGGCCAGTACGCACACGAACAGGTGCGTCGCATGATCCAAGCGCGGATCATGATCGTGCTCTCGTTTGAGCCGGGGACCTCGGTGGTGTTTGAGATCTCGCAGCCCTACCGCGTGAAGCGTGCAGACGGGTCTGTGGTGACCCCCTGGGAAATTGCTGGGCGCTTGATGGATCATCCCGACAAGCGCGACGAGATTATGGCGCTGCTTAGCCCCCCGAGCGCACCGAGCGAAGAGCCATCCGGCGACGTCGCCGGGTGAGCCTTGCCGAGCCTTGGTGCTTCGATTTGAGACAGCGTGTGTTGGGCGGCGTTGTGCAGAGCACCCAGGTCATTCGTCGGCTGCGAGCGGTCTGCGTCGATCAAGGATCGTCGGCAAAAATTCAGTGACTGTGGGATGTACCGGAAGCGCGTTGCGAACGGTGCGCCAGGTCCCTCCGCTCGCCATCACCAGGCTCACCGCCTGAATCATCTCGTCTGACTGAATGCCCAGCATCGTGGCTCCGAGAAACAGCCCGCTGTCCTCATCTATCAGAAGTTTGATTACACCCACGGTCTCGCTCTCTTCTTTGGCTCTGCTGACATCTTTCATGGCGTGTACGGCTTGAGAGATCCGTCTGCCTTGGGCGACCAAGCGTTTGGCGTCGGCTTCGTACAGCCCGACATGTGCCAATGGAGGGTCGGTAAACATCGCATAAATCCTGGTCCGATCGTCTGCGCTCCGGAGTCCGCCTGCCAGGTTTTCTGCAACGATTTCGTGATCGTGGTAGCTGGTGTGGGTGAACGCGCTGCGCTGATTGATGTCGCCAAGCGCCCTGGATGCCAGGGACCTGTGTCTCGAGCCGATCGTTGGTGTCCAGGTAGCCGCGCTCGGTGGTCTTCAGACCCACCGAATCCAGTCCCAAGTTGTCCGTATTGGGTACGCGCCCAGTGGCCACTAACAAATGGCTGCCTTGCACCTTGCGGCCATCACTCAGCACAACACACGAGCCTCCGGGCGTGTCCCCCGAGGTCACCTCTTGGACAGCGACGCCGGTGAGCACTTCGATGCCCTCGGCCACGAGCATCTCGGTGATCGCGGCAGAGACATCGGCGTCTTCGCGAGCCGTCAATCGCGGCGCTCTCTCGATCACGACCACGTCGCTACCTAGGCGGCGAAAGATCTGCGCCATCTCAAGGCTGATGTAACCGCCACCCAGGATCACCAACTTGTCAGGCCGCTCGCGAAGCGCCAGCAGGCTCTCGTTGTCCAAAAACGGGTGTCCGGCCAGCCCAGTGATCGGCGCGGACCATGGGCGGGTTCCGGTGTTGAGCACCACGTGCGGCGCCTTCAGTCTTGCCTCCCCAGCGTGCACAACAAAGTCCGCGCCCTCGCGACCCGCCAAGCGCCCGTGGGCTTTGAAAATACTGAGGCCCTTTAGGTTTCCCAGCCAGCCCTCGAGTCCTCGGCGCGACTCGTCTACCCGGCGTTGCATGCGCTCCATCGCCACGGCGAAGTTGATCTTGACCGGGCCTAACTCCACGCCAAACTCCGAAGCGCGTCGTGCGATGTAGGCCACCCGAGCGGACTTGCGCAGCGTCTTGGTGGGGGTGCATCCGCGGTTGACACACGTGCCACCCAGGTCGCGCGCCTCGATGAGTGCCACCTTCTGGCCCTGCGCCACAAGCTTGGCCGCGAGAAAAGGGCCCGCCTGCCCTGCACCTACGACGACGGTGTCAAAAGAGAGAACTTCGCTCATGGTGTGGCTCCTGGGATGTAGTGAATCTGCAGGTAATATGCTGATAGAATGATCTTGTTGGGTCCTGCTCCAGAGTTGCGGAGCGGTCCACCGAGGGCGCTCGCTGACGTCATTGCAACCTTCACACGCGCGCCCGTAAGCGCCATCCGGCGACGTCGCCGGGTGATCCGCGACGCTCGCTAAAATGTGCCCACTGCGCTCAGCCCAGCTCCGCTCGGGTGCGCCACGGGGAGCAGCGCCCACTGTGCCGCGCGTGGGCTGTGGCGTGCGTGCGATGGGCTCGCGGGCTCTTCGCGCACGGTGAGCGCGGGCTGCCCGGCCATCACGGTAAACCACGCCCCGGCGAGCAGCCCGGCGCCCACGACCGCTGCGACGCTGCCCGCGACAATGGCAGTCACGCGCTCTTCAGAGCGGCCGACCCAGACGTTGACCACGATCACGGCGGGGCCCAAGACGGCCGCGGCGCTTCCGGCGACAAACATGGCGCCGCCGAGGGCGCTGAGGCCCACGCGGTGTCCGCGGATGTCCACGCGAAGTGGCGTGTTTTGCAGGGTGAAATCGCTGTTCCACACAAACGATTGGTCGGCGTTGCCCTGCAATCGGTGCACGCCCGGCGGCAGGTACATCGTGCACGGAGCCCTGCACAAGATCGCCTCGCGTTCGGCGCCAAACCGCGCCCCGGACTCAGCGCGCGTGCGGGGCAGATCACTGGGCTCGATCCCAAGCGCGAGCCCCACGGGGCCCTGCAAATTCACACGTGTTCGGCCCTCACGTGGGTGCAGCACGTCGTCGACTTGGACCTCTTCGCTCTCGACCAAGGGCGCGCTATTGTTGGCGCGGTCACGCACGTTGGGCTCTCCCACACCGTCGTCGTCCGCGTCCTGCGCGTGCGCCGTCGCAGGCACAAGCGTGAGCACGAGAGTGAGCACAACTCCGCGAGATCGCCGCGGTGTCATCCGCCTGCGCCCGCCATCACGGGGCTGTCTAGGTCCATGAGCCACGTGTCGATCGCGTCGCATTTTTGCTGACGAAATGCGTTTTCAGTCCGAGGGGTCACGTCGAGCACATAGAGCGAGTCGTTGGTCATGCTGTAGCTCGGCCACGCGGGCGCGAGGCCTGCGCCGTTGGGGTCTCCGGTGCGAGCAAAGCGCGCCCACGCGCCCACCACGAGGTCGCTCACGGTCGCGTCCATCGGCGTGCGCATAAACGGCCGGACGAAGTTTGCAAACACGTAGGGCAGCTCGGCCGAGTGAAAGACGCCGAGGCCCAGATTGCGTCCGCCAAGGTTTTCGCGCGTAAAATGATAGAGCCACACAGGCTGCGCCATCGCGCGCGAGGCCATCATGCGGGCCTGAGCGCGGGCGGGACACACAAACGCGACGTCGCCCAAGAACGCGTTGTAAGCGTCCTTGGCCGAGGGGTACATCGCGATGGGCCAGTAGCGCGTGAGGATGTCGTTGAGCGCGGCGTTGAGCACCGTGTCGCGCAGAGGCAACAGCGCGCGCACGGCGGCGCGATACTCGGTCTCGTTGGCGATGCTTGTCGTGAGCGAAAACACCGTGCCTTCGTCTCGGTTGGTCCCGCTCATGAACGGAACATTCGCGCTCATCCCGGCGCGAAACATGGCCCAGGGGCGCATGGGCAACACGACCCCGTCGACCGAGGGCTGATAGCGCGCGTCGCGGATGTTGAGCTCTGCGGGGCGGGGCTCGGCCATGAGCACTTCGTCAACGGATTTGCTGCGCAAACACGCGAGCACTTCGGCCGGTGTTGCGCGTGATTCGCAGCGGAGCGCGGTCGAAAATAGGCTCCCAAGCGACTCGGCCGGCTGAAACCTTGCGTCAGGCGTCGTGCTTAGTGTGTTTACAAAAAACGTACAGCTTGCGCTCTGTCCGATCGCGCGATGAAAGAGCCCGCGAGAGCCAGGCGCGACCATGTGCAAGCACACCGAGAGAGAGCCTGCGGACTCGCCAAAGAGCGTGACGTTGGCGGGGTCTCCGCCGAGGGCGCGCACTTCGTCACGGACCCAGCGCAGGGCGGCTTGTTGGTCTAAGAGACCGTAGTTTCCGGGGCCCGCGTTGGAGGTCTGCTCGGCGCGAAGGGCGCTGTGCGCGAGAAAGCCTAGCTGTCCCAAGCGGTAGTTCAGCGTGACCACGACGGCACCGGCGCTGCGCGCGAGGTTGGCGCCATCGTAGAGGCTGAGTGAGCCGGTTCCGCTGACAAATCCCCCGCCGTGCACAAAGACCATCACGGGCCGCGGCGTGGCCGAGGGTGCCTCGGGGGTCCAGACATTGAGCGTGAGGCAGTCTTCGCTGGTCGCAAAGGTCTGCCCCGACAAGGGGTCTCGCGCGGGGCTCTGCGGGCACGAGGGGCCATGCTGCGTGGCCATGCGGGGGGTCGCCCATGCGCTCGCGGGTTCGGGCGCGCGCCACCGCCGTGGGCCCGTCGGTGCTGCTGCGTAGGGGATGCCCAAGAAGCGCCGCACACCTTCGCGTGTGGCGCCCACGAGCTCGCCCGAGGACACGCGCGCCATGGTGGGTGTCTCACTGGGGCCTGCCTCGGTGCTGCTGTCTACGGTGTCTTCTGCGGCGTCTGTGCTGGGGCTCGCGTCGACGGCGGTGGAGTCAACGCTGGCGTCTTGCGTTGCGGGCGTTGGGCCACAGTGGGAGGTCGCGAGCGTGAGCAAGATCGCGGTGAGCGAGTGACGCGTGATCGATGGGTGAATTTGCACTGTGGGTTGCGCACGGTTGTACTTCAATCCGGCGCGTGGTGGGCACTCGCAAACAGCGCAGAGGTCACGCCGAGAGGCGCACGAGGCCATCGCGCACCGGCGATCGCAGGGCCCGCTCGGCGGCGCGCTGCGCGCTCTCGAGGATTCGTGCTCCGTTGGCCAAGCGAAAGGGGCCGCTGCGCTCGAGCCCATCGATCACGAGCGCGACGAGCCCCTCGCGTTGTGGAGGGATGAGCGCGGGGCTGTTGGGGCGACGCCAGGCCGAGCGAGAAGACAGATGGTGGTGCAAGACGCGCGGATGGTCGGTGAGGCCTTGGAGCCCGGCGCGATCGAGGACGCCGCCGTCGAGAAGGTATGATCCCTGGTATTTAACTGGTTGAAACAGCAGGGGCAGCGCGCACGACGCGTGGATCGCGGGGGCCAAGAGTCCATCGTGCAAGACGTGGGTGCTGCGCGTGCGCACGTCGAAGACGCTCAGCGTGAGGGGCACGCGACAGCGCGCAAACGATGGCACCGGCAAGAGCGCCTCGAGTTTGTTGCGAAACAGCGCGCCACGCAGGAGCCCAAACCCCGGCGCGACGTCCCAGAAATCTTCGCGACGGAGGCTCGTGAGCGCGTCTGCGAGCGCATGTGCATCGAGGCCACTTGCCCACGCGCCAGTGACCAGCGCGCCCGCGCTGGAGCCGGACACCGCGCTGGGCGTGAGGCCCTCTTGCTCGAGCGCTGCAAGCACGCCACAGTGAGCAAAAAAGCCGAAAAAGCCAGAGGACATCGCGAGGGCGAACGGTTCGCTTGCGAGCCACTGAGAGAGCGTTGGTCGGGTCATGTGTGAATCATGCTCAGCGTAGCGAAAGATGGATGTGTTGAGCGAGATCTCGCGCTCTTCGGTTGAACCACGCGAGAACACCGCGCAACATGGTCGAGGTATTTTATGGCGAATCGATGGTGGTCTCTTGCTTCGTGTGTTGCCCTTAGCGCGTGTGCGTTGCCTCACGCTGCGCTCCCTGTCACCGAGGGAGGCGTCGCGATGGACAGCGCCAGGGACGAGCAGCCCGTGGTCGAAACGGACAGCGAAATCCCTTGTGGCGCTGGCTTTACGAAGTGCAGTGGGCGCTGCGTCTTGCTCGCGAGCAATAACAACCACTGCGGCGCGTGTGACAACGTCTGCATGGGCGAGCAGACCTGCGTGGCAGGCGCGTGCAAGTGTCCTGCAGGGCAAGAGCTCTGCGGTGCGCGCTGTGTGACCCTCTCGAGTGACACGGCGAACTGCGGCATGTGCGGGCGCGCGTGCACGAGCGCAGAGGTGTGCTCGATGGGCACCTGTGGCACCACCTGTGCGGGCGCGATGTGTGGCGCTTCGTGTGTGAATTTGCAGACCGATCCGGCCAACTGTGGTGCCTGTGGGATGCGTTGCTCCGCGCCCACTGGGGGCAGCGCGACGTGTGTCGCTGGGAGCTGCGTTTCGACGTGCCCAGCGGGCGAGTCTGCGTGCAGCGGTGTGTGCGTCAACCGCAACACAGACCTCGCGAACTGTGGCATGTGCGGGCGCGTGTGCATGCTCTCGGTCGTGGGCGCAACGCCGAGCTGCACGATGGGCACGTGCGGAGGCGGGTGTCCTGCTGGGCAGCGCACGTGCATGGGCGCGTGCGTGAGCACGATGGCGAACGACATCAGCGCGTGCGGCCCGAGCTGCACACGTTGCACGGCGCCTGCAAACGGCACGGCGACGTGCAACGGGATGACCTGTGGGTTCACATGCAATACGGGCTTTATGATGTCGGGGAGCTCGTGTGTCGCGATGGTGTCGAGCACGTGTGGTAACGGGACGTTGGACGCGAGCGAGACCTGCGATGACGGCAACATGGCCCCGGGCGATGGGTGTAGCGCGACGTGCATGGTCGAGAATATTTTCTCGCCGGGCTGCAACACCGCCCCCGCCGTTCGTATTCGCACAACACTAGGAGTCCGCCAGTTCTATCGCGGGACGACGACAGGCGCGTCGCTCTCAAACAACGGTTCGATGAGGTGTTCGGCAGAGGGGCCGGATCTGGCGATCGAGATTGGTTCGGCCGTGGGTGGGAATTTAACCGTGGCCGTGGTGCCAGACGGTTGGGATGCGGTGCTGTTGAGCTGTGAAAACCGCGAAATATGTTCGGACCGGAGCGATCCTACCGCGCGAGAATTCCTAACGTTTCGGGTTGGCGCTGGCACGATGGGGCGAATGCAAATCGACGGCTATCGAGCCAACTCCCACGGCCCCTTCGTTCTTGAAGTCTCGCTCGCCCCCTGAGTCTCAGCCCCGGGGTCAGCTCTTTTTGCGACCGAAGAGCTCGGCTTGCTTTTCGCTGATGTCCGCGAAGTGCTCTTGCACCCACACAGGGACCGAGTCGTCGAGCTGAACGGCCACTTTTTCGCGCCACAGTGAGCTCTCTTCGATGCTGAGCTTCTCGCGGCGCACCACCGAGGCGCTCACCAGCTCGAACTTCTCTTCTTCGCCGGGGAGGTACACGCGGATGGTCACCTTGCTGCCTACCTCGAGCTTGGCGCGCGTGAGCAAGAGCAGGCCCGTGGGGCTCGCGTCTTGCGTGATCGCGCTTCGGACTTTGCCCTCGGGCGTGGTGATCTCTGCGCCCATGTACACCGAGAGTCGATCGGTGTTGCGTCTCTCTTGCTCGTCGCTCATCGCGGTTCTACGTGCCTTTCTTCTCAAGAAACGTGTGCAGTCCACACTCGGTCTTTGCCTGCCCCGCCCAGCGCCCAGCGCGCTCGTCGGTCTCGTCGAGAGAGACCGGGCGCGTGCAGGGCTCGCAGCCTACGCTGACGTAGCCTTGCGCAAACAGAGGGTGCTCGTCGATGTGGTGCGACTCTTGATACCGGTAGATGTCCCTCCGTGACCAGTCCGCGAGCGGGTGAACCTTTACGGGGCCATCGAGGGTCTCGAGCACGATGGGGGTGTCGGCGCGGGTCTGCGATTGGTCGCGCCGAAGTCCTGAGACCCATGCATTTTTGCCCACCAACGCGCGCTGCATGGGCGCGACTTTGTTGTGCGCGCAGCACCGGTCGTTGTCGTCTTGGTAGACCGTGAGCCCGTGCTTTCTCAAAAAATCTTCGCGAGGGAGTTCTGGGCTCAGCACCACGAGCGAGAGCCCCAGTTGGTCGACCAAGCGGTCTCGGTACGCGAGGGTCTCTGCGAAGAGAAACCCCGTGTCGATAAAGTGCACGGGCAGCGACGGCGCGACCGTGTGCCACAGATGCAAGAGCGCTCCTGAGCCTGGGCCAAACGAGCTGGTCATCAAGAGCGAATCACCCCAGCGGTCCACGGCCCACGCCAAGCGCGCGCGCGCATCCAGGGCTTCGAGTCGTGCGCTGTGTTCAGCGAGGTCTGTGGGCTGGGTCATCTTAGAATCCCTTGCGAATTAAGCGGCGCACTCGCCTTTGCCGAGCTTGACCTCGAAGCCCTCTTCTTGGCCCAGGTCGACAAAGTCTAGTTCGCTCGCGGTCTCGTCGAGCACCGTGAGCGAGCCTAGGACTTCGACGACGCGCTCAGAAGTCACGCGACGAAAGAAGTCTCGCGGGGTCTCTTGCGTGGTGCGGTCGCTCTTAAACAACTGCAGCAATCGCTCGACGCACTCGGCCACGCGGCGCGCGGGGATCTTGACCACTTGGCGTCCAAAGGTCGCGCCCGACGCGCCGTCGACTCCGCCGCCGAGGTGCAGCTGGTAGACCGGGGCGCTCTTGTCTCCGAGGCGTTTGACTGCGCCGTGAAAGCCCAAATCGGCCACGTGGTGTTGTCCGCACGAGTTGGGGCAGCCCGAGATCTTGATGGTGGCGCTGCGCGCGAGCTCAAGGGCCTCGCGAGCGTCGGCGTCCATCGCGTCCATGCGCTCAGAGATGCTGTTGCCGAGCTGTCTTGAGGTGGTCACTGCGAGCTGGCAGCTGTCTGCGCCGGGGCACGAGGTCACGTCTTCGACGGTCTGCGCGCCGTTGCGTGCGAGGCCGATGTCTTCGAGCGCAGCGTGAAGCGCGGGCAGGCGGCCGAGGGCGACCCAGCGGAGCAAGAGGTTCTGCTCGAGGGTGGCGTGGATGATTCCGTTGCTAAAATCCCTGGCGATGGGCGCGAGCGCGCGGAGCTGCGCCGGGGTGATATCCCCAAGCGGGAGGCGCACAGCCGCGGTCACGTAGCCCTCTTGCAGCTGTGCCGCGGTGCTCGAGGCGCGCCACGCGAGATAGCCCGGTCGACGCGTGGTGTGGACGGGCTCTTGGTCCATGCGCGCGGGGGGCTCGGGCTCGTCGGTGATGGCGATGGTGCTGAGCGGAGTGCCGCCGCGGGCTCGAACGGCCGCGAGCTGCTCGTTGTACATCTCGACGAAGCGCTCGGCGCCGTGCTTTTTGACTACGTATTTGAGCCTGGCGCGGTGCTTGTTGTCGCGGTTTCCGGTGAGATCAAAGAGGCGCACGATGGCCTCGACGCTGTCTAAGACCTCGGCCACCGGCAAGAACTCATGGAGCACGACGGCGTTCATGGGGTTGGTCGAGAGTCCCCCGGCCGCGACGACCTTGAAGCCTCGTACGCCCTCGCGTTCGCGTGCAATAAAGCCCGCATCGTTGATCGAGGTCATCGCGCGGTCGGCCTCAGACGCGCTCAACGCGATCTTAAACTTTCGCGGGAGCGACTGGTCATAGTCTTGCCGGAGCAGGTGTCGCGCGATGGCTTCTCCGTAGGGTCGCACGTCGAAGACCGTGTCCGCGGCGACGCCCGAGAGCGGGTCACCGGTGACGTTTCGGACTGTGTTTCCGCAGGCTTCTCGCGTGGTGAGGCCGGCGGTGTCGAGCGCGCGCAGGGCCGCCTCGACGCGGTCCATGGGCACAAAGTGAATCTGTACGTTTTGTCTCGTGGTGAGATGGCAGATGTCGCGCCCCGAGGCATCGACGGCGTCCGCGATCGCGATCAGCTGGTCGGCTCCGAGCGCGCCCTGCGGGATCTTGAGCCGGATCATTTGGACGTCGGGCTGCCGCTGCCCATAGACCCCACGGGCCAAGCGAAACATCCGAAATTTATCTGGCGAAATCTCACCACGCTCGAAGCTCTCTAGCGCGGTGACGAACTCGTCGATGTCTCGCGCGTCGGAGAAGTGTGGGAGAAACTGCGTGCGTTGTTCTGCGGTGGTAGTCATGGACTCAGAGCACTCCTCGCGAGCGCAACGTAGAGAGCACGTGCGCGACGCTTTGATCTAACGAGAGCGTGTGCGTAGCGACCGTGAGCTCGCACACTTCGGGGGGTTCGTAGGGATCTGTGATTCCGGTAAATTGCTGGATTTCTCCTGCGCGAGCGCGCTTGTAGAGGCCCTTGACGTCGCGCGCTTCACACGTCGCGAGGGGCGCGCTCACGTAGGCCTCGATGAAGCGCTCGCCACACAGGGCGCGGGCCTGCGCGCGGGTGTCTCGGTACGGAGAGATCGCCGCGGTGATCGCGATCACGCCGTTGCGCGCGAGCAAATTGGCCACGAACGCGATGCGCATCACGTTGAGGTCTCGGTCTGCCCGCGAGAACGTGAGCCCCTTACTGAGAAACTCACGCACCGCGTCGCCGTCGAGCACCTCGACGCGCCGACCCAACGCACCAAGGGCCTCGCGGGTGGCCTCGGCGAGCGTGCTCTTTCCTGCGCCAGACAGCCCGGTAAACCACAGGACTGCGCCCTCTTGTTGCTCGCTACGCACCGCTTAAAATCTCCCATCGAAGCCGCTGCCGCGATGTACTATCATTCTGGAAACGTCTGTTATACTAGAAGTCCCTTCACTATGACGAAGTCTATCCCACGCGCAAGGGCTGTCTCGCCTGCTCCTTCGTCACCCAAGCGCCCACGCCCTGTGGACGCCGTGCCCGCAGAGCTCTCTGCCAGCGCCACGGTGCTCTTGCTCTCGGGCGAGGGCGACGAGGTGGGCGCCGCCGAGCTGACCCGAAGGGTGGCCGACACGGTGCGTGTGCTCCGTAAAGCGCTTGGATATTCGCTCGATGATCTCGCGCATCGCTCGGGCGTCTCGCGCGCGAGTCTGTCGCAAATCGAGACCGCCAAGACCAACCCGACGATCGCTATTTTGTGGAAAATCGCCGCGGCCCTTGGCGTTCCGTTCGCGACGCTGCTGGGCGAAGAGCAGGTCGAGCGCGTGCGCGTGCTTCGGCGTGGAGATCAGCAGGTGTTGCGCTCGGCCGATGGCCGCATGGAGTCACGACCGCTTATGCCCGCGGGCGCGTCGCCGCAGGTCGAGATGTATGAGCTGCGCTTGCAGGGGCGCTCGATCAGCGTGAGCGAGCCGCACGCCAAAGGCACGACCGAGACGCTGTTTGTGCTCACGGGCACGCTGAGGCTGCGTGCGGCGGACGAAGTGCACGATCTCGCAGCGGGAGACACTGTGTTTTTTCACGCGGATGTGCACCACAGCTACGAGAACACCGGTCGCACCGAGGCGCGCTATCACAACGTGATTACGTACACTCGGTGAGCGCGACGTGACCTCACGAGACCTACGCACCGCGCACGAGAGCGCCCCGTCCAAGATCGCGCTGCGTGGCGCGGCCAAGCGCTTTGTCGACGCCGAGGGCAAGACCACCCAGGCGCTCTCGCCGGTGGACCTCGAGGTGCGCGATGGCGAGTTTGTCTGTCTTGTGGGGCCGTCGGGGTGTGGCAAGAGCACCGTGCTTAACCTCGTCGCAGGGCTCGATCAGGCGAGCGAGGGGGAGGTGCTTGTGCGGGGTGAGCCGGTGCGTGGGCCGGGGCCGGATCGCACGGTGATGTTTCAAGAGGCCGCGCTGTTTCCGTGGCTGACGGTGGCAGAGAACGTGCGGTTTCCGTTGGACGTAGCGGGGGTCGCGAGGTCTGAAGCGAGCGGGCGCGTTGAGCAATATCTTCGCATGGTGCACCTGTGGAAGTTTCGTGACGCGCGGCCCCACGAGCTCTCTGGCGGCATGAGACAGCGCGCCGCGCTCGCGCGCTCGCTCGTGGTCGAGCCAGACATCTTGCTCATGGACGAGCCCTTCGGGGCGCTCGACGCGCAGACGTGTGAAATGCTCCACGCCGAGCTCGAGACGATCTGGCAGCGAACGAAAAAAACCGTGCTTTTTGTCACACACAACGTGCGCGAGGCTGTGCGCTTGGCCGACCGCGTCGTGGTGATGGGCACGCGCCCCGGGCGCATCAAGCGCGTGCTCGAGGTCGACCTGCCACGGCCCAGAGATCAAGAGCAGCGCGATGTCGGGTTGTTGGCTTCGGTCTTGCGCGCAGAGCTCAAGGTCGAGATCGAAAAAGTTCTCCGTGAAGAGGTCGATGATGGGTGGCGCCCAACGCAAGGTCCTGTTCGTCCTGGTCCTGATCGTGGGATGGGCGGCGGCATCTAGATTTGCTCACAATTATCTGTTTCCGGGTCCCGCCGAGGTGATCGAAGCGCTCGCGCGCGTGGCGCGCCGCGGAGAGCTCTTGCGGGCGCTCTTGAAGACCACCGCGCGCTTGCTCGCGGGCTACTCGGCCTCGCTCGTGGGCGGAGTCGCCCTGGGCGTGACCCTCGCGCGGGTACGCACCCTGCGAGACACCCTGGGGGTGCTCGTGCTGGGCCTGCAAGCGATCCCCTCGGTGTGCTGGATGCCCGTGGCGCTCTTGGCCTTCGGGCTCAACGAGCGCGCGATCTTCTCGGTGGTGGTCTTGGGCTCGATGCTCAGCGTCTCGATCGCGACCGAGAGCGCGGTGCGCAACGTCGCTCCGATCATTTTGCGCGCGGCGAGCACCATGGGGGCCAAGGGCGCGACGCTGTGGTTGCGTGTGATTTTGCCCGCTGCGATGCCAGGGATCGTCTCGGGCGCGCGCCTCGGGTGGACCTTCGCGTGGCGCTCGCTCATGGCCGCAGAGCTGCTCTTTGTCTCGGGTGGCTTAGGCCAAGTGTTAGAGCAAGGCCGCGAGCTCTACGACATGGCGCAGGTGCTTGGCGTCGTCTTGGTGATCGTGTGCTTTGGTCTCGCGAGCGAGCAGCTCTTGTTTGGCCGCATCGAAGATCGCATGCGCCGCCGCTGGGGGATCGAGCGCTGAGCTCTTATCCGGCGACGTCGCCGGGTCTCTCGGTTGGACACCCGGCTACATCGCCGGGTTGCGTGCCACGTGCGTCGCGATCATGCGCCGTGGGGGCTCTCGCACGGGGCTCGGCGCGCTCGGGGACACGTAGAGCGAGATCCCCGCGGTGAGCCACTCGGCCGCTCCGGCGCGGTCCCACTGTGCGATCGGGACACTCACGTGTGCGCTGAGCAAAAACTCAGTCGAAACAAGCCACTGCACTGCTGGGCCGAGCGCCCACATGCCTCCTCCGGTGCTCGCCACGGCCGCTCCGTAGAGGGTGTCTTGCGTGCCCCCGCGCAGCTCTGTGTTCGCGCCGATTCGCACAGCGCCTACGTGGGCGAGACCCACGAGTGAGACTGAGGCTTGCGTGCCCTGCTGCCACTGGTGACGACCCATCAGCGATGCGCGCGCTTGCCCCTGCGCTGCGACGGTCCACGACGGTGCGGTGTAGACAAACTCAACGCGCAACAGAGCCCCGAGGGCACCGCGTCCAGGCTGCAAAAATAGCGGCAGCGAGAGCTTGTCCTCGTCCGTGAGCCAGGGGGCGGTGGGCCATCGCACGGTGAGCGCGCTCCATCGGATCCTGCGGAGATCGAGGCGGCATTTCGTGGCGAAATCCGCGCCGATACGACCCCGCATACGCCGAGCCTTGACCGCGCCGAGTGGGAGCACATCCAGCGTGTGCTCTCGGACTGCCACGGAAACATCTCAGAGGCCGCGCGCAGGCTCGGGCTCCATCGCCGAACCTTACAGCGTAAGCTTCAGAAGCTCCCGTCGGTGCAATGAGCGCTGAATCGCCGCAGATTGCACCGATCGAGGTGCGGTGGCTCCCGAGGCTTCGCTGGGCCGCTGTCGCCGCGCTGCTGGTCTCGATTGCGGGGACAAAGTTCTTGCTGCGTGCGCCGTTTCCGTTAGAGCCGCTGGTGGTCGTGGTGGCGTTGTTGGCGGCGCTCAACGTGTGGCTTACCCTGCGATTGCGCAGGGATCACACGCTCTCTGAGCGGGCGGTCGCGGTGCACTTGCTCGCGGACATTGTCGCCCTGACGGCTCTGCTCGTGTGGACGGGCGGCGCGATGAACCCGTTTACTACGCTGTATCTCTTGCACGTCGCGCTCGCGGGGATCTTGGTGGGCCGCAGGGCGAGCTTGCTCTTGGCGTTGTGCGCGTCGGCGGCGTTTGGAGCGCTGTTGTTAGCGCGCCCCGAGGCGATCCATGTGTGGCACTCGGCGAGCATGTTTGACCTCCACGTGCGAGGCATGTGGGTAGCGTTTTCGCTCACCGCCCTGACGCTGTGGTTCTTTGTCGGCCACGTCTTGAGCGCGCTGCGTGCGCGGGACGCTGCGATCGCGCGGCTGCAGCTCGACGCCGCGCGGGGCGCTGCAAAGCCATCTTGCGCAAGATGCGCCCCCCCGAGGACGCCGAGCTTGAGCCCGAGCCCTTTGTCCTTGGCGCGTGGGTAGGGTCTCTGGTGAGCGCCCCTGACGGCGCGCTCGCGAGCGTCGCAGACAAGCTCAGCGTACGTGACCTGAGCGACTCTGCGCGGGTGCGTGCGACCAAGGGCTTGCTCGCGACCGCGCTTGCGTCGGTGGTGGACAACGCCCTGCGCGCACACGCTACGAATGCGAGTCTGCGCGCGGTGTCTCTGGTGGTCTCAAGCGACCCCGAGAGCGTGCAAATCACCGTAGAAGACTCTGGTGTGGGGATGGCCCCTGCGCTGGCGGTTCGTGCCGGAGAGCCCTTCTTTACGACCCGTGACGCGGGCGAGGGGATGGGGCTCGGGCTCTATCTTGCGCGCAGCACGCTGGCGCGGCATGGCGGAGGGCTTGAGCTCACGTCGGGCCCAACGGGCACCACGGTCGTGATGCGCTTGCCTCGCGTACGCGATTGAGAAACGGTCTGCGAAATTGCAGCGCAATGGGCGCACCAAAGCCATCAGGGAAGCCGCTCCCGATGGGGCGAGAGGCGTAGCGCGTGGTGCGCACCATCGGGATGCCCATGGCGTCTGAGAAGTGCATCGCGACGTAGCCCGTGGTGTTGAAATTGTCCGCTGTGCTCAAGAGCAAGTCGACAAAGCCATCGGCGTTGAGGTCCCGAGCGCTCATGGAGTTGCCGAGGGCTGCGCCTTGGACGCCAGGGATCCACCAGGCGCGTGTGGTCTCGAGCCCTGTGGCGCTGCCGCGAAAGCCTGCGACGGCGGTGCCCTCGGTGCGCCCAAACGAGGCGTTGCCGGTGCCCGCTGCACCGACGACGAGGTCGTCGAAGCCGTCGCCGTTGAAGTCTCCGGCGACGAGCGATTTTCCCCATCCGTAGGGCTCGGTGGCTACGCGCGTGTAGCGCTGGACCATGGGTCCGAAGGTGTCTCCGGCGGCGCCTGCGCGGTTGAGATAGACCATCGCTTCGCCTGCGCCATTGATCGCGCCTGCGCCTTGGGTGGAGGGCGCTCCGATCGCGAGGTCAGGCCAGCCGTCGCCGTTTGCATCGAACGCACCGCGGACCGCGAGACCAAAGCGCCAACGCGCGGTGAGCCCGGTGAAGCTCTGTGTGACGGTGCTGCTGAGTCCGGCGCTGCCGCCTCGAAACAGCCTGACCACCCCGTTGCCTTCGTCCGGCGCGGCCACTAACAGATCGCTGAATCCGTCGCCGTCGCTGTCGCCGGCAGAAGCCACTGTGAGGCCAAAATACGCAGCGGGCGTGCCCATGGACAAGACCATCGCGGGCGCGCGGACTAGGCCTGCAGGGCTGCCAAAAAACACAAGCACGCTGCCTGCGACGGTGGGAGAGGTCGCGAGCCCAGGGCACCCGACGGCGACGTCGCCGTATCCGTCGCCGTTGACGTCTCCGATGCCCGCGAGGCTCGCGCCGAAGCGTCGGGTGGTGTCCGCGTCGGCAAACACCTGCGAGGCCTCGGTGATCGCTGAGAAGCGCGTAGGGCCTCCGAGAAAAACGCGAATGGCGGCCGGAAGCCCAGGAGATCCGATCGATCCTGCGCCCACGACGACGTCGCTGTAGCCGTCGCCGTTGATGTCTTGCGCATTGGCGATCTGCCGGGCAAGAAGCTCATTGCCACAGCGCCCCTGGCTGATCAGCGTGGCGGCGGGTGTGCTCGTGGGCACGAAGCCGCCGTAGATCACGCGCAGCGAGCCTGAGCCGCTGATGGTGCCGTTGGTATCAGAGCCTCCGACGGCGAGGTCTTCGCGTCCATCGGCGTCGAAGTCTAAGCGAGCGTCTAAGAGATGGGTGGTGCTGCTGCGGCCTGCGACAAACGCCCACACGAGGCTCTCGGCGCGGCTTGGGAGCGCACGGACGCGCCAGTACCACAGGCCCACTGCGAGGTCGCTTGCGGGCGTAAGGGTGGTGCCTGGCGCGGGGAGGGTCTGGCAGCCTAGGGACATCGCGTGGTCGCGGCAGAGCACCACCTCGTGGCTCGTCGCGCCCGCCGCGGCGACCCAGCGAAGGGCTGGGCGTGCGCCGGAGAGTCGGCTCATGGAGAGCGGCGCCAGGGGGCGTGCGGCGCCCGCTGGGGTGACCGTGGGGGTGAGCACCATGCGCTCGGTCGCGTGGATGCAGGCGCCATCGGGCGCGTCGAACACGGGCGCGTCGAAGGGAGCTGCGTCTGGGATGCTCGCGTCGATCCCGGCGACGTCGCCGGGTTGCGCGATGACCGCGTCGCGAGGAGAGGTCTCGCCCAAGAATTCGGGTAAATCAGGCCGTGGAATCGGGATGCACGCGCCGGATTCGCTGCAGGTCAGGCCCTGGTCTTCGCACACGAGTTGGCGCCCATTGAGGCACTCGCCGGCGAGAAACATGCGCACGAGCAGGCGTCGCCCGCGCCCAAACGAGACCAGGGCGTCTTGGCGCACCTCTTTGCCGCTGGCGAGTATCCCGATCACTCGCACCCGCAGGGGACGCGTCTCGTCGGCGCTGGGCGGAAACACGCGTAAAAATCCCGGAAAAGCCAGGTTTCCGCGGACAAGCTCGTAGGGGGCATCCCAGAACCGCGCGCCACCCTCGACCGAGGCCTGCACTCGGACGCTCAGCAGCGCGTCGCCGCTCTCTGCGCTGGTCGCGACGGGGATGTTGGTCTCGATCTCAATCCAGAGTTCGGTGGGCCGCGTGCAAGCGGCTGTGCTCAGCGCGAACGGGATCAAGAGCGCGGTGAACCAAGCGGTCGGTCTGGCAAGCATATCTAGGTAGGGCACTCTACAAGGCCCGCGCCTTGGGTGGGGGAGAAGTCACCTCGGCATCCGCGCATGGGACCGACAATTCGCGCACGACGTTGCACTCACACAGCGCTAGCATGGGGCCATGAACGCACCGCACTACACTGTCGAAGACCAGGGATTTATCAGACGGATCATGCTTGATCGCCCTGATTGCCGCAACGGCCTCACGCCCTCGCTAGCCCTCGCGCTCACCGAGGCGGTGACCAGCGCGACGGACAAGCGGGTGATTGTACTCGGCGGGCGCAACGGGGCTTTTTGCTCGGGTCTTGATCTGCGCGTCGCGATGGAGCTGGGGCCAGCGCTGCTCGAGAACGCCGAAGAGCACCTGGCGGGTTTTCAGGCCCTTGCTAACGCGCTGGTCACCTCGCCGGCGGTCGTGGTGGCCGCGATTGACGGCGCTGCGGCGGGTTTTGGTTGTGATCTGGCGCTCGCTGCAGACCTCAGGATCGCGTCGGAGCGCGCGTTTTTTCAGCACACGTTCTCGCGCATTGGGTTGGTGCCCGACGGTGGCGGGACGTGGCTCTTGCCGCGGATTGTGGGCTTGGCCAAGGCCCTCGAGATCACGCTTTTGGCTGAGCGCGTCGAGGCGAAGAGCGCTCTTGAGCTGGGCCTTGTGAGCAAGGTGGTTGCGGTGGACGCGTTTGATAGCGCGGTGACTTCACTTGCAAATAAGCTGGCCCATGGACCTCCGATGGCGTTCGGGCACATCAAGCGCTTGATGCGTGACGCGATGAACAAGCCCTGGTCCGAGGGCCAGCGTGACGAAGGCCAAGCGCAGCTGCAGTGCCTCCGCAGCAGCGACTGCATGGAGGGGATCATGGCGTTCTTTGCCAAGCGCCCAGCGGAGTTCACTGGTGCGTAATCACTGTAAAATCACTGAGCGATCGAGAGTGTCCGTGTGAGCGTCGCCAAACGAATTATCCCCTGTCTCGATGTGCGCGACGGGCGTGTGGTCAAGGGTGTGCAGTTCGAGGGGCTGCGCGACGCGGGGGACCCCGTGGCGTGTGCGCTCGCGTACGACACGGGCGGCGCGGACGAGCTCGCCTTTTTGGACATCTCGGCGTCGATCGAGGGGCGAACGACCCTGCTCGACGTCGTGCGAAGGACCGCGGACGTCTTGATGATCCCGATGACAGTCGGCGGCGGAATTCGCTCACGCGACGACGTCTCGGTGCTCTTGTCCGCGGGCGCTGACAAGGTCTCGGTTAACAGCGCCGTGGTGACACATCCAGGCCTCGTAGACGACATCGCCGGTGCCTACGGCAAGCAAGTATTGGTCGTCGCGATTGATGCACGCAGACGGGTCGACGGAGAGGGCTGGGAGGTGTTTACCCACGGCGGTCGTCGCGCTACGGGGCTCGACGCGGTGGTCTGGGCTCGCGAGATGGCCAACCGGGGTGCAGGTGAGCTGTTGCTTACAAGCATGGACCGTGACGGAACGGGGCAGGGGTATGACTTGTCGCTTTTGCAAGCGGTGACCTCGGCGGTGACCATCCCGGTGATCGCGTCAGGTGGCGTGGGCACTCTTGCGCATTTGCGTGATGGATTGCTGCCCATTGGCGAGGGAGGCGGGGGCGCGGATGCGGCGCTCGCGGCGACGATTTTTCACGATGGGCACTTCAGCATCGGGCAAGCGCGTGAGTTTCTTGCGCGTTCGGGTCTCGCAGTTCGCGCCGTGCCTGTGTAGAAACACGGCCCGCTCATGGCATCGGTCACGCTTGATGTCCTTGTCCAAGGACTCCAACGAAGAGGCTCTCCGCTCGCTCCTGAGAGCGCGCTGTTTGTCGTGCTTGAGTGCGCCGAGGTCTTGGCGCACGGCCCGCGCCGCTTGACGCTGACCGACGTACACCTCGACGCCGAGGGCAACGCCGAGCTCTCACACTGTGAATCTTGCAGTGAATCCGACGCGATCTTCTCGCTCGCGGCGGTCCTGAGAAGGCTCTGTGATTCGCTCACTCCCACGGCGCTTGAGTTTGCCTCACGCGCCGAGGACGGTGACATCGCGAGCATTCGCAGCGCGCAGCACGAGCTTGAGGCGCTGCTGGTCCCGCTCAACCGTGCAGCCGCGCGGCGAGTGCTCGCGCGCTTGCTCCGTGAGGTCGCGCGAGAGAGCGGCGCGGGGAGCGTTCGGCCACCCACGAGTCCCATGAGTGCGCCGGGGGCGCCCGCAGCGTCGCAGCCGCAAGAGCTCAATCCCATGAGCGAATCGCCTGAGAATTCAGCGGTGGATACCGCGCCAGATCGAGTCGGCGCGGTGGATGCGAGCGCCACCGTGATGGACGCTACCCCGTTGCCCGCGCGCCTGCCTCCGCCCCCGCGGCTCGGGTCCATCAAGGACATCCCCATTGGCCCGCTGTCGTCCGATGAAGACGAGGGCGAGCCCTCGGGATCGCACGGTCTCGCGCCAAGCGAAGAGCCCGTCGGAGCGGATCAGACCGTTCAAGATGGCGACGTGCTCTCACGCCATCAGGCGGATCACGCTGGGGTGACCCGTGGTTCTCCGAAGCCGTGGTGGGTGTGGGCGAGCGCGCTGTTGCTCTTGCTCGCGGTGCTGTTTTTCGCGGTACGTCTTCGCGCGCGTTGAGCGAGAGAGCCTCTCGAGGCATATGCTAATGTGCCCTGGGTGTGGGGTGCGCCTTCGCTCTTTGCCTGGAGAATAGCTCAGTGAATCGACGACTTGGATCTCTTGTGTGGCTTGGGTCTCTCGTGATGGCGTGTGGCACCCCGAGCGCTGCTCCGGATGCCAACGGCATGGACGCGGTGGTTGCTTCGGACGCGAGCGCCGAGGCCGCGATGGATGGCGCGAGCAGCCCCGACGTGAACACTCCGCCGCCCGAAGACGCGTCGCAGTACGACGGGGCCGTGGTGTCACGGTTTCCGCTTGAGATGTCGATTGATCTAGCGCCTGCCGAAGAGGTCACGCGCTGCGTAGTTCTGCGGCTCAACAACATGCGCCCCGAGTTTATCCGGCGGATGACGGCGCACCTTGGCGACGCGAGCCATCACCTGATCGCCTATCGGTCTAACTCGCGCGTCGAGCGCACCACGCCGTTTGAGTGCAATGGGTTCTCGGGCATCCGAGACATCTCGGACTTTGACACGCCGCTCTTGATCGCTCAGCAGACCGACACGACGCTCACGATGCCCAACAACGTGGGCATGGCGATCGACGCAGACGATTACATTCGCCTCGAGTTTCATGCGGTCAATCTTCGCGCGACGCCCATCCGCGCCACCGCGACACTGATCGTAGACACGGTCGATCAGACGGTCCCGCTCGCGCAGGCGAACCTGATGTTCTGGGGCAACACGCAGATCTCTCTGCCCGCGAGCTCACGGTCCACCGTGGACTTTTTTCATACGCCCCTCGGCGGCGTGCGGATGTTTGGGCTCACTTCGCACACGCATCACTATGGCGTGCGATCGACCATTCATTTGGCAACGGGGACCCGTACGCAGGCGCCTGGCGCGCCAGGACCCACGTGGACCAACGTGGTCGATGGCGAGATGCTTCATGAATCGCGCAACTGGTCCGACCCGCCGTTGACCCTCTTCAACACGCCGCGAACTTTCGCCGCGGGGCAAGGGCTGCATCTTCGCTGCGAGTACAACAACACGAGCAACCGGCGTGTGACGTACGGAGAGAGCGTGGACCAAGAGATGTGTTTTCTCTGGGCGTATTACTATCCGGCGCCGCGCGGAACGCACATTTGCGCGATCGGGTTTCGCTCGGATCAGACCGTGTTGTGTTTTCCGCCCTCGTGAGTGTGCTGCACGCTACGCAGGGCCCGCGTGGCTGTGCGATGCTGCGGCTACTCTCGTGAAGCGCTCGTTTACTCCTCGGTCCAACGCCACGCAGCCCTCGGTCTGGATCCTCTTGTCCGGCTGCGGTTTACACGACGGAACCGAGCCCCACGAGGCCGCCCTCCTTGCCCTCGCGCTCGCCCGCCACGGGATCACCCCGCGCTATTGCGCGCCCGACATGAGCTCTTCGCACACCGTGGATCATCACCGCGGCGAGCTCGCCCGCCATGACGCGCGCGATGTGCTCAGCGAGAGCGCACGCTTGGCACGCGGCGTCGTCGAGCCGCTGTCCACCGTAGACCCCACCAAGGTCGACGTGCTCTTGATCCCCGGGGGCTATGGCGCGGTCAAAGTGCTCTGCGATTACGCGCGTAGAGCGCGTGCATGCGTAGTGCATCCCGAGGTCGAGACGCTCGTCCGAGCGCTCCACGCGCGAGGAGTCCCGGTGGGCGCGCTGTGTGTGAGCACGGTGCTCATTGCGCGTGTATTGGGCTCTCAGGGCGTGCAGCTTGGGCTGGGCTGGGACAGCGCCATCGACGCGGACTGCGCGAGCTGGGGCGCACAGGTGCAGCGCTGCGAGGCAGACCGCGTGGTGGTCGATCGTGCCCACCGCGTCGTGTCAACGCCGGCGCTGAGCGCCTCGCGGGACCTCGCCGTAGTTGCGCAAGCGATCGATCGCACGGTGGCCGCCGTGCTCGAGCTTCGCTAGCTGGCGCGTTCTCTGCACTGCGCACTCGTGATGAAGCGACGTGCACCCATCCATGAGTCTATTTTCAGCGTATTCGAGAGTGTACCGCGTTTGAAGGTGCGCCAGGGTGTGCCGCGCGTTGTGTGTGCAGTCGCGCACGTTGCCTTGGTGAG
Source organism: Deltaproteobacteria bacterium (assembly GCA_030694465.1). Lineage (GTDB taxonomy): Bacteria > Myxococcota_A > Polyangia > Polyangiales > JAUXYJ01. The sequence goes on along the minus strand of JAUXYJ010000102.1, from coordinate 49,292 downwards.
CGCGTGGCTCGCGGGCTGTGGCGCGACGGTCTCACCAGAGGGAGATGACGCCATGGTGAGGCCGGACACTGTGAGCGTAGAGGCCTCGATTCAGCCACCTCTGACGCCCCCGCCCGAGCTGTCTTGTGCGACAGAGCGAGATTGCCCGTTGGACATGACGTGCGCGTTTAGTCCGGCGAGTTGTGGCGAACGGGGCCGGTGTCGTGCGCGCCAGTGGTGCGACCAGGTGGTGACGTTCTGTGGTTGTGATGGAAGGGATTTTCGTGACTGTCCATCGGGTTCTGGGCGTCCCTATGTGCGCGCAGGGTCGTGTGCCGTGGCGGCGCCTTGCGAGGGGGCGCACATCGGTCGCGGCGGTGCCTACTGCGCGGCTCCTAACGACGGCTCACTGCCCCTGGAGTGCTGCCGCGGTTGGCAGTGCGACAGCATGCGTAACGTGGTCCTCTGCGACGCCCTGCCGCCCACGTGCGCGGCAGGGTTTACTCCGGTGGTCGCCGAGGGCTGCTGGGGGCCCTGTGTTCGCGCTTCGCACTGCCAAGAGATCCCCTGTCTCGAGGGGCGTTGTCCGGGCAATCTCGTATGCGATCGAGCAGGAATTCGCTGCTTTTCTCCAGGCGAATAGCGCTCTCAGGGTCTACACTGCCGCGATGAGCGCTGATGTAGTCACGGTGTGTCTTGTGCCTCTGCGTGATCGCCCGCGAAGGTCGCCCGAGCAGCTCTGGGACCCCCTCTGGGAGCTCGTCTGGGAGTCCATTGGGCTGTGGCGTAACCCCGCCGCACAGGCGCTCATCGGGGACTATCTTGAGGAGCTCTTGCCCGACCATCGCCTGAGGGTGATGCTCGTGCAGAGCAACACGCTTCACTTTATCTTCTCGGACTTTGGTGGGCATTATTCTAGAGAATCTGCGCTCGCAGCGCGTTGGTTTTTGATGGGCCTCGCAGCTTCGACAGAGGCGATCTGTGATGTGCTCGACGTGGGCAGGGACTATGCGTTTCCGGAGTTATTGACGCTGGACCAGGTGTTGTTGGCACATGGAGAGAGTGATGACCCCGTGCGTGCGCGTGTGAGCGCCCAGCGGGCATCCATTGTGCGCGCGCGAGATGCAGTGGACCGCGCAGAGGCGCAACGGGTGGGAGGGCTCGTATCCGATGCGCTGTATACCCATCGGTTTGTGTCGGTCACGCCCAGTCAAGCGTTGACCGTGCTGGCTGAGGACGCTTCGCTTCGGGACAGCGTGCAGCGTGATCTCAAGCGTTCGCGACGCCAAACGAGTGATCTTCAGCGCGCGATGGTCGCGCTTCTGTCTGTCGAGGGGCCGCACGCCGGTCTAGTGACGGAGCTCCTTGCGCACGACGTGTCCATTTTTGCTGCACAAGCTCTGAGCGATCGCGAACCCTCGGATGTTGCGCGCGCGTCCCTCTGGCTCGATCGCGCGCTCACTTGTTATCGCGCTCCATGGCTCGAAGCGTGGCAACGTGTGGCCTCGTTGGTCGAGCATCCTTGGGCGTCGTTGTCCGATGAGGCGCGCTATCGACTGGGCGAGAAGCACCAAGAGGCGATCCCGCTCCTGGGGTCCGCCCATGCGGGCGACCCGCAGGCTCAGCTCCTGTATCGCTTGCCGTGGCTGGTCGATTGGGTTGCGTGCGTCGATCGGTTGCGAGGCTCTGAGATCGCAGAGTGCGCCAACGAGACGGCCGAGTCGCTGCTCGAGTATACCAAGGCGCTGTGCGATGCGCTCCCGGGCGACGCGTTGGCCGCCGAGACGCACGCGAGAATGGGCGCGATCGCGAGGGGGTAGGGATCGCCGCCGATGGAGGCGAGAGCAACAGACTCTCGGGACCCGGCGACGTCGCCGGGTGGTGCGTGCTCACTCGGCCAGACAGCGCGCGTCGTGGGGTCTAAACGCGCGCTCGCCCATCAGGGTTCGCAGGGCGCGGGTGAGCTCGACGTCGCGCGCGTCGCTGCAGGCCACGGTGTTTGCGAGCATCAAGGCCTCGCGCAATCGACCCTCGCACAAGAGCGCGCGAGCCAAGACGATGCGGGCTCGTGGGTCCCCTGCGACGTGCGAGACCGAGGATGCAAACGCGAGGGCTTGTGTGTGTTGCTGCGTTTGACCGAGGCGAACCAGGGACTCGTCACGCGCAAGGGGGTCTTCACTCGCCATCGCGACGCGCGCTTGGCGTAGCGCGTCGGTGCGCGCAGCCGACCACGCGCGGAGGGAGTCTGGGTGGGTCTCGCGAAGGTGCTCGGCGCGGCGGCGAGACCAGCTTCGGCGAGGATCGAGCGTGACCGCGCGGTGGGCGAGCTCAAACGCCAGGGCCCATGCGTCGCGCTCTTCGGCGTCGCGCGCGAGGTCCGCGAGCCGCTCGGCGATCTCGTTGAGCACCCGCGCGGTGGCGGCGTCATGAGACATCTGCGCTGCATATTCGGCCATGGACGCGCCGAGCCTTGGGGCCCCTGCGCGAAGCACTCTCTGCGCACGCAGGGCGAGCCTGTGTGCGATGGGGTCACGCAGCGCGCGCTGCGAAGGGACGCGTGCGAGGGCGTGCGAGAGCTCCCAGAGGTCACGGTCGCGTGATCGCTCGAGGGCGAGGCTCACTTCGCGCATGCGAAGAGCCCGTCGGTGCTCAGCCGAGCGCACCATGGACTGGATTTGTCCCAGCGAAATGCTCGGTTGATCCTGCGCTTCGATGCGCAGCGCGTAGGACCCTGGGGGCACCTCAAGGCGGTAGCTCAGCGCGAGGGTTTCTCCGTGCGAGGGCGTGAGCGCGGCGATGGGGGTGATGGGCTGCCTCTGCGTCTGCGTCTGTGCGGCCGCAGTGCCCTCGAGCACGAGCTGCGCGGCACACGTGGGCGTGAGCGCTTGGACGTGCAGGGTGACCGTGAGGGCGTCGGTAGGATCGAGCGTCCGCTGTGAGATTTGGTAGCCCGCGAGGGTGATGCACGAGGGCGCCGCGCGGGTCGGTTGCAAAGTCTCGGACGAGATCCGCGGGGCCATGAGCGCGTCGCGGTCGACGGCGACGTCGTAGCCGCATGGGTCCCGGAGTTGCGTCAACGTGACCCAGCGATGGGAGGCGAGGGTGGTCTGGTCTTGCACGCGATCGGCGAGTAAAAATACAGGGTCTCTGGGGTCTGTGCTGTGGACCCAGGCGTCGCGTTCGAGCGCTTGAGGGCTCTGGGGGATGCGGCCGAGCGTGCGGGGTGTGTAGGTCTGCAGCGAGGGCCAGGGAGCGGGCTGCGTCTGGGTGCTGCGGAGATCCCAGCCCACTGCGTCACGCGCGAAGTCGAGGGCCCGCAGGGGCTCAAGCGCGAGGGCACACGCGGGCGAGGGCGCGTGCCTGGGTGTGATCGCGAGGGGCTCTGTGCGAGCACCCAGCGCGAGGGTCGCGAGGGTCGCGAAGGTGGCCATCACGGGGACAAGCGCGGGCCGAGCGGACCGGGGCGCGCGGGTGGCGATCGCTCGGAGGCCTGCTCGGAGGCCATCGGACGCGATCACGATTGTAGAGATCACGACGGGGAAAATCGCAGGGGGATCACGCATGAGGGCTGCGAGCGCGAGCGAGCTGAGCAGGGCGGCGACGTAGCCGGATCGGGTGCTTCGGGGCGTGCTTGCGTCGCTCAGTGAGGCCAGCGAGAGGGCGAGCGCGGTGAGGGCGAGGGGAGGGTGCGCGAGGGCCAGACGCCAGAGCGTGCCCCAGAACTGGTGGAGGTGTGCAGGCCACGCGAGCAGCTCGGCGCTGAGCCAGCGCGGAAAGGGCCAGGCGAAGTAGGCCAAGCGAAAGAGGGTCAGCGCGCCGAGCAGAGCGCCCAGGGTGACGGCCCACCAGAGGTCTTGGCGACGGGGCCGGGCGGGGGCGCGTTGTACGCGGGCGAGGGCAAAGAGCGGGATCGCGACGAGGGCCTCGAAGCGGGTGGCGACGGCGAGGGCGAGCCACACCGATGACCAGGGAAATCGCTGGGGTCTGAGAGACTCTCGGCCGTGATACGCCAGCGCTGCGACGAGGCAGAGCGCGAGCAGCGAGCTCTCACTTGCGTCCAGGGCGGCCGAGTGCACGGTGGGCAGCAGCGCGGCGAGGGCCGCGGGCAGGGTGTCCAGGGCGCGCGGAGGCCTCCGACGGGTCGCCCACGGCAGGGCAGAGACCATCGCGAGGGACAGCATCGCGAAGAGCACCGAGAGGGCCTGGGCGAGGTGTGCGGCGGACCAGGGCGTGACGCGCGAGAGCGACGCGAGCAGGGCAAAGAGCAGGCTCGAGGCAGACTCGACGCGCTCGAGGCCCGGCCCGGCGACGTAGCCGTGTCCCTGGGCCACGAGCGTTGCGGCCGAGAGAGAAGCGGTCTGAGCGAGCGGACGAGCGGAGGGGGCGTGATGCAATCGCTCAGCAAAAATGCAGAGTGTTGCGATCAGTGCGAGGGCATAGGGCCAGGCCCTTCGGGGCTGACGGAGCGGCGTAAGCAGGGAGAGCAAGACGAGTACTTGGGCGCGTGAGAGAGGTGAAAGCTCAGTTCGCGAAGAGGCGCTGCGCAGACCAATACAGGCCCAGCGCGCACAGGGCGAGGGCCGAGGGGAGCACAACCCAGCGATCAAACGAGAGGGCTTTGCGAGTCAAGCGTGCAGAGAGCCAGACTAGCGCGGTGAAAACGACAGAGACCAACGCCAGCTGACCGAGCTCGACGCCGAGATTAAACGCTGCCAACGCGGTGATCAGCGCAGAGCGCGGGAGGCCTTGCTCGTGGAGGGCTCCTGCGAAACCGAGCCCGTGGACGAGGCCAAAGAGGGCGGCGATCAGCGGGCGAGTGGTGGCGCGTTCGAGGGGGATTGATGTGGGATTTGTGCGGAGTATCCGATGGATTTCGTGGGCGGCGACGAGGGCGATGGACAGGGCGATGGCGCTCTCGATCCAGCGGGTCGGTGGGCGCACGACGCCGAGGGCTGCCATCGCGAGGGTGACCGAGTGCGCGAGGGTAAACGCGGTGACCACCCACAGGACGCGGCGGATGCGCTGGGATCGGTAGACGGGTCGCGCGAAGGAGAGCAAGAGCGCGAGGAGAAACGCTAGGTGATCGTACCCTGTGACGATGTGCTCGGTGCCCAGCGAGACGTACTCGCGCAAGACCACGGAGGTGCGCAGTCGGGTGTCCACGTGCAGTGTCCGGTCAAAGACGCCGAACACCTTGTGGCGGGTGTTGTCGTGTGACGAGACCGAGGCAAACGCGCGGTGGTTGTCGTCGAGGTCAAAGAAGAGATCGTCGCGGAGATCGAGGCGCTCGATGAGGCGAGGGCACCGGAGGGAGTAGCGAATGAGCAGTCGAAATGCAGGAGCTTCGAGGGGCTCAATGGTTGGCTCGGACTCGCCCGAGAGCGCACATGCGAGGGTGTCTTGCGTCACGCGCAGGCGTGCCGAGACGTAGGCGATGGTGCGGGACGAGGCGCTCAGGGCTTGCGCTTGCGTGGGTCGCTCGAGGGGTGAGCGGCCGAGGGTGATCGCGAGGTCGTCGCGGTGGATGCGCGCGGTGACCTGAATGTCACGAGAAGCGAGGGTGAAGGTGAGATAAGTCACCGAGGTTTCGTGAGCCAATACGCTGGACGAAACACACAGTGAAGCGAGCCAGAGGCACAAGAGTGAGAGGCGCGCGCGGGGGGACATGAGGGTCTTGCGAGGGGCTCGGTGAGGCAGAACGGGGAGAGAGAAAAAGTGCAAGAAATTTGTGTTTATACGGGGCGCTTCGTAGCACCTGCGCTGATGTTCAAGCTCGCGCGCTGGATGGGTTCGGCGTTCGTGACCATGGTCGGACTGTATGTGTTCTTTTTTATTCCGATCGGACGAAGGACCCTATGTGATCATGCACGGCGTGTGGCGACGACGCCCGAAGCCAGAGAATTTGGCGACGAAATGCGTCAAGCGGGCGGCCGTGTCGCCGACCGTACGCGCTCGGAGTTCGAAGGCGTGATCCGTCATGGTGTCTTACCCAACGACGCCGGAGCGCGCGAGGCTCCCGCACCCGAGCCTGACTCTCCACCGCCACCGCACTTATTGCGCGATGTCGCGCTGGATGCGGGCGCTGCCGTGCTGGGCGCCGCGCGCGAGGGCCGCGACGATCTCCGCGCGCTCCGTCGTGCGAGCCGTGCGCTCCGTCGCTAAGCGCGCGGAGCCCGCGAGGGCTGTGCTATGACCCTCAGCCCTTCGATGCAGAACCCCGCAGCAAATCACGGCGTCTTTGTCCACGAGAGCTCTTACCTAGACGAAGGCGCAGTCGTCGGTGAAGGCAGCAAGATCTGGCACTTTTGTCACGTGTCGTCTGGCGCAGTCCTTGGCCGTGACTGTGTGCTCGGGCAAAACTGTTATGTGGGCAGCCGCGTGGTCATCGGCGACCACGTGCGCATCCAGAACAACGTCAGCGTGTACGACAACGTGACCATCGAGTCCGAGGTCTTCGTGGGCCCCAGCGCGGTGTTTACCAACGTAAACAATCCGCGTAGCGCTTTTCCACGCAAGAACGCGTTTCGTGACACCGTGGTCCGGCGCGGAGCGTCCATCGGCGCGAACGCGACCATCGTGTGTGGGCACGAGGTCGGCGAGTGTGCCTTTGTCGCCGCGGGCGCGGTGGTCACCAAAGACGTCTTGCCCTTTGCGCTCGTCGCAGGGGTGCCCGCGCGGCGCATCGGTTGGATGTGTCGTTGCGGCGAAAAGCTGCCCGAATCGCTCACATGCACCGAGTGTGGACGACGCTTTGCCAAGGGTCCGGTAGGCTTAAGCGAGCTGGCCGAATCCCAGCCCGTAGCCACGTAAGAAAGTAGCTTAGCCCGTGAAGTCACCCTCGAAATTTAGGGCCCCGGTGGCTCTCATGCTTGCGTTTTCGCTCGCTCAACTCGCATGTCCGGGGAGCGGGTCGCGCAACACCTTGGGGGCAGGTACGGGCGGACGCGCGGTCGCTTCGGGGCCGGGCTATCAGTCCAGCATGGCCGCGGACTCGCCCGCCGCGAACACGGCGCCTTGGGTCACCGCAGCGATCGCAGGGGCCGCTCGCGCGAGCGTGACGCTGGTCGCAGATGGTCTCTTGGCCGACGTCGCGCGGACGGTCGCGCAGAGCGTCGCGACGCACGCGCAGCATCGCCCGCCAAGCGCCCGCACGATCCAACGCATTGCGTGGGCTGCGGGAGTGATGGACCCTACTCCTGCCCTCTCGCTTGTGACTTCGCAAGGAGATATCCCCGCCAGTTCGGTCGCCGATGCGATCGCGCGTGACGTCGTGGGAGGCGGTTACAACCGCGTGGCGGTGGGCCTCGCGCAGGGCTCAGACGGCACACGCGTGGTCGCTGTGTTGCTCTCGCAGAGGCGAGTGACCCTGAGCGCTTTGGTGCCCCGGCGCGCCAACGTGGGCGAGCGAGTCTTGCTGCGTGGGACCATGGCAGAAGGGCTCCGCAGCCCTGAGCTCGCGCTCACCGACGCCGAGGGGCACATTGATCGCACGCCGTTGGGCGATGGTCCCGATTTCTTTACGCAGTTTCCGGTGCGTTCTTCGGGCACTTGGCAGGTTGAGCTCCTCGCGGTCGCGGCCTCTGGGGTCACGGTCATCGCGAATTTTCCGCTCTACGTGGGGGTCGATCCACCGAGCCCCACGGTCGAGGTCGCGCAGGTCTCAAACGAGCAGCCCGCGCAGGTGGTCGACGCGCTCATGCAGCGGATTAACGAGGTCCGACTGGCGGCCCATCGACCCGCTCTGACGCTCATGCCAAACCTCGCCGACGTCGCGCGCGCGCACAGCGAAGCGATGGCCACGACGCGCACGTTTGCGCACAACAGCCAAGACGGTCGCACGCCCGGAGATCGCATTCGCGCTGCCGGAATCCAGAGCGGAGTCATTCTAGAGAACATCGGCCGAGGCAGCGGGAGCGAAGAGATCCATCAGGGCCTTATGGAGTCCCCAGGCCACCGCGCCAACATCGAGAACGCGCGCGTCACCCACGTTGGCATTGGCGCTGTGCGAGACCCAAGCGTCGCCGGTGGCTTTATCGTCACGCAGGACTTCGTCGAGGTCGCCGCGACCGTGAACGTCGCGCAGGCTCCCGATCGCGTGCTTGAGCGCATTAACTCGGTACGGCAGCGTCGTGGAGTCAACCCGGTGGTCGCGCGGCCGCAGCTGATGGAGGTCGCGTCGCGTGCCGCACAGGCGTTCTTTTCGCCCAGCGCACCGACACAGCAGCGTGTCGTTGAGCAGGCCAACCGTGAGGCCTCTCGCGCGGGCTTGGTCTTTCGTCGCATCGAGGTGCTTGCGACGATTGTCCCGAGTGTCGAGGACGCGACGGGTCTTGAGCCTCTGTTCAACTATGAGGTCGCGGGGATGGGGATTGGCATCTCGCAGGGCTCACGCCCAGGGATGCCTCCCAACTCGATCTTTGTGATCTACGTGTTGGGCTATCCCCGATAGCGCTCAACGACGTGGGAGAGTGATTGGCTGAGGCCAATCAGAGGCGACGGCGAAGATCGGCGTTGGGCCCTGTGGCGCCAGCTCCTGCGCCGCCGGGCACAAACGTAAACGCGCTGCGGAGCAAGATGCTCTTGCCATCGGAGCTGAGCAAGGTGACGTCGAGTGGGGTATTCGCCTGAGATTCGAGGCCCTCAGGGGTGGTGAGCACGATGGTGTCGTCGCCCTGGACGCCGACGTTGGTCGCGGCGCGGCCACCGATGCGGACGTCCTGAAGATTTCCGAGCTGACCAAAGCCTGTGCCGCGAATGCGCAGCTCTTCGCCGCCACCGAGACGACCGCTGGGCGGGTTGATGCTCTCAAACGTGAGCGCCTTGTTCTTGCAGCCAGCGCCCATCGAGAAGAGCGAGAGTGAGAGCAAAACGACAGATACAATGCGTGTTGCGGACATGGTGGGCGACGCCTGTGCTCGGTAAATGGGGAGAGATTACCGCGGGAGGTTATCGCGAATTGAAATGCTTTGAAAAGCTATTGAATCACTGGAGAGTCGGTAACCCCGATTTGCTTGACATCTCACGTGCTCAAGCGAGCATCCGCGCGGGTTAGTGTCCCTATCACTCACGGGTGACCCACGCGACGGCAGATACGCTGCGGTTGTGACTCGCGAGTAAATTGCCAGCGCGTACGAGGTCGAGAGTTCTTTGGCCAGACAGACGGTATTGCTTGTCGACGCAGACACACGCAGCGCGCGTGTGTTGGATGTGTCGCTGCGCAACGCAGGATACAGCGTCACGCATGTGCAGAGCGCGTCGGAGGCGATCGAGGCGATCGAGCTGGCGATGCCGGACCTCGTGGTGTCGGACACGCGGCTCGCGCCGTCCAAGCCACGAGACGATGGCGATGTGCCGTTGTCCGACGGCTATTCGCTCTGCCGGAGGCTCAAAGACGACCCGGTCTGGTACGCGATCCCGTTTATTTTTCTCACGTCGAGCTCGCTCATTGAGGACAAAATCCGCGGCCTTGAGCTTGGCGTCGAAGACTATCTCACCAAGCCCATTTATCTCCGCGAGATCCAGACGCGCATCCAGCTTGTGCTGGCCAAAAAGCAGCGCGAGGGCATGGAGGGTCGGACCTCACGCGCGAGCTTTAGCGGGCTGCTCAGTGAGATGGGTCTGGTGGACTTGCTCTCGACGATTGATCTGGGCCGCAAGAGCGGGGTGCTTGAGGTCGACGCGCCGCAGGGACGCGGGGTCTTGTTCTTTCGCGAAGGCAAGGTGGTCGACGCGCGCGCGCTGAAAAAACTCAGCGCAGCGGCGGTCTACCGGATGCTCTTGTGGACGGACGGGACCTTTGAGATTCGCTTCGGCGCCTCGGCACAAGCGAGCACCATCGAGCTGTCGACCCAGGGGTTGCTCATGGAGGGCATGCGACGTCTCGATGAGTGGCAGCGCATGTGCGAGCAGCTGCCGCCGTTGGACGCGGTCTTCGAGGTAGACATCGCGGAGCTGATGGCGCGCTTGGGAGAGATTCCGGACGAGATCAACCCTGTTTTGCGTGCATTTGACGGGCGCAAATCGCTGTTAGAGGTCGTCGATGAGAGTGGCCTTGATGATCTCGAGGCCCTCGCCACGTTGACCAAGCTCTACTTCGAAGGGCTCATCACGCAGGTGACCGCTCCAGCAGTTTTGGGAGCGATTTTGCACGAAGAAGTGCGTTTGATTCCGCCCCCTGAGATCGAGGGCGACGCGCCCGTGCGTGTCGCGAGTGGCACACGGCAGGGGTTTGAGACCGAGGTCGAATCGTCGCGGCCCGACAGCACCCCGCCCGGTATCCCGCAAGACATCGTTGTAGGGCACACCGATGTGATTTTGCCTGAGCTATTGCAGCGCGAAACGACAGCAGAGCGCGAAGCACTGCAGGCGTCCGCGGTGCGCAATGATACTGCGAGAGAGGCAGAAGCGACGGCGGCATCGATGCAGTCGGATGATGTCCCCGCGGTACCTGCTATTGTCCCCGCTGTTCTGAATCCGCAATCGAGTCCGCCACACCAGGCGGCGTCGATTGTGGCTGAAGGAAGCTCGTCGTCGGAGCACTCAGCATCGTCTCCGAACCCCCATGGTACGCGGCCGTCCCATCAGGCCGCCAGGACTTCTGAGGAGCGGCCCGTGGCCAAGCATCGAGGAAAGAAAAACCGTAGCAAACGTGAATTCGCGGACTCTGCAAAGGGTGCCACGAGCAGCACTGCGCCGTCCGCGACCAGCTCTTCGGCGCCCATGGACGACGAGGAGTCTGACGAGCAGAGCAGCGCCGAGGTTGCAACGACCGCGGTTTCTGCGAGCGCGCCCGAGGTCGCCCCTCCGCCCGCGGCTGCCACTGAGCCCGCGGCTGCCACTGAGCCCGCGACTCCGCCGACCGAACCCGCGCCGTCCGCCGCTTCTGAAGAGCCTAGGCCCGAAGGCGGCACTGTCATTCAGTTTCCGCGCAGCGCTAAAGGCGAGGCCGAAGCCGCGGTTGCAGCGGCCGTAGAGGCGAAAGCTGACGAGAAGAAGGCTGACGAGAAGAAGGCTGACGAGAAGAAAGCTGACGAGAAGAAAGCCGACGAGAAGAAAGCCGACGAGAAGAAAGCCGACGAGAAGAAGGCTGACGAGAAGAAAGCCGACGAGAAGAAAGCCGACGAGAAGAAAGCCGACGAGAAGAAGGCTGACGAGAAGAAGGCTGACGGAAAGCGCGAGCGCAAAGTCAGCCACAGTGAGCTTGGCGATGACGCCAAGGCGTTCTTCTCGGACAAGTCCTACGAGTCTGCCTACAAGACCAATCACGACAGCTTTGATGACCTCGAGCCTGAGGCGCACAAAGAGAACCCGCCCAGCAAGACGCTGATGTACGCGACGGTCGCGATCATGGTCGCCATCCTCGGAATCGTGGGCGGATTTGCTGTCTACCGTAAGTACTTTGGCGTTCAAGAGACCACGCTTCCGGCGCTCCGACCGATCGAAGATCCCGTCGCGACGACCCGTGATCCAGAGCCCACGCCCACACCCACTCCGCCACCGTCGACCCAGCCCGCGCAGAACGCCGAAGCAGACGCCTCTGTTGCTGCGGCTGTGAGCGAAGACGCGGCAGCGACGGTCGCGACGGCGACGGACCCTATCCCTTCGACACCCGTGACTGACCCCGTCGCAGATGCGGCTGCGGCTGTGGTGGCCACAACGCCTCCGACGCCCGTCGCCGTCGAAGACGCTGCGGTGGCCGAGGCGCCCTCGGGGCCCGAGGCCTTGTTGATCGCAGCGCAGCGGGTCCAGGGGCGCGCGTATGCGCAGTCGTCCGTAGCGTTTCAAGCCTACGTGGACGCTGGAGGCAATGACGGCGCTGCGCTCGCACGCTATGCGTTTGCCCTGGCAAATCGCGGGGATCTTGTCCACGCGGGCGAATGGGCCGAGCGCGCTACACAGATGGCTCCGACCAATCAGCTTGGCTGGTACGTCCTTGGCGCAGCGCGCTCTGAGGGGCCTCGTCGCAACGCCGCAGAGTCTCGCGCAGCGTTTCGTCGCTGTGCAGCGTTGCCCGGTCGCTACGCCAGCGACTGCCGCGCAGGGCTCTGAGCGCATCTAAGACTTACGCTGTAAGTCTCGCGTGCTTGTGGGTGGGGGTAGCGCGGCGCGTTTGGCAGCAAATTGCGTCGCCGTGATTTCTCCGTGGTAGGCCGTCTTCGTGCGGTGAGTCACAGGGACACGCCGTGTGAGGGTGCACGTGTGTGCGTGCTCTCGGCGTGCGGTGTGCGCTGAGAGCCGTTGCGCGCGTGCGACCCGGCGAGAGGGCGAGAGACCCGAATGTCGCGATGGTTTGGCGTAGGAGTGTTAGGGCTTGCGGGCCTGTGCGTGTCGTGTCCGGCGACGTCGCTGCATGGGTCTCGCGTGCGAGAGAATCGCTCGGCCATGGGGCTGCATGGACCGCGCGGAGTGGTTGTCGCGGCGGCGCGAATTGAGCAGCGAATTCTCACACTTCATGCGGATTATCGGGCCGAGCTCGCAGAGCGCGCGCGGGTGGCGACTGTGGTGTTTGGTGGGGACGTGGTTCCGCATGGAGACGTGCTCGACGCGCTGGGAGCGTATGGCGCCGAGCAGCAGTGGCAAGGGATCGCGCCTGTGTTGCGGGGCGCGGACTTAGCGCTGGTGAACTTCGAGACCCCAGCCGTACCGTCGCGGCCGATTTCGCGTGTGCAATTGCAGTTCAATGTGCACGATGACTTTGTCCAAGCGCTCGCTCAAGCAGGGATCGACGGCGCTTCGGTTGCCAACAATCACGGCTACGACATGGGCGTCTCAGGCGTCGCCGAGACGCTCGCCACGCTCACGCGCGCGGGGATCGTCCCGATGGGCGGAGCGCTCGCGCGTGGACCCTCTGTGAGCCCCGCGCGGTTTACGGTGTTGGGCGAGACCCTGTGTGTCCTCGCCGCGACGCGCTTGCTTAACTTCGACATGCCTACGCCGCGAGATACGCACACACGATTGACCCTCGCGCGTGACGGCGAGGGCACCGAGGCGAGCGACTTTGTCCACGCGATCACCGCCGCGCGGGCTGACTGTGCTGCAGTGATTGTCTCGTTGCACACGGGGGTCGAGTACGGCGATCAGCCCCTGCGCGGAGACCGTGATTTCTTTCGACGCTGTGCCGAGGCGGGCGCAGACGCGGTGATCGGACATCACTCGCATACGCCGCACCCGGTTGAGTCGATGACGGTGGGTGCGCGTGAAGTTCCGCTTTTCTATTCGCTCGGAAATCTCTTGTCGAATCAGGGCTATGCCGCCGAGGCTCGCCTTGAACCGATCCGCGATGGCGCCTACGCGATGCCCCTGGATCCGCGCACACGCGAGGGGCTCTTGGCGGTGCTCCGGTTCAATCGCCCTGGGCCTGGTCGCCTGTCGCTTCGCAGCTCGGGCTGGGTGCCTGTCTGGACCCTCAACGGGCACTCCCGACGCGAGAGCCATTCGGTGACACACATTGAGGCCGCGCTCATGCCTCGTGAGGGAGGCCAAGACCCGATGCTTCAAGCACGGTGGCAGTCACTGCGTACACGCATTGGTGCAAATTCGCTGATGGATGAGAGTGAACTCCCGGGCTCTGCGCAGGGCTACGTGCAGAGCGCGGCGCGCATCGCGGCGTGGGGACGTGTGCTCACTCCGTCACGTGCGGTCGCTCGCGAAGCTCACCCAAGCGGAGGTCCGACGCGCAGCCCACCGGGCGTGATGAGCGCGCCGATGCCTCGGCGTGAGCCATCGGGGCGGCTGACCCACAGGAGCAATGTGCGAGGCGAAATGCGGTCAAAAGCTCCCCCTCCGACCGAGGCTCCGCGCTCGACGTACAGAGGCAGCGGCGAGCGGACAAATCCCTCGCAATCGTAGGCAGCAAACCCCGCCAATTGGGTCGGCGTAACGGGCACCGTAGGCGCCGAGGTGAGCGTCGCGGCGAGCACGCAGAGCGTCCGACCGCTGGGAGTCCGCTCGATCAGCAGCGAGGGCTCGCTGAGGCTCTCACGCGCAGGCGTCGTCGCGCCTGTGGGGGTGACCCATGCGCCCTCGGCGAGAGGACCCGAGCCCACGCGTGTCCAAGATTGATCTGCAAATTCGCTACTCGATTGTGCGATAAAGAGTTTTCCGCCGCTGTGGTATGCGAGCCACCACGTGCCGTTGGGAGCGCGCGCAAGGGACGGAGCGCCCAGCGCGAGGTCTTCGCCGTGGCTCGCGTCGGCGCGCAAGATGGGCATGTCGGTTCGGACAAATGTGACGCCGTCGGTGCTGGTCGCGATGCCCAGCGCTCCGTTGGACTCGTAGGCCATGACAATACGCCCGCGGTGTGCGACCGCGGAGGGGGCGCGGACGCCGTCTCGCTCCCAGGTCTGCGCTTGCTCAAACGCCACCGCGGGGGCGTCGAAATCGAGCAGCCCGGCGGTACGTTCTGCAGCGCGTACGATGCGGGATGGGGCGCTCTGTGGGTGCTCGGTTGCGAAGAGCACACGGCGCGGGCCGAGCTGTACGACCGAGGGGCGATCAAGGGAGCCTCCGCGGTCTGCGGTGAGCCACAGGGCGCTTCCCGAGGGGCTGCTGCCTCCTGCGAGCGCCGCGTAGCCCGTGAGCAATCCCGCGGGGAGATCACGGTCACCTCGCGCAGGGGCTCCGAGGGCACCGCAGCTTGCGAGGCCACTCAAGAGCAACGTGGCGAGCGTGTGCGAGGGGGTAGGGCTCATGGCGTGGGCGTGTAGGGAGTGCTGTCGACGGTGCCCGAGAAGGCCACGACGTTGGTGGTAATGCCGGCACCCAAAAGGGCGAGCGCACCGGCGAAGAGCGAGATGGGGATCACCGGTGTTTCATTCGGGCGTTGCACAATAAGCGCGACCACGCCGCCCACGGCGAGGGCGGCGGCGGTGGGATAGAACACATACGCTGCGATGAGGGCGCCCCGTCGGGGCCTGTTGAATCGTACACGAAGTCCACCCTGTGACGGGGCGACACGGGTCATGACTTCGGGCGCTCCGGGGGCGGTCGCCGCGATGCGAACGTCCCGTGAAGAAGGCAGATAGACCAAGCAATTTCCGCGACAGAGTCGCTGTCGAGAGAGCGGCCGCTCGTGATTGACTTGTCTCGGCAGCTCGTCGTCCGCGGGCAAGAGATCAAACGACGCGTTGGGCTCACTGTACTCAAGCGCGAGCGCGGTTCGACCGGGCCCGGGCCTGAGCCAATCCGCGGCGGTGTTTACCGGTGCAACGCTCGGTGCAACGCTCGGTGTAACGCTCGGTGTAACGCTGGGTGTAACGCTCGGTGTAACGCTCGGTGTAACGCTCGGAGCGGTCTCTTGTGAGGGCTCTGGGGTGCTCTGCGCGAGGGCACAGAGCGGGCTGCTCGCAGCAGCGAAGACGCAGGCGATCGCGTGAGAATTGCGTAACAACGAGGCGAGGTTCACGGCAAAAGCATACGCGTGATTGTGCGCCGGGCGACAGCGATGATGCGCGCTATCCTTGCGTACCGAGATGCAAGCGCTGGATCTGACGACTGAGGCACTAGAGACCGAGCTTTTGCTGCGCTACATGCGACCCAACATGCCGAATCTTGCCGCGGCGCTCGAGGTGGTCACGGGCATCGATCGAGCGGTCATTGACCGCGCACTTGCGTCGGGTCGCTGGCAGTGGGTGCACACTCCCTCGCAGCACGGGCTGGCTTTTGTCACGATCGAGCGTGGCGAGAATTTTAGCCACTGGTATCCCTCGCCGCGCGATCGAGTAGTGGACCCTGCCGAGGCCTTTGAGCTCTTCTCGGCGCGCGGGATTGTGCCTGAAGAGTGGCTGGCGAGCCGATCGCGACGGTTTGTCGCTGGGCAGCGGGGCAACGCGCCCGCCTCGATTGTGGGCGCAGTCGCGATGGCCGCAGATGCGCAAGGGGTGGCCGAGTGCGAGCGATTGGCGAGAGAATTTGCAGCACGCATGGCCCCATGGATCCCGGGTCAGGTAGCCAACGTCACGTGGCGCGTCGAGTCGGTGGACTTCTGGTTTCTCAGCGGCGCGCCGTTCTCGAAGGCGCTCTCGCCCAAGCGGATTCTGGGCCCTGATTCGCTCATCGAGGGATTGACCCTCGCGCTCAGGGGCGAAGACCAAGGGCGTCCATGGCTTGGGGATCGCGGGGGCCTCGAGGCTCCCTCGCCCGACGCGAGCATTTTGGACACGTTGGACACGCGCGCACCCGCTCGCATTCGTCCCTCGCTCGCAGCGCTAGTGCGCACACATGCTCTCTGGAAGCGGCGAGAGAGCGAGGACGCGAGTGTGATCATCGGGCCCTTTGGGGGCGCCCAGGGGACGGCCCGTGTTCGCTCGCTTCAGAGCCCCTTGGTGCCGCTTATTCACATCTTGTTGCTGGGCTACGTTCCGGTGATGTTGGCACGTCGGAGCGTGCACTTGTTTGCGTGTTTTGTGCCCAAGCAAGAGACCCGTCGGAGCGAGATTCGCCTCTAAAAACACAGGCTCGTCGTGAGGCCTGCCTCGGCGACAAAGCCTCCCAACACCTGGTCGCCGACGGGGTCGGTCGGGTCGAGCTTTTGATAGACCCGCGGCGCGAGCGCGCTGAGCGAGCCGTTGAGGTCAATGGACCAGCCACGACGCAGGGCGGTCACGCGCTGGGTCAGCCAGCCAACACCCAGCGAAATCACATGCCGATCACTGTCGAGAAAGTTAGTGTCTCTGCCCGTCTGTGCGGGCACAGGCGTGGGCTCAAAGCGATAGCCCACACGCAACGCGAGCGTGTCCTTGGTCCATTGCACGCGCTGCTCGACACCGACGCGCAGCGCGAGCGTGTCGTTGAACCGCGCAGGCGTCGGGATCAGTCCCGGAGGCAGCGCAGGGATCGGAATATTAAGCCCCGGCGGAGGCGTGAGCTGCAGAGACACGTCGAAGCGCGCGGTGGGGTTGGCGTACGCGGCGTAGTTGCTGTAGGTCGCGTCGAGCAAGAGTGTTAGCAAGCGTCGAGGGGTCCAGCGCAGACCCAGGACGGCTTGTTGTGGCAGAAAAACCGCGGTCGATCGCGACGAGAGCGAGTAGCTCCCGGGGACCCGGATGGCGTTGTCTCCCGAGCCTACGACCACGTTGCCGTCGACCAGTCCGTCGATCTCGAGGGCGAGCTTAAACTCACCGCGGTAGACAAAGGCCAGCGTGAGATCAGGGTGAAGGTCCACCTGCATCCCGAGCTGGGCGTAGCGAACCGCGCGGAGGTCTGCGTCCACGGCGTGTCGCAGCCGAGACGAGTTGGCGTTCGGAAACGCGATGTCTCCGTAGATATCCAGGGTTCCGCGCGTTGATGAGACAAACGAGAGGCCCGCGCCGAGTCGCAGATAGGGTAGTGGCGCGAAGGCGACGTCTGCGGCCAAGTACAAGAGCTGTACGCGGTTGTCGAAGAGCTCCCACCGTGGCTGCGATTGAGGCAGCGCGCGCGACCGCGACAAGCGCTCGTCGGGCAGGTGTGTCGCGAGGCCAAACGCAAACGGGATCCCAAACACGCGCCCCGGCGCGACCACCCCGGCGACGAGCCCATGCGCGGGGTCCACTTGGCTGTCGAGCCCGTTGGCGTTGAGCGCGTGGTGCGCATAAAAATAGCCCACATCGACGCGGACACCCTCGGCGCGCAAGAGCCCCGCGGGGTTGTAGTACACCGACGAAGAGTCTCCGCCGTCTGCGCTCATGGCGCCCGCGAGCGCGCTCGACCGAGAGCCAAACCCGTAGGTCCCTGGCACGTTGGCCCACGCCGCTGGGCCGAGCGCCAGCGTTGCGCACACGAGCGCAGCGCAGACCGCGCGTCGCGGTTGGGGTCGTGTGCACCGAAGCTGTGAGCGAAGTGTGAGCATGATGAACACCAACGAGCAGCGATTTCGCAGTCAAAAAGTGAGTGTCAGCGACGTGCCCATCGCGAAGAGTGAGCCCGCTGTGCGCCACGTCGGGCTCGCGGGCTCGGGCTGCGCGCCGTCGGAGGTCTCGCGCGGGGCCAGGATGTGCAGCTGGGCGAAGAGCTCGACAGTGGCCTTGGTTCCGCGCCAGCGGGTGTCTACGGCGACGCCGGTCGTAAGAACGTGTCGGTCATTGTCGAAGTAGTTTGCGCCCGCTGTACGGGCTGGTACGGGCGTGGGCTCGTAGAAGTATCCGCCGCGGACCGCGAGCCCGCTGCGCGCGCTTGACCACCGCCGCTCGATGGCTGCGCGAGGGACAAACGTGTCCCAGAGGGCAGGTCGTGGAGGCTCGGGAGAGCGCTCGGTCGTACGCTCAAGCGGCCCGGGGTACTCGCTCCAGCGCTTAAAAGTGAGCCCCACAAGGGCGCTCCAGCCTTGGTGTACAAATCCGAATTCGCCAGCGAATTGCCAGGGATCATACTGTGCTAACCCCGCGATGTTAAACACCGGCAGGGGCAGCCCCACGTCACGCGCTTCGATGGTCACCGCGAAGCGACCGATCGTAGCCCCGCGAAAGGTCAGCCCCGCGCGAATGGGCCCACGCTCGAGGCTCGCACCCACGATGGGCGCGTAGCTCGTGACCAGCTGATTGTCGACGCGCGAGCCCACCCGCCCGGTGCTGTCTTGCGCGATCACGACGGCCCCGCGGATCGCGGCGAGCGCAGAGAACCCGGCGCCCACGCGCAGTCCCCACCCAAGATCGACGCCAAGCGCGCCCTGGATGGTCACCGTCTGGGTGCGGTCGCTGAGCAGCAAGAACTGTGGGAGCTCGGGTCGCAGGATCCTGCCGCGCACGACGACGTCCGTCGGGGTGTAAAACCCCACGCCGATCGCGATGCGGTCTCTGAGCACTCCCTCAAAGGGCAGCGGGAGCACGAGGCCAATCACGGTCCCACGCGCGATGTCTTGGGGGATGTGCTCGCGTGTGCCCGTGGCGCGGCTGAGCGAGAGGTCGAAGCCCGCTCCCTGAAATCCCAGGGTAAACGCTGTCTCACGCGCGCGCGCCAGCCCGGCGGGGTTGCTGTGTACCGCGGAGAAGTCGTCTGAGATCGAGCCTCCGAGCCCGGCCATCGCGGCGGGGCGTGCGCCGAAGCCAAACAGGTCCGGGGTCGACGCGTGAGCGCTCGTTGGCGCTGCAACGACGCAGCTCAACGCGAGCAAGCCCGCGAGCCCCGTGCAATTGTGAACGTGTTTCACAATGCGCGCTGGGGTCATCGGATCACGGTGGCGGCGGCGAAGCTCCGCTCGAACTGAGTGCGGTAGAGCACTGCAACATTGCTGTCACGGATCCAGAGGCTGTTCTCGTTGTTGGTCCACGCGTTGGTCGACCAGTTGGCCGACCCTGTGACGATGGTAGTGCCGTCTACAATGAGCTCTTTCGAGTGCATATTGCCTGACCGAACGGCGATCCCGGCGGTGACCAGAGCGCGCACCGCGGGGTCCATCGCGTACGAGCTGTCCACAATGCCTCGCACACGTACACCGCGCATGTGTGCCGCGATGAACGCGTCGGAGATGTCTGTGCGCGTAAACGCCGAGATCGCAAACTCGACGTCTGCACGCGCCGCGTTGATCGAGTTGATGAGCTCTGAGTGCCAGCGGGGCGGCTGCGTCGAAGGGGACCTTGGCGAGAAATGCACCGAGAATCTCGCGGCTGGCGAGGGCGCGGGCTCAAACGCGATCGGGCCAAACATCCGCGTCTCAAACATGCGCCGAAACTCGGTCGCGTACGCAGCGATCACCGTGGTGTCTTCGAGCACGAGGGCGTTGTTCTCGTCGGTACAAAACGAGTTGCGAGAAAGATTGGCGCTGCCGAGCCACAGCCGCGTGCCGTCGGCGATCACAAACTTGTGGTGCATGAGGTTGGAGCGGCCGTCGTCCACGATGCTCACGCGCGGGTTGGACTGCAGTCTCCCGAGCTCACACTGCCTCACGCCGGCCATCAGTGGGCAGCGCTCGTTCTCGACGACAATGCGGACCTGGAGGTCACTGTCCGACGCGAGCTTGGCGATCATGGCGTCGACAAAGCACGCGCTGGTCACCTCGTAGAGCGCCATGTCCAAGGTGCGATCTGCGCAGGCAATCACCGCGTACAATTGATTCTGAAGGTCCGCGCTGCGGGGTGTAAACACGGGCTCTTCGACCGTCGGCGGCGTGCACATCGCCGGGAGCGTCGGGCATGGACACGACGTGGTGACATCGCGTCCTGCGTCCACCACGTCACGGGGCGAGACCGCGTCGACCACAGCGTCGACGGGCACGATGACATCTTCGGCTGCCGCATCCATGGGCTCTGGGGTGTCCATCGGAATGACCTGTTGATCCTGCGGCGTTGCATCGCGTACTGCGGATTCTGCGCGCGCGTCCATGGGCGTGACGAGTGGATCGGTAGGGCAGCCCGCCATCGTGAGGGTGGCGAGCGCGAGAGAAGCACGAAGAGCGAGCGAAGAAGGGTAGTTCACGTGAGTTGCAGGCGAGTGTACAGCACTCTGCGGCGCCCCAATGGGCGCGTCTCGTGGGCGAAGACCCGCGCGTATTGCGTTGGCATTTCGAGTGACCGTGGGGGTAACAATCGAGGTTTCTGTGAGCTCTGATCCTCCACGCGCCGAGACCGAGACGACCACGCCCGCGGTCCGTCGCCGCGAAAAAGAAGTGCGGGCGCTTCCGGTCATCGCCCTGTGCGTGATCTTGGTGACCGCGGCCATCGCGCTCTGGGCAGGCCAACGCGTGCAGCCCACGGCGGGACGAGATCCCACGCCCGTCGTCGATGTAGACCACTATGTCTCGGGGACACCGGCGGCGGTCTGCGAGCGATTTCTCAGGGCTTGGATGCGGCAACAGTACGAAGTCGCGCGCGACCTCGCGACGGGCTCTGCGCGTGATCGCGCTGTCACCGCCCTGCGCTCGCTCGACATGCTCACGACCCACCAGCAAGAAGAGCTCGCGCGGACGCAAGCGTTTACCCGCGCGACGCACTACGACCTTGAGCACATTGAGCTGCGAGATCTCAGCGCGGATGCACAAGGTCGTCCCCGCAAGCAGGTGCTCGGGCAGGCGCACGCGTACGGGTCGTTTCCGGGTACTCGTGTGGACTCTCGGCGTGGGCAGACTTTTACCGTGGTGCAAATCGACGGCGCGTGGCGTGTCAGCGATCGGCAGTGGGAGCGCCTTACGAGTGACACTCGCGACGGTGGCCCCGCGGTCGCTGTCTCAGCCGACGCGGCCATTGCAGACTGAGCTCCCCATCGTTGCGAGGACCCCCCTACCGTATGAGCAAGT
The DNA here is from genome assembly GCA_030694465.1 of Deltaproteobacteria bacterium. Taxonomy (GTDB): domain Bacteria; phylum Myxococcota_A; class Polyangia; order Polyangiales; genus JAUXYJ01. The sequence continues at coordinate 28,108 of JAUXYJ010000102.1, read as the reverse complement.
CATGGATCGAGGACCTTGAGCCCGGCGCGGTACAGCACTACGACGACGCGCTGTACTACGATTTTACCTACCAAGATCATCGTGACGACATCGCGTTCTATAGGGAAATTGCCAAGCAAAACACGCTCGGCGGTCCCATCTTAGAGCTCGGCGCGGGCTCGGGGCGCATCACGATCCCGCTCGCACGCGAGGGCCACGCGCTCGTGGGGATTGACGCCAGCGAGCCTATGCTCGCGCAGGCTCGGGTCAACGCCGCCGAGCATCTCAACGCGGCTCAGCGCAAGCGCATCACGTGGGTGCACGGAGACATGCGCGAGTTCGCGTTTGAGCAGAAGTTCTCGCTCGTGATCGCGCCCTTCAATGCGCTGTTGCATCTGTATCATCCGGCGGATTTTGCACGCTGTTTCGCTTGCGTAGTCCGCCACATGAGCCCCGGCGCGCGCTTTGTATTCGACGTGCGGATGCCCAACCTCAAAGAGCTCTCGCGCGATCCCGATCGCGTCTACAAAGCGCGGGGCTTTGATCACCCGTCGCTCGGTTATCGCGTGCGCTACGAAGAGCAGTTTGACTACGACGCGATCCAGCAAGTGCAGCACGTGGTTCTTCGCATGACCCCTGCGAAAAACGCGCCTCCAGACGCCAAGATCGTCGAGACGGTTCTGTCGCAACGACAGATTTTTCCGTCGGAGTTGCGTGCGCTGTTGGCGCTCGGGGGGCTCGCGCTCGACAAGCGCTTTGGGGACTACGACCGCAGCCCTCTGGTGCCCGACTCGTCGGTGCAGATTATCGTCGCGCGTGCGATCACTGAGGCGCGGACCTGAGCGTTATCCGCTCTGGGATTCGTAGCGAATGCTCGCTTCAAAGACAGCGCCTTGCTGCATGGGCGTCTCTCGCAAGACGAGGTCTCCGCCGTGCGCGCGCGCGATGTCACGGGCGATGGCCAAGCCGAGCCCCGCACCCACGCGGTCGCTCTTGGCTTCTTCTGCGCTCCGAAAAAAAGGCTCAAAAATCCGCTCGCGTTCAGACGGATCCACGCCACTTCCCTGGTCGCTCACGACAAAGCGAAGCTGAGAACTCGCCGCGCTTACCTGCAGCAATACCTGTGAATTAACTGGTGAATGCCGAACTGCGTTCTCGAGCAGGTTGCGTAGCATGCGCTGCAGGTCTCGTGCATGGCCCTCGGTGCGGACGTCCTCGCACGAGACCGCGATCTCGACGCTTCGTTGTCCCGCTTCAACCCGCGCGCTCGCGACGGCCTCCTCGACGACAGTGCGTACTGCGAAGGGCTCGTATGAGCGATGAGACACAGCGCTGATGCGCGCGAGCTCAAGCAAGTCTTCGCTCAGCTGCTTAAGCTGCCGCGTGGCGTAGAGCGCTTCTTCGATCGCTTGGCGATACTGCTCCGCCGTGCGCGCGCGCCGGAGGGCGTGCGAGAGCTCGCCATAGAGCATGGTGAGAGGCGAACGTAGCTCGTGCGCCGCGTGCGCGATGAAGCGCTGTTGCGACGACACAAGCAGCGCGAGACGATCGATCATTTGGTCAAGATCGTGTGCAAATCGCGCGACCTCTTGGTCTTTGGTGCGAGACGAAATCCGCGCTGTGAGGTCTCCGTCCGCGACACGCCGCGCGACCTCGGCGATCCTGCGCTGCTCGTTGGTAAACGTGCGAACGATCCCGTATGCGATCGCGGCCGACCACACGACCGCAGCCAAAAACGCTGCCGCCATGGCCCGAAACAAGAACGCCGCGTCGCCATCAAGGTCCTCGCGAGGGACCGCAAAGAAGAGCCTGATTCCCGGCCGTGACGAGACACTGAGCCAGACTGCGCGGAGGCGATGCTGTGCGATCTGTGTGTCAAACGTCTGGCCCAGAGGCTCGTCTTGGTATCTCGGTGCGTGCTGAATCGTGGGGCTGATGGACACCGTCTGCCCGCGGCCATCCAGCACCGCGGCAAAGGTCTGCAGCGGGCCCACTTGGTTGGCCGCTGGGCCCGGTCGATTCGAGAGCTCAAACAGCTCATTGGGCTGCAGCGTGAGCATGCGTGCCTCGACGCGGGCCGCGGCGATCACGGCTTGGTCGAGCTGGCGCTCTTGGGTGCGGTTGAAGACGAAATAGACCGCTGAGAACGCGGCGCCCAACGTAAAGATCGTGAGCAAGAGCACCGCGGCGACAAAGCGCGCACGGTTGTTCACTCGGGCTCTCCGGCGCGTAGGCGATAGCCCATGCCTCGCACCGTCTCGAGCCTCTCGGCGGCGGGGCCGAGCTTGTCTCGCAGCCGGCTGACGTGAACCTCGACGAAGTTCGAGCTTGGGTCAAAGTGCGACTCCCAGACTCGGGCGAGCAGCTCAGAGCGCGTAACGACTTTTCCTTGGTGATATACTAGGTGAAGTAGCAGCGAGTACTCGCGCGCGGTGAGCTCAATGACCGCGCCTTCGCAGCGGACTTGGCGTGCGACGCGGTCGATCTCGAGCGGCCCGCAGCGAAGCTTCGCGTGCCCCGAAGCCCGCCGCAAAAGCGCGTTGATCCTCGCGACAAACTCGTCGACGTCAAACGGTTTGACCAGGTAATCATCCGCGCCTGCTTCGAGCCCGAGGACCTTCTCTTGGACCTCTCCGCGCGCCGTGAGCATGAGCACCGGGACATCACAGCCCTTCTGACGCAGCTCGCGGCACACGCTCAGCCCATCGAGGTCTGGGAGCATCCAATCGAGCACGATGACGTCGTAGGCGACCGCGATCGCTTGCCGCGCGGCCTGCGCGCCGCTGAAGCAAGTGTCCACAGCGAAGCCCTCTTCGCTCAAAACGCGCGAGACAAATCCAGAGAGTCGCTTGTCGTCTTCTACCAGAAGGATCTTCATGTCGAGCTCGGAGAGTGGATCATGGACTTGTAATTCTGCCTGAAGAATTACAGCTTAAATCGTACATTACGCGCTTGTCATGTTGCTGTCATGCACTCGCGCGATGTTTGCTCTAAGCACCGTCCCTGATGGACTTCTTGGTGTTGGTGCGTCGGTCTGTGCGCGTGTTTGCGCTGGCGGGCGTCTTGCTTGCGAGCCCTGCCTCGGCGCAGTCCACGGTGCGCGACGGCGTGCTCTGGACCGATGCCTCCGTCGCAGCGCGTGCAGCGCAGCACAGCCCAGAGGTCTCGCGCGCTCGCACGGGGCTCTACGAAGCGCAGGCTCTCTCGGCCTTCACGAGCCTCCCGCGCATCGGAAACCCCACCGTGGGCGTAAGGGCCATGGTGGGCGCTCCGGATCTCCCTGCGGCCACGTATTCTCTCTTGGTCGGGATGCCCATCGAGGTCTCTGGCGCGCCCGCGCAGTGGCGTCACGAGTCGCGATGGGCTGTGCGAGAGGCCGAGGGCCGGATTGATCTTGCGCTGAACGAGGCGTGCGCCGAGGCGCGACAAGCGTGGGTCGATGCCGCCGCAGCGCAGGCTGCGCTGGTGCTGGTTCAAGACCAATTTCGCACGGCAAATCAGCTTCTCAGCGCGACCCAGGCGCGCGTGCAGGCGCAGACCGCGACGGCCCTCGACCTGGCGCTCGCCGAGCAAGAGGTCCACGACGCAGAGGCTGCTAGGCTCACAGCGCAGCGTGAGCGTGACGACGCGCTCGGACGCATGCGCGAGCTGCTTGCATTGGATCCACGAGAGCCGGTCGCCGTGAGCGAGCTGGGGACGCTCACGATCCAGAGCGAAATGACTCGTGAACGTGCGATCGCCCTCGCGCTACAGAACCGCCGTGAGCTCACGGTCTTAGGTGCCTCTGCGGCGCGCTCGCGGGTCAGCCAGACCCGGCTGCATCACCAAGCGACCGCGCCGATTTTTATCGCAGCCGAGGTCGAATGGCAGGGCTACTCGACCGCGAGCGTGGGCGCGTCGGCGCAGTGGTCGTTGCCCGTCTCGCTGACAAACCAAGGAGAGCGAGCGGCGGCTGAAGCGCAGGCTCGCGCGGCAGACGAACAGCGCACCATCGCTGAGAATTCTCTGGCGAATCAAGCTGCCATCGCATGGGATCAGCTCGCGCACCGCCTCGAAGAGCTCGCCCTCCTCGATACGCGCGCGCTGCCCACCGCGCAGCGTGTGTTTAGCCTCACCGAGGCGCTCTTTAGGGCCGGAACCGTGGACTCCTACCGGCTGCTTCGTGCCCGGGACGAGGTCTACCAACAACAACAGCGACGGCTCGACGCGCTGCGAAGCGCATGGCGAGCGCGAGTTCAACTCGATCGCGCGACGGGGCGAGCAAGCAATCCATCATGACGATGACGCAATCACGTTCGCGCAATGTGTGGCCGGCCACGCTTGCGCTCTTGTTCGCCACGGTCGGCGGTGGCTTCACCATGGGCTACATGGTCGCGGGCAAAAAGCCTGCGGATCCCTCTGTGGTCCCCGCTGCGCAATCGCGCCCTCAGGGACCCACGCGTGTGCATCTGCCTCCCTCTCTCCGTGAGAACGCGGGCGTGCGCGTCGAGCCTATCGCGCGACAGACGCTCTCGCCACAGATCGAACTCTGGGGGAGCGTGGACTTTGACCCGGACCTCGTGGCCGACGTCGGCGGGCGCATTTCGGGCAGGATTTCGCAGGTCTTCGTGCGTACGGGAGCCGAGGTCCGTGTGGGCGATCCGTTGCTCTCGATCATGAGCGCGTCGCTGGGAGAGCTCCTCGCTTCTTCGCTCTCTTCACGCGCGCAGCTCGCCTCGGCGCGGGCCCACCTCGCGCGACTTGCGTCACTGTCAGACCAGCAGCTTGTGACAGGGGTCGAGCTCGACGAAGCCCGCGCCCGAGTCGGCACACTCAACGCCGAAATCCGCGGGGTCTCGCAGAGACTTCGCGCGATGGGTGGCCAGCAGGCCAGCGCGTCGACGCCGTCGGTGATGCTTCGCGCTCCGATCGCAGGGCGTGTGGTGACCCGCAACGCGTTTGTGGGCCAAGTGATTGACCCTACTGACACCGTGATCCGAGTCGCCGACCTCTCGCGTGTGCTCGTCGCGTTGCGTGTGTTTGAGCGCGATGTCAGCCGCATCGCCGTCGGAGATCGGGTCGAAATTCATGGAGAATCCATGCAGGCGCGGACGGTCGAGGGAGTGGTCGCGAGTGTGGGCTCCGTGATCGCGCGCGAGACGCGCACCTCGACGGTCGAAGTGCGCGTCCCCAACCCCGAGCGGCTGTTGCGCCCAGGGCAGTTTGTCAACGCGCGGGTGTCTGTGCGTGGGCCACAGCGCGCGGTGCTGAGCATCCCGCGTTCGGCGGTGATTTTGCTCGAAGGACAGCCGACTGTGTTTGTCGAGGTCGAGCCCAATTGGTTTGAGCCACGGCCCATCGCGACACGCGACGAAGACAGCGATCGCTTTGAGATTACGCGCGGTGTGCGCGAGGGCGAGCGCGTCGCGGTCGATGGAGTCTTCGCGCTCAAGAGCGAGCTGCAAAGGTAGATGCCCAATGCTTGAGAGCTGGATCAATGGGTCAGTGCGGCACCGAGGGACCGTGCTCTTCTTTGCGGTCTGTGTGCTGATTGCGGGCGTTTTTGCTGCGCAACGACTGCCCATCGACGCTGTCCCTGACCTCACCAATGTGCAGGTCCAGGTGCTCACCGACACCCCTGGTCTCACCGCCGAAGAGATGGAGCGCTTTGTCACTCGGCCCGTCGAGCGAGGACTCACGGGGCTGCCCGCGCTCGAAGAGGTGCGCTCGATCACCCGCGAGGGGACCTCTGCGGTCACCGTGATTTTTAGCGAGTCCACCGATCCGTGGTTCGCGAGGCAGCTCGTGTTTGAGCGCTTGCGCACCATGGAGAGCGAAATCCCAGCGCAATACGGTCGCCCCGAGCTGGGGCCGGTCACCACGGGTCTGGGCGAGATCTACCAGTTCGTTCTCAAGAGCGACCGGCACACGCCCATGCAGCTGCGCACGATGCTCGATTGGGACCTCGCGCCCGCGATCCAGAGCGTGCCTGGGATCATCGAGGTCAACGCGTTTGGGGGCGCGAAGCAACAGTACGAAGTGCTGGTCGACCCAGCACGATTGCGCGCGCACAGAATCACGCTTTCGCAGGTGTTTTCTGCGCTCTCGCGAGACAACGTCAACGTCGGTGGGGGCTACGTCGAGCGCGGCGCAGAGATGTACGTGCTGCGTGGCGAGGGCCAGCTCCGCACGCTCGACGACGTGCGCGAGGTGGTCGTAAGCGCAGACCAAGATGGCACCCCTGTGCTCATTCGGCACCTGGCCGAGGTGCGCGTCGGTGCAGCGCTCGCGCAGGGCGTCGTGACCCAAGACGGCCGCGGTGAGGTCGTCTGCGCGCTGGTCTTGATGCTCGCGGGCCAAAACTCGCGCACGGTGGTCTCGGCCCTGCATGACCAGCTCGCGCGCGTCCAGCGCACGTTGCCCGAGGGCGTGCGCATCGAGACCGTCTACGACCGCAAGCAGTTTATCGACCGCACACTCAAGACCGTAGGCACTAACTTACTCGAGGGCGCAGTCCTTGTTTTGTTGGTGATTTTGGCTTTTTTGCGCACGCCTCGTGGTGCGCTGCTCGTCACGCTGGGCATCCCGTTTGCGATGTCGATCGCGATCTTTGGCATGCTCGCGCTCAACATCACGGGCAACCTGATGTCCCTTGGCGCGATCGACTTTGGCTTCTTGGTCGACGGCCCCATCGTGATGCTCGAGGCGGTCATCGCGGCGCTCGCTGCGCGCACAAGTGATGACCCGGCCGAGGTGCGCGCGACGGTGCACAAGGCGCTCTTGCGTGTGGCCAAACCGGTGGTCTTCGCGGTCGCGATTATCTTGTTGGTCTACCTCCCGCTGCTCTCGTTGCGCGGCGTCGAGGGCAAGATGTTTCGCCCGATGGCGGCGACGATGGCCCTGGCGTTGACGGGCTCGCTTGTGTTCGCGCTCGCGGTGTTTCCGGCGGCAGCGGTGACCTTTTTGGGACCCTCGACGGTGCGCGGACATCAGCACCACGACGCCAATCGGCCTGGAAGATACCAGCGATTGGTCACATGGGTCTTGGGCCGTCGGCTCTGGATTTTGCTCGCGTCCATGGCGCTGGCGCTCAGCGTGATCCCCCTTGCCAATACGCTTGGCGCAGACTTTGTCCCACGGATTGACGAGGGCGATGTGTACGTGCGCATCCGTCGCATCCCGAGCGTAGGGCCCACCGAGGCGCGGCGTCTGGACCTCGCCGCAGAGACCGTGCTCCGACGGTTTCCCGAGGTGGTCACGACGCTCGGGACCACTGGCCGCGCAGAGGTCGCTCTCGACCCCGTGGGCATGGACAACACGGACATCTTGGTGCACCTGCGGCCCCGCGCCGAGTGGCGCACTTCGCAGGACCCCGTAGCGCTCCGCAATCTCTTTAAAGAAGCCGTTGAGCGCGAAATTCCCTCGTCGTTTGCGTCTGTGTCGCAGCCCATCGAGGACAAGACCAACGACATGATCTCGGACTCGCCTGCGGACATCGCGATCAACATCGGTGGCGAAGACATGCAGGTGCTCACCGACATTGGCCTCCGCGTGGGCCAGGTCGTGCGGCGAATTCGAGGCGCTGGAGACGTTCGCGTAGAGCGCGCCGTGGGACTGCCGATGCTCACCGTGCGGGTGGATCGACGCCGCACCGCGCGCTACGGCATCGCGACCGAAGACGTGCTGGGTGCCGTCGAAGCCGCGCGCATGGGCCGCGCCGTGGGCTCGATCTTCGAGGGCCAGCGTCGCTTTGATCTCCGCGTACTGCTCGCGCCGGGGCCCGCTGCGCGAGGGCTTCCGGAGCTCCCGATTGGGACCCGCGAGGGGCAGATCATCCCGCTGTCACAGCTCGCGACGCTCGAAGAGCAAGAGGGAATCGCGCAGATTCGCCGCAGCGAACGCCAGCGAAGAATCAGCGTCGAGGTCAACCTTCGAGGCCGTGACCTGGTGAGCTTTGTCACCGAGGCCCGCGAGACTGTCGCGCGCGAAGTGCGCACCCCGCCGGGATACTCGATCAGCTGGGCGGGCCAGTTTGAGAACTTTCAGCGTGCACAAGAGCGCCTAGCGCTGCTGGTCCCGGTGAGCCTCTCGATCATTGTGGCCATGCTCTATGCGCTCTTTCGCAACACGCGGATCGCGCTCGCGGTGTTCGCGTGTGTGCCCTTCGCGCTCGTGGGCGGAGTGGTCTCGCTGGCCCTGCGCAAGATGGCCTTTAGCATCCCGGCCGCGGTCGGAATGATCGCCCTCTGCGGCATCGCCGTGCTCAACGGCGTGGTGATGGCAAGCGAGGTGCAGCGGCGCGTTTTGCTTGGAGAATCGCTGAACGATGCGATCGCTGAGGGCGCGAGCGAAGTGCTTCGACCGCTGTTGCTCACGGCCTCTGTCGCTGCGCTGGGCTTTCTGCCCATGGCCTTGTCTAACTCGGCAGGGTCCGAGGTCCAGCGACCGCTCGCCACGGTGGTCATCGGCGGGCTCGTGTCGTCAACACTGTTGGGGGCGCTGCTCTTGCCCGCGGTCCTGCGGATTTTTATGCGCCCTATCGCGTCCGCTGAGGTCCTCGATCGTTCGGTATTAACGAATGATTGATGCGAATGTTTCTGAATTAACTACCGATCGAACATCGGGACACTAGTGTTGAAAAAAGGAACGGTGGCTTGGCGTGCGCACGATCTTGTGTTCGCACGTGCGGCCGCTCAAGGAGACAGTCGGTTGAAGCATCGCGGCGTGGTTTGGGTGGCGCTCACTGCGGCAGTTTTGTTGCTGTCTGGATGTCTTTTCTCTGCGCGTCCGCGATGGCAGACCACTTGGAACGACCCGTGGCGCGATGGGTGGCTTGACCCTGGGCAGCCTGTGGTGGCGCAAGCTCCGCCGCCAGCGATCAACACGCATCTGGGAGCGATCGGCCCGCAAGGAAATGGCCAGCAGGTCTGGATCGACGGCCACTACGATCTGCAGCAGGGTGACTACCGCTGGATCGATGGCCACTGGGTTCAGCCGCCGCAGCCTGATTGGGCTTGGCAGCAACCTGCGTGGAACGGTGGCCGCTGGCATCGTGGCTACTGGCACCCTGGAAATCAGCAGATAGCTCCTGCGTACGTCCAGGGCAACGGGGCTTTTAATCCCGGTTGGGGCCAAGGCCAAGGCCAAGGCCTGGTCGCACAGCCCATCGGAGGCTCCGTCTCGGTGGGTGGCACTGGGAGCATCACCGGTCCCGTCGCGGTCCCTGTTCGGTAGGTTTTCTCGAATCGTGGGGCTTAGTGCCCTGCTTTTTTCGAATCGATCAGCCTACCTCTTGGCCGCACCTCCACGACCTCGCGTGCACTCTCGTCCACTCCCCTTTGAATGAGCCCAACAGCATGAGCGACTCCATCTCCAAGCGAATCACGGTGGCCCCAGGTGACGGCATCGGCCCTGAGATCACGCGCGCAGTCTTAGACATCCTCGACGCCGCGGGGTGCGGGCTCGAGTACGACACCATCGAGGTCGGTGAGCGCGCGTATCTCAGCGGAAACAGCAGCGGAATCCCAGCGCAAGCCTGGGACACCCTGCGTCGCAACCCGATCTTTCTCAAGGGCCCCATCACGACGCCTCAGGGCGCTGGCTACAAGAGCCTCAACGTCACGATCCGCAAGACGCTCGGGCTCTTTGCCAACGTGCGTCCGTGCCGAAGTTTTCATCCGTTTGTCTTTACGCAGCACCCCAACATGGACGTCGTGGTCGTTCGCGAAAACGAAGAAGACCTCTACGCAGGCATCGAGCACAGGCAGACTGTAGACGTCTATCAGTGCCTCAAGATCGTGAGCCTCCCGGGCAGCGAAAAGATCATCCGTTACGCGTTTGACTATGCCCTCGCCAATGGCCGCAAGAAGGTCACGTGCTTGGTCAAAGACAACATCATGAAGGTCACCGATGGGCTCTTCGCGGACACGTTTCGGCGCATCGGCAAAGAGTACCCAGGGTTGCAGCAAGAGGTTCAGATCATTGACATTGGCACCGCGCGCGTCGCGACGCAGCCTGGCCGCTACGACGTCATCGTCACGCTCAATCTCTACGGTGACATTATCAGCGACGTGACCGCCGAGCTCTCGGGCAGCGTAGGCATGGCGGGCAGCGCCAACGTGGGCGATCGCATCTCGATGTTCGAGGCCATCCACGGCAGCGCCCCGGACATCGCCGGTCTCGATGTGGCCAACCCCAGCGGGATGCTCAACGCCGCGTGCATGATGCTCACACACATGGGCATGGGCGAGCACGCCGAGCGCATCCAAAACGCGTGGCTGTGCGCCCTCGAAGACGGGATCCACACCGGCGATATCTTTCGCGAAGTGACCTCTAGGCAGCGTGTTGGTACCCAGGCGTTCGCACAAGCCGTCATCGAGCGCTTGGGCCGCAAGCCCGCGACCCTCACCGCCGTGCGCGGCGCGAGTGGCGCGATCCCACGCTACGCGTACGTGCGCCCTACGCCGCGACGTGATCTCTGCGGCGTTGATGTGTTTGTGTGCGATGACAAACACACTCCCGACGAGCTCGCCAAGATCCTCATTGAGGCGACCGGCAAGATCCTGCGTCTCAAGCTCATCACCAACCGAGGCGTCAAGGTCTGGCCCGAGGGCTTTGACGAGACCTTCTGCACCGATCACTGGCGTTGCCGGTTTGTCTCGCCCAACGCCCCCATGGGCGACCTCCGCGCCTCGTATGAGCCCATTGAGCGCTCGCGCCTCCTGAGCCTCATGCAGGCCCTCGACGACGCCCACGTAGACACCATCAAGACCGAGAACCTCTACCTCTTTGATGGCACCCGAGGCTTCTCGCTGGGGCAGGGCGAGTAGCCTGGTCGCACAAAGGTTTTAGCCTCTGAAGTGCAGCAGATTTTCTGCGCCTACTTGCATCTCGGATGGATGACTTGGTCCTCATTGCTGTGAAGGATGTTTGTGAGTTGTACCCATTTTCTCGCGCCGACCTCTGTGAGTGCGCGCGCTACAGACCTTCGTAGAGGGCTGTGGTCAGGGCTCTTGCGAGTCTGGCCGACATGCGATCGCTCGCGCACGCGAGGGCACGCACGCCATGCAGGAGCGCTTGCTTGCCTGCTGGCAACACTCGAACCAGAGTCCGCCCACGCCCAGCAAGCGATCATCACCATGCCTGCTGCGGACACGACCGCAGATCGTCAGTTTTTTTTGATGCATGAGAGCCAGCTACGGCTCTGGGGGCGCTCGCCCTATTGGAGCGGAACCTACTTTTTGACCTACGGCGTGGGCTCGCACACCGAAGTCGCGCTCACGCTCTTTGACGTAGGCGTAGATCGCCACGGCGCGCTCTACGGCAACACCACGCTCGCGGCCGGGTTTAAGTCCGTCCTGCCTTTTGCAAGGGCCAGCGCGCCAGAGCTTGAGCTCGGGCTCATCACGGGCGCCATGGCGCTGTCCTCGTTGCGTGATGGCAGCTTTGGCGGGTGGATGTATGCCATCCCGACCTTTCGGTTGCCCTTGTTGCGCACCCGCATTTCGGCGGGAGTGAGCTACGCGAGCGAGCAGCTCTACGGCCAAGGCTATAACCAGTTCTCGTTTGCTGCGTCGATCGAGCAGCCCCTCCCGATCCCTGGTACGCGTGGGTTTTCGCTCGTCGCAGAGTGGTTCTCAGGCTCTCACGAGCTGTCTAACCTCATCGTGGGCGCGACGTGGCACCTTCACCCCGCGCTCATCTTGGTGCTCGGCTGGAAGATCCCCACGCGAGATCAGTTTTTTCACCTCAACGAGCAGGCGTTGGTTGCCGAAATCGGTGTGTATTTTCCGCGCATCGGACGTACGCCCGCTTACGTGAGCGACCACGGCCCCGCGCCCACGCACTAGCCCTCCCGCACGACGCTCAGCCGCAGCGCCCAGCGCTGTCAGGGAGCAAGCACGCAGCGCCACACGGGCAGATGTTTGCACCCATGCACCGACGGCCGACGGCGCCGCAGTCCGAGTCACGCCAGCACTGTCCAGCCACCAGTGGCGGGCTCTTGCACACGCCCGTCGCCACGCCCCCGGTGCACGCGTTGAGCGGCGCGCAGTAGGTCCCACGACCGCAGTCCGAGTCTGCAAAACAGCAGCTTGGGCCCACGCGACACGCTGTCATTGGGCACATGCCCGCGGCGCGGATCCCGACACCGGCGTTGCCGGCCTCGCACGAGTTGCCATAGGTGCGCCCGTCGCAGCCACAGACCGGGTCGTAAATCGCAGGGCAAATTCCACCCACGCGGCATGTCCCCGTTCCGCCACACGAGGCGATCCCCATGCACGACTCGCCGCGGCTGCAATCCGTATTCGACATGCAGCGTCGGTCGGTCGTGCTGCTGTCCGCAGTCCCCGCGTCGGAGGTCCGGCAGGCGCCATCACTCGCAAAGCCAATGCCCGCGCTGTTGAGCTCACAGCGGTTGGAGTAGGTCCGTCCGTTGCAACCGCAGACGGGCATAAAGATGTCTGCACAGGGGCCGATGGCCGCGCACACGCCTGTGCCGCCGCAGCGCGCGATGTTCATGCACGACTCGCCAGGCATGCACGTCGTGTTGCTGGTGCATGTACGACCGCCACCGCCGCCGCTGTCCATGGTGGTAGCGCCGTCGCTGCCTGTCGTAGAGCCGTCTGTGGGCACTACGCGATCTGCGCCGGTTGCGCTGTCGCTTGCCATGGTCACGTCCATGGTCACCGTCGCGTCGCTGCCACCCATCGCGTCCATCGCGACGCCAGTGTCTTCTGCCGCGCTGCCGTCATTGCCGGGCAAAACACTGTCTCCGCGCGTCGCGCTGTCGTTGCGCGCGTCGGCTGCTTGCCCATCGGTTGGGCCCGTCGCGGTGCCACAGGCGTTGAGCAAAAAGAGAAGAACGAGGCTGTGCTTCGCAGCCAAAGAAGAGGGGGGTTTCATACCCCAGAGGGTCGCACGCTCTCAGGCAGCGAGGCAAAAGACCACACGGGGATTGGAGTGATTTCGTATGCGAAGCCCCCGAGGGATGCGTCCCTCGGTCACCCGGCGACGTCGCCGCCCTCACACCAACCCAACCCCCGAGGCGCTCACTTGTCGCGCGCGGCTTGCTCCATTGCGTGGCGCTCGTCGGGGTGCTCGTTGTAGTAAGCCTCGCGAGATTCTCTGGTGATTTCTAGGACAATGAGCCCCTCGCGTGTGATCTTGGCTTGGCATCCCAGCCGCGAGTGCAGGCGCACATCGAAGGCCTTGTCCAAGATGTCCATCTCTTCGTCTTCGGCTTCGCTCAAGAGCTTTTGTCCCTCGCTCACGATCACGTGGCACGTCGAGCACGCGCACACACCGCCGCACGCGCTGCCGTGCGCGACCCCTGCGAGCTTTGAGGCTTCGAGCAGGGTGCTCCCCACGGGGACCTCGACGGTCACGTCGCCTTCGCTCGCGTAGCGCACCGTTGCCATCGCTGCATTGTCTGCAATTTTGCTGGCGGATTTCATGTCTCGTCTCTCCTCGCGCTGTGCTCTGCGACGTGCGCGTCGACCCCTCGCGCGTGCTCTACCTGCTCGGCTACCTCTTCGACGCTGCGTCCGCGCATCGCGTCACGGATCGCGCGGTTCATCCGCCGCTCGGCCAGCGGAACACTCGCGCGGTCTACAGCCTCCGAACGCATCCGGATCTTCTCGGCGTTGCGCTCTTGGAGTGCGCCCTCGAGGGCCGCCATCGCGCCATCGAGCTCTGCGCGCTCGTCTTCGTCCAAGAGCTCACCGTCGCTCACGAGCGCTTTGCGCGTGGCCGCGAGGGTCTGCTCGGCCTCGACCGAGCGCTCGGTAAGCACCCTCGCTTTGATGTCTCCCTCGGCGTGCTCGTACGAATCGATCAGCATTTTTTCGATGTCGTCGTCGCTGAGCCCGTACGAAGGTGTCACCTCGACGGTGTGCTCGTTGCCGGTGGCTTCGTCCCGCGCGCTCACCGTGAGCATGCCGTTCTCGTCCAGGCGCAGGGTGACCATCAGGCGTGCTGCGCCTGCGGTCATGGGCGCGATGCCCGAGAGCTTAAACTTGGCCAACGAGCGGCAGTCCCGCGCGAGCTCTCGTTCGCCTTGCAGCACGTGCACATCAAACGCGGTCTGCCCGTCGGCGTAGGTCGTAAACTGCTGGGCTCTCGCACAGGGGATCGTGCTGTTGCGCGCGATGATCTTCTCGACGAGCCCACCCATGGTCTCGATGCCGAGCGAGAGCGGGCACACGTCTACCACGAGCGCGTCGTTTTGCTGGGTCCCCGCGAGGATGTCCGCTTGCACCGCGGCGCCGAGCGCGACGACCTGCTCGGGGTCGATGTCGGTCAGACCCTCGCGGCCAAAGAGCTCGCGGACGTACGCGCGCACCAAAGGGACACGCGTCGAACCACCCACGAGCACGACGCCGTCGAGTGAGCCCGCGGGGATCCCCGCGTCACGCAGCACGCGCTTACACGCGGGCCCGGTGCGCTCGACAACCGGGCGAATCCATTGATCAAACGTCGCACGGGTCACCGCGCGTGAGAGCGTGAGCGACGCGTGGTCGAGTGAGAACACGGCCTCGTCGGCGTCGGTGAGGGCGTGCTTGAGCTTGCGCGCTTCGAGCATGCACGCACGCCAGAGGGACTTGTCGCGGGTGTCTTGTTGGCCCACTTCGGCGAGCACCGCGAGGGCGATGGCGCGGTCCAGATCGTCGCCGCCGAGCTGAGAGTCTCCGCCGGTCGCGCGCACTTGAAACACGCCGTCGTCGAGCGTGAGCACGGTGACATCAAAGGTGCCCCCGCCGAGGTCGAAGACAGCGAAGGTTCCCTGGGTTTTTTCGCGGTCAAGTCCGTATGCGAGCGCTGCTGCGGTGGGCTCGTTGAGCAAGCGCAGGACGTCAATGCCGGCGAGGCGCGCGGCGTCGCGGGTGGCCTGTCGCTGCGCGTCGTCGAAGTACGCCGGGACGGTGATCACCGCACCGCCGACCGCGTGGAGCTTGTCTTCGGCCTGCCGCTTGAGCGTCCGCAAGATCTCTGCGGACACCTCGACGGGGGTCACCGCGCGGTCATGAACCGCGAAGCGCACCACGTTGGACTGGCCCTCTTGCATGGGCAAAAAGCGGTACGCGCGATCGCGCTGGGTCTGCGCGTCGTCGTGGCCGCGGCCCATCAAGCGCTTGACCGAGACGATGGTCTCGCTCGGTTGCGTCTCGAGGTAGGCCAGCGCGGGCTTGCCGACGTTGAGCGTGCCATCGCGGAGGTACGCGACCACGCTCGGCACGATGGGGTCGTCGTCGCAGTCGAGAATGCACTCGGGGTTGCCATCGGCGACCCACGCGACGAGCGAGTTGGTGGTGCCGAGGTCGATCCCAATCGGGACGGGCTTGGCGGAGGGATCAAAGATCTGAAAAAGGCCCATGACAGAAATACCGTAGCGAGCCGCACCGAGTGCGGTTGTCCATCAGAGAGAAACTGCGCGAGAGTGTGCGCCGTGTGATCGGTGAAATCTCAGTGAATTTTCAGAGATTTTCGTCGGAGGTCTCGAGCTCTTCTTGCAACCGAAACAAGTACTTGAGTGAGACCCCTGCGCGATAAGCGTCCTGGAGAGCGCTGGGGTCGACAGGCCACTGTGTGCCATCAAACACCCGCGCAAGGACGGCTTCTTTCGCTTGAATCAAAGTGTCGACCGCCGAGAGCGTCGGCGCCGTGTCGCGCTTCTCTGCGCGCGCGCTCTCGACCTCTTCGCGGAGGCTCATGATCTCCATGAGCAGCGCGGGCTCAGCGCGGTCGGTCTCGGCCAGCGGGCGCCCCGCGATCGCGAGCAGCGACAGGGCGCGGGTCATGGGGGATCGAAGGCGACGATAGGACTCGTTGAGGGCCATCGCGTGCTCGGCGGCGAGGCGTCGATCCGCGGCCGGTGCGCTCGCGTGGCGATCGGGATGAACGCTCCGCGAGAGGTCACGAAAGCGCTGCTCGAGTACCGAAATATCCAGCAAATACGCACGCGGAAGCCCGAGCGTCTCGAAGTCGTCCCGCGCCACCATCACACGCCGAAGCTCTCACCGCAGCCGCAGCCCGCTTGCTCGTTGGGGTTCACAAACTTAAACCCGCGGTGCATGAGCTTGACCTCGTAGTCGAGCGTGGTGCCCGCGAGCAAGACCAGGCTCTTGGGGTCGACTACGACCTCAAGGCCTTCGAAGGCAAACACCACGTCGCGCGTGCGTTTTTTGTCCGCAAACTCGATCACGTACGAGAACCCCGAGCAGCCTCCACCCTTGACGCCCAACCGCAAGGCAGCCTCGGGCGTCCCGCGGCGCTTGAGCGCGTCGATGGCCATCGAGATGGCCTTGGGGGTGAGCTCCACGGTCATGGCCTTCGCAGGCGTCTCTGCGCTCTGCTCTTGCGGAGCGAGGGGGGCAGCGGGTGTGGTCTCGATGGGAGTGGCTTCGGTGTTCATCGGTGGGGGTTCGCTAGGGGACAGTGAGTGGGCAAATGACTGAGAAAACTCAGCCGAATTAGCCCTTGAGGGCCTCGCGACGTGCGGCCTGCTTGTTTCTAAAATCTTCGATCGCGCTCTTGATCGCGTCCTCGGCCAGGACCGAGCAGTGGATCTTGACGGGCGGGAGGCTCAGCTCTTGCGCGATGGTCTCGTTCTTGAGTGTGGCGGCCTCGTCGATGGTCTTTCCCTTGATCCATTCGGTCGCGAGCGAGCTCGACGCGATCGCCGAGCCGCACCCAAAGGTCTTAAACTTGGCGTCTTCGATCACGCCGTCGTCGTTGACGCGGATTTGCAAGCGCATCACGTCGCCGCACGCGGGCGCGCCGACGAGCCCCGTACCGACGTTGTCGTCGTTTTTGTCGAGCGTGCCGACGTTGCGTGGGTGTTCGTAGTGCTCGATGACTTTGTCGCTGTATGCCATGACGATGTTCTCTCTTTTGGACGCTCGCGGCCCCAGGTAGGAAACCGCGATGATCAGTAAAATTGCAGTGTGTTGATCAGTGACCCGTCCACGCGATGGACTTGAGGTCGATGCCCTCTTTGGCCATCTCGTAGAGTGGCGAGAGGTCTCGCAGGCGACGGATGCTCGCGATGGTGGTCTCTGCGGCGTAGTCCACTTCTTCGACGGTGCTAAAGCGACCGAGCCCGTAGCGAATGCTCGTGTGAGCGAGCTCTTCTTCGATGCCAAGGGCGCGCAACACATACGAGGGCTCGAGGCTCGCGCTGGTGCAGGCAGATCCCGACGAGACCGACAAGGTCTTGAGGGACATCAAGATGCTCTCGCCTTCGACGTAGGCGAACGAAATGTTGAGGTTATTCGGTAGCCGAAGCAGCGTTCCGTCCGGTGCGACCGCGGGCCAAGGGCCGTTGACGAAGACCTCATCGAGGGCCGTCGTGAGCTTGCTGTGCAGTCGGTCACGGAGGGCCGTCACCCGCGCTGCTTCTTCGCGCCACTCGGCCTTGGCAAGCTCGGCGGCTTTGCCAAACCCGACGATGCCCGGGACGTTGAGCGTCCCAGAGCGATAGCCACGCTCGTGACCGCCGCCGTCCATCAGCGCGGTCAGGCGCACGCGGGGCTTGCTGCGGCGCACGTAGAGCGCGCCGACGCCCTTGGGGCCGTACATTTTATGCGACGTAATCGAGGCCAAATCGACGTTCATCGCCTCGACGTCGAAGTCCACACGGCCGATGCCCTGCACCGCGTCGGTGTGAAAGAGCACGCCGTGCTCGCGACAGATCGCGCCCAATTGCGCGATGGGCTGCACGGTCCCGACCTCGTTGTTGGCCAACATCACCGAGCACAAAATGGTGTCCGGGCGGATCGCCGCTTTGAGCGCCTCGGGGGTGACAAAGCCTTCTTTCGTCACGTCGAGGTAGGTGACCTCGAAGCCCTGCTTTTCGAGCCGCTTGCAGCTATCCAAGATCGCCTTGTGCTCGATGCGGGTCGTGATGATGTGCTTGCCTTTTTCTTGATAGAACTCAGCGACGCCCTTGATCGCGAGGTTGTCGCTCTCGGTCGCGCCGGAGGTAAAAATAATCTCCTCAGGGCGCGATGCGTTGATGAGTGACGCGATGCGCTCGCGGGCGACGCCGACGGCGGCCTCTGCGGTCCATCCAAACGCGTGCGTGCGTGACGCGGCGTTGCCGAAGCTCTCGGTAAAATACGGGAGCATCTCGTCGAGTGCGCGGCGGTCCACTGGCGTCGTCGCGTGGTAGTCCATGTAAATCGGAAACTTCAGCATCACACTGTCCTCTTCGGGGTCATCCACTTTAGCCTGACGATTTGCAGGTAAAGTGTGTCACTTGTTTGGGTTTGAGCCCTCTCTTAAGAGTGCCCAGCCCGTCGGTTGGTTGCGCTTAGCCTGCCGAAGGTGTCGCGTGCAGCCCTGCGACGAGCTCTGGGGCCGATTCGTCATGCAAATCACAGCGCGTGCAGGCGTTGACGAGGCGCTCGGGGGCGCAGGTATCACAGGTGTCCAGGTACTGCAGTGAGCCTTCGAGCTCTCGCTCAAGGACCTTCAATCGTGCGATCTGTGCGCGCGTCTCTTCGATCTTGCGCGCGTAGATCACTCGGATGTCGGACATGGCGTCCGCTGCTGAGCCCGAAGACTCCCAACGGGCCAACACCTCTCGGATGTCCGGGAGCGAGAGCCCCATCTCTTGGAGCTTGCTAATCCAGCGCACACGCAAAACGGCCGAGCCGTCGTAGAGCCGGTAGTTTCCCTTGCTGCGCTCACTTGGGGCGAGCAATCCAAGCTCTTCGTACAAGTGCAGCGCGCGCACGGTCTTGCCCGTCTGCGTCGCGAGATCGCCAACACGGAGCGGCTCAGGATCGCTCTCGCTGTGTCCACACGTCGCTGCAATCGGAAGCCGTGTTGTCATGGTTGGGGGGATCTCGGGGAGGGCTTTAACGCGCACGGAGGAGGGACGGCGCCCTCGGTGACGCGAACCCTGACGTACAGGTGAGTCTTTGTCAAACCCTAACGTGAGGGTGATGGTTGGGTCGTGGTCGCTCTTGGCAGGGCGCGCAAGAGCGACCATTCGCTGTAAAAACGCAGACGCAATGAGTCT
The DNA here is from genome assembly GCA_030694465.1 of Deltaproteobacteria bacterium. Lineage (GTDB taxonomy): Bacteria > Myxococcota_A > Polyangia > Polyangiales > JAUXYJ01. Next base: position 9,126 of record JAUXYJ010000102.1, on the reverse strand, counting down.
GTGGGCCTCGCGCTTCTCGTCCCCACTTCGCCCGACACGAGCCCTCGCGTGTGCAAACCGCGCTAGGATCCCTCACCCATGGTGAGCCCGAAGAAGAGCGCACGAGAGCCCTTGACCAAGGTCGCCGAAAGCAAGGCGCGCGCCGAGTATGCTGGCTTGCTGAGAGAGATCAAGGCGGCAGAGACAGACCCTGTGCGAGGCTGGGATCGCAAGTGGGACGCGATCGCGACGGTGTTGCAAAAGCGGTATTTCTCGCTCGACCCTGCGACCGGGAGCGCGCCGCTCTGGCTTCAAGAGCACGCTGGTGTGACGTACCGGACTGGTCTGCGCAACGCACGGGTCGCGCGGATCGCCGGACCTCTCGAAGCGCAGCGATACACACCCACAAAGATTGATCTCGCGTACACGCTGGACCAGGCGCGACGTCATGCCATTGCGGCCCAAAAACGTGTGACCTATGCGCCGCCCGATCCCCCGGAGAAGGTCAACCTCTCGGCGCTGCGCTACCGCTTGGTCCGTGGTGGGCGGCGAGTGATCGTGGGCCTCGCGGATGTGTCGGTGGCCGAGCTCAGGGCGCTGTTGCGTGAAGCGACACACGCTAGCGGAGCGACCCGAGCAAGAGTCTCGATGGCTGCAAAATCGCTCATGGATGCGATCGCCGCGGACAAGCTCTTGCGCAATATTACGGTGCAAGAGCGTGACAACGAGCTCACCCTGGGGCGCGTGCGAAGAGATCAATGGCATGCCCTCGCCAAGGTCCTGATGCACGCTGCGCCCATGACCGAGTGAGCGCTGCTCCCGCCACCGGTGGCTGGACACTGTGGCTCGTGTGCGTGGGCGAATCGCGCTAGGCTCTCCACCCTGTGTGGCGTTCGCGCATGATTTCGCTCGGAACCGCGGTGGCCCTCCTCGCGATGGTCTCGTGGGATGCGCATCGTCGCACGCAGGTCGCTGTGCAAGCGAGCGGTCGATTGCAGGGCTTTGCGCGCATCGCGGGCTGCGAGCTCGCGCTCTATGGCGGCGCGCGCTGGCTCAGACACCCGCTGCGAAGTGAGCCCCGTGCGTACGGGCATGACGGGCCGTCTGTGCCGGACATCGACCCCGGTGGTGCGATCATTCGGCCGACGCGTTTGCACAGGTTTCGCGTGGCGAGGGCTCGCTAGATGCTTGCGTTGGTCGCGCCCATGTCCGCGCTCGGGCTGACCCACTACGCGCTGGGATCGCTCGCGCGGCATCGCTCACGGGCCATCACGCTTGTGCTTGGGCTGTCGCTCTTGGCGTTTGCGTTTGCGAGTGTATTTGCTGTGACCGATGCGCTCCGTGGCGTCGCGATGCGTGCCGCAAAGACGCTGCCTGACCTCACGATCTCGAGGCTTCACGCTGGGCGACCGGCCACGATGACCACCGCGCAGGTGAGCGAGATCCAAGCGATCGCGGGAGTCGGCGGCGTGCGCCCTCGCGTCTGGGGCTACCTCGAGATCGACAGCATCCGAGCGACCGCGGTGGTCGTTGGCGCGACCGCGCCAGAGCTCGCGCGTCACGCGGGGCCCGTGCTCGATGGGCGCCTTCCGACGGACCCGGGCGCGCGGGGCTGGGTGGTGCTCGGTGAGTCCGTCGCGCGCACCTTTGGCTCGCGCGCTGGCGATGAGCTTGACCTCGGAGGGCGCACGTTTCGTGTGGCCGCGAGGTGCACACCCGAGTCGTCGTTGCTGAGCGCGGACCTGCTCTTGATGGACCCACACGACGCGCGCGCGCTGTTGCATATGGCCCCCGACGAGGTCACCGACCTCGCGGTGCACGTGCCCAACGAGGCCGAGCGAGGCACCGTGGCGGCCCATGTGCAGGCCCGCTGGCCGACCCTGCGCATCGCAGCCCGCGAAGAGCTCGCGCGGGCTTATGAGCTCACGTTTTCGGGGCGCGGAGGCTTGGTGGGGCTCGCGCTCGTCCCTGCGCTTCTGGCGCTCTTGTTGCTCGCGTGGGACCGGTTGACGAGCCTAGGGCCGGACGATCGCCGCGAGGTCGCGGTGCTCAAATCACTGGGCTGGTCCACGCGCGCGTTGATCTATCTGCGCATGATCGAGAGCGCCCTGATCGCGGTCGCGGCGATGGTGCTCGCGACCCTGGCGGCGCATGGGTATGTGTACGTGCTTGGTGCGCCGGGGCTGCGCGATGTGATGCTCGGCTGGACGAGCCTCGCGCCGCAGATGCAGCTCGCGCCCTCGGGCCAAGGAGCGAGCACGGTGGCGATTACGCTCGTAGTGATCGGTCCGTGGCTGGTGGCGTCGTTGGTGCCTGCGTGGCGCGCCGCGATGATTGATCCGGCCGAAGTCTTGCGGGGGTGACCGCTCGGTGGAGCCGAGAATTTGCGTGCATTCGTGCCCTGGTGCTATCGGCCCGGTGTGCGCGGTGCGTCCCTGCGCTTCGATCCCCCGTTGTGTTGGATCGTCGACTACGATGCCCACGAGACTGTCAGCTTAGGCAGCATGCACACACGGTGTGCGACCCAGAGACCCCTATGACATCACGCAGAGCTTCTATGGCGACCAAGCAACTACAAGGAATCGTTCGAGGGAGGGTTCAAGGAGTGTTCTTTCGCGCTTCGCTTCAGCGCGAGGCGCGTCGATTGGGCCTGACCGGATGGACCAAGAACCTCGCGGATCAGTCCGTTGAGTTTGTCGCCGAGGGCGAAGAAGACAAGCTCCGTGAGCTCTTGGGGTGGGCCGGTCGTGGCCCCAGCGCAGCGCGCGTAGAGCGCGTCGAGACTCGCTGGCGGGGCTACCAGGGCGACTTCATCGATTTCAGAATCCTCGAATAATTCCTGGTTAAAAGAGAAAGCGCTCACTCTCCTCGTGGCTCGTCATCGTCTCGCTCCTGTGTTTGTCTCTGCGCTCGTGGTGCTCGCGGGCACCACGCTGACGCCCGCGCGCTCGTACGCGCAGACGGCACCTGCAAGCCCCACGCAGGCGGCTCCGCAAGAAGAGCAAGAGCGCGACGGCATCGAGACCCACTTGGCGCGCCTGCGCACCGAGTCCGCCGACGTCCGGACGCAAGCGGCCGAGGCACTTGAGCACCTTGAGCCTTCGGATGTGCCTGCGATTCGTCAGCGATTGTTGGCACCGCTGGGAGTCTCGCACTTCAACGTTCACGCCGCGATGGTGCGCGCGATCCGCAGCGTCACCGGTGGCCGCGAGAACGCCGACTTTGACCTGCTCACCGCGCTCATCGCGTACCCATCGCGCACGCAAGACATCGATTTGGCTACCGAGCGCATCGCGCTGGCGCGTGCCCTGGGTGCCATCAAGACCGCGGACAGCGGCCGCGCATTGGTCGCGTTTGGCTTGGCGCATAACCGCATTTTTCGGCTCGCGACGATCCGCATCGCGCGCAACCAGCTCAAAGAGTACACGGTCCCCGCGCTGATCGAGATCCGACGCCCGACCGATGACATGCGGTTGTACATCCGGCAAATGCGCGAGGGAATTCGCAGGGTAACCCCCGGTGAGAGCGTGCAGACCCGCGACAACGCGCTCTTGGCCGAGGTCATCCGCGCGTATGGCTCTGTGCGGCAACAAGACGCGATGGCCGTGGTGGGCAGCTTTGTGAACAGCGACCGCGTGCAAGTGCGCGAGGCCGCGCGCTGGGCGATCGCACAGTTTGGCCGCGACGCGATCAACGTCCTGCGAAGCTCGTACGAGAACTTTGTCGGCGAAGACCCTAACCCCTTGTGGGGCTGGGAGCGCGTCGCGCGTGAGCTCTACAGCGCCAACGATCGACGCAAGACCGAAGAGGTCGCAGCGGCGATGGACCAAGGGCTCGCGGCCGCGCGCGCGGGTCGCAACGACGAGATGCTCAGCAAGTTCGAGTGGGTTTTGTCACGGCATCCGCTCTTTGAGCGCCGCGGTGAGATGGTCGAGCACCTTGAGCGCTTCGCCCGCTCGCTCGAGCGCACGGACGTCGCACGGGCCGCTGTGCTCTATCGCACCGCCCTGAGGATTGACCCCGAGGGCGCTCGTGCAAACGCGCTCCGCGGCGCGATCTTGTACCTCGACGCAGAGCGCGCGCTCTCGCACGGGGTCGCAGACCCAGAGCTGTACCGCGCAGCCCTCACCGCAGACCCCACGCATGCCCGCGCACGCGCGCAGTTCGACGCGGTCGCGCAGGTCGAGGTCCTCCGCTCGCGCTACCGTCGCCGCGCGATCGGAGCGGGCGGCTTGGTGGTGGTCGCCCTCGCGTTTGCCGGGCTTATCGCAAGCGAAGCGCGTCGTCGTGCGCGCAAGCGCGGGCTCGCAAAGAAGACCTCGCGTGTGGCCCGCGCGGCCGCCGCGAGCGCGAGCCTCTCGGCTGAGACTCCCATCGCCACGGCGTCGCAGACTGACACTTCAGACGCGCTTCCCGCATCCATCGCATCCATCCCGTCCATCGCGTCGGGCCCGCCACCGGTGGCTGACGAGCCTCGCAAGAGCGAGCTCGAGGAGCGCTTTGCGACGGCCCTGGTGACCGCCGTGAGCGAGGTCCCCGAGCTGCCCGCCGAGGGCGAAGAGCCCGCAGCGCCCGTCGCAGTGGTGTCCACAGTACCGGCCCCCTTGGTGATCGAAACGCCTGCAAAATCAGCCAAAGTGACTGCCCCGGCGACGTCGCCGGGTGTGCTCTTGGCCGAGGTCCCTGCGGCCACGGCGTCCAGCACGAGCGAGTCCGACGCACGCGAGTTCGAAGACGACGAAGACAACGCAGACGACGCAGCCCCCGCGTCGGTCCCTGCGACTGCCGAGCGCACGCTGGACGAGGCTCCGTCGGGTGCGCGCAGCACGCGCGCGCTGCCCACGAAGAAGTCTCTCACCGAGAACCTCGCTGAGTTTTTGGTGGACGTTGCCGAGGGCGGGACTCGCCGCGCGGCGCGCCGGCGACGTCGCTGAGCGCGGACGCTTACTCTCGGTTGACGCCCAAATGACGCCCCTGGCGTAGCCTAGTCCGCATGCTAGTTCGCAAGAAATACGGGGCCATGACTGCGTCCGCGCTTAGCGTCGTTGTGGGGCTTGGCGCGCTCAGCGCGACCACGGATGCGCACGCACAAGCGCGCGAGCGTGGCCGCGGTGTGCCGCGGTTTGTCTACGATGGAGAGCGCCCCTCGCTCTACACGCCGAGCCGTGGAATTTCGCAGGCAATGATCGACCTGCCTCTCGCTGTCATGAACGAGTGCGCGGGCAAAATCGATGAGCTCTACGGCGGAATTGACTGGTTGCTCTGGCGACGCAGTGACGCGACCAGCCCCTTCTGGCTCTACGGCACTCCTCGGGGAGGTGGCGTGGTGGCCAGCTTTGGCGCGGGCCAATTTGGTGACCATCGTGCAGAGCACCACGCGCTTGAGGCGCCGATCAACATCTTCACCGTACCGTTTACTCAGGTCGTCGAGTCCACGTGCCACGAGCTGTTTCATGCAGCATTTCTTGGAACGGTAACCGTCAGGCCGCCCAACACCATCGACACGCTCTGGCGCGGCCGTGCCGGAAGCACTAGCGCTGTGCCAAGGGGACTGCCCCACTGGCTCGCAGAGGGCACCGCGAGCGGTCAAATCTGGGCCTTTGATCGTCAGCTCTTCGCGGGTCGCCGCGTAGATTTCATCCGGTTTCTTTCGACCAGTCCCCAAGTTCGCGGACCCGGCTACGACCCAGGTGGGAGCGTAATGAACATCGCGGGAGTGCGCTCCTACGAGACGTCGTTGGCCTTTGAGCAATGGCCTCAGCCACGCTCCGTTCGCATTGAGGAGGGCCACTCGGTCACAAGCAACGAATATGGCTACAAGAGCTCTTCGTTTCACATGTGGCTGGGCAAGGCCATCGGATGGGAGCCGTGGTTTCGCGTCGCGACAGCCATCGGCTCACTCGACCGACCCTCCGCGTCGATGGAATGGGTCCGAGATTTTAGCGACGCGCTTAGAGCGGCGAACACCAACACACCACAGCGACGAATCCCGCGAGGCATCGGCGAAGCGTTCGCGCGATTCATCACTGATTTCGCCGAGTTCTATCGCCAGGTCTCTAACAACGGGGAGGGCTCGTTGTTTAGCCAGCTCCTGTGGTTGCGGCAGATGTTTCCGTCGGATGGGTGCACGCTCTACACGTTTTATCCCTTGGGACGTCGCGCCGAGCGCCGTATCCGCAACCCTGAGACGGCCGAGTTCAGCACACGTCCAGAGGACACAAGCGCGGTCGGCACCGCGTCGTTTACTTCGGTCCAGCCGCTGAGCGCGCGGTGCATCCGTGTGCGAGCGCTCGACGACGCGGGGCGGCCCATGGCCGCGACCTTCGACGTCGACGTGCGGCGCCGTGCGCAAAGCCAACGATCCCAGAGCGGAGCGCGCCTGTGCCGAGACGTCACCATCGGGAGCCGCGGAATCCAAGGCGCCGTCAAAGTCGACGACCAGACGGGTGCTCACGTTTGCAGCGTCACTGCGTCCATCAACGTACAGCCCCAGACGCTCGAAGAGGGCCACACGATCGTGTTCTCAAACTCCCTCGCAGACACGAGCGCCCCTTCGATGCTGGACCTCGATGTTACGATCACCCGCACGGGAGGAAGAGTCCAAGGGCTCTCTGCGATGGCCGGCACAACGGCGGCAAATTCACCGAGAGATCGCGCTCAACCCGCGCGCGCTGCCCGCATCATCGCGCCTCCTTCAACGGGCGGCGACTGGGTCCCTGGCGCCACCGTGATCTTGCACGACGAGACAGGCCCGACCACGTGTGACCGCCGCTGGGAGCGCTATTGTGAACCTACTTCACAAATTGACATTGCCCTCGACGTGACAAGTGCAGCTGGGCTCGAGCCCAGGCAAGCCGTGCCTCGGTCGATGCTTGTGCGCGTGCCGGACATCAGCGATATGCCCCTGGAAGGGCTCACGATGCCCACGTCCGCAGCAGCGATGCTCAACCTCGCAGGCGGCGGAGCGACCGCGCCCAACAACGTGCTCTCGCTGAAGATGCCCAGGATTCGACCTGGATTTGTGGGTGCGATCAACAATGTCGAGGCCTCGATTCTCTATCAAGGGCGGATCTACAACGCCGAAGGACCGAGCGCGCTGCGGGTCGATGATCGCTGCAATCACAGGTTTTTTCCGACACAGGCGAGCGTGAACATCACGTTTAACGACGGCGCCGCGATCGCGGGGACCTTCGAGGCGCAGCTCTTTCAAGACCCCGCACAGCAGACCTCGTGTGCACGGACGCGTGTGCCCTACCGCACGATCCGCGGCTCATTTGCCACGGGACTGCTCGGCTCAGGCTGGATCTTTCAGCGGACCCACCGCGACATGGCCCGCACCCTGGGCGCCTACGCAGGGGCCGACTTTGACCTGCCCCAGGCGTGGATGTTCAACGCGCGCCAAGCACAGACGCCTGAGCCCAACAGCCCGCAAGAGCGCGCAGGTCAGCGCGCGGTCGGTGACATGTTGACCAGCGCCGCGCTCGGCGGCGGAGGCTTCGCGGCGCAGGGACAACTGGTGACCTGTCGCTGCGATTGCCCTGAGTTTTTGCAGCCCGTACTGCAACAGCGTTGCGAGCCTCGGTGCGCGGCACAGTACGCGCCCATGCGTGCCAACCCTCAGCAGTGCGCGGGGCAGACGCCAGAGCCTCCACCCGTGTATCAACCCAACACGCAGCGGTCGAACAATCCAGCGGACCTTGAGCGTGACTTCGAAGCGTTCTTGTCGCGCTTGCCCGAGCGCTCACGCGAGCGTATTCGCCAACAGATCGCGCGTCAGCCGCCAGAGGGTCGCGCGATGATCATGCGCATGGTCATGGACATGGCCCCTGGCGGGCGCTGATCGCCTGCGTATCGCCTGCGCATACAGCGCTGTGTAGCAATGGTGCGTTGTCTTCGGTCGGCGCTGCGCCCTACAACGCCACCCACGTCCATGAAGCTCGCATTTCTCGGCCTCGGAACCATGGGCGATCCGATGGCGCGCCGCCTGCTCAATCCCGAGCACACGCTCACGGTGTACAACCGCACCGCGAGCAAGGGCGACGCGCTGGTTGAGCTTGGTGCATTCGCTGCAAATTCGCCCGCCGAAGCAGCGTGTGGCTGTGACGTCGTCTTCTCGATGCTCGCTGACGCAGAGGCCCTCGCGTGCGTGAGCGAGGGACCCGACGGAGCCCTGGCGGCGATGTCGCCGGGTACTGTCTGGGTGGAGCTCTCTACGGTCGGAGTGCGCGCGATTGAGCGCTTGCAAACGCAGGCCCAAGCGCACGGTGTGCACGTGCTCGATGTCCCGGTCTCGGGCACACGAGCGCCCGCCGAAGAGGGCCGCTTGGTGTTGTTTGGGGGCGGAGATCCTGAGGTATTTCTCAGGGTAGAGTCGTTGCTCGCGTGCTTTGGGACGCTCGTGCGCACGGGCCCCTCGGGCAGCGGCGCAGCGACCAAATTGGCCTTCAATGTGCTGGGCGCGCACATGCTCGCGGGGCTCGCGGCGGCGCTCACGCTGGGCCAGACCCTGGGGCTCGATCCGCACGCCCTCTTGCAGAGCATTGGCGCAGGGAGCTTTCGCTCGCCGCTCTTCGAGGCCAAGGGCCCGCGGATGGTGAGCGCTGCGTTTGAGCCCGCGGATTTTACTATGGCGCTCTTTCTTAAAGACCAGCAATTGTGCAGGCAGACCGCGCGTGAGCACGGTCTCTCGCTGCCGACGCTTGATGCCATCGTGGACGTGCTCAGCGGGCGCGTGGCCCAGGGCGACGGGGCGCTGGACCTCAGCGCGATCCTCCGCGGGATCACCCAGAGCGCCCCCGTCCAGCCACCGGTGGCGGGCTGACACAGGGCCATCCGGCGACGTCGCCGGGTGGGGGGCACGAGAGACGTGCTCGGATTGAGCGAGATCGCACCACACAATGGATCGGGCACTCACTCGACGGCGAGATCGTGTATGTGCAAAGCTCTGTCTCGCAGTCGATGGGAGACCGCAGAATGTGGTGGGTCACGATGAATCAGCTCGAAGCAGGCCGCTTTGCGACCGAGGCCATCGTCACCACGGGCAGCACCGCGACCCGCGCAGGCGAGCAACTGCAGGCGTCGAGCACCGCGCTCTGGATCGACCAAGGGCGCCTCTCGATCGAGCTTCGTGTGCAGCCCAAGGGAGGC
>JAUXYJ010000100.1 GCA_030694465.1 Deltaproteobacteria bacterium | reverse complement strand
TCTGCACTGGCGACTGCTGACCAACTACCCTGTCGTGACCGCTCGCGACATCCGATGTGATTCTCCAGGGATATGCGCACCGTTGAACAATCGAAGAGCTGCATCGCGTATGGAAATCGGGTGCATGTCGCGTCGAGCAATCGCAGTTGCGCTAGTCGGAACGTGTCATCACGTGGGCTATCTTGGCCGTGGTAACCGCAGCACGAATCGAGCGCCTACGCATGCTTGCGCGGACGCAGCCGGACGCAGCAGCTAACACCGAGTTCACCCCGTATGAGCTTCGTGCACTCACGCTCATGAAGCGAAAGTACGCCAAGCGGACCGAGACCATCCCCGACGACATTCCTTCGATGGCCGACGCGGTGCGATGGCTCGCAGAGTTGGGCGGTCATGCGGGGAGACCTTCGAGTGGTCGTCCAGGCGCTGTCACCATTCGGCGTGGCCTTGAGCTCATCAAGCCCGTCGCCATCGCGATCGAGCTGCTAGAAAACGAGGGCAAACTGTGACGAATGCCCAGACGAAACCGAGGGAGGCTCATCCCGAAGCTCCCCGTTTCTGGTGCTATACTCCAACACTTGAGCTTCGAACTGGAAGCCGCCCGTTGGTGTGCACGCGTCGCGCAAGGAGCAGCGCTTCGCGAAGACACCAGCAACCAACAATCAACGTAGGGTGTCGATGGCGATTCGAGGCAGTGTTGCATCGGGCAACGGGATCGAAACGGAGCAGCGCAGGTGAGCGTCACCTCGCTCCGATCATCAACGCGTGAAGTCGAGTTCGGCTTCGACGGCGCGGTGTTCATCGCGTGCTTCTATAGTTGGCCATCGCGTCGCGTTCTCGCGGCGCTCGCCGCGGCGCAGACCGAGCACCGGCGCGACTATTTGCGAGGCTATTCGCTGTCGATCATCCCGAACTTCACGACCTCCGCAGAGGCCAGCACCCTGCTTCAAACCCCCAACCGCGAGGAGCTCGCGGACCTCTCGATCTCGACGGGGGCACAGTTCGAGGCGAGCACCGTCGCAAACGCGCTGGTCATCCTTCCCAACGGGATGCTTGGCGTCATGATCCGCACGTTCATGGCCACGATGATGTTCAACCCGCGTATGCGAACAAAGGTGGCTGTGTTGCCAACGATCGCAGACGCCGAGGCCCACTTCAGGGCCGTTGTAAACGGTCCGCCGATGCCAGAGCGCCTCGCCGAAGGCGTCGAGGCGTGGCTCCAGGGCAAGCGCGTTACGCTGTGATCGCTGCGCCCGTCGCGGCAGCGAGCGTTGCGTTGGCGAGCAGCGAACCGTTTGGTCCAGCGGACAACGTCCGGTGCGCAGGATGGCGAGCGGGCAGGACACGAGGCGCGGGTCATCGTGCCAACTCAGTATCTCCTGTGAAATCAGCGGCGATCGCATCGTTGGGGCTCGGTGCAATGAGCGCGACCCGGCAGCAACGGGCCGACATCTGCCACGAGGCGACGGGCGATCGGGCCGCAGGCAGCGGATGCGTGGGCGACGGCGCACGGTCGGATGTTTAATCCCCTCGACTGTTTCGCGCAGTATGTTTGCGCGTGACCATGCGATCCGAGACCGACGTGTTGAGAGTCCCTTCGCGCGCGATCCGCGAGCGCCCGCAGGGAACGGCGCGCTTGCTCGGCCGCGCGTCGTTGGGCGCGCTCGTCACGACGTGTGTGTCCGGTGTCGTCTTGTCATCCGTGTTTCCCGCGGTGACTCCGACGGGAGTGTCCCTTGCGTTTGGTCTGTTGATGTTGGGGACGCTCGCGCTCACGGCGCTCACGGCGCTCGCGCAAGTGTGGTGCTGGGTGGCGCCCGCGCGACGCGGCTGGATCACGGTGGATTCGGTCGGTGTTCACGTCGCGCGCGGAGGTCGTGTGCGGACGATCCCGCGAGAGCGCGTTCGGTCCGGTTGGACCGTGAATGACGACGGGCAGAATCGTGTCGAGCTGCGCTTGCGCGGCGACAACGTGCTCTCGACGACGGTCGAGAGCGAAGCCGAAGCAGACGCGGTCCTCGACGCGGCGGGGGTCGCGCCCGAGCGAAGAGCGCTCACGTTGCCGCTCGGCGGTCCGTTGGTGAACGTCGGGATCGCGCTGGCTTCGATCGTTCCTACGTCGTGCGCGTCGGCGATGCTGGTCAGCACGCTGAGCAGGTTTTTGCCCCCCTCCGCGAGCGCGGCGATGGGCTTTCTGCTGTTCGCGCTTGTGGCTGCGGGGATGCCCCTCGCGCTGCGGCTGTTCGCTCCGCCGTCGGTGCAGGTCGGCCGTGATGGTGTGTCCGTCCACGGCGGGCTTCGCCAGTGGTTTGTTTCGTTCTCCGACCTGCAAAGCGCGCGCGCGACGACCGCGGCGATCTCGCTCACGCTTCGGGACGAGCGCACCCTCTCGATCCCGACGTTCGGCACGCGGGCGGCGCTTCGCGACGCGCTGCTCGAGCGCATTGTTGCAGGTATTTCTCAGCGCGATCCGTCCACGGATCTCTCCGCGCGCTTGGCGGTGCTCGACCGCAACAGCCGCTCGCTCGAGGCTTGGGCCGAGGCGCTTCGCGCGGTCCTCTCGGACGACGACTATCGTCACGCTGGGCTCTCACGCGACGAGCTTCGCGCGGTCCTCGACGACCCCGACGCGCCACCCGAACGACGCATCGCCGCGACCTTCGCGCTCGCGCACTCTGACAAGGACCGCACCGTCGAGCGCGTGCGTGTGGTCGTCGCGGCCACCGCCCACGCGCCGGTCCGCGTCGCGCTCGAGCGCGCTGCAGAGGGGACGCTCGACGAAGCGTCGCTCACCGCCATCACGGAGGAGCGCGTGCGTGTGGCGTGAGCGGAATTCGCGCAGCGGCTTCGCGCGCTTCCCTCGCGACGGCGGCGCGTGTCGCCGCGAATCACCGCGGACTGTACGGATCACTCCGCGTGACGACGCGCCGTGTCTGACACGGTGTTAAATCGCTTGAGTGCTCGCGCGTGTGTGAAATCGCAGGGGAGTATGCGTTGTGGACGCGCGCACGACGCGCGCTGCGACGTCGGCTCGATCTGCGTTGCCGTCGGCAGTGCTTTTCGTCCGACGCTGCACACTGCCGATGGGAAGCGCGGCGAGCGAGACATGGATCGCCGACGGCGGACGGACATCTGTGCTCTGGTGCTCGCTGTGGCGCTTTGCTCCTGCGGCAGCACTGTTGGCGACCCGGACCGCGGGGGCCCGATGAGCTGCGCGGGCGGAGGTCGCAGCCGCTGCGCCGATCAGGTGAGCGTGGGGGCGAACTTCGCCTGTGCAACGCTGCGCGATCGCACGGTGTGGTGTTGGGGACGCAACGACGAGGGGCAGCTCGGCTACGAGAGCGCAGCGCTGTGCCCCGAGCGGCTCGCCAGCGGCCAAACTCCGCCAGTCGCGTGCCAATCGTACCCGCGGCAGGTGAGCGCGCTGTTCGACGCGATCGGCGTGAGCTCAGGAGGAACGAGCGCGTGCGCCGTGACCGCCGCAGGTGCTGTTCGCTGCTGGGGTGGCAACGCGTTCGGGCAGCTCGGAAACGGCGCCTCATGAATATGGGTGTACGTTCAAATCGCGTGCATCTCTCACGGGTCGAAATGCCGCAAGCCACGTAAACCGCCCCGCTCGCCAAGCCCCGACTGTCAACGTTCACGAGACAGAGAACACCGCGAACCCTTGGGATCGCCCGGCTGGGTTCGGCGGCGCGGACGCTCTCCTCACGGGTGTGCTGGATCGATTTCCTTATCCGCCTGCAAACGCACCCAGGGGTGGCTCTGGGTCGCATGCCTCAACGCCGGAGTGACGCAGGGCGCAACGACGCTGCTCGTCCCGCGCTACGGCGGCCTTGGCGCGGCACTGAGCGCGGCCAGCGCCCCCGCTTTGGCAAGCCTCACGCCGCTTTCCCTGGGTGGCCCCGGAAACCGAGCGGTCGGCTGGACGATGATCGTGGCAACGGGTGCCGTCTTCGCCACGACACACTTCGCCGAGCCTCTCACTCACCTGCCCCAAGGGCTGCTGCTCGCCGTCGTGCTCATGGGGCTGACGTTTCGCGCGTTGCCATGGCGGCGGCAGCACCTCGCCAACTTGACGAGGGCGTGAAGGACACTCTAGCCCGCCGGAGGTGGCGCGGCTTCGTCGCTGTGACGCCGGACAGCCACCATGCGATTGACCACCACGAAGCCCAGCAACCCTCCGATGGCACCGATGGGCCATTCGGGCAATCGGATGCCAAGTCCCTCACGCAGAGCGACCCAAACGAACGTGACCACTAACAGAGTTCGAGAAAGCGGTCCTTGGGCCAGTACGGCATCCCATGGATGATCTCGCGCAAGTACAGCTCAGGATCGACGTCGTGCAGCCGGCAACTTGCGATCAACGAGAAGATGTTCGCGATCACTCGGAGTCCACGCTCGGAGCTGTTGTGGGTCATCATCAAGCGCGCATTGTCGAGAAACTGCTGCAACGGCTGCGATGGACGCACCCCATAGCCCAACGCGGCAGACACCTCGTTGGGCGGAGGATCGCTCCCGCTCGAGTCGCCCTTGAAGAGAGCGTCGCAGATGGCGTGTGCATCCGCACGCAAATATCCACTGTATCCGCGAAACGTCTCGCTCGCCGCAGCGCTCGTGTGCTTCGCCTGATACTCGAAGAACACGTGGTCGCGATCTGCGAGAACGCCGCTGGGTCGAGCTCAATGGGTTGGCTGTGGGCGAGATCGCAGTGAGCTGAGAGAAGGTTCGGCGATGAAGTCGCTTGTGAAAAAGGGAGCGCCCCGTGCGGTCGATGAAGACGACATTAACCGGTGTCACGACGGCGTCCGAAGAAGACGAAGAGGGTCGACGTTGAGGGTTCAAGACCTATGCGTTCGCGCGCACAGCCCGCGAGCCGCTCGAACCCTGCGCGCAAATCTACCGCTTCAATTGCAACAAATACCTGCACAGCGTCAGGGATCAACGCTCGCCTCCGAGCGCGCGAACCACCGCAGCGAGCAAATCGGCGTCGAAGTTTGGTGCAACGCGGGCGCGTGCAGCACCGACTTCGACAACAAGCTCACGTGACACCGGGGCCTTCGCGCGAACGACCGGAACAAACGCGGGCGAGCTCGACGAGGGCGTGCTTAACCGCGAAGCCCACCGCGTGAGTGACGTCACGGAGAGAGTGTGTTGGGCTGCAATTCGAGCGGCGCTCAGGCCACTCGCACGCCAGAGCGCGACACGTTCGCGCCCACGAAACTCAATGACAGGGTTGCGACTTTGCATGCGCGGAACTCAGCAGAGCGCTCGCGACAAGAGAACCACGTGGGCTCACGCAGCGGGTACCAATCGACACTGCGGACCCCGTTGAGCTTTGACTTGGGGTCGTGGTAGGGATTGAGGCTGAGATGAAGCGATGGGCGGGTTGTGTCTTGTTGGCTGGGGCGCTTGCGTTGTCGGGGTGCCTGGGGGCTCATGTGACACTGCCCAGGCCGCCGCCGCCGTCGGCTCCGTGGGGCGTGAGGATGCGGGCGTACAACACGTTTCGGCCGGTGGCGGCGCGGCAGCGGAGCGTGGTTCAGCTCAGCGAAATGGGCACCCGGACGATGTCTACCGAGACGCTGGGGCTGGTGCTTGCGAATGGGATGAACGTGCAGCTCCCTGAGGACCTGCTGCCCATCTTGGGGCCACAGACGCAGACGGCGCGCGACGCGCGGGAGTATCAAGAGCTCAGCCGGACGTCGGGCATTCTCTACGGTGCCAGCGCAGGCGCGATCGCGGTGGGGCTGGCGCTTATGGCGGTGTGGTGGGTGGTCCCTGGGCCTCACACGGGGACTCACAACCCTGCGTCGTTGCCGCTCGGGCTGACCGGTGGGGCCTTCTTGCTGAGCGCGCCTGTGATGATCGGTATGGCGATGGCGCCTGGCGGGCTCTTGGCGATGCATCGCGATCGGGCCTTTCTGACCTACGATGACAGCCTTGGCGAGAGCCTGCGCCTCTGTGACGACGGGACCGCGGCTGGGGCCTGTCGCGATACGCCCGCAGAAGGCCACGCGGTGGTGCGCAGAGCGCCCGCGGGAGGGCCCCCTGCACCGGCTCCGCCCGCGGCGGCCCCCGCGCCCACAAGGCCGCCCACAGCCCCGCCCACAGCGCCGCCCACAGCCCCGCCCGTGACACTGCCGCCGAGCGCGGTGGGGTATGGGGATCGGGTCGCTGGGCTGTGAGCTGAGCGGTGGGGGGAGTCTCCGAAATAGTGTGACTTAGGGCTGGCGATGGAGGGCTTGGGTTCCGCCGAAGCCGGGGCCTGTTTGGGTGAGGGTGACCAGGTTGGGTTCGCGCTGGGTGGTCTGGACAAAGCGCGCGCCGCTCCAGTCGAGCGTGTAGCTGGCGGAGGTCGCGGAGGGGGTGACGGTGCCTGCGCCGGACATTCCGCCGCGGACGGTGAAGCTCAGGCCGTCGGGGTCGAGCGCAAAGATCTCGACGCTGCGCTTGATCGTGATGCCCAGCCATCGCACCGCGGTGGTGTGAACGACCTCGCCCTGGGCATCGAACGCGACCGTGGTGCAGAGCGCGATCGTGCCGAGCCAACGTGGCCACGCGGCCATGATCCGCACGCTCACGCGGTCAACCCAGCGCATGCCTGAGCGGGCGAGGTCGGCCGAGTCGGTGATGCGCAGGGACATCACGGCGCGCCACGAGCCCACGCAGGCGCGGTAGTAGGCTTGGTTGGGCGGCAGGGCTTGCTCGGGCATTGGGCGAGCGTAGAGGCGTGCGGGGGCTCAGGGCAAGCGCGCGAACGGGGCCGACCCGGCGACGTCGCTGGGGTGTGTCTCGTGCGACCCGTTAACGTGTGCACTCGGGGATTGTCGCGCAGTCAAAACCGCGCTGGGTGGGCGCCGGGACGCTGGTGCCTTCGAGGGTCAGGGTGTCTACGCGCACGACGCCCTCTGAGCCGCTGCCGCCCGCG
>JAUXYJ010000097.1 GCA_030694465.1 Deltaproteobacteria bacterium | reverse complement strand
TGCCCAACGCGATCGGCCAATCAACCGCGTGAACGCTCAAGCCGCTGCGCTCGAGCGCTCGTACAAGGTCGGTGCGTGCGGTCTGCACTTCGGGCTTGGTCTTCCAGTCGGCATCGAGTGCCACGACCACACGCCGTGCGCCGAGCTCGTGCGCAAGCGCCACGGCCCCACGCCACATGGACACGCCCGGAAGCCCCACGATCGCCCAGTCACTCAGCGCGGCCGCGGCGTCGGCCTTAAGCTCTCCCTCGGTGATCCACAGCACACGCTTGCTCGCAAACCGTGCGGAGGTTTGCCGCGGAAAGTGCACATTGCACGCGCTCGCTGGCCCGCCCGCGCTTCGGCTCGAGACGGACGTGTATCGCGAGCCCTCGGGCGACTCAGAGCGCACCTTGAGCGCGACGATTTGCCCTCGCACATTGCGCGACGGAATCACCAGCCCAGCAGCGCCTTTCAACGTCCACCACCCTCGCTCTGTGCGCGCCTCCCACACGATCCCAGGCACGCCAGCGACCGCGAATTTACCCACCGCATCGGCCGCCCTTCGCGCGAGCGCCGCGCGCCCTCGAACCTCAAGCGTGCAGTATTGCCCCTGCTCGATCTCACGCTCAGAGAGCCCACGCGCACGCAACAGCTCGCGATGCGCTGGACTCAACCCAAGCGCATCCAAGATCGCGCGATACGCCTGGTCTCGCACCTCATCGGTCGCGATCGAGAGAGCGGACTTCGACACGACCTCACTCACACTTGGAGGCACCGCAGACGGATCGCACGCATGCACCCAGTAGGGCACGCCCTCGCGATTGGTGCGCTCTCGTGCGCTCTCCACGCGCTTGCACAGAACCGTCCCTGCACGCGCGCCACTTCCGATTTGGCACCACGAATCGTGTCCGCACACCGGGCATCGAAAGGCGCGTGAGGCATCGCGCCAATGCGTGCGGCCGCTCGGACCAAAGTGCTCTTTGGACGCGCTCATTTGGCACCCTTGAGCTTGCGCTTCGAGGTCAATCGCAGCTCTGCGCAGCGACGCTCCCACACGCGCGCCAGCGTGGCCTGCATCCCCTTGTCCAGCGACCTCACCAAGCGCGCGCGGATCACCTGGCTCCACGCTGCCGCGAGCGCATCGTGCGACTCCGCGCGCTCGAGCGCGACAAACAGACGCCACGCAAGCGCACGTGAGCGACGTTGACGCTTGAGCCCCACCGCATAGTCTTGAGGCACGACTTGCGGCCCCGCTTCGATCAACGCGAGTTGTGCGCCCATTGCTATCGCTCCTTGTCGCAGAGTCGTTTGACTAGCTTTTTTGCATGTTCAATCGCTTCGATGGCCGCGCGCTCTTTGGTCGGCCCAAGCGCGGCGCAGTAGGGCAAGACCTCGCCCAGCGTCGCCTCGATGCGCGCGAGCGCCGGCGCCCGCCCAACCTTCACAGGGAGCGCAACCACCGTGAGCCCCAGCACGCTCACGAGGCTGCCGAGCGCTCGGACAAGGGGGCCCCACTGCACGTCGCGAGACGCCCAAAAGAGCGCCAGGGATTTCGCAAGCTGAAGCTGTGCGCGTGCGGTGAATCGCGTGGGCTCACGCGTCGTCGAAGCCCTCATGCCGCCTCGTTGCGGTGTCGCCGCGCCCAAACCAGCCCTGCCGCCTCGGCCGCTGCCTGATAGCCCCAGTCCTCAATCCGAACAGCTCCGTCAGTCAGGTTCTCAATTGCAAGCGCGTTGGAAAGATCAGGCTTTTTCTTGCCCTTTTCCCAATCATGCCAGCTCGCGTGGGTCACTCTCACCGCTTTCGCGGCGTCAACCATTGAGAGCCGTGAAGGCTGAGTGACTCGCCAGGCCCTTAACTTCGTCGGTCCGCTCATGGAGTAGCAGTAGCTACTGCGATGAGTTTTCGTCAAGGAGCAAATGAAGCCATGGCTACTGTAACAGCGGCTACAGTTAACTGCGTGTCATCAAAATCACTGCCAGAACCCGCGAATGCGAGGCTGAGAATGGTCGTGAAGCAGCTGGTTGAGCAGCACGCTGAGGGCAACATCGCAGCCTTCGCGCGAGAGCTCGGAGTGGCTGCCCCCTTCCTCAACGAGTTCCTGAACGGAAAGCGGGGCGCGGGATCCAAGTTGTTGAACGCAATCGCTGACTTTACCGGACAGTCACTTGACCAACTCTATGGAAGAAAAGACTCGCTCAGTCTTGATCGTCTTGGCAGTCATCCAAATTGGATTCGATCTGCAGAAGCAGCAAAACGACTGAATATTGTCCCTGACGAAGCCATTGACGTCGCCGCGCAGATTGCGAACCTCTCAACGCCGAGAGGCTCTGAGATCACGCCAGCGTTTGTGATTGATCTCGCCCAGTTTGTTGCTCGTTACGGCCTTCACAACAAAGTGACCAAGAATTCGGACTGAGAGAAGAGTATGTCAGACGACGACTTTAATCGTAGTTTTCGCAGGATTTTTAGGTCACTTCGCCCACGGTCTAGGCGACGTAAATACACCGCTGAAGAACTCGACAAAGTCTACGATCGAACCGACGGCCGCTGTCACATCTGCACCAAGAAGCGCGATCGACAAAACTACGCGAGGGAAGGTCTACATGGCTGGCAGGTAGATCATTCAAAGCCGATCGCCAGAGGCGGGACTGATTCGCCTCAAAACTGGCGGATGTGTTGCACCGGTTGTAACGCGGCAAAAGGCACAATGAGCGCCAGGCGAGCGCGGGAAGAACATGGCAGCCGCAGTCCTGTTTCTGCCAAAGAAGTGCAGCGTCAACGTGCAGAAATGGTGCGCAGTGCGGTGCTTGGTGCTGCCGCCTTGGGCTGTATTGCTTGGTACCAATGGGATTTATCAACCGGGGTCATTTTGGCAGTGGCTGCACTGGCTCTCGGTATTGCCCTCGCCCTGAACTTTGACCCCAACGACTAGCCATTTGTTGCTAGCCGGGAACTTTCCGCTTGACCACGAAAGTAGCAGTAGCTACTGCTACTTTCGTGATTAGCCAATCCCGCCACCAAACTCAGACACCTACGCTGACGCCGTCGCGGTCCCACTGCTGGGTCGCCCTTCGCCCGTACCGCGCGTGGTGTGAGCGCTGCGGCACGGTGCGCGAATCCATCTTCGGTGTGCGCCGCTACACGCGCCCGTACACACGCAAGTGGGAACGCGCTGCGCCTCCATGCGTGCCCTTAGCGCCCAAGGCGGAGTGAGCTCGGGTGTGTCCCCGCAGGGGCCCGTGACACGCGTCCTTACCGCGTCGTCCGGGCCTCTCCGGGGCCACATTGGACCAGGCCCGCAAAGGAGCACCATGAAGAAGCGACGGCACGGCCAGCACGGCACTTGTCACCGGTGGACTCAAGCGCAAATCACCTACCTCACTCGCGAGTGGGGCGAGATGAGCCAGCGAAATCTCGCCCGCGAGCTCGCGCCTCACACGTGGTACGCGATTCGGGAACGGGCCAAACGATTGGGCCTGCACATGGGAGTTCCCCAAGGGCGCGAGACTCTCAACACGCTCGCGCCTGAGTTCGGCGTGGATCCCGTGACGCTTCGCAAGATCTTGCGCGAAGCCGGCGTGCAACGGGTTCGTGTTTATCCACTGCGAAGACACTACGGGCGCTCGTGCCGGTACCACTACGAGCGCGACGACGCACGCGACGCGTTCGACGCGTGGCTCGCGCTCGAGACCCTTGCCGAAGCCGCTCGCAGAATGGGCGTCAGCTATCAGTGGCTTCGCAAGCGTGCGCTGCTCACCACGTCGAAGCAGGACGGGACGAACTTTGCTCGGCGGGCACCCACCGAGTGGGACGAGCTCGCGGCGAGGTTTCCGCGAGGCGAGCGCTTTCGGAAGCCTGCGGCTCGGGTGCACCTGCAGGCAATGCAGGTGATGGAGGTGGCAGCATGAACAGCCCCAACACAGAGGCGCTGCAGGCTGCGCTCGTCGCGGGCCTAGGGCTGACAGATATCGAGGCTCGCTCGATGCTCGATGAGACTGACCCGAATATCCGCACGGTGCTGCTCGCGATCGATCGGGCAATCTGCGGCTGCGCACAGGCAATCGAGGACGGCGATGCAGCCAACGGGGACGAGCAGGCAACGCTGCTCGCGGAGAACGTACACAAATTGGCTGCAATTCTCGAAAAGCGGGGTGCGCGATGAGCGCCACCGAATGGACGTGGTGTCGCAGCGTGATCGCGATCGGAGCGCCAAATCACATGGAGATCGAATCGCTCGACGAGCCCACGCGCGGCCTTGCGGCGGCGGCAACACTCCAGGCCCTCGATTCGAGTGAGCAGAGTTGGATCCTCAGAATCGCAGCATTGGGCCTGCTGATTGATCCGCCCAGCGCTCGCTTTCTCGGGTGGGTATCCTTCGTCACGAAGGCTGAGTACACGCTTCGTGGGGAGCAGTTCGTAAAGAACTTTGACCGGGACTTGCAGGAGCCGATCGCTGCGACCCCGTATCACGGCCCCCTAGTCCGTGTGTGGATCAACACCGCGTGGGTCCACAGGCTCGAGGATCTCTGTGACGGGAGGGCCGCGTGATGGGCGAGGGGATCGCAACAATTAACGACGTCGCGAAGGCGCTCGCAGTGCATCCAGACACTGTGCGCCGCGAGATCGCGCGAGGGAGACTGACTGCGTTTCGAGTGGGGCGAAAGTTGAGGATCAGGTGGGAGTCAGTCGAAGCGTACGTACTCGAAACGTCCGTGGTGCCCACCGCTATAAGCGCCGTCAGACCTGGTGGGCGTATCTCCCGAACGTCGGGAGATTCTCTCTCGGCACGACAAACGAAGCTGAGGCCGAGCGAAGCTTTGCCGCTGCCCTCCGAGACCCTCCGCAAGCGTCTCGGGCTCGCGGAGGCTCGACCACGATCGCCCAGATAGTAATTGCCTACGTTTCTGCGCCCCATGGGTGGACTGCACGCACACGGCGAAGCGCCGCGCAGCGGGCCGCCGCATTTGCCGAATGGTGCGAAGCGCGAGGGATTGAATACCCTGGACAGCTCACGTCGAAGGTGGTCGCGATGTGGCGCGCTCAGCGGCTCGCGATTGTCACGGCTGCCACCGTCAACCGCGATGAAGACGTCATTCGCAAGGCTCTTCGTTGGGCAACCGAACAGAGCCCCTCACTGTGCGCGCCCGTGGCTGCGATGGCGAAGCGCCGGCGCCTTCGCGAATCAAAGCGTGTGGCTCTCGACTTGATTCCATCACCCGCCGAGGTGGAGCAGATCGCTACGTCGTTTGGGTCACACCGCGAGCATGAGTGGCTTGCCCTCGCCGTCCGAGTCGCTGCCGCAACCGGACTCCGGCGCGAAGAGCTCTCCCGCCTGCGCATGGACGACATTTCTGACGAGTGGGTGAGGGTCTACCCCGAACAAGGTGCACACGATCAAGCCTGGAGTGGCAAAAGTCACCGCGAGCGTCGGATTCCCTGCCACCCTGAGACTCTTGCGCTCGCGCGGCGATGGGTCGCAGCGCGAGGACCGCGAGTGCTTGCGGACAGCACAACGAAGCGTCTTCACCGAGCCGCCGAAGCTGCCGGGCTCACCATCAAAGGTTGGCACGACCTCCGGCGCACCTTTGCCACCGAGGCCGTGCGAGCTCAGGTCCCGCTGCACCATGTACAGAGATGGCTTGGTCACGAGCTGCTCGCGACGACGCAAAGGTACCTCGGGCGCTACCGAAGTGACGTCGCCCTCAAGGCCCCGCGTGTACAAAACTTGTACAAAACTGGGGCTGTAGAGAGCCGTTTTGGGCCCTTTTCAGCGGTCCCGACTCGGGGTGACTGACCGCAACTTGATTGGGGTTTTACTGCGGAGGAGAAGGGATTCGAACCCCTGGTACCGTTCCCGGTACGGCGGTTTTCAAGACCGCTGCCTTCAACCACTCGGCCACTCCTCCAGAATGAGCGAGGCGGTTGTCTACGCACGATCGCGCCGAGTTGCAAGCGTTGCCAGCGAGACCTCACGCCATGAGCGAGCGGCCCTCTGGGCTCAGGCGACACATTCGCTCACGAAATTCGCACAGCAATGCTATCGACAATGCCCATGACCACCCTGCAATCGGTGATGTTGTTGCTCTTTGGGGGCTTCGTCGGCGGTCTCAGCGGGCTGCTCGGAATCGGCGGCGGGGTGCTCGTGATCCCAGCCCTAGTGTTTCTCTTTGGGTTCTCACAGCAACGCGCTGTGGGGACGAGCCTCGCGATGTTGCTCCCGCCCATTGGGGTCTTCGCGGTGCTCAAGTATGCCAAGGCAGGGCTTGTCGATTGGCGCGCCGCGATGATCATGGCCGCGGCCTTCGCCCTGGGCGCCGTCGGAGGCTCGTCGCTCGCCACCCGGGGGGTCATCTCTGAGCGCGGGCTCCGTGTGTTCTTCGCGGTCTTCTTGCTCTACATCTCGGGCAACATGCTCTTTCGCGGAGACCAGCGCGTGTGGTCCACCATCAAGACCCTCGCGATCGGTCTAGCTTACGCTGTAAGCTGGCTCGCGTTTCGCGCCGTCGGCAAGTCCTGGGAGCGCAAACTCGACCTCCTCGCGACCTACAAAGAGCGCATTGAGGGCCCCGAAGAGCTCCCCGATTACGAGATTTAGACGGCACCCTCGATCGCGACCTCGCGAGAGAAATTTGGGCACATCCCGCGCGTGATGACCCTTGGTTGCAGTAGGCTTGAGCGCGATGTCTCGACGCACTTTTCTTAGCATCCCCACGCGCCAGGTTACCGGTTTGCTCACGTTGCTCGCTTCGATGGCGCTCCCGCTGAGCGCGCCCGCGCAGCAACAGCCCGCCGACGGCCCTCCCATATTGCCAAGCGCCATCCCCGAAGTGCGACAGACAACCCTCGCGCCGCTCCGCATCGAAGCGCCCCCTCCGCTGCCCAACATCACGCCACCACCGCAGGCGACAGAGCTCGTGTTTTACGGCCTGCCCATGCTTGGAATCGATGTTGGACTGATGTTCGGAGCACCCCTGCTCGCGACGGCCCTGGGTGGCTTCGGCGCGGGTCCCCCCATCGCCGTCGCGGCCCTCGCGTACTCCGCGTGGCTCTTCAGTGGGCCCATTGTGCACTGGACACACGGCAACCGAGAGCACGGGTGGCGGAGCCTCGCCATGCGCTCACTCGGCACACTGGGCTCTGCTGCCCTTGGCTTCGGCCTCGGCGCATGGCTGCCCGGCCCGATCTTACCCTTTTTGTTCGCGCTCAACTTTGCCTGCGGCGCGATCATCACCACGAGCATCATCGACTGGACCGTGCTCGGTTTTGAGCCCCGCGTGGTCTCTGGCATCGCCCGTACTCAAGCGCGAAATCAGCGCTCGTTTGCACCCTTTGTCACGCCGATGGCGGGCGCCGGTGGCTGGCTCGCCGGCGTCTCTGGGACGTTCTGAGCGCGACGTTTTTCTCATCCCTCGCGCGCGATTATTCGATACATCCATGGTGCCTCCGATGAAGCCACTTTCGCTCTCGCTCCTCGCCGCAAGCCTCACCACATCGCTCTGCCTAACGCCCTCCGCCGCGCACGCGCAGCAGGCCACCCCGCCCGACGCGATCAACGCAGCACAACCAACCGACGCGTTGGCAGCACCGCAGACAGCGTCGAGCACCACCACCCTCGCGCCCATCGCTGTGCAAACCGGCCCGAGAGCCGCCGAGTCTGCCAGCACGGCGACTGTGCCCCCCGCCCCCTACCCCGAGGTATTTTACGGCTGGCCCATCGTGGGCGTCGACATCGCCAATCTAGTCGTGTCGCCGATTGCCATTCTCGTTGCTGGGTCGTCGGCGAGGTTCCGGGACCCACTCGCGGCGGTCGCAATCATGAGCACCGTCGCCCTCGTTGGATATGTCTTCACGGGCCCGATTGTGCACTGGAGCCGCGGACACCGCGCCGTAGGGTTTAAGAGCCTCGCGATCCGCAGCCTTGGCTCGCTGGCCGTAGGCGCCGTCTTATCAATCCCTGGATTCGCGCTGGCCGGACCGGGAGGCGGGCTGATCTTTGGGGTCGCAGGGACCTACGTCGGCATGATCAGTATGAGCATCGTGGACAACGCGATGAACCCCTATGATCGCCCCGTCCCCGACGACATGCTCACCGCGCCCAGCAGCTTCTCGTTTGCACCCTTTGTCACGCCAGTGGCGGGCGCCGGGGGCTGGCTCGCCGGTGTCTCTGGGACGTTCTAGTCGCAGGCTGTACTAGTCCTCGGCTCGTCGCCGTGCCACCGCAGAAGGGCGCGCTTGCTTCTGCGATTCGCTCTGCAATTCTTCACGCACTTCACGCGAAGGTGTGCCGCTTGTTGAGCTCTCAACCCGTACTCCCGTGCTCTGCGTGGGCTCAGCGCTCGCAGCTCGCGCCACGCTTGCCGCGGGAGTCTTGCCCTTCTTCTGCGCGACGTACTTGCCAAATTCACTCTCGCTCTTCGCTGGCTGAGTCTCGCCATTGAGCCTCTCTGCCAAGGTCTCGAGCTTCTTCGCCGCCGTACGCATCGCGGCCTCAACACTCTTGTCCAGCGCGCTCACAAGAGCGTCGCGTGCTTGCTCTTGCGATGCGCTCAGTGAGATCTTTGCCTGCTTTTCTTCAAGCAAGAGCAGACGCGATTCTTCAGCCTGGATCGCCGCGCGTCGCGCCCGCTCTTCGAGGGCGCGCACCTCGAGCGCGTCGCGGACCTCATCATCACTGGGCCGCCGCAAGGCCACATTCGCGTGCATCAAGAGCGCAACAGCCCAGCCCAACGTCACGATCGCCCAGAGCTTGGTGGCGAAGAGCACTCCCAGGGCCACAATTGCGAGATTCGCCAGCAAATACACTGTCGCATGAGCACGAAGCTCGCGACGCCTCACGCCAGCCATGCTCGCCCGATGCGCATCAAGCGCTCGCGACTCGCTCACCTCGTCCGCCGCGCGCGCCACCGCGTCCGCGTCAAGCCCCGCTTCTCGGGCTGCCTCAATGAGCTCGTCGCGGCTGAGAGAATTCGCGTCGCTCTTGTCGCGTCCTTGCGTCGCCCTGCGCAGAATCTCGCGGACTTCGTCTGGGCTATACTCGCTCTTCGTCATCCAGTACCCAGAAAGACTCTAGCGCCAATGCTCTCGACCGTGTCGCGCCTTCGCTTGTTCGCGCTCTCTGCAGGGGCCGTCGCGGCGCTCGCAACCACCTCGTACGCGCAGAGCCCCGAGCGCGTCCAGGTCGTCCTCGGCGAGCACATCGGCGGGGTTCGCATCGGCATGACGCTGCCCATGGTTCGGCAGCTCGTGGGCTCGCTTAGACTCGCGCCGCTGCAGACCCCCAGGTCGCTCACATGGATCGCAGGTCCCCTGACCATCCGCGTCGCGCGCTCGGGGCACGTCGACCAGGTCAGAGTCTCAATCCACACGCTGCCAAGAGGGACCTCGCTTGTGGTCAACAACCAGCTGCTCATGGCGCGCACGCGGCTCTCGCAGCTCGCTCCGAGATATCCCAGCTGCACCAACACCGAAGACCCCACCGATCATCACGCGCTCGTGGTGTGCACGGGGCCCTCGGGCGTGACGCGATTTGAGCAGGGTCCCGATCACGTCGGGCTGCTCGTGCTCACGCTCAGCGCACGCTAATAGCGGTCGCGCGCAGACCTTATCACCTGTAAAATCGCTGATGGATCTTCTCCGCTGTACGCAGCTTGTGCGCGCGCAAACGCTCGAATGTCCTCGGCGCTCAGCCGCAAAAATGGGTTGGTCTCGCGCTCTTCGCCGAGCGTGCTTGGCACCGCTGGCTCGCCGTGGGCGCGCAGGGTCGCGACACGCGCGATGCGCGCTTGCGTAGGCAAATGACCGGGCGAAATCATCGCGGCAAACCCAAGGTTTCGCTCAGCGTACTCATGCCCTGGGTACATCAAGACGTCGTCTGAGAGCGCCCCCAAGGTGTCCATGAGCGCGTGGGTCATCATCTCGGCGGTGCCCTCAAAGAGCCTCCCACATCCCGCAGAGAACAAGGTATCGCCTGTAAAAACAGCCGCCGAATCGACCACGTACGCCAGCGCTCCGGTCGTGTGAGCCGGCACATGAAGCGCTGTGACATCGAGCTGCCCCAGACGCACCGACTGGGTGTGCTCGAGCGGCTCGATGGGCCCGTCGATCCGCGTCGCGTCCGACCCATGGGCGAATACACGCAGAGCGCTACCGTAGCGCCCGCGCAGCACCGCAAGACCCCCGACGTGGTCCAAGTGGTGATGCGTGCAGAGCACCGCGTCGAGCTTGACCCCTCGCGCATCGAGCGCATCAAGCACTGGCTCACCCTCGCCAGGGTCCACGCACAGGACAGCGCCCGAGCGGTCACAGGTGATCAAGTACGCGTAGTTGTCCGCGAGGCAAGGGATGATCTCGACGCTGTATTGGCTCATCGAGTGCGAGGGTAGCAAAGCGCCTGCGCATCGCGCCCGCAAACGCCCCGGTCCGCCCCAGCGGACAGCCCGCCGCAGACCGTCCGCTCGAGCGGACACCCGCGAACCATGGCAAGACCCGCGCGATAAAATGGTCAGTCATTTTGCAGTACATTCGCGTTGGCATGACACACGCATAAGGCATCTGACGAAGGAGCCCAAGATGTCTAAATCTCTCGTCGCAATCGCAGCGCTCAGCGCACTGATCGGCGCGGTCTGGTCCCAACGCGTTCCGCGCGTTCAGGCGGTGATGCGCGGGGGGTCTGTGGTCCACGCGAGCGCGATCTTGTCTCTCACGCCAGGCGCGCGCTGCTCGGTCCAAATCGCGCCCTCAAGCAAGCTCAACTACCCATGTCGCGTGCGCGTCGCGTGCGGCGGTCTCACGCTCTACGGGCCGCCAAACCTCGGCGGCTACAGCGACGTGTGCACTGTGCACCAAGGGCAGTGGGAGTCCGCAGCCGACCCGCAGCCGCCATCTCGCGACGGCGATCCCCGCATGCACGTAGACCTTCGGCGAGGGGTCGCCTGGGTCCAGGACACCCACGGAGGCGCCAGCGTCGAGATCGCCCTGGACACACTGCAGGCAGCCAACTCTCAGCCGCGCAGCAGATGAACCGCGAGCGCGCCGCCGACGAGCACCGAGAGCCACCCCGCGCCTCGGATCAGCCTGCGCTGCAACGCCGGAGCGCCACGCGCAGACCAACGCAACGGCTGCGCGAGCGCGAGGGTGACTGCGGCCATCGTGAGGGTCGTTCCGACCGCAAAGAGCATGAGAAAAGCCAGCGCTTCTTCGGTCGTGCGCGCGCTTGATGCGGCCAGCACGGCCGTCGAGCCGGACCCCGCGAGCCCGTGCACCGCGCCCACCATCACAGAGCGCAACCCCGACCGTGGTCTCGCGTGCGCGCTCGCGTCGCTGGGCTCGTGGGAGTGCTCGTGTGCTGAGCGCTCATCGGCGCTCGAAGACCGGAGGCTCAGCGCGCCGAGGACCACCAGCATGGCACACACGATCAGCTCGGCACCAAGGGTCCATCGCGCAGAAAACCGCATCCCTGATGCGACCAACGCGCCGCCCAACACGACGATCACCGCGCTGTGTCCGAGGCCCCAGAGCGCGCCGATTCGTAGCGCTCCGGTCACGTTGCCATCCCCTCGGACCATGGTCGCCGTCGCGACGACGTGATCGACGTCAAGCGCATGTCGCAAGCCCAGAGTCAGCCCAAGTGTGAGCGCGGTCGAGAGGTTCAAAACGAGGCGATCCAGCGTACGTCGGGAAGCACTTGCGGTGGGGGTGAACTATCGCGACGCGATCGCGCAAGCAAGCGCACTCGGGACTGTCAGACTCAAGGCCGCAAGCGTTACCATCGCGCGAAGTGCCGCGATGGCACACAAGAAACACCGGCGTGTTTGCACGCAAAACCGATCGTCCACCACGAGGAGTGATTCACCATGTTCGAGAGCTTTTTTCGCGCGGTCTTCGGTCCTCGCGGCGCGTTGCTACTGCATACCCCGACGCTGGTCCTTACGCCGGGTGCGGTGATCCAAGTACAGCTCCGGTTTGACTCGCCCGAACAGCATCGCGAGGTCTTGTTCTTGCGGCTGCATTTTCACACGACCGTGCAGCAGTGGACGCAGGGCCCACTGGGACCTCAGCTTCAACCCCAAACACGCGACCTCATTCAGCCTATTTTGGTCAGCGAGCGCTTCACGGTGCTCGCCGGAACATCAAGGGATTTTACTGTTCAAGTGCAAATCCCCGAGGGTCTCTACCCCACCGTTCACGGCCAGATGGACTACCAGCTCTACGCCGTCGCGCCCGTCGTCGGGCAGACCATTGACTCTTCACAGCAGCTGCCGATCACCCTGGTCGGAGGCACGCAGCCCTTCGCGCCTGCGCCGGGCGCTCCGGTCACCGCGGCCCCGCAACAGCCGCTCCCACAATCGCATTTTGCCAGCAATTTTGCAGCGCAAGCGCCTCCCACGGCTCCTATGTCAGCTCCGACTCTAGCTCCCACTCCGTGGGTCCCGAGCCCTGGCGTCGACGTGATCGTCAACGACGCCCAAGGCGTGAGCGCGCCCGCGATGGTCGTCGAGGTGCGCGCCGCCGTGAGCCTCGTCCAGTGGTCCGATGGCCGCGCCGCGACCTGGGTAAAGACAGATTCAATCAGCGAAAAACCAGCACCGATCGCGACCGCTCCCGAGCCTCAGGCGCCCATCGAAGAGCCCGCCGTACCTCCCGCAGGTGAGTCGTAATCTATGAGCCAGCACGACGACGACCAAGACCTCAACGCAGACGCACAGGCCATCTCAGACGACGCGACGAGCCTGCTGCAGCGCATCTCGTTCGCAGCTCCTTTGCAAGAGCTCAACGATCGGTATGCAAAATTGCAGCAGTTGCACGACGAACTTCGGCGACTACGCTCGCGCGGGTTTTCGTTTTGGCCCAACCTCGAGCAGCAGCTCGCCGAGGCGCGACGCACCGCGGACCACGCCATCGGCACCGCGCGCAACGAGTCTCAGCGCGCTGCACAGCAGCTGCGTCAGCAAGCCGAGGCCCTCGGCCGCAACGCCGCAAACCTCGCCAGCCGCAATCGATTGAGCGTCGCACAGGTGGACGGTGTCGCCTCCGAGCGCGATCGCCTCGAAGCCCAGACCCAGGCCGTCGAACAACGCATCGCGAGCGTCGCCGAGCCCTTTACAAAGCTCGTGGACACCGTGAGCGCGGGCGTCGCGGGCGCCCACTGGACCATGGACCAGTTTGACCAGGCGAGCTTCAGAGTGCGCGCCGAAGAGAGCCCCCTCGCCGTGGCCGCAGCCACCTGGGAAGACTGCCCCCAAGGAGCCGCTCCCGGTGTAATTTACCTCACCGATCTGATGATTCGCTTCGAGCGAACCACCGGACAACGAAGCACCATGATCGAGCGCGCCATCGGTCACATCGCGTCGAGCGAAGACTCCGAGCGCGGCTGGTTTATGAAGGACGAGGTGTTAACCCTGCGATTTCAGCCGAACACAGGCAACCCCATGAGCGCCGTGTTTGTGCTCGGCAGCGCGGACTCCAAGAGCTTCGACGACTTTATCGAGCGAGCCCGCAGCGGCCAGCTCGAGGCGTGGCGCGTCCAACGCACCGCCCAGAGCGCGCCGGTCGCACACAGCGCCGCGATGCCGCTCAAATGGCCGAGCAAGTGCGATAACTGCGGCGCTGCCATCGTCGCGCCCGTTCGAGGACAGACCGAGGTGGTGTGCGCTTACTGCAAAGCGCGCTACGCGGTCGAGTTCGCCAAGAGCTGAATTCACACGAGTCGATTGCAGACCTGGCTCACGCGAGGCACGATCGACCTCATGGTGACGCTTAGACAAACGGCTGCTCTTGTGCTTTCGCTCTCGCTCGGCGCGTGTTCTCCGCCCGCTCCGACGCAGGACGCGAGGGTCGACGACGACGCCGCGGCGCCGCAGGACAGCTCCGTGACGGACAGCGCGGTGCGTGACGCCACAGCCCGGGACGCGACTGCCAGCGAGGTATCAACTCCCAGCGATGGCGGAATCCCCGACGTCGAAGAGGTTCCTCTCCAAGACTTCTTGCTCACCGACAGCAACCCAAGGTCCCCAACCTTCAACATGCCCGTCACGCTCTCTGGGCAAGCGGGCTCGGTCGCGGTCTTCTACTTCGCCACCGCGGCCTGCGCGTTCTGCACCGAAATGGCACACGAGCTCGACCGCATGAAGACCGAGCTCGCCGGCATGGCCACCACGGTCCCCGTAAAGTTTTTCGTGATCGCAGACCTAGACAGCGACGGCGCCGCGCTGCCTGTCGTGCAGGCGACAACCTTGCCGTTGCTGCAAGACACGCACGCCGTCGGTGTCCAGCGGATGTGGCAGGCGACCCTTCGCGACGTCATCGTGATTGACGCCGAGCGCACGCGAAGGCTGGTCTATAACCTCACTCCGCGACCCCTGACGCAGAGCCAAAACTACAACGACCTGCGCACGCGCATCGTCGCGATCGCGAACCGCTGAGAGCGCGAGTGACTCCGATGATTTCTCTGAGAAAATACTGGGTATTTCTCTCGCTTTGCGTCTCGTTCGTTCACTGCGGACCCACCGTGAGTGCGCCCGCAGACGCGACATCCGGCGACGTCGCCGGGTCCCTCGATGGCACCCTCCCCTCGGGCGACGCGTCGGCTGCATCGTGCACGTTTAATCGCGACTGCCCTCCCGCGGAGCGATGCGAATGCAACGAACAGACGGGCTGTTTTTGTGCGCTCGGGACCCGCGGCCCAGGCGCGATCGCCGCACCCTGTCGCGACGGCAACGACTGCGTCAGCGCCCTGTGCGTCGAAGGTCCCTCCGGCGCGTTTGTGTGCTCAGACTCATGCACAGGTCCCATGGACTGCGTGGCGCTCCTCCCGCGATGCGTGCGAATCCCGACGCTCGGGAGCATCTGCGCCAGGGCCCTCAGCGACGCTTCGAGCGCCGACGCCAGCCCCGACGCCACCTGCGACGGTCCATGCCCGCAGACCGCGCTCAACGGGCGCTTCGGCGCACGCGCTGCTGGATTTAACCGCGCACAGCACGGCGTCGAAGGCACCGACGGTGTGCACATCGAGGCGCACTTTGGGGGACGCCCCGAGTGTCCCTCCATGAGCTCACCGACTCCAGACCGCACACTGGTTCTCACCGGAATCCGTGCGCGCATGGACAACACCCCGCAGACCTTCGCGGACGGCGTTCGAGCAACCCTGCTGGATTTCTCTGGGGCGTTAACCGCTTCGCCCTTGCTTCGAGCGACGGCTGTCACCATCACCCCACGCTCGGTGCAGCGAGGACGCGAGGTCGTCTACGACGTCTCTGCCACGTTCGACGGCGGCATGATCGAGGGCCAGGTCGTCGCGCCCCACTGCGCTTCACTCAACAGCCCCTGAGCTTTCACCCGGCGACGTCGCCGGATCGCTCTGAAGCGAGCCTCTGCTAGAGCGCCGGAGCGGTGCAGCCCGTCGCCGTCGGTGTCGCTACAGGGATGGTGATCGTCGTGCGTCCATCGATCACCTCGGTGTAGCGGCAGGTCTGCCCACCAGGGACAATCGTGTACGCGGATGATCTCGACCGAGGGACGTCACTGCTGATTGTCGGCCACGGTAAAGCTCGCGCGAGTGGGAGAAAGCGTGTCATTTCCCTGGCCAATGGCCACGCCGTTGATAAGCCTACGCACCGTAACCGACGCACGCACCGAGGTCCAATCACCCGCACCACGGTTCATCGTGTAGGTGTAGTGGGTCCCGCTGCTCGGACACGCGCACAACGTGACGCCGAGCCCACTAAAGTTTGTGCACACTCCCGGCGCAGCACACGTCGCAGCGCTGCATGTGGCCGCCGCAGCGCACACGCCGCTCGCGTTGCAGATCACCCCTCACGGGGCTTGCTGCCTCTCGCGCTGCTCGTGGTAACCCTTGCGGTCACAACCGCTATGAACACACCGAGCGCCAACCCCTTTGATCCAACGCAATGGACCGCTATCGAAGGATTCGATAGCACGGACCTGACCTATCACCGACACCGAGAGCTCGGGGTTGTCCGAGTCGCGTTTAACCGCCCCGAGGTGCGCAACGCGTTTCGGCCCAAGACCGTCGACGATCTCTTCACCGCCCTCGATCACGCGCGGCAGAGCAGCGACGTCGGGGTCGTGCTGATCACCGGCAATGGACCGTCGCCACGTGACGGCGGCTGGGCTTTTTGCTCGGGCGGAGACCAGCGAATCCGCGGCAAAGATGGCTACCAATACACCGACGGAACAGCTCCTGCGGGCCCACCGTCGCTCGCGGACCAAGCGCGCCTCGGGAGGCTTCACATCCTCGAAGTACAGCGGCTCATCCGGTTTATGCCCAAGGTCGTCATCGCGGTGGTCCCGGGATGGGCAGCGGGCGGCGGGCACTCGCTGCATGTCGTGTGCGACCTGACCCTCGCGTCCAAAGAGCACGGGATGTTTAAGCAAACCGACGCAGACGTCGCGAGCTTTGACGGTGGGTACGGCAGCGCTTACTTGGCCAAAATGGTCGGTCAAAAGCGCGCGCGCGAGATCTTCTTTTTGGGCGACGCGTACACCGCAGACGAGGCCTTCGCGATGAACGCGATCAACGCCTCGGTCCCCCACGCAGAGCTCGAGACCACGGCCATCGCGTGGGCCCGCAAGGTGTTGGCCAAGAGCCCCACCGCGATCCGCATGCTCAAGTACGCGTTTAATCTTCAGGACGACGGTCTGGTGGGCCAGCAGCTCTTCGCAGGAGAAGCGACACGCTTGGCGTACGGGACCGCCGAGGCCGCCGAGGGCCGCGACGCTTTTCTCGAAAAACGCCCGCCGGATTGGTCTGACAGGCCCTGGTATTACTGACCGACTGCGTGACCCGGCGACGTCGCCGGGTGCGACGCGATCAGGTGATAATCCGGACCTTGCGCCCCATCGTGACGAGCATTTCAGAACCCTCGTGCTCGAACACGTCCCCGTCGATCATGTAGCGCATGGACTTGCCGGGGACATGAACCACGAAGCGCTCGACCACCGCGCTCGTCGCGCGCGATGCTGCCATCGCTTGCGCGCGGTGCACCTTGGGTAGCTCCATCACAAACTCAAGAGGCGTCGCGTGGATGCCCAAAAGATGCATCGCACCGGGCGAGCTCGGCGCGAGATAATACGGCTTAAATCCCAGCCCAATGTCCGCGATGGTGCCCGCGCTTACCGCCAGCCATCGCCGCTCTTGCCAGTGCCCCTCTGCGTGCAAGACATCGCACACCACGCCCTCACGGAGCCGCTTAAACATGGCGCCGCGCGTGAGCGTGCTCCCGATGCCCCTGGCGAGCGTCCGGGCGGCGGTCCACGGCGAGGGCGAGCCGGTGTCGTAGTACTCGCGAAGAAACTGCGGAACTACGCCCAAACCCCAGAGAAAACCGAGCTTTCCGTTGACCGACAGCGTCCACTGCTCGATCGACGGCAGGCTCTCACGCGCGAGGTATTTCAGCACCAGCCCATCCAGCAGACCCTCGGGACGCCCGCGGGGCAGCCTTAGCGAGTCCGCGACCGTATTCATCGTCCCGCCACGCAAGAGCGCCACCGACGGGAGCGCGTCGTCGCCGTACACCTCCGCAAAGTGCGTCAACGTGACGTGGTTGGTGCCATCTCCGCCCGCGATCGCCAACAAATCAATCCCCTGCCGTTTGAAGCTCTCTGCGGTCTTTTGCAGGGCCTCGAGCGTCGCCGGGGCCTCGACCACCCCGTGATCACCCAGCGCGCGCTTCATGCGCTCAGACGCCCCGGGGTCTTTGCGATTGCGCCCTGCGCGCGGGTTAAACACCACTCCAATGGCCATCTTGATCACTTGAGTTACAACGCCTCCCACGCATGTCGCAACCAGATGGCCCCACGTCACCCCGCGCGCTGCCGGTGCTCAGCAATCGTTCGCCGCGCGAATCGCATGACCTTTCGCTCGCCAAACGCCTCCGCGCCTTCGCCGAGCCCGCGCAGTTGTTCTCACACGATTCAGAGGGCACGCTGCGATGCACGGCCTGCGCGCATCGTTGTGTCCTGCAAAATAACCGAGAGGGCGCATGCGGTGTCCGCTTCTCGCAGGACGGAGTGCTCTACGCCCCACGCAACTACGTCGCCCGACAGTACGTTCGCTCGGTCGAGATCAATACGGTCTTTCACGTGCGACCCGGCGCGCGCGCGCTCACGTTCGGCATGTTTGGCTGCGATTTGCGCTGTCCCTACTGTCACAACTGGCGCGTCTCGCAGGCTCTCCGAGAGCAAGACGTCGACGACGAGAGCCCCCTCGCCATGACCGCGCAGGCCCTCGTGCAGAGCGCCATCGACTCACAATGTACTGTCATTTGTGCGGCATACAACGAGCCCATGATCGCCGCCGAGTGGGTGCGTGAGGTCTTCGCCGAGGCCAAGTCCAAGGGGCTCGTCACCGCGGTGATCTCCGATGGGCACACCACGCAAGAAGCCCTCGCGCACATTCGCCCAGTGACCGATGTGTTTCGCGTGGATCTCAAAGCGAGCGAACCAGAACAATATCGCGCGCTCGGTGGCCGCTTGGCTCCCGTGCTCGAGGGCATCGCGCTCGCCCACGCGATGGGATTTTGGGTCGAGGTCGTCACAATGGTGGTGCCGGGATTTAACAACGAGCTCCACGGGCTGCGCACGCTGGCGTCTCATATTGCCGCGATTTCGCAGGATATTCCGTGGCATCTCAACGCTTTTGTCCCGCGGTACAAGCTCGGCGATCGTCCGCGCATGGAGA
Source organism: Deltaproteobacteria bacterium (assembly GCA_030694465.1). Classification (GTDB taxonomy): domain Bacteria; phylum Myxococcota_A; class Polyangia; order Polyangiales; genus JAUXYJ01. The sequence continues at coordinate 164,993 of JAUXYJ010000097.1, read as the reverse complement.
TGCACGAGCTCGCGAGCGCCGTAGGTATGGGCTACGCACGTGGGCTCAAATACGTCTACGCGAGCAACGCTCCCGGCGGCTTGACCGAGCTCTCGCACACGCGCTGCCCCGAGTGCGCGACGACGTTAGTCACCCGCGAGGACTATCGTACAACGAGCAATTCTCTGAAAAACAACGGAGAATGTTCGCGATGTGGCTACGTGCTCGCGGGGCTCTTTGGCGACGGCGGAACCGTGGGAGAAGCGCTCGGTGAGGGCGAGGCTCCCTAGCGCTCGCCTCGGTCGTAGATTCGCGCGATCGCACACGCTTGTGCTAACCGCGTGAGCACGGTGAGCCGCACACACACACGCAATTGCACGCAATGGCCGGGGTTTTGGCTGGGATTTTTGACGATGCTCGCGAGCACCGCGGTCGGCGCGGGCTGCCGCAAAAAGCGCGACAACGCCGACGCAGCGAGCGCCAACCTGCAGGGCATGACCGTGCGCGGCGGGACCAGCACCATGGACGACCCCGCCCAGCCCGCGAGCACCGAAGACGGTGGAGAGCGGCACGTCGCGTTTTCGCCCACCGTGGTCGAGCGCGCGGCGCGGGCAAACGTCGGCGAGCGAGCCGTTCGGGCTGGAGAAACACTGACAATTCCGGCGGGACGCTATCACGTCGGCAGCACCCCAGGGGACGAAGGTAGAGACCCCGCCCTCGAGGCCGACGGGATCTCCACCGAGGTGCCAGTGATCGACATCGACGCCCTGCCCTATCCCAACGACCCGCAAGCGCAAGCACGCACCGGTGTCTCGCGTGACGAGGCCATCGGGCTGTGCGCGGCGCGGAGCCGACGGTTGTGTACCGAGGTCGAGTGGGAGCGCGCGTGCCGCGGGAGCGAAGAGCATATTTTTCCGAATGGGGACCGCTGGGACCCAGCGAAATGTGTGCAAAATAGCAACCCAGGCGTGTGCGCATCGAGCTTTGGCGCCATGCGAATGGGCACGCACTTTGCCGAATGGACCACGGACAACATCGCCGAGCGCGCGGTGATCCGTGGCGCCGGAGCCAGCGCCCCAGAGGCACAACACCGCTGCGCGGCGCGCAGGACGGCCATCGCGGGCCAGAGCGGCCTCGAGGTAGGCTTCAGGTGCTGCGGCGGGAGCGCGCCCTCCTTGCCCTATCCTCGCGAGATCTCGCGGCCACCGTTTCGCGCAGAGCCCATGACCACCGCGCAGGTGTCCGAGATCATGGCGACCATCCCCGAGCTCAGCCGCGTTCGTGCGGGCTTCACGATGCTGGGTCCCGCGGCGATCAACGAGGTGCTGAACCACGGGGCGACCACCGCAGAGCTGCACCCCGAGGCGACTTTTTCGGTGCAGCCCGTGCGCTGGAGCCCCACGTTTGGCGAAGAGATTCTTGTCTTTGTCGGGACGAGCACGGTGGGGAGCTTTGTCGCGGCGCTCTGGGTTTTGCCTAGCGAAACAGGGCAGCCCGAGCGCTACAAGCACGCGGCGAGCTACATCCTCGCGGGCGACCGGGTCGCCATGACCCTCGCCCACACCCGCGGCACCCGCGAAGAGATCCAGTGGTCTGCCTGCTGGAACTGCGGCGGAGAGCACGGCCTAGTCACCTACGATCGCGTCCGCGCCCACGTGATCGCCGTGCAGCGCTGACCTCGACAGAGCTGCGCTCGCTAGCTTCCGATTGCGTGCAATTCGCCTGACCGAATGACGCGAACACCCGGTGCAGGTTGCATCGCGAGCTGCACCATCGCGCGGCCCACCGTGGCCGCCTCGATGGGCCGGCTCGGGAGCCACCGCAACAGCGGGCCCACGGCGCGAGAGACCACAATCGCGATCCGCTCGCCCACACGTCGCTCGTCACGGTCACCCAAAAGCAACGAGGGCTGCGCGATCGCCAGCGATTCAAACGCGAGCGACTTGAGCGCCTCTTCAATCTCGCCCTTCACGCGGTTGTAAAACACCAGGCTGTTGGCATCCGCGCCCAAGGCCGTGACCACCACAAACGTGCGCGCGCCGCGCTCTTTTGCCGCACGCGCGAAGTGAAGGACCGCGTCGAAGTCCACCGCACGAAACGCTGCGTTCGAGCCGGCCTTCGCGATCGTGGTCCCGAGCGCGCAGAGGGCCACGGTGGGCGCGGCGACCTCGGCCGTCTGTGCCGCAGTGAGCGTCGAAAAATCCACGGTGAGCTCGCGGAGCTTGCCCTCGCTCGCGTCGCCCTTGCGCCGAACGAACGACACGACCTCACTTACGTTGGCGTGCAATATCGCAGCACGAAGAGCCTCGCGCCCGACCAGCCCGCTAGCTCCCGCGATCCACAGCACCTGATCGTTATTGTTTGTCATCGTGTGATGACATGGAGCCTACCGTGTTGTGTGTGGGCCGAAGCCTACAATCCCAACAGCGGATCACAGCGCTCGCCCAAAAGCGCTGCACGTGCGCTCGCTGCGACAAAGACCGAGCCACACACCACGACCCGCCCGTTGGGCCCCACACGCGCTTGAGCCTTGGCCAGCGCGTCCTCGATCGAATCGCAGACGTGCCCCCCTGCCCACGACGCCAGCACGTCAGGGGACTCAGCCCGAGACATCCGTGCGGCGCACAAATACCAGCGATCTGGCTCACAATACTTTTGCAGACTCGCCAGCGCCGAACGCCACTCTTTGTCCCGAGAGCTGCCAAAGACCACCGCGCGCTCGGTCAGCGCGTTTGCGTCAGTCTCGAGCACACCCAGCAACGCCTCGATGCCATCGGGGTTATGTGCCGCGTCGAGCAGGACGTTTGCGATGAGCTCGCAGCGTGCACCCCACTGCGCCGTCGCCAAGCCCTCGGCGATCGCCCGAGAGCTCACTCCGAGGATGTGCAAAATCCCTGCGGCTGTGCAGGCGTTTTCGATCTGGTGCGCCCCCACAAGGGACAGCGTCGTACGCAGTGTCTCTTCGCCCAGATCGATGCTGACATCCGCCGCACCGTGCACCATCGCGTGGGTCACCGACGTGGGAGTCGGCCGCGCGAGGGCACCCACGGACCGCGCCACTTGATCAATCGCCGCGCGCGCGCTCGGAGCCTCTTCGTGGGACTCAGACAACGAGGGGCCCAAGACATAGGGCACGCGGTTCTTTAAAATCCCTGCTTTTTCTCTCGCGATTGCGTCAAGGCTGTCACCCAGCCAGGCCTGATGATCCATGGCGATGCGCGTGATGGCGCACACGGCGGGCATGCACACATTGGTCGCGTCGAGCCGCCCACCCAGCCCCACCTCGAGCACTACGTCTTGCACATCGAGCGCTTCGAAGGTCAGCCAAGCGCTGAGCGTCGCGACCTCGAAGAGCGTCAACGACGGGATCTTTTGCAGGTCTATGGCGTCAAAAATCCGCGCGAGGTGTGTGGCCAATTCGGCCTCGCTGACGGGCTCGCCCTGCACTCGTACGCGCTCTACGAAGCGATGCAAATGGGGCGAGGTGTACAAGCCCACGCGGCGGCCCTGAGCCCGCAGACCGGCGGCGACGAACGCGCTCGTCGATCCCTTGCCGTTGGTCCCCGCGATATGTGCAATCCTGAAATTTTGCTGAGGATTATTGAAATACGCGAGCGACTCTACCACGCGATCGAGGCCCAACACGATGCCTGACGGAGCCATCGCGTAGAGCCTTGCGAGGAGTGCTTCGTACCGAGCAGTCATCCAACGAGGTGCCCAAGCAGTCGCGCGAGGGTAGCGCGCATCGCGTGGCGCTCGACGATGATGTCCACCATGCCGTGGGCGAGCAAAAACTCAGAGCGCTGAAAGCCCTCAGGGAGCTTCTGGCGAATGGTCTGCTCGATCACGCGCGCGCCTGCAAATCCGATGAGCGCTTGGGGCTCTGCGATGTTCACGTCGCCCAAGAGCGCGTAGCTCGCGGCGACACCGCCGGTGGTCGGGTCCGTCAAGAGCGAGAGAAAAGGCACGCCTACATCGCGCAGTCGCCCAAGCGCGGCGACACTCTTGGCCATTTGCATGAGCGACAAGATGCCCTCTTGCATGCGCGCGCCGCCGGACGAGCTGAGCACGATCGCGGGGCGACGCTCGGCCGCGGCGATCTCGAAGGTACGGGCCAGCTTTTCGCCGACGACCGAGCCCATCGAGCCGCCCATAAAATCGAAGACGAAGAACGCGATGACAATCTGGCGACCATCGAGGGTGGCGCGGCCAGAGACCATGGCTTCGTTAAACGAGGACTTCTTCTGCGTGGCGCGGATGCGCTCGGTGTAGGGCCGGCCGTCGGTGAACGACAGGGGATCTTTGGGAGCCAGCTCGGTCGCGAAGGGCTCGAGAGATCCCGGATCCAAGAGCAAATTAGCCCACCGTTTCACGTGCAGGCGAAAGTGCTTTCCGCAGCGTGGGCACACCTCGAGGTTGCGCTCGAACTCTTCGGCGAGGATGGTCTCGTCGCAGCCCGAACAGCGGCGAAAGACACCAGCACCTACGCTAACTTTTTCTGTGCCCTCAAGAGAGGGCTTTACCTTGGCGGTCCAGCTCATCGATATCGACCCTTGCGGTCGCACGCCCAGGGCCGTTTCGTCAACGTGCAACAGAAGCTACACACCACGGTCGTCCCGCTGCGTCATGGCCGCGGAAACACCGACGAGCGTCTCCGCACGAGCCCCTCACGCACCATCCGCGCCGCCGTCTCGAGCGAGTCCCTCGTAGGCACCACGTGAACCGACTCGGCCTCAAGCGGCAACGAATAATCGTAGCTCGGCAGCGGCGCAAAATGTCCTCCATAGGGCAGCGCGCCGTGAAGCTGAACGCACGCATCAAAGAGCCGCTTGTCGAGCGTAAACTCAGGATCAAGGATCACGCTCTGGAGCCACTCTTCGAGCGACGCGTGGCTCGCGATCACGGCGCCCTCGAGCACCCGTAGCCTCACGATTTTGCCTCCGCGATAGGCAAATTGGTCGCCGAACGCGGTCTGCGCGAAGAAGCTCATGCCCTCACACATATAGCCCCACGAGGCGCGCCAGCCGTCGGGCGCGTTCCACCGAAAGAGCGAGTGATTGGGCGGCTCAATGCATGCTCCAAGCACATGAAGCAGCCCATTGAACGCATAAAATCCGTTGCGCCCTGTGAGCAATCGCTCGTGCAGTTGTGCGCTGCGACCCGCTTGTTCGAACAAGATCGAGCCCACGCTCGCGTCGTAGGGCGGTCCGTCAAAGCCCTGGTCAACGTAGGGCAACAAGAATCGCAAGAGTGCGTCGAGGTCCATGTGTGTCACATGCGCTCGCCCGGACAATTCGCGAGGGCAGTGGCCCTCGAAAGTGGCAGTCAATCGGACTGCCGTATCTCTCGAATCCGGTGAGCTTCGCTTAGTATCCATCGCTCGGCGCACACTTCGCAACGAACCTGCACGAACCGCACGCGCTCAGCATCCCTGGTTGTCAAAACACCGAAACCGCTCACCGCCGCGATCGCGCTCGGAGCGAGTCCCCGCCAACCACAGTGATCCCCGTGAGACTACGCGCGTTCGACCTGTCCAATCACAGGCCGATTCATCCGTCGACGCGATCGCGCATCTCGAGAAACTCCAAAAACTCTTGCAGGCGCGCGGGCTCACGGATGACCCACCCTCCCTCGGGGACGGCGGTGAGAATCTTCAGACGCGCGAGCCGCACCATGACCTCTTCGACGTGGCTCTCTCCCAGCCCAATCTGCGACGCAAGCTCGACCGTCGAGACCGGCACATAGACCCCCTCATCGGTCTGGGTCCCGAACTCTTCGGCGATGCGCGAGAGCCCTAGAATCACACGCACCCGCGGGTCTTGCTCCATCAAGATCTCGATCAGCGCGTTGGCGCTGTCGAGCCTGCGCGACAACTTCTTGATGAGCCGAACGGCGATCTCGGTGTTGCCAACAACCATCGACTCAAACATTCGGCCATCGAGCGCTAAGACCTGCACGACGTCGACGGCCTCGGCGGTCGCGGTCCGCGGTTTGTCGTTGAGAATGGCCATCTCACCAAAGAACTCGCCGGGCCCCAACACCGCCAAAACGCGCGCCCCGCTCGCGTGCTCTTTGACAATTCTCACGCGCCCCGACTGCAGCACAAACATGTGCTTGCCATGTTCTCCCTCAGTAAAGATCACCGAGCCGGGTTCAAACTGGCGCCCGAAGCGCGCAAACAGAGCATCGCCGTGATTGGACATGAACGTGACACGATCGTATCGCCACCCAGTCACTGCCTGCCAGCCCGCAATGCACTCAAGTTCAACCATCGTCGCCGCGTGCGCTCGCCACGCTCAGAGACTCGCTTCGGCAAAACATGCGCTCTCGTGCGCCTTTTTGTGTGCGATTTTGCAGGCATGCCGTGTAGCGCATCCCAGCACAGACGCTTCGATTGCGCGCTCGACCGACCCTCGGCCTCCGGGTCCTTGGCTCTTGGGCGTCGCGCCCGATGCGCACGCTTTGTCCAGCGCCAGCGAGCTGTCCGGTGCCCTCGGCGCGTGCGTCCGCCGCGCAAACGAGGGGCTTTCTCCTACCCTCGCCGCCGCTGTCGACACGATGGGCTATGGCCAGCTCACCGAAGATGCATGCAGGCTCTCGCTCGCTACTGAGCTTCGAGACCCCTCGCTCTGTACCTCGATCGCGCTTCCGTCTGTCTCGCGCGCCTGTGTGACTCGCGTAGCGATCGCCCTGCAAAATTACACGCTCTGCCCCGATGCGCTCGACGAGCCGGGGCCCGACAGCCTCTGCGTCGCGCTGGCCACGCGAGCCCCGTCACGCTGCGCGGGCGCGGGCCCCACCGAGGCGACCCGATGCCGTGCGATCGCCGAGCACGACGTCGCGCGCTGCCAGGGATTGCCCACGCCGTTGCAACCACGCTGTGTGCGCGATGTGCAGGCGCTCGCGTCGGCGCTGCCCCTTATGCGCGGGCCGCACCCCGAGCCAGGCCGAATGTCTCTGCACATTGAGTGGGTCAACAGCACAGATCCAGCGCTTGATTTGCAGGCCGACGGCTTTGACCGTGGCGTCTTTGCCACGCCCGATCGAGGGCTCATGTTGGTCGATCCCAGGCGCCGATGGCCCAGCCCAACGGCCTACGTGATGGCGCAACAGAGGGTCGCCGTGGGCATGCACTGGACCCTCGGTGCACAGCGCGACGGGATCGTGAAGTCCCTGCGCGTAGTGCTCGCCGATGGGCGCGTGATCGAGAGCGTGGTCGGTCAAGACGCTGGCGCTGTGCGCTATCAGCACGCGTCGCTCGAGCCAGGGCACGAGGTGCACGCGTCCTACGAAGCGCGCGGCGTAGTGCAGGGACGCCCAGTGAGAATCACTGGTGAATTGCACACATTTGTGCGTGACAGTGTCTCAGAGCGCCACGCACGCGAGGGCGTCGAGCGACCCCGTGACCGCGACGCAGGGACCGAATTGTGAACCTAGTTCACACTGCGACGCCGGTCCCTACAGGGCACGAAACACCGGTGCCACCGAGGCCACAATAGCCCCCGGGGTTCTTGTCTAAGTATTGCTGGTGATACTCTTCTGCGTAGTAAAAAGCCTCGGCTTTGCGGATCTCTGTCGCGATGCTTCCGCGGCCCGCTTCGGTGAGCGCGCGCTGATAGACGTCACGTGACAAGAGCGCCTCGCTGTATTGGCTCTTGCTCGTGGTGTAGAGCCCTGAGCGGTATTGGGTCCCGACGTCGTTGCCTTGGCGGTTAGGGGTCGTGGGGTCGTGAGACTCCCAGAACGCTTTGAGCAGCGAATCAAAAGAGATTTTGGCAGGGTCGTACGCCACGAGCACCGCCTCGGTGTGCCCCGTGCGGCCCGAGCAGACCTCTTCGTAGGTAGGGTTCTGCGTATAGCCCGCGGTGTAGCCCACCGCGGTCGAGTGCACTCCGGCGAGCTTCCAGAACGCGCGCTCGGCACCCCAGAAGCAGCCCATCGCGAAGAGCGCGAATTGAATCGGCGGCTCAAAAGGCAGCATCATCGAGGTGCCCAGCACCGTGTGCTTGCCCGAGATCTTGAGCGGCTCTGCGCGGCCGACGAGCGCTTCTTCGGCCGAGATCATCACCGGTGCGCGTTTGAGAAAGTGAAACATCGTCTGAGCTTCTCCTTGCGCGAGAGCTTGGGGCCATCTCGCGCGGTTGGCCAGTGCTCGGTGATTTGATCAGCGAATTTGCAACGGACTATGCGGGCTCGTCGCGCGGCGGCTGGCCCCACGTCGCGCAATCGATGCCCACGAGCTCGGCGATCGCGCGGGCGCTCCGCTCAGGGTCTGCACCCTCGGGGAGCGCGTCCCACTGCGCGCCGTGTGACAGCAAGAACTGCGCGGCCTCTTCGCGACCGGTCTCGACGGCGACCGCGAGCGGGCTCAAGTCGCTTGCGTCATAGCACTGCACAGCGGCACCTTTGGCCACGGCGGCGATCGCGAGGGGCTCGCTTCCCCACCAGTTCTCAACCGCGCGATGCAAGACATTGCCGCCATCTTCGTCGCGCACATGGACATCCGCGCCGCGCGCGATCAGGGCTTGGCCAACGTTTCCCTGGCCCGTTTGTGCGGCAAAGAGCACCAGGGGCTGGCCGTTGACGGCGCGTACATTGGGCGACGCGCCGTGCTCGACAAGCCAACACGAGGCCTCGTCGTTGTAGCCATCGAGCATGCGCGCCAGCAGCGTGTGGCCACCGACCACCGCGTCCACTTCGGCGCCCGCTTCTAAGAGTGTGTCCGCCAGCGCGTAGTGTCCTTGCCCCACGGCGAGCGCGAGTGGGTTGTTCTGTCGCAGGTCTGTGAGGTGCACGCTAAGGCCCAATTGCCTGACAAAATCCAACAAGTCACTGTCACCGACGGTCACCGCGAGTGCCGCGAGGCTCACCCCTGACTCGGTCACATACGGGTGGAGCTTTTGGGCTCGGAGCAGCTCAGCGATCTTTTGTAGCTCGCCACTCTCGAGGGCGCGACGCGTCTCGATCGCTGCTAGCGCGCGAGCCGCGCGGGCATTCAAGACGTCCGTTGCGAGCGTGTGTTCGTCTGCAAATTCACTCAGCAGAGCGTCACACTTGGCCGAGTCCTCAAAGCTCGCGTAGCCAGCGGCGTTGGCCCCTGCCGGGTCGCACAGTCCTGGATCTGCGCCGTGCTCAAGGAGCAAGCGCGCGAGATCCAAGCGGCCTGCCCCGATCGCATGCATCAGCGCAGTGACACCCCACGGGTCACGCTGGTTAATCTCAGAGCCCTCGGCGATCAGCGCTTCAACAAGCTGCAATTCTCCTTGATAAATCGCAGAGAAAAACGCGCTCGGCGCCGTGAGTTCGCGCGCGAGAGGCTCACGCAACACCGGCGCGCCGAGGACCCTCCCATGCTGCGTCAACAGCGCCGCAAACTGCACGCGAAGCTCTCTGCGCTGCGCGATAAACCCGAGCGCGTTTTCTCCGTCGCGGTCTTGCTCGAGCGGGTCGGCGCCTGCACCGAGCAACATGGCCACCGCGGTGCCATCGCCCTTCTTTGCGGCTGCGATCAAGGGCGTGTCACCCGAGCCGAGCGCGCGCTGGTGGAGGTCTGCATTGTGATCAAGCAGGAGGCGCAAAATATCGTGATTTGCCTGAGAAATTGCCATAAAAATGGGCTGGCGCTTGTGCGGATCGCACACGTTGGGCGACGCGCCCGCGTGGAGCAACAGCGCGACGCTCGCGGCCGCGTTGGCGCCGATCGCGCTCAAGAGCGGCGTCCCCACGCGACCCAAGCCAGGCGAGTGACCACGCGCGAGCAAGACCTCAAGCACCGGCGCATGCGCCGCCGCGTTGTGCATCGCGCTGACATGAAAGTCGTCTTCGACACAGGGGTCGGCCCCCGCGTCCAAGAGCATCTCGACGAGCTCGACCGAGCCCGCGATCGCGGCGTGCGACACGCAGTTGGTGCCGTAGTGCGTCCTGCGATGGACATCGGCGCCACGCGCGATCAGCAGCCGCACGAGCGCTGCGTCGTGGGCCTCGATCGCGGCCTGCATCAGCGGTGCACTGCAGACATCGGGGCTTGGCTCGAACGCCACTCCGAGTGACAGAAGCTCCAGCAATTCGTCACGCCGACCCGCGCTAAGCCAGATGGGCAGCGAGCCCCAGCTCTGCGCGCCCGCGAGCGACGCGACAGTCTGCCCCTGCGCGAGCGGCTCGTCGACAACAAGGTGTCTTAGCGCCGCGCGTGTCTCGGCGTGACAGCACTCAAACGGCGTCCGCGAGTACTTGTCGAGCGCGTCGAGCGAGGCGCCGTGGGCGAGCAACATCCGCATCACGTCCATCGCCGAGTCGTCGCGGTGTGCCGAGCAAGCCTTGTGGAGGGGCGTAAACGCCGTCGCGTCGCGGAGGTCTGCGTCGACGCCGTGGGCCAAGAGGTACGCTACGACCTCGGGCGATTCGTAGGACGCTACGGCCATGTGCAGGGGCGTCTCGCCTCCGATTTCGTTCTGCAAATCAAGAGGCGAACCCGCTCGATGCAGGCGATCGATCAGCGCGACATTGCGCTGCATCACGGCCGAGGACATCAGCTTGGTCCAGCTCGATACAGCGAGCCCGTCGATGGCGCTGAGCAAGAGATCCACGATGTCGACCTGCTGGTTCCACACGGCGCTCGGGAGCAGCCCTAGACGACCTTCTGCGTCCACATCACGCGCGCCACGCGCCACCAAACGCATGACGATCGCACGCGCGTTTTCGCCCTTGGTGCAGCTCAGCGCCGTCGCGCCATAGAGCCCCTGCACAGAGACCGCTGCGCCCGCCTCGAGCAACGCCGTGACGCCCTCAAGAGAGCCTTGCTCACACGCGAGCATGAGGAGGGTCTTGCACTCGGCGTTGCGCACATCGATGGGCAGCTCTGCCTCGGCCAGCGCATCGAGAACCCCTTCAAAATCGCCAGCCATTGCGCAGCGAAACACCAGCGCCCGCGCACGAAGCTGCTCTTCGACCGAGCGCTCGAGCGCAAATCCTCCGATCGTATCGATCACGGCCTCGTGGCCCAGCTCAAGCGCCGCAGCCATGGCGCTCGTCCCATGCGCATCGCACAAATGGGGATCTGCGCCTGACTCACACAGCAGCGCAACGAGGTCCGCTGCAGACCCGCAAACAGCGCGATGGAGTGGGCGCTGTCCCTGCGCGTTCACCACCATGTTGGGGTCCGCGCCGTGCGCGAGCATGGCCTTCAAGACCACCCCGTTGCGCTTTTGCAAGACCAACTCCATGGGCGAGAGCCCCGGGATTTTCTTGCTCTCGAACATGGGTGGGGCGCCAAGCTCGAGCAGCATTTGCGCGTGGTCGTCGCGCCCGTTGCTGATGGCCATCGTGAGCGCACATCGACCGTAGTGATCCTCGGCGATGAGGCTCGCGCCGTGCTGCGCTAGCAAGCGCGCTGCGTCGGGGTGGCCCCAGTTGAGCGCGGTCCGAAGCGCGGTGTCACCGAGCGAGTCGCGCAGTTCGAGCGTCGCACCACGGGCGAGCAAGAGCTCTATGCGCTCGATCGAGCCGCCCTCTGCGGCCTTGATGAGCGCTGACTCGCGTGTGATCTCTACCTGCGAATCGACAGGCATTCCGAGGTCGAGAGAGGCCCGAACCGCTGCCGTCGGCCCGTCTTTGCAGCAGTGTAAGAAGTGTTCAACCGAGCTCGGTGACAGGTCAGCAAAGTAGCCATGGGCTTCGAGCACTTCTTGCGGGGACAAGGTCATGCGTGAGTATCTCAAATCAGCGAGGCTACGATCGCGGACAAGACAACAAGAGAAGCTCTTTTGCTACGCGATCTCAAACCCCGGCAGCGGGTCATAGTCCGCGGTGCCCTCGAGCCAGGCCCGCTCTTCGTCCGTAGGCACACAGTCTTCAGGGGCGGACTCATCAAGGTCTTCGAGGAGCCCATCGAACGCACCCGGAGCCTCGTCATCGAGGTCCTGCGCGGTGAGATCTAAGAGGGTCCCGTCGCGCTGGTAGTGCGCCCAGGCCTCGTCGTGGTCTCGCTCGAGGATCGCGTGGAGGGCCGAGATCGACTTGCGCGCGATGGGCTTTCCGTCGGTTGAGCTTCGCGGGCGCTCGCGAACGTCGTGCGCGGGATACACTGTAAATTCAATCGCGAATTGATCGACGACGTGAAGGTGTAGGTACTCTCGGATCTCGCCACCCTTGCGGATGCTCACGCGCTCGGGCGTCGCGTCCCAGCCAAGCTCACGCGCGCGCAGCTCTGGCCCATCGGGGTCGTCGGTAAAGAGCTGAATGTCAATGTCGCTCCCGCGGCGAATGTGCCCCGTCGCGACCGAGCCGATGAGCCTCGGAGCAAACGCGGACATCGCTTCCATCGCCTCGAGCGCGCGCACGCGCATGACAAACAAGAGCCTCCCCCGCGAAGAGCCCTCGGCGAGGTCTGCGAGAGCCAAGAGCGCCTCGCGGATCTCACCATTCGAAGGCAATTCGCTGGGTCGATAGTGACTCTGCCGCGCCTCACGGTGACCCAACACGCGCCGCGCAGCGATGCGCTTGGCAGTAAAATATTGTTTGACCCCCTCTTCGTACATCACGCGTGCGGCCTCGAGCGTGACGAGCGCTCGGACGCCCCCGTAGCGATTGACACCCATGACCTCTTACCTCGTGGCGGCGAGTGCACGCCGCAGCTTTGCGAGGGCGCCACCGATGCGACGCCCCTGTCGATCAACCCCGTAAATTCGCTTATGAATCACCTGTTGCGAGACACCGAGACGTCGCGCGATTTCAGACTGCGAGAGCCCGTCGAAGAAATAGAGTTCGACCGCCACACGCTGCGCAGGGGTCAACGTGCGTGTGATCGCGTGACGCAATCGCTGCGTGAGACGGCGCGACGGTTGGGGCGCCGAGAGCCCTTGGGCAAGGGAGCAGAGTGGGTCAACCATGGCCTCCCTTCACTTGCGTAGTGACCTGCAAATCATCTAACAAAACAGACATGACGGGTTCGTGATCGCCCGCATGAAGTGCGTGCGCGATGCGTGAAGTGTGCGCAACCGAGAGCAGCTTGTCGACCGCCCACCCGACTGTACGCACGCTGGCGTGAGGGTCCCGACCGGCAAGATCAAACCGTCGCAAGAGCACCAGCTGCGAGAGCCTTGGGTCGTGTCTGAGCTTTCGGCGGGTCCGCTCGGGGGCCCGCAACAGATCCAAGTGATGCGCTACAAGCCAGCAAATTTGCTGATCGACGAGCCCATCGAGGAGGGCGGCGCCCTCGGCTTCGTGGTGGGCTCCGTCGACGGCCTTGCCCACATCGTGCAACAGGGCCGCGGCGAGGACGAGCGGGTCTTGTGTGCCCGCGAGCGCGCACTCAAACACCTGCAGCGAGTGAAAGAGCGCGTCGCCCTCGGGGTGGTAGACAGGGCTCTGTGCGACCCCGTCGAGGGCCCCGAGCAGCGAGATCAGCTCGGTTCGAAGATCATCCATGAAAGACACGGTGGACGAGCCCGCGTGAATCGTAGGCTCCTCACCCTAGTGCTGCGTGGCTACACCCACTGGGGAAGGCTCAAAGCTGATTTTATCTGACAATTGGTAGGGAAAAAGAAATCGACTGGCTCTCAAACGCGCCACCACGTGACGACCAGCGTCGAAGAAAATCGCGCGGGATCGCGCCCAGAGGCTTGCGGCACTTTGCCACCACGGCCCCGTCGCGGTACTGTCACCGTCCTGTCATGAGACGACCGACCGAACACGAACTCTCGCTGCTCAAGGGCTTTGAGCGCACCGCGTTTGCAATCGCCGACAAGGCCAACCGAGACCCTGACTGGAAGCGCAGAGGGCAGAGGTTTTTGGACTCGATTGGCAAGCTCTGGGTCTACCTGGGGACGAGCAAGCTCACGAGCGTGGATGGGCTCGAGCACGTGCGCAACATCGACCGCTCGCGTGGCGTAGTGTTGGTGAGCAATCACAACACGATGTGGGATTTTTACGTGATCTCGTCGGTGTTGTTGCGAAGCACGGACTGGGTCGAGCGCATGTATTTTCCGGTGCGGTCGTCGTACTTTTACGAGCGGTTGGACGGCGTGCTCGTCAACGCGCTTATGTCCGCGATGGCGATGTATCCGCCCGTGTTGCGCGAGAAAGAGCGCAAGGCATTCAATCGTTTTGTCGTGGATTTTATCACGGATGAAGCGTCTCGCCCTGGCTCACTCATCGGCTACCACCCCGAGGGCACCCGCAACAAGACCGCCGAGCCCTACACGCTCTTGTCGGCCAACGCTGGCATCGGCGAGATTATCTACCAAGCGCAGCCGGTCGTGATCCCTGTGTGCATCATGGGCTTGGTGCCCGATCTGGTGACCCAGGTGCGCGGCAACTTCGACGGCACGGGCATGCCGGTCACCGTGAACTTTGGCGCGCCCATTGATCTGTCTGAGCGCTGCTCGATGCCCCAGGGACCCGAGGCCTATCGCGCGCTCGCGGACTACCTGCGGTTGAGCATTATGCGTGTGGGCCAGAAGGACTACGACCGCCGGGTGCGAGACGGGATGCCGCTCCCAGGGCCCCCGCCACGGTTTGATACCTCCCCCAACGCGGCCGAGCTCGATCGAATGTTTAGCCCGATGCAGCAGCCCGCGATGGGCTAAGCGATAGCTTTGCTTCGCGAGCAGGTATGCTCGCCGGCGTGTTCGAATACAACTTCGACGGTCTCGTCGGCCCCACACACAACTACGCAGGCCTCGCCCCCGGAAACTTCGCCTCGACGGTCAACCAAGGTCAGGTGAGCAACCCGCGCGAAGCTGCCCTGCAGGGGCTCGCCAAAATGCGGTTCGTGCACTCACTGGGCGGAGGGCAAGCGCTGCTCCCTCCACACGAACGACCGTCACTGCACACGCTGCGCACGCTGGGCTTCTCGGGCAGCGACGAGGTAGTCATCGCACGCGCTGCGCGTGAGTGGCCGCAGGCGCTCAAGATGACCTCAAGCGCCGCCGCCATGTGGACCGCCAACGCCGCCACCGTGGCGCCATCCAGTGACACCCGTGACGCACGCGTGCATTTTTCTCCTGCAAATTTGCAGTCCATGTTTCATCGATCGCTCGAGAGCGCGACGACCCATCGGGTGCTCCAAGCCATCTTCGCCGACACCACCAAGTTCGTCGTGCACCCGCCATTGCCCAGCGGTGAGCTGCTCTCAGACGAGGGCGCCGCCAATCACCTCCGCTTGATTGCGTACGATCATCACAGCGCCGCGACCCACGTCTTTGCGTGGGGACGCAGCAGCGACAGCGGCTTTGTAGGCCCCAAGCTCCACCCAGCCCGGCAGTCACGCGAAGCGAGCGAGAGCATCGCGCGCAGACATCTTCTCGACCCGGCCCGCACGCTCTTCGTCCAGCAATCCCCAGACGGAATCGACGGCGGCGCGTTTCACACTGACGTGCTCGCGGTCGCCTCGATGAACTATTTGCTCATGCACGAGAGCGCGTTTGTAGACCCCCACGCGGCGCTCTCGGCGCTGGCCTCGCAGGTCGGTGAGAGCTTCTCGAGCACCGTGGTCACCGCGTACGAGCTCTCGCTCGATGACGCAGTCGCGAGCTACGTGTTTAACTCGCAAATCGTCCAGCGGCGAGACAACACCCTCGCGCTCATCGCGCCGCGAGACAGCGACGAGATCCCAGCAGCCCGCGCGGTCCTTGACCGCATCGTCGCGGGTCGCAATCCCGTGACCGAGGTGCACTGCTTGGATCTCCGACAGAGCATGCACAACGGCGGGGGACCTGCTTGTTTGAGGCTCCGCGTGTCGCTCACAGACGCCGAGCGTGACGCGATTCGTCCCAGTGTTTTCTATAGCGAATCGCTCGCGGCTCAGCTCGAACGCTGGGTGCGCACGCGATACCGCGATCGCCTCACGCCCTCGGACCTCATCGACCCAACGCTCGCCCGCGAGTCCATGCTCGCGCTCGATGAGCTGACCCAGATTTTGGGCATCGGGAGCGTCTACGACTTTCAGCGCTAGGTGAGATTCTATGCGATTTATCCTTGTCGATCGCGTGACCGAGCTCGTGGTGGGAGAGCACGCCGCGGGTATCAAATGCGTGTCGCTCTCCGAGAGCTTTCTCGCCGATCACTTTGACGGCTACGCGGTGATGCCAGGCGTGTTGATCGTCGAGGCCTTGGCGCAACTCGGAGGGCTCCTTGCAGAGTGCTCAGACCTCGCGCAGCGCGACCCTAGGCCCGAAGCTCACCGCGTTCGGCGAGCGATTTTGGCTCAAATTGACCGCGCGAAGTTCGCTCGTGTCGTCAGACCCGGCGACAAAATCTCTCTACGATGCACGCTCGATCAGTCCATCGAGGGCGCCGCGCGGGTGCAAGGCGAGGCCACGGTCGACGGTGAGCTCGCGGCCAAATGCGCGCTGACCTTCGCGCTCCGCGAGGTCCCGATCGCGTCTGTGCACACCCAACGGCGCGCCCTGTACGTGCAATGGACTAGAGAATTGCCAGTCCAAGTGGAGCTCCCATGACGTCCGCCGAGTGCGTGGTGGTGACCGGCGCGGCTGCGGTCTGCCCTGCCCCCGATGATGATTTTGGCGCCGTCGTCGACCCGCTGCCGTATTTGCGTGTCCGAAAGAGCCGCAAGTATCTCGCGCCCCAAGATGACCTCGCGACGGTTGCGGCAGGGCGGGCCCTCGCGAGCGCTCACCTGTCGCCCTCGGCGCTCGGCGCGCGCGCAGGTCTAGCGATCTGCGTGGGATTTCTCTCGTTTGATGAGCGCGATGTCGACCCGGTGCTGCGGATCAGCGTCGACTCCGACGGCGCGTTTGACATGCGAAGGTTTATCTCCGAAGGCATGCGCAAGACGCACCCGCTGCTGACGTTTCGCTGCCTGCCCAACATGCCCGCGTATCACATCAGCGCCAACTTCGATCTCCGCGGTCCGTACCTCGCGACCTACCCCGGTGTCGCGCAGAGCTACGACGCCCTTGAGCGCGCCATGGATTTGCTTTTACGCAGCGATTCTTCAGTCGATGTGATGCTCGTGGCTGCAGTCGCGCACCAGCGCAATTTCTTGGTCGGCAAGCACTTTGCGCGCATCGAAGACGGCCCCACGATGGAGCTCCTCCGAGACGCCGCTGCGGTCGTGGTCCTTGAGCGCTCGAGCAGCGCGCACGCGAGGGGACAACGCGTACTCGCGCGCTTGACCGAGCTCTCGCGCGCGTACGAGCCGTTTGACCCCACCGAGGCGCCGCCTCCCGCACACCGCGAGCTGTTTTGCGGACAACTACGCGCCGAAGACCGCGGCTGCGCGAGCCTCTTGTGCGCCCTCAGCGAGCACCTGACATCCGGACAGTCGACCGCGTTCGTGCATGAAGCAAACACGCGCGATGGGCACACGCTGACCTCTCGTTGGGAGGTGCGCCCGTGACCGCGAAGAGCCCCACTGCACCGCACCGCGTCGTGGTCACAGGCATGGGCGTGGTCTCTCCGGTGGGATGCACTGTTCCTGGATTTTTGCTCGCACTTTTGCATGGAAAGAGCGGCGTTCGCGAGGTCACTCGCTTTGCCACCGAGGGGCTCTCGACCCGCATCGCGGCCGAGGTCAGGCTAGAGTTCGCCGAGCTCGAGCGTGTCGAGCTCAAGACCGCGTTTGCCATCCGTGCAGCGCGCGACGCGATGCACCAAGCGAGCGCCCATGGCAACGCGCCAGGCCGAGATACTCCCCGCGACGGCAAGGTCAGCATGGGCCTGGGGCTTGAGCTCTTCTCGATGGATGACCTAGCCCAGTCGCGTCGCGAGGGGTTTGTCGCGCCAAGTGATCTTCGGACGCGCATGCGGTTTATGCAGACGCCCTCGGATGTCCCGGTGCATGTGCTCTCGGCGCGCTATGGACTCGCGCGTCCTCCGAGTATTCACGTGTCGGCCTGCGCGGCGGGCACAGACGCGATTGGGGACGCGATGGTGGCCATCCGCGAGGGCCGCGTTCGGTGGGCGCTCGCGGGCGGCAGCGATTCAATGATCAATCCCCTGGGATTCGCTGGCTTTTGTACGCTCGATGCCATGACCCGGCGCAACGACGAGCCCAGCCGCGCGTCTCGTCCGTTTGATCTAACGCGCGATGGATTTGTGCTGGGCGAAGGCGCGGCGGTCTTGGTGCTCGAGCGCCTCGACGACGCACGCGCGCGTGGTGCGACGGTGCTCGCCGAGGTGCTGGGCTACGGGCGCAGCTTCGACGCGTATGCGATCACCGAGCCCCACCCGCAGGGGCACGGAGCTTTGGCTGCGATGCGCCGTGCGCTCGACGACGCTGGGATTTTGCCTAGTGATTTGTCTGCGATCAATGCGCATGGGACCTCGACTCCCAAGAACGATCCCGCCGAGAGCGCGGCCATCCGAGAGCTCTTGGGCGAGCGCGCAATGGACGTCCCCGTGGTCTCGACCAAGTCCATGATCGGGCATCTGATCTCTGCCGCGGGTGCCGTCGAGGCGGTCGCCGCGGTCGCGTGCATGAACGAAGGCGTGATCCACCCTACGATCAATTTGCACCAACGAGACCCGCGCTGCGACCTGGACTACGTCGAAAATACTGCACGAAATCTCAGGCAAACGCACGTGATGTCTTGCTCGTACGGCTTTGGTGGGATGAACGCGGCGCTGGTGCTCGGGCACGCAGACCGGCTGTAACCTCACGCGCGAGATGGCGAGAGTGCGTGGGGCGGCTCGATCAAATCAGACCAAGCGGGCACACGCACGTCCGTCGCATCACGAGGCGACGTGGCGTCGGCCATCACGCCGAGCTCGTGGCACAAATAGTCGCGAAGATCTCCGCCATACACGACAATGTCGCAGTTGTGCCACACGGACAATACCACTGATTTTGCAGGGTCTTTTTCGATCACGAGGTAGCGATGGAGGTACAGAGGCCACAGCGGCGGGGCTTCTCGAAGCCAGCTACGGATGCACGAGAGCGCGGCCTCATAGCTCTCGGGCCTAGGCCCAAACGTGCGGGGCCATGGGTGTCCCGAGCCTTCTGCGTCGGCGTCTGGGCCCCAGAGGCGCTCGGCCAGCGAGTCCCGTAGCGCAGCGATCGTCTCGACGTCATCGCGAGGGTCATAAAACCCGGTGACCTTGGTCATCACGGGCTCGCTTGTGGGCTGGCCTGACGCGTCGAGGTAGCCGAGCCGTTGCATGGGCGTGGTACCCCCCATCACACGGAGCATGGCGCGATATGCGCTGGGAAATCGCAGACCAAATCGCTCTTCTACGGCAGATATTTCTTCGCTTGTGAGCGCTGGTTTCCAGCGCATGCCTTGGCTCGCGAAGGTGCCAATCCGACCGTCACCACTGGGAGAATTGCGATCCCACTGGGCCTCGGTTTCGGCCTTGAGTGCACCAAAGAACGTGTCGTCAGGGTCCGTCACGTTCGCTGTCCTTCAGGGGATTTCACAGCGGCGATCGCAGCATGTCTCGTGTGCGTTGACCATGCGTGATTGCAGGTCCGTCAGCGAACCGAGGTGCGCTAGCCTGTGGCCGTGCCCCGTCACAATCACATCCCCCCACGCACCTCAGAGAGTCCAGCACGTGGGCTTGTAAGACCCGCCATGGTTTGGGGCTTTGCGAGCCTCGCGGCTGCCTGTGGGTCGGCCTCGGTCCTCTTGGACCCGAGCGTGCCCAGCGACGCTTCGCTGGACCGCGTTGTGATCGGACCCACGGATGTGACCAGCGAATTCGCGGGCGATGCAGACGCAAGCGACACGCGAGCGCCCATAGACGTCGTCCCCGATGCGCTCGCCGACGCGCTCGATGTCACCCGGACCGATGTGCCGACGGACACCCCCACGGACTCGCCCGATGTCGCAACACCTCCGGTCGACGTGTTCGTCCCGCCTTGCGGTGCCCTCTACGAGCCCTGCTGTGCCGCCAATCGATGCAGCGACCCCAACACCCAGTGCAACACGGCGGGAGGCTACTGCGCGCCCTGTGGAGGCCCTGGCCAGCGATGTTGCGGGAGCACTTGCGCAGCGGGGACCTGCGCGGCGGGGCTCTGTCCTCGACCGAGCTGCCCGAGCGCGAGCGGCCCCGAGTGCACGCTGGTGGAGCTCCCGAGCGCGACGTTTACCGTGGCCGAGAACATCCCCGGGAGCGAGCAACGAGGCATCACCGTCAACGCCTTCGCGATGGACGCGGCCGAGGTGACCGTCGCGCGATTTCGTAGGTATTTTCCGAGTATATCGATGCGACCGCCTGCGCCGCCGCCGTCTGTGCGCTACCCAGGTGGCACGTTTTTGACCGAGCCAATGTCGCCGTACCCGCCGCAGAGTCCCGTGTGGATGGCCGCTCCGAGCGCTGCCGACGCGCATCCAGTGCGCGGCGTCTATCACAACGCAGCCCAAGCATTTTGCATCTGGGACGGAGGTCGGCTGCCCACCGAGGCCGAGTGGGAGTTCGCCGCGTATGGCGTCGCCGACGGTCGACCGCGACCAAGACGGTACCCGTGGGGCAACGCTCTGCCCGCGACAACGTGTGACCTCGCGAACTGGAACTACTGTCCCGGTGACGACGGACAACCTACGCGCCGCGTCGCACAATTTGCTGCAAACGGAGGCTTCTACGACCTCGCAGGCAACGTCGAAGAGCTGGTCGCAGACGACTTTGTCCCCTTCTCAGACGCCGGCTGTTGGGGCGGAATTGCGCGACGAAATCCTCTCTGTCGCACAGCCGAACCGACCGCCACGCGCGCAAGCGTTGTGCGGGGTGGCGAGTATGGAATCACCACGCCGATGCCAGTGCCCAACGACCTCCCGGACGCTACGTATCGCCGACGCATCCGACTCTCGCAGAGCACATTTTCTCAGGGTTTTCGCTGCGCCTACGACCGTTGAAGCGAAGACTTCTACCGAGGACTCTACAACCCGGCGACGTCGCCGGTCTATTCGCAGAGAGAGCTCCATCATGGACAACAACAGCGATCACGCCACCGCGCCGCGATACAAACAAGTCATCGTCATGCGCCACGATCTCGGCATGCGTAAGGGCAAACAGATCGCCCAAGGGGCACACGCCGCGATGGTGTTTCTCACGCAAAAACTCAGACAGAATGGCCATGTAGCCCTCGACGACTTGACCTTGGCCCAGCGCACATGGATCGAGGGCTCGTTTGCAAAAGTGTGCGTGCGAGTCGACAGCGAAGAGCAGCTCCTCGCCATTGAGCAGCGCGCCCGGGATGCAGGGCTCGAGGTCCACGTGATCACCGACAGCGGACGCACCGAGTTTCATGGCGTGCCCACGCGGACCTGTCTGGCCATCGGGCCCGACGAGGTCTCAGCGATCGACGCCATCACCGGAGCGCTCACGCTGCTCTAGTGCGCCGACCTTAGGGTCCCCCCCGGGACATCGCAGCGACGTTTCGCTGCGATTTTGCTCAGCGAATGCTGATCGGTGCGCAGCCGAAGCTAAACGCGTCGATCGCGAGGCCCGAGCGGCCAATCACCGAGACACCCACGGTGCCTGCGGGGCACGCGCGGTTGTTCGACGTGCCTGCGTTGCCAACCGACGGGGTCTCGCCCGTGGCTGTGATCGTGATCGCCGGAGCAGCCGTCGAGCCGATCGCCGCGCAACGTGGCTGGATCCGCGAGACGAGCACCGCAGTGGAGGTGCGCTGGTCAATGATCGCGTTGGTCATGGTGTTGTTTGCCGCGCAGACTGCGCGTGCAAGCGTACCGGGCACACCGGGGCTGCCACGGTTGGTCATGAGCGCGTCGGCGCCCTCGACGAGGGTCCAGGGACCGGTGCCACGCAGACCCACGATGGGTCGGCATACGCCGCGGAGCTGGCCAAGGCCCATCAGGCCCATCGAGACAGTGTTGTCGCCTTCGACACCCACGAGCACGTTGCCTGCGGGGCACACGTCGTTAAACGCGCCGCCGCCGCCGCCGCCGACGAGCGCTTGGTTCGCGATCGCTGCGGTGTTGACTGCAACCTGAAGCGCGCGGTAGCGCTGACAGATCACGGCGACGCTCTCGACGAAAGCGCTAGGTCGTGAGGCAATTCCCACGCCGATGAGACCTGCAGCGCACTGGTTGGTCACATCTCCGCTGCCGCCAAATCCGCCAGCTGCGCCGACGGTGATCGCGGTACCCACCGTGGTGGTAAAGGGCGCGGTCGCAGAGAGCAGCACGGGCGCGCAGCGAAGCGAGATCGCGTCGACCTGAGCGCCAGTGCGGACGGTGTAGCCCACAACGACGTGGTTGTTTGGGCAGAGCGTGTCAGTGGCCGCAGTGAGCATGGTGGTGCCGCCACGGGTCGGAAGCGCGGTTCGCGTGGTGCCAAACACCATACGCTGTGCGCCGACGCCTTGCGTACCGGCGACGCTGACAGGAGCGCAGAGGCCCGCGATGTTCGCGAGCTGGTTGGTGGTGCCACCGGTGGTGTTCTGCGTGCGAATTCCGACGAGCGCCGAACCGTCGGGGCAACCATCGAGGTTGGTGATCGCGGCCGCAGGAGCGACCGCAGTGTTGGCCGTAGCGCCATCACGGACGGCGAAGAGCAGCGCGGGAGCTGTCGCTGCACCGCAGACACCGGCCGCGCAGGCCATTCCTGCGGGGCACGCGCGACCGCAAGCGCCGCAGTTGGCGTTGTCGGTCTCGAAGGTGTTGACCGAGCGGCACGAGGCGCCGCACGCGACGTAGGTCGACCCGCAGGTCAACGAGTAGTTAAACGAGTAGGTGCCGAAGTTCGCTGCGAAACCGTCGACGTACGCGACATGCAGACCAGCGCCCGCGGGCACAGGGTGAAACAGGTTCGAGTTGTTTCCGTTGGGGCAAGCTGCGGCGTTCGCGCCATCGTCGTCACAAGTGACGGCGATCGCAGCGGTGCCGCCAGCCGAGCGGACTTCGAGCGCCGCATCAAACTGCGAAGCGCAGTTGTTCGCGTGCAATCGTGCTGCGGCCGAGCTGGGGCAGGTCGTGAAGTAGAACGCGTCGTCGCCGCCGTTGCCGCCACCCGCGCAGCTAAACTGCACGCGGTTGGTCGTCGCGTTCGGTGCGAGCGTCGCGCCGCGCAAGACACGCGCCGTGCTGTCTGGCGTGATCGCCTCGTTGCGTCCGCCAGCAGCGGGCAACGCTGCGACGTTGAGCGTAAACACGCCGGTTGCGCCCGCAGCGCCGCTGACCTCGATGAGGTGCGTGCCTGCCGGGACCACAAGCCGCGTCTGCGACGCTGTGCCTGCGCACGCGTCGTCGACACACGCCGTCGTAGCGGCCGCGCCCGTGGGGCGGATTCCAGCGACGGTGTTTACAGTGCTGCCAAACGTGTCAACGTACAAGATGGCGGGCTGAGCGAAGGTCACCGAGTAATAGACCGCGCGCTGTGCGCACTGGCCAGCCGCCGCGGTGGCACCGTTTTGGTTGTTTCCGACCGCGGTGACGCGGACGCCATTGAGCGTCACCATCAACGGGATGGGGGTGCCCGGGGTGTTGTTGAGCGGACGACACTGGCCCGTCGTGCAAGGACCGTTGGCGCCACAGTTGTTGCCACACGCGCCACAGTTGGCGTTGTCCGACTGGTGGTTTGTGCAGGTCGCCGAAGCGCCAATGCCACACAGCGTGTTGGGCGCCGAGCAGCCCGTGGTGCAGATCCCGGTGAGACAGTTCTGTCCCGCCGCGCAGGTCGTGCTGCACATGCCACACGCCGACGCATCGGTCTGCAAGTTGACACAGCGTGCCGCTGCACCCACGCCACAGATCGATTGCCCCGCGGGGCACGCGCATGCGCCCGCGGTACAGGTGGCGCCCATGCCGCACACGGTGCCGCATGCGCCACAGTTCGCCGGATCCGTCGCGGTGGTCGTGCAGGTCGCCGCTGCGCCCGCGCCACATCGCGTCTGTCCCATCGGACATACACATGCGCCCGCCGAGCAGCTCTGTCCCGCAGGGCACGAGGTGCCACATGCGCCACAGTTGGTGCTGTCTGTTTGGGTGTCGGTGCAGGTCGCACCGCACATCATGCGAGGAGCCACGCACGGTGCGCGACAGCTGCCCATCATGCACGTCTGGCCTGCTGCGCATGCGTTGCCGCAGGTGCCACAGTTGGCGGCGTTGGTGTTGACATCGACGCAGACGGCCGCTGCGCCCATGCCGCAAGCGGTCGCGCCGGCGGGGCAAACACATGCGCCCGCGGTGCACGATTGACCCATGCCGCAGACGTTGCCACACGCGCCACAGTTGGTCGTGTCGGTCTGTGGATTGACGCAGGTCGCGGCAGCTCCGCAGACCACACTGGGAGCGACACAGTCGGGCGTACAGGCGCCCATCCGGCAGCTGTTGCCAGCGGGACATGCGGTCCCACATGCGCCGCAGTTCATGCTGTCAGCTTGAGTATCAACGCACGCGCCGCTACAGAGAGTCTGGGGAGCGGTGCACATCACGGCAGCTTCCATCGCTGCATCTGGGCCAACGACGTCCGTGTCCATGGCGTCCGTATCTACGACGTCCGTGTCCACGACATCGGGTGCTCCCGCCTCGGGTGCTCCCGCCTCGGGACGCGTCACATCGGGGACCATCGAGCTGTCGGGTGGGGACACGCGGTCTGGCATGGCCGAGCCATCGGTGCCAGCCTCGCTCGTCACCGGCGGTGGCTGCCCACATGCTGCGGCGCCAACCGCAAGCAAGAGGGCAAGTTTAGTCATCGAACTCATAAAATGATTCTCCTCCATCAAGCGCGACTTCGCGCTGATAAGCTCGGTGGTACCACCGAGTGAGTTCGAGGCGGAGGGCACGCAGCATTTTCAGCGGTTGAATTCGGTCGAGCGGCCGACGCAATCCCGAGACCGGCCGAAAGACAGGACGTTGCGCGTCACTTCGCGTTGCCAAATCTCTTAAGATTTCTCAGCCTAGCGCGCTCACGTTCGACCTCGCGGATCCGTGGAGGGCTCGCGATGTGAGTCTGCGCTACGAGCAACTTCGTCGCTTCAAACACACGCTCGATCGTGGCCAAGAAGAGCGCCTCATTCGCTGCGTTGGGCCTTGTGACTCCGCTGACTTTGCGCACGTATTGCAGGGCCGCTGCGCGGATTTCTTCGTCAGTGCTGGGCGGGGAGAAGTGCGCGAGCGCGCGAATATTTCGGCACATCGGGCGATGCTCTCGCATCTTCAACCCATTGAGTCTGCGATCTGCACCTTGCAGGCCGTGAGCGAAGCTGGCGATATCGCTAAATTCGCTCACGCTCACAACTCCAGCGACCTCGTTCGCATCGAAACGTTCACGCCAATGGCCAACCGAACTCTCGCAACGGTCTCTTGTCTTGCAGCGCTCGCAGTCACTCCGCACGCACAGGCGCAGGCGCTCGACCAGCCACCCAGCGCGGCACCTGCCGCAGGGGGCCCGCAAGGAGTGACCTCAGGAGCCCAGTCCACAGCCGCGGGCGTCGTCCAATCGATCAACGACCCGTCGCGCTTTTGGGCGCTACGGCTGCACGCCGAGCTGGGATTTGTCGGCGTGATGTCGCACATCATTCAGCTGAGCCAGAACAACAGCGAGTTTAACTACGTCACCGAAGGCGGCCAGGACACGCTGCTACCCTTTGCCCGGTTTTCGGCTGAAATCGAGCTCGCCAAGCGCCACCAGATCATCCTCCTCTATCAGCCGCTGGACATCCGCACGGTCGCGGCGCCACGGCGTGATTTGCGCATCTCGAACACCATGTTTCGCGCGGGGCAGGCCATCGATTTTCGCTATGGCTTCGACTTCTATCGCGCGAGCTACATGTACGACTTTATCGCCTCGCCACAGCATGAGCTCTCGTTTGGATTATCTCTGCAAATTCGCAACGCAAACATCGATTTTACTGCGGTCGATGGGAGCGCTCGGACGACCAACCACAACATCGGCCCAGTGCCGATTCTCAAAGCGCGTGGACGCTACGGTTTTCGCAACGGAGCGTTCTTGGGCTTCGAGGTAGACGGATTTTGGGCCTCTGGTCGCTTCATCACGGGCTCTGCAGACGACTTCGAAGGCGCCATCTGCGATGCATCTTTGCGTGCTGGTTTGCACGCCTTTGGCCCCTCCGAAGTGTACGTCAATCTTCGCTACATCGGCGGCGGAGCGCGCGGTCAGCAGTCCAACGTCGGTGGATCCGGCGACGGTTTCACCAACAACTGGTTGCACACCATGGCGCTCTCGATCGGCGCGACGCTTCGCTAGTCACTGCGCGAGCGACAGCGTGACAAACGCCACGGCATAGTCGCCATCATGGCTGAGCGAGAGCTGCGCACGCTCGACGCCCAGCTCCGATGCCAACGCGCTCGCGTCATCGTGAAGCGCGAGGCTCGGTCGGCCACGCTCATCGCGGAGGATCTCGATGCTCTTAAGTGCCACCGATGGGGGCACCATTTTTCGTAGCGCGGCCGCGTGATCGAGCGCCTTCAACGTCGCTTCTTTGGCAGCAAATCGAGCGGCCAAATGTTGCTCTGCCCGGCCACCCGGCGCGCTCTCGGCGTAGGCCAGCTCGGCGTCGGTAAACGTTCGCGCCCGAAAAGCGCTCGCGCTGTCTTCAAGCTGTTCACGCAGCGAGGGCACATGAACAAGATCCGTCCCTACCGTGATCATCACGTCGGCAGCCCTCGCTCAAACCGCGCCCCAGTGCGACGCGCCGACGCGTTGAGCAGCACCTCGGCCTCGTGGTTGGCGTGGACCTCTGAGCTCTCTTTGTCGACAAAGGGGCGCTCGGTACGGCGCGTGTACATCGGCTCGATGCCGGCCAATACACGTGCCGTTTTGCTAGCGATCTGACGCGTCCGTGGCACCAAGCGCGCGACGTACTCCGCGCGGACCTCGTCCTGCATCGCGCGCCAAAACAGCCACGGATGCAGCACGCAGACCAGCGCACCGACGTGGCCAAAGCCGAGGCTCGTCACAAGCGCCGCGCGCAAGAGATAGGCCCCTGTCTGCACTGGGACATCACTGAAGCTCAACGCAGTGAGAGATTGCAGCGAGGGCGCGACGTCCTCGAGGGAGCGGTTCGCTGGGACTACTCCGTCTCGCATCGCCTGCAGAGCGCCGATCATTTGCCACGCCGCGGCGGCTCCCTTTGAGTGCCCGGTGAGTGACTTTTGCGAGATCACATGCAGCGGCAGATTGGGTGTGCGTCCAAGCTGTGCAGCGAGCCTCGTGTGCAGCTTGCTCTCGTTTGAATCGTTGGCGTTGGTCGAGGTGTCGTGCTTGCTCACAAACGCGATGTCGTCGGCCTCGAGCCCATAGACCGAGAGCGCTGCACGAAGCGGTGACATCGCCGAATGCTCTCGCGCGAACCCATGCGACAAATGCAATTTCGCCTGCGAAATTACAAGTGAAGCGCTCTCTTCTCCGAGCGCAGAGACGAGCGACGCGCGCGAGCTCTCGAGCTTGGCGATCTCGTCACGGCGTGCGGCGAGCGAGCCCCTGTCGCGCCCGATAGGCTTGGTCTGTGCGGGCTCGGCCGCGACGCCCAAGATGCCCTGCCCTGGGGCCGGGACCGAGGCGTTGATGCCGTCCGAGTGGCTCGCAGCAAACGCGACCACGCCGTACACGGGCAAGCCCATCTTGACGGCGAGCGAGCCGCGGCACACGAGCATCGCGCCCGCGCCCTGCGCCTCGACAAAGCCCATGCGGCGGCGATCGTTGGGCCGCGAGAGCGAGCGTGGCGTGATCCCGCGCGCCTGTGCGTCGAGCGAATCCGCGGTCGCGCCCATGTCCGAGAAGCCCACCGCGCCCTCTTCGTTGTAGTCGTCACAGCCGCCCGTTACGACAAAGTCCGCGCGCCCCGTCGCGAGCATGTCCATCGCCTCGGCGACTGACAACGCAGCGGTCGCGCACGCGCCCACCGGCGAAGAGATCGGGCCGTACGAGCCCACATACGCCTGCACCATCCAGCCCGAGATCACGTTGATCAGCGTCTCTTGCAGCACGTCCGACTGACGTTCACGATCGAGCATGGGGTCGTGGTAGAGGCGTCGCAGCTTCTGCATTCCACCGATCCCGGAGCTCTGCGTGGTCCCAACGCGGGTGATATGCAGGTGCTCGTAGAGCTCCTCGGGCTCGATCCCCGCGGCGAGAAAGGCCTCGACGGTCGCGACGAGGTTAAACAACGTCACGCGATCGACCTGCTCGATCATCGCCTTGGGGATGCCGTAGCGGGTCGCGTCCCACTGGTCAGGGACCTGCCCCACGACACGGCGTCGGAGGCTCGAAGTGCTCGCGATCCGGACGCTCGCGCCCGCGAGACAGCGCACACGGATCGCGCCATTGGGGCCTGGCTCGAGGCGCACATGCGCAGGGTCGGCCTGCTGAGCGCGCTCGGCGCTCTCGCGCGAAGACGCGAGATAGCTCATGGGCTGATCGATGTGGACCTCGGTGTGTCGGAGCTGCCGGGCGGGATCAAATCCGTGCGCTTCACTGCCGACGACAAGTCGGATTCCCGAGGCATTTTGCACGGCGTTCTCGTATCGCTCGCGGAGCTCATGGATGTGAACCACTTGCTTGCTCGCGCGATCGATGACCGCTCCGTCTGCGCGGGTCTCGACCAATCCCGTGATCCACGCCAGCTCGTAGAGCGCGTCGAGCGAGAGCGAAGCGTCGCACTCTGCGGCCCAGCGCGAGCGCGCGCTTCCCCAGGGCGAGACCTCTCCAAACCCAACGATCACGGCGACCTGATCGAGCGCGAGGTGATCAAGCGCGGGCAACTGTGCCAGGTCTGACTCGGTCGGGATCGACACGACCCGCTGCGTCGAGAGCGTCGGTGCGATCATCGCGTTGCGTGCCACGGCGTCGTGGGTCTTGTCGCGCATCACCGCGTCCAAGGCTTCGGACTTTGCCCGCTCTTTTCGCTGCGCTTCTGTGCGCTCACGGACACGCTGAGACAGCGCGCCGAGGTCACCGATGCTCGCGAGCCCCGCGGTGAGGTCTGCCATCACGGGCTCACACGCAGCGAGCGCGCGCAGCTCAACAGAGCAGAGCGCGAGGAGCTCAGACGCCATCTCGTCGGTGTCAAATGTGGTGAGGCCGTGATCGCGTGTGAGCGCGTCGGCGAGGGGATCGTTCGAGGCCATGAGCCCAGTCCCGCGGACCCAACCGATCTTTGCACCGACCAGCGAAAACGCATGTCCCCACGCATGCTGCTCGCTGCGCCATCGGGCACAGAGCACCTCGAGCGCGGCCTTGCTCTCGCCATAGAGTCCATCTCCGCCAAACAGCCCATGATTGGGCGAGAGCGGGAGCACACAGTGGCACCGTGGACCCTGGTCGAGCGGGTCCCGTTGCGCCGCCAAGTTCGCCATCAGCCGCTGCACGCCCACGAGCTGAATTCGCAAGGTCGCGAGCGAGCGAGGGCCCACGTCGCGCAATGTTCCGCTCTCGCCGAGGGCCGCGAACGGGAGCAAGAGGTCTGGGGTGAGCGCGTGTTCTGCGAGCCATGGGACCAGCGAATCGACATCGACAAACGAACCTTGGTTGAGCGCCACGACGTGGAGCTCAGCGCCTGGGCGCGCGTGCTCACGGTAGACACCCCGAAACAGCGCGAGCCGATCGTCGTTGTACTTGGACGTCGTGACCACAACCCGCGCGCCCTTCGCCAAGAGCTGCGCCACCACCGAGAGCGCGATCGAGCCAGGCCCCGCGCCTGTCACGAGTGCAGTCACTTGGCCTGCAAATGTGCCCACAGTTGACGCGATCGAGCGCCCCGAGAGGGCACCCGTCATCACGGCCCTAGCGCTGCACGAGCCCACCTCCGGTGCGGGCGCATCTGCGAGCGCGTCCATCACCACGGCGACGTCTTCGCGGCGCAAGACCCGCGCTCGTTGAGCCAGGGCGCGCGCGGTATCTCTGCCCACAGAGTCCATCCGACGCGCGAGCCCACAACGCACTTGGTCGCGCTCAACCCCGCTCAGCGTGTCGTAAAAGTGTTGCGCGAGATCGCGGCGCAACCACACGGCAGCGCTCGTCAGCGTCATGCATTTTTCGGCACTAAATACGCCCTTGGTGAGCGCAAGGTACGCCTCGTCGTGCTCGGCGAGCACAGCATCCAGCGCGGCCGACTCAGGCGTGATCACCGGCCCCTGGACCTCACGAAGGTCCAGTCGTCCTGCAGCCTCGAGCATCGCCTGCGCGCTTCGGACGACCACGCCCTCGGGCCCCAAGATCTTTGCCTCAAGCGCGTCGAGCGCCGCCGAGTCCACGGTCGCGCCCGCCGTGTGCGAGGTCACCGGAGCGAGCGAGAGCCCACGGGCGCTCGCATGTTCGGCGACCAGAGCGTCGACGCCCTGCAGCACCGAGGCGCGATCGGTCAGAGAATTCGCAGCGACTGTCGCGAGACTGCCGCCCCGTGTCGAGTCGCCCGTGCGCGTCTGAAGTGCGAGACGAGCCAAAAGGTGGAGCAAGTGACCTGCGCCAAGCGACCAGTGCTGTGCGAGGTGATCGGTCACCTCGGCACGAGACACCCGCGAGGGCGCGAGGGCCGCAGAGATGCGCTGATCGAGCGAGGCCGAGAGGTACTTTCCCCAAGTTGAATAGCCAGCAGATTTGCTAGCGATTGTCTCAGACAGGGCGCGGATAGGGATCTCATGGGCGCCGTCCATCGGGCCCAACGCGAACTCTTGTCCGAGGTCGGCGAGCAGCTGATTGCGCCGCGCAGAGTTGCCACCGAGCAGCTCATCCAGCGTCTCATCGTCACGGATTTGCTCAAGGCGTACTCGTGCCTGGAGCGCGAGCAGCACCCGCAGCCCATCGGCCGAAGTAAAAGGCAGATCGCTCACGGGCCCCGCGCTCTTGGGTGGACTGGTCAAGACCGGCGACGTCGCCGGAACCTGTGGCGCGACGGGGTTGGGCTTCGATACGGTCGCCACCGGCGACGTCGCCGGAGTGTCGCTCATGTGGCTCTTGGGGCCCAGGCATTCGACCCCGTGAAGCTCACTGTTCATCGCGCGAGGGCGGTCACGACCCAGGATCGCGAGGGTGCTCTGGGCCATGTTCATGATGGTGGGCTGCTCGGCGAGACCCACTTCGATGCACCGATCAAGCGCGCACGCGCTGAACAACAGCTCTTGCGTATCGATCCAACGGACGGGCGACGCAAACTGGTAAGCCAAGAGCTCAATCAACAGGACGCGCGCGACCTGTTGCTCGCTGGGCACCGCGTGCACATCGGCCATCGCCACCAGCAACGCAGCGAGCGCTGGCGATCCTGTTTCGTCTGCGATTTTGCTGATCTCTGAGCGATCGATAGAGAACAAGCGACCGGTCAAATTAGGCACATAGCGCCCAACAAGAACGCGCGCGTCGAGGCTCTCGGGAAACGCCTCCGTCAGTGTCTTGCGAAATCGATCGACACCTTCGCGCAAGAGCGTTGAGTGAAACGGGACATCCACTCCGGGCACCACGACGAGCGCCTTGCGAGCCTGTTGCTCACCCGACCGCGCGCTGATCGCCGCATGCATCCGCGCGAGCGCACGGACATCGCCAGTGACCGAGTACTGACGACCCCGGACGTTGAAGTTGACAATCTCAAGAGGCTCATTCGGCGCTGCGCATTCGTTGATCAAAGCGCGCAGCCCGTCGTCGTCAAGGTCGACGAGGTTGGGTCGAATCACGCGCATCGCGTAGGGCGTCCGCCCGTCACGATCGCGAGGCACTAAGCGGTCCATCGTAAGGCCTCGTGCGTAGACCACTTCGACGGCGGCACGCAGAGGTACGACGCCGGCGACGGCGGTAAGCGCTGAGTATTCTCCCAGGCTGTGACCCGCCATCATCGCGTCCTCGACGAAGGCGCCCTGCGCGCGCAGCTCGGCGACCTGAGCGACCGCGAGGACGACAAGCGCCGCCTGCGTAAACTGCGTGAGAAAAAGCACGCCCTGCGGATGCGCGAAGCGCTCGCCCCGCACGACGAGCTCGGTGGGATTTTCGCGCACGACCCGCAAGAGCGAGAACCCCAGGACGCTTCGGCAGTGCGCGTCCGCTTCGTCCCACACACCACGCGCTGCGCTCGAGCGAGCGTATCCCGTCATCCCCATCCCAGCGCGCTGGATCCCCTGCCCCGGAAACAGATACGCGGTCCGCGGAGCAGCCAGCTCGGCCTCGCCGCGAAGCACCGTGCGCGTGTCACCGCTTGCGTCGCTCTGCACGAGAAGCCCAAGCACCACGCCTCCCTTGGCGAGGGCGACCTGCTCGATCCGAAAAGCTAGCATTTCTCCTAGCGAAACGGGAGACTCAAACCTCACCGTCAGCCGCGCCATCGCGCCGGGGCGGGCCTGTGCAGCCGTCATCGCGCGATGCGCCGCGACCGACGCAGTCCACATGCCGTGCACAATCGGCGCGTCCAACCCAGCGAGCGTGGCCATCGCCGCGTCCAAGTGCAGCGGGTTGCGGTCCCCGCTCGCCAAGGCGTAAGCGCTCATCGAGCGTGGCGCTGTGACGGACTCTTCGAGCAGCGCGCGCGACGGCGTGACTGCGATTCGGTCTGTATTTTCGCTGAGCAAAGAGGCAAGTGCCGTCACCGGATGCTCACGCACGCAGCCCGCGCGATCGCACGCAATGGTCGCGACAACCTCGCCTTCGAGCGTCTCAATACGCCCTGAGGCGAGCGCGGTGCCCTGCCGCAACGAGAGCGTGTCGCAGCGCAAAACATAGCGCGCGCCCAGGCAAAGTTCGCCGGTCACACTTACAAAATCAAGAGACCGCAACAGCGCACGCTGACTCTCGTCGTGAAGCGCGATCCGCGAGACAAAATTCTGCTCTTCGTGACAGATCTGCGCGAACCCCTGCTGGGTCTTTCGAACAAAAAACGAGGTCACAATCTTCGCAGCGAGCCCACCCTCGGCGTGCAGGGTTGCCTCGATCGTGACGCGATCTCCGTCGCTGGTCTGATCGAGCGAAGTGATCTGCGCGCGACACTGCAGGGTCATGCCCTCGGCGATGGGCCCGCCTGCGCCGGCCTCGATCGAGAGCGACTCGTGTACGAGCCGCGTGACATCCGCTTGGGCACCGTCGAGCGCTGCAAAAATAGGCTCCCAGCAGAGCGCAAACGTCATCGAGAGCGGCGCCACAAGGCGACCCTTTTCATCCAGCATGAGCCCCGGCTCATCGCCCGTGGCGTAGGCAAACGCTGCCACCGCGCCCTGGGCGACCGTGACCGTGTGGGAGGCGGTGTCAAATCGCGCGACCGAGGCCAGCGCGCCGCCGAAGATCATCTGCTGATAAAATCCGCGCTGAGCCTCGATGTGCCGTGCTGAATCATGCGCGAGAAACCCGCGCGAATCCCAGGACAACGAGAGGTCCAGCGAGCCCTCACGTCCCTGAGGTCCGTAGGACCGAAGCGAGCATGCGTCCTCGCGAATGGACAGTCGCACCCTCCCCTGCGCGTCGCTGATACGCAGGCTCGTGAGCGCGCCATCCGACGCGCGAACCAGCGCGGCTTGATCGCCCAGCGTGGGCGCTAGAAGCGCACGAAGTGGATTTCGTGACGTGCGATTGGACTGAGAATTTACAGCGCGTTGGGCATGAATCATCGCGCACACGGGCCCGCGCGAGCGGTTCGTGAGCCGCGCGAGCCATCGCTCTGGCTGCGCTACATCGGTCTCGGTCGCGACCAGCGTCTCGCTCGTGGTGACGTAATCCGGCAGGCGCGCCACCTGCGCGATCGAGCGCATCGATCGCTCAAATCGCTGCAAAAGCTCAGCCACCGGTTCGTCTACCGCCGTGATCGCCGCGAGCGATCGGGGTCCCGGAAGCGCGAGGACTTGGTCTGCCTCGAAGCGGTCGTCGTGCGCATGCCAGAGGCTGTCCGCTTTGTACCAACGGCGGACCTCGGCATCGATTACGGGCACGAAATTCACAGGTTTTCCGGGCAAACGGCAGAGCGCAACGAACGCCAAAGCGTCCTGTGGATGCACAGACACTTGGTCTGCCTCGGGATACAGGCCCAGCAGTCGCGCGAGTGCAGCCCTTGGATCGTCGAGATCACGGGGTGCAAAGTGCGACTCGAACGGCACCACGCTTGCGCTCAAGCGCGCCTCTGCGATTTGAATCGCCTTGAGCATTCGCTGGCGATACGAGCCATCAGGCCAGCAGCCGTCTTCGTACCGTGAGCCTCGGCCCACCGCGGTGAGCGAGACGAGGCGGTCAAGCCACTGCGCGTAGCTCATAGACTCGACGTCACCGAAGTAGGGCCGTGCGGTCTTTGCGAGCGCCGCGATGATCTCATCCCGATGCAGCGCGACCGCGCTCTCATTGCCCGCGTAGCGATCCAGGAGGCGCCCTGCGCGCGACGCGCTTGTGTCGAGGTAGTACACCGAGGCGTCAAGCTGCGAGCGCCCCGAGGTGACGCCTGCGACGAACGCGCTGTCGGCGATCCATCGGTCTGTCCCAGCAGCCGCGACGAGCGCGCGCTTGACCTGTGGTGAGGTCCTCGCCTCGAGACAAGCCATCGCGCACGTGCCAACAAACACCGCGTCAACGGGCATCGCGCGGGCGCCGTAGGCGTGGGCCCAGCTCCCGTCGATGTAGGTCGCTGCGCGCTCGGGCGTGCCAATCCCGCCGCCGACGGCGACGATGACATTGGACTGCGCACGCATCGCGGGATAGTGCCGCAAGAGCAGATCGTCGAGGTCTTCCCACGAGTGATGTCCGCCCGCATGTCCCCCTTCGATCTGCAAAATCACAGGCAGATCTGGCACTGCTGCCGCGATCGCGAGGGCCTCTTTGAGCTCACGATCGTTGCCAGGCTTGAGGCTGTTGACCCGCAAGCCCGCGTCGTTGAGCAGCCGCCAGAGGGCGACCGCTTCTTCTTTGACCGGGACCCCCGCGCTCACGGTCACACCCGCGATGGGATATCCCTCGTCCGCGAGGCGCACAATGAGCGGTCGCGGCCCTGCCAAGTGCAACTTCCACAGGTACGGATCCAGGTAGAGCGCGTTGAAGACCACGCTGCGTCCGGGCTCGAGGAGCTCACGCAGCTCGTCCATGCGCGCGCGCAAAATGCTCTCGGTGACCTGGCCCCCTCCGGCCAGCTCGGCGACGTAGCCTCCGTTGGCCGCGGCCGCAACGATGGGCGCTTCGACCGTCGTCGGGGTCATCCCGGCGAGCACAATCGGAGGGCAACCGGTCAACGCAACAAACGGATTGGCAAGCGAATTTGCGACACAGAGTGTCTGCGGATAGCTCGCACCGCGGGCAAACATCTGCCCGTCGGGGTCCTGCGCCGTGATGGCCGAGAGGGTGCGCTCTGCGCTCATGGGCCACAGCGCGATGCCTGCACCGCGCAGGTTCGAGAACGTGAGCTTGCTGAGGGCGTCTCCTGGACCACAATCGACGATGTCACGCACGCCAAGGTTAACCAGCGTGTCGCACATCGAGCGCCAGTGAACAGGTCGCACGCACTGCAGCGTGATCAAGCGTTCGATGAGGTTTTCTTCAGGCAAAATCGCCCTCGCGTGCTCTGTATCGAGCACGTCAACCGCGAGGTCTGCGCTCGTCCAACGAAACCCGAGCGCCTCGGCGTCGCGGTACAATCGCTCCATCGCTGGCGCCATCGCGTCCGAGTGAAACGGCGCGCTCACTGGCAGGTACTGCCACTGCACCTCGGGGGCGCGCCCCCCCGCAGTACGCTCTTTGCGCGCGCGCTGCTTGGCGGCCATAGACTGTACAAGCGACTCGCGAAATCTCTCTAGAATTTCAGGTGTTCCAGAGATCACTTGCCGAAAGAGCGTGTTGTCCAAGGTGCACGTGATCGCGCTCGCGAGCTTCGCCTCGGCGAGCTGCGCGTCGAGCTCGGCGCGCAAGAGCCCGGTGACCGCAGCCATCGCTGTTGGGACGTCAAGTCCCGCACGCCGCGCAGACTGGACCGCTTCAATGCGCGCCGTTCGCATCGGCCACGCCTGCTGCATCCGAAGCGCAAAGAGCATCCCAAGCGGCGCCAACACTCGCGCAGCGGAGATCAGATCTTTGCTCTGCCAGCTCACCGAAGCAGCAACGGCCGCCATGATCCCCTGGCTATGGCCCGCGGCGGCGCGGACGATCCCTGGCTCAAGCCGCGTGATCCCGCTCTCGCGGAGCCGCTCAAAGTGCGCAAGTTGCGTCACAAAAATGAGCGGAAACGACACGGGGACGCTCTGCAAATACCTTGGATCCGGACGCGAATTTGCGTCACGTAGCCACTCGCGCGCGGCCATGCCAGAAGCAAAAAACGCCGCGTCCTCTCGTGGCATCTGCGACACAAAGAGCTCAAGGTCTTCGAGCAACGCGTCAATCAACACCGCAGCGCGATGAGAGCGCCTTCGAAGGCCCGCGAGCTCGTCGAGGTAGTCCGACGCTTGGCCCGCAAAGGTCAGCGCGATTGGACCGGTGAGGCTGACCGACGAAGGGGCGTTGGCTTGCGGTACGCGCACACCCGAAGCACCAAAAAACTGTGTAGTCATCGTACGATCTTTCTGCTCTTCGTCGCGCGCTCTTCGCGTGCACTGTCGCTGGTCTTTGCCACCGGCGCTGAGATTGATTGATTAGTCTTTTTGCTGCTTTTCTGCGCAGCATCAGCGTCGTCTGCCTCGATCGAGGAGTGCCCCAACAGGCTCATAAACGACTCGACCTCGCGATCAAACGTCACGTCCGAGGGGTCGCTGAGTTCGAGCGACATCAACCCGATAAATCCCCCCACAATGATCGTCGCGAGCGCTTCGCTCTCACGGGTGTTCTGAAAGTTGTCCACCAGCGCGCTCAACATCGTGTGCGTGGCGCGCCGAACGCGGCGATGAAAGACACTGAGGCCCTCTCGGATCACCGGTTCGCGCTGGGCTTGGGACAGAAACTCCAACCACAACGGCATGAGCTTGCGCAGCCGATGTGCCAACGCGCGCAGCCCCTCGGTCACAGCGATACGGCGATCGGCGCGTGCGATTGCACCGCGAAAATGCTCCGTGAGTGAGAGTTCAACTTCGGCCGCCCAGCCATCGACGATCGCCAACAGCACCGCCTGCTTGCTGTCGTAATGCCAATAAAACGAGCCCTTCGAGATCCCAGCCTCGACGCAGATCTCATCCACGGTCGTCAGGTGATAGCCGCGCGCAGAGAACCGCTCGTAGGCAGCATTGCGGAGCGCAATCCGTCGCCGCTCTCGCTTCTCGTCCTCGCCGTCCCCTGCGGTTGGCGCCGTCTCTTTTCGGGTCATGGTAGAGGCGCGGTGACTAGACTGACCAGTCAGTCTAGTCAAGACCCAGGGGGGCACTGCGCGGACGGTGGCAACGACCGATCCCCGGCAAATGGGCAGCCCAATGGCCCGTTCGAGGGCGGGACGCCTACATGTACTTTTAGGTGTCCGTTACCGCCGAGCGTCCACATCGGCGCTCTGGTAGCGGTACAAGTCCAAGAGATCAGGGCGCTGGTTTAGACTTTGGAGCGATGAACCCCACAACGCGACCGCCACGCCTCGTGATCCCCGCTGTGTTTTCTCTGGTGATCGCCAGCGCCTGCGGACCCACAACACCGACCGGAGACGCGCAAACCGCGTCCGATTCGCAGGCCGACAGCGCGCAGATGGCCTGCACAGATCCCAACGCGTTGCCCGTGGGCACCGACTTTGGCTGTTGGACGTGTCCAGACGTGCCGAGCATGCCAAGCGCGTTCGTGGGGCAACCGACAGGGTTTCGGTGCTCGGTGTGTCAACCCGATCCACGGATCACGACCCCACCGCGGGGCGACTGCTATCGATGCGTGCCGCCGGAGGGTGGAACCTCGATGGGCTATTGCTGATAGCTCCGCCGCTGTCCCGTGAGGACAGCCCAGGCTACCAGCACGCACTGCTTTTGCTTCGGGCGTTTGGCCGCTCCACTGTCGACCACGAGCGCCGAGCAAATGGGTGTACACCTTCACGCGAGCGCGATGACATTTCCTCTCAATCCAGTGCTCTCGCTTGCAGATCGCCACGCGGTTGTCACCGGCGCCAACGGAACCCTTGGTGCCGCGGTCGCGCAAGCGCTCGTGGACCGCGGATGCCGTGCGCTCACGCTGCACTACCGAAGTGAAGCGTCGTCTGAGCGCGTTCGTGGGCTCGCCGATCGCCTCTCGACGCTTGGCGCCAAGATCACGCTGCGGCACGCCGACTTGAGCGACACTCACGCGACAGAGCGCCTCGCAGACGAGCTCAAAGACGCAGTTTTGCCTGTCGATTTACTGGTGCATTGCGCTGGAGTCGCGCCAAGTGCCCTGCTCGTCGCGACAGCCTCGGACACGATCGAGAAGACCTTCGCGGTCAACGTCTTCGCGCCCATTGCGCTCACGCGCGCCGTCTTGCCATCGATGATCCGCAGACGCCACGGCGCCGTCGTCTTTGTGACCAGCGTCGCCTCGCTAAGACCCTTTCGTGGTCAGTCCATTTATGCCTCAAGCAAGGCCGCGCTAGAGGGCCTGGTGCGGGGCCTTGCGGTCGAATATGGTCGCAAAGGCGTGCGAATCCTCGGTGTTCGTCCCGGACCGTTTGAGTCCGCGATGACGGCAGGGGTCCTGTCCCTCGATGCAGATCGCGTGCGCGCTCGCACCCTCACGGGCTCGTTGGTGTCGGTCGAATCCGTCGCGCATACGATCGCTTTTTTGGCCACGGAGGGAGCCTCAGGGCTCACCGGGACCATGGTCGAAGTCGACGGAGGATACGGCGTCCAATGACCGACTCCAACGCCTCGAGGGTCGCGGCGACTTCACTCGAAGACGCCCTCCGAAGTCGTCGCTCGGTCCGTGTTTTTACAGACCAAATGCCAACGCGTGAGCGTATCGAGGCGCTGCTCTCTCTCGCGATCTTGGCCCCGTCGGCGTCGAACAAGCAGCCATGGCGCTTCTCGGTCGTGCGTCACCGCGAGACCCTTGAGCGCATGGCCTCGGCGGTCCAAGAGCGTGTAGATTTTCTGTGCGCAAACATGGACAGCGATGGCATCGATGCCTTCAGAACCTACGGAGACTATTTCACTCGTTTTGCGCAGGCTCCTTGCGTCATCGCGATCGCGTTTCGCGCGAGCCCCATCCTGTCGCATCTTCTGACCGATGGACTCCCTGCACACGAGCGCTCGTTGGCCCAGACGATGGAGCACCAGAGCGCATGCATCGGCGCGTCCCTGGCCCTGCAAAACCTCTTGCTGGCTGCGCCTTCGCTGGGCCTCGGTGCTTCGGCACTCACCGGTCCATTGATCGCCGCAGACCTCTTAAAGCCCCTCGTACGGGTGACTCCGTCTTGGAATCTCCTCGCTCTCGTGAGCGTCGGATACCCCGCAGAGACCCCCAACGTCACGCAGCGCAAGCCAGTCGAACAGTCCATCCGCTGGATCGACGGAGACCATGAGCATGACTGATTCTTCTGAGTATTTGCAGGTAAAGCCCGAAGTCTTCGAGGCCGTCCGCGCGTGCATCGCCGAGAGCCTCATGCTCGAGCCCGGCGACATCGCCATGTCCTCGCGATTGATCGATGACCTAGGCGCTGACTCACTCGACTTCGTCGACATTGTCTTTCAGCTCGAACGAGACCTCTCGGTCAAGGTCCGAGGCAGCGAGTTTGAGTGGCTGACTCGCCTCGATTTTTCGTCCCCTGAGGTCATGCAGGAGGGCTTCTTGACCGCCCCCGTTGTAGAGCAATTGGTGAGCTGGTTGCCTGCACTTCGTGAGCTCGAAGACCACACGCGCATCAGCCCACGGGCGCTCTTCTCGCTGATCACCGTCGAGGCCATGTGCCTCGTCGCCCAACGCCGCATGCAGAGCCCCTCGACGTGAGCGTGCTGGACCTCGATTTCTCTGCGCTCTGTGAGCGCCACGAGTCGCTACTCTTCGACGCGTACGGTGTCCTCGTGCACAGCGACGGTGTCATTGACGGCGCCGTCGACGCGATCGATTCGCTCCTCCGCCGCGGCCAACGCTTCGTGGTTTTGACCAACGACGCGTCTCGGTCGCCCAAGAGCTCGTCGGACCGATTCAAGCGATTGGGCCTGCAAATTGAGCCACACTCTGTTCTCTCTTCGGGCGGGATGGTGCAGAGCTATTTTGCCTCCAACGGCCTCGAGGGCGCGCGCTGCGCGGTCTTAGGCACCAGAGACTCGCGCTGGTTTGTGAGCCAAGCAGGAGGCGAGGTCCTTGAGCGATGCACCGACCCCGCCGATGTCGTCGTGATCTGCGACGAGCAAGGCTTTGACTTCATCCCAACGCTGGACGCCATGCTCTCGTGGATCTCGCGCGTGTGCGAACAAGGCCGCCCGCCCGTGCTCTTGCTGCCCAACCCCGACCTGATTTATCCCGCAGCCGAGGGGGGCTTCGGGTTCACCGCGGGCTCCGTCGCCGCCATGCTCGAGGCGGGACTCTTCGCGAGACTCGGCCCGACCGCGCCTCGCTTCGTAGCCCTCGGAAAACCCAGTACGTTTCTCTTCGAGCACGCCATCGAGACCCTAGGAACCCGCGACTGCGTGATGCTCGGCGACCAGCTCGCGACCGACATCCTCGGCGCTAATTCGGCCAGAATTAGCTCCGCGCTGCTGCTCACGGGCGTGACCCGCCGCGAGCACCTCACAGACTCAGCGATCCAACCCAGCTACGTGCTGGAGTCCCTGCAAATAGCCTAACGAGACTGCGTGCAATCGGCGTAGGCCCGGGCACAGTTCGGTCGGTTTGTGAGCTTCGGACCACATCGCCACGCATAGGTCACATCGAGCGGACAGTCAGCCCACAGCCCGTCCAACTCGCAGCAGAGAATCTCAACCGGATCCGCAGGGTCCGCGCGCAGTCGCCAGTGGCCATCCCCGGTCGTCACGAGCCCAAGAGCTCGACCGGCATCGTCGACAAATCGCGCGTTGCCATCCAGCACATGCGCGCCACGTGTAGACACAAAGAGCTCACGCGCCGCATCCGCGCCGACCGAACGCGCTACCAACCGACGACGTTGCATGTCGGCCCACAGAGAGCCGCCATGATACTGCAACTCGGTCGCGTCGAATCGGTGAACAATCCATGGCAAATTCCTCGATTCGGCGCTCGCTGGTCGCGCGCACGCGAGCGAGGTCTCTCCGACTTCAACACGGCTCAACGCCTCGCCGCCGGGACGCCACAGACGCACCCCCTGGCCGCACGCGAGCCGGCTCGGGAGCGCGGTTCGGACCCGCGGTCCCCCTTGGGGCCAGAGCAAATGG
This sequence comes from Deltaproteobacteria bacterium, assembly GCA_030694465.1. GTDB lineage: Bacteria > Myxococcota_A > Polyangia > Polyangiales > JAUXYJ01. Next base: position 123,915 of record JAUXYJ010000097.1, on the reverse strand, counting down.
AGCTCTGGATTTGCACGTGGAGCTCGATCGCCGAGTGTGACTCGGTCCAGCGACGCAGGCTCCGCCTCGCGACCCGCGACAAAGTGCAACTGCGTCGGTCTCACCGTGTCCATCGACCACGGGATCGCCAACCGCTGCACGCGACCCACGGACTGATCACTGTGACCAAGCGCGAGCTCGATGTTCAATTGTGTAGGCAATACACTGGGCATTCGCACTCGCATCGCCGACGCTCTCAGCGGCAGCGACCGCTGCGCGCGCCATTGAACCGCCCCTCGCTCGTCCACAAAAGAGACCGCGGTGACGCTACCCCAGCCCTCAAGATCGAGGCAGAGCTCACCCTGCGCGGGCACCCGCGCGATCCGTGCGATCGCAGCGCCAATGCCCTCACGCGCGGTCACCACAGCGCGCCACGCGACCAACGATTGTGTCGCGCACGCTCCTTGGCCAATCGTGGGGCGCTCAAACCCCGCCCGCCAGCGGACATCCAACGAGAGCGTCCGCGGCGCCTCGCACGAGGGTCCGCGGAGGTCGACACAGCACTGCCCCATCGCACCGGGTGTACAGCCGATCCCCATCGGCGCGACGTCTGCGTCCAGCGCCTCAAATCGCCGCAGGCACCCTCGCCAGTGACGTGTCGCGATGGCTGCACCGAGCCACCAACGCGGCACACTCGGACCACACGACGCGTGCTCAAACAACGCAGGGTCACGCGAGATGCACAACCCGCCCGCGAGCCCATCACCACACGAACGAGCATTGTTTTCTCTGCTCAAATCGCTGCGAGAGATCGCCGCGATGTGTGCTGTGTCGACGCCCGATTCAATCACGACGTGGTTGATCGAGCGCACCACGCCCCACGCAGACAAGCTCAGCCCGAGTGCCAAGACGGCCGCGGGGACCTGGACCACGCCCCCATGCACCCAGCGCCCCGCGCGTCGCCGTGCGCCGATCGCGAGCACCGAAGCGCACACCAAGGACGCGAGCCAAGACGGCACCGCGACGGCCACACGACCCGCGGGCAGCAAGCTTATGGCTGCCAAAAGCACTGCGGGCAGAGTGGCCAGCGCGAAGATCCATCGAGACCACACCAGGGCGCGTGCGGTGCTCACATAGACGGCCCCGAGGGCTTGCCGACCGTGCGAATTTTCAGACCAGAGCGTCACCCATGCGTACGTCCGCGTCGAGGCATCCGTGTCGACCTCCATCGCGACCGCGCCATCGTGGGTCACCTGCATCGCCTCGCCTCGATGCGACCCCACGGTAAAATACACAGAGTCACCCGCGCGTGCGTTTGCGCAGAGCAACAGGCCCTCATCGCGCGCCAAGACGACCGCCCGCGGAGCGCGAAACTCCCCCGCAAGATCCACGCGCCGACGGCGGCTGTAGAGCGTCTCGGTCAACGGGCGCGCAGGGCGACGAACACCGACGGACTGGGGCCCTTGCTCACTTTGCGCCCCGCAAAGGCGTCGATCTCACGCGAGAACGACGGATCGGTAAGCGCCGAGACCACCACGTCGCGCAAGATACACTCCCCATCGGGCGAGTGTTTTCCGGTGCCATGAATGATCTCGACGGTGCGCAGCCCAAGCTCGCGCTTGGCGCGCACAAACGACTGAGTCCTCGCGCGCGCCTGCACGACATCTTGCCCGTGAAGATCCAGAACCGCGTCGCACCCCTCGAACCGCTGCAGCATCTCGAGCGCAAATGCGCCCCCCTTGCGACAGGCCCTACAGAGCCCGTCTTCGCCCCAAGAGACCACCAGGCCTACATCCCCCTGGGCACTGTCACGGCGCGCTTTGACGGCCCCGCTGTGCTCGTTCTGTCGCTTCGCAGGACGAGGACCGCGATGGGGATTTTTCTCCGGTGCGAGCGGTTTGACCCCTCGCATGGACGCAGCAAAGAGCTCGGCGTCAAGATCGGGTCTCCAGACCTCGATGACATCGGTCTTGCGCGTGGGTGCCTCGGCGAGCTTTTTTACCTTGGTCGGCTCGGCTTTGAGGCCGATTTGCTTGCGAAATGCCGCCTCTTTTTGGGCTCTCTCTTCAATCGCGGCCTGCTCGGCGCGTGCCTTGGCGTCAAACTCCGCCTTGAGCGACTCAAGCCCCTTGAGCCCCTTGGCGGCGAGAGGTGCGGGGTTATTTGCGGCCTTCTTCGCGGCGAGCTCTTCGGTCGCTACGCGCGAGGATTCACGCTGCTTATCTTTGCGAGTCATTGGGACCTCCTGCGTGGGTCTCGTGGTGGTCACGCACGGCGCGTCGAAGGGCGCTCACAGCCGCATGGAGCCCCGCCAGATGACCATCTTCGTAGTTAAAATCCGGATCGTTGAGCTCGTCAAAATCGTGCGGATTCTTGAGATCGTCTGCGGTCAACCGAGGGCGCAATCGCCGGGCAAAAGCTGCCACTTTTTGCTCCTGATGCTCCACCATTTGCAGCAACAAGGCCTCGATGGTCGCAAACGCGCGCTGTTCTACTTCGTTCATGGCTCTCCTCGATTGGGTGCGGTCAAACAGAGGCGGGCCACCATCGCGGCCACGTCGTTGGTGTCGGCTTCGATCCATTGCTCACCCGAGGGCCAGAGCGCAACCGCACATCCGGTCCGTGGGCACTGCCCAAGGCAACCAGTCCGCGTCACCCAGTGCGTCCGAAGCCGCCCCTGCGCGTTGACTAAAGCGCGCGCAGCGTCAAACACCGCGGGCCCCGTCGCACCGCACCCACTCGTTAGCGGATCGCTCGCCGCCCTGCTGTTTGTGCAAACAAATAACTGCGCCTGCGGAAGCACTCGTGCCGGTCTCATAGAGCTCTCTAGAAATTCCTTTTGTAAGAGAAATTACAGACTCATCAATCTGCAACGCGAGCGTCCGAGGTTGCGTCTATTCCGCTCGCCGCGTCCACCGCGGCCTCTGCCCCAGAGTCTGATGCCGCATCACGCGGAGCGCCAGCGTCTCCACCCATCGCAACGGGCTCCACGGCGACGTTGCAGGTGACCGCTTCGTCCGACGCCAAGCCACCGTAGAGCACGGTAAATCGGCCCGACGGCGGACACACAAACCGCCCTACCGAGCAGACGTCTTCGCGGCCCGTCGGCGACCTGCACGCGGAGTCATCGTTGATCGCGAGCGCAGCACGCGGACCACACGGAGCATCGCCATCGCACACCCGAAGGACCGTATCCCCGGTGCAAGAGCCCACCGCGCAAGCAGCCGAGCAACCCGCTCGGAGAGACACCCCAGGCGTGCACGCAAAGCTACCTCCGCGAGCGAATCCGCACTGTCGATTTGCCCCCTCGCGTGGCGTGGGGCAAGGCAGCGTGGGGTCTGCAGCGCTGTCATCCGGCGTGACCGCGACAGGCACCGTGATCACGTTGTTGCTGTAATCGCGCTCGTTGAGCGTTTGCGTCGTGTTGACCGCGACCCGCAGCTGATAATTGCCCGGCGCGACGTCCGTCACGTCGACCCACTGGCAATCGAGGTAGCTGCCGTAGACGTCTTGCCAGTCGCGCTGGATGCCTTGATTTTCGCAGGTATAGTGAAGGTTTGTGTCAGGCCCATCGGGATAGGGCGTGGTGTCCATCAAGCAAAACGCCTGCTTGTGTCCACGCGCAATGACCGCCCCGTCTCGCTGAAGCTCGTAGGCCGCGTAGCCGTCGAAGTGATAATGGTCGTGGCACGTCGAGTACTCAAAGCGCGCTGCGTTTTCGGCCGGTGGCCCCATGAAGAGATCCGCGGTGCCGCGGTTGGGCGTGACCGTGGCAAACATCAGCAGACGTCGCCAGCCTGGCCCGTTGACGCAGCGCTCTTGAAGCGCGCAATCGTCGCCAGCAAAAAAGCGCCATTGCACGTCCGTGCGTCCCTCAATCTCGTCGCGCCGCACCGAGAGATCTGCCGCAGGGCAGTAGCCGTCAGGGTCGAGGTCGACACACCGAAACTCGCCCGATTGTGGAGAGCAGCACTGCGTGCTCGCGCAGCCCGGATCACAGCGGCCAACATAGTCGCCGTTGCACACAATGCCGTTGACTGGGTCGCAGCCAGGGCGGGCGCGATGGACGCTGACAGCGCTCTCCATGGTCGCGTCCTGCGCCGTGGTGTCTGCTGCGGTCGGTGGACTTGTGCAGGCACTCAGAGACAAGAGCCCAAGAGGCCAGACGACAGAGACCGCCAGAGCCGTCCTTCGATCACGCGTGGTTTTCACAGTGGCCCAAGAGTCTAGCCGCTCTCGCGGTCGCTTGTCCCGCACAACGCTCAACCCTAAGCGATCATTGCCCCTGAAAAAATGCCTCGATTCGCGCGTGCCATGGTGAGCTGTCCAGCGCCATCGCGTCATCCCAGATGACATCGGGCTCGCCTCGAAACCAGGTCCTCTGTCGCTTCGCAAACGCGGTGGTGCTCTGGACAATGGCCTGCAAGAGCTCACTCGAGTCGGTTGAACCCGAGAGAATGTGCGCCAACACTTGCGCGTAACCCACGGTCGTCAGCGGCTTGATTGATGGCCCGTAGCGCTGCAAAATCGCACGGGTTTCGTCGATCCAGCCTGCACTTAGCATGGCGCGCGCACGCTCGATCACCCGAGGCTTGAGCGCCGCAGCGTCTGTCTCGATCCCGAGCCAGAGCGCGCGATAGCGTGGCGGCATCGCCGCATGCCGCGCGTGATGCACGCTCATGGGGACACCCGAGATCTCAAAGACCTCCAGCGCGCGAACGATCCGAATGGGATCATTCGTTGAGATTTTCGCGGCGTATTCTGGGTCCACGGCGGCAAGCTCTGCGTGCATTTGGGTCAGCTCATGACGGCCCAAAGAGGCGCGCGCATGGAGCCGTTCGCGCACGTCCGGGGCTCTCCCAATCCCCGGCGCCAAGCCCCGCACCAACGCACGTTGATAGAGACCGGTCCCGCCTACGACAATGACGCGACGACCGCGCGCGACGATGTCTGAGATCGCTTGATCAGCGTCCAACACGAATCGGGCGGCGTCATAAAACGCGTCCGGCTCCTCGCAATCGATGACGTGGTGCGCAACGAGTGCCCGCTCAGCGAGCGTCGGCTTGGCAGATCCAATGTCAATCTGCTTGAATATTTGCACGCTATCCGCGCTCACTAGCTCGGCGTCGAATCGCTGCGCAAGCGACAGCGCGAGCGATGATTTGCCGCTCGCCGTGGGGCCCACCACAAGAAGGACCGAAACAGGACGCTGCGAGATCACTTTCGACACGTTGGCGAGTGGGTGTAACATCCACGCCGTGCAACCGGGTTCTTCTTCGAAGTTGGCGAACACCATCGATCGCTACGAAGTAATCGCGGAGCTGGCCAAAGGTGGAATGGGCAGCGTCGTGCTTGCGCGTGTGGCGGGCGCCGGCGGCGTCTCACGTCAGTACGCCCTCAAGATCCTGCACAAGCACCTGATGTACGACAGCGAGTTTGTCGACATGCTGCTGGATGAAGCGCGAATCGCCTCACGGATTCACCATCCAAACGCCGTCGCGATTCACGAGGTCGGACTTAACGAGACGCACGGGTACTACGTGGTCATGGACTACGTGGAGGGTGTGACCCTCTGGGATGTCAACCATCAGCTCGGGCCGGCCTCACCGGGTCGCGTGAAGCTGGTGACACGCTGTGTCTACGATGCGTTGATGGGACTCGAGGCCGCGCACACGTTGACCGATGAGATGGGCAAGCCGCTCGCGGTCGTTCACCGCGATATTTCGCCACAGAATATCCTGGTGGGCGTCGATGGTATCGCGCGGGTTACCGATTTTGGCATCGCGAAAGCCGCCGCACGAATCACCGGCACAACTCCTGGCCAGGTCAAAGGAAAGCTCGCCTACATGGCGCCCGAACAGGCCCGCGGTCGACCGCTCGATCACCGCGTGGATCTCTTTGCCATGGGCGTAGTTCTCTGGGAAATGCTCACGGGACAGCGTTTGTTTAAGCGCCCCAAGGAAAGCGACACGGTCGAAGCGCTCTTGGTGGCGCCCATCCCGCGTCCCAAGTCGCTGGTGCCCTCTCTCCCCGATGGCCTCGACGCGGTGTGCATGCAAGCGCTTGAGCGCAATCGTGACGAGCGTTTTGGCAGCGCGCGTGCGATGGCCACCGCGCTTGAGCACACCGCCCGAGCGGCCAACCTCTTTGCCGACGCGCACGAGGTCGGGGGCTGGGTTCGCAACGCATTCAAAGTCGCCCTCGACACGCGCCGCGAAGCGATCCGACAGGCCGCCGCTTCAACGCCAGTCGCGCGCGTCCGAGGTCAGACCGGAGAGCTGGTGGTCCCCTCGATCCCCGAGGTCCGAACGATCAAGCCGGTGACTCCCCCGCCCACGCCCAAGACCGTCACGGATCTTCAGGACGAGTGGGAGAAGCACGCGAGCACGATCAGTACGATCCATCCGCCTGTAAAAATCCACAGCAAATCTCCGATCGCGGACGAGGCACTGGACCTCATGAAGACGACGGCGATGCCCCAGAGCGAGCAGCCCAATGAGCTTCAGGAAGCCATCGCGCAGTATCGCCAGAAGTTCGCAGACCAAGCTCGGGCCGACACCCCTGCCGAGCCCACGTCCTCTCGCACGCCCAGCGCCAGCTCGATCCCCAATCGCGGTCTCCCAGGCGCTCCGCAGAGCGCTCCTCCAAGCGCTCCCAGACCCCCCTCGAACACAGCGGCACCGCCCCCTCCGCAGTGGCCCCACAACGCTGCGCCTGCATCGGTCGATCAGCCCCGCCATCACTTCGGAGCGCCCCCCTCGCAGGGATTCCCGCAGAACCAGCCGATGCCCTACGCGTCGCATCACCCGACGCTCGCGCCGCCGTCTCCGTCCTACACCCCCCATACAATCCAAGCGCAACCGCCCAAACAGGGATCGCGCGTGGTCATGGTGGCATTGTTGGTGGTCGGGGGTGTGTGCATGCTCTTCGCGGGTGCGTTCGTAGCCCTCCGATTCTTTTGACCACTTCCCCGTCCTCGCGACTCCCGAACTCTCTCGAGAGCACGCGTGCATTTAGAAAGATGTCCCATGAGTCGAGACAAAAAGAAGGCGAAGAAGACTAAGAAGAAGTCTTCGAACTCCGAGCAGTCGATTGCAGACTTATTGCGAGTCGGCGCTGACTTTAGCCTCGCTTCGTTTGATCCAGACCGCGTCATCGCGGGCCCTGCAGATTCATCCAGCGCGCGAGAAGCGGCGCTCGCCCTTGAGCCTGAGGTGTCAAACCTCCACGAGAGACTCTGGGCGCAGGCGAAGGGTGGCGGCAAGAAATCGGTCCTGATTATTGTGCAGGGAATGGACACATCCGGCAAGGGTGGTGTCGGTAAAGCGATCGATCGCTTGCTCGACCCTCTTGGCTTTGGAGTGGTCGGTTTCGGCCCCCCGACGGACGAAGAGAAAGCCCATCATTTTCTCTGGCGACATATCAAAGCTCTTCCAGAGTCCGGACGAATTCGGATGTTCGATCGTTCTCACTACGAGGCTGTCTTGGTTGAGCGTGTACGAGGCTATGCGCCCAAAAAAGTGTGGTCCAAACGCTACGACGAGATCAACGCGTGGGAAGCGACGCTCGCCGAACGCGAGACCACAGTCATCAAGCTCATGCTGCACATCTCGCTTGATGAGCAAAAACGCCGCCTCACGGACCGGATCAACACGCCCGACAAACACTGGAAGTACAACCCTGGCGACCTCGACGAGCGAGCCTTCTGGGACGACTACATGGCCGCATACCAAGAGGCACTCACTCGGTGCTCTACCGAAGTTGCGCCCTGGTATGTGATCCCAGCGAACCACAAGTGGCATCGTGATTGGCTCATCTCGCAGATTTTGGTCGAGACACTTCGCAAGATCAATCCGCAGTATCCGCCCGCCAGCTTCGACGTCGAGGCCGAGCGCAAGCGCGTCGAGGCCCTCTAGCGAAACCAAAGGGGACGTTCAGACTCTGGCGTGAGTCGCCATCGAGGCTGCCACGGTGCGCGAAGCGGCTGCGACCAGAACTGTTCGTACACGTCGCGTGCAGCATCCCCGTCGCTCGCCCATGGCAGCGCATAGATCGATCGGAGCACGTCTTCGCCTTCGCGTAGCCTTGGCGAGAAGCCATGGGAAGCCTCTTGCGATGCGTCCATCGCGTTGGCGTAATAGCGCCACACAAACCCGCCCACAAACCAACGCTGAGGCACAAACGCCTCAAGCAACGCGCGATACGCGACGGCCTGCGCGACCGTGTCCACGCGCACGCCCACCATCGAGTCAGGCCACTCCCATGGGCGCACCGCGGGGTCTGGGCGCGCGGTGTAACCAAACTCCGTAAACATCACGGGACGTTGCTCACGGCGCGCCCACTGTCCGAGCGAATTCGCTCGCTGCGTTGCGCCTGCGCGCAGCACGTCGAGGCCCGCCCCAGGCTGCTCTGCGAGCGGATAAAACGCGTTGATCCCGACGACGTCCAGGCGATCCCAGAAGCCCACATGTGACTCTTCGTCCCAGTTCGCTGAGTAGGTCAGCATACCGCCATAGACCCTGCGAATTTGCTCGATGACTGCGATCCACTGTGGAACGCGAGTCCCGGACGAAGACTTCATCTCGACGCCAATCGAGAGCATCTCAGCGTGTGACTCTTGGGCGACCTGCGCCCAGGCGAGGACGAATCGCGTGTAGCTCGCAAACCACTCAGCCCATCGCGACTCGCTCCCCGGGTCGATCTCGCCTCGCCAGAGGCCGGGGCGATCGATCCAAAGGTGTGGCACCAACAACACGCGCAAGTGACGCTGATGAGCCTGCTCGATCACACGGAGCACGGCCAACCGATTTGCGGCGAATGGCTGCTCAAAATCCAGGTGAATCTCGGTGTGCTGTAAATCCCACTGGCGACCAAACGGGGTGATACTCACCCAATTGCATCCAAGCGTCGCCAGCTCATCCAGCGCATTGGCGCTCGCGGCGGTGCCATATCCCACGTTGGGATGCGCCGAGCTCTCGATCGGTCCCAGGGTTGCACCGCGGATGGCGCCGTGCCCCAACCTCGCCCAGCCGTCCGCACGAAAATCGGTCAAGGGGCGCGCAAAGGAGGCAGCGTCAAGCCGCTGCGCTGGCAATTGTTGCAGAGGGCTTTGGGGCTCCGCTTCTAGCGACGAGGGTGCAGGATGACAAGCAGCCTGCACGCTGGCACAGAGCCCAAGAATCGAAGCGGCGAGGCATGGACGAGACACAGCGGACCAGTCGCTATGAGTGATCGGCAGCGATCATCGCGTCGAGCTTGCCGTCTCGCTCAAGGGCGTGGAGTTCATCGGAGCCACCGATGGCTTTGCCATTGATAAAGATCTGAGGGACCGTGCGACGTTTGGTCGCCTCGACGAGCCACGCACGCTTGCCCGGATCGTTGCTCACATTGATCTCAACGAAGTCGATCTTCTTGCGCTGAAGAAGGCCCTTCGCGCGGGTGCAGTACGGGCAATAATCCGTCGTGTAGACAATCACTTCGGCCATGACAGGGACGCGCTCCTTGCGGGGATGTTTGCAGGGCTTGCAGCGGTCTCAGCGCGAGCTCTCGCCGCCCTGCTCTCGCGCTTTACCCGAATGCCAGTCGACAGCGATATGGAGCCCTTCGGTCCATCGTCAATCGAGCACCGCGCAGCTCAGCCGCCGGAGCCGCGCTTGAGCTCGGTCAGCACAAGCTTCGTGATGGCTTTGAGGGTGTCAAACACACCCTCTCCCGACGAGGCGATGGCCTCGAAATCGGGGACGCCCAAGGTGTTGAGTGTCTGGCGAAGCTCTTCGACCGGGGCGGCGCTCGGGAGATCGCGTTTGTTGTACTGAATCACAAACGGCATCTTCTCGAGAATGTAGCCCTGTTCGCTCAGGTTGAAGCGGAGATTCTCGATGGACTCGAGGTTCGCTTCCATCCGCTCGATCTGCGAATCCGCGACGAAGATCACGCCATCCACGCCCTTGAGAATCAGCTTGCGAGACGCGTCATAGAAGACCTGCCCCGGCACCGTATAGAGGTGAAATCGGGTGCGAAATCCGCGAATTTCACCGAGTGAAATCGGCAAGAAATCGAAGAACAGAGTCCGCTCTTGTTCGGTGGCAAGAGAGATCATCTTGCCCTTCGCATCGGGAGCGGTCTTGTTGTAAATGTATTGAAGATTTGTGGTCTTTCCGCAGAGACCGGGCCCGTAGTACACGAGCTTGCAGTTGATCTCACGCGACAGGTAGTTGATAAACGACATCGGTCGCGACCTTCCGTCTCGGAAACAGTGGGGCGAAAAGCGTGGCCGCCTTCGTGTGCCCAGTAAGGGAGTTCAATAACAACATGGGTACTGTGATCGAAGCGCGAACGGCGCTTTCAGAATCAGCGGTCTCTTGGACTTATAGCGCACTCGTCGCGGACTGCTCGCATGGGGTCGCACTTCAGCGCGCAACCACACCCTCAATCGTTGAAAAGATTGTCGATGTCTTCGTCGGTAATCTCGGTCAGCACATCACCACGCTCGGGGCTCTGAACCTTGTTCAAGAGCGCCTCGAAGATGCCGTTGAGCTCGTCAGCAGCTTTGCGCACTCGCAAACGAACGAGCCCAAGCGACGAGCGAGAATCGAAGATCACCACCAAAATCACTCGGTTTCCTACGAGCTGAATGTGGATGTTGGCCTTCTCCCCTTCGTGATACTGCGTAGCAAACTCGTTTTCACGGAGCAACCTCGCCATGCCACCTGTGGCTGCGATATTGCCCGCCGTAAGCGAGGCTAGGGAGGTCGTATCAAGGTTCTCGGTGTCGCCGGCAGCCGAGATCAGCTGGCCGTTTTTATCGACGATGAAAACGACCTTTGAGTTGGCTTCTTTCACCAGACGCTCGACCACGGTCTGGATCTGATTGAACTCCTCCTCGTACATCACCATCTGAGGATTCATCGTCTCGCCTCCGCTTCCCCTCGGGACGCGTCACTCCAACAGTCAAGCGTGTTGGAGGTGTTGATCGAATCGAACAAAGTCGGCACCAAAGAAGCGACCGACCTAATTTCTCGCCTGAGCCCCGAGAAGCACTCGCAACGCTGCGATGCTTCACTTGACCTTGGCATGCGAACCTAGGCGCTCATCAGAACGACCAGAACCACATGGCGAATGCTCAATAGCAGAGCGAGGGGCAACGCTTCAAGCCTCGCCTTCACGCGACGAACGATCACCGCGCGATCAACGCATGGAGCATGATGTAGGCGAGCCGTGACGCGTCGATGACATCGCCGCAGTCAGAGACGTCAATCACCTGCAATTCTGCAGACAATAATCCATCCTGAGGAACAGCCACTGGCAGCCCAGAGGCGCGAAACCAGAGGTCCTCGCCGGGCGATGCGAGGGTCAAAATAGTGTGGGTCGGCTCCGTGTGTCTGGCCTCGGAGAGCACTCCGTGTGTCTGCAACGCAGCCATAAGCTCTCGCGCCGAAGACACCCGCAGCCGCGCAGCCCCGCTGATCATCACACGGCGTGTGGATTCGCGACGGGCTCGCGTCATTTCGAGCTGAGAAATCACACGAATTGTGAGGGATCGCTGCTCGCGTTGCACAGCGGCGCGCACGGCCATCACGAGGCCATCACGCTCAACATCCGCGCAGGACGAATCGAGAGGGCACACCCACGCTTGGTCGCACCCAACCAAGCTGGCGACCAGCTCTGCGCTCGGAAACGGATGCCATCGCTCGATAGAGAGCAATCGAGAAAACCTCGATCGCTCCTCGGGCACGGACTCGTGCATCGATTGGCCGCTTGAAATTTTAGCGATGCTTCCGTGTCCGATCGCGATGACCGGGTCGCTCGGCTCTGTAGTCCAGCGGCCCAAGACGCGGTCGATTCCCAAGAGATCTTGCAGCGAGACCACCACGCACCATCGCGACGCCTGCGCTTCGAGCATCGCAAAAGTCGCCGGCAATCGCGCAAGCGAGCTTGGACTCCAGGTCACGTCGTATTTGCAGGCCAGGTGCATTTCGTACTGCAAATCGTCGCATGGAGTGCTCTCGCCGTGGTCTTCGCCGTGCGCGATCATCAGCGCCGCGAGGCCTGTGTCACTGAGCCTTGCGCGAGAAATCGCTTCTGTGAGTGCCTCGCGACCGCCGGGCCCTGCGACGACCAGCAACGCGCGCGCTCCTGCGGCACGCGCCCCCAAGGCGGCCAGAGGCGCCTCCCGTACAGAGACATTTTGCGTGTAAATTCCCAGGCTCTTTAGCGATGCGCACAGCACGCGTGTCCCCTCGCCGCCGCCGTCATACACGATGGTATAACCCGCGTGTGCGATCGCCTCAGCGAGCGCCTCGAAGCCCCCCAGCACGCGATCAGTCATCGCGATCTCCTTGCTCGCTGACGCAGCGATGTGCGTGGTGTGCCCTCGCGCACGGTGGGCACAAGAGAGGCGTCGGTGAGGATCAAGACGCTCCCGTCCGAGAGCAACGTGCGCAAAACGCCACGCGCTGACAGGTCTGCGGCGATCAACGCGATGTTGCTGTGATCGAGCTGCGCGATCGGCTGCACGACGCCCTGCCCGCGACGCAAGGTCACCATGCGCTCGCGCTGCTCCACCACGAGCTCGGTGTCCACACGGATGAAGCGCACCTGCCCCTCGCGTTGAAGCCAGGGCTTGAGCCGCGCGCCGCTCGTAGCGCCCACCCGAGGCGCGAGCCAGCGACCGCCCCCGTTGGGCGAGACCCGAACAGACGTCGGCGTTGTGACAAAGACGCTCTGTCCATCCGTGCTGATTCGCTCAACGTCTCCGCGGATAACGTAGCGCCAGCTTCGGCCGCCGTTGCCGGTCGACACCACCCAGCCTGTGCGTGTTGAGAACACGCCACGCCTTGAATCGACGAACACCCCTCGCTCAAGTGTGCGGCCAATGACGCTGGGCGTGGGGCTCCAGTGTCGACCCGCGTCGGTTGTCCACCAGACGCCTCCATTCAGCCGCCACGCGACGCGTCCGCCGACAAACCCGCCGCGGCCTTCGTCGACGGCAGACTGGGTGGGCACGCTCGCGGCGGCTCTCGGCGACCAGAGTCCACCGTAATCTCTCGAAACCAACAGCCCACAAGACGCGCCAAACGCGACGGTCGTGCGGGTGTCCACCTGGCGAATTTCGTCACAGAGCGCAGGCGCATAGAGCTCGCGATCGCGTGCTGCGCCCTCGAGAAGTCGCACGCGCGAGGGGTCATGGCATGCGATCTCGTCTGCTGGACCTGCGGCGCATCGGACCGCGTCGCTGCCCTGCTCGCGCGCGATCGAGCGAGCGCGGTCATCGTGTCTCGAAGGCGACCACGTGCGACCTCCGTCAAAGCTCCAATGCGAGGGGAGTGCGCCTCGGCCTGCCTCAATGCCTCCGCGAGCGCCGAGGCAACGCACCACCGCTTGGTCGCTGTCTACGCCGAGAATTCCCAGGCGAAACGGCGACCAACGCGCACCCTGATCGAAGCTACGAAACCAGTATGCGCCGTCTTGATCCACCCGCGAGCGGGCGATGAGCACTCGGCCGCAGCCCTCGGCCGCTTGTGTCAATCGGCCTGGCATCGCGAAAGGCCCTTCGAAGTCACGTGAGGTCTCATCGCGGCGAAACAAGCGGTGTTCGGTCGCTGCAAACATCCGGCTGAGCCCGTCGCCAAAGATCGCGATCGGAGGCTCATTGGCCAATGGAAATCGCAAGAGTTCGAAACGTGTGGGCTCGGGCTCGTCGCTAAAATACCCTGCAATTGGCCTCGTAGAGTTAGCGCGATCGGTCCGCTCATGGTGAACCAAGAGCCACCCTCCTCGCGGCGAAACACGTTGCAGCGTGAGCTTGGATTCGCGACCACTTGTCGAATCCGGCAACACGAAAGTCGAGGTCCAGTGCTCGCCTCGGTCATCGCTCGCGCACAGGGCTCGATGGGTCAGCCCAAGCCATCGGCCCCGGCGAGTCGAATGAATCTCAACGAACGCTGGACCACTTGGCATTCGGCGCAGCACGACACCCGCAGAAGGCCGCACGAGCTGCTGCGGCTCGCAGCCGTCCGCGACGCTGGGAGGCGTCTGTGGCGCGGGGACTGTGGCTGCGGCGTCTTGGCTTCGTGAGCCGTCGTGGGCGAGCGGCGTAGCGTCCACGCTGGTGGCAACGCGACGCGTAGAGCACCCAAGCGTGAGCGCGATGCACACCAAAAGCGCCGAGAGCAACCGATGGGGAGCGCGCTGGATACGCGGCGCCGCTGGCATTCGGAGCGAACGCCGCGAGACTTTACAAGCGAACATCCACGGACGCGCGTTGACGAAGCTCGCGAAGATAGATCCGTTGTTGCCGGGCCATCTCGCGGTTGAGAAGCTCGTTGTAGAGTTCGTCACGCACGGCCTCAAGCTGAGGAACCTCGGGCGGCTGCCGCGAGAGCAAGCGAAAGATGTGAAAGCCATTTTCACCCCGAGTGACGGTAGAAATCTGGCCGGGTTGCAGTGACCGAACCGCGTTGACGAGCCACTCAGGGGCAGGCGCGTCGGGGTTGTCGGGGTCTACGACGCCCAGATCTCCGGCGCTCTCGCGACTCGACGAGTCCTCTGAGTGAGCGGCCACGAGGGCTCCAAATTCAGAGCCCCCGTTAAGCTGGTCGCGCAGCGCTTCTGAGCGTGCGCGCACCTCGGCGATCTGGGTTGCCGTGGGATTTTCGGGAAACGCCAAGAACAAGTGCGCAAGATGAAACGGCGCGCGGTCGGCAGCCTGACGCGTGCGACGGCGATATTCGCCGACGATATCCGTTGACGTGATGTTTACTCGCCCGCGGACGCGCACGTTCATCAAGCGAAGCCGGAGCACTTCGGCCTCCATCACGCGACGATACTCTGCGCGCGTGACGCCCTCGCTCTCAACCGCTGCATAGATGTCTTGCTCACTCACGCCGCGTTGTTGCGCAAGCCCGTGGATCATTCGGTCGACGTCAGCAGGCGTGACATTGACTTGGGCGCGCGTCGCGGCACGTCGAATGACCGCGTCGTCAATCATCCGCTCAAGGGTCTCGCGAAACACCTGCTCGCGCCGGGTTGCTCGCTCGCGCCCATCGGGCACCTGCGTGAGCTGTCGCTCAAACGGACGGACCCTGCGCTCAAGCTCAGAGAGAAAAATCGCGTCGTCTTCGACCACCGCAACGATTCGGTCGACCACCTCGGCTTGCACCGAGCTGGACCATACGATTACACACGCGAGCACCAACGCTCCAGTCCAACGACGCATTTTCAACCCTTCGAGAGAGCCCAAGCTTCTACCGCGATCTTTGTGTCTGAGCCAGCCCCTACCGTGGCCCTGCGAGCACAGCCTGCACCACGGTCTCATCCAGCGCTTGCTAGCGTGGCGGAGCGCCTGCCGCGGGGAGCGCGACCCCAGGAGGCAAGAGCGGGCGCCCAAGGCCCGGCGCGGCCATCGCTGGCGCCGTCGAGCCCGCCAGCTCGATTCTCACGCTTGAGAGCACCGCGGGGTCGACCTGGACCGTCGTGCCGCTCCGCAAGCGCGCGATGAGGGCGGCGACCGCGGCGGCCTGCGCTTGGTCCAGGCGCTGCTCAAACAATCGATTGCGGATCGCACGCCGGACATCGTCCAGCGGGCGCCTCAGCGCCTCTCGTCGTGCGATCAATCGGATCACGTGAAAACCACGCGCGTGCGACGGAGCGCCGTGCGCGCTCTCCACTACGCTCGTCGCAACCTCACCGACGTTGCGCAGCAAAAATGCTGCCTCTGCGACCTCGTGTGCGACCGCCGCGCTGCCTTCACGCGAGACAAATCCGAGGTCTCCGCCTGTGTCCCGCGTCGTGTTGTCCCGCGTGTTGCGGAGCACGAGCTGCCTCCAGGCTGCGTCGTCGGTCGAGACCGCGCGGGCTTCGGCGAGCACGCGATCGGCTTCGGGTCGAGAGAGCAGCACGATGTGAGAGAACCGCACCTGTTCTGGGGATTCGTACTCGCTCAAATGTTCGCGATAGTACTGCTCTACGTCTGCCTCTGTGACGGTGGGCGCGGGCACGCCGCCTCGCACCTCGGCCTCAACCTGGCGCGCGAGCTGCGCATAGATCGCGTTGCGTACCGCGGGCTCCTGGTCCATGTGGCGCGTGCGTGCTTCGAGCGCGAGCGCCTCAGAGTCCACCCAGGCGCGAATCAGCGCTCTGCGCGCCTCGGGGGTGCTCATGCGTGCGCGCAAATATGGATTTTGAGCTGACAATCGCCTCACAAAATCACACACGGTGAGCCGACTCTCGCCGACAACCGCGAGCACGGTGTTTCGGTCCTCAGCGGACAGCTGATCACAAGCGTCCCCACCGTCCGAGACAGCGATCGGGACTTGTCCGGCGTCCGCTGTGACCACTCGTGGTGGGATGGGCTTGGGACAGCCTCCTAGCAGCATGCTCGCGGACAGCGCGACGGTGGCGCAAGTCGCGCGGAGGCTTGCAGGCATCGAGAACAGGCGTTGATCCAATGTCACTCTGACTGCGTGCCTATCAGAGCCTTTGCATCGCAGCAACGCATCTTAGCGGTTCAAAGCGCTGGGGTTGCTGGTTTCTGAGGCATTGCTTCGGGGCGAGGCTGAGCGAAGTCGCACCAGACGCAGCGCTTCGACGTTGAGCTGAGGAGGTTCTGTTGCACGCGCTTGCTCCAAGAGCGACGTCCGAGCGGCGGCGACCGCGACGCGATAGCGGTCTCCGAGGAGCCTGAGCATGATCCGTCGTCGAGAAGCTTCGAGCGCCGGCGGCTCTGTCCCGATGTGCTCGAGACGCTGCACGACGTAGAAGACCAGCTCGCGTCGAGGCCGCCGACGCCGGCCACGACCCACCATCACTGTGCGCTCGATGGTGACCGGTGCGTCCGCGATGGCGGCGTATTCTGCGAGTCCAAACGCTGCCGAAGCGACAGCCAACGGGATCAACTCTGTCCCAGCCCGGGGGCTCAGTCCGAGGTCTCCAGAGTCACGCACGGCGCCCGGCAGGACGCTCTCGTGTTGCGCGAGCGTCTCAAAGAGCTCGCCCGCTCGCAGCCGCGAGATGATCCTCAGCGCCGCAGCGCGCGTGCGCACGCCAATGGCCCGGACGTGGACGCGCTCGTCTCGGGTGAGGTCAGCCACATGGGTCTGCAAATATGCAGCGATTTCGCTCTCGCTGGCCGGCACTGTTTGCGCACGTGCTGCGGCCCGCACGAGCGCGTCGGCGAGCGTGGCTCTCACGCGTCCCAGCGTGTCCGGGTGGCGATTGAGCTCGCGAGACGTCGCTTCGCGACTGAGCAGCGCCACTTCGACGGTCTCACGCAGAAGGGCGCGCGGAGCTAACGTGGGCAACCCTTGGCGCACTCGCAGAGCGTTTTCGATAGCTAAATCACAGCCCCAAATCACGCTCGTATCAACCTCTGCGACCTGAAGCGACTGCCCTTCAAACACGATGGGGCAGTCGTGATCGCCCAGCACGGCACGTGGCTGTTGGGCGGGGGGGCTTGGGGGGCTCGCTTGAGCGGCTCCGCTCGAGGCGCTTTGACGGACCACGGCAGGAGCAGCAGGCCCCGAGGCGCAGGCCGCCCAGAGCAAGACTCCGACGCTCCATGGGGCGATCGCTCGACCGAGCCTCGAGTGAATCCACGAACCTTCAAGCAACACAGCGACGCAATGAATAGCTGCATTGAGGCCGACGTTGAAAGCCCTACCGTCGCGCACCGTCACGCGGCTCCAAGCGGTGCGACCCTCGCGGCACCCCAACAAAATGCTCTCGTGGATGACGAAGCGCTTTGTGTAAGCTCGGGCCCTACGTCGGTGCACTTCGCAAGACGCTGGCAATTCTCTGGAGGATTTTTTGTATGGGCTTTTCTCGTTTACGTTGGGCTTTCTCGCTTGCTGCAACGGTCACTGCGGCGCTCGCGCTCGGGACCGCGTCCGCGCAAACTGCTGCACCCGCCACCCCCGCGGTGCGCGCACCGATGCCAGCGGTCGGTCAGCGAAACGGCCTGCAGGCTTTCACTGCGACGTGCGCGAATTGTCACCTCCCGCGCGTGGTCGGGACGCGTACCCGCGCACCGGTCGGTCCACGACTTGAGAACCGCCGCGAGACCGAAGCTCAAGCGCGTGACGTCATTCGCAATGGGCATGGCACCATGCGCGGAATCCCTGCTGCACGTTTGGCCGACAGCGAGATCCCGCTGCTCATCGCGCATCTGCGCACCATTGGCGCGGTTCGCTGAGCGCTCGGACGCATCGGACTCATCGGGCCTGAGAGGGCTCGCCATGGTCCGGGGGATGAGGACTTCGATCGATCGCGCTAGAGGCGCCCGAGCAGGGCGTCAGCGCGGAGCTTCCAGACCATACCGATGGCCTCGGCGAAGATCTTCTGGGACATCTTGCTCTGGCCCACGCGTCGGTCGACAAACACGATCGGAACCTCGGCCACTTTGAGTCCCTTCTGGAGCACCCGGAAGGTGAGCTCGATCTGAAACGAGTAGCCATTGCTTCGAACGCGGTCGAGCTCGAGTGCGAGCAGCGCCTTGCGCGTAAACGCTTTGAATCCGCTGGTGAGATCTTTGACCGAGAGCCCCAGCACCGTGCGCGAGTAGAGCGACCCGCCCTTGGACAGCAGGTGACGTCCGAGTCCCCAACCCTCGACGCCGCCGCCCTCAATGTTGCGCGAACCGACGACAAGCTCAGCGCCCTGGTCCATCGCAGCCAAGAACGCTGGGATGTACTTGGGGTCGTGCGAGAGATCGGTGTCCATCTCGAAAATCACGTCGTAGTTGTCGTCAAGCGCACGCCGAAAGCCCGCTAGATACGCGCTGCCAAGGCCTTGCTTCGACGCGCGGTGCATCACCTTGATCCGTGGGTCTTGGCTTGCCAGCTCGTCGGCCAAAGTCCCCGTCCCGTCGGGCGAGTTGTCATCAACGACCAAGACGTCTGCGCTCGCATGTGCGGCGAAGACTAGGTTGAGAAAGGTCGGGAGATTGTCCCGCTCGTTGTAAGTCGGCGTGATGATAAGAACGCGGCGTTGCATGGCTATTCGCTGGGACTCTAGCCTATCCCGCGCGCAAAGGTGCGCGGCTTGATGCGCTCGGCGAGCCGCAGGACGCTGCGCACGAGCCGTTGGGCCGATCACTCCACTGCGGGGAAGCGCTGTCGACGGCCTCGCAGCTCGCGAATAATCTCGTCCTGGACGCTTGCATCGAGCAGCGCAATCGCAGGAAACAACACGGTCTCTTCGTGTACCAAGTGAGCCTCGAACGCGTCGATCATTCGAGCAGCGCAGCTGGCCAATTCGCTGCGATTTGCCTCGCGCGACGGGAGCCGAGCGAGGTCTTCGAGCGCCTGCAAGAGCGCCGAGAGCTCTGGTAGATGCTCATGGTGTTCGAGCTCCATGCGATCGACTGCGGCGCGCACCTCTGCGCTGCGCGTACGGATGCGCGGCGCGATACTCTCGTGCTCGTCCTGCACATGCAGCGGGAGCGCTTCGCGAAAATACCGCGCGACGCTTTGACAGCTCGCGATACGCTCGGCGTCCGAGGCCTCGGAGCTCTGGGCTGTCGTGAGCGCTTGACGCGCAAAGCTGCGAATTCGCTGGTGACAAGCCCCAAGCAGTCCGAGCAAGCTCTCATCGTGGGGCTTTCGTCCGAGTGAGGTCAACATGGCAGCACGATGCCACCAGTTGCCGTACGCTGCACGCACAGGAGCGATGAGGTTCGAGTGCTAGTTCGATGGTTGCTGGTCTGTCTCGGTGGTGCGCTTGGGACGGGTGTCCGCTACGGGATCAACCTGTGGGCACTTCGACGCTGGGGAGAGTCGTTTCCGTGGGGCACCTTTGGAGCCAACGTCTTGGGCTGCTTTTTGATCGCCTGCGTCACGCGCTATTGTGCCGAACGTGCTGATATTTCACTGACCATTCGCCTCGCGCTCACGACGGGTTTCATGGGTGGGCTGACGACGTACTCTGCGTTTAATCTTGAGACCACGCGCATGTGGCAGGGGGGGCAAGCGCGCCTCGCAGCGTTGAATTTCGTGGCGACTACGGTGGCGTGTTTGATGGCGGGCTTGGTGGGCGCGGCGCTCGCACGTCGAATCGCGATCGCGGGCTGAGCTTCGCGACCCGCGAGCCCGCCAAACATGGCCTTCTCGGTGAAGAGTCCACGGTGGGCCGCTCGCGTGCAAACGCCCCGCGGAGCCGTGTCGCGAGCGCTTGGCGAAGAGACCTCACGCATGGTCTCTTGGATAAACATTTTGCTAGTGATTTATCAGCTAGAATCGACGGAGTGAGACCTGCCCCACGGCGTGATCGGCGCCCTTGCTGAGCACGAGCTGCGCGCGATGGCGCGTGGGCAAGATGTTCTCGACGAGGTTGACCTCGTTGATGTCTCGCCAGATTCCGCGCGCGAAGACCGTGGCGTCTCGCTTGCTTAGCTCGGCATAGCGATGAAAATAGCTCGCTGGGTTGCGCAGCGCTGTCGCGCGCAGCGCGAGAAATCTCTCGACGTACCAGCGTCTGAGCAGGCGAAGCGGCGCGTCGACGTAGATGCTCAGGTCGAAAAAATCCGACACAAACCACTTGGGGCTGCGGCCCTTGGTGAGCGCGCGGGTCTGCAACACGTTGAGGCCCTCGATGATCACGATGTCGGGACGCTCAATCTTCTGTGTTTTTCCAGATAGAACATCGTAGTGAAGATGTGAATAGCAAGGCACATGGACGACAGGTTTTCCTGCCTTGAAGTCCATCAGGCACTGCAACAACGATCGCAGGTCGTAGCTCTCGGGAAACCCCTTGCGGTCGAGGATTTTTTGCCCCTCTAAGACCTTGTTGGGGAGCAAGAACCCGTCTGTAGTCAGCAATTCGACACGCGGATGTTCGGTCGAGTGCGACAGCATGCTCTGCAGCACACGCGCCGTGGTGCTCTTTCCGACTGCGACACTGCCGGCGAGACCGATGATGTAGGGCGCAGGCGTTGAGGGCACACCCAAGAAGGTGTCGCGGCTCTCGCGGAGCTGACGCGAGGCGATCACTCGCAACTCGATCAACCTGCAAATGGGCAGGTAGACTTCGACAAGTTCTGCTCTCGAGACCTGCTCTTGGGCGCCCTGAAGCGCGTCGATTTCGGCGTCACTGAGAAGCAGCTTCGAGCCCGCACGCAGGGCCGACCACTCAGCGCGAGCGAAGGTCTGATAGGCGCTTGAGGTTCGTTGGTGCGTAGTCTCTTCGCCCATCGGTTTCACAGTGTGTGTTGGAGAATCTCAGCCCGCAGCCGCCGCAGGCCACTGCGTGACTACACCAACGCCGGTAGGTTGCGAAGCCGCGAAAGTGAGCGCAGAGCCCTTTTGATCAGCGAATCTTCGTGCAAAGCGTGTGAAACAATCACGCGACGAAGATGCACATTTGGGAGTTTCGCTTTGATCAATGTGCCGACCTTGGACTTCGCTGTTACCGCTGCGACGGAGCGCTAACGCAGTTCGCGACGATCGTCGCGGGCACCTACGTAGACTACGAAGAGCTAGGTTCGCGTGGGAGTAACCTCGTCGAACAGACACTTCGATACCACCTGCCCTGCGCGGTCGACGCCAACCTCGAAGAGGCCCAGCGGATCGTCAAGAACACACGTGTCGGAGAAGATCCGGCGGTCGATGCCCTGCGCCCGCTGGTGCAAAGCCGCGCGGCCGGTGTCCGAGCGCTCGCGCAAAAGCGAAGCAGTGCGCTGACAGCCCGCAACGCAAAGGTGCTCGAAGCGCTCGAGCCCGCACGTGACCCCCAAGGTCGACCGCGCGTGACCGTGGTCATCGTCGGAAGCCTCACGTCGGAGAGCGTGGGCGGCGATTGGTCGGAGTTTATGGAGTTGGCGCGTGATGGCGCGGTCGCGTCCCCCTTGCGCGAGTACGTGTTTGAGACCTTCTCGGGCGAGCTCGTGGACGGAGTCGCGACAGACCCCAGCAGACCGCTTATCGCTGCTGTTTTTGCAGCACGAACGGGGGTCAAGCTCTCGGGCCCACAGCGCAAGAAGCTCACGCATCTTCGGGCGCTCGGGACGCCAACGCCTGCGCTCTGGATTGTGGGCGAGCGCGCGACCCGTGCATCGGTGAGCGATCCCATCGCGGTTACGCTCCGTGACGCGCTCGATCGCGTGGGATTTCGCGGTGACGAAGCGCCGATCCTATGTTCAGAGTCTGTCGATCCCGAGAGCATGCAGGCCCTCGTGGCGATGCTCGACGCGCACATCGACGGCGCGCACGCTGCACACGCGACGAGCACCCCCGTTGCACGGTTGGTGTTGGCCCTCGATGCAGCGATTCGCGAGGAGCGCTTCGACGAGCTCGATACGCTGTTGACCTCGTTGTTGGCGCTCGACGATCAAGAGTTGTCGAAGGATCGCGAGGGCCACGCGCGAACGCTCGCGGTGACCCTCGCCAAGAGCGCGCAGGTGTCGCTCGACTCGCTGCGGCTCTTAGAGCGCGTGGGTTCGGCCAGCGACGCAGATGCGGTCTTGGTCGCCGCGAGGCACACCGCGCGCGCGAGCAAGCGTGGGTTTGGCCCAGCGTTCTTGCTCGCCGATGCGCTGCTCAGTCGCTGGAGTCCGCTCACACGACACGCGCTCCTGGCCTCGCTGTTTAGCGAAGAGCCGGTCCGCAGCACGTCGCAACGTGACTTTCTCGAACGTCAGCTCGTGCAATCCGGCGACGTCGCCGCCGCGGCGATCCTTCGGGCGGCGAGCGCGAATCTCAAGCGTGCTTCAGCGCGCAAAGCGAGCCTCGACCGCCTCGCCGAGGTGATCGAATCCAACGCGACCCGCGCCGCGCTTGCGCCCGATCGCTAGCGCTCTGCGGCGATCGCGCACGAGACCGCTTTGGCCGCGAGCGACGTGGACAACACCGTTGGATCGAGCGCCACCAAGAAGCCCCGCTGTCCGCCGTTGATGTAGATCTTCGGCAACGCGAGGATCGTCTGCTCGACGTAGAGGGGCATCGCGCGCTTGCAGCCAAAGGGCGACGTACCGCCGACCTGGTACCCGGTGTGCCGCTGGGCGGTCTCGGGCGTGCAGGGTTCGACGCGTTTGGCTGCAATTTGCCTCGCAAGGTTCTTTGTCGAGACCGAGCAATCTCCATGCATCAACACGATCAACGGCGCGTTGTGCTCATCCTGCATCACCAAGGTCTTGACCACGATGTGCTCGGATACGCCCAGCTGTCTCGCGGACTCGGCGGTGCCGCCGCGGTCGACGTAGTCGTAGGGATGCGGTTCAAACAACACGCCATTGCGACGAAGCCATTGCGTGGCGGGCGTCTCAGAGACGTGACGTTGCTTGCTCATTGGGGGCTCGCGAGAGCTTGCCAGAGTCCCCATTGGCGAGTCGCCGCGAAATGCTCGGCACCCTGACGCTCGTAAAGAGCGCCAGCGTATCAAGACAAAATGCTGTGATTTCTCACACGCCCTTGCGATGTGACGCGGGGAGCGTCGTCGCTGCGGCGGGGTGTCTGGCGGGGGTGCCAGAGACCGCACTTTACTGCGTCCCTGACGGGATTCGAACCCGTGTTAACGGCGTGAAAAGCCGGAGTCCTAGGCCTCTAGACGACAGGGACGTTTTGGGACGAGCAGAGCTCGGGAGGCCCCAAGGAGTGCGCGCAACATACACGCGTTCTAGGTGACTGCAAGCATCTTCGTAGTGGGCTCACGAATGTCTCGAAGTGTGGATGGCTTGTCGCGCGGTATCGGTGTTGGCGCGACCGCAAGAGCGGGCCACCGTGTGCGATGCTCGCGCGCGCTCTGCAGCGAGTGCGAGAGAAAATAGGTGGAGACCGATGACGACTGATGACCTGCAAGAACTCGGGATTCTGCGAACGAAACTGTCACAGGCCCGCGCGCTCCTTGAGCTCAACGCGCGCGTGGACGACCTCATCGAGGGCTGCCTTCAAGAGCGTCAGTCGTTGGCCGACGCGTTGGGACACGTGCTTCCTGCGCTCTGTCAGGCCGTGGGTGGACGCGGCGCGTTCTTGCGGAGCTTCTCTGAAGACCTCGCGCTCACGACGTTTGTGCACCCGTTGGACTTGTCGCGTGCGGACATGGACGAAGCGCTCAAGCGCACGGAGGTTGGCGGCGGCCCCTGTGTCCTTCACTCCGAGGGTCAGGTGATCGTCGCGCAGCCGCTCGACGTGGGCGGCGAGTGGTTTGGCCACGCAGGAGTGATTCTACCTGCAAATTCACCGTATTTTTCAGATCACGAGCATGTCGCCGAGGCGCTCAACGTCGTGTGCGAAGAGGTCGACAATTTTCTCTACGCGATCCGCGCAACGCGTGAGCGTCATCGCGTCATGATGGACCTGGGCGACGCGCTGAGGCACCGCGTGCTCTCCGAGGGACTGCGCGCGGCCGTCACGGTGCTTGCAAAAGCGGTCCCTCTTGAGCGCCTGCTCTTGGTGTGTGTTGCCGAAGAGCAGAGCAGCCGTAGCGTGCATGTCCAGCTGTTTAACGGAGGGGCGCTCGAGGTTGACACGATGAGCGAGGGCCCCGCGGCCCGCGACGACGTCGCCCTGAGAGACATGGCGCGGAGCTATCTCGTCGACGGCGACATCGCGCTGCTGGGTCACCTTGGCTTTGCGAACGTCCAAGAAGAGGTGCTCATCAACGGAGTCACCGTGACCAACATCGTCGGCAAGATCGTCGCGACGAGCACAGTCGGCGCGTTTAACACCTACGACCGAGAGCTTCTCGCTGGATTTGCAGGGTTTATTCGTCAACGCATCGTCGACTTTAACAAAGAGTGGCGCACCCTCGCGCGCTCGTTTTGCAGCGAAGACGTCGCGCGGCTGCTGTCGTTTGGGGACTACACGGCGCGCTATTTGGCCCCGCGCGAAGAAGAAGTCGGGATTCTCTTTACCGACATCGCGGGCTTCACGATGCTGTCTGAGCAGGTCCTACGATCCCCGAGCGCGGTCGCGACCCTCGTCGAGGCGTGGTCGCGG
The DNA here is from genome assembly GCA_030694465.1 of Deltaproteobacteria bacterium. GTDB lineage: Bacteria > Myxococcota_A > Polyangia > Polyangiales > JAUXYJ01. The sequence continues at coordinate 99,010 of JAUXYJ010000097.1, read as the reverse complement.
CGCGCGGTCGATCTCGTCTGGAAGCACGGCGGCGTCTTTGACAAAATGGTCGGCGATTGTGTCATCGCGCTCTTCGGTCCGCCCTTCTTCGACATGCCAAGTTCAGAGCGAATTGCCAGCGCGATCGCGTGTGCGAGGGACATCCGCGCGATGACCACGGCCCTCCCAGACGAGCTCGACCTTGCGGGCCTCAGAGACGCCGGCCTCGCGGTCAGCACGGGCGTGCATCTCGCGCCTCTGTTTGTGGGCCAGTTTGGACCCAACGACAATTTCACGGGATTTTCGAGCGGGATGAACAACACGGCGCGCCTGCAGGGGTGCGCGGGTCGCGACGAGATCTTGGTGATGCGCGAGGCGACGCAGAAGCTCAAGCCTGACCATGACTTTCGCTTTGGTCCTGTGCGCGAGGCCAAGGTGAAGAACGTGGCCGAGGCTCTTCAGTTCGTGGCGCTGATCTGAGCAAACGCTTTGCGGCCATTCGCGGTACAAATTGCCACTATGTCCATCACACGTTTAGCTCAGGTCTCGTGGGTCGTGCTCGCGCTCTTGGGTGGATGCGCAAGCAACCAGAGGCCCACTGACCGAAACCAGGCGCAGGCTGCCGCGTCTACCGCGTCGCTCTCAAGCGAATCGAGCATCACGTGTCGCGTGGATGAAGACTGCAGCGTTTGCTATCGCGCGGGCACGTGCGGCGAGCCCATCGCGACGACCGATCCGACGCTCGCTGCGGCCGAATGCCACGCGTCTCCCGCGGCGTTTTGCATGGCGCGTCGTGCGCGATGCGACACCGGCCACTGCGTCGCACGCTAGCGATTTGAGCAGATTATTTGCTCAGTATTGCGCGAGTTTTCGGATGGCCGCGGTGACCTTTGCGCGGTCGGGGAGCAGGGTCGCTTCGAGCTTCTTGTTGTAGGGCGCCGCGCGGTCGGCGTAGGTCAGCCGTCGTACGGGGCCGTCGAGCTGCTCAAAGCAGTGCTCGCTCACACGCGCAGCGAGCTCTGCACCAAAGCCCGCGGTGCGTGTGGCCTCGTGAAGTACCAAGACCTTGCCGGTCTTGCGTACGGACGCAAACACGGTCTCTTCGTCGAGGGGCACCAGCGTGCGGAGGTCGACAACCTCAACCGACACGCCCTCGCCTGCGAGCTCTTCAGCGGCCGCGAGCGCTTCGCCCACACACCAGCCCCAGGTGAGCACGGTGACGGCCGCCGCGGTGCCTTCTCGCAGCACGCGGGCCTTGCCAATGGGCACGGTGTAGTCGTGCCCCTCGGGGAGCACGTCTTTCTCGCGACGGTAGAGAAACCGATGCTCGAGAAAGATCACCGGGTTGTCGTCGCGGATGGCGCTCTTCATCAGGCCGTACGCGTCTGCGGCGGTCGAGGGCGCGACCACGACGAGGCCTGGTGTGTGCGCAAACCACGCCTCGGGCGACTGTGAGTGAAAGGGTCCCGCGCCGACGCCTCCGCCGTAGGGCAAGCGGATGACCGTGGGGACCGCGCCTTTCCAGCGGTAGTAGTTTTTGGCGAGGTTGTTAACGATCTGGTTAAATCCACACGAAACGAAGTCTGCGAACTGCAGCTCGACGATGGGGCGGCGACCGCGGAGCGCGAGACCGAGCGCCATCCCCATCGTCGCAGACTCTTGCAGTGGGGTGTTGCACACACGCAGCCGGCCGTACTGCTCAAAGAGGCCCTTGGATCCACGAAACGCGCCGCCGAACTCTGCGACGTCTTGCCCCAGGAGCATCACGCCGTCATGAAGGGCCATCTCTTCGCTCATCGCGCGACGCAGCGCATCGATGTAGGTGGTCTCGGTGCCCGAGGGGCTTGGGGTCCAGTCGGGCTTCCAGAGCGCATTTCGCTGGGATTTTCCTGCGTGGTCAGAGTGTTGAGTGCGGGCGACGTCCGCGGCATCGCCGGGCGCGTACATGCTGCGTTGGGCTTCGGAGAGGTCGGGTTCGACGCACGCGAGGGCGCGCTCAAGGGCGCGCTCTACCAGCGCGACCACCGCGGTCTGCACGGCGTCCATGCGCGCTTGGTCCATCACTCCTTGCGCGAGCAGCGCTTGCTCGAGCTTGGGTAGCGGGTCTTGTGCCAAGAACGCGGCGCGCAGCTCTTCGGGGATGAGCTCGTAGCTCCCGTCGCCCTCGGCGTGACCGCGCATGCGGGGCAAGACGGCCTCGATGAGGCTCGCGCCGCGGCCCTCACGAGCCCGTGAAAACGCTCGCGAAAGTGCGTCGTACACCGCGAACAGGTCGGTGCCATCGATGGTCTCGCCGGCGATGCCATAGCCCACCGCGCGGTCGGCCAAAAAGCGACACGCGTACTGCTCACTCACCGGCGTCGAGAAGGCGAACTGGTTGTTCTCGATGACCAACACGTAGGGCAGCGCGAGCACGCCCGCGGTGTTGAGGGTCTCGTGAAAGTCACCCTGCGACGTCGCGCCCTCGCCCACAAAGCCCAACACGACCCCGCGCGCTTGGTCTTGTCGTGCGGCCATCGCGAGGCCCGCACCGACGGGGAGCATCGCGCCGAGGTGAGAGATCATTCCGACGTGGCGGATTCCACGTGAATCGTCGAGGAGACCGTAGTGAAAGCTGCGGTCTACGCCTTGGGTAAACCCGTCGCGTCGGCCCAAGAGCTGACACACCAGACGGTAGAGAACCTCGTGCGGGTCTTCGCGCATGGCGTCCCACGCGGTGCGCTCGCTCGCGTCAAAGAGCTCGGGCGCCGCGCGAGTCACGTCGAGGTAGGTCGCGAGGACCGAGCCGAGGTCGCGATGGACCGTCGAGAGCGCGTCGAGCGGCGCCATCATGAGGGCCGCGCCGACGGTGGTCATCTCGTTGCCGACGGCGCTGTACCAGCGGCCGATGCGGCCGGTGCGCGCCATGGCTTCGAACCGCAGGTCCCAGGCGCGCGACAGCCGCGCGAGAAAGTGTGCGCGACGGAGCCACGCGACGCTGGGTCCAGCGCTAGAATCGCTAGAGATTGAGACATCGGACGCGGGGGACTCGCCGCGGGATGTCTTGGTCACTTTTTCGCTCTTGCTGCTCTTGGTTGCTTTGCTTCGGGCCATAAAAATTGCGCGAATGGTACTCTTCGCGCTTCGAAGCGGAAGCAGTGTTTGCACTGCAAGTTCGAACCCTCCAGGAGTGAGCACAATGAGTGGACGCGAGCAGGGAAAAGCGTTGTTGGCGAGCTTGTCGGCCAAGGTACGCGATGTCTTAGAAGACGACGGCGAGATCCGATTGCACCGGCGCGGGGTCGAGGCCATGGTCGACCTGGCGCAAGACCTCACCGGTGACGAGGCCCCTCCTGGGTTGGTGGTGCAGCGTGATGGCGGCGCGCGGCTCAAAGTGCTGCGCAAAGACCGGCCGGGGATGATCACCTTTGAGTGGCAGCGGAGCATCGGCGCCCTGGTCACGCGATGGGAGCGCAACGGCAAAGACGAGGGCCCGTTTCGCTTTTTGCACCGCGAGTCGGACGACTGCTGGATCGAGAAAGACAGCGGCGAAGAGCTCTACACTTGGCTGACACGCACCATGGGCGACGTGCTTTATCCCGACAGCACGCGCTGATTGGTGAGCCCCTGAGGACTTCACGGCCTGCCATTGCGAGTACGCTTTCGCCCATGGCCGACCCAGCACCCGTGATGTCCCGCAACGCGTTTGGAGCGACAGGGCTCTATGTCGCACCCATCGCCCTCTCGAGCGCCAATGGGCTGAGCGCAAGCGAGGTGGAGCGCGCGTTTTATGAGCTCGGGGTTAACTATTTCTTCATGACCTTGCGTGGAGAAAACACTGTGATTGCCCTACGCAATCTCATCAAGGCCGGGCACCGTGACGCGCTCGTGATCGCCTCGGGGATCACCGTGCCGATCGCCGCGCGGGTCGAGAGTTCGTGCGACGAAGACCGCAAGAGATTCGGTGTGGACTCGATCGATGTCTGGCAGATGATGTGGGTCCGCGCGCGCTGGCACCTGAGCGCGGGCGTGTACAAGAAGATGCAGAAGCTCAAAGAGCGCGGAGCCGTCAAGCTGCTCGGCATGTCGATCCACGATCGGCAGCTCACGACGAGCCTTACCCGAGAATTTGCGCTGGACGCGCTGATGCTTCGCTACAACGCGGCGCACCGCGGGATCGTCCCAGAGGTGTTTGAGCCCCTCGGCGCCTCGTGCCCACCGGTGGTGGCGTACACCTCGACGCGCTGGGGTTCGCTGCTGCAAAAACCCGATGGGTTTGATCACGCGATGGACCCAGGCGACTGCTATCGGTACGTGCTCAACCATCCCAACGTGCGCACGGTTCTGTGCGCGCCGAGCCACTACAGCGAGCTTGAGCACAACGCGCGCCGCGTCGCGCTTGGCCCCTTGGTCCCCGCAGAGGTGACCGAAATCGAGCGCATCGGCGACGCAGTCCGCAAGACTCAGCGGGTGGTGAGCACCTTTGGCTGGGGCGGCGATTGACCCAGTGATTCGTCACACAAGTTGCAACACCGAGAGTCTCCCGCGCGTGTCAATCACCGCGACGCGATCGGGCTCGTAAGAGTGCAGCTCGGTCACGTGTTCGCCCACTGAATTGCGCGCTGGGGCTACGCCGTCCGAGGGGTCCAGGACGCTCACTTCGCCCGCTCTCGTCGCTCTCGAGGGCCAAGACCCGAACATCTCTCCGAGCGAGGACCACGCGAGAGGCGTCCAACCAGAGGACCCTGCGGCCGCCCCACGGTGCGTTGTCGAGTCGCCGTCGAATGCCTCGGCGGAGATCCACGAGCTCGGCGACGTCATGAAAGCGCAGCATCGCCCACGCCCCGTCGGGCGAGAGATTGAGTGGATTGGGCGGGTCGCGACGGGCTGCGTACTGCAGTGGGTCGCCATCGCCATCGCCTGCGAAATGACACGTAAACTCTCGATCTTGACCTCACGTGCGGTCCCGTCGCGGACGTCGTATCGGTGAAGAACGCGCTCTCCCTCGCGGGCGCCCCAGACGAGCACAACGTCGCGCGACTCAAAGACCGCACACAAGACGTGCGCGTCCGGGCCTTCGCTGTCCATGAGCAGCGCGGCGGTGTACACATCGCGGGCACAGCCCCTGCCGTCGTAGCCCACTGTGAGCAGTCGCTCGCCACCGCGAGCAGGTGACCTTCGTGTGCGCGCCAGCGATGAAGCACTTTGCGCGCTCAGGTCCAACACGGCGACGTCGCCGGTGAGGGTACACGCGAGCAGCGCGCCGCCGTTGTTGGTCCCGAGACTCGCCCATTTGTACAGAGAATCTCCACGCAGACTGCCATCAAGCACGATCGATTGGCTGTGGTCTACGTCGATGATCGCCGGACTCCGCAGACCACCACTGCGCGGTGCGGGCGCGTCGAGCACAGCGGTTGCTTGAGCTCAGAGAGCTCGCCGCTGTCAGTGTCCAGGCAGAGCGTCTGAAGTGTCGCGTAGAGACACACCGCCTCGCCTGCGAGCAATCACAGCACGCGCCCGCCCACGCTCTGGGGTCGCAGGGTCGTAGCGTGGTACTGATCTCTGCAAAATCGCTCGGCATTATGCGTACTCACGGCGACGCCTTCGCGGTCCATCACGGTCACCTCTGCGCCGACGAGGCGCACCCAGCGCGTGCCCGAGACCGCCGCGAGCGTGCTCGGTCCGCGATCGTTGGGCGCGATGATCTGCACACACGCGAGCGTGTCGCAGCACACCCGAACGACGGAGCCATCGGCGAGAGAGAGAGCATCGCTTCGTCTGCATTTTCGCAGGCGACAAGCGATACTGGTTCGCTCGCAAGCGCGACCTCGCGTAGCGCGTTGAGCGAGGCATCGCTGAGTAAAATGCGGCGATCGGTTGCGGCGGTGAGGACACGTGACTCAGCCACCCAGACAGCACCTCGGATGCAACCTGCATGGAGGGACTTGTGCACAACAAGCGCGCCATCGGTGTGGGTGAACACAGCCGCAGAGCCATCTTCGCCCGCGACAAGCACGAGGCCATTGGGTGAGCAAAGAGACAGCGCCGTTGCGACTCTGCACGGCAGGCGGGCAGCCCACTTGCAGGCGCCGTTCTTCGCTGAAGGCCGCAGGATCAGGGACGCCATGACGGACGTCACCGTGCGTGCGTTGGCGAGCGCGCGCAGCTAGTCTCTCGCGCGATGAGCCCAGCGTTATCGCGTCGCGCACTGCTAGGCCTCGCGCCCTCGCTGATGACCTCTCTCGGCGGCTGTTTTCGTCCAGCGCTCGCCGGGAGGCTGTGGCTCCCCGAGACCGGAGGGACACCCGCCGCGGGGCGCATCTCGCGTGATCAAGCGACGTTCGCGGCGGGCGTCTGGAGCGGCGACCCAACGCACAACAGCGTGGTCATTGGCACGCGCTGCTTTGCCGAGCCGGGGGTACTTTCGCGTGGGCTCGCGCTGTGCGTTCGTGAGCTTGGGTCGAGTGACACGGTACAGGGCGTGCGCAAGATCCAGTGCGAGACCACGGCCGAGGGCTTTGTGTACGCCAAGGTCGAGGCGCTGCGACCGGCGAGGCGCCACGCGTACTCGTTTGCGACCTCGGACGGACGGCACAGCGCGATCGGCTGGTTTGCGACCGCGCCCGAAGCGCACGAGAGCCCCACGGTGAGCTTTGTCGCGACCTCGTGCAGCAACGTGCGTTTTGGTCCGTTTGCGTCCCTGGTTCATGCAGCGCACAGCGGCCCTGTGGACTTTTGGGTGCACGCCGGGGACCACGCGTACTGCGACGGTGCGCACGGTCTTGAGGCTCTTCGCGAGCGCTACCTCGATCACTGGAGCACCGATGGTCTGCGCGCGCTGCACGCATGCGCGGCTGGATATTCGACATGGGACGATCACGAGGTCGGCAACAACTGGACGCCCGAGACCACGCATCCGCAGCGCATCGCGGAGGCACGCAGGGTGATGCTTGAGCACAACGCGATCGGGCGCGACGGAGACGGGCGCGAGCCCATTCGCGAGCGATTATGGCGGTCGTTTGCGTGGGGACGCACGCTCGAGCTCTTTGTCTTAGACACCCGAGGAGAGCGTCGACGGCGCGGGATCGCCACCCCCGAGTACATCTCGCGCGCGCAGCTGCAGTGGCTCATCGAGGGGGTCCGCGGATCTCGCGCGCGGTTTAAGATCATCGTCAATCCGGTGCCTATCGCGCGCTTTGAGGGGCTCTTTAGGCTCGCGCAGAGCGACGGGTGGCTGGGCTACTCGGCGCAGCGCGAGGTGCTGCTCGACGCGATCCGCGATGTGCCCGGCGTGCTCTTTCTCTCGGGCGATTATCACGTCGGGGTGAGCGCGCGGGTCGAGCGTAGCGGGCCCTACGCGCATCTGCGAGAGCTGCTGGTGGGCGCCGCGGGCTCGTTTATGAACCCCGCGACGCAGGCCTTGGTGGGCCCGCAGTGGGACTTTGTGACGACGAGCTTTAGCACCGCGCGCATCACGTGCGACCCACACCTCGACGGCGGAACGCTCCGTGCGGTCTACCTCGATGACGGCGGGAGAGCGATCTACGACGACGTGATCCGCTGCTAATTTTGCAGCGAATTTCTGCTTACTGACCGATCGGTCAGCGCCAGTAGATCAGGTAGGTTGCGTGGTCGATGTTGCCGTAGTTACGACCCGCGACCATCGCTTGAGTTCCGACCAGGGCGCGGTAGGTGAGCTCGTTGCTTCCGGGTCGCAGGCCGGGCGTGAGATCCAAGACGTGGGGCCGCACGTCTTCGCCGGGGCACCATCCTCCGCGGCCAAAGTACCAAGTGCCGTGTTGGTTGGGCACGACCCCCTCGCCCACGCGATCGGCGCACCCCATGGGGCTCTGCGCCTCGGGAAACGCCACACTCTGCGCAGGGCCTCCGTTGAGCGCAAAGTGATGGGTGTGATTGCAGAACTCTGCGCACTGCGAGGTGTCCGCGCCGTGCCCAGTGATGAGCGAGTAGACCTCGACGCGGCGGGTCCCCGCGGGCACAGTGAACTGTCGCGCGGGGTGGCGGCTGTCGTAAGCGCTGTCGAAGCGATCACTCTCGCCGGACCAGAGATTTTGCACAGCAACGGGCCGCATGCCTCGGTTGCGGTTTGACAACCGCAGCGAGAGAGACACGATGTACGGGACCTCGCGGGGGTCGAACTGGTGCTTGCTGTACCAGCGCAAGGTTCGGCGCCCTGGGGTGGCAAACAGCGGCAAGAGCTGGCTGATATCGGTCACCCAGCGGCCCTCGCGCCAGTACGTCGTGATCCATCGGGCGATCTCGCGATCACAGCCCGCGCGGCGGGGTCGAAAGGTCTCGGGCGCGTCGGTCGCAACGTCGCTCGCGTCACTCGCGTCCGTCACTTCGAGCGCGTCACTTGAGCCGTCCGTGCCTGTGTTGGCGTCTGCGCCGGCGTCCGGGGCGCTCGTGGGCTCTTCGCAGAGGCGCAGGTCCGAGATGTAGTCCCAGGCACCGCAGTCGCCGTCTCGGCCGTTGATGCACTGCATCGAGAGGTCGACCTCGAGGGTGTCAAAACGCGAGACGTCGGGCACATCGACGGTGCCGTACGCGACCGCGTCGCGCCAGTTGCGAGGCCCCTCCCAGTCATCGACGCGCTGGTTGGTAAACACCGGGAGCACGGTCGCGTTTTGCGTGCTCAAACGCTGCTCGCGCGCAAACTCGAACTCGTAGTACCTGGGCTCGTTGGCCAAGAACGTGAGGTCGGGCGCGAGCCCTGACCGCGTCAGTGTCCCGAGCTGTCCGACCTCGCGCACGTGTTGTGTGCGATCGACGGCCCACTGATAAGCCTCGTAGCGCCTGACCATGTCCCGCGAGGCCAAGCGAGCCCGCACGACGTCGCCGACCCAGCCCTGGATCATGCTCGCCTGGCGCGTGACCGCGTGGAGTCGTGTGCGCCAGTGCGCCTGGTCTTCTGCGCTGAGCAACGCGAGCTGGCCGGGGAGCGTGGCGGCGAAGTCTTGAAACCCCTGCTCGTTGCGGTTCCACAAAAAGAAGTAGTGGACGTTGCGCGGAGAGCGCCGCAAGAGCTCGTCGAGGGGCCCATCAAAGAGGCCCTGGGAGTAGTCGGTGCCGTCGCCAAAACGGATCGTTCCGGGGGTATAGACCAAGAAGACGTAGTGGTCGGTGCCGTCAAAGTGGTCGGACAATCGCCAGGGACCCTCGGTGGTTTCGACTGTAAAATCGCCGGCCAAATCGTGTGGTCTCGTCCCATAGGGGCCCGGCGCTAGGCGCGAGGGCGTAGCGCAGCGCTCGCCGCACATGTCGTCCACGACGTCGACCGAGCCATCCGTCACCGAGGCATCCGAGGGCACGCTCGGACTTGGACACCCCGCGCTGAGCGCCGCGATCGCGGCCAACACCATCGTTCGTTGCATGCGCTTGACCATGACCGATTGCATACGGCGCGGTAAAGAGCTGAGCTACCTGTTGGACCCATTGTCTTGCCCCAAGGACCCGATTCCCTCGCCATGAACTTGCTCACGACGCGCTATCTCACCGTGGACCCTGTGTTTCCCGATCCCGACGTGATCGCCCAAGCGGCTCGCATGCTCGCCGACGGTGGGCTCGTCGCGTTTCCGACCGAGACGGTGTACGGCCTGGGCGCGCGCGCAGACCGCGAAGAGAGCGTCGCGAAGATCTATCAGGCAAAAGGCAGGCCCGCGCACAACCCGTTGATCACCCACGTGCCCGACGTAGCCGCCGCACGAGCGCTCGTGGGCGAAGCCTGGGGGCCCTTGCATGACCAGCTCGCAGAGGCGTTTTGGCCCGGACCGCTCACGCTCGTCGTGCCTCGCCCTGCACACATCCCCGCCATCGTGAGCGCTGGGCTCGACGCCCTCGCCCTCCGCGTCCCAGCTCACCCTGTCGCGACCGCGCTCTTGCGCGCAGCCGGCGTGCCCGTCGCAGCGCCAAGCGCCAACCGATCGAGTCAGCTCTCGCCGACCCGCGCGGCGCACGTCCGTGAGGGGCTCGATGGCCGCATTGATGTGCTGCTCGATGGCGGGAGCTGTGACGTCGGGCTCGAGTCCACAGTGCTTGATCTTACGCAAGATCCACCCGTGATTTTGCGTCCCGGGCGCATCACGCTTCAGGTCCTGAGCGCGATCGTTCGAGACGTCAAGAGCCACCGCGCCCTTGAGATCCCACAGGGCATCTCGCGACCCTCGCCCGGACTCGACAGCAAGCACTATGCGCCACGCGCTGCGCTGTCCGTGGTGACTCGCCAGGGCCTCTCGCAGGCCCTCGCGAGCGCCCTGCGTCCTGTCGGCGTGGTCACAGTGGGACCGTGGCTCGCCGCGCCCGCAGACGTGTTCTTGTACACCCTCGCTGACGACGCCGAGTCGTACGCCCGTGCGCTCTACGAGACGCTGCATGCGCTTGATCGCAAGGGCTGCAAGAGCATCGTGTGCGAGGCGATCCCTGAGGGAGAACACTGGGATGCCGCACGGGATCGGCTGCGGCGCGCGTCTGCATAAAATTTCGGCCTACAGTGTAGGCAATGGTAACGAAAGCTCATGCTGAGTTCTCACGTTGCCCAAGCGCGCTGGTCCTCGCTCGCCGCGATCGTTGTGATCCTGACGGCACAAAGCGCCTCTGCCATTGCACCCAGGTCGCGGCTGCAAGCGTTGCGAACACGCAGCGAGACCGCGAGCGAACGAGCGCGTCCCCCGAGCCCTCCCGCGCCGCGTGTTGCGTTGCAGCTCTCGGGACTTCACGTGACCGAGGGGCTTTCTTTTCGTGCGGCGCTTCACAGCATCGCGCGTGACGCGTGGCCGCAGCTTGTGGCGTGCATCGGTGAGTCGCGCCCGCGTGGGGTCGTGCATGTCGCCCTCGAAGGCCAGGGGAGCACCTTGCGTGTTCAAGAGCTCTCCGGAACCCCCGTGGCGCGCAACCCGGCGCTCAGGGCGTGTATCACGACCGCGGTGACCGCGATTCATCCTCCGCCGAGCCACACAGAATCACTCGTGATTCGCTTTGAGCTCTCGGTGGACATGCCCGCGATTCGCTAAAAAATCCCGCTGAGAAGCAAGCGCGATGCGTCCGTGCTGGGCGCAAACGCGACGCCGGTGACGCGCGCGGACTGCGCCCCCTCGGAGGCGAGCGGCCGATGAAATAGCATGGGAATTCCCACGCCAAAGAGCGATCCCACGAGCGCGCCCGTGAGCACGTCGGTGAAGTAGTGCCGGTCTCCGGCGATGCGCAGCCAGCCCGTCGCCGTGGCGAAGGTCAACCCGGTCGCCCAGACAAGCGGTGCGAAGCGATAGCGACGCATCGAGGCCACCGTCCCTGCGCTCACGGCCAGCGCAAACGTGATGGACGTGTGCCCCGAAAAAAACGAGACGTTGTTGTCCGTCGGGTTGTGCGTGTGGGCTCGCTCGTCGGGCATCAGCGCGTGCACAAACGGGCGCTCTCTCCCCGCGATAAACTTCGCCGTCTGGTAGACCGTGGCGGCCACCGCGGTGCTCTCGGCGACGATGAGCATGTCTGGGCCGATCTCAGACGCGCGCCCGTCTAGCGCGGCGCTAAGCGCGAGCAGACCCATACCTCCCAGCGGCGTGAGGGCATAGCCCGTGATGTTGCTGACCGTGTCTGCGGGGATCGGGTCGCTCCAACGGAGAGCCTCGCGTACCCCGCGGTCCAACGGATTGATCGCGGACACTCCGGCGGCGTCCCGGTCGCACCAGCGGCACATCGCGGGCGCCAACAGCGGCTTGAGCGCGGTCTCGGTCAAAACGACATAGGTCGCGCCGGTGAGCGTGACGGCGAGATCCACCGCGAGCCCATAGCGGAGATTTGGCCTGAAAATTGGCTGCGCTTGGCGCTGTGCCACGGGCGCGACCGTCGGGGCCACGTCCAGACTCTCACGCGATGGCTGAGCGCCCACGTGGGACCCAAAGACCATTGTACTCAGCGCAAAGACACTGGCCCCTAGGCATCGCATGCGCCGTGAGCGTACCGCGAGCCCTGGCTGGTCACAGAGCGCACAAAGCGTGCAGGCGCTATTTCTTCGCGCGCTCGCGGCCCCTAGCGATCGGGCACGCCACGACACGCTCACTCTGGCACGAAGGATCTCTCGTTGAACGCTGTCCCGATTTGGGTCGCCTTGCTCTTTGTCGCGACCACGCTCGCGACCCTCGCAACGCTCGCGTGTGCCCACCCTGATCGCACGCGAATTGTCGCAGTGGGTCTGGTCTGGATGGCGGCGCAGACGGTCGTCGCATCGCGCGGTTTTTACCACGTGACCGACACACTTCCGCCAAGGTTTTTGCTGCTCATTGCGCCAGCGATGCTCACGGTTGTGCTGCTCATGACGACCTCGCGAGGCCGCGCATGGATGCGCTTGATGCGACCCGAGCGGCTGACGCTATTGCACACCGTGCGTGTGCCGGTGGAGCTCACGCTGTGGCTCTTGGCGGGCTACGGCGCCATCCCGACCTTGATGACCTTCGAGGGGCGCAACTGGGACATCCTCGCGGGCCTCACTGCACCGATCGTTTATTACCTATATTTTAAGCGGCAGACGCTCTCGCGCCGCAGCTTTGTCCTCTGGAACGTAGTGTCCCTCGCCACCTTGGCCAACATCGTCGGGCACGCGATCTTGTCTGCTCCTTCGCCCTTTCAAAAGCTCGCGTTCGACCGCCCCAACATCGCGATCCAGTATGTGCCGTACGTGTGGCTCCCGTCGCTCGTGGTGCCCGTGGTTCTCTTTGCGCACCTGGCGTCACTCTCGATCACCAGGCGCACGGATCAAGCGAATTTACACGCAGAATAAGCCCTGTACGATGGACCCATGAACTCACTTCGTGGTGCGGCCTGGGTGTGTGCGATGAGCGTGGTGGGGCTGGCGGGACCTGCACATGCACAGCTTAGGATCCAATCGTCGACGGCCCTCGGAGGTGAGAGCGACGATGACATCCGCGGACTGCGGCTGATGCGCGACGGCTCGATCGTGATCGCCGGGATCTTTGCGCGATGGACGCCCCCTTCGGTGACGCCTGTCACGCTTGGGGGCGCGAGCACGTCGAGCGCCGCGATGCTGCTGCGAATCGCGGCGGATGGTCGCTCAATCCTCGCGGCGGCGCGCGTTGGAGACTCCGTCACCGATCTCGCATTGGACCGCAATGATCGGGTCATCGTTGCGCTCGGAGCGCAGGGCGTGTTGGTGGTCGATCCCACGCTCACGCGCGTTGAGCGAACGCACGCCATCGGCTTTGTGCAGCGCGTAGACGTCGGCAGCGATGACCGACTTGTGGCCCTGGTGCCCAGCGCGCCCAACGCCGCAGAGAACACGCCCGGTGCGGGACGCGTGTTTGTCTTTGACCCAGCAGGAATGCAGCAGACCGTGTTTGACGGGTATCGCAATACGCTCGACGTGGCGCTGGACAGTGCGTCGCAAACGGTGGTGCTCATTGGCTGGCGACAGGCCAACGCGTTTGATGGGATGCGGACCCAGCCCGTGCAGATCGCGTACCTCCGTGGGGTTGCGCTCGATGGCACCGTGCGATGGACTAACTACGACTGGTCGACGGACATGGCCTCGCCCAGTTTTATTAACACGGGCACCAACAACATGGCCGACACGCGCGGCTATCGCGTGAGCGTGGGGCACGACCAGACGCTGGTGGCGGCCTTTGAGTGCGCAGGCGGAAACCACATCTTTCGCTGGTCTCCGCGCGCGATCACCGAGCGGGTCGCCATCGTCGGTGGCGACCGCTACCACGACTTTGCAAACACCCGCTCAGAGCACAAGACCTTCTTTGCGCGGTTTAACCCAATGAGCGGCGCGTATGTCTCGGGGCAACAGCTCGTGGGACGATTGGCGAGCGGCGCAGGCAACGCCGTACGCGTCGTCGAAGGCGCGATGGAGACAGACGAACGCGGGCGAATCTATCTCGCTGGCGCCGCTGCGGCGGGGCTCCCGTTGACGGTCAACCCCGAAGGCACGGGAGACTACACGGGAGGCGGCTATCTTATCGCAATGACTCAGGATTTTAGAACTCGCTTGCTCGTTACGCGCGTGGACCCAGGCGGCATCAGCCATGCCGTCGACGCCAGGGTCATCGACGGTCAGGTTCGCGTCGCGTTTGCCGGACAGACAGGCCCGATGAGCGCCAATTTTTTTAGCCAAGCTCCGTTGCAAGCTCGCGCCGCGGGCCGCGACGGCTTCGTGGTGCTCTTGAGTGAATCAGCCGTCGAGCGCACCGACGCATCCGCGGGGGCGACCGACGCCAGCGACGACACGAGTGCCGTCTCTGATGCAGCGAGAACAGACAGCGAAATCACAGACGGATCGGCCACCGCAGAGATGTCCACGGCCATGCCCGCCGGCGGGTGCGCGTGCACCGTAGCCTCCCCACGAGCGCCCAGGGGCCGTGTGTGCGCGAGCGCTTGGATCAGTGTTGCAGCGCTCACCACCCTCACCACCCGGCGACGTCGCCGTCAGCGCTCGAAGGTCACCCGAACTGGGGCGTGATCGCTTGCGGACTCACCCTCGCGCTCATCGCGATCGACCGTGGCGCTCACCAGCGTTGACGCGAGGGGCGCTGTCGCGAGCACGTGATCGATCCGCAGCCCGTCGTCACGCTGCAGCCCGCCTGAGCGATAGTCCCACCACGTGAGCGGCCCGCCGTCTGGATACATCGCGCGGACGGTGTCCATAAGGCCCTTCGACTGAAGCCGACGATAGGCTTCGCGCACGCGCTCATCGCAGAGGGTGCTGTCACGCCAGGCCTCGGGCGTGCGAACGTCCGAGTCATCCGGCGCGATATTGTAGTCTCCACAGAGCGCGAATGGCTTGTCATTTTGCAGGTTTTTGTCGAGCCATCGCTCAAGCCGCGCGAGCCACGTGAGCTTGTAGTCCCACTTGTCGCTGCCCACGCGTTCGCCGTTGGGCATGTAGGCGCACGCGACCTGCACGCCCATGGTTTGCACGGACAAGAACCTCGACTGAGGGTCCTCGACGTTGTCGTCAAAACCTCGCTGGATCGTGTCGATGTCGCCCCGCGAGAGGATCGCGACGCCGTTGTAGGCCTTCTGACCAAAGACCGCCGCGCCGTAGCCTTTTGCCCGAAAAACGCCTCGGGGAAACTGATCGTCGAGGCACTTGAGCTCTTGCAGACAGACGATGTCTGGCTGTCGAAGAGCCAGCCACGCGGCGAGGCGCTCGGCGCGCATGCGGACGGAGTTTACGTTGAAGGTCGCGATCGTCAGGAGGGCCACGGCGGTGGGCTTCTTACCACGAGGTCCGCGACGCAAGCGCAGACGAAAGCGCCTATCGAAATGGGACCTCGGCGCGCGCCGCCATTGCCCGCGCGATGGCTAAGAGTGCGTCGGTACGCACGACCCATTCGCCAGGGTCTAACGAGAGATCTACGAGCGAAAACACAGGCACCGTAGGATCAATCGCCAGCGCATACCGTTGTGTAAACACAGCGATCGTGGGGCTCGTGGACCGCGAGGTGAGCACCGCACGGACCGCGTGGTTCTCGCGGTTGCACTGCCGACGAACGAGCGCACCCAGCGCACAGGTCTCGGTGGTGTCAGGCGGCCGCCTTGAGGCCAGATCCACGAGCGTCGGAAACAGCTCTCGGACCGAGACTGCGCCTCGCAACGTGCCCGGTGCTACGCCGCGAGACGACAGCAAGAGAGAGGCCCGGGTGCGATCGTCACCGAGGCCAAATCGGGTCGGCCGCGTGCGCGACTGAACGCCCCCGGCAGAGACAAATCCCAAGGTAGACTCCGAGAGCGGCGTGCGCGCGTGGGTCGCACGAAGGGTAAACCCGACGATGCGATCGAGCGCGCCGAGCGCGCGCTGCAACGCGGCGATCTCTCGCGATTCACTCAGGAGCGAGGGCACACCGCGGAGGTCGAGCCACAGAAAGAGCTGACCGGTGTGCCGTAGCGCGGCGGTCACGCAGGGTGCGGCCGACTGCTCGGCGTTGGGCTCTTGGAGATCCACGGGACACCGGGCGTAGTGGGCAGAGGAGAGCGTTCCGCCCACAGAAAATCGCGCGATTTCAGAGCCCAAGAGCGAGCGCGCGGGGTCGTCGTCGTCGGCCATTCGCGCGTCTAGGAGGCGCACCGAGTTGCGTGCCAGCAGGGCGAGCGCGGGCGACGGGGCCTGCCACTGCTCAGTCGGAAACGCGTCCACCGAAAAGAGCACCACCGACTGCGCGCCCGCAGGTGAGAGCGTCGGTGCCGTCACCGAGGTCTCGCTCGGCACGGGGACGCCCCCGCGCAATCGCGCGACCAACGAGAGCGGAATCCGTGTGTAAAATCCCTCGGTCCAGACATACACTCTCGCCGCGTGTCGCCACGAGAGCACGCCCACCGCCATCCCTAGGGCAAGCACCGTCAGCGCGCGCCTGGCGTCTCTTGAGCCCGCCACGCGGCCCACACACGCCCGCGCAGCGACCCCCAAGACGAGCATGCCGAGGGCGAGCGGCACCTGGGCCTGAGCGCCGAACGCGACAAGCCAGAGCGCGATCGTGGCGCCCACAAGCGCGGCGGCGAGCCACCGAAGTGCTCGCGCGTGTGTCTGCGTCGGGGCAAACACGGCGAGCAATCCCACTGCAAAAATCCATGCCACGGGCACGATGCAGCCCGTCGCCACGAAGAACAATTGCGTGAAGTCCGCGAGGGTCCTCAGCGGCGGCGCGCGCCACACGAGACGCAGCACCTCAAGCAGCGCGAGGGCCGCCGAGGCGTCCAGAGCGACGGCCAAAGCGCGGGACGCAAGCGGCAGATATTGGGGCGCCTGAGGCTCGGCCAGCGCGCGCGGAGGAGAGATCGACATCGCGCGTGGTGGCGGGCCCAGCGAGGGCGGCCGAGACGAGGGTTGCGTCGGCGGTGACAGCGATTCGGTCACGAAATTCCCATGGTCTTGAGCAGCGCAAGCAGCGCGCCCCCGTCGCGCGGGCGGTCCTTGGGCTCGTCGCTCAGACATCGTTCGGCGAGAGCCAAGAGCACGTCATCGCGGTCACCGGCGAGGTCACGCGCGAGAGCACCAAACGCGTACACATCCGCACGCGGGTCCGCGGCGCGCACGTCCCGGGCCTCGGGCGCGGTGTATCCCGCGGTGCCCTCGGTGGGCTCGACCGCGGCACCGATGCGTGTCGCGAGGCCAAAATCAGTGAGCACAGCGGTCCCATCGGCACGCTGGAGCACGTTGCCCGGCTTAAGATCACGGTGAACCCAGCCGTTGTTGTGGGTCACCGCGAGCGCGTGCGCGATGCCCGCGGCCCAGGCGCGACGTTGTGCGACGCCTCCCTCGCCGCGCGCGATGGATTTGCGAAGCGTCGCGGCAGTGCAGTGCTCCATCGTGACGGCGCCGAGGTCCTCGATCAGATCGAAGACACGCACAATGTGCCTGCTGGATTGCGCACACGCGACACGCGCCTCTGCACGCAGTCGTGCGTTGCGATCGCCACGCGCGCCAGGATGGTAGAGCTTGAGCGCGACCTCACGCCGCGTGCGTAAGTCTCGTGCGACAAAGACCGCTCCCGCGCCGCCGCGGCCCAGCTCGCTGATGAGCTCGAAGCGCCCGGACGCGAGCTGCGTAGACTCAGGCGCGATCAGGGTGGCGCCCGCGTCGCCCGCGCGGGCGGGCGCACGGAGCCGACCGAGGCGCTCGCGAACCCCAGGAAATCCCACATCAATCGCCAAAATCTCGTCGTACAATCGCGACTGATCCGGGCTGTCTCCGCGCTGTTGCGCCATGTCGGCGAGCCGAACGAGGGCGGGCAACGCGCTAGGGTCTCCCGAGGTCACCAGAGGCTCGAGCACACGCGACGCGGTAGACACCTCTCCGCGCGCGGCGAACCAATCGGACAACCGGATCCGCACGACGCTGGGAAGCTCACGCACATCCACGAGCTCACGGAGAAACTGGTGAACCGTCGCGAGCTCGACGGTGTCGCGCGAGGTGTCCAAGATCACCAGCGCCTGGGAGAGCGCTTGATTGGGCGCGAGTTTGGCCAGCTCCCTGCGGATTTCGGCGGCCTGTTGCTGTGCGTCTTGAGCGCTCGTTGTGCTTGCGACAGCCGAAGTCGCAGGCGTCGTTGCGTCAGGTGCATCCCGCGCTGAATCGTCGGTAGATTTTGAACCCAACGTGCGTCGTAACCAGTCTCTCAATCCCATAGAGGCTTCTCAGATCCGGAGGGGACGGTACCACTCTGTGTGCGAGTCCCTCAGTTGGGATCGCAGGGCCCATCGCAGGTGTGTTCGACGCGGCCGTCAGGGCGTAAAAATCTGCGAATTTGCTCACGAACCGTAGGTCGATCTCGCAGCGTGTCGTGGGTCATGTTGGGTCGCGGTGTCTCGTTGGTGTCTCCGGGTGGAGACATCGGGTGCTCATCCCAAATGGCCAACGCGCTGTCCAAGGGACCCATCCGAGGCTCAATGCCGTAGGGCGCAGCGGGGCTGGGCGTGAGCAATGGGAGGGCCATTGTGCGCGCCGCGGCAAACGCGCCGAGGTTGGTCACTTGGGAGTCTCCGAGGGTGATTTGATAGAGAATCTTGCGCTCGGGGACCCCTGGCAACCGATCGACGAACATGTGCGCCGCAGCGTGAATAGGGTCTGTGGTGTCAAAGAAGCTCTGCGCGATCGCGAGCATGAGCTGCTGCGCGTCCGGCGTGGGATAGCCCATCGCGATGGGCACGCGAAACGATGTCCATCCATGGTTGCGCTGAAAGAGCAGGCTCCAGGTCGATCCGGCGACATTGACCACGCCACGCTCACAGTCGGGGTCGTGCGCGAGGAAGCTCGTGCCCATGATTCCGCCCAACGAGATGCCGTAATAGTACGCTCGTGCGGGGTCAATCGACGAGCGATTTTGCACTTGAAACGCGCGATCTCGGCCAAACTGTCCTCGCGCCGTTCGAAACAAGACCATCGCGTTGATCAACGCTTGCTGGAGTCTCTCGGTCACGAGCGGCAGCCGGTTAAGATCACTCAGCGCGTCGAGCGCCAACGAGATGTCTGCCATCGAGAGGCCAGTCCAGTTGGTCGCGACGAGGACGTAGCCCTGCTCGTTTGCGATTCGCTGGATGTACGCGGTCCCTTCGGGTCCGCCCATGGCCTCTTCGGCAGCTCCGAAGAGGCCGTGACCAAAGAGTACCAACGGCAACGGGCCGCTCGCGGTGGCCGCAGAGCGCGGGATCATCGCGACGAACGGGACATCGGCAAAGGCGCTGCTCACGGGGTGATCGTCCGCGTCACGCGTCAACCGCGCGCCCGCGCCGCCCCCGTTCGTCAAAAACAGCGGAACGCGGACCGTGCCGCGGATTCGCCTGAGAATTTGCGAGCTAAAGTCCTCATCGATGGAGGTCACCGAGAAGCCCATTCCCTCGGGCCCGACGCGATCGAGCGCCTGCTGCCGCATGCGGACCACGTCGTCGGTGAGATAGCGCTCGCTCGCGGTCACGACATCAAACGCGAGGGTGAGCTCTGCGCGCGTGATGCCTGCACGTTGGAGCGCTGCGAAGATCGCTGGGTAGCCTGAGGCGATGCGCGAGAGCCTCGGATCGCTCGCGGAGCTCCCGTCAAGAATCGCGCGAAACCCTGGCGGAACCGAGAGAAAACCGCCCCCCACCGCGCGCACTCCGCGGCTGATCGCGACCGCGTAGCGGCGCCCCGGAGCAAGCCGGCGCATCGGTCGGATCACGAGGGTCTGTCGTTGCCGCGCGCTCGCGAGCGTGTCGATTTCGGCAAAGTGCGGGACGCGCTCGCCTGTGGTCATGTCCACGAGGGCCGTCGTCGCTTGGGGGAGCACCGAACGATCCAGGGCGCTCGCGGCCACCAGCGTCGCCGGGTCAATTCGCTCGGGAAACCACAAGACAAAGGGCCCCGCGGGCGAGAAACCATCGCGGCGATTGAGCTCACGCGGGTCAAACGTGATGCCTTCGGAGCCCGACGTCGCCAAGGACGCAGGGAGGGCGCCCTCAGGGATCGCGACACGAACCCCGGTCGCCGTCGCGCGGTCCTCTGCGAGGTAGTACGTCGACGGAAATGGAAACGCGCAAGTGGGCGAAAACCCTAGCGGATTGCACGCGAGCCCCACACTCGCGGTCGCCGCGGAGGCGTCGGCGTCGGGCTCGTCCGAGGGGACATCTGCGCGAAGACTCGCGTCACTCTGAGCGTCCGAAGCGTCGGCGTCTGGGCGCGCGGTTGGACCACACGCGCTTGTCCACGCGAGCGCAGCCATTGTTGCGAACCGACCAGCAGCGACTCTGGCGAAGCGACCTGAGCGTGAGCGAAGCATTGAAGAAGTGTAGACCGTGGCACAAACGCGTTGCTACTGTGGACAGCAAATCACCGTATGAACCGCAGCTCCGTCGCTCGAATTACTTTCGCCCTCTCGCTCGCCTTGTCGTTGGCCCCGTCACTCGCACGTGCCGAGCTCCCATCGTGCAACGGAAGCGATACCGGCGCGGCGACACGAGCGCGCGCCGAGGGCTTGCGACGCTATCGAACCGCGACATCGCGCGCAGAGATTAACCGCGTCGAGATGGCCGCAGCGCTCGAGGCTTTCAACGCCCAGTGTCGCGCCGGAGATGTCAACGCGCTCGAGATGCGCGCGTACGCGCTCGCTGCCCTCGGGCGCGGCATCGAAGCCGCTGAGAGTCTCGACGTGTTTCTCGCGGCACGACCTCTTCACACGCTCGACGACGATGCACGCGCGCGAGTGGGCGCCCAGCGCGGCGCGATCCTCGCGCAGGTCGGCACCGTCGCGGTCGAGGGCGACCTGCCCAACAGCAACGTGGTGGTGAACGGACGACCCTATGGCGCGCTCCCGCAGCCCTCGATCCGAGTCGCGCCCGGCGAGATTTCAGTCCAAGTGTTTGCACCCACGCTCGGATCGCCCGTCGTCCGGACGTTTCGGGTCGCGGCAGGCGAGACACGCACGGAGGTCATCGAGGCCCCCGCACAGGCTGCAACCGCGAACGCCACCGGGACCCCTACAAACACCGGTGGCACAAACAACACGCAGCCTCCCCCCCTCGTGACCGAACCGCCCGTCGTCGGGCGTCCGCCCCCCTCGCGTGGCGCACCCATCGTCCCCATTGTGTTGGGTGTCTCAGGCCTAGCCGTCGCAGGCGGCTTTGTGGGCGCGACCTTGTGGCACGGCAACCGCGTGAGCGAATTTGAGACCCAGTGTCGGCCGACAACACCCGACATCGCAGACGCGTGCAACGCCGTCCAGAGCGAGCAACAGAGCGCGCTCATCGTGCAAATTGCGACCGGCGTAGTCGCCGGCGGATTGATCATTGGATCTGCAATTTCGCTGGGATTGTGGTTTGCTAACGCGCCAAGAACTCCGCGCACAGACTCGCCCGAGGCGAGCGCTCCCCAGGCACGTGTTCGGGTCGCATGCGCCCCACTCTTCGGCGCACAAACGCAGGGTGTGAGCTGCCTAGCTTCGTTCTGAGAGGCCCGATCACAACCGATCACGGCTTCTCCTTTGTCGAAAAACAGCGTTGCTGCTAAGCTGAACGCACTCCTTGATGACCGCTGATACGCTCCCCGCTGGCACGACCTTGGGCGCCTACGAGATCCTCGGGTTTATCGCCGCCGGGGGCATGGGCAGCGTCTACCGCGCAAAGAACAGGATCCTCGGGGACCTACGCGCGATTAAGGTCATCCTCCCTTCGCTCTCGTCCAACCCCGAGTTTGTCAATCGTTTCGTCCGTGAAGCGCAGCTCGCGGCGCGCTTGCAGCACCCCAACGTCGTCAAGATGCTTGAGCCCGCGATGGAGGGCTCGACGATGTTTCTGCCGATGGAGCTCCTCGAAGGCGAGTCGCTCTCGGACCTTGCAAAGCGCGAAGCACCGCTGGCACCGCAGATGGCGATCGACCTGATGCTACCGATCTGCGCAGGGGTCCAAGCGCTTCATCAAGCGGGGATTATCCATCGCGATCTCAAGCCCGCGAACATCTTTTTAGCGCGCAGCCCTGACGGCAACGTCGTGCCCAAGATCCTCGATTTTGGTGCAGCCCGTGCGACCGAATCCGACGGAGACCAGACGTCCACCGGGAGCGTCATCGGCTCGGCTCACTACATGCCAATCGAGCAAGCCGTGGGACGCAAAGACATCGACTCACGGGTCGATGTGTACGCTCTAGGGGTGATCGCGTATTTGCTTTTGACCCGCAAAAGACCTTACGAAAACGATGATACTGGCATGGCGATGGCCAAGATCATTCAGGGCCTGCCGTACACCTCGCCGCAGGAGCTCTCGCCGTGGCTGCCCGCGCCGCTGGCAGAGATCGTCATGCGCGCGATGGCACACGACCGCAGCCAGCGATATCAGACGGTCGAGGCCTTTGCGATCGACCTGATGGCGGCACGGCAGCTCACCGATGGCATCGTGATGCCCCCCAAGGTCCGTCAGCGACACACCACCCACAGCTCGGTGATCACCCAGCCCTCGTTTATCGGAAACACTGGCCGACCTCGCGCGATGGGACTTGGCGGGGATTTTCCGTCCGCAGTGGAGCCCTCGGGCTCTGCGGTGTCGAACGGCATGACCACCGGAGTGAGCCTCGTAAAGAGCCCTGCGTCCAAGTTGCCGCTCATCGGAGGCGCCGCGATCGGTCTGTTCTTGCTTGGCGCCGTCGCGATGGTGGCCTTTCGAAGCGGCCAGTCGACGTCGAACGACCCTGTCGTCCACGCGGTCTCGCCGCAGGCTCAAGTCGACGCCAGCGCATCCACAACGCCAGCGCAGGTCGCACAACCCACCCTCCCCGTCGAGCAGCCGACACAGACCGCCGAAGACGCCGCGGTCGCGCAGGTGCTCGCCGAAGACGCGGCGCCCACTGCGGCAACGGCGCACACCACCCACGGCCACACCGCGTCGGGACACACTTCGCAGAACCGTGGCAACCGGACACCGCCCGTCGAGCGCCCCCAGCGCTGCGTCCCGCGACTCGGAATTCCCTGTCTTTAGGCAGCGCGTTGGCCGCACTGGTCACTTCACGCTTCGAGCACTTCGAGGGTGCCTGCGTCGTTCTCGATCCGATCGCCGAGCGCCAACGTGATCGGGACTACCACGCGCATTCCGCCTAGCTTTACGGGCTGCGACGGAGTGAGCACCAACCGCGTTCCAACGCGTGAGAGCTCTCCCAGCGGCGAGCGCCACACGCGTTCGACCAACACGATGCGCCGGCCGCGGTCCATCCCGCGTTCGATCACCAACGACAGCGTGTTTTGCCACTTCTCGACCCGTAAAAACATATCTGGACCCACGCCCAGAATCGCGTCGGGCTCAAGCGCCAGCATGCCCGCGAGGGTGAGACCTCCAAGCGTGGTCCCATTGCGTGACTGGTTGTCTCGCACCGTGAGATTGCTGACAGTCTGATCAATCACGCAATGCTCGCGTGAGATCCCCGCGCCCCGCAGTGACACGTCGGCCTCACGCCCAAGAACGCACGGAAACACTGCCACCACCACAAGAGATTCACCTGAAAAATTGCAGGTCATTCGACCACGACTGAGCACCTTCGCGCGGCGCTCTGCGAGCAGCGCGCGGGCCTCATGGTCGTCAGAAGCTTCGACCACCCATCGCTCAAGACCTGCGAGCGCGCCGTCACGATCACCACCGATCCAGAGCGCGTCGAAATCGGCAAATGCTGACCGTCGGTGAAGTCGATCGCGCTCTTGTTTCGCTGCGTCGCTGGTCTCTCGATCGTACGAGTCGACGTCGCCGGCGAGCATGAGACATCGCTCGAGTCCCTCGCGATTTCCCAACAGCTTGTACGCCTGCGCGGCCTCACGGTGCTGCGCAGATCGCTCGAGCGCCACTGCGGCTTCTTGCAGCAAAAGTCGCTCGCCGTCGGTCGCAGCGCTCCGTGCTGAGAACTCTGCGACGGTGACTCTGGCAAGCGATGCTGCTGCGGCGTTTTGCTGGGCTTCGGTTCGCGCCATTGCGTAGGCACGCGTGAGCGTGTCGCGTCGACGCGCGAGGCTGTCCGACGCCTCAGCAGCTTGGACCAGCACGCGAAAGGCCTCATCGCGCTGGCCCGCTTCGACGTACAACCGCGCCGCGTCGTCGAAGCGACCGTCGACCTCTGCGCGTTCTGCCTCGACCTCAACGCGTGATCGAAAGAGTCTAGACCAAAAACCTGCCATGATTTCTCACGCAGTGTCGTCGCAATCGAGTGAAGAATCCATGGTGCAAGCGTGATAGAAATTCACGCGGTTGCTTCTGCATCCGATGCCCTCCTGGGACCCAACACCACCGAACTGGCGTCGGACCATGGACGGGCAGAGCGTCATCTCGCACGCGGGCTATGAAGAGCACGCTGCGAAGTTTCTAGTCAGGCATCCAGAGTCCCAACGTGCGAGGAAGTTCATGACAGCAGGCGGTGGAAGCAATCGACTCGGCGAGCTCCTGGTTCGCGAGCGTCTTATCTCAATTCAGCAGCTCAAAGCAGCCCAAGACGAACAGAAGCGAAGCGGACAAAACCTTGGCTATACCCTAGCGAAGCTCGGTTTTGTCTCGGACGACGAGATCACCAATTTTCTCTCGCAGCAGTACCGCGTTCCGGCGGTCGATCTCAACTCCATCGAGTTTGATCCGGACCTGCTCAACCTCGTGCCCAAAGACGTGTGTGAGCGCTACCGTGTGATCCCCATCTCGCGCGCAGGCAGCTCGCTCATCGTCGCGATGGCGGACCCGACCAACCTCAACGCGATCGACGATATCCGCGCGCTCACGCGCTACGCAGTCGAGCCCGTCGTGGCGAGCGAGACCTCGATTCTTCAGTCCATTCAGCGCGTATTCTCAGAGCGGCCGATCGACCTAGACGCCATCATGGGCGAGGTCGACATGGACGGAGTCGATGTCGTCGACACCGAAGAAGACAACGGCAGCGTTCTTGAGCTTGAGCGTGCGAGCGAAGACGCTCCCGTGGTCAAGCTCTGCAACGTGATCTTGCTCAAGGCGATCGAGCGCAAAGCGAGCGACATTCACATCGAATGTTACGAGAAATCCATGCGCGTCCGCTTTCGCGTCGACGGTGTGCTCTCTGAAGAGATGCCCATCCCGCTGAAGCTCAAGAACGCTGTGATTTCGCGCATGAAAATCATGTCGAACCTCGACATCTCCGAGCGCCGGCTGCCCCAAGACGGGCGCATCAAGCTCAAGCTGGGTGGCGGCAAAGAGATGGACTTTCGTGTCAGCGTTCTGCCCACGCTCTGGGGCGAGAAGATCGTCTTGCGTCTGCTCGACAAGTCCAACTTGCAGCTCGACATGACCAAGCTCGGGTTCGATCGAGACCAGCTTGATCCGTTTCTGAAGGCCATTCACTTGCCGTTTGGCATGGTGCTCGTGACGGGACCGACTGGTTCGGGCAAGACCACCACGCTCTACTCTGCGCTCAGCGAGCTCAACAAAGTGAGCGAGAACATCAGCACCGCGGAAGATCCGGTCGAGTTTAACCTCGCGGGCATCAACCAAGTGCAGATGAAAGATGACATCGGGCTCAACTTCGCGGCGGCGCTTCGCTCGTTCTTGCGACAAGACCCCGACATTGTGATGGTCGGAGAGATCCGAGATTTCGAGACCGCTGAGATCGCTGTCAAAGCGGCGCTCACGGGTCACTTGGTGCTCTCGACGTTGCACACCAACGACGCGCCCGCGACCATCTCGCGGTTGCTCAACATGGGCGTCGAGCCGTTTCTCGTGACCGCGTCGGTCAACCTCATCGTCGCGCAGCGTCTCGCTCGCAAAATCTGCCCCGAGTGCAAAGAAGAAGTGAAGGTCCCCTTCGAGACGCTTCGCGAGGTCGGTTTCAGCACACACGACGCGAAGAACACCAAGATCTTCAAGGGTCGCGGATGCCGTGGATGCAGCGAAAAAGGCTACCGAGGCCGCATCGCGCTCTACGAAGTCATGCCCTTTGGCGAGAACCTCAAAGAAGCGGTCCTGCAGGGCGTGAGCCCCGCAGAGCTCAAGGGCGCCATGATCCGTGACGGCGTCCGTACCCTGCGCATGTCAGGAATTCGCAAGGTGATGGAGGGCGTCACCACCATCGACGAGGTCACTCGCACGACGGCGCCCGATGACGTCCGGATCCTCGCGGCTGCCGGAATCACCTGATAAAACGCTGATCGATCGCTCAGCGCCCGACGAGCACACGCGCTCGTTGGGTGAGCGCGGCGACCTCTTCGCGCAAACGCTCGCTCTCGGCGCGCGCGGGTCCCAGCTTGCGCGACTCACCAATCACTAAGGCACAGCGCACGGACCTGAGCGCGGCGACCTTGTGCAAATGCGCACCGAATGATTTCTCGACGTACTCGGCCGAGCGCTCATACGCGACGCCGACGGGGAGCACCGTGACGTCCAACGACTTGGCTGCAACGAAGGCTCCGGCTGCAAAGGGGCGGATCTCGTCGCCTGCGAACGTGCTCCCCTCAGGAAACACAATCACGCCCTCCTGGGCCTCGAGCACCCTGCGCATGGCCTTGACCGACGCTGTCCTCGAAGCGTGATCGCCACGATCAACAAACACGGTCCCAAGGTGCCGTGCGGCGTAGCCCACAAACGGCCACGTGCCGAGGTCCGCGCGCGAGAGAAAAGCCTCGTCAAAACGCGACGCAAGCAACGGGATATCCAGACCCGAGCGGTGGTTGCACACCACGACCCGCGCCCCGTCGGCGGGAGGAGCCTCGCCCTCTTGCACGACGTCCACAGCGAAGACCTTGAGCATCCGGCGCATAAATCGCCGACGCTGCCAGCCCCGGAGGCCCTTGCGTTGTTCGAGAGGCACGAGCGCTTCGTTAGCCAAAAGCCACGAAAAACTCGCCACCGTCGCTGCCGCCAGAGCGCTCGCGCGCGCGGCACGTCGCGTGGTCGCCAGCTTGTCTTCGATCCATTGTGCCGAGCCCATCGCGCTCGAAGCTGGCACTTAAGAAGCGCAAGCTCAAGCCCGGTGTGCGCGTGGCGAGCAGTCCTCGCGATCTGTGCACATCCGCCGTCGAACAACGCGCCCGCACGAAGTACAATCTCACGCATGACGGTCACCGGCGGCGAACCACAACAGGTCAACCTTCACATGCTTCTCAAGGCCATGATTGAGAAGGGGGCCTCGGATCTGCACATCACGACGGGCTCTCCGCCGCAGCTGCGAATCGACGATTCGTTGGTGCCTCTCAAGCTCCCGCCGCTCAACTTCGAAGACACCCAGCGGCTCTGCTACTCGGTGCTTACCGAAGAGCAACGCAGCGAATTTGAGCGCCGATGGGAGCTTGATCTCTCGTTTGGTGTGAAAAATCTCGCGCGATTTCGAGCGAATATTTTTATGCAGCGCGGCGCGGTCGCGGGTGCCTTTCGCGCGATCCCGTTTAGGGTTCTGACCTTCGAAGAGCTGGGTCTCCCGGCCATTATCGCTGAGCTCGCGTCACGGCCCCGTGGGCTCGTCCTTGTGACCGGTCCGACGGGCTCGGGAAAGAGCACTTCGCTCGCCGCGGTCGTCGACAAGATCAACGCCGAGACGCGCCAGCATATTATCACCGTCGAAGATCCGATTGAGTATTTGCACCCTCACAAGCTCTGCTTGGTCAACCAGCGCGAGGTCGGAACGGACACCCATTCGTTTAAAGACGCGCTCAAATATGTGCTCAGGCAAGATCCCGACGTGGTCCTCGTCGGTGAGATGCGTGACCTCGAGACCATGGAGGCCGCGCTCACCATCGCTGAGACCGGACACTTGGTCTTTGCCACGGTGCACACCAACTCAGCGCTGCAGTCCATCAACCGAATCATCGACGTGTTTCCGGCGCACCAGCAGCCGCAGATCCGCGCACAGCTCTCGTTTGTGTTGCAGGGCGTGGTGACCCAGCTGCTTTTGCCTCGTATGGGCGGCCCTGGGCGAGTGCTCGCGCTCGAGATCATGGTGCCCAACGCGGCCATCCGAAATCTCATCCGCGAAGACAAGGTCCACCAGATCTACTCGATCATGCAGACCGGCCAAGCGGGGAGCGGCATGCAGACGCTCAACCAGTCGCTCGCGCAGCTCTATCTCCGCCGGTTGATCTCGTACGAAGAGGCGCTCGGACGCTCGGGCGATGTCGAAGAGCTTCGGATGCTCATCGAGCAGGGCACAGTGCACGGCTCAGGACACGCGCGCGGTCGCTGAGCGAGTGGGGTCGATTGGGGCCACAGTGCTGGGGGGTTGAGTCAAAATTGGACTCTGCGCCCGCAAGTGTATCGTTGCGATACAAGGCGTGGCGCACGCGTGCCAACGCAGCGACAGCACAATGGGCCGTCAGATCAGCAATTTCACGGGAGATTTCGTCATTGGCACGCATCGTGAATTCATTCGCGCGTGATGACCTTCGCCAGATCTTCTTCGGCCTCGTTTCGCGCTCTTTGGATGCTGGCCTCGCTCGCGTCAGGCGCCTGTGCCCACAGCGCACAACCAAGCGCTCAGCCGTCGATCGCGAGCTCCGCACCCACCGATTTTGTTCGTGTCGCGCCCGCAGCGCTTGATGACCGCGGTTCGGTCGTGTTGGCCCAAGGGGTCGTGAGCGCGGACGAGTCTCGCGTCTCTGCGGTGGTCCCCGCGGTCCAAGGGCGCGTGGTCCGAGTCCACGCGATGACAGGCGACCACGTAGCAGCCCAGGCACTACTTGCGCTGCTCTACAGCCCCGAAATCGCTGGGGTTAACGCAGCGGTGATCCAAGCTCGGATCGCGCGAACGGCGGCGCAAGACTCGGTGCAGCGCGTTGAGGCGCTCGCGCACGAGGGCGCAGCGTCGCAGCGGGAGCTTGTCGAGGCGCGGGCTTCGCTTGCGCAGTCCCGTGCTGAAGAGACGCGTGCACGCACTGCACTCTCCGCGATGGGAACAGCAGGCAGCGGAGCGACCTATGGACTGCGTGCACCGATGGCGGGCACCATCATCCGAAGAACGCTCCATGTTGGCGCTGAGTCGCGGCCGGATGGCGAGCCGGCGTTTGTCATCGCGGACCTGTCGCGAGTCTGGGTCACCGCGTCGGTTCCTGAGCGGCTGGCGAGCTCGGTGCAGCAGGGCGAGCGCGCCGAAGTGGAGCTCCCTGCGCTGCCCGGGCGCAGATTTTCGGGGACCGTCGCGCGAGTGGGCGCTGCGATCGATCCGCTGTCCCGTGCAGTGCCAGTCCGGATCGTCTTGGATAACCCCGACGGCGCATTGAAGCCCGAAATGTCAGCGCGAATTACGCTGTACGTCGACGCGCGGCCAGTGGTCGTCGTCCCCACGAGCGCCCTCATCACGCGGGCCGACGGGGGCTATGCGCTGTTTGTACGCAGAGCGGCCGGCGGATTCGAGCGTCGCTCGGTGACTGTCGGCGCGGAGTCTAACGAGCGCGCACAGGTGCTTGAGGGGCTGCTCCCTAACGAGCCCGTCGTGGTCGAGGGCGCGCTGTTGATTGATCCAGGCGCCCAGCAAGCGCTCTAGCCGGGCGAGCCTGCGCCGCCCTATTTGTCCTGAAGAAAGCCTGCGTTCTCTGTGGAAAAACTCGTACGACTCTCGATCGCCCGCCCGTGGGCGGTGCTCGCGCTGACCATGGTGTTCGCGGTGATCGCAATCGCGCAGCTTGCCGAGGTCCCGATCGAAGCCTTTCCGGACGTGACCAACTCGCAGGTGCAAGTGATCACGCTCTCGCCCGGCCGCGCCGCCGAAGAGGTCGAGCGACAGGTCACCATCCCGATTGAGCGCGAGCTCGCGGGCCTCCCAGAGAGCTCTGAGCAGCGCTCGGTCAGTGTCTATGGTCTGTCGGTGATCACGGTGACGTTCGAAGACGGCGCAGACGAATTTGCAGCGCGTTTGCGCGTCGGAGAGCGTCTGCGTCAGGTCGAGTTGCCCACCGGGCTCGTCGCGCGGCTCGGCCCTGAGAGCTCGCCCGTGGGTGAGATTTTTCGCTACACCGTCGAGGGCCCCCGCGTCGACGCGGTCGAGCGCCGAGCACTCCAAGACTGGATCGTGGGGCCCGCCCTGAGGCGCGTCACGGGCGTCGCAGACATCGTCTCAATGGGCGGATTTCAGCGGCAATTTTCGGTCGAACTCGATCCTAACCGGCTGGCCGCCCGCGGGCTCGGTGTCCCAGATGTGGTCACCGCGCTCTCGCGCTCCAACGGCGCCGTCGGTGGGCACTACCTTCGTCACGGCGCCGAAGAATACGTCGTCCGAGGCGTGGGCTATCTGCGAGACGGACACGACGTCGCGCGCACATCCATCGGTGGGCGCGAAGGCCCGCCCATCACCATGCGCGATCTCGGAAACGTGCTCGCCGGCAGCGCGCCCCGTCGCGGTGTCATCGGTCGCGGGACACAAGATGAGCTGCCCCACGGGATCGTATTGCTCCGACGACACTCGCACCCAGCGCGAGTGCTCGATGGCGTTCATGCTGCGATTGATCAGCTCAATCGTGATCTAGCTCCTCGGGGGGCGCGGATCGTTCCGTACTACGATCGCACCGAGCTCATCACGCGGGCCCTCGCGACCGTCAAGCACAACATGGCCGAAGGCGCGCTGCTCGTGGTCCTCGTGCTCATGGTGTTTCTCAAGAGCGTGCGTGGTCCGCTGATCGTCGCCGCGGTGATCCCCCTCGCGCTGCTCACGGCGTTTTTGGGCCTGAGGCTCCGCGGAATGGCCGCGAATCTCATCTCGTTAGGCGCGATCGACTTCGGGATCTTGGTCGATGGCGCCGTGATTTTTATCGAGACAGCCTACCACGTCGGACACGAACACCCCGAGTACAGCCGCGCGTCGGTCGTGAGCGAAGCGGGGCGCCAGGTCGTGCGTCCCGTAGTGTTTTCTCTCGCCATTATCGCCGCGGCGCTGTTGCCGGTCTTCACGATGCAACGTGTCGAGGGACGCATCTTTGCGCCCATGGCCATGACGTACGCCTTTGCGCTCTTGGGTGCCCTCGTGTGGACACTCACGGCCGTGCCCGCGATGGCTGCGCTGGTGTTGCCCCGAGCCAAGGATCACGCGTCCAACGCAAACCACGGGAGCGAGCCTAAGTTCATTACGGTGCTCCGCCGCGGGTACGAACATGTCGCGCGCTTTGCGATCCGTCGCGCGCGTTGGGTCGTGTTGGCGGTGCTCGGCATCTCCGCAATGGGTGGCTTCGCAGGCTCGAAGCTGGGCAGCGAATTCTTGCCCGAGCTCAACGAGGGCGGGATGTTTATCACCGTGATTTTTCCGGCCTCGCAGTCGCTCGAAGAGGGCGCCCGGCTGGTGCCACGGATGCGTCGCATGGTGACTGAATTTTCTGAGGTCCGCGAGGCGGTCTCTCAGCTCGGGCGTCCCGAAGATGGCACCGACCCCGCCCCGGTGAACGTCGCGCAGATCATGGTCTCACTGCATCCCGAAGAGCAGTGGACAACAGGTCGCAGCCGCGCCCAATTGCTCGACGCGCTCCGCGCACGCTTGAGCTCGCTTCCGGGTATCGAGCTCGTGTTCTCACAGCCCATCGTGGACAACGTGCTCGAGTCCATCTCGGGCATCAAGGGCAAGGTCGTTCTCAAGCTCTATGGCGAAGACCTAGACCTCTTGGTGCGCACCGCCGAGGCCGCAGAGCGTGCCATCGCGCCCGTCGTCGGCGTCAAAGACCTGGGGCTCTACCAGACCGGGACAGTCCCTCAGCTCTTGATCGAGATTGACCGGGACGCGGTCGCGCTCCACGGACTCAATGTGGCCGATGTCGAAGACGTCATCGAGTCTGCACTCGGGGGCGTCACCGCCACGTCGGTCTGGCAGGGTGAGCGCAAAGTGGACGTCGTCGTGCGCTTTGCCGAAGCGTGGCGTGGCAGCGTCGATCGCATCCGCGAAATCCCAGTGCGAACGCCCACTGGCCGCGCCGTCACGCTCGGCGTCTTGGCCACTGTCCGCGTAGGCTGGGGACGCGCAGCGATCCAACGCGCGCAGGGCCGACGCTTTGTCGCCCTCAAGTTCAACGTCGAAGGACGCGACCTCGGAAGCGTGGTTGCCGAGGCACAAGCACGCGTCGCACAGGCCCGCGCCATTCCGGCCGGGATGACCGCCGTCTGGGGTGGCGAGTTCGAGAACCAACAGCGCTCGATGCGTCGCCTCGCCGTGATCGTCCCAGTGGCAATCGCGGTGATTGGGCTGCTCTTGTTCTGGGCGCTCGGTCGCGTTCGTGGCGCGATGATGGTGCTCGCAACGATCCCCGCGTGCCTGCCCGGCGCGATCCTCGCGCTCTCACTCGCCAAGGTAAATCTCTCGGTGAGCGCAGCCGTTGGCTTCATCGCGCTGCTCGGCCAGACCGTGCTATCGGGCCTCGTCATGGTGTCCTCCATCGATGAGCTCCGCGCCTCCGATCCCACGCTCTCGTTAGACCGCGCCGTAGTCGACGGCGTCTCGCGGCGGCTGCGTGCGGTGCTCATCACAGCCCTGCTCGCCTCGCTTGGGCTGCTGCCTGCCTCGATTTCGCACGCCATCGGGAGCGAGACCCAGCGCCCATTTGCGCTCGTCGTCGTGGGCGGAGTGCTAGTCGCGACTCCCCTCGTCTTGCTCTTGTTGCCGGCCCTCTACAAGCTCATCGAGCGCAAGAGTCCCGACGACACCCCCGCCGGAGCGTCTCTCAGTCCGCCAGCATTTTTACTTCTATTTTGCGCTTCGATCGCTGCGCTGGGCGGGCTCTTAGCTCCACGCAGCGCTCACGCATGGACGCTCGATCAGGCCGTCGCGATCATGCGCACGCAACACCGTGCACTTCGCGCACAACACACGTCCACGCGGGCCGCAAGACAAGACGTCATCGCGGCCGGACGATGGACCAATCCGCAGCTCCAATTTCAGTATGCACGCTCACTGACGTGGACCTCGTACGACCCAATTTTGGGCACCGGGCAGCTCGCGATCTCGCAGTGGATCGAGACCGCCGGCGTCCCCGCCGCGCGCGCTCGCGTGGCCGAAGCCATGGTGATCGCATCAGACGCTGAGTTCGCCCTGCTCGACCGCTCGCTCGTGCGCGCGATTCGCTTTGCCTATGCACGCTCACTCGAAGCCAGCGCACGCCGGGACGCGCTGATCGCTGGGATCGCACTCTACGACCGCGTGATGCGGATCGTCACAGCGCGCGTCAACGCGGGCACCTCGGCGCCCTACGACGCACAGCGCGTGCAGCTCGCGTGGGCCGATCAGCACGCAGCCCTCTCGGTCGCCGAGGGCGACTTGACCGAAGCGCAAAGCGCTGTCCTCGTCGCGCTGGGTGTCGACGGGGATGTACTCGTCGGAGACGCCGAGGGCTCTATTCGTCAACCGGTCCCCCTGCCCTCTCTTGCCGAGGCTGAGCGCACTGCGCTCGAACGCCCAGAGATCGTCGCCCTCCGCGCGCGCGCCCAGGCCGAGCGAGCACAGGTCGAAGTCGAGCGACGCAGCGTGTTTGGTGGCATCGGAGTGCAAGCCGGAGTGATGTTTGGCCAGGGATTTGAGCCCGCGGTCAACCAGCGCCAGGTCGACGTCATGGTGGGCGTGTCGGTGCCTCTGCCCATCCTCGATCGCGGCCAAGGAGCGATCGCGGGGAGCGAGCTGCGGGCGCTCAGCGCGCTTGAGCGCGTACAGGCCGCACAGAGCGAGGCGAGGCAGTCCGTGCGCGCCGCGTACCGTGCCGTTGAGCGACGACGACAAGCGCAAGAGAGCCACGCGCAGAGGCTCGGCTCATTCGACGATCAGCTGCTGCGAGCAGCCGACATTGCCTACACGGGCGGGCGCTCAAACGCGTACGAACTGCTAGACGCATACGAGCGATTTGTATCCGCGAAGCTCCGCGAACTTGAGCTCCTTGCGCAGCTCCGCCAAGCCGAGTGGGAAGCGCTGTTTTTGAGCGGACGGTAGTCTTTTGACAATGTTGCACGCTCCATCACGAGCTGCGACGCCCCAGCATCGGCTTCCACCTCAACGGTCCAAGTCAGGCCTGCGCGTGATCGCGAACGTCACGGACCGGCGAGGCACGGGCTGTCGCCAAAGTGCTGCGATGTAGGGGGTGTCGATCTGCGCCGCCCACCGCAAAGAAATTCCCGAAGAACGCGCTAGTTTTTGACCTGGATGCGGTTGGGTCCGTACGATAGCAGGCGATGCCCGAGTACGTTTACGAAGCCAAGACTCGCAACGGTGAGATCCGACGTGGACTCCGCGAGGCGGACAACGAAGAAGCTGTGACGAGCTGGCTTCGCGCGCAGCAGATGAACCCGCTGCAGGTGAAGAAGAAAGCGCGGGAGTTTAGCCTCACGTTTGGGCAAGCCGTCACGCCGAAGGACTTGGTGATTTTTACCAGGCAATTCTCAACGATGATTGACGCAG
This sequence comes from Deltaproteobacteria bacterium, assembly GCA_030694465.1. Taxonomy (GTDB): domain Bacteria; phylum Myxococcota_A; class Polyangia; order Polyangiales; genus JAUXYJ01. The sequence continues at coordinate 64,725 of JAUXYJ010000097.1, read as the reverse complement.
GCCTGCCCCTGGTTCAGTGCCTGGACATCCTCTCGAATCAGAACGACAACCCGTTCTTCGCGGGCATTCTTCGAGACGTCAAGAGCCACGTCGAGCAGGGCAAGAACTTCAGCGAGTCGCTCGCGAGACACCCCAAGGTGTTCGACCACTTGTTCTGCAATCTCATCCGCGCAGGCGAAATGGGCGGCATCCTCGACACCATCCTCAATCGGCTCGCAATCTACATCGAGAAGCGCGTGAAGCTCGCTCGCCAAGTGCGCGGCGCGATGGTGTATCCCGCAGCGATTCTCGGGATCGCTGTGCTGGTGATTAGCGTGCTTTTGACCTGGGTTATCCCGACGTTCAAGAAGATGTTCGCCGACTTTGGCGCGGCCGATCAGCTGCCGGCGCTTACCCAATTTGTCATCAATATTTCAGAGGGATTTGTCGGCTGGTTTCCCTTTGTCTTTGTCGGCCTAGTGCTCTTAGGCACGGGTCTCTCGTATGGGTACCGCCAGCCAGCAGGCCGCGAATTCGCACACCGATTGCTCCTCGAGATGCCCATCTTGGGTCCCGTGATGCGCAAGATCGCCGTCGCGCGGTTTACCCGGACCCTGGGGACGCTGCTCTCGTCAGGTGTCCCGATCTTGGACGCGCTCGAAATCGTCGCGTCAAGCTCAGGAAACGTCGTGGTCGAGAAGGCCATCCTCAACGCCCGACTGAGGATCTCTGAGGGACGCAACCTGGCCGAGCCGCTCGGAGAGACCAAAGTGTTTCCGTCCATGGTGGTCCAGATGATCGGCGTGGGCGAACAGACCGGCGCGCTCGACACGATGCTCAACAAAATTGCAGACTTTTATGAAGAAGAGGTCGACGTCGCCGTAGCCGCCATGACCTCGCTCCTCGAGCCCCTCATGATGGTCGTCATCGGCGGCGTATGCGGCGTGATGATCATCGCGATGTATCTCCCGATCTTCGAAATCGCAGGCAAGGTCAAGTCCGACTAAGTCCCCGCAGCGCGGCACCTTCTCCACCCCATGACTTCGATCGCCAAGAGCACACAGAGCGCCCTCTCCGCGCGGACTCTTGACCACGATCGGCTGCTCCGCGAGCGCCTCACGCGCCTCACATTCGCGCGGCTCTTTGCGATCACGGGCGTGCTCGCGGTCGCCCTCGTCGCGGCCAACGGCGCACCCAGCGGAGCGCTGAGCGGCACCATCGCGTTGATTTATGCAGCGTCCATCGCGTACGCAGCGTGGCTCTCACGCGGTCGCGACTTGGCCAGGCTCGCGACCATCCAGATCGCGTTCGATGTGGGCGCGTGGATCGCCGTGGCGTTTGTCACAGGCGGGCCCGGATCACCGCTCGGGTTCTTTGTCGCCGTCCCCGCGTTGAGCGCCGCGCTCGTCCTCGGAGCGCGAGAAGCGCGGGTCACCGCAGCCGCGAGCGCGATGAGCTACGGGCTGGTCACGCTCTCGTACGTCTATCATTGGCCCGCTTGGATCGCGCACTACGCGCCGAAGATAGAGTTCACACGCGACGAGCTGGCCATTCACCTCGTGGGGCACGGCGTCGCCATCCCGCTGATCGCTGCCCTTGGGAGCTCCCTCGCCGAGCGTCTCCGCGCTGCAGGAGGCGCGCTGGCGACGCTCGAGGCCCGTCACGATGAGATCTTGCAGGCGATCCCGGTGGGGCTCATCACCATCGACCCACAGCAACGGATCGACGGGATCAACCCCGTCGCCGCGACCTTGCTCGGTCTCGATGCGCAAGCCCTGCGACGCAAATCCGCGCACGAATGTCTCCCGTTTTTGACGCCCGAACAGCTCGAGAGCGACGAGACCCACGGCGAAGCGACCATCGGCACCGAGGGAAACAAGCGCCACCTGTACTTTCGCATTTCGCCAATGGATTTGCGAGATGCCCGAAAGTCAGGACGCTTGGTCGTGATTGAAGATCGCACCGACGCCGAGCTCGCGCGGGTGCGCGCCGAACGCGACGAACGGCTCGCAGGCTTGGGCAGACTCGCCGCGGGGCTCGCGCATGAGATCCGCAATCCGTTGGGCGCGATCTCGGGCTGCGTCGAGCTGGTGCGAGAGAGCACTGCCCTCAGCGCAGAGGACTACGAGCTCATGGGCACGGTTCTCAAAGAGTCCCAGCGGCTCAATCGACTCGTGAGCGACATGCTGACCCTCTCGCGGCCACGCGCCGCCGAGCTGAGCCGCCGCGACCTTCGATCCGCCGTCGACAGCTTTCTGCGGATGGCGACCAGCGATGGGAGCACGGTCCTCACCCGTCCGCAGCGCGAGCCCGTTTGGGCACTCTGCGATGGCAATTTGATACAGCAGGTCCTGTGGAACCTCCTGCGCAATGCGCTCCAAGTGACCACCACCGGCGGTAGCGTCGAGGTCTGGGCAGAGAGCGAAGTCGCCGGGCCTACGCTGCACGTCGCAGACCGAGGGCCTGGGATCGCGCGGGACTCGAAAGAGCGAATTTTCGAGGATTTTTACAGTGAAAAAGGCTCACAAGGCACCGGCCTTGGGCTCGCGGTCGTGCGCCAGATTGTCGAAGCACACGACGGGACCATCGAGGCCCGCGACCGCGAAGGTGGCGGAACCGAGTTCGTCGTGACCCTCACGCCCGCAGAGTCGCAAGCGCTCTGCTAGTAAATTCTCAGTGATTTCGAGAGCTCACGCCTCGGCGCGGTCACGCTCTTCGATGCCGTCGGCGAATAGCTTTGCGTACTCGACGAAGCTCGCGAGCGAGAGCACAACGCTCAGCAACATGAGCCACTGGCCCACCACGTTAAAGTTCACCGGCTGCGCGTAAAAAGGGATCGCGCGATACGGAAAGTGAATGATCAAGAACATGATCCCCAGCATCTGGATCGCGGTCTTCCATTTTCCGCCGGACTGCGCGCCCATCACGATGCCCTCGGACGACGCGATCGCACGCAGCCCCGTGACGGTGATCTCGCGTGCAAGCAAGACCACCACCATCCACGCTGGGATGCGCCCCATCGGGACGAGATAGACCAAGAGCGCCATCACAAAGAGCTTGTCCGCGAGCGGATCGAGAAACTTCCCGACGACACTCTCGACGCCCATTTTGCGAGCCAAATACCCGTCAAGAAAATCGGTGACCGAGAGAATCCCCCACATGTGCGCCGCGATCATCGCGCTCAATGGTGTGCCCATCGCGACGACGTAGAGCACCGGTGGGATCGCTACGATCCGCGCCATGGTCAGCGCGTTCGGGATGTTCACCGCGTCCTTCCAGAAAGCGCGGCGACGGACCTTGAGTCGTGGGAGTTTTCGAACCGTTTGTGGCTTCTCGGTCGTCATGCGCCCGCTCCTCGTCCAACACCATCCTGCGTCGCAGCGCTGCTCAGGACCACAAAACCCTCGCCGACACAGCGCAAGAGCCCTGAGTCTGCTTCTTCGGTGAGCTCGACCGCGGCCGACCATGCCAGGACAGACGCTGGCTCGCATCGAAGAAAGCTCCCAGACTGAATACGAACTGCCTGCGATTTTCCTGCAAATTCCAACACAACAAGCCCTCTACCAACAAAGCACCCGATCGCCAACTCGCCCACACGCTGGTGCTCTAGATGCAGCGAACCATCAAACGCCAACACGCAGGACTCACGAACCGACAGCTCTTCGTCGCGCAAGCGCAAGAGCACCCGCGCCATGCCCTCACGTGACGGAAGCGCACACCATCCGGCCGCAACCCAATGCATCGCAAACTCACCCGCGATCGCAGCCCCATCCCGTCGACGCACCGCAGGCCCTTGCTCCCAATCGCAGCCAAAAGCCCCCGGAACTCTCCGCGCAGCGCACCCCTCACGGACCACCAGCGTCGCCCCAGAGAGCGTCAGCGCGCCCTCCCCCGGAACAAACGCAGACTCCGCAGCCCAGCTCGCGACGCTCTTGCGATGATCCAGGGCCACCGCGAGCGCCTCTCCCGGGGCACGCGAGACCCAGCCCCCCGGTGCAGCCATCGTGTCGTCCGCGACGTGCAACGCGCTCAGGTCCAGCGTGTGCGTGTCAAACTCGTCGGACTCAACCTCAGGCACTCTCTCAGCGCTCGGTGCCATGGTCGTCGGGGACACATTGCCGCCGCCGTACTTGGCCTCCATGGCCTCTTCCATCCGCTTGGCCATGCCATCGTGACCCGCGCGAACAAACGCCTCACGTGCCTTGGCGTGCTCGCCCAGCCGCGACCAGCACAGACCCAAATAGCCCCACGCGCGGACATGACCGCTGTCCCGCTCGATCACTGGCAGCAAGTGCGTCACCGCGTCACGAAGCTGCGCGGTCTTGAGATACGCGAGCGCAATGTTAATCCGCGGCGACAAGCTGTCGGGATACTGCTGGATGATCTCTTGATAGAGCTCGATCGCCCGAGGATAGACCCCGAGCTTAAAGTACAGTTTCGCCAGCAAATCTTGTGCAGCGGCGTCGCGTGGCTGCATGCGCAGGGCATGCTCTAGTGACTCACGCGCGCCATCGAGGCGTCCCTCGGCGAGGGCCTCACTTCCTCGGTACAAGTAGTAGAGAAAGTCCTCCGCGTCGACGGCTTCACTCGCGGTTCGGCTCTTGGACATAGGTTCGCGCGCACTGTAGCGCACTCGACGCAGACCGCGTGTGCCAGTACGTTGCTCCCCGAGTCTCAATGTCACCCCAACAAGCCTCGTTTGGACACTCGCTGCTGTTGTTCGCAGCCCAACGCGTCGAGGTCCTCCGGCCACCCTCCGGCACACTTCGCCGTGGCTGGCTCGCGCTCGACGCCTCTCGGTCTACAACCCTCTTGCTCGCGACGAGCGTCTTGGTCGCCGTGGGAGTCCTGGTGTTGGCGCTCCGGCGGTTCGCACGAACACGCAACAAATCGTCGTGAGCACAGCAAATTCTCCCGAATCTCAGCCAGTCCGTCGCAACCGATTGCGCACGCTCGTCTCGGTCACCCTCCTCGCCGTCTTGGTGTACGCGACCATGGCGATCTCGTCGGATCTCGGCGCGCTTCGCACGGTATTGCAGCGATTTCGCTGGTGGACACTCGCAGCAGCCCTCGCTCTCTCGCTCTGCAACTATGGCCTTCGGTTCGCTAAATGGCAGTACTACCTGGCCAAACTGGGGATCCATCGGCACGCAGAGGGCTCAGAAGTCGCGGGTGCTAGAAAAGCACTTCCGCTTGGTGAATCGCTCGTCATTTTTATTGCGGGCTTCTCGATGAGCATCACGCCAGGCAAGGCCGGGGAAGTCTTTCGAAGCGCGCTCCTCGCGAGCGCACACAACACCCCTGTACCTCGCTCGGCCCCGATCGTGATCGCCGATCGCGCGAGCGATCTGTTGGCGCTCGTGGTCCTTGTTGCAGCAGGGACGACCAGCTTTCGAGGCTACGCATGGATCGCGCTGACAGGGCTCGGGTTGGTGGCGATCGCGATGGCATTCGTCGTGCTTGAGCGACCGGCAGAGCTGGTGTTTTCGATCATCGAGCGATGGGCGATCGGCCAGAAAATGTCCAAGAGATTGCGCGATGCACACCTTGCGCTTCGGGTCGTGATGAGCCCCTCGGCGTTGGTCATCGCCACGAGCGTCTCGGTCCTCGCGTGGGGACTTGAGTGCATGGGGCTCTATCTTTTGCTCTGGGGGTTGGGCTCGCCGGTCTCGCTCGGGCTCGCGGTGTTTGTCTACAGCACAGCAACCATCGCGGGGGCCCTCGCCATGCTGCCCGGCGGCCTGGGCGGAACCGAGCTCGTCATGCGGAGCATGCTCTCGGTCCTCGGCGCAGTGCTCGCTGCACCGGCTGCCGCCGCGACGCTCCTCGCGCGCCTCTCGACCCTGTGGTTTGGTGTCGCGCTAGGGTTTGTTTCGCTAGCGTATTTTCGAGCCCGACTGGATCGCCAGCTCGACAACGTGCCTCAGTCCGCGCCCACGAGCTCAACCGCCCAGTAGCCTTCGCGGGTCTGAACGATCAGCGTTGGGCGCGGTCCATCCATCCAGCACAACGCAGTGACGGGACCCATCGTGTCCAGCGCGTCGTCGTCCTCGCCGCTCGCGAGCTCGGCCACGCGAGACGTGCCCTCCGGGCGCACGCACACGAGCGTGCTTGCGCAGCGCCAAGGATCGTAAATCGCTGCATAAATCCTAGCCTCTGGGCTCAACGCACACAGCGCCGTCACGCCGCGCAAGAGCGGCTGCTCAGAGACGTTCTCGGCGCCGTCAAAGCTCGCAAACACCTCGCCGCTCTGCAGCACAAACGCGAGGACCTGGTCGACACGCACAGCCGCAATCCGAGCATGTGCGCGCGGCCCAGCGATCAAAGCGTCGTCCGTCTTGAAGGCATCCCGGCGCTTGGACATCCACAACGCGCCGTCGCGGTCACTCAGCCTTAGCAACGCTGTGGGCAGCGCGCTCGCGAGCTCAAACGCAGGAAGACTGAGCGCGGCGAGCGCGCCCTGGTGTGAGCCTTCGTGAGGCCCCTCGCTGTCTTCACCGCGATCGAGCGGCGGAGAGTCTGGGAGGATCCAAGGCGCGTCTTCGTCGCCCTCATCGACCCACGCGACCTCGGGCGTGCTCAAGAGCGGATCGTCGGGATCCTCGGACAGCAGGGGGTCATCCGTCGACCCAGTGTCGAGCCACGAACCCGAGGTAGCCAGCAGCTCATCGACGGGCATGAGCAGGTCATCTGCCAGCGAATCATCAAGAATTTCTTGCGTATCACCCAGCACCAAGAGCTCCTCAAGCAGGCCACTCTCGGCGTCATCGAGTGACTCGGTGCGCTCTTCAAAAGTGCGCAGCGAGTCGGCGCCAAAGCCCACCAGTTCGTCATGCTCAGGGCGCGGTTCAGCGGTCATCGTGTGCTCGGGTCTGCCATACAAATTTCATCGGGGATTACGTTCGAGTCGTAGGCGCGGGCTCTCGGCCGAGGCGCCCAAGCACGACCTTCATGTCTTGCCATGTGTCTTTCTTCGCGTCCGGGTTGCGCAAGAGATACGACGGATGCCACGTGACCATCATCGGAATCCCCCGTAAATCGTGCCAGATTCCGCGCAGCTGATCCATCGGGCTCGACCTTCCCAAGAGAAAGTTAGCCGCGGCCTTTCCCAAGGCCACCACGAGCTTCGGTCGCACAATGTCTAGCTGCCGGTGAAGATACGCACCACACGCTGCGCTCTCTTCTAGCGACGGAACCCGATTGTTTGGCGGACGACACTTCGCCACGTTGGCGATGTACACGTCGCGATCGCTCATCCCCATCGCCGCCAAAATCTTGTCCAAGAGCTGCCCCGCCGCGCCCACAAAAGGGACCCCCTGCTCGTCCTCGTCCGCGCCCGGCGCCTCGCCAACGAAGAACAACTCTGCCTGAGAATCACCACGCGAAAACACCGTTTGTTTGCGTCTCTCACACAGCTGACACTTGCGACACGCGCTCACCTCTTCGGCCAAGACACTCAGCGCACGCACACGTTGCTCTGCCGACAAGTTCGCCGAAGAAAGCACCGGCGCCAAAAGCTCTGGACGCTCTTCGAGCTCCGCAAAGAACATCGGCGAGACCACCTCGATCGGCAAGGTCACCGACGTCGCAACCACAGGCTTCGTAGACGGCGTCTGCGCGCTCACCGGCGCGGTCAACGTTCGCGGCGATGCCACGCTCGCATCGCTTACACGCGGCTCCACGGCCCTGTCTGCGGGCCGCAAGGGCTCCTCCGCAGGTACCTCCTGCCGCTGCGATGGAGGGCTGCTGTGGGGCTCGCGAGGCCCCTCCAACGGCGGATCCAGCCAGGGCTCCATCACGTAGGGCGCGGGGACATCGTGCTCGCGCGAAAAATGCAATGAGCCGCACTGGCGCGCCCACTCAAGGTGTCCCACGAGCCCGCGCACCAAAAGAGCAAATTCTTCGCGGTCGCTGTCGACTGTACTCATAACCCTTCGCTTGCTCGCGCACGCTTCGACGCGCACGCCACGCTTTACACTGAGCAAACATCGCCCGTCCAAATCTGTTCTGGATCAACCGTGGCCACGCTCGCGCAAATCATTGCGCAATGTGCCCCGCGACCCGCACTCTCACGCAGTCCACTGGCCGCAATCCATGCACATCCCACGCTCACGCATCACGCCGATCACGCGCTTTTTTGGGCTCTCCTGCGCCCTCTTGTTGCTCGCCTGCCGCGCACCCACACATGCACCCGATCTGGCGCTGAGGGTGCAGTCTTCGCGGCAGTCCATCGGCGCAATTTCGCTGCGGGTTGTCGAAGTCGGCCAGAGCACAGCGCCCCCGTGCCTGGTTCTGCACGGAGGACCCGGTCTTGACCACGCGTACCTACGCGTCGGGCTTGACCCACTCGCGCGCCGCGGTGTCCGGCTCGTCTACGTAGACCTGCGCGGACATGGTCAGAGCGACGCGCCCCCTGACGCATCGGGCTACACGATCTCTGCAGCCGCAGGAGACCTCGAGAGCCTCCTCCGTGCGCAATCGGTCGATCGCCCGGTCGATGTGATCGCACACGATTTTGGTGCGGCAATCGCCATGGAATTCGCGCGCACCCACCCCGAACGCGTCCGCCGCATGGTGCTCATCGCGCCCATCAAAGATGGCGCTCAGCTCCGCGCGATGTCTGCACGAACCCAGAGCGCCCTAGGCCGCGACGGCGCGCAGATCATCGCCTCGCTCTCTACGCCGCAGGGCACCCTGCGTGACGCGCGGCGGCTCGGTGAGCTTATCCACGCGCTGGGCCCGCTCTGGTGGGCGCAGACGCCAACGCGCGCCTCCGTCGATGAGCTCATGCGCTCGGTGCACTATCGCGCCGAAGCTGATCAGCATTTTCTTCTGCAATTATCTCAGTGGGACAGCCTCTCGGTCGCACGCGAGGTCCGCGCCGAGACGCTGGTCCTGAGCGGCGCACAAGACCGAACGTTCTTGCCCGCCGAGTCACACGCCATCGCAGACCAGCTCGCCCACGGGCGCTTCGCCTTGATCGAGCGCGCTGGGCACCTCCCCATGGTCGAACAGCGAGACCTGACCAACACCGCCATCGCGGCATTCCTGCAGCGAAATGTGGCTACACCGACGCGATAACCTCGTCGAGTAGCCGATCCGCGCGTATTGTCGCGACAGGACACGATGAGCGCTCACCATGACTCACCCTCGATCCACCGCGCCCTCGCGATCATCGATCGCACCGCGCTCATCACGCAGCAGGGGATCGCGCTCAAGCAACGCATCGGTGTCTTGGCCAGCGCGCTCGCGGACCCTCGAACCGCCTCGGAACACCCACCGCTACGGACCGAGCTCGAGCGCCGCGAGGTTGAGTCGTCGCAGATCCAGAGAGAGCTGCGATCGCTGCATGATTTGCTCGTCGAAATCGATCGTGAGTCACCAGGGATCGTCGAGGCCGCCCGAAAAATGCGCCGAGACGAGCTGCCCACAGCGAAGCCCCAGAGAGCGCAAGAGACCCCCGCGCCCGTCCCGTCTCCCGTGACCAAGCGCGCGTCGATGCAGCTCGATGTCCCAGACGATTGGGACCTCTACGAGTCGCGCGGAATTTTGGGCGAAGGCGGAATGGGCGTGGTCCACCGTGTCCATCACCGAGGATGGGGAATTGACCTCGCGGTGAAAGTGCCGCGCGCGGTCGAGCTTGACGCACAGACGCGCAGAGCGATCGTCGCCGAGGCCAATCTCTGGAGCTCGATTGGCCTCCATCCCTTCGTAGTCACCTGCTATTATGCTCGACTTCGCGAGGGAAATCCCTGGATCTTCGCAGAGCTCGTGGACGGAGGTTCTCTCCACCAGGCCATTTATTCTGGCTCGCTTTACAAAGAGCCTCAGCCGCTCGCTCGCATGATCCAGATCGCTCTGCAGAGCGCGCGCGGCCTCGACCACGCGCACGAACGCGGACTGGTCCACCAAGATCTCAAGCCGGCCAACATCTTGCTGATGCAAGACGGCACCGCCAAGGTCACCGATTTCGGCCTGGCCCGCGCAGCGCGAACAGCCAAATCATTGGGACCTCGCCCGACGATCGACGGGACCCTGATCGTGGGCTTCGCCGGGATGACACCGGTCTACGCGTCACCCGAACAGCTCGCCGCTTCGCGCGGTGAAAACGTCGCGATTACCCGGCGAACGGACTGCTATTCATGGGCCGTCACGGTGCTCGAAATGTTCATGGCCAAGCGCACCTGGGCGACGGGCGCGCAGGCCCCCGATGCCCTCACCGAGCTGCTCGCGCAGGGGAGCTTCAAGCCACACATTCCGGCGATTCCCGCCCAGCTCGGCGCGCTGCTTGAGCGATGTCTCGCCCCACGCCAGAGCCTCCGCCCCGCCACGATGCGCATCGTCGCCGATGAGCTCGCGACGCTCTACCACACGCTGTTTCACGAAGCCCCGCGAGACCTCGGCAACGTGCGCATGGCGCCCGCTGACTCGCTCTACAATCGTGCGATTTCGCAGCTCGATCTTGGCGACCTTCAACAAGCCAAGGCGCTCTTGCGCGAGGCACTTACGCAAGACCCCGCGCACCTGCACAGCACCTACGCAACGCAGCTACTTCAGTGGCGCGAGGGCCAGTGCACCGACGACGAAGCCCTCCGCGTGGTCACCGAGGCCCGCTCCATCCGCGAGACCGCGTGGGAAGGCTCGCTGCTCCTCGCGTCGCTTCACGCCGAACGCGGCGACCGCGCAGCCGCATTGCAACAGCTTCGCCTCGCGAGCGGCCTCGGTGGCGACTCGCGCGAGGCCGTCAACGCGGTCGCACGCTTGTCACAATCCCTGCGAGATAACCCGCGAATCGAACCCGTCGCGAAGCTCGATGGGCCACCGCTGTTGCTCGCAGCCGATCCCCACTGCACGTGGTTAGCCACCGTCCGCGCGCTCGACACCGCGGGCCACGAGCTCACGATCGCCCGCATCTCGCGTGAACACCGACAGCGCGCAACGGTGCCGTTTCAGTCACCCATTTTGGCCCTCTGTGTCTTGGCGCAAGACAAGGGCGTGCGGGTCTTAGCAGCCACCGAGCGCGCGCTCTATGCGGTCGACCTCGGCGAACATTCGACCAACGTTCACACACAAAAGACCGACATCAGCTTCGCAGCGCACGCCGCCGCGTTTGATCGACGTGGCCATGCGGTCGTGCTTGCGCTCGGCACTGAGCTCGTCTGGTTTGACCTCGCGACGGGGTCGCAGCGCTCGGTGAGCATCGGCACCCGCGCGGATTTCATTGCGATTTCGCCCGCCGATCAGAGCGTCTTGGTCCACGATCGCGCCGAATTTTCGTGCGTCGACATGCGCAGCGGCGCGCGACGGTGGAGCAAAGCGACCCCACACGAGCCACAGTGCGCTGCGTGGTCTAGCGATGGGAGCCATGTGCTCTTGGGTGGCCTCGACGAGCGCCGCGCCCGAGGGCTCATCGTGGCCGCGCGCGCTTCCGACGGCGCGACGGTGGCAACACTGCGTGACCCACTCCCCTCGGTACACCTCGCGTTCGTCGCGAGCTCGCACCGCTGCGCGTCCATCGCGTCAGACGGAACCCTACGCCTGTGGTCCATCTCCGACGCACGCTGCCTGCGGTCGTTTCGAGCCGCGAACACCCGAACACGCGCAGTGTTTCCCCTCGCACTGACCGCACAGGACGACGCCCCGAGCTACCTCGTGGCCAACGAAGAATCCGTCGAGCGACACTCACTTGCGCACACGCTGGTGCGATCGCCCATCCCTCTGCTGCGTCCGCTCGACAGCCTCGCCGCCCTGTCGCAGGCCATCACCGTCGCAGCCTCGCTCACCGAGCTCAGCGACAGCGTACGCCGCCGAGACTGGGCCTCTGCGATCGCCTCCCTCGCGAGAGCCCAGAGCGTCGACGGCTACGCGCGTTCAAAGCCCGTTCAGCGTGCGTTTTGGCGTCTGGCGCGCGTTTGTGAGCGCGGCCCACTGACAAGCGCGTGGACCGGTGCAAGCTTCGCGACGCTCGCCGGCGCCGCCCACACGATCGAGCTCTCGCCCGATGGCGAGACCCTCTACGTGACCACCGGAGACCAGCTCATCCATGTGCTCGACAGCCGCACCGGTCGCGAGCGCGACACGCTCAACTTTCACGAGCCAGTGCACACGTTTCAGGTCGCCCCCGCCAGCGGCGTGATCGTCGTAGCGAGCGGCAAGACGCTCTCGTGGCACGAAGCCATCACCTCAAGTCGACTAGCAAAACAACAGCTCGAATGCAACGTCGAGCGACTCGCGACCTCGCCCAGTGGCTCGCGCGTTGTGCTCATTCACGTCGACGGATTCGCGGTGCACGGGATGGACAAGAGCGTCCACCGGATCGCCCGACCCGGTGCGCGACGAGCAGCTTTTGTGGGCGACACCCGCAGGCTTCTCTTGGCCTGCGGCGACGGTCCCGTTGAGCTCTACAACCTCGACACCCAGAGCTCCGAGGGGTACCTCCCCGACAGCGCCTTCGCGCTCGATGTGGTCTGTACAACCGACGCCCGATTTGGCTGCGCGGGATTTCGCGACGGGCGTGCGAGCGTCTGGAACCTCAAAGACAACACACGCACCGATGTCACTCACCGCGCGGCGGTCACCGGCGTCGCCGTGTCGCAAGATGGCACCGTGCTCACCGCAGTGGACGCGACCGGACAAGTCATCGTCTGGGATCTCCGTGAAAACAAACCGTTTTTGCTCGGAGGCCACGAGACCTTCGTCCACGACGTCTCGATGACACCCTGTGGTCGTGTGGCGGCCTCGGGCGGCCGCGACGGGCGCGCGCGCGTGTCCTGGATCGAATGGGACCTGCTCGTCCCACGAGGTGACTCCGCGTGGAGCGCCGGTGCGGCCGAGGCGACCCAACGCTTCGTCGCGCGAGGGCTTCACCACGGCCACGCGCCCCTCCGAGCGCTCTCGCTCAGCCTGGTGCACGCCGGCGTGGGCCCCGTAGAGCTCGCCGTTCTAAAAAGAAAACTCGAAGAAGCTGTCGCGAGTTCACGCGTTGGTTGACGTGATGCCCCGTGTTTCGGGTAGATTCTCGAAACGAAGTCGGTGATAAACCACCAACCTCTTACCCATCGAACGTTCGAGAGCATGAAAGCTCTCGGTGCCCAAGCCACAGAAGGTGATCGCAGTGTCCAACAGTCCTGTGCGACTCGAGTTTGCAGGCGAGACCAACGTCGGCATGAAGCGAACGCACAACGAAGATTCGTTTGCGATTTTTGCCGAGCAAAACCTCTGCATCGTGGCGGACGGCATGGGAGGTCACGCTTCGGGGGAGGTCGCGTCCAAGATGGCCGTGGACTCCATGCGCGAGTTCTTTGACGCCACCTCCAAAGACCCCGACGCGACGTGGCCCTACAAGATGGACAAACATCGTGGCTACGAAGAAAACCGGCTTATTACCTCAATTAAGCTAGCAAATCTTCGGATCTTCGAGAGCGCTCAGCGAGACTCAAAGTACCGAGGCATGGGCACGACGATGGTCGCGATGATCGGTACGCGCGAAGGCATGTACCTCGCCCACGTCGGTGACTCGCGGGTCTACCGAATCCGTGATGGCCAAATCGAGCAGATGACCGAAGACCACTCGTTGCTCAACGACTACCTCAAAATGCGCAAGCTCTCTGAAGAAGAGATCACTAATTTTCCACATAAAAACGTGATCGTTCGCGCACTCGGAATGAAAGACACGGTCAAGGTCGACACACGCCTTGAGGCACCCCGCGTCGGCGACGTCTTCATGCTCTGCTCAGACGGCCTGTGCGGCCCTGTAACCGACGAAGACATCTTGCAGGTCATCGAAGAGAGCCAGGGCGATTACAACGCCGCCTGCAGCCGCCTCATCGCGCGTGCGAACGAAAACGGCGGCCCCGACAACATCACCGCACTCACCGTGCACGTGACCTCGCTCGGCTGATCCGCTCGCTCCATCGGGGCGGGATACCACTGGCGCCCAGGGTGTAAACAGCTACAGCCCGCGCTTCACCTTGCGTGGCTCAAACTGCTCGATCGCCGCGCGGAGGACTGCGGATCGATTCGCCTTGGTAAATCCACGCGATTTCAACGATTCAACGAGCGCGTCGAGCCTCGCAAGGTCCTCGTTGTAGAGCGAAATACAGATCACTTTGTAGTGCTCGGGTTTCGCTGCCTTCTTCGACGCAACGCCCTTGCTCTCGGGCTGCTTTCGGACCGGCGCTGTCGGCAGCAGCCCGCTCTCGCGGTCGCCCTGCGGGTCGCGCGGCGCCTCTGCCTCGTCCAACAAGTCGTCGTCTACGGGCGCAAAGAACTGCGCGCGCAGGATGTCTCGCACGTCGTCGCTCTCCAAGACTCCAGCGATCCCGACCGCGGGCAAGCGCTCGCCCTGCCTGGACAAACGCTCGGACGTGCCCGCTTTAGGAGCTCCGCGCGAGGGCGAACTCTCAGCGACCCGCGAGTCCTTGGCTGAGCCCTTCGAAGCCATGATCTATCGGACCTCCGGTGGGGTCTCGTCGACGGCCTGCTGGATCGAGCTCGTGACACCACGCGCAGGCGTAGACTCGGTCACCCGAATGCCTCGCACGGGCGTCGACGGCGTCCGGCGCTTCTTGTCGCTCACCGGCTTGGTCGAAGCGATCACGCGCGCGACAACGGCCCGATAGTCCTCTGCCCCTGCAGAATCGCTCGCATACTCGAAGATGCTCTGTCTGGCTGCGGGCGCCTCGCGGAGCTTAATGTTCACGCGCACAGGCGGAAAACACAGGTCGCCGAATTTCTGCTGAAGTGTCTCGATCACCTCACGCGCGATCTTGTGTCGCGCGTCGTACATCGTCGGGATAACGCCCAGGATTTGCACCGGGTGCTTCAGATGCTCGTACACATCCCGCAGGGTCTTGATGACCTGCTTGACCCCGACCAGGGACAGGTAGTCACACGAGACCGGGACGATCACGTTGTCCGCATAAACAAGCGCATTTTGGTTGAGCAACGACAGCGAAGGGGAGCAGTCCAGCACCACGAAGTCGTACGCGTCTGCGCCCAACATGCGCTCGCGAAGCACTCGGTCGCGGTGAGGTCGACCTGCCAGATAGAGCTCTGCCGCGGCGAGCGACTCGTTGGAGGTCAACACGTCCAGGCGATCGCGCACCGGGATGGCCGCTTCTCTTGGATCGGTGCCCAAAACCAACACGTGATAGAGCGTGCGTTCGCCGCGAACTCCCAGCGAAACGCCTACGTTTCCTTGGGGGTCAACGTCCACCAAGAGCACCCGCTTGCCGGCCTCGGCCAAGCCCGCCGCGATGCTCACGGCTGTCGTAGTCTTGCCCGTCCCGCCCTTGTGATTAAACACCGCGATACGCCTTGGCCCCTGGGGACCCGAGCTCGCACCGGCCACCGCTTGAGGCGTCTTCTGACGACAACCCTGGGTGCAAAAGTACTGACGTCCCCCGTCGGTGACCCGCACCTGCCACGAGTACTCGGGCGTAAACGCAGTCGCACAGGCGCTACACCGCGCGCCGGTCCCGGTTTCACCGCGGAGCATGTCCGCTTGTTGGCATTTTTGGGCGCAAAAATACTTTACCTGCCCAGCGCTCTCTTCGACCTGAAAGCGAAGCCGTGGCTCAAAAGATTTGTTGCACACCGTGCATGTTCGGATGGAACTCATGAAGGCGACAGAACTGTCTACGCCCTAAGCACCCGCCCACACAAGACGTCGCTGCGCGCGAGACCGAATCACCCACATCTGCCCCACAATGAGCATCGCGATTCGCCGCAAATCGCACAGCGCATCCTGCGATCTCCGCCCGCAATTCAACAGACAGAATCACGTCAGAAGGCAATCTGAGAGAGAACGCGAGCAAACGCTACGAACGAAGATCCACGACTTTTTTTCCGAAGATTTTCTCGATGTGCGAGAGCAAGCCCTCCACCGGATCGACCTTCAACGACGGCGGAAGCAACAGCGTCACCTTGCTCCCATCCGGCAGCTCAAGCATCGCAGTGACTGGGCAACGACCCTTGTTTTCTTCGAGCGCGAGCTTGAGCGAACGCAGCCGCGCTTCAGACGCCAGCTCCGCGTTCAGATTGAGATTAATCCACCGCGTCCGGCTGTAGAGCGCGGCACTCAGAGGGTTGGCCTCGTTCAGTGACACCTTGCGCTCTGCGGCGCTCTCGTCCTGATCGTCTGCGATCTCACCGTTCTCGTCACGACGGAGCTCTACCTGCACTTTGCCTGATACAACGACGATCTCGCCGGGTCTAAACAGCGCCGTCTCGATCGTCTGTCCGGGCTCAAGCGAGAGCTTCGTCGTGATCTCCGCGAGCGTCCGAGCGCGCACCACCACCTCCGTGCGGCCCGTCTTGTCCTCAAGCATAAAAAACGCCATGCGCCCGCCTGTCTTGAGCGGTCGCTCGCGGTAGCCTTCGAGCACCCCCACAAGCGTGACCTCGTCTCCGTTGCGACGCGTCAGCAGGTCCGCAATGTTGGCATTCGCAAACCGCTTGGCTTCTTCCGCATAGCGATCCAAGGGATGCCCTGAGAGATAGAATCCGAGATACGATCGCTCACGCTTGAGCTGCTCTGCGCTATCCCAACATTCTTTCGGACTCAGCTCTGGATAGCCCGCGCTCGGGGCGATAATTTCTGTCACCGCAAAGAGCCCCATCTGCCCAGATGATCTCTCTCGAGCCGCACCTTTTCCGCGCTCAATCGCTCCATCGATGGTCGCATACGCCTGCGCTCGCGTCGCGCCCACACGATTCAGACTCTCATCAAACGCGCCACTCTGCACGAGCGCCTCAACCACAGACTTGTTTACCCGACGCATGTCTGCGCGCGCACAAAAGTCAAAAATGTCTTCGAAGTTCCCGCCGCTCTGACGCGCCTCTAAGATCGCCTCGACCGCGCCATCCCCCACGCCACGCACTCCGCCGAGCCCAATTCGAATGCGCGGGCGCCACGGATCACGCTCCCCGCGCGTCTTCGCTCTGCGCCCCGATGCGCGCGGTTTAGCGTCGTAAATCACAGCAAATTCGCGCTCAGATTCGTTTACGTCCGGCGGCAATACGTCGATGCCCAGCGCGCGCGCCTCGGCGATCGTCCCGACGATCTTGTCGATCTTTCCGAGATCACTGGTGAGCGTCCCACAGCAAAACTCCGCAGGGTAGTGAGCCTTCAGAAATGCCGTGTGATAGGTAATCAACGCATAGGCCGCGCTGTGTGATTTGTTAAAGCCATACCCTGCAAAGTACTCGAGCAAATCGAAGATCCGTGTCGCGGTCTCTTCGTCATATCCGTTCTTCAGAGCACCCTCGACAAAGGTGCTCTTTTGCTTCTGCATCTCTTCAGGCTTTTTCTTGCCCATCGCGCGGCGCAACATGTCCGCACCGCCCAGCGAATAACCCCCCATTTTTCGCGCGATCATCATCACTTGCTCTTGGTAAGTGATAACGCCATACGTATCCGACAGAATCTCTTCGAGGTCCGGATGCGGATACTCGGTCTTCGCACGCCCGTTAACGCGATTGACAAAGTCCTCAACCATTCCAGTCCCAAGCGGGCCGGGGCGATAGAGCGCGACCGCGGCGACGATGTCTTCAAAGCGCTTCGGACGGAGGTCCTTGAAGAGCTTCTGCATCCCCGTGGACTCAAGCTGAAAGACCCCCGTAGTCTCGCCAGATTGCAGCAATTCGTAGGTCTCTGCTACCTTGCGCTTGAGGTCCGGGTCGTTGTCCGGCACGTCCTTTACGTCCACCGGAAGCGTCGTGTGATCAAAGACCGCCTTTGACAACTTGAGATCAGGGCGCTTATTGACTAACGTGACCGCGATATCCAACACGGTGAGCGTCGTGAGACCTAAGAAGTCGAATTTCACCAAGCCGGCGTATTCAACTTCTTCCTTCGCATACTGCGTCACAAGCTCGCCCGAAGACCCCTTGAAGACCGGAACCGTCTCCCACAGCGGGCCCTCCGAGATCACGATCCCAGCGGCGTGCATCCCCGCGTGACGATTCATGTTCTCGATCTTCCGGGCGTGATCCAAGAGCTCTGCGGTCGCGCCCCCCTCGTCGTACATCGCCTTGAGCCTGGGCTCCTGGGCGATCGCCTCGTCAATCGAGACATTCTTGCCCTGCACGGGCTCGGGGATAAGCTTCGCGACGGCGTCGACTTCGCTAAAGGGCATGCCCAACGAGCGCCCGACGTCTCGCACGACGCTCTTGCTCTTCAAGAGCTGAAACGTCGCGATCTGGCCCACAGAGTCACGCCCGTATTTCTGCCGAACATACTCAATGGACTTTTCGCGTTTGAGCATGCAAAAATCCACGTCGAAGTCCGGCATGGACACGCGCTCTGGGTTCAAGAACCGCTCAAAGAGCAGGTTGTACGGGATGGGATCGATGTCCGTAATCCCCAACGAATACGCCACGATCGAGCCGGCACCGGACCCTCGACCTGGCCCCACGGGGATCCCGTTCGCTTTGGACCAATTGATAAAGTCCTGAACGATCAAGAAGTACCCCGGAAACCCCATCTTGTTGATCACACCTACTTCGACGTCGAGCCTCGCGCGATACGCCGCATGGTCGACCTTCTTGCCGATTTTCGCGAAGGTCTCAAATCGCTTATCAAGTCCCTCGCCCGCGAGCATCGCAAAGTGCGCGTCGATGTTCGCGACTACGTTGCCTGCTTCGTCACGAAAGTTAGGCAACATGGGCTTGTGCGTAGGGTCGACATGCTCGATTCGCTCAAGCACCGCCATCGTGTTGGTCACCGCCTCGGGGAGATCTTTGAAGACCTCTGCCATCTCCTCAGGGCTCTTGAGAAACATCTCCGTCGAGCCATGATCATTGCGGTTGTAATCATCCAGCGTGATGCCCTTCGCGATGCACCCGAGGAGCTTGGTCGCGACCGCGTCCCCACGCTCAAGATAGTGACAATCATTGGTCGCGACGAAGGGTAGCCCCATGTCTCGCGCGGCCCCGAGAAGCACCTCGTTGACCAAGGGCTGCTCGTAGAGCCCGTGATCTTGCAGCTCGATAAAGAGCATGTCTTTCTCGACGACATCGCGCAGGCGCCCCAGCAGCTCGACGCCCGCCTTCGGCGAGTACTGAAGCACAGCCTGCGGCACCAACCCCCCAAGGCAGCCGCTGAGCACGATAATCCCGTCGCGGTGGCGCTCAAGGTCTTCGAGTGTCACCCGCGGCTCAAGGTGCTGCGGAGTGTCAATCCACGCGCGGCTCACTAAGCCAATCAGGTTCTTGTAGCCCGCCATGTTGCGCGCGATGAGCACCATGTGATGCGCCGGCGTACGCTCGAGACCCTTGGGGTCATGCTTCTTCTCTTGCCCCGGAAAAACAAAGCCCAATTCGCAGCCGATGAGCGGCTTGACGCCTGCGTCTTTCGCTTGCTTGTAGAAGTCAATCGCCCCGTGCATGTTGCCGTGATCGGTGAGGGCGACCGCCTTCATTCCGAGGGCCTTGGTGCGTTTTACGAGGTCTTTTACACGGATCGCGCCGTCGAGCATCGAGTACTGAGAGTGCACGTGTAGATGCGCAAAATCCGCCATGGTGCATCGCGGCTAGCACACCCAGGGCGACCCGCGCACGAAAGCTACACAGCGCCCATGCGCGCGCTTCGCTGCAATGCGGCAATGACATCAGTGTCGCGATTGCATGAGAATTTAGCTCTCTGCTTGAGCGATTTGGCATCGGATGGTACCAACCCCAATCTCGCGGCGGCGTCAGCTCGTCGCTCACTCACCTGACCTTCGACTGCCACTGCAACGCTGCTAAGGAGCACTCAAAATCCTCATGACTATCTCAACTTCACGCTTTCTCACCGCCGCATCCATCTCGACCCTCATCGCGCTCGCAGGCTGTGGCCCCGTAGTGACGCCCGACGCGTCGACCGAGGCAGGTGGCGCCGACGCTTCGTCCGAAGCCGGTGGCGGAACCGAGCGGACCCTGACCTACGTCATCTCGACCCTCGATGTGGACCCGACCCCCGCGGACTCAAACACCGCGATCGCCGGCTTTAACCTCGACGGTCTCTTCACCGACGAAGACGGCACCACCCCACGCTCGTGCGGCAAGCCCGACAACCCCTCGATGCTCGACCGCGACCAGAACTGTCCCACCGCCATGGTCGGCGCAGATGGCCGCTGTGCAACCGCCGGATGCGCGCCGGGCGCAGGCTGTCGCGGCGGCGTCGACAACCAGCTCCCCGCGGTCGCAGACGCGATCGAAGCTGCTGCGTCGGCGCAGTTCCCCATGGGCGTCCGCCCGCTCATCCGTGAGCAGTTCACCACCAACAAAATCTCGCTCGTCATTCGCGTCACTGGGGTGAACAACCTCGAGAACGACGACGCCGTGATGGTCAAGGTCTACAACGCCTACCCGACCTTCTCGGACGGCTGCAACGCAGTCACCTCAGGCCGCGAGTACGCCATCGCTGCAGACGCAGTGACCGGTGGCAACATCGAGATGCCCACGATCCCCGCGTTCGAAGGCCGCATCGTCGCAGGCCGCTTGGTGATCTCGCGTCCGGGACAGTTTCCGCTCCCGCTGCCCGAGATCATGGGCGCACGCATCATGCTCACACTCACCAACGCGCAGCTCCGCCTCAACATCACCGAGGATCGCGGCACAGGTGGCAACCTCGGCGGAATGTTCAACGGCAGCCAGCTGCTCACCGTCGTTCAGCGTCTCGCACCTGAGTTCTCGATGCAGGTCACCAGCCTCATCGGCGGATTCGTCGACATCGAAGAGCCCATCCCAACCCCCGGCAGCATGGCTGGTGTCTGCTCGGACCGCATGTCCATGCCCCCCCGCTTTGGCAACATCGGCGTCGGACTCCGCTTCGAGACCGTGCGCGCGACCGTCGCTGCGGCCCCTGCAGCGGCGCGCGGTGTTGGCACCTGCGGCTACACCGCCCCCGCAGAAGCCGGCGCTCCCCGCGGCTGATCCGATAGGGCTCCTCGCGCTACGCGAGGTCCCGTGGGTCCTCTTGAAACGTCCCCTGGCCTGACTCCGCGTCGCGCTACGGGGACGTTGTCGTTTCTCCCGAGACATACGGGGTGCTTTCGCGCACCGTCGCGCATGCCCTCACGTCTCGCAGAGCTCCTCGCAGACCCGTTCGCACGCGCAGAGGCCGTCGCGTGCGCGGTTGAAGCCTGTCTGTCCCCACAGCTCGACGAGGCGACCTTGCGCGCCGAGCTCGACGCCATCGCCGAGCCATTGCGGCCCCGAATGCGAGCGCTGACAGATCCACGACGACAAGCATTTTTGCTGTCGAATCACCTCTACACCACCCTCGGATTTCGGGGCAACGAGAGCCAATACTATGACCCCCGCAACAGCCTGATCTCTCAGGTGATCGCACGCCGGATGGGCATCCCCATCACGCTTGGCGTGCTCTGGATTGCCCTCGGAGATCGCCTCGAATTGGACGTGAAGGGCGTGGGATTTCCTGGTCATTTTCTGGTGCGCTTAGGTGGCGACGAGGGCGTCCTCGTAGACCCATTCTTTCGTGGGGCGGTGCTCGACGACGCCGCGCTTGAGCGGCTCTTGCGCCGAACAACGGGGACCACACAACGCGTTCAGCCTGCATTTTTGCAGACCGTGAGCACTTCCATGCTCGCGACACGGATGCTCTCGAACCTCGACGGAATCTACGCAGGACGTGGCGAGCACGCCCACGCGATGATCACCGCCGACCAGCTCTACGAGCTCACAGGGCGCGCCGAACACCTGCGCGACCGCGGTCTCCGAGCCCTCGCGCTGGGCGCCACCGCGTCCGCACACAACGACCTTGAGCAATACCTACTGGCGAGCCCCGACGCAGACGATCGCGCGCGAATCACCGAGAAAATGACCCTCGCAAAGCACCGCCCCGCGACCCTGCACTGACCCGCGAGTCTACGTAGCGCGCTGACGAATCAGCCCCTCTTGCACACAGCTCGCGACCAAGCGCCCCTCGCGATCAAAGAACCGCCCTCGGACGAGGCCGCGCCCACCCGATGCGCTCGCGCTGTCCACGACATAGAGAAGCCACTCGTCCATGCGAAATGGCCGGTGAAACCACATCGCATGGTCCAGCGAAGTGACCTGCATCCCGGGCGTGAGCCAGCTCACTCCGTGGGGATCCATCGCCGTCCCAAGAAACGAAAAATCCGAGGCATACGCGAGCAAATAGCTGTGCAAGGCCGCGTCGTCACTGAGTCGATCAATCGCGCGGTACCAGAGATGTCTAAGCGCTGGCAGGGCCTTGGGTCGCAACGGATTGCGTGGCTCCACCGGCCGGATTTCAATGGGTCGCTCGGCTGTCGCCATCGCCCGCAAGACCTCGGGCAACCGATCGGCGACGGCCATGGCCAGCTCGCGCTCCGAGCGCAGCGTCTCTGGCGAGGGCACCTCGGGCATCACGTCCTGATGCTCAAACCCAAGCTCATCCCGCTGAAAGCTCGCATCGAGGCAAAAGATCGCCGTCCCATCCTGGATCGCCGTCACCCGCCGAGTCGAGAAGCTCTTGCCATCACGTAGCCGGTCTACGTCGTACAAAATCGGACGATCAAGCTCGCCTGAGCGCAAGAAATAGCCATGAAGCGAGTGCACAACCCGCGCGCTCTCGACCGTCTGCGTCGCGGCGCTGAGCGCTTGGCCGAGGACCTGGCCTCCAAAAATCGCGCCCCAGCCTAGGTTCTGACTCCGACCACGAAACCGATCGCGGTCCAGTCGCTCAAGCGCCAACAACGCCACGAGATCGCTCAACACTGGGTTCATCGTGAGCAAACCCTAGCATCGCCCTCGCGTGACTGAATCACCATTCAGCGAGGGGGCGCTGCGGCTTTCTGGACATCGCCACGCGCAACGTTGTAGCCACGTGCTGGACGTCAGCCCTGTGAGCCGCACCATGCCAAAGCACCGCGCCGCCCTGTTGGCCGCCCTCTCGCTCGCGCTCCTGTCGCTCTCAGCCCAGCGCTCGGTCTCAGAGACGCCGCCGCGCTCGCTTGCGACCGCATCCGACGAGCCCCACAGAAGCTCCCCAGCGCCCCGACGAGCGCCCCCTTCGTCAGGTGCCCTGGCGGAGCCAGTCAGAGCGCCAGAGAGCCTCCAGAGGCCCGCTACGGGCACTTCCCGGCCAACGCGCGAGGCCGTCACGCTCAGCCGGGCGCGTTCGTGCACCAGCCTGTTGCGCGCCGACCTCCACGGGCATTTTTTGGCTGCGACGGATGTGCTCACGGCGACGGTCGCGGGCGATCGCCTCGACGCGCTAGTCTCTCGCGGCGCAGCCCACGCGATGACGAGCGAATTTGCCCCGGACGACCTCGTCGATCTGCGCACGAGACGTCCCAGCGATGCCGCGCACTGCGAGCCTCCCGAAGGACAGTGCCTGCGCAGCGAAGCGGCCGAGCACCTGTCCGAGATGTTTCGAGCGATGCGAACGGATGGCCACGAGGGTGTCGTTCACTCGGCCTTTCGAAGCTATCAAGTGCAGTGTCAGGTCTTCGCGCGTTGGGCTTACAATGGCGACAGCGCGCAGGGTTTTTGCCGAGCTACGCGCCAATCGGCTCTGGCTGGACACAGCCAGCATCAGCTCGGGACCACCCTGGACGTGTTTACCCGCGCGTGGAACTCTCACGGATCCCCCATGCGTCCAGGCTTTGGCTGCGCGACCGGAGGACGTTGGCTCGCAGCGCACAGCCAAGATCATGGCTTTGTCATCGCCTATCCCTTGCACCCCGACGCGGTGTCTCCGAGGGCCGCGTGCGAAGCCAAAGACGGCTGGGCCGGAGCCCTCGATCCACGCACAGGCTACGAACACGAGCCCTGGCACTTGCGGTACGTGGGCGTTGCTTTGGCTAGTGAATTCGCACGGGATCAACAAGCGCAATCCGAACCCGAGAGCTTCGATCAGTGGCTCCGGCACCGCGAAGGACGCGCCGACGACGCGGATCTCCCAGTGTGCGATGGCTGCGCGTGTGGCGCGTGCTCTACGCGCGCCGACCGATCGCAACGCGCGCCTTGTCCCCACGACAGCATGCTTCACGTGGACACCCTGGGGCGGCCCGAGCCTTCGCTCAGCGCTCCGTCGTGGCGCTCGGTTCGCGCTAGACGACTCGACGCGGGGCACGTGTTGTTTACACTTCGCTATCAAAGCGAGCTGGGATTTGTCACGCAGACTCCCGCAATCGTCGAGAGCGAGCGCCCCTTCGACGGCATCACCGAGGACGGCCGCGTGCGGTATCGAAGAGGCGCTGCACCCCGCGCGTATCGCAGGCTCGACGGCGCGTGGCGCGTCGTGGTGACAGCGGCAGGCGTGAACGAAAGCGCCAGGTTTTCTGCAGAGTTTGGTCTCGCTACCGCGCGAGCAGCGGCCGAGTACAACGGCGCGTCGCTCTACCTCCCCGCCCGCTCAGGAGAGCACACGATCGAGGTGCTGATCCCGTCCACAGCGACGAACTTCACGATCGCCTTTGCGCACAATCAGCGGCAATTTCACAGCGAATCTGTCACAGCGGCGCAGCACCCCTAGGCGCGCTGTCCTGTGTCTCGAAGACGCGAATCGCGTGCGCCTCTTCGGGACCTGGCCACTCAAACCGCCCGAGCTGTCGGCCGATCACCTCGTCAGGGACGCGCCGCTCTCGCGACTGGTTTCGTCGTCGTGTCTCTTCGGGATCAACATCGAAGACCCAGTGCGTCACATGCGCGCCGTACTGGTGACAGAGCGCCAAGACCGTCGCGCGCTGGTCGCGAAGTAGGTGCGTCGCGTCCATCACCGCGCGACCACTGCGCCTCAGGACCTCACGGAGCTTCGCGCGGCATCGCGCGTGAACCTCGGTCGGGTTGCCCTGGGTGGTCTCGTGACCAAACAACTCGCGCCGGACATCGTCCGAAGAAATTCGCTGCCAGGACCCATCAAGACCTGCGATTTGAGCGCTCTTTCCAG
This sequence comes from Deltaproteobacteria bacterium, assembly GCA_030694465.1. GTDB lineage: Bacteria > Myxococcota_A > Polyangia > Polyangiales > JAUXYJ01. Next base: position 39,842 of record JAUXYJ010000097.1, on the reverse strand, counting down.
ATCCGGAGACGCCCACCGTGAGGATCACCTCTGCGGGCTCACGCTGCGCAAGCTCGTGTACCAACGCGCGCGCCTGCCACTCGTCTCGCAATTCGCCCGACAGCCGTCGCCGGTGCGCCTCGTCGAGTGCGTAGCGTCTTGCGCGCTCGCTCACAAACGACACGCCCGCAGCGTCGGCCTCAGTGATCCACGGCGATGGCGCTTGCCCAAACACACCGCGCTCTTCGCACAGCATCCGAAACAGCCCCACGATGTCGAGCTGCCCTTGCTGGTCTTCGCATCGACGGCCTTGCATATCCGCGAGCTCAAGCGCCCAGAGCATCCGAGTGTCTACACGGCTGGCGAGCAGATCCAATGCGGCCCCGGCGCCCTCCCGATCGGCAGCTTTCACGACGCGCTTGACGAGGTGATGCGTCCCGACCAACACGCTGATCAGTCGTCGATCGGAGGGTGACCAAGCCGCACCATGCAGCGCGTTGCGAACAGCGATTTCACCCAGTCGCTCATGCCGCGGAGCGATCACTCGGTTTAACTCTGCGTCGAAGATCGTCGTCTGCGGCTTCGCGATGTCGTGAAGAAAGCAGGCGGTGCGGACGATTCGGCGTGCGTGTTCGCTGGGCAGCGACGCAGCGTCTTGCTCTGCAAACGCGCGCAGCACCATCTCGGTGTGAATCAGAACGTCGCCCTCGGCGTGCCACCCTGGGTCTTGGGGCGTGGCCTCGAGCGCAGCAAGCTCTGGCCACGAGGACCGCAACGGATGGTCTCTCAGCGAGACACAAACACCCGCTGCGACATCGTCGGCCAGTCTCCCGCGAGGGCTCTTGGTGTCTATGCGTGCGAGGAGAGCGGTCATGGCGATAACTCACGAAACAGCTGGTTTTTCTCAAGCGAACGACGCTTCCAATGTTCGGTGATCCCGGCAGTAAAATCGGGACGAACCCACTTGCAGCGGGTCTTCACTTGGCCGTCGGACTCAAGCCGAAGGTAGGCCCCCTCAGCGCGCTCTGGTCCAAACCTCGAGCGACCCACCATTCGCTCAAGCGCATCGAGCGTCCTGAGCACCACGCCTCGCCCGAGGATCGGCACGGTGGCGCAGTCTGCCTGCGCGCACACCCGATCGACGGTGGCGCGATCGGCGAAGCTCTTGTCGCGCTTGTCGTAGAGATCAAAGACCAGCAAGTACGCTGGGAGCGCGTCGTACGCACACGAGTGCCTCGCAAAGCACCATTCACCAAAGAGCACACGGTCGGGACCTAAGAGTTCGAAGAGTACTTCGCGTCGCTCGTACACAAAGGGCCACAGCGGACCGTACTGTTCGTGCTCGCCCATAGAGAGAAAATGTCCGCGATTTTGCAGACGAAGTGCGCCGTCTTCGTCAAACGAAATCCCCACGTTGCTGCCGTCGATCTTCTCTTCGATCAAGAGCGGCTGCGAGAGCAACGCGAGGGTGTCTCGCTGGCTGAGCACGCGGTCATCCCGCGTGGCCCCTGAGCCATGGAGGTGCGGCGTCCTTGGAAACTTGTGCTCAAACGATCCCACGGCCAACCTGCTCTCCGCCGCGACGACACAAACCACGGTGCGCGACAGCCCCCGCTAGTGTGTCGCCTCTTGAAGAGAGTCAATGCACACGCGCTCCCCTGTGGCTCACAGCGCTGCACGTCGGTGCGGTGAACGCGAGACTCAGTTGGACGAGATTCTTGCGCGACGGCTGGGCTTGCTATTTCGGCTGCTGTCTTCATCGCAAAACAAGATCGCGCAGCCATGCCGATCGCTTATGCGCACGCGAGTGCACAGCTCGCCTAGATCATCGTCTGCGTCGACCACGCAGCCCTCGGTTGGACGCGAGGTGACCTCGTCGTAGCGAACCGCGTCGAGCGCGACCCAGCGCCCTCGAAACTCTTGAGACGAACAGATTTCGCCCCAACTCATCGATGTCAATCGACTGGCCATTAGCAGTTGTCTCGATCTGCCACGAAGACCCCGGACGCTCGCGAGTGTTCACGCACAGTCCCCTGCGAAGGGACATACGCGAACGAGAGTGTCTCGAGTTCGAGTGGTAGGTCGCTCCAAGCACAGGGCGCTGCGACGCGCACTGCTCCCGACCGCTCGCCACCATGGTGAGCAGGCCGATCCCCTTGATGGACACCCAAACGGTCCCGAAAAAGCGCCTGAACGCGCGAGCTGGACTGTGTTGTCGTCACCAGAACGATGATCCTTTACCACCCACGATTCGGCCCGGTCAAGCGAGCGGCGTCATGGCAAAGGGTCGTTTACGGAGCACGACATGAATCACCGAACGAGTCCGAGCTTGGCGCTGCATTCACCGATCGCAACTGACGGAAAAGCGCCTGCGCTTGAGAGCACTGGTCGTTGAGGATCATGTTGTCAATTCGATTGCGTCCACGCTGGCGAATCGCTGAGCGAAGCCGGGACGCGCCTGCGCTGTCATTCGCGGAGAGCGCCGATTGGAGCGACCGGATCGCACCCGGAAAGTCATTGGACGACAGCTGTCGAAGTCCAGCCGCAGCCGCTTCGCTCGTCGAACCAGACGAGCCATTGTTGCGGTTGCCCGGATTGCGAGTTGGCGTCGGCGTGACCTCGGGGGTTGGCGTGACCTCGGGCGTTGGTGTGACCTCAGGGGTCGGGGTGGGCGTCGGGGTGACCTCGGGGGTCGGGGTGGGCGTCGGAAGTTGCGTGGGGATGGGCGCGACGGTGGGGCCACCGGTGCCGTTGGCTCCCGTGGCGTTGGGGTTGTAATTGTTAGCGACCTGCTGGTTCTGCGAGGTCGTTGTTGTGTGGTGAGAGGTGTCTTCGTCTTCGCTGGTGAGCGCTAAGGTGATGCCACCGCCCACAATCCCCAGCGCGAGGATGATCCCGACAATCAAGGGCGCTTTGCTCTTGGGTCGCTGCGCCGGCATGGGGCTGTAGCCGTGCTGGCCGTGCGTGCCGGCCATCGAGGGCATACCACCAAAGGCACCGCCGACGGGCTGGGGAAAGCTTGGATTTGACCCCGCGCCACCGTGCGGGGCTTGCGGCGGAACCGCAGCAAAACCGGCATTAGACGGAGCAGGCTGGTAGCCCCCACCGGCGGTTCCGGCCATCGAGGGCATCGCGCCAAACGGTCCGCCGCTCTGGGTCTGAGGGACTGCCATGGCGAAAGGGTTGGGAGTCGGCCCGCCCTGCCCCATGGGGGCCTGCACCTGGCTTGGGATGGTCTGATTCTGTCCAAACACGCCAACCGGAGGCAACGTTGGCGGCGGGGGCAGCCCAGCGCTGCCCGCGGGCTGCGTCATGGGTGCGGCCGCGTGGGCCGCAGGGCCTGCGTTGGTGAAATTAGTCGAGCTCGACCAGTCGGTCGCGCCGACGGCGTTGCCCGCGAACTCTTGCAAAAACTCGACGACATTGCGCTGACGCTCGTCGCGGTTTTTTCGGAGCGCGTGCATCAGGGAGTCTCGATGTCTTGGCGAGACAGACGCGCCGCCGGGCTGCTGCTCAATGGGTTTGGGCGGCTCAGTCAGGTGCTTGGTCGCCCACTCCCACGGAGTCGAAGCCGTAAACGGCAGCTGGCCCGTGAGCATCTCGTAGCCAATCACGCCCAGCGCATACACGTCGCTGCGGGGATCGAGCGCTTGGCCGGTAAACTGCTCGGGCGACATGTAGGGCGGCGTCCCAAGGACCATGCCCTGCTTGGTGAGCTTTGCTTCTTTCTCGTCTGCGGCCTCGGAGCGCTTTGCGATGCCGAAATCCAGCACTTTGACGAAGTCACCGCGTGCCCCGCGCTGCGTGAGAAAGATATTGTCGGGCTTGAGATCGCGATGAATGATCCCTTTTTCGTGGGCCTCTTGGAGCGAACCGCACACCTGCGCGAGGATGCGCTCGGCGCGAGGCACATCGATCGCACCCCGGGCCAAGACGTGGGCAAGGGTCTCGCCCTCAATGAACTCCATCGCGATGAACAAGACCTTTTTGTCATCGGCGCCGAGCATTTCACCAAAGTCGTAAAACTTAATGGTGTTGGGGTGCTCTAGCTCGATTACGGTCTGCGTTTCGCGGTGAAATCGCGCGATAATTTGTGGGTCGTGGGCGAGCTCGGGCTGCAAGGTCTTGATGGCCACTTTGCGCGAGGCCGTCCCTAGCTTCTGCTCTGCGAGATAGACCTTGCCCATCCCGCCCTCGCCGATGATGGAGAGGATTCTGAATTTGCCGTTGACGATCGTGCGACCGATGAGCGGATCTGTGGGATCCGATCCCGCGTCGATCGGCATAAATCCACCGCACTTCGGACAGAATTTCTCCTCCGTGTTGTTGGTGACGTAGCCGCAAGACGGGTTAGAGCAGGTAATCGCGCTCACAAGGGGCCTCTCGATGTAGGGGCAGCAAATGAAGAAAAAAGAGTAAATTCACTCGCCAATGGCGTCGGCGGATTGAGCTCTGGGCGCTCGTTCACGGGTCGATGCACACGGTGCGCGTGAAGGTCACAAGATCGTAGACACCGAGCGACTCGGTTTGTTTGGGAGCGTAACCGATCGTACGCACGCTGTAGAGAGTCTACGGAGCACAACCGACGGATCATTCCTGCGTCCACGTAAAGTAAGCCGCTCGTACTTCTTGTCCGACCATGGGGCGAAAGCGCGCACCACGAAACACCAATGCCCGCGCTCGGTCTTCGTAGTCGAAGCCATCAAGACGCGACCGAGGCGCCAGAGCTCCTCCGACGCGCGCCCGCAGGGTCGAGCTGACCGGGATCGTGGGCAGGACGAACTCGCTGCCTGCCCCAGCGACCACGTCAATCACGCGGGTCATCGCGCTCGAGAACGCGCGGTCGGCCTCTCGTGCGTCCCCGATGGTGATCGGGATAAACGCGCCCCCGGCTGCGGTGATCACACATTGGGGAAAGTTGGCTTCGCTCGGGCAACGCGCAACGCTGGTTCGTGCGCCGCTGTCGGGCACCAACCCAAACGGGACAATGTTGCGGCTGCGGTAGAAATCTGCCGCCCGCTCGACGACGTTGGCGATGTTTGCGCGGCTGCCCCAGCGCGGATTGGTGCTGCCGGAGGGAAAAAAGAAGCGACTAAGGTCATTGGTGCCAGGCTCATCCGTGACAAAGAACGCCACTTGCACTGCGCCCGATCGAAGACGCCACTCAGGGTTCGCCTCGCCAATCGCGACACGTCGCGCGAACTCTTCGTAGGCCAAAATCCCGGCGCCCACAGGCTGCTCGTCTTGCCCCGAACGAGAGGTCAACCGATAGGGTTTGACCGAATCGGCAGGACTAAACGGGCTCTCGGTGACCTCAAACGCGAGCCGCTGCGCGGCAGCGGGGCTCGCGCCGTCGATCCAGGCGAACGAGCGGCTGCCAACGACCTCACGCTCGGGCGAAAACCGCTCGGTGCCCGCTTGCAATACGCCAAGCCTAAAGTCCGCACCGACGACAGAGAGCTCTTCAACGAAGCGCTGCGCAGTGCGACCGACGCGGTCTTGGTGGACGTTCATGGATCCAGAGGTGTCCACCAACCAGAGAAGATCAGCCTGAAACGTGCGCTGCGTTTGGACCAGATGGCAACGGGTATCTAGCCGCTCGTTTCGCGACCCGAGCGCGGTCGCGTTCGCAATGTCGGCCATGCGAATTGCGGTCGTGGTCGACAGGTCGTCGACAAGGCCCTCGGGGGCCACCGCGATGATGAAAATCACCCGACGCTCAGACTGACGGAGCACCGTGGTCACCTCAATAATGTGCGCTCGCGTGCCAGGAGATCCCGCGAGTGGGGCATCCGAAATGCTGGGCAAAATGGCTCGCAAAGCCACGTTTCGCACTTGGTCAGGCCCGAGCGATTCGTTCGCGAGCAAGCGCATGGAGGTTCTGCGCATTCGGTCGCCCGAGCGGGTCGTTCCGACGCGTCCGCCCAAGAGCGTGTCAGCCCCGCCAAGCGCCGAAAGAGCGCGTAGGATGGCATCTTCTGCCGTGATCGCTTCGCGCTCAACCCAGGCCGTAGGCTCTTCGGCCATCCCAGCATCGCGTGCGACAAACAGAACGCTCGTTCGCGAGAGAGGGTCTTCGCTAAAAATCGCGCCACCTTCGGCGGTGGACCGCACGACTGGGTCGGTAAACACCACATCCAGCGCGACCCGTGTCTGCGAATTGGGGAGGTCAGCGACGCGTGGTTCGGCCAGCGTATATCCAGGGCAACGAGGATCTGGAGGCTGCACGACGACCGTGACTTCGCACGCTAATGGTCCCATCGGTCCCTGCGCTGGGACTCGCACCGACAAGACAAATTCGCCGACGAGATCCGGCGTAAACGTCGCGGTGTCGCTCCCGTCTGAGAAAAGCCGCGCCACGGAGCCGTCCGGACGGCGAACGAAGGACCACTCGAAACCAAGCGAAATCACTGGCGAATCGAGATCCGGCCTCACATTCGTGACCGCTCCAAGGCGCGCGAAGTACCGGATCGAGCGACACCGCGCCACCCGAGGCGGTGCATCCGGGACGTCCGCGACGTCCACCGTGTCCGCAGCGTCGGCTGTGTCCGTGGGCGCATCCAAAGCGATCTCGGGCGCCTCAAGACCCGTCTTAGAGCCACACGCTCCAGACCACAGCGAGAGCGAGAGCACTCCCCACGCGGCGAGTGATGGACGTAGCGAGCGCGAGTTGCGTTTGGGCAAGTAGGTCATGCTGGGGCAATCGTGTCGGAGCGATCCGAGGCGCGAAAAGGGTGCCTCCGTGGGGTCTGTCTGGGTTGCCCACACGGCGTCGTGATTCAACGTACACCGCAGCGTAAAACTTACGGCGCACAGACGTACGTACGTTGATAGCATTGCAACGACCGCCGCGCCTCACGCCGGGGGCACAGGGGACAGCGCAAACAGACTCACGAGAGTCGAAGCGCCTGCTGAAGTCCTTGGTGAATCAGCCCGTTGGTCGCGAGGATATCGCCGGTGCGTGTGTCAAATGGGGCACCTGACCGAGTGGCGGTGAGGGTCCCGCCAGCGGCGAGGACGCAGGCTGCTCCCGCGGCGATGTCCCATGGCTGGAGTTTGCTCTCCCAGTAGCCGTCGTAGGTGCCGTCGCTTACGAAACACAGGTCACACGCGGCGCTCCCAAGGCGCCTCACTCCCTGCGCAATGTGTGCCTCGATGTGTGCAAATTCTCTAAGATTATTCTCTTCGCTCGAGCGCCGATCGTACGGAAAACCGGTGCCCAAGAGCGACCGATCGAGGCGCTCGGTGGTGCTCACACGGACGCGTTCGCCGTTGCGAGTTGTGCGGTCGCCTCGGACGCCCACCCAGGTCAGGCCCAGCGCAGGAGCGATCACGACGCCGACCTCTGGTCCGTCTGCGCTGACAACGCCGAGCGAGACCGCGAACACGGGATGACCGTGGGCAAAGTTCGTCGTTCCGTCGAGCGGATCGATGTAGAGCGTGGGAGCGTCGAGGGAGTGTTGGCCGCCGGATTCTTCGCACACAAGCGCGAGACCCGGGAGCATCGTTTCGCAGGCAGATCGCAGGATCGCCTCGCTCATCTGATCATATTCTGTCACTAAATCGAGAGGCCCCTTGTACGAAACAGTGGGGCTCTTTCGGTAGCCCTCCATCAGCACTTGCGCTGCGTGTTGACCCATGGCGGTGAGCGCCCGCGCGAACGAATGTCGATCTTGAATTGAAAGTTGCTGCATAGGTTTGTGCCGACTCGCGGTAGTCTCCGTGCACTCGAGAGAGCGCATCGCCCAACATACGGACCGCGCTGTCGAACGTACTTCTTCCCTGCCTCTTCTTCATCGCGACCACAGTGAGCATCGATCGCCAGAAGGTCCTCGACAGCGCGCAGAAATTTGCAGCGAAAGGCCAATTTGACCGGGCCATCGCCGAGTATTTGCGCGTTCTCAAAGAAGACCCACACGACGTACGTGTTCTCTTGAAGGTCGGCGATCTTCAAGTCAGACGGGGCGCGCGCGAAGAGGCCATCGCGACGTACTCGAAGGTGGCGAAGGGCTACGAAGAGCAGGGGTTCGCGCTCAAGGCGATCGCGGTCTACAAGCAAATTCTCTCGATCGATACCAACCTCAGTGAGCTCTACGGCAAGCTGGCAGAGCTCTACGCCGGCCTTGGTCTGCTGCCCGATGCGCTCTCGAACCTCGAAGCGCTCGCGTCGCGCTACGCTCGCGCCGGCAACGACGACAAGCTCGTCGAGGTCGCTCGCCGGATGGTCGAGATTGACTCGAGCAACGTAGGGACACGGATCAAGCTCGCAGAGCTGCTCTCCAAGCTCGGTCGCAACGCCGAGGCCGCGGTTGAGTTTGAGCTCGGTGGCAAGGCCCTGTTGCAATCAGATCGCTTGGATGACTGGGCACGCGTGATGGAGCGTTTGCTCTATCATCGACCTGACGACGCCAAGGCCGCTCAAGCGCTCGCGTCGCACTACCTCGAGCGGAGCGATGCTAAGCGCGCGCTTCCTAAGCTGCAGGTCGCGTTTAAGGCTCACCCTCGCGACGTAGACGTTCTTGAGCTGCTAGGCCGCGCTTTCTTTGAGCTCGGTCAGCAGAGCAAGACCGTCAGCGTTCTCAAAGAAATCGCGCGGATTTTGCTCGAAAAAAACGAGCTTGATCGGCGCGTTCGGGTCTGCGAGCGGATCTTAGAGATCGTTCCGAACGATGCCGACGCGAAGGCCGCGCTGGAGCTCACGCTCAAGGCCATCGAAGCCACGAGGGCACCTGCCCCCGCAGCCGACATCGAGATCGACGACGACGACAGCCAGGTCGTCGTTGTGGACGAAGACGTCGAGATCGAGGCCTCGGTCGTCGACGTCGAGCCGTCACCGTCCACCCGTGAGCGGGCGGCGCTTGATGCCGGTCCTCACGGACGGCAGGCGTCCAGCAGCGCCACAACCAAGCGAGGCCCCTCTGCGCAGCGCGCAGCGCTCACACGCCGCCCCAGCAGCACTCGCATGCCCGCGGTTCGCCCTCCGCCGGCGCTCGTCTCGACCGAGGCCGGGAGACAGCTCGCAGAGCGGCTGGTTGAAGAAGAAGAGATGCATCCAGATGTCGCCAAAATCACTGGCGAAGTGGACATTTTTCTTAAATACAATCTTCGCACCAAGGCCATCGCGCATCTCTCTCGCGCGCTCGAGATCGATCCGCGATCGCTCCCCGTTCACGCGCGCCTGCGCGAAGTCCTTGCGAGCAACGGCGACGCGATCTCCGCCGCTCGGCATGCGGCCTACGTCGCGGCAGTCTTGGCCGCGCAAGACCTTGACGCGGCGACCTGGGCGGTCCTCCGTGCGATCGAACTAGATCCCTCCAACGCCGACGCGCTGGATCTCTACGCTCGCATCGCAGAGGTCGTCGCGGCGCCCGGGGACGCATCGCAGGACCCCAACGATGACATCGTGGTCGACGACGAAATCGTCGAGACCCATGAGCTCGCTGCGGACATCGAAGCAGGACTCGATGAGGTCGAGTTTTTTGTCTCGCAGGGCCTGTACATCGAGTCGCTCGAGACTCTTAAGAACCTCTTGCGAGTTCATCCAGAGCACCCGCTCGTGCTCGATCGCTACGACGAAGTCATGGCGCTCTCACAGGCGCAGGGCGAAGACGACGAGTCGTTTGCGCTCGCTGAAAAGCTCGCCGAAGAAGTGCAAGTGCAGGGCGTCGTCGACGCGCACTTCGCCGGCGCCGACCAGATGATCGACGTCGAGACGGTCTTTGCGCAGTTCAAAAAGGGCGTCGAGCGCGTCGTGAGCGCAGATGACGCAGACACACACTACGACCTCGGGATCGCCTACAAAGAGATGGGGTTGATCGACGACGCGATGAGCGAGTTTATGGTGTCCGCGCAGGCTCCTCGCAAACAGTGTCTCGCGCAAAACATGGTGGGGCAGTGTCTGATGGAGAAGGGCGACCCTGCGTCGGCCATTCCGTGGTTTGAGCAGGCGCTCTCGGCGCCGCTGCGTTCGGATCGCGAAGAGATGGCGATCTTTTATGAGCTTGGCAACGCATGGGAGTTGGTCAACCAGCCCGTGACTGCGCTGCAGTATTTTAAAATGGCACAGCGCCGCGAGCCCAGCTTTCGCGACGTCAACGCGCGCATCTCCCGGTTAGACAGCTCTGCCTCTGTGCGTGGCAGCGTGCCGGAAATGGACGACGTCGATCGCGCGTTTGAAGAGCTCCTCAAGGGCTGACCGATCGGTCAAGGAGTCTGCGAGACCGGTCTCGCGACGAAGGCGTCCAGCGCGGCGTCATGGCCCGAAGCGCGAGCGTCTGCACCCACACATGTGAAGACCAAGCGCTGCGCGCCGGCTCGCAGCGCGAGTGGCGTGGGCGCGACAAACAATCCCATAGACAGCGCGGGCGCGTAGCCGCGAAGAACTCCCAGGTCTTGCGCGTTGAGCGTGACCCGATAGTCTCCATGATGAGCGGCGGCGAGGTAGGAAATGGCCACGCGAAATTGCCCTGTCTGTGCAAGGTCGAGCTCAATCTGCAAGCTGCTCGAGGGCCGCGCGTGTTCGAGGGCGAGCGCCTCGGAGCCGCTCAATCGTGGGGCTCCAGCGAAGCGTTCGGCGCGTGCCCGATGGGCCATGAGTCCTGAGGGCCATTGGAGCGAGGGCCACGCGGACTCGAGCTCGATGACCGACGCGAGAGGGACGGGCCCGCGCGGCAAGGGCACCAGCGCTCCGCTCACGACCACCGTCCACAGGGACCAGTCAGGGTGGGCGCGACGGAGCTCGAAATTGCCCGCGTTGTCCTGCACCACGATGACACGGCGTCCTTGGTCGGCCCAGGGATCTTGCGCCGCGATCGCGTGAATCACCGAGGGCGACAGCACGATGCCGTCGGGGCTCTGGTGACGCGCGAGCGCCTCGCGGATGGGATAATTGCGGCCAGTCCAACCGGCGATCACTTGCGGGATCACGAGCCAACGGCTGCTTTGCCCAATGAGCGACGAGAGCATGACGGCCACGACGAGACCGGCAGGCTGCAGGCGTTTGCGATGCGCGAGTGACGGAATAAACAGCGCACGTGCGAGCAGATAGTACGCAAACGGAGCGACGGGGAAGAGATGGCGGGCACCAAAGAGCGCAGCGTTTCCGTAGTAAAAGAGCCCGTAGACGTAAGCGAACGCGCAGACCACCGCGGCACAAAACGAGGCACTCAGCGAGGGGCTCACACATACAAGGAGCATCGCGACAAAGAGCAGCTGCCCGGGCATCACGAGGTCTTCGCCGAGCACCTCAGCGCGCGAGCGAGCGACCCCGAATGCGCGACGCGGCGTGTAGCCATCGGGCGCCATGGATGCGCGCTCATCGCCGTGCTCAACCTCACATCCGACGTCGCGACCAAATCCGAGCCGATGGCACGTGGGCGGCCAATCCGAGCGCGCGAAATACTCGCTCTGCGTCGGTGTTAACCAGCGGCCCGTTGCCGCGTGCTGGTGAGCGAGTGTGAGCGAGACGAAGGGCGCGGCGCCCATCCCGAGGGCCAGCAAAATTGCTGCGATTCTAGAGAACTTCTCGCGCTTGTCGGAGAGTCTCCGGAGGGCGCTTGGGGCGCGCGCTAGCAAGACCAGCGCGACGCAGAGGGCCACAAAGAGCCCATCAAGCAACCGCGACGAGAAGGCCCAAGCGACGCACGCTCCGAGGGCGACAGGGCGGAGCCAAGTGCGAGGCTTTGCAAGACTGACAGCGACGAGGTCGACCCTGAGCGCGAGCGTGATCGCGGCTGCAAAGAGCGCGGCGACAAACGCGTGCGAGAGCAGGTCTGCGGTCTCGGCGGCGCGAGAGAACGAAGGCAAAGAGAGCAAGATCGAAGCGCGCACGAGTAGCTCACGCTGAGCGAGGGTCTCTTGCGAATGATCAGGCCATTCTCGTTCTGCCAGCGCGCGTGAGAGCGATTCGCTTGCGAGGACGAGCAGCACCGCGACCACGGGGCCCGCGAGCATGGGGGCGCCCAATCGCACGAACCCGGCGAGCCACAGCGGCCACCCTGGCGGAAACACGCCGTGCAACAAATGGTCTGCGCCTTCGAAGAGAAATCGCTGAGAAAACGCTTGTCGCGGGAACTCCATGGGCACACCCAGCGCCCCGTGCGCGAGCGCTCGGGCTTGAAACAAATAGACCGCGCCATCGATCGAAAACGGCTGATTGCGCGCGAGGGTGTGCACCGTGGCCAGCGAGATCGCGCCATGGCTCAGCGCGACGGCTGAGACAAACGCGAACCGAGAGCCCTTGCAGAGCACCTTCGCGAGCCACGCTGAGAGTGCGGGCCAGAGGGCACCAATGGCCGAAAAGCCCACCAGCATTGCCACGGAGGGCACGAAGCGTCGGGTGTCTCGGTGGAGCAACGACCCGACCACCAGCGGGATCCAGAGGCTGGCGGCGAGCAGTCCGAGGGCACGTGGTCCACGTCGAAGAGATGCGCTCAAGGCGCCGCTGAAATAACACGGCGATGTAGGTTGCTGGGGGCTCGTGTTTTAGTCTCCGCCCGTGAACGACACGCTTGCTTCGCCGGGCCCCGCGGACAACGCCTCGGCGCCCCACCCTGGATCACTCGAAACAACCAAGGTTCGCTCTGCGATTTTGCTAGCGATCGCATCGATGTGCCTGGTGTCAGCGGAGGTCTTGCTGACGCGATTGCTCTCAGCGGTCACGTGGTATGGCCAAGCGTTCTTTGTCTTGTCACTCGCGATGGTGGGGCTCGCTGCCGGATCGCTCGATGCCGACCGCGCGATCCGTAAGGGGCACGGGATCGACGGCTTCGTCTCTTCGCGTTTGCTGGTGGGAACGCTGGGGTTGCTTCTGGCCACATGGACGAGCTGTGTGCTCTCGGTCTCGGTCGGGACAGGCTCTGCGTCGATGTTTCGGCTGCTCTTGCTGGCGTTAGTCTGCACCCTCCCGCTGGCCGCCGTGGGCGCGGCGGTCGCCCGCTTGATGACCGAGTCACCTGTGTCTACCGCGACGCTGTACGGGATCGACCTCGGCGCCGCGGCGCTGGGGGCTCTGTTGCCCTTGGTCATGTTGGGCCCGCTGAGCGCTCCAGCGGCGCTCGTGCTGGTCGCCGGCGGGCTCGCCGCTGCCAGCGTGCTGGCCGACCGTACGCGGCGGCTGAGAGGCTCTGTCGTGGCCCTCGCGTGTGCAGCTCTCGTAGGGCTGAGTGTGGGCGGACGCGTTGAGCTTGAGCCGACGTATCTGAAAGGGCTGCCGAGACCACAGGCGAAATTTCTGCGATTTGAGCGGTGGAATGCCCTCTCGCACGTGATGCTCACGAGGTTTGTTCCACAACCGTTTGCGCTGTGGTCGCCCTCGCCGCTCGCGCCAAGCATCACGCACGTCGCGGCCAACGCGTACATCGACGGAGAGGCCGGGACACCCTTGTACGCCGGCCACTCCATCGACGAGCTCCGCGCGCTGCAGCTCGACGCGGTCTTTGTCGCGCATCATCTTCGACCTCAGGGCACCGCGTGCGTCATCGGCGTTGGCGGCGGGCGTGACCTCGCGGCGGCGCTGTTGGCAGGCCACGATCGCGTGCTGGGCGTCGAGATCAACCCCTCGATCTTAGCGATGCACACGGCGGTCACGGATCAGTCGTCGCTTATCGCAGATCCCCGGATCGAGCTCCGCGTAGGCGACGGTCGTGTGGTGTTTGCGCGCAGCGACGTGAACTGCGCGGTCTTGCAGGCGTCGCTGGTCGACACGTGGGCCGCGACCGCCGCAGGGGCGTTTGCGCACGCCGAGGCGACACTCTATACCCGCGAGGCCTGGGCGGTCTTTCTGAGACGTGTAAATCCTCAGGGAATTCTCACGTTTTCGCGTTGGTACGACCCGTCCGCTGTCGACGAAACCGCGCGACTTTTGTCTCTCTCTGTAGCGTCACTTCTGGACCGCGGCGTGCGTGATCCCAGCAAGCACATCGCGCTCGTGGCGAGCGGTCGCGTGGCGACGGTGATGCTCTCGCCGAGCCCTCTCTCAGACGAGGACCTCGCGCGGCTGCGATCGTTCAGCGCGAGGTTTAGGTTTCGTGTGCTGGTGGCCCCCAACGAGGGGCCTGCGTCTCCGATTTTGGCCGCCATTGTCGCGGCCCGATCGCAAGCATCCCTTGCACAAGTGGGTCTCTCTCGTGGGCTGGACACCTCGGCGCCCACCGACGATCGGCCCTTCTTTTTTCAGCTCTTGTCGACGCGGCGCTGGCTCTCGCTCTCGGCGCTCTTTTCAGACCCACGATCAGGCGGAGTGATCGCCGGAAACATGACCGCGGCGCGCGAGCTGCTCACCACCTTTGGTGCGGCGTTGCTCATGGGATTGCTCTTGTTGGGTCGCCCCTTGTTTCGCGCTGCGCGAGGAAAAACGCTGCCCGGACGCGCATCCGCTGCTTACTTTGCAGCGCTCGGATTTGGTTTCATGGTGGCCGAAGTCGCGCTGGTTCAGCGCATGCACGTTGTGCTCGGACACCCGACCTGGGCGCTCGTCGTGGTCCTCGCTGGACTGCTGGTCGCCATGGGAATTGGCTCAGCGATCTCTCCTCGCGTCATCCGCACAAGGACCCACGTGAGCGTGCTCTGCGTGGTTGTCGCGACCGTGCTCACGCTTCTTGCGGCGCTGCTGATCCCCTTCGCAGCGCGTGTCGCCGCCGATCAGCAGCTGTGGGAACGCGCCATCGTCGCAGGGCTGATCTCAGTGCTCGTCGGGTTGCCCGCGGGGATGTGTTTTCCGTCAGGACTGCGGTTTGTTTCGCGAGGAAGCGGCACCGCCAGCGCTCTGGCGATCAACGGCGTGACCGGCGTTCTTGGCTCGGTGTGTGCGCTCGTGATCTCAGTCGCCTACGGCATCCCGCTGAGCTTCTACCTTGCTGCGCTGGTCTACCTTCTCGCCGCGCTCTGCGGGCCCCGAAGCTGGAGCCCGCTCTCAGCCGACAGCGCGACGTAACGCAGCGATTCAGCGCGCCGATAGGACTATCGGCAAACCCCTGCGATGCAGCCCTGACCAGCAGCGCAAGCGTTGCCACACGCGCCACAATGCCGACGATCGGAGGTGATCGAGACCTCGCAGCCGTTTACCGGGTTTGCATCGCAGTCGCCAAAGCCAGCATTGCACATACCCGTGCGGCAAGCCCCTGCGACACAGGCCGGCGTCCCGAACGGCGTCGTGCACCGAACGTTGCACCCACCGCAGTTGTTTACGTCACGCGAGACATCACGCTCGCATCCGTTGGTAGCGATACGATCGCAGTCGGCGAAGCCCGCAGCGCAGCTCCCAATGGCACACGCGCCGGTCGCGCAGGTGGCGGTCGCGTTGGCGAGACCACACGCACGTCCGCACGCCCCACAGTTCACCACCGACGTGAGCGGCGACTCGCAGCCGTTGGCCGACATGCTGTCGCAATCGCCAAAGCCGGCGCTGCATCCGGTCGTCACACAGCGTCCCGCGCTGCAGGCGTTCATCGCGTTCGGGACCGCGCACCGTGTACCGCACGAACCGCAGTGGGTCACCGAATCGAGGCGCGCCTCGCAGCCGTTGGTCGCGTTGCCATCGCAGTCCGCGAAGCCAGCGAGGCAGGTCCGTGTGCACGACCCCGCACCGCAAGACGCCGTCTGATTGGGGCCCGCGGTGCAGACAAAGCCACACGCACCACAGTTCGCGATGTTGTTGTTGAGGTTGGTCTCGCAGCCATTGATCGCGTTTGCGTCACAGTTGCCAAAGCCCGTGTTGCACGTCGTGATCTGACACATGCCCAGGTTGCAAGCGCGCCCTGCGTTCGCAAACGAGCAACTTCGCCCACAGACGCCACAGTTGTCTGGATCGCCCTGGAGGTTGACGCAGGTGCTTCCGCAGCGCTGGGTACCCGCGGGGCAGGTCCCAACACACGAGCCTCGCCCGATGTCGCAGAGCGCGGTCGCGCCTGAGCAGGTGTTGGCACAACGACCGCAGTTCGTAGCCGTCATCAGCGAAGCTTCGCAGCCGTTGCTGGCGATACGATCACAGTCCCCAGAGCCCAGCTCACAAGCATAGGTGCACGCGCTCGCAGCACAGCTCGCGGTCGTGTTTGCACGCGGAACACAGGCCGCGCCGCAAGCCCCACAATTGCTCACCGTCGTGAGCGAGGTCTCACAGCCGTTCGCCGCAATGCGATCACAGTCGCCAAAGCCACTCGCGCAGGTGCCAGTTGGGCGACACACGCCATCGATGCACGTGCGCATTCCTGCAGGACATCGCGCGTCGCACGCACCGCAGTGGTCTGCGTTGGAGCGGGTGTCTTGGCACGTCGCGCCACACCGTGTCTGCATCCCAGGACACATCAACGCGTCCATCGTCACGTCCATCGCGGCGTCTCTCACGATCGCGCCATCCATGGGGCTGGCATCCGCTGCATCGATGCTGGCGTCCTCGGGCGCAGCATCCGCACCGGCGTCAACATCGCCATCCACCGCGCTGTCCTCGGCGGCTGCGTCGGCCGTGTCGCTCGCGACGTCCTCCATCGCGGCGTCAGGAGCAGGCTCTGAGCCCGCCTCTTCGACCGTGGACGCGTCGGCCGCGACGTCGGTGATCACCAGCGAATCTTGCGCGACATCGTTGGCCGTCGCGGTGTCGCGCCTTACGTCGGTTGCCGCGTCAGGTGACATCGGTCCACCACACGCAGCGACAAGCACAGCCCCGAAGAGTAAAGAATGTCTCGCGAATGCCTTGGTATTTTGCATAGTCAAATCTCGGCCTCGACGGTACCGCCGAGCAGAGATCGAGACAATCCACCACCGACACTTCATCCAGCGCGACGCACGTGAGCCAGCACCTCGTCGGCTGCGCGCTGCCCCGAAGCGTACGCTGCGTCGAGGCTGCCCTCAGCGCTCATGCTTGTGGCTTCTCCGGCAAAAAACACTTTATTTTCAAATGGTTGAGCCAATCTCTCGCGGTCTCCGAGTGTGCCTCCGACCCCCAGCGCGCTCCTCGCGCCGAGGGCAAATGGGTCGACGCTCCAATCGCGAAAGGGACGCTCTCTCGGACGATCGGAGATGGACAAGACCTGCCCCATCGCGCGCGTCGCCTCTTCGCTGCGTTCGGCCAGCGCAACGCTCGTGAGCCACGACGAGTGCCATTGCGCCCTCAACGTCGGGGTGCCCGTCCAGTGCGAGAGATCTTCGAGCCACGGGGTGACATCTGGGACATCGGGCCGAGGCTCGATCGCCGAGGCAAATTGCTCGCGCATTCGCCATGAACGCTCGGCATACGACGCGACCTGCACAGCACGGGCGCCAGGCTCAATGCGTGAGATCGCCTCCATGCGTGAAGGCTCAAGCGCGGGCTCGAAGCGAATGTGTCCCGCACGAAGCACGCCAATGGGGACCGTGCACACCAGCGCTTTTGCCTGTAAAATTCCATGGGAACTCTCGATCCTCACCCCGTCGTGAGCGCACATGATCGCGCGAACCACGTGCTGTGTCAGGACCTCGAGACCCGTCGCCATGGACTCGGTGAGTGTGGCCAGTCCGCCTTGAACCTGCATCGCCATCGCATACGGCTCGTGGTCAGACCGCAACGCGCGCAGTGACAGGCGATCCATCAAGACGCTGCGGGTGAGCTCAACGTGCATACGCTGGTGCCAGTGCGCGCCGCGCGCCTCTGCGCTGTGGGCCGACATCGATTGAAACCACGCTGCCATCCCCTCGGCAGCCGAGCAGTCGTGTCCCTCCGCGAGGCTCCGCAGCGCCCGGGCGCATGCGTCGTCAAAACGCTGCTTCCATACCGCGCGGCGCGCTCGAGAGAGGCTGCGTCGCGACTCGTTGAGCAGCAACAGAGAGCTGTCAGAGGGGAGCAAATTTGCTCGGATCCCTCGCAAGCGGGCGGCGACCGCGCTGTAGGGCGCGTTCTCAATATGGCTCGCTCCGAGGTCAACGCGAGCGTCACCGAGACGCACCGACTCAATGCGCCCCCCGATGCGGTCGCGAGCCTCGATGACACACGCCCGAAGCCCAGCGTCTCGAAGACACTCTGCAGCGCGAAGCCCAGCGATTCCAGCACCCAAAACGATCACTTCGTAGCGCGACGTGACGCCTGCATCAGGGCCTCTCGCGTCGGTAGGACCCACATCCGGCGACGTCGCCGGGTGGGGTGCTGTGTGCGACGCACGACGCGGGACGTGGCACCCCAAGACGCTCGCCCCTGTCGCGACGGCGTGCAACAACAGCGAGCGGCGCGTCCACGCTGCGCTCATGCCTTCTGTGCGGCCCACACTTGCTGCAGCGCTTGTTCGACTACGGTGGGCACCTCGCTCGGAAGCGAGTGGCCAACGCCATCGATCAGCCGCAACACTGCCCCGTCGATCCGCGAGGCGATCTCCTCGCTATTGCGAAACGGAACCAAGCGATCTTCTCGCCCCGCGATGACCGCGGTAGGCACACGCACTTCTCGAAGTTTAGCGCCCACCGAGTGCAACGCGATCGCCCCGAGCTGAAGAAAGAAGGTCCGCGGATCTTGCGGGTCCGCCGCAAACGCCTCGGGCCATTTCGAAAAGAGCGCCTCGTAGTCGCCACGACGTTCGCGAGACAAGAGCAATCGCGCTGCAATTTCGCCCGCTTCGCGCCCCTTTGCGAAGGGCATGCGCGCGAGGTCGGCCAACGCAAACGGTGACGGAAGCGAGCCATGCGGCAGCCCAGGCGTGGTCGCAAGCAAGACCAACCCGTCGACGCGCGAAGGGTGCAAGAGCACGAAGTTTTGCGCGATCATTCCGCCCATCGAGATGCCGACGACGGTGGCCGTGTCACATCCCGCATGATCTACAATCGCCTGCAAATCGTCTGCGAGCGTGCTCATCGTGAAGGGCCGCCGGATGCGCCCGCTACGGCCCGTTCCGCGGTTGTCTGGGACGATCACGCGCGCGCCCAATGCGGCGACCTTCGCGGGGATCTCGAACCAAAATCTCCCCGAGAGAGACAGCCCCTGCACCAAGACCACCCACGGCCCCTCGTCACCTACAACGCGGTAGGCCAGCTCCGTGTGATCACTCGCGCGTGTCCGCAGTACTTCGTCTCGCATTGGCAGTGCGTGAGTATTTCAGCGCGCCGCGACGAGGTCCACCGCAGAGTGCGCCAGCACCCATCAAACCGCAAAGGCTTCGATCCAACGGGCGTCCATACCGCGCTGGGCCGCGAGCTCTGTAAGAGCGCTACGTACGTGGATTTCGAGCGACGATTCGCTCTCAAGCCACGACTCAATGCGCGCCTGAAGTCGGCCCAACGCGCCGTACACCTCAGCGCGGTCGGCGAGCGCGCTCGTCCCAGCCTGCATGGCTGTGCGCAATGGCGCAACGTGCTCAAGAAGCTCTGGCGCCTGCTCTCGATATTTCTCAAGACAAGACAGCGCGAGCGCGACCGCAGGGAGCTCTGCGTCCAACCCCAGCGCGATCACCGACTCGTGGGCCAACGGAAACATCGCGCGATAAATCTCTCCATCACGTCCGCCGTGCTTCTCGATCACCGCGGTCGCGAGCCGCGCCACGCGGTAGTCCAGCGCGGCGTCTGCCACACGCCCGCGAGACGAGATACTGGCCAAATTTGCACGCAATTGTACACGTTCGGACTCGACCGCGCTCCACTCGATAAACGCCGAGCGGACCTGCGCGCCGAGCGGCGCCATCGCCGGATCTTCTCGCACCATGTCAAACGCGCACGTGCTCCGCGCGAGCGACTCCCACGCGCGCTCCCACACGTTGCTCGGACCATCGAAGACTGTAAATCGCTTGTTCATTGTCACTCCTCGCTCTCGAAAAACTCACACGCTCTGGAGCGCTCGATTACTTCTTGGCCCCTGGCACAACCCACTGCTGAGGCGAGCCAAACATGTCCCCGATTTGCGCGACGGGATTGCTCGACCCAAAAACGCTCCCGAGCGCACTCTGACCAGCGTTTTGACCGCCAAAGACGCTCCCAAGCGCGGCGCCAATTCCGCCCATGCCCGCCATGCCGCCCAGCCCTCCGAGCAGACCGCCGCCCGGTGCCGACGGCTGCGACGCACCAAAGCCCTGCGACGGCTGGCCCGCACCCGCCGTGCCGCCAAACATCTGACCCAGGTCTAGGTTTCCGCCGCGGACTTTCTCCCACAAAAAGTCAATCATCCACGGTGTCGCGACCGCGCCCACCGCGCCCGCGACGCGGCTGGGGAGCCCAAATCGCGACGCGATCACCTGGGCCACGTGGCCACCAACGACCCCCTGCATCCCGTCCACCGCGGCGCCCATGACGCCATCTCCGCGCATCAGGCCCGAGACCGCACCGACAAGAAAATTCTGTGCGTAATTGCTGCTCCCAACGTCAGTCCAGCCCACGCCCTGTTGTCCCGTGGGGCTCGCGCGGTGCATCGCCTGCGCGGCCGCAGGGAGCGCGGCTTGCAGCATCCCCGTGGCTTGCTGCTGCGAGTAGCCCTGACCCACCAGCTGCGACAGCGCCTGTCGCCCCTGCGAAGACTGCGAAAACATCGAAAATAGATTGTCGAACACCGCTGACTAACCCGCTCTCTCTGCCGTTGTTGGCTGCGCGAGATCTTCGCATACGCGAGCGATCCATGTGCGAAGTGTACTCACACTCACGCGCGAACAATGCGCCTTGAGCGCGGCGCACAATCGGGTAGCTTTGCGCGCGGTTATGCCCTCCGTCGTCACACCCTCTCCAAGCCCATCACGGGATCCCTACAAGCACGTCGACCGCGCCGCCCTGGCACGAGACATCGACGCCCTGCGCAGCGAGGCCGAGGCCGCCATGGGCCCCTCGGACTTTGCCCACCTCCAGCGCATGGCTCGGTGGGGCCGAACGTGTACCGCGCTGGGATATGCCACCGCGTGGATCGCTCCCAACCCGTTGTCGGCCGCGCTGATCTCGACGGGCTCGATGGCGCGCTGGACCATCGTCGTGCACCACACGATGCACCGAGCGAACGACCGCATTGAGGGCGTCACTGAGTCGCAGACATCGCGTGGATTTGCTCGTGGATCGCGACGACTGCGAGACTGGTTTGACTGGCTCTTGCCCGAGGCGTGGGAGTACGAGCACAACGTCTTGCATCACTACCGCACGGGCGAGATGGCGGATCCAGACCTGGTCGAAGAGAACACTCGGAGCCTGCGTGAGAGCAGCATGCCGCTCGCGCTCAAGTACGCCGCGGTGAGCTTCTACGCGTTCACGTGGAAGTGGAGCTACTACGCGCCCAACACGTTTCAGGTGCTCCGCCGCGCCGAGCAACGCCGTGCTCGTCAGCAGCCCGTGGCGGACCCTGCTACGCACGATGCGCGTGGACCCGAGCGCTATCTCACGCCGTTTGATCCCCGAACGGTCGAAGGTCGCGCGTTCTTGACCCGCTGCGTTTTGCCCTACGCGAGCTTGCGCTTCATCGCGATTCCATCTGCGTTTTTAGCGCTCGGACCGCTCGCGTCTGCAAGCGTCGCGATCAACTCACTCGCGGCCGAGGCGTTGACCAACCTGCACACGTTCATCGTGATCGCGCCCAACCATGCGGGCGATGACATGTACCGATTTGACTCCGCGGGCAAAGGCCGTGGCGAGTTCTACCTGAGGCAAATTCTCAGCAGCGTGAACTACCGCACTGGCGGCGACCTCAACGACTTCATGCATGGATTTCTTAACTACCAGATCGAGCACCATCTCTTTCCGGAGCTGTCGCCTAAGCAATACCAACAGCTCGCCCCGAAGGTGCGCGCGGTCTGCGAGCGACACGGCATCCCGTACGTGCAAGAGGGTGTCTTTAAGCGAGTCAAAAAGCTCGTCGATGTGATGGTCGGCAAGACCCGAATGCACCGCGAAGCCTAGGCCGTCGGGAGGTTCTCGTCGTCGGCGAGGATCGCGAGCGCAGCCGGCGGAGTGCTCGCCGCACCACGCGGCACGGTCACCACGGTGGGCTGCACTTCGCTGATCGCTTGCTGCAGTGATCCCAGCGCGTACACACCATTGGCGAGCGCTCTGGGGTTGTCCATCGCGCGTTGCACAACGGCGTGTGCCATGCGGACCGCGTCGAGCACGCTGCGATCGCCACGTGCCAAGAACGCGGTCACAAGCCCACTGAACGTACACCCCAGGCCCATGATGAACGGCAGCTGCCTGCGTGGCGCCCGTAGCTCGACAAAATCTCGGCCGTCGTAAAAGAGATCCACCGCGTCGTTTCCAGTGAAATGGCCTCCCTTGATGAGCACGGCGCCTGCGCCCAGGTCCGCCAAAGTACGACACGCGCGGCGTGCATCTTCGAGGCCCCTCGCGCGCCCCGCGAGCCGCGAGGTCTCGTCGCGGTTAGGCATGACCAACGTCGCCAAGGGCAGCAGCTCTCGGGCTAGCGTCGCGAGCCCTGAGTCGTCCAAGAGTGAGCGGCCCCGCGTTGGATTGACCACAGGATCTACAACGATTTTCAGATCTTTTGGCGCGTGTGACCGCAACACGTCCGCGACAATCTCGACGGTGCTCGCGTTGCCCAACGCGCCGGTCTTCACTGCGCGCGGAGCGAGGTCGTCAAACACCGTCTCGATTTGCGCGCGGATCACATCCGACGGGACCGGAAACACCTTGTGCACGCCGCGCGTTCCCTGCGCAGTCACAAGACACACGGCGCTCGTGCCATGCACCCGCGCCGCGGCAAACGCACGAAGATCCGCCTGAAGCCCCGAGGCCCCGGTGCTGTCCGACGCGCCAATCGTGAGCGCCACGGCCGCGCTCGCTCCAACCTGCTCCATCCAAACCAAACCTTCAGCCCGCAGTCTACCAAAGCCCCTCGCCCTCTACGCTGCACAAGTCAACGGACCCACACTTCGCCATTCGTTGCGTCCGGTCTGCTATCTTTGCGCACTCCCCTATGCTCCCTCTCACGGTGCACCCCCATGGATGATGCTCCCTCGTCTTCGGCCTATCGAAGCTCTCTCGATGCGGCCTTTGCACGCCTCGAGAGCCTCGAGGCTCAGGCTCAGCGCGAGACCCGCTCGGATTCGCGAGACCTCCAGGCCCTCCGCGAGCGGCTCGTCGTGCTCGAAAACACCGCGCGACACTGGGAGCGCGCGCGCACATCCCTCGCCCTCGTCCTGGGCATGGCCGCTCTGATCGTCATGCAGGGCTCTGAGCGCTTCGGCGCGCCCCTCGCGGTGTTGCTCGCGTGCGTCGTGATGATCGCCGTCGGAGTCGCGCTCGCGTGGCCCACGCTGAGCAACGCGTTTGCACCGCGCCCGAGCGCTCGAGCCACCGCTGAGACCGCGCACGATGGCCCTACAGAGGTACGCGTCGCGCCCGAGCCCATCGCAATTCGGTCAGCCATTTCGCAGGACGAACACGCGCACAGAGCGCACCCCGCCTCGCGCACTCGCGCTTAACGTAGGGCAGCAATCACGAGGCTCGCGGCGATGGCCACATTGAGCGACTCGATGGTTCCGGCGCCACGGATGCACACCATGTGATCGCACTGCGCACGGACACGGTCAGAGATCCCCTCGCGCTCGTGTCCCAACACCAGCACGCTGGGCCGCGGATAGGGATATCTCAGCGCGTCGTCGGTCGCGTCACTCTCGGCGCCGACCACGTGAACACCGTCTGCTCGAAATCGCATGAGCGTGTCGGCCAAATCCGTCGTGCGCGAGAGCTGCAGGTGCTCTACCCCGCCCTCGGCCACACGCACCGAATCGTCAGGCAAATCAGGCTCTGGAGCGCGACTCCCGAACAACACACCCTGCAGTCCAAAGAAAGCCGCGCTCCGCATGATCGCGCCGATGTTGTACGGATTGCGCACGCGATCGAGCGCGATCACCACGCCCTTGTTTGCACGCAACGACGCCAACATGACCTTGGGCGCCACCCACGCGCGTCGGCTCGCGATCACGAGCACGCCCTCGTGTTGCCCGCTGCGTGCGCGCGCGGCGAGCTCTTCGTGGCCGCACACTGTGACACTCACGCGCTGAGCGTGCGCGACACGCAACAAGGGCTCACAGACCGACTGCATGCTGTCGTGGACAAACACACCGCGAAGATCTGCTGGGCGTTTTGCAGCGACCGCCAGCGCAGCGCGTAGGCCAAAGACGCACTCGGTCTCGCGCTCTGTGGGCTGGTTGAGATGGGGTTCTGGGCGCGTGGGCCTGGGTGGTTGCTTGGGCTTTGCGTGAGGAGGTCGCATACGAGGTGCCCGAGTCTCACCACACCTGCGCGCGGCACAACACTGACTTCGTGCGATCTAAAAAAGAAAAGCCCCGATGCGTGGGTACGCACCGAGGCTCTTCGCCCTACGGGTAGGTATTGCCGTCGCGCTTGGCAAACCGGCCGCGGTTTCGCTCGTCAATCTTGCGAAGAACGAGCGCTCGCGGCCGCCCTGCACTGGACGGCACTACTTCACCAAGAGCCGCCTCCGGATTGGAGACACATGTGACAAGGACTCATGATTGGTAGATTCCTCCCGCGGCAATAGCCGCAGCCAATGGGGGTCACCGGTCCGAGGACCGGCCCTCACCCAGGCCTTCGTAATGGGGGGTTGCGCTGCGCTCCATTGAAAATCGCCGGATAACTTTGCAACCCACTGTGTCAACCGCGCTCGCGTGCACTTGCGTACACGACACCATCGCCGGAAGAGAGAATCCCTTCGCGCTCGCGCGGGCTGCGGTGAGCGTGGGCCGACTGGGTTCAGCGTTGCGATGAGCCCACACAGCACGCGCCTCGGAGCCGAAGCCCCTCAGCGAAGTCACCGAGACAATCCCGGTGACCGTGTGTTGCGTGGTGGTGCTCATCACGCTGCTGCTTCGTCGGAAGACGTCCATGCAGTTCGATAAATCAAGTAGCACTCGCAAAGTACATTGCCAAGTCTTTGACCTAAATTCTGCTCGAAATACCTGGATTTTTGCAGTGCGTTATCTATCTCTCCCCTCGACGTTGGCTCACATTCTGTCACCCTTGATTGACGTGCACGCTTGGCCGACGCACTGATCTGCGCGGCCACGCAGCTGCACCTTCGCTCACACGTCACTTGTTTGCGTGCGTTCGAACACGGCAGCTACGATCCACGACAAGCAACGGAGGGCTTTCACCCTGGACATTCACGGAAACACGACAGGTCTCTCACCTTCTGATCTTAAGACCCTTGAGCGGCTGTATCGACGGAGGGTTCCGGCCGCACAAGTTGTGTCACTTGAGCTCGCAAAGAACCTCGCCGAGGCGTCTAAAGCCACCGGCCGACAGGTCGGCGTATTAGTGACCCGCGCGGGGCAAATCGACTCGGTGATTGTGGGCGACGCGACCAAGCTGATGCTTCCCGACGTGGGCCGTATGCGCGCCGCGCCGGGGCGCCTCCGTGGTCTGCGATTGATCCACACACACCTGCGTGGCGAGACGGTCACCCGCGATGACTTGGTCGACCTCTATCGGCTGCGATTTGACCTCGTGTGCGCGCTGATTCTCTCGCCGGATGGCAGCCCGGACCACGTGAGTTGGGCGCATGTTTTGCCCGAAAATCCCGAGGGACAGCTCTGGCGCGAGTATGGTCCCACGCCCCTGCACCGCGTGATCGAAGACGAAGACGTCACAGACCTCTTGCGTGCGCTCGAGGCCGAGATCGCCCAGGTCCGACGTGGCCGCGATGTGCGCGCCAAAGATGGCCGCGCGGTGCTCGTTCACGTGACGGACAAGAGCAACGCGAGCGGCATTGAGCGCAGTATGCAAGAGCTCCGTGAGCTCGCGCGCTCAGCCGGGGTCGAAGTGGCCGACGAGATCAAGCAGGTCCGCGACCAGGTCGATCCGCGTTATGTGCTCGGTAAGGGCAAGCTCAACGAGGTGCTCTTGCGCGCCATGCAGCTCGACGCCGAGGTGCTCGTGTTCGACCGCAATCTCACGCCCGCCCAGGCGTCGAGCATCGCCGCCGTCACCGACCTCAAGGTGATCGACCGCACGCAGCTCATTTTGGACATCTTTGCCCAGCGTGCCGAGTCGCGCGACGGCAAGCTTCAGGTCGAGCTCGCGCAGCTTAAGTACATGCTGCCCCGCTTGGGCCAACGCGACGACGCCCTCTCACGCTTGACCGGCGGCATTGGTGGGCGCGGCCCCGGCGAGACCACCCTCGAGATCGCAGGCCGCCGTGCACGCGACCGCATCCATCACCTTGAGCGACAGCTCCGCGAGCTCGGTGAGCGTCGCCGCCAGCGCCGCGGTCGACGCATGCGCGCAGGCGTCCCCACGATCGCGCTCATTGGCTACACCAACGCGGGTAAGTCCACGCTGCTCAACGCCCTCACCGGCGCCAACGTGGTCGCCGAGAACAAGCTCTTCGCCACGCTCGACCCTCGCTCGCGGAGGCTCGATCTCGAGACCGTCCTGGGCACGCCAGACCACACGCTACGGGTGACCCACGGGAGCCTCCCGCCGCCGCCTCCCGACGACGACGACGTGCGCGAAGCGCGTGACGCGGACGAGCAGGACGAGGCTGCATTTGATTACATCGCGCCGCCCGGGGCGCGCGAGGTGATCTTTACCGACACCGTTGGATTTATTAGGGATTTGCCCAAAGAGCTCGTCGCCGCGTTTAGGGCCACGTTTGAAGAGGTCGCCGACGCAGACCTCTTGCTCCATGTGCTCGACGCGGCCGATCCCAACTACGAAGACCACATCGAGTCGACCGAGAAGCTCCTTGAGACCCTGGAGCTCTCGAGCATCCCGCGTTTGCTCATCGCGAACAAAGCCGACGCGGCTCCTCCCGGGGTCGCTGCGGCGCTCGCCCGCAGCATGGATGGGCTCGCCGTAAGCGCGCTGCGTGCAGACTCTCTGCGCGTGCTCCTGCAGCGGATTGATCACGTGCTCTATGAGCTCCCGCGCCCCGCCAAACGCACAACCGATCAAGAGATGCGCCCGTGGGAGGTCCGCTCCGCCTGAGCGATCTGTGTTCGCGTTGAACCTCTGGGCACATCGGCGCATGCTTTACGCCCTCAGTGAGCCAAGACCACGACCACGACCACGCTGCACACGGCGCGCACGCTGCACACGGCGCGCACACGGCGCACCGACCCCATGACGCGCACGCAGGACACTCGCACGATCATGTGCGCGATGTGCCCGCCGAGCGGCTGAAGATCTCGCTGGCTCTCACCGCGCTCTTTCTCGTGGTCGAAGCGGTCGGGGGATACCTCACGCACAGCCTCGCGCTGCTCAGCGACGCGGGGCACATGCTCGCGGACACAGGAGCTCTTGCGCTCGCCCTCGCGGCCCGCATGCTCGCCACGCGACCCCGCTCCGACGCGCGCTCGTACGGCTACCGTCGCGCTGAGATTCTTGCGGCCCTCTTCAACGCGCTGCTCTTGTGCGGAGGCTCCATCGCGATTGTCCTCGAGTCGATTGAGCGCTGGCGCACACCGCGCCCGGTCGTCGCAGGGCCCATGCTGGTGATCGCCACGGTGGGGCTCTTGGTAAACATCGCCTCGGCGTACAACCTCGCGCGGGGCGGTGGCCACGACAGCAACACGCGCGCGGCCATCGCGCATGTGGTCTCGGACGCGGTGGGTTCGCTCGGCGCCATCGTCGCCGGAGTGCTCATGCTGACGCTTGGGTGGACACGCGCGGATCCTGTGATTTCGCTCGTGATCGCGTTGCTCATTGGCTGGGCTGGGTGGGGGATTCTCAAGCAGGCTGGGCACGTGCTGATGGAGGGTGTTCCGCACGGGGTCTCGATGCCAGCGGTCGAGGCGACGGTGCGCGCGACGCCCGGTGTCATGGACCTGCACCACCTTCACGTGTGGCGCATCGCAGAGGGTTTTGATGTCGCCACCGTGCACGTCGTCGTCGCGCAGAGTGACAGCGGAACGGCCGTCGCATGCGCGGTCTCGCAACGACTCAAAGACTCCCACAAGCTCGCGCACGTGACCGTGCAACCCGAGCACCCCGAGAGCGACTGCGCGCTCACTCACCCCGACGCACCGGCATAATTCGGTCAACCCGCTGGGGGCTCTTCACAACTCCGCGGGCTCAGTTGCACACTTTGCGGCATGACCACTGCACCCAAGAGCAAGCCCAAGAAGTCCACCGCAAAGACCTCGGCGCGCAAGCCCGCCAAGGTCACCGCCGCGCCCGCTACACCCGAAGATCCCGATCACGCCGAGCAGCTGCGCTTTGACCGCGAGCGCACCGCCCTCCCCGCGCCCTCGGACGCCCTACGCAATGGCCTGATGCGCACGCGCAGCGCGCAGCGATGTCGCGAGCTGGGGACCAACACGCGCGCACACGAGGTCGCCAAAGAAGCGCGCCGTACGCTCTTGGGCGTGGTCCCGAGCGTCACGGCCCACGGCGCGACCCTGCGCTATCGCCCCGAGCGGCTGCGCTTCGCGATGGACCTGGTGCACGCGCTGGAGCTCGCGATCGAAGCACAACAGCGCGCGGTCTCGGGCAGCCGCTCGGTGGCCAGCAGCAGGCTGCGCGCCGACGCCGACGCGCTCGACGCCCGACGGGCTCTTGTGGGCGCGCTTGAGCCCATCGTCGACGCCGACCCCACCGAGGCCGCCGCGTTCGCCGCCGCCCGCGGAAACCTCAAGAGCGGCACGGACCTCGCCCTCTCGCTCGACGCCCTCGCCGCGCAGGCCGAGCGCTGGCGGACCCACAGCGACGGTGACCTCCGCGCCCTCGCCGAGCACCAAGACATCACCTCGGCTCTGATCACGGCGGCAACTCACGCGGCCCACGCCCTGCGCGCGGCGCGTGACGAGACGGCCTTTGGCGGAGGCCGACGTGACGCTGACTCGGCTCAGACCAACGAGCTCGAGGGACGGGTTCTCTGTGAGCTCGACGCTCTGTACGACGCACTGTCGCGCAACCGCCCCGACACCAGCGTTCCGCTGCCCAAGTTAGGTCCTGCGACGCTCCGCGGCCTCCGCAAAATCGTCAGCAAAACCACCCACGAAACGCCGTCGCCGGCGCCCTAATGCAGGCCACGCTCTCCCCGTTGTAGGACTGGGCCCTCCCCGTTGTAGGACAGCGCTCTCCCCGTTGTAGGACTGGGCCTGTGCACTGCGGGATTGTCCCCCCGCGATGGGTGTGCTGGACTGCACCCAAGCACGGACTCTCCAGGGGCCATCGGGGGCACCGCGAGCCGCGCAGACTGGGCTCAGAGGGAGGGTTCTCTTGGTGACACACAGACACACACGCGGGATGGCACATGGCGCGGGGCTCTTGCTGGCGCTCGCCGTGGGCACCGGGGCGCGCGGCTCAGAAGCACAGACCCAAGGCCCCCCACCGGAGCTTCCGGCCACACCGACACCCACGGCCACGAGGGAGGTCACCGTGGGCACCACCACAGTGATCGCGCCCACGACCGAGCTTCCGCCGCTGACGGTGCCGCTGGGGGCCGTGCCGTACGTGCCCTCGCCGGGCTTTCGCGAGGGGTTGCCAGCGGCAGCGCCGCAGGTGCCGCCCGAGGTGATCCCCGAGAGCAGCCCCGCACAGCGCGCCCTGCCGAGGTTTCGCGCAGGCTTCGGAGGCCACTTCGGTTTTGGCTACTACGCGGCGGCGCTGGTAGGTGGGATTGGTGTCTCGGCGGACCTGGGCGTCCAATGGGGAGACAAGCTCGCGACGTTTGCGAACCTTCGCGCTGTTTCGATATTCTATCTCAACGGGTTTTCGGCAGGGGCGAGCGTCGAGTACACCTTGAATGATTGGTTCTCGGTGGGGGGCGGGCTCGCATGGATTGCGTCCGTTTCGCTGATTACGAGCTTCGGTCAAGACCTCGCGGTTCCGCTCTTTGTTGCCTTTAACGTCGGTGGGCGGAGGCCGGGCGAGAGCACCCGCAGGGTGTTTCGGGTCACGCTGGAGAGCGCGATTACCCCAGGGATCGGCTCGAGGCCGGGGTTCTACGGCGGCATGACCCTGGGCTACGCGGCGATGTAAACGCACCGTCGCTTTGTGCCCTCGATGTCGCTAGCGTGTCCGGCGCCATGAAGACCTCGCGCTGGATCCCCGTTGCGCTCCTCACGACGCTGCTGCACTGCACGCGGCCGCACGCAAGCCCACAAGCCCACGAGAGCGCAGTGACGCTCACCGACGTCCTCGCGCCGCCCACGGATTCACAGCCCCCCCACGAAGCAGCCACGGCCAACCTCGCTGAGGCGCTTCCCACATGCACGCTCGTCCATCGCCCAAGCGCGCCCCTGGGGCGCAAGGCGATGCTCACGTCGCTCACGGTGCGGTCGTACGAGGCCGAGCGCCAGACGGCGTCCCAAGCGCAGCCCACGCGCAGCCACATCCTGGGCGTAGCGTGGATCGTTTCGCCGCAGTATTTGCACGGCGGTGACGACATGGCGGCGAGCACGCTCCACGCGTATGCGAGCGCGGTCACCGACGCGGGGCCGCGGACATTTGCCTTGACCCCAGTCGTGACGGACGCCGAAGAGCCCAGCACCGCACGCGGGCTTGTGCGCTCTCCGGTCAACCTTTACCGCGCGTACTTTCGAGTCGGAACGTCGCCCTCAGGCACCCCGACAGGCACAGACCAGCTCTCGCGCGACGACGACGGCAACGAGCTCGTCGAAGCCGGAGACTTCTCTGCGAGCGCTGCCACCGTCGGTGACACGGGCGCCGACAACGTGATCGCCAGCGTCATCGCGCGAGGCTCCGTGTTTTATGCGCGCACGGCCTACGACGCCGCGCGGCCCTTTGTGCTCGGGTTGCGCACGGACAACACGGCCGCGCAGCCGAGCGCCACGATGCACTTTTTTGCGACCCGAGCCGCCACGGCGCCCGCGAGCCAGCGCAATGATTTTTGGCCCATGCCCCTCGACGTCGCCGCGGTCCGCCGGAGCACAAACCCGGTCAGCGCGCTCCGTGGGTACATCCCTGAGGCCCTTGAGCTCATCGAGGTCCCGGGCTCGGGCTACGCGGTCACTTTTCGCGCAAACGAGCAGCTCTATCTCGGGTGGCTCGACCTCGCGCTGCGCCCCGTGGGCCCGCTGCACACCGTCCCCTCCCCCGGTTCGCCCGGAAAACCCAGGATCTCTGCCCGCCCCGGCCACGTGCTCTACACCGTCGCCGCCAGCGACCTGCGCGCCCCGGACGCGGGCCCCTCACGCTACCGGCTCCTGGGCGCCGAGTATGCTTTTGGCCAGCCGCCCACGGCCTTGGCGCCGCTCGAGACCGGCACGGACCCCACGCAAAACGCCTTCGCCCCCGCGGGGGTCTACAGCACCGACGGCGCGTGGGTCGTCGCGTGGACTGTGGGCCCCCTTGAGGCACGCACCGAGAGCGACCGCCAAGACATCTTCGTCCGCGCGTTTGACCACGCCCTCGCCCCGCGCTCGCAGCCCCTGCAGGTCACCGTCCAGAGCGGCTCGGATCCCCGCATCGGACGCATCGGCATGGGCAACGACCTCGCCGTTGTCTGGGGGCAAGGCACCGGCGTTCAGCGGCCGGTGTACTCGGTGATGGTCCGCTGCGGAGCGCCGACGTGGCCCGCCACACCCTAGCGATCGCCGCGCTGCTGACCCTCGCGCCCCTGTGCCGAAGAGCCCCCGCACAAGCCCCCTCGCCAGCGCGCGCGACGCTGTGGTTTGTGGGCGATGTGCACGCAGACCAGCGCTTGCACGCGCTCTTTGCGCACCCCACGGCGCTGAGCGTCTCGCTCTCACGTGGGTACGGTTTTGCAAACCTCGAGGGCCCTGTGATCCCCGACGCGGGACCCTCGACCGAAGCGCATTTGCGCAACGACGCGCGCGTGCTTGCGGTGCTGCACGAGGCGGGCGTGCGGGCGGTGTCTGTGGCCAACAACCACGCGCTCGACGACGGAATCCCTGGGCAAATCCGCACCGCGCAGCTCACCCGCGCCGCGGGGATCGCGCCGCTGGGTGTGCAGGGCTCGCGCGTGCCGATCGTGACCGAGGTCTCGCCAGGGGTGCACGTGGCGTGGCTTGCCGTGGATCTCTCGCGGCCCCCTGCGATGGACGCGCTGCGGGCGGCGTTTGCGCAGGCGCGCGCGCTGGCCCCGCTGCGGGTCGTGTCGCTGCACGTGATGGCTCCGCCGCTGTACACGCCGGCTCCGGCGGTGGCGCGCGAGGCCGTGCGTCACGCGGTGGCCGAAGAGGTCTCGCTCGTGGTGGTGCACGGCACGCACACGGTCGCGCCGGTGACCCGCGAGGGCACCACCGTGATCGCCTGGGGCCTTGGAAACATGGTGTTTGCATGTGACTGCTCGCGCGAGACCGAGGGGCTCTTGCTGCGGGCCACGGTCACGCGCGACGCGGTCACGCACGTCGCGCTCGCGCCACTCGAAGCGGGTCTCGACGGGCGCGGCGCGGTGGTGGGTGGACCCGAGGGAGCGTCCCTCGCGCTCATGCGGGCGCTGGGCGTGCCGCTGCGCACCGAGGGCGAGCTCGGGTTGCTCTTCTGAGTGTCACGGTGTGAGACCCACCCGGGGTCTCTTGGGGGCCTATCAGGCCGCGTACATGGTGCTGTCGAGCGTCGCGTTGGTGGGGCCTCCCATTTCGGCCTCGACGGACTGGATGAGCCTGAGGTTTTGCCGGTCAATCCGTCGCAAGCGCGCGTCGTTGTAGTGCTCGTCCGGGCGGTACCACGCGCTGGACGCAAAGTACTCGTTGAGCGTGGTGCTCTGAAACACGCGCCCACGTGTGGCGTAGATCATGTTGCGGAGGATCCAGAGGTCCCGGACGGACATCTGCAAGAGCTGCGCGCGGGTGAGCAGGCTGTCGAGCATCGAGACGTCATCGAGCGGCGTGTGATCGTAGACTTGCTGGGCGACGCCACGGGTTGGCGCGAGGGCGACGCGGCGCCCCAAGCGCTGCGAGAGCAGGTCGGCCTCGACGTTGTCTCCCTCGTCCATGCGGTTGCGTGCGATGCGGTCGCGGAGGGCGTCGGCGAGGAGCTCAAGCTGCGGGCGCGTGAGGGCCACGTCGTAGCGGCCGATAAACTGCGCGTTGCGGCGATCGAGCGCGCTGAGCTCGGACTCTTGCACGGTGCGCAGCGGGCGCCCGGCGCGGGCCTCGGCGAAGTGGTCTGCGAGCCAGGGCCGGCGAAATCGGTGCCCCAGCGCAGCGTAGGGTGCATTGCGCATGATCGCGAGCTCACGGAGCGTGCGCCCGGCGAGGTCTGCCTCGGTGATCTCACGGGCGTACGTGAGGGGTCGATTCGCGGGAGCGCTGGGCAGGGTTGGCTGCGCGGGGCTGACGGTCGTGGGCGCGGGCTGCGACCCGGCGACGTCGCCGGGTTGCGCCCCACTGGGCACGGGGGGCACGGGGGGCTCGGCGCTGGCGAGGGCGCCTACAGACGCGGCGGGCGCGGCCTGAGTCGACTGAGCTTGCGTGGGCGCACGGTGCACTGAGGCAGAGCACGCGAGCAGGGCCAGGGTGAGCGGGGCGAGGCAGAGCGAGCGGGGGTTCACAGGCGCGCGAGCGTACACGGGGAGTGGGCGCGATTGGGAGGGACAATCGCGCGGGAGGCGAGGTACGTTGTGCGCAATGCGAGCGAGACTAAGCTGGGTTTTCACAGGGATGTTGGTTGCAACGGGCGCGGGTGCACAGAGCGCGGGCGCACAGAGCGCGGGTGCACAGAGCGCGGGCGCACAGAGCGCGGGCGCACAGAGCGCGGGCACGATGGTGGTCCCGGCGAACATGGTGCCGGACGAGCTGCGGCCAGAGAACAACCGGCCACCAGCGGCGGACGGCACTCCTGCTGTGGACACGCAGGATCTTCATCCACGGCGCGGAGAGGTCCGCGTGCGGGTCGGGATCGGCGGCGGCGGCATGGGTGGGAGTTTAGGCACGTCCGGAGGCGGAGGCGTGCTGCTCGGCCTCGACCTCGGCGTGCAAGCCGGAGACTATTTCGCGGTGTACGCCACGGCTCGCGTCGCGACGCTGCTGCTTCTGAACTACGCCCACATTGGCTTGATGTTTGAGGTCACACCGGTGCGGTATGTCTCCATCGGGACCGGCGTCGCGGCCCTGGGGACGCTCGGTGTTTCGCTCGCGAGCTCTGGTGGCTCAAGCGGCGCATCGTGGGGCCTCCCGATCGTTCTGGGATTTAACTTCGGTCGACGACAAGCGTATGGGGGACGCAGTGTCTTTCGCCTGGGTCTTGAGGGCGACGTGGGAGTGAGCGGCCGAGGCGGCGGCGCAGGGGGACTGATGTTCGCGTACACGCTGATGTGATCTTGCAGGCGCTCAGATGCGCGCGAGCACGGTCGCAGGGATCGCGACAAGCGAGCCCTCACGGTTGACCGCGACCATCTCGACGGTGCCCTGCACCAACAGCTTTTCGCCCCGAAAGACGTCCTGCTTAAACGTCACACGAAACTCGCTCTCGAGCTTGGGAGTGCTGCGAATCTGCAGCGAATCTCCGAAGACGGCCCCTTCGCGAAAGACCATCTCGCAGCGGTAGACCACAAAGCCCACGCCGTCTTCACGCAGCAAGCGCACAAGCTCGGGCACCCCCAACAAGTGCTCACGCGCCCGCTCAAAATACCGCAGATAGTTCGCGTGATAGACCAGCCCCGAGTGGTCCGTGTCTTCGTAGTAAATCTGCACCGCATGAACGTGGGGCCAGGTCGCCATCGCACGCTCTTTCGCACACCCCGCGTGGGTTCACCAGCGCGCAACGTTATCCGTTGCACTCGCTCCAACACACGCCGCAGAAGTTCATGCGGCAACACGCCGTAGGGACACTCTGTCGCCCATTGGGACAGCTGCGAGCGCGAGGCAACCGCATCCGGCAGTCGGTGTCTTGCGAGCAGGTCCGCGGGCTATTTTGCGCAAAAATGTTTGTGCGCGACCCCGAATCAGTCGTGCAGGCCGAAGCGAGCAACAACGCAAAGGACAGCAAAGTGAGCCTGATTTTCATTGCGTCCGCCAGCATACAACACGCGCCAAGACCTCTGCGAGCGCAGCGACGGAGGCCACATGCACAAAAAACTCATGCACTCAGGGGGTGACAACGGCGGGCTTGGTGGCATCATCCGCCGAATTTTCGGGCACAAGGGCCCACGCAGCAGCTGCGCCCCGCGCACTGAATCATCGCCCACCTAGGGATTTTCGCGGCCAACTGAGCACTCAGCCGGTCGCGCACAGTGAGAGAGACGACAATTCGATGAAGACGCAATGGATGGTCCTGGGACTTGTTGCACTGAGCTCGGTGACGGGCTGCAAACGCGGCTGGCGCCACCGCGGCGGCGGCACAGCGGTCGCGAGCACAAGCTCTGCGACGCCCCGCACGGACCAAGAGCGTGCTTTTTATTCGCTGGGCCTGATGCTCGGCCAGCGCACGTCCGAGTTCAACATGAGCCCCACCGAGCTCGCGATGGTGCAGCGCGGGCTGTCGGACTCGATCAACCACCGCACGCCGCTGGTCAACATGCGCGAGTACCTCCCGCGCTTGCAAGAGATGTCCGAGCAACGCGCCCGCGCGGCATCCGTACGCACACGCGAAGAAGGCACCAGGTTCGCAGCCGCAGCAGCGCGTGAGCCCGGCGCGACACGCACTCCCTCGGGCTTGGTCTATCGCGAGACCACCCCGGGCACGGGCCCCTCGCCCTCAGCCCAAGACGAAGTCACCGTGCACTACACGGGCACGCTCATGGATGGCACCGAGTTCGACAGCTCGCGTGGACGCGGAGAGCCCGCACGCTTTCGCCTCGACGGCGTGATCCCGTGTTGGACCGAGGCCGTGCAGCGCATGCACGTCGGCGGACGCGCCCAGATCGTCTGCCCGCCCGACATCGCCTACGGCGACCGCGCACAGCGCGTGATCCCCGCAGGCTCAACGCTCAAGTTTGACGTCGAGCTCATCGCGATCACACCCGCCGCTGTCCCCGACGCCGACGCGGGCCCCACGGCGCCGAGCGTGGTCAGCCCGGGTCTCTGAGCGCTACGCTCTCGCGACGCGGTTTGTCCTGCAAATCGCCAGCGAGAATGCAGACCAACGGGGTGGACATAGTATGTCACAGGCAACTGGCGCGCGCTGCACATCGGGCGCATGGTTGGGTCTGTGAGCGAGGCCTCTCGAGGGCACTCAGCGACCGTGAGATGAGCTCAGGGTTGCGTGGAGTGTGCGGCTCTCGCTTCGGACACCAAGGGACACACCATGAACGCACATGAGATCGCAGACGCGCTTGAGCGCATTGAGAACAAACTGGACCAGCTTTTGGCCAAGGCTGCGACGAGCGCAGCGCGCCCTGCGACGCCGCCCACCACCGCGGGCGAGATCGCGAGCGACTCGGACCTGGACAGCGCGCGGGGCAACCCCGAGGTGCGCTTTGTCCCCAAGCGCTGGAACGGCGCTGACTTCAAGGGCCGACGCTACGGTGACTGCGAGCCCGAGTTCTTAGAGATGTTGGCCGAGGCGCTCGACTGGTTCGCCAACCGAGACGACGAGTCTGGCGCCGTCGACAAAAACGGAAACCCCCGCGCCAAATGGTCACGCCTAGACGCCTCTCGTGCCCGCGGCTGGGCCCGGCGCTTGCGTGGCGAGCGTGGCGACGGCGTGGGCCTCGCAGGGGCTCGCTCAGGCGCGAGCACGAGCCGCGACACCAGGCCCAGCACCCCGCGCAAGCCCGTCAACGCGCACGCGAGCCGGATGGACAGCTTCGATGGACCGGCGGACGGCGACGACCTCGAGAGCATCCCTTTCTGAGCGCTGAGAAGCTTCAGAGGGTCTGCCGAGCGCTGGGGGGGGATTGTCGGTTGCGCTCGGTCCGGTGACGGACTAACTGCAGGGCCATGTTGATCACACTGACCGAGCAGAACTTTCGCGAGACCATCGAAAAACCCGGCATCGTGCTGTTGGATTTTTGGGCCCCTTGGTGTGGGCCCTGCAAAGCGTTCGCGCCCATTTTTGAGGCCGCCGCAAAGCGCCATCCAGACATTACGTTTGGCAAGATCGATACAGACCAAGAGCAGACCCTCGCGAACAAATTCAAGATCCGATCGATCCCAACCATCATGGCGACCAAAGACGGATCGCTTGTGTTTTCGCAGCCAGGAATGCTGCCAGCGGCGGCCCTCGACCAGCTCATCGCCAAGCTCCTAATGCTCCCTGCCAAGGCGTGATCACCACACAACGCAGCGCGACAAACGCACAATGCGGTTTCGCCACTAGGTGACTGCACTGCGGTCGATGCACACTCCGCGCTACGCGATGCACATCAGTGTGTTTGATCTGTTTAAGGTTGGGATCGGGCCAAGCAGCTCCCACACCGTGGGACCCATGATCGCCGCCCGTCGCTTTGTCGAAGGGCTGCATAACGATGGGATTTTGCCCAATGTTTTCGCTGTCAAAACAGAGCTCTACGGGAGCCTCGGTGCGACCGGGAGAGGCCACGGTTCGGATCGCGCAGTGATCCTAGGGCTCATGGGCGAGACCCCCGAGGGCGTGGACGTCGAACAGATCGAAGCGACGCTCCGTGCCATCCGCAGCGAGAAGAAGCTCACGCTGTTTCGCACACACGAGATCGCATTTC
The DNA here is from genome assembly GCA_030694465.1 of Deltaproteobacteria bacterium. Classification (GTDB taxonomy): domain Bacteria; phylum Myxococcota_A; class Polyangia; order Polyangiales; genus JAUXYJ01. Next base: position 2,416 of record JAUXYJ010000097.1, on the reverse strand, counting down.
GCGACGGTGAACATCTTGTTTTCTCGCGCAAATCGCTGCCATTTCATCCCAACGGCATGAGGCTCACCGCGACCGATCGCGAGGGCCATGAGGTCCGCACACGGGTGTACTTCTCCGTCGGTGGAGGCTTCGTGGTGGACGAATCACAGGCCATCGCGGTCGACGCGCCCACGCCGTTGGCCGCATGTGAGCCGTACCCTTTCACAACGGGCGCTGAGCTCCTCGCGCGGTGCCGTGAGAGTCAGCTCTCGATCAGCGCCGTGATGCTTCGCAACGAGATGGTCCTCCGAAGTGAGAGCGAAATCCGAGGCGGTTTGCAGCGCATTTGGCGCGTGATGCAAGAGTGCGTGCGGCGCGGTTGCAGCGCCTCGGGTGTGCTCCCCGGGGGACTCAAAGTGCGCAGACGCGCGGCGAGTATGTATCGCTCACTGATCGACCACCCCGAGGCAGGGCTCCGTGACCCGCTCACGGCGCTCGACTGGGTCAATCTCTACGCGCTCGCGGTGAACGAAGAGAACGCCGCCGGAGGCCGCGTCGTGACCGCTCCGACCAACGGAGCTGCAGGAATTATCCCAGCCGTTTTGCACTACTATTCGCGCTTCGTGTCTGGCGCAAACAGCGACGGCGTCGAGCGCTTTTTGCTCGCAGCAGGCGCCATCGGCTCGCTCTACAAGATCAACGCGTCGATCTCGGGCGCCGAAGTCGGATGCCAAGGCGAGGTCGGATCCGCGTGCTCAATGGCCGCAGGCGCGCTCACCGAAGTGCTCGGAGGCTCTCCCGAGCAAGTCGAGAACGCCGCCGAAATCGCAATGGAACACAACCTCGGGCTCACCTGCGACCCCATCGGCGGGCTCGTCCAAGTGCCCTGCATCGAGCGCAACGCGATGGCGTCCATCAAAGCCATCAACGCCGCGCGCATGGCGATGCGCGGTGACGGACAGCATCATGTTTCGCTCGACAAAGTGATCCGCACGATGCGCGACACGGGCGCGGACATGAAGGTGAAGTACAAAGAAACGGCACGCGGAGGGCTCGCGCTCCACGTTCTCGAGTCGGTCCACGACGTCAGCGTCGGCCTCCCCGAGTGCTAACATAGAGGCTCACAAGACAGCATTTTAGCTAGGACATTCGCTAGCCAAAGCCACACCTCATGCAGCGCAGACCTCGGCTGTCTCGCGTGTGCGTCAGGCCTCACGAGCCGCTCAATCTGTCGCTGCGCAGGGTTGACGCCATAAATCCCGTCGGTATCCTCTTGCTTCGTGCGAGATTCAGGCGCACCTCCACCCTCTACTATGCGCGCCCATTGGGGGCTTTGAGTTCTCAGCAAAACAACGGCACCACGAGCGATCCGCGGATCTTTCACTCTTGGTACACGGACTGACACACTCGCCCCCGCCGCGTCGACGCAACGGAGACCTCCGATCACCGCTTACCGCTCCGAGCAACCCAAGCCGTGATCCCGTCTCCGCTCCAAACAGTTTCCCATTCGTAGTTACCCACCACCCACTCTAACCAACCGATTCAGTTCAGTATTTTTGCGGAGAAGCATCAGCGATGGCGACGGAAGACTCGCGTAAGTTGTTCATGGCAGGCCTGCCCGAGAGCGTCACAGAAGACGCCCTCAAGAACCTATTTTCTGAGGCCGGCGCAGACGTCACGGAGGTCTCGTTGCCTCGCGACCGAGCCACTGGTCGACCGCGTGGTTTCGCGTTTGTGCGACTCGGCAGCGAAGCCGACGCAGAGCGCGCACGGCAATCGCTGGATGGACGCCTCGTAGATGGTCGTCCCATCTCCGTCCGTCCGTTTCATGCAGATCCGCCCACAGGGCGCGACGCTCCCCGCGCTCCCCGCATGGACAACGATCGCCCACCGCGTCGTGACTTTGGCGGCAGCGAAGGTGGCGGACACACGGGCGGCGGGTACTCAAGCGGCGGTGACGCGCGCGGTGGATACTCTGGTGGCCCTGGAGCTGGCTTTGCGGGCCCTGGTCCTGGCTTCAGCGGAGCCCCATCCGGCGCTCCGGGGGCTGGGTTTGGCGGTCCCCGTGGACCACGTCCCGACGCCTCGCCCGACCGCACGCTCTACGTCGGAAATCTCCCCTACGACGCATCCGTTGAAGACCTCGAGACCTTGTTCACCAGCCTTGGAGCAGAGCTCCCGGCGCGCGTGTACCTCCCACTCGATCCCGACGGGCGCAAGCGAGGCTTTGGCTTCATCACGATGAACAGCGCCGAGGCCGCGACCGGTGCGCTCGACGCGCTTCGAGACGCAGACCTTCGTGGCCGCAAGCTCATTCTCAACATCGCGCACCCCAAAGGTGAGCGACCGGCTGGCGAGCGCAGCGGTCCCCCGCCCGGCGGTGGCGGTGGCGGTGGCGGCGGCTTTCGCAGCACGGGCGGCGGCGGCGGCGGCGGCT
>JAUXYJ010000093.1 GCA_030694465.1 Deltaproteobacteria bacterium | reverse complement strand
CTCGATCACGCAGGGGCGCATCGCCATGCGGCCCAAGAGTCCGCGCTCACGCAGGCCCTCGGGGTTGTCCCGAGTCTCGGCGACGATGTCCAAGCCGAGCGTGACCAAGCTCACAGATTCTTCGAGGGTGACATCGCAGTGGGGCGCCAGGGTCGCGTCGGCGAGCCCCTTGGCGAAGAGGTCGTGCCACTTCATCGGGCAGCGCAATGCAGCGCGGGTGCCAGCGCAAGGGCCGCGTGATTTCAACGGGTTGCGTGTGCGTGCATGGCGGGCTCCATGGCGGCCACCATGGCGGTGCACCCGTTGGCAGGCGCTCGGCCAACGTTGGCAGGCGCTCGGCCAACGTTGGCAGGCGCTCGGCCAACGTTGGCTGGCGCTCGGCCAACGTTGGCTGGCGCGAGCCCCGTACGCTAGAGAATCACCCGGCCGCGCTTGACCCAGCCGGCGCGCACCTTCAGCCCCGCGGGGCACTCAAGAAGCTTTAGCGCCGGCGCCGCACGGACCAAGTGATCGAGCCCCACGGCGGTGATCGAGCAGCCATGCTTGAGATTGAGCTCTCTGAGCGCCGGGAGCCCCCGTGCGGCCATCTGCGCTGCGATCGCGTCATCAAATTGCGCGTCGTAGAGCTTGAGCTTCTCAAGCTGCGGCACAAACGACGCATCCGCGATCGCGGCCATCCCCTCGCGGTTCACGTGCAGCAGCTCAAGCGATCTCAGCGAGCTCAGCGCTGCCACCCCAGGGTACGCCGCGGGCCGCACATCCTGGCGACTCAACCGAAGCGCGCTCACCCCACTCGCCCAGGGGCTGTCGAGAAACCTCGCGACGCCTGGGTCGTCCGCTTCGAGGCACACATCGAGGGACTCTAGGTCACGCAGCGAGGGGGCCCGCGCGACGCTCTCGAGGTCGCCCGTAGGGACCTGCGCAAGCTTGAGTGAGCGCAACCGCGGCGCGGCTGACAAGATCGCCGCAGCGCCAGGGCCCCTTGCGTTCACCTCAAGCGAACGCAAACGCGGCATGCGCCCAACGGCCGACGACAGCGCGCGCGCCGCCGCGGCATCCAGCCGGACGCCCTCCAGCAACACCATGAGCTTGTGCATAAGCTCAACACACCGAGGCGCGAGAGCTGCTTCGAGCAAGGCTCCCGCTTGCGCTGCGCTTGCCGGCGCATCAGTGCCCGCATACCAGAGGCTCAGCGCCACCAGCGGAAGCCCGTGCTCGGCGAAGACCTCAAGGATCCGGGCCACCTCGGGGCCCTCACCGTCGCTGACCTGGAGCTGTCGCTCAAGTCCCCAAGGGCCCGTGCCCTCACGCATCGCGCGCATGGCAAACTTGGGGATGAGCGAGTGCTTGCGGTTGCTGGGCCCAAGCCCCACGCTGATCGCCGCGGCGAGCTTTGTGGGCACTGGCAGGGCCCCCTCGGCGTCCGGCTTCTTGACCGCCCATACGGGCAACGGATCGTCCTCGGTGGGCGTGGGAGCCTTGGGCTTGGTAGCCAGAGCACCCTTGAGTCTCTTCGTGGGAGCTGTGCGCGCCATGGCCAAAGGATCGACCATTCTGTCCCTTCGGACAACCTTCCCCCTGGGCCCCTCGTTCGCGCGAGTCCGTACTTGACCATGGTGGCATCGGCTGCGTACCGTCCGCCGTCCCGTGATCGAGCGTGTCGTACTCCATCAGAGTCGCTTTCGCACGCCGGGACTTGTCCCGGATGCGCGCGGCGTTGCCTTGGGCCCTACCGGGCTCGTGCTCCTTCAATCCGCAGAGCGGCTCGTCAGCTTTTTGCGTGCCGCCGGCGAAGAAGGCGCCCTCGACGAGATGCTGGATGCCATGCGCATCTTGCAGATGCTCTCGCCCTTGCGAACCCGCGAGATGATCGTCGAGGTGCAGGCCTCGTCGTCGCACCGTATGGACCGGATCAGCGCGGTCGCGCGCTTGGTCGGCGGCATGGTGTTCACGGGCTCGGGGCGACACTTTGTCAAGTACCGCGATGCCCAGGCGCCCTTTGGCTACGACGCAGGAGAATTGCTCGCGGACCCTGGGGACATCGCGCTCTATCACGACCGGTTTTCGCAGGCGTACAAGCTTGAGCGCACGCTGGGTGTGCGCGATTTGATCCTGCGCTTGGCGCCCGTGCACGTGCCTCGCGCCCGGGTCGAAGCGCCGCGGATGATCTATGCCCTCACCCGCATCGGCCTCGGCGAGTCCATCGTCGGCTACCTCGCCCGCTGGAACGCCCCCGCCCGCGTCGCCCTCGTCGAGTGGGAGCGCGGCGGAACGAGCACCGAGGTCGAGCGCGCGTACCTATTGCAATTGCAGCAGCCCCAGCAGCGCTTTGTTCAATTGTTGCGATCCCTTCCGGGGGTCAAAGTGTTTGTCCCCGATGGCGAGCGGACCGCGGTCGAGTATGGCCACCGCCACCCCATCCCGCTGAGCTCTTGCGCGCCGCTGTTTGCCTCCGAAGAGATGGTGCTCTTTCGCGCCGGGGGTGACGGCGCCGTGGTGCTCCCGCAGCGCCCGCCCTTCATCGATGTCCAAGCGGTGACCACCATCGCGGCCCCGTCAGGGCAGCCCGTGGCCAACGTGAAGCTCAAGCCCATTGAGGCCTCGTTTTCACTACCGCTCACTGTCGTGCCCGCTACGACACCCCCGCGCCGCGTGTCTGCGCTTGTGGTCGACGGCAGCGAGCGTGACGCCCTCGGGCGCGCCCTCGCGGTGCTCCCGCCCAGCGCCCTCGCCCGCATCCAAGCAGCCTTCACCGAGAACGCGATCTATCTCTACGGCCCCGAAGGCGTGCAGAACCTCCCGCTCGGCAAGCTCTACGAAGAGATCGGCGCCGGCGTCTTTGTCCCGCTCGGCATGACCCTTTCTCCGCCGCTGCCGCCCGAAGTGCTGCGCCAGATCGCGCGTATCGAGAGCGGGTTTCGCGTGTTTGTCACCGGCGGAGCCTACCCCCTCACCAGCGTCCCCGAGAGCGCGTTTGTGCCCGCGACGCGGCTGCTCGTGTCCGACATCCCAGTGCACGAAGACAGCGTGATCACCCCGCCGCTCGATGGCGACCGGCCCCTGCCCGACCTCTGGCCTACGCCCCCCGGGATGCTCGCCGCGATGACCTCGCCCGGAGCCCGCGGCGCGCTCCCTCCGCCCCGCGATCCCTCTGCCGAAATGCTGGCCTCAGGAGCCCCTTCTCATCAACTGGGCCCCGGCACAGGTGGCGAGGGCCACGGTGGCTGAGCGCGCCCTCGACCGATTCTTGCGCACGTTTGTCACGCCCCTCGCCCACGGTGGCAAGGTCGAAGTCGACGGCTTGCTCGGTCCAGGCGCACTCGACGAAATGATCTCGCGCAGCGGGCTGTCTTTCTCTCACGTGGACGGCAAGGTCATGAGCGACGCCGTGAGCGCCGTGCGCGCACAGCTCACGCCCCTTGGGCCTGCCACGGACTTTGTCACGCTCACGCCCGACGCCGTGGCCCTCGGGGTCGCGTGGTACAATCTCCTCGCGATGACCCACCCCGAGGTGGTCAAGAGCGATCGATTGCGTCGCACCACCCGCACGTGGATCCTCGGGATGCTCGAGTGGGTGGGTCCGCCGCAGACCGCCGCCGAGGTCGCCATGCGCCATGGGCTCTGCGCGGGGCTCAGCACCCTTGGCCGCGTGGACACACAGGTGACCTTCTGGGCCGGAAGCGCCCAGTACATCGGCATTAATCCCCCCAACCGCCTGGTCGCCTGGAAGAGCCTCCGCAATGTGCAAGAGGTCCGCACGCGCCACGACCTCTTAGACCTCTTGGCCCCCCTCGCGCACCCGCTGCCCGAGTGCGACCTCTTGCCCTTGGCCGTGCACGCCCTCGCGCTCTCGCCGCTGACCGACCTCGCGCTGTGCGATCGGCTCGATCAGCCTGTGCCCTTTCGCTGGACCTCACCGATGATCTCGATGCTCGTCGACGCGCCCCTGCGCGGGGCCGCCGTGCGCATCGCCCTGGGACCCGGAGCCCGCGGCGCCGAGGCCCTCGCCAAACGCATCACACGTCTCGAGACCGCCACGGTACAAGCGAGCTACCACGGCTTGACCCTCGCGGCCGCCGAGATGCTTATCGCGTTTCACCTTGAGCTCCTCGTGTTCGAGGCCCTCGCGAGAGAGAGCGTGCCCGCCATGCCCCTCGCGGTCGACCTCGTGCTCAGACTGGGTGTGCCCCGTGCGTCGCAAATGTGCGGGCTTTCTCCTGAGACTTTCACTCGTGCGCTCGCGATCGGCGAACGCACGCAGCCGCCCGCTCCTGGGGGGCCCGCGTCCACTCTCCTCGCAGTCGCAAGAATCGCAGAGGTTTCATCGTGAGCCAGCAGTTCGTCCAGCGCCTCAGGCAAATCGCCCGCACGCTTGAGTCCCAATACCTCGGCAAGCAAGAGTCCATCCGCTTGCTTATTCTCTCGGTCCTCGCGGGCGAACACATCGCCCTCATCGGCCCGCCCGGCACGGCCAAGAGCGCCCTGGTGCGCTCGTTCGCCCAGCTCATTGACTCGCGCTATTTCGAGTACCTACTCACGCGCTTCACCGAGCCCAACGAGCTCTTTGGCCCCGTGGACATCCCCGCGTTTCGCGAGGGCGTCTACCGCCGACGCATCGAAGGAATGCTCCCCGAAGCCGAGGTGGTCTTTCTCGACGAGATCTTCAAGTCCAACAGCGCCATTCTCAACGCCCTGCTGACGGTGCTCAACGAGCGCAAGTTTAGCAACGGCTCGCAGATCATCGATGTCCCGCTGCTGAGCGTCATCGGCGCGAGCAACGAGGTCCCCCAAGACGAGTCGCTTACCGCGATTTTTGACCGCTTTTTGCTGCGCGTAAAGAGCGACCCCCTCGACGCTTATCACTTCAACGACCTCGTCCAGCGCGGTGTGCAGCACGAGCTCGCCAAGCTCGGCGCGCGCCAGGTAGTGCAGCCCCTGGCCACGTCGCGAGACATCTGGGCCGTCCGTGGCGAGATCGCACAACGGATGCGCCTGCCCGATGACCTTATGGCGACGTACAAGTCCCTGGTGCTCTCGATCCGCGCCGAGGGGATCTCGCTGTCCGATCGCCGCATCGTCAAGCTCGTCAAGGTGATGGCCGCGAGCGCGTACTACGACGGACGCGCCCAGGCCGACGCCAGCGACCTCTCGATCCTCAAGCACATCTGGAACACCATCGAGCAGACCGAGATCCTCGAGGGCATCGTGACCCCCGTGCTCGAAGCGCACTACAAAGCCCACCCCGACGCGCGACGCAGCGCCAACGCGGACATCTCGCTCGACGCGCTCATCGCAGAGCTGCAGCGCATCCGCGCGACGCTCACCTCGGGCGCGCCCGTGTCCGACCTCCAGCTCTTTGCCCACATGCGCGCGATCACCGAGATCAAGACGGCCCTGCAATCGATCGGGTCCGACCCCGCGCGACGCGCCCTGCAAGAGGTCGATCAGCTCTTGGAGCACATGTTTCGCTCCGGTCGATCGCTCGGTTAATTCGCTGCGCATTGTGCGCACTCTCTTTTGCCCCCGTGAGGTCCGCCCGCCGTGTCCACCATACTCTCTCAGGCTGAGCGCCGTGTGTATGGCTCGCTCGCGCTCTGCTGCGCGCACGCCGCCAGCACCTCGCTCGGGCTGCGTCCCCTCGGCTGGTACAACTCGCTCTGCCGCCTCGGCGTGACCGTGCCCTTCTTTGTCGTGCACGACCTTGGCGCCGTCTTGCTGGGCGCCAAGCCGCCGTTTACGACCCGCCCTGAGATGCTCGCGGACGCTGCCTTCGTGGCCACCCAGGCCGCCGACCGTGGGCGCTTGATGCAGAGCTACTGCGAGCTCTTGGACGCGATCGCGGACACCGAGGTCGCCACGCTCTCGTCGCGCTCAAACGTCGAAGACGCGGTGATCACCACGATCCTCGCCCGCGCCCTTGGCCCCATCAACGAGCGCTGGAAGGGCCCGCGCACCTTCGAGGCCGTCACCGCCAACGCAGAGCTCTTGACGCTCACGCTCTCGCAGTTGCCCGCAGCGTGGCAGAGCGTCGATCGCCGCGTTGAGACCGACTATCTCAAGCACATCACCACCAACCGTTTGCCCTTGCTCTTGGCCCTTGAGCAAATCGATTTGGACACACTGGATCTGTTGCGGATGTTTGGCCGCGAGGCGGGCGCGCTGCCCGAGACCGAGCTCGTGGATTTGCTCAACGTGTTCTCTTCGCCCGACGCAAACGACGTGGTGAATTTCTCGCTGGATATTCTCCCGAGCGTCTTAGAGACCCGGCGCGGAGGGGGCCAGCAGACCTTCTCGGTCGACGGCTACTCGGGCGTCTCGACACGCGGCGCCCTCGACGCGCTCGTCCTGAGCGAGATGGCCTACGACGACGACCTCTTCGACCAGCGCTTCATGGAAAACGAGATGCTCTACTACGCCCACGAGGCGCAGATGAAGCCCCCGCCACGGACCTACCAGATCCTCGTGGACGCCTCGGCCTCGATGCGCGGCGCGCGTGCCGTCTTTGCGCGTGGGCTGGCCATCGCCTTGGCCAAAAAAATGACCCTCCTGGGCTTTGACGCCAACGTAAGGTTCTTCGACTCGCGCTTGTACGAGCCCCTGCGCGTCCGCCGTCACGGCCGCACCAACGGCCCCATGCACATCGCGGGTGTGCTCACCTTCAAGGGCGAACACGGCCGCAACTATGCGCGGGTGTTCTCGCAGTTTGCGTCCGAGCTCGAGCGCCAGCGTGACCGCGCGAGCGTGACCGCGTACGTGATCACCCACGCAGAGTGCCACATGCCCGTCGAGCTGGTCCGACGTATCCGCGAAAACGCTGAGCTCTACGCGGTGTTTATGCTCCCCTCGCGCGGCGCACTTGAGCTCGATTATTTGCACTTGCTCACGCAGCACGAGGTGGTCACCGAGCAAGCGTTGCGAGACAAATCCGCCAGGGCTTCTCGTGCGCTCTCGATTGTCGAGGCGGCCACCGAGGGGGCGCGCACCTCGATGCTCCCGCCGGGGCGCCAGTCCAAAGTGCCGCCCGCGCCCAACAACGATTCGACCTGGGACGAGCTCGCCAAGTGATCACCGAAGAAGCCGTCCAGCGCGCGCGCCAAAATCTCTCTGCCGGAAACCCCGTCGAGTCCGTCCGCCTCTTGGTCTCGGTCGCCGAGCAAGCGCACCTGGTCGACCGAGACTACGACGACGCGATGTACCTCTTGGCCCAAGCGCTCTCGCAGGCCAACTTGCTCCGTGCCGCGGCGACCGTGCTGCTCTATCTCGGGCGCGCCGAGGACATGATCCGGGTCGCAGCGGGCACACAGCCCACAGACCTCGCGAGGGCCTATCTCTGTGGGCCAAGACCGCAGCCCCGCGAGGCCGCCAAGCATTATCGCACCGCAGGCTGGCCTGCCCACTCGGCGATCGCGTACGAGCGCGCCGAAGACTTCGCGTCCGCGCGCGCCATGTGGGAAGAGGTCATGGCCGACGGGCGCCTACGCAAAGACCCCTACGTGGCCGCGCTGGTGTCTTTTAACCTGGGCCGTGTACTCAAGCGCCTAGGCGAGGACACCCAAGCGCACCGGTGCCGCGTGCGCGCGATGCGGTTGCTCGAAGAAGCCGCGGATGTGCTCGAGACCCGAGGGCTGCGGGACCGCGCGTTTGATTGCTTTCAGGTGCTCTTGACGCTCGGGATTGAGACGGGCTCGTTCGAGAACCTCGCCGAGGGCTATGTCAACTGCGTGAGGATCTTGCGCGAGGACCACCTCAAGCACTATGCGCTGCAATACTACGAGGATTTTATCAAGAAGGCCGAGGCCGCGGGCGAGCACCACGCGTCGGCGACCATGCTCCACGAGGCCGCAAACTACGCGCGCGCCGTAGGGCTCAATTTTCACGGAACACTCCGCGTGCGCGAGGCCCAGGCGTGGGAGAAAGCGGGCGCCTCGATCTTGTCCTCGGGCGGCGCCGGAGAGCTCGCAGAGAACGCGTATTTGGCCGCCATCGGGGCGTACTCAAACGCTGGGATGCACGGGAGCGCGGTGGCCACGTTTCGCACGCTCTCGACCATCGGGCTCGAAGAAGCTCGGACCAAGCGCTACGCGCGATTGGCTGAGCGCTACAGCGACGCACGCAACGAGGGAGGGGCGAGCGTGCGCTTGCCCGATTATCTCCAACAACCTGTTAAATACCCCGACATCTGGAACGATGACGTCATCGAGTGGGAGGCCTCGGGCGACCCCATCGAGACCTGCGGCGAGATCCTCCTGGACACCGCGCTGCCGAGCTTTATCCGCCGCCGCGCCCTCGTCGCGCGCCTGTGGCCGCTCACTCACTCGGCGCCGCAGCACCCCACCGCGCTCGCCACACTGGCAGAGAAGCTCGGCCAAATTCAGGTCTATCAGACGCTCTCGCCGCTTGAGCAGCTGTACGAACACACGGCTCCCACGGTGCGCGCGTCGGTGCTGCGCGCATCGCAGATGCTCTTTTTTAAGCGCACGTTTGTGATGATCAACCGTGGCGTGATGGACCCAGACACGGCGGTGCGAGCCAACGCGCGGGACGCTGTCGCGCGGCTGCATTTTCCGCACGCGTTTGATCCGCTGTCACGCTTGCATCGCGACTCGGTCGACCCCGAGATCCGCCGCGCCGCCCTGGGCTCGATCGGAAAAGTCCAGACCATCGAAGCGATCGAGTACCTCATTGGGGTCTTGTCGCACGGCACCAACGACGACCGGCGCATGGCATACGACCTGCTCTCTCGCTCGGATTTTCCGGACACCGGGCGCGCCCTTGCGTCCGCGATCGAGCGCGAAACCGGCGAGATGCAGCGTGTGCTGCAGCAAATCCGCGCGGCCCGCGGCGACCGCTGACCCCCTCTGTCCCCCCCTCGAGGGACTCAAGAGACCCGCAGCGGGATCGCTCAGTACGCAGGCAACGCGCGGCCGCTGTCTGGGTCAATCCCCACGCGCCGAAGCGACTCTGCCGTGGTCACTGGAGGGCCCTCAGGGCGCGCACGGCGCTCCCAAATGGTCACGAAGGTCTTGTCCCCCTCGTCCCTGAGCCCGACGTCCACAAGCCGCACCTGGGGGCCATCCGAGAACCGCACGCGCGCTTGACGGATCATCGCACCCAGCGGCCGAATATCCCCGGTGGTGATCACCAGATTGCGCTGCATGTAGCGCATCACACGGCTCATCGAGGCCGAGATGTAAAACATCTTGAAGCCCTCGCCCACGAGGTGCTCGGACGTGCCCACGGGCAAGAGCAGACCGTACACACGCAGCGAACCCGGCGCGAGATCCGAAGGGTCCCGCGCTTCGACCTCGGGGCCGCCTGCGTCCGCCGCGGGGACCTCAGGAGCCACCGCAACCATCGCCCGGGGAGGCGCAGGCCGCGTACAGCCTACAGCCCCGCAGGTGACCGCTGCGACCGCCAGCCAAGGCCAGGGGCGCGCAAGACCGGCGCTTCTTCGAAGAGCATTCACCATCATCGCATGCAACACATTGGGTCGATCGCGCCAGTAATGTTCAGGCCCCGCGCGGACTCGGGCAGCTCGTCAGTCGAGCGATCGCTGCGAATTCACCCGTTGGTTCGCTGCGCGGATCATTCGAAGACGGTCGCCCAGGACTCAAGGCGCACCTCGATCGAGGGCGAGGCCAAGCGACGGGTCACCACGTTGGTGCGCTGCGCACCGCCGCCGCCGGCGCTCACGCCGCCGCGACCGGTCTGGATCACCAAGCGATAGTCTCCGCCTTCGATCCCGTTGACAAACGCACGGGTCCCGCCAAAGAACGGATCGGCGACCGAGGACACGCTTGGGCACGCAGGCCGCCGCGCGACACCCACTCCGAAGAGCACCGAGTTGACGTCGTCCGCGAGGGTCCCGTTGCCTGCGAGATCTCGCGTCACACGCACAACGTCCGCGGTGGTGCTGGGATCTCCGTCGATGTCCAAACGTGCCAGCGGGAGCCCGTTGGGGCCCGCGACCGTCGTGAGATCAAGCTGTGCCTGGTCGACACCCCACAGCCGCGAGAAGCCAAACTCGCAAGCGTCCGTGCTGCTCGAGGGCACAAACGTCCCGAAGTAGAGCACGCCGTTAAAGAGCGACAGAGGCCCAGTCAATCGCTCGCCGTTGAGCAAGCCACGGTCCGGGTTGGTGTTGTTGCGAAGCATCCAGTGTGTAGTGACATCGACCGGGTTGGTCGGGTTCGCGGGATCCGGGTCGTGTTCGCGGATCATCACGACGCGGTTGGCCTCGGTGCCTTCAAGAAGGTCTACGTCACCTGAGCCCAACGCGATCAGCGTGTCGCCGTTGCGATCGACCGTCACAATTGGCTGCGAAATCAGCGGCTGACCAGCGTTGTACGCGCTGTCATAGAACACGTCGTACATCTGATCCAGCGACCAAGACGACGGGTTGGCGACGGTCATGTCCAAGCGCCACAGGCCGCCATCGGCGTCGCCGACGTAGCCGCGCGTTGTGACCGAGCCCTCGCCCGCGAGGTGCCCAGCGAACGAGCCAATGATGGGCGAGCCCGTGGGCTGAAGCCCACCCGCGCCCGTGCCGAGCTTACGGATCGTCAGGCCGGTCTCCATGTCGATCACGTAGACAAACTGCCCAGAGCGACCGTTCCAACAACGGACCGCTGAGCGAGGAGTGCCGCCTGCGCCAGGCCAGCGCACTGCGGACCGCGCGGGCGCTGGGCGAACGTTGGCTGTCGGCGTGCAGGTGACAGCCGGAGCGCCCGAGCCGCCCGGCAAGAGCGCCACGGCGCGCTCGTTGAGCGTGCCCGACGGCCAGGTCGTGCGAATGGTCGCGATCATGGGCGTCCCAGTCGACGAGCGGAGGTCTGCGTCCGAGAACTGCCAGAGAAACTTGGGCCGTCGAGGATCGGTCACGTCCAAGCCCATGTAGCCACCCGCAGCCTCACGGAGGCCAACCACCAGCACCGAGCGCCAGTCCGTGCCCGACGCAGGCGCCCCCGCGTTGCGCGAAAAGATCACGTCGCGGGACACGGGGGTGCCGTCAAAGCCCCACATGCGGGTGCCCGTGGTGCGCTGGCCCAGGGTGGGCATGAGCATCGGCGGGACAAATCCCCACATTTCTTCGCCAGTGTCCGCGTCAAACGCGTGAAGAATGCCGTCGTTGCTGCCCACGTAGAGCACAGTCTCGCGCGTGGCAATGGTCACTGGGACGCGACGAGCGCCCGCAGCCGCCAACGGTCGCGCCCTAAACGCCGCATAGGACTGGTCAGGAAGCGACACCGAGGGGCCGCTCACGATCAATGGGTTCGAGTGATAAATGTCTCCGAGCGGGGTGTTTTCGCGCGAGGTTCCGGGCTCGCCACGGAGCCACGCGAGCGTCGCGTCACGCTGTCCACCCGTGGCAGATCCCGTGGTCCACGGTGAGAGCCCGCTGTCGAGCGCCGTGGTAAAATCCCCGGACACAGACGCGCGCACTACCCCGAGCAGCTGCGGCACAGTCGAGAACGTCGTGGGCACGTAGGACCAGAGCTTGCGCGGACCCCAACCACGGCCAGCCGCGTTGCGCGCGCTCAAGCGCAAGAGCGCTCCGAAGTCGTCCTGTGTCGCGTCAAAAGCCTTCTCAACCGGCGCGGGGGGAGAGCCCTCGCACACGGTGCGGCGACGCTCGAGCACGCCCTCCCAGGTCGCGGTCCCGCTGATCGCAAACGAGGTGTTAAACTGGTAGCTCGCCGAAGAGCTCGCGCTCCCAGAGGAGCCACCAAACGCAGGCGCCGTGCGGGTCGTTGTTCCTTGGGAGAAGCTCGTAAACAGCCGATCGAGCCCGCCGCGCAAGGTCGCCGAGTCGTTGGCGGTGATCAGCGATCCGCCGCCCGCCGTCGCGATCGCACCGAGGATCGACGTGGTCGCGGGGTCGGCCGCGTTAAACGCGACAACCCAGGTCTTGACGCCTGGCGCTGAGCCCCCACCGGTCGCCGCCATCTCCATCGCCGTGCGCGTGGGATGCTGATACGGGCAGAGCCCCGCAGCTTCATCGCACACCGGACCGCCAGGCTCGCTGACGCCAAAGTCCATGTTGGGCTTTCCGTCGGTGATGAGCACGTTGTAGCGAGCTCGGCAGTTAAAGTACGGGTCGCCCGCGGCGCCGCCCGTGGGCGAGCGCACGTCGACGTGGTTGGTCCAGTAGTGGTAGGCGTCCTCGAGCATGCCCGCGACAGGTGTTCCACCGTACGGCCGCGGCCCCGAAGTGATCAAGCTGTTGAGCGGGTTGCGAAAGCCCGTGAGGTTCGCCTGAATCGTCGCGTTGATCTGAGACAAAAGCGTCGAGTCCGCGCTTGGCGAGCCCACCGAGACAAGCCCGCCGGGCACGTTGTCGGTCACCATGCTAGCGCTCTCGCGGCGGATGCCTACGTTGACCTGCACCGGCGCATCGACGCAGCCGCTCGCGCGGTAGCCACGGTTTGAACCGTACGAGTATTGACCATCGTTGGGCCCAAGCCCGATGCCAAAATCGTTGTCAAAGGTCATCAAGCCAAAGCGCAGGCTCTCACGGTAAGAGTCCAACAACCCTTGGCCCTGGACTGCCCCAGCAGCCCACAGCGGGACGCCATTGGACAGCGGCTCGTGGTAGGGCACCGGGTAGTTAAAATCGTAGCTAAACTGCGTGTTATCCGTGCGGGCGACCTCTCGGCACGAGAAGTTTCCGATGTCCCCGGTGAGCACCTCGAGCGCTGTGGTCCAGCGGTTGCGGCGCTGGTCGACAGGGCACGTGGGCGAGCAGATGGACGTCGTCCCTCCGCCGGGCAGCACGCACTGGTTGCACGTCCCGCCGTCGCCGCCGAAGCACTGGTTGTTTTCAACACCGTTGCGCCACTCCATGGAGCCCGACGTGTCGAGCAACACCATGACGTTGGGCCGGATCAACCGGACGTCCGCCTGCGCCTCGGCGTCCGACGCGCAGAGGACCGAGAGTCCTGCTGCAGTCAGTGCAGCAAACATCAGACCGATTCTATTTTGCGTTTTCATTGTACGCCTCCGCTCACAACTCACAGGGCACCACCGCAACCGCCCGTGAGGGCATAACGCCTGCACCGGTCTCGGCCACATCCGTCACGCCACGGAGCTGAATGCGACCACGAGACTCAAACAAAAAAGCGACCATGTTGATCCTGCTGTCCACGGCAAACCCGTAGATGGTCGCAGGCACACGGCCAAGAACTGTCACCTGCGTATCGAACGCAGCTTCTACAAGGCCCATCCCAAACGAGCCTGGCTGGCGGCTCGCGCCAGCGCCCGTGGGCTGCCGAAAGAGCACGGGGCCCGCGCCGCCACCGGGAGGTGGGCGCTCCATGTCCGAGACACCAAAGCGCCAGCGCATCCGGTGCTCCTCGAGCCACGCGTCGGGCGAACCGACCGCGGCCCGCTGCTGCTGCTGCATGAGCCCGAGGTACGCGGTGCAGTTGCGACGCATCTCGGCGATCGGGAGCATGAGCCCCACTTCGCTCACGTAGTGCAGCTGCGATCCCTGGCGAATGTAGCCCGCGGAGCGCACATCGAGCGCCGCGCTCCGTGCGGCAAACACACCAGCCGCAGACACCATCACGATGAGCACCAAGACGAGCAGCATGGCCATGCCCGCGCGCGCGCGAGGCCGCTGGAGGGCCCTGGGTGCGCGAGGTGTTCTGTGGACGGTTGTCGTGGTTTTCATGGGGAGATCGTGCGCTTTGAGTGAGCGTTAACGGAGGTTGCGAGGTGCCACGTTGACGAGCGCGACCTCAGAGGTCGCCGTACGAACGCGCGCGGCGCCAGGAAGCACGGCGTCCAGACGAAATCGCGTCAAGGGCAAGAGCGCCGAGGCGCGCTGGCTCCATGCAAACTCTGGGTCTTGCATGCGGTCACGCACCGAGAGCCGAAAGACAATGCTGCGCGCGCGGTGTGCCTGCGAGGTGCCCGCGGTGGGCGGACCCAGTCGCTGCAGCACCGTGGCGTGATTAAAATCGTAGCGAACAATCCGGGGCTCGTTTGTGATCGTCAGGCCCTCGTCAAACGAGGCGCCGATCGCGAGGTCCACCGCGTACTCCGCCACGATGGTCTCGGAGTTGGGGATCGCCGCGAGGGCGCCTCCCACGATGCGATACTCACGGCGCACGAGGTCGGTCTTGTTGGCGACAAAAGCGGGAGAGCCCACATACGCGTTGGGCTGCTGTGCGGCGACGTTGGCGATGCGGTACTCGACGATCGAGACCGGCGCGATCCAGCCCGTCGTAGAGCTGTACCCACACCCCATGGTGGTCCCGTTGGTCACCGCGAGGGGTTGCTCGAGGTCAATCGTGGGCATGGTGCCGATGGGCTGGCGCGCGTCGCGAAACGTGGTCGATCGCACGGTGCCAAACTGCATGTTTCCGTCGAGCCCGCGCACACGCACGATGCGACCGGGCGGAAACAATCGGTTCATGTCTTCGGCCGAGCGCACACGCTCCCACTCGTCCCAGCGGTGCTGGATGCTCAAGCGGTTCGCGTTGACAGCGCCGATTTTGTACTCGTCGGTCGAAGCGAAATTGCCGACGAGGGTCAAGCGCATCGGGTCTACGAAGCGGTTATCACCAGGCAAAATCGTGGGATTGGGGCTCTCACGTGCGACACTCACGGCCTGCAACACCACCGCAGGGCGAGGACACACCGCGGGATCCACGGCAGAGTTCGGCGTGCTGCCATAGCCCGCGCGCTGGAGGTCTGAGCGCAACAGCTCCATGGCCGAGCGCAGACGGAGCTGCATCTCGGACACGCGCTGTTGCTGCTGAAACGTCTGCGAGGCCACCATCGAGAGCGTGTAGAGCCCCACGGCCACCACCGAGGTGAGCCCCATGGCGACCATCACTTCGATAATCGTAAAGCCCGGGCGAGCCTGCTGCGTGACACGTACGGTCTTGCGCAGTGCGCTGGATCTCGGTGTTTTCACTGTGGAATCCCCCAGACCGTCGCGACGTCGTAGACCGAGTGCACACGGCCCACGTCGCGGCCGAGCGCGTCGAGGCCAGCGCCAGTTCCGCAGTTGTTGTAGGTGGCGTCGCGGGTGGCGCCCTCTTGGTACCACCACACGCGGACCTCGGCGCGGAGCACTCCCTGATCGATCGGGTTGATCGAGGGCTGGCGAAACCAGCCCAACCGGAGGTTGACGCAGTACTTCGAGTCCGGTGCGCCCAGGGCCAAGGGACGCGCCCAGTGGTCGTACGCTGCGGACTCGGTGGGCAAATTCGCGGTCGGGACAAACCAAGCGTCCGCGCGTGCGGGCATACCCGAGCAGCCCACGACTGCGCAGAGGTAGCGCGTGTCGGCCGCGAGGTCTGAGTTGCGATCGCGGTTGGACGGGCGGTTCCATTGGTAGCCGTCCGTGCGGAGGATCTCTTGCCAGTGCCGCGCGATGTTGGTCGCCGTAGTGACCTCGTGCGCGCGACGGTTGGCCAAGATCGCGGCGTTCTCCATGGAGAGAATCCCGGTGACGCCCACGGACAAGACCGCGATCGCTACCATCACTTCGACCAGCGTATAACCACGCACATTGCGGCGCATGGGGTGTCTCCGAGCTGCTCTCACGGGGCTAACCTCGCGATCCCATTCAGCGGAACGAACACACGCCGCACTACCGTCGCGGTCACCACGTTGTCGCCCACCGTGTACATAAATCCTCCGCCCACCGAGGCCCCGCCCACACCGGCGTTGTCTTCGTAGAAAGTCCCACCCGCGACCACGCGGTAGAACATCCGCCCCGAGGGAGTGAAGCAGTACTCCATGAAGTTTCCGGCGGGCGCGATGGGAGTAAAGACGTTCTCCGAGGTCATGGTGAGCGGGTTTCCCCAGGAGTTTTCTTGGTAAATCAGCCGCGCGGGGGGAGTGCCCCAGTTGGACAAGCGACAGCTCGCCGTGTCGCCCTCGACGATCTCGACCAGGGCAAAGCCCGCCGAGATGTTCACCCGGACAATCTCTGCGCGCCCGCGCATGGTCGACCGGCTGCGAGCCTCGCGAAAATCATTGATAAAGCTCACCGCGGCTTGCTGCACTCGGCGATCTCTCATCGCCTGCTGGATCGACGGCAGCGCCATCCCCGTCGCGATGCCAATGATCACGACCACGAGCATGAGCTCAATGAGAGTGAATCCAGCATGGGCGGCACGTGAACGCTTCACAACAGCGTGTGAGCTGCAAGAGCCGTACCCGCGAGCGGTTTGTCTTTTTACTGTCATTGTTCGTGGGGCTCCGAGTGCCTACACCGAAGGGGATTGCGGAGCTATGCAACGGTTTCATAGCGGCAGCCGAGCGCAGCGCTTGCTCTGCCTGAGTCACCAGCATACCAAGGCCGCAGCGGTTTTATGAAACACACGACCATTCTCTGGCTCCTCGGCGCGCTGTTGGCCTCGAGCCCCGCGTGCAAGCGCACACAAGCTCCGACGCCTCCTCCGACGCCCCCTCCGGCGGTGACCCCCAGCGCGGTCGCTGACAGCGGCCCCACGGGACCTGCCCTCGCGCCGGGCGCAGACGCGGCCGAGTTTCGCGACGCAGCGCGGGTGCTCCCGAGGGTGGCTGTCGGGAGCTTTCGCCAGACCGGCCCCGTGCTTCGCTCGACCGCGGCGAACCTGTTTCAGTTCATCGACGGCGACGCGGTCTCGTACCAAGCTTACGGTGTAAGGCAGTACGCCAAGACGGACTATCGCAAGCCCAACACCTCGCTCGTGGTGACCGTGTCTGCGTACGAGTTTGCGGACGCGCTGGGTGCGTGGGGGCGCTACTCGCAGAACCTCTCGACAGGGCGCGACCCTGCGTCACTTGAGCCTCAGGCTGTGCGCTTTGGAGCCGCGGGATTTCAGGGCCGGACGCAGCTGGTCTTTGTCAAAGAGACCTTCTTGATCCAGGTAGACATCTCGGACGAGAGCGAAGAGTCCGACGAGAACGCGCTCTTTGCTGCAGCGCGCGAAGTGCTCCCCGCGTTTGCGGGCTCGAGCGCGTCGCTCGCCCCTGGGCACGACACGCCGCCGGCCACCCCGTTGATCCCAGCGAGCCTCGTGTGGGGCGGAGCCACCTACGTGAGCCAAGCCGTCTTGGGTGTCGACAGCACCGGCGCGGGCTGGGTCGGCTGGTACCGCGACGCGCAGTCACGCCGCTATCGCGCTGCGGTCTTTGAGCGGCAGTCCGCGGCCGAAGCGGTCGCTTTGTGTGCAGCGCTGCGCGGTCGTGCGGCGCAGACCGTGGTGGCCCCTTCGGCAGACGAGGCCTTCGCGGTCACCCTCGCGACGGCCGGAGAGACGGTTGTGCTCCGCCGCGGAACCACCGTGGTCGCGGTGACCAACCACGGCGCCGACGCAGACAACGCACCTGCAAGCCAGCTCTCTCGGGCAGAGAAGCTCGCGCTCGCCCAAGCACAATTGGCCCACACGCTCAGCGCACGCGATCGGTAGCGCACTAGAGAACCGAGCGCACCCGGCGACGTCGCCGGATCAGCCTGCAAACACTGCTTCAGCCGAGCTCTGTGTGGCCGCACGCACGATCCAGCCCTGCAGCAGGGCGACGGATTCGGTCTGCGCGATGAGGGCATAGTGCTGTGGGTTCAGCGTCCACCTACGCGCTTCTCCACGCGCTTCACCGAGCTTTACCCCCTGCGCTTTGGCCTCACGCAGCTCCTGCGTCGTACGCATCAGGATCTCTTCTCGAGAAGCGCCAACGTGAAGAGCACGTGATTTCAAGCACTTAGGATGATTTGCATGGCGGCCCACCATGGCGGCGACGCTGGAGGCCGGCAACGGACACGTCGAAGCGGGTGGTGCAAGCGAACCACGCACCGAAGCATTTTGCGGCAAACCGCGCGGACCACTACACTACCCACCGATCCTATGTCTGACCCCGCAAAGCTTGCACGCCGCGACCTGCTCACCCGTGGCGCCAGCGCCCTCGGAATCGCCGCCGCCAGCGCCCTGGTCGCGCGGAGGTTCTATGACCGCGGAGGCTGGCAGGGGCCACAGAGCAGCGGGCGCCGTGAGGTGCGCGATTTTCGCGTGCGCAACGCGCCGGGACCCAGTGATTTTGCCATCGCCCATGCAGCGCTCGCCGGGGCCACGCCCACGCAGCTCACGCGGCACGCGGTGGACGCCCTCGGTGGCATGGCCCGGTTTATCTCGCGCGGCGATCGCGTGGTGATCAAGCCCAACATCGGCTGGGACCGCACGCCGCTGCAGGCGGCCAACACCAACCCCGAGGTCGTCGCGGCCGTGGTGACCATGGCGTTCGAAGCGGGCGCGCACTCGGTGATTGTGACCGACGCGAGCTGCAATGAGCCGGGTCGATGCTTTCAGCGCTCGGGGATCTGGACCCGCGCGCACCGCGCGGGGGCGCAAGTGCTCTTGCCCGCAGAGCACCGGTTTCGCACCATGCGCTTGCGGGGCGAGGTGCTCGATGAGTGGCCGGTGTATCGCACGCTCATTGAGGCGGACAAGGTGATCAATGTTCCGGTGGCCAAGCATCACAATCTGGCCAAATACACAGCCGCAATGAAGAACTGGTACGGAGTCTTGGGCGGCCGTCGCAACCGCTTGCACCAGTCCATTGATCGCAGCATCGCGGACCTCGCGACCTTCATGCGCCCCACGCTCACCATCGTCGATGCCATCCGCGTGATGCTCCGCAATGGCCCCCAGGGCGGCAACGTGGACGACACCCAGCGCACCGACACGGTGATCGCCACGGTGGACCAGGTCGCCGCGGACGCGTTTGGCTGCACGCTCATTGGGCAGCGTCCCGAGAACCTCCCTTACCTCCACATGGGCCAAGCCCGTGGACTCGGCACGATGGACTGGCGCACGCTGCGCCCGCGAGAGCTCGCGTTTGACGGCGCCGGAGCGCTCACCGACTACGCCCTCGCGATCCCCGATGACACCGCCGCCGACGAGGCCGCGTTCGCGATTGGCCGCAGATTTCTCACCCCTTCGTCAGTGATCCTCGCATGAGCGAAAGCACCCCTCGCCCCATCCCCTGGCTCGGAACCATCGGCGTCATCGACGCCCTCGACGCCCTCATCACGCCCTCCCCCGAGCCCACACCCGAGCCCCGCGCCACCGCACGCAAGCGCCCCCAAGAGCCCGTCGCGCGCGAGGCCCCCACGGCACGCGCCACGGTCCTGCAGCAAGACACCCCAGCCATCACAGCCACGCCCACAGCGCCCACGGCCAAGCCTGCCCCATCCCGGTGGCGCACGCTCTGGACCAAGCTCACCGCGCGCCCCAAGCGCCCTGGGAGCGGCCTGCCCGCGCGCAAGTCCATCGTGCTCTTGCGCAACGCACGAAGGCTCTCTCAAGCTGGTTTTTTGCTGCTCTTTCTCTTTTTGCTTGTGCGCACCGAGTTTCGCGGAGGCTTCGCCGGAGGCGCCACCATCCGCATGCCGTACCCGGTCGAAGCGTTCTTGCTCGCAGACCCGTTTGTGGCGCTGATGACCTTTCTCTCAACGCACACGGTCTATCGATCGCTCTGGTGGAGCGTGGGACTTGTCGCCCTCACGCTGGTGTTTGGCCGGGTGTTCTGCGGCTGGATCTGCCCCTTTGGGACGCTGCATCACCTGTTTGGCTGGCTCATGCCCAACCCCAAGGGCAACACCACCGGAGGGCGCAGAGTCGAAGCCAACAAGACCCGGCCTTATCAAAAAGCCAAGTACTATCTCTTGCTGGGATTTCTCGTCGCCGCGGTGTTTGGCAGCGCAATCGGCGGGCTCTTTGACCCGATTTGCATCGCCGTGCGCGCCATCGGCCTCGGGGTCTTGCCCTTTGTCAACTACGTCACGGGCCGGAGCCTCGACGCGGTCTCGTCGGGCAACATTCGGCTCATTCAGCACGCGACCGACGGAACCCGCGACGCGCTGGTCGCCACCGTCCTGCAGCCAAGGCAGTACTTTTTTCACCAAACCTGGATCATTGGTGGGCTGCTCTTCTTGGTGATCTTGGCCAACCGATGGATCCCACGCTTTTGGTGCCGCGCGCTCTGCCCCTTGGGCGCGACGCTGGGCGTGATCGCCAAGCACGCGCTCATCGGCATGGAGAAAGACCACGCAAAATGCACCGACTGCAATCTCTGTCTGGTGCACTGCCAGGGCGCAGACAGCCCGCAGGGCGGAGTCAAATGGCGCCAAGACGAGTGCCACGCGTGCTTCAATTGCGAGGCCGCGTGCCCCGAAGATGTCATTAAGTTTCGATGGCTTCCGAACCGCAAGAGCACACAGGGGTCGCCACAGCTCGACCGCCGCAAGACGCTCGTGACAGCTCTCGCCGGTGCGTGCGCGCTGCCCATTCTGCGCGTGAGCGACACGCTGGATGCCAACTACTACGACCGGCTGATCCGCCCGCCGGGCTCGGTCGCCGAGCGCGACTTCTTAGAGCGCTGCATTCGCTGCGCAGAGTGCATGAAGGTCTGTCCTAACAACGCGCTCCACCCTGCGTTTTTGCAGTCGGGAATCGAAGGTCTCTGGACACCCATCCTGATCCCGCGCATTGGCTACTGCGAGCCCTCGTGCGTTCTGTGCGGCCAAGTGTGCCCCACCGGCGCGATCCAAAAGATCTCCGAAGAGCAGAAGCTCGGAAACCGCGAGCGCAACATCCCGCACATCTCCATCGGCACCGCTTTTTATGACCAAGGCCGGTGCCTCCCCTGGTCGATGGCCACCCCGTGCATCGTGTGCGAAGAGTTCTGCCCCACGTCCCCCAAGGCCATCTGGGTCGAAGAGATCGACGTCCCCGGCCGCGAGGGCCGCATGGTCCACGTCCAGCGCCCCCACGTCGACCCCAAGCTCTGCATCGGCTGCGGCGCCTGCGAAAAAGTGTGCCCCGTGCAAGACCGCCCCGCGGTCTACGTGACCTCGGTGGGCGAGACCCGCAGCCGCACCAACGTGATCTTGCTCGAGACCGAGAACTACAACCGCACCTGAGCCCCCCAGGGGCCCCTTCGGGGGTTACGACGGATGCCAATGGCCCCAAAGAGGCCCACGAGCACCCCCGAGGGGGGTGGGTACGGGCCTAATTTGGGAGTATGTATAGGGCCACAGGGGGTGGGCGAGGGCCTAATTTGGGGGATTTCGCAGGGTTTATGGGGTTGAAACCGGGCGCTTAGGCAACGGTGTCCTGAGCTACCATCGATTTCACGGACGCCTAGTTTAAGCCACTTGGGCCAAGCTCGCTGTCGGCAAAGAACTGCTCGGCGTAGCTCGTCTCGTCGTCGTGAGCGACCGCCCATCGCTGCAGTTGCAGACAAACGCTCACCCGCGAGGCATCGGTGCTCTCGCGCCACGCCGTGAGGTCCATCGCGAACAGCGCTCGGGTGGCGACGGCCTCGCGTAGGGCTGCGATGCGCTTGTTGGCCTCTTCGGCTGCGGCTCGCATCGCTTGGAGGGCCTCGGTCGTACGCGGAGAGAGCTTCGCCTTCGTCGCCACGAGCCACTTGGCCTCGAGCTGCTCGAGCTCGCCCTCAAGGGCCATCTTGAGAATCTCGCTGGGGGCCACGTCGAAGAAGGCTCTGAAGGTCTTGTCCAAGGGCATCCCTCCGGCCTCGCGGAGAAGGTCGTTGGCAAACGCTGTCAGTGTGACCCCGAGCGCATAGTCCGCCCACGCCACCTGGGCCTGAGCACGAGTGATGGTGGACTCGGCCCCTGCGCGTTTGGCCTCGAGCGCGCGCCACTGGTGCAGGTGCTCGTTGAGGACCTCGGCGAGCGCCGCGTGTCGCCCGCTCGCCTCAAGCATGGCCGCGGTAAAGAGTGTGCTCGTGTGGGCCCCGTGCCAGCTGGTCTTGTCTGTAAATTTCCTCATCGTATGAGCTTCCCAGGCCGAGCGCGCTGCGCTGCATGGATCCCATCGGCCAACGCAATCTCACGACGCCCGGCGGCGCGCTGCAAGCCCCACTGCAAGTGCCAGAATGCTCAGCGCAGCGCCAGACCCATCAGGGATGCACCCGAGAGCTTCGCGGGCAAGTGCACCCGAAGCGAGGGTTGGCCTGAACTTCCTCGATCCATGGTCGTCGCTCGTTCTCCACGACATCGAGAGAGCGCTGCACATTCGGACACCCTCGTCACGCAGCGCTCACGGCTGTGGTGTCACCAAGGTGCCCGGTTTGGACCAGCGCCGAGAGGGATCCAAGTTCGCCTATTCAGGCTTTAGAGGTGATTATGTTACTCTTTGGGTGGTGATGAGGTTCGTCTCTGTCGCTTTGACGCGGCATCCGCTGCCTGCGTTTGCGCTTGTGGTGCTGGTCGCGCTTCAAAGCTGTGCGCCGGATGCGGGGCTCGATCCCAGCCACCCGCCGATTCCGGCGGACGCCGAGATAGACGACGACGCGCTTGATCCCATTTTGCCGGAGAACGACGGCACCGACGCGGGTGGGCTTGACGCTGCCCTTGGCGTCGAGCCGCGCGACGACGCGTCTGTCTGGCCTGATGCAACTGGGGCGGACGCCTTGCTCGGTGGCGAAGACGCGAGCGCCGCGAGGGACGTGGTACTCCCCAGAGATGTGCTGTCGCCGCCCCGGATGTGCACGGGTTCTGCGTCCGGTCAGTCTGCGATCTGGACGTGCACGTCGGATCGCGGCATGAGACAGCGCTGCGTCTCTGGGACGGTTCAGACCGAGCGCTGTGCGCTTGGATGTGTCCCCCAGCCCTCGGGCACCAACGATTTTTGCGCGACCGCGCCGCCTCCGTCCACGCTGCCGTCTTGCGCACGACGGCCGCTGCTTCGTTGGGGGCTGCACGTGTACGCGTCGGATCACCTTCGGTGCGCGGGCGTTCCGGCGTCGCGCATTTCGCAGACCATTGGCAGCGCCGCAGCCTCTGCCGGCACGCACGGGCAAGACGGAACGTTCATGGGGCAGCCCTACTCAGCAGCCACCGACATCCGCACGGGGGGGCTCGCCAACGACGAGATTCGCGCGCTGCTCTCGCGGCTCGCCAATCAGGGTTTCGCCGCGTGGTATCGCCTCCCCGGCTCGGATGGATGGCCGTCGAGCGAAGCTCCGCACATCCACGCGATCTACGTGGGGGCAGCCATGAAGGCCTCGCTGCGCGCCCAAGTCAGTGACTGGCTGATCGGTCGCAACGGGCTGACAAGCCACACGACGTATCGGTTCTACACGTGGACCGCTGCGCAGAAGACTCTCATTCGCGCGGTCTTCAACCGATACAACTGAGCCGCACCGGCAGCGCTCAGCGCTCAGCGCTCAGCGCTCAGACTCAAGACTGCGGGCGCGGTGGTCCAAAGGGATTAGCCGCGTTGCACCGCGCGGCCAGATGGCCGAGCTGCCGTCAGGGAGGCTCTGCAAGCGACCTCGAAGGCTCTCGGTTTCCCCCCCAAGGGGTGCTCGTTGCGTAGCGCGGACATGATCCCATCGGATGGGGAATTCGCCATGCAAAGTGCTCGTGAAGAGCGATTGTCAAACGCTGCTGGGTCGCTCGGGTCGCGGTCCCTGAACCGCACGATCCATGGGAGACAAGTCTTGCGACGGATCCCGAAGCGCTTGCTCCATGGTCGTCGTTCGTTCTCGACGGCATCGAGAGCGCTGCACATTCGGACACCCTCGTCACCGTGGGGTCACCAAGGTGCCCGGTTTGGACCGAGCGGGGTTCAACGGGACCATTGAAACAACTGCACCGAATTGTATGCTTCGAGGACATGCGTTCAACGTGGGCTCTGTGTTTGGTCGTTGCACTCTCGCTGACGTTGGGTGGGTGCGCGCGACTGATTCAAGGACGCGGCGGGTTCGCGATGGGCTCGGCCGCTCGGCCAACCGCAGCGCTCGACCTGAGCGTTGGCTACGGGATCGGTCGCGAGCGGGGCGCTGTCGGGGTGGACGTCGGAGCGCGGGCGAAGTTCAACAGCGTGCTCAGCTCTGGGGCTGTCTCGACCGGCCTCTGGACCGGCGGAAACCGCGGGCGTTTCATGTGGTTTGGGTACGGCGGGGTCAACCTGCTGCAGCTCGACGCGATCGGTGGGACCCTCTACGCGGGAGGCTTCTCTCCGTACCTGAGCCTCGGCGTCGGCGTGAACATGAGCCGCGTGTGGGGCGGCCGCGATTCGGGGCAGCTCTTCAGCGCGCAGGAGTCCGATATCCACACCGTCGCGCTCACCCTGAGCGGGACAGCCGAGTACAATGTTCGCTTCGCCACCGCGGGCGAGTCGTTCTTCTCGGTGTTGCTCGGGGTGGCGTTCATGCGCGCGATGTCCGAGTCGAGGCCGACGGAGAGCCAACCGTCGCCGCCAGCGCCGAGCGACGCTGCGGTCTCGGAGGCTGCATCGAGCGACACATCGTCGTCGCAGTGATGTGTTAGGCGAGCTCGTCGGACCTTCGAGCCACCCGCCGCGCACGTGCTGCTCGCTGAGGTCAACGAGACGCACAGCGCAGTATCGACTGCAAAAACACCGTGCGATCGCGTCTTGAAGCGCATCGACCAGGTCCGCGAGTGCCCCCCGATTCGGGTCGAGAGCTTTGCCAACGCGTTCCCGCGGTTCGATCGCGATGCGTTGCGAACAAACTGCCTGCGGAGTGTGCTGATCGAATCGCGTGGGCGCGTGCAACATCGCCCTCAACCACACGCGGGATCGCCAACCGAAGACGCACCCGCCACAAGCGACCGCAGCGCGCCTCGGGTCACGAGCCAATAGACGATCACCGTCACGCACAGCGTGTCCCCCACCGCGGCAATCACCGTAAGCGGCGCCGCGTGGCCTGCGGCGAGGGTACCTAGCAATCGCAGCGTGTAGATCGTCTTGCCGATCGCGCCGAGCAGCAGCAGCAAGGCATGTCGCTGCGGGTCGCGCGCAGCAAACGCATAGCCCACCGCAAAGAGCAGCGTCTGGCCCCACGCGCCGCGATAGAGCTCAAGCACCATGGGCGACTCCGGAAGGTGACCGTGAAAACGTAGGAAGCTCCCCCTCGGATCGAGAAAGCCAGGGACCGCGCCCAGGGCCGTCCAAGACGCGACGAGCGCAAAGGCAAACTTGAAGGGATCGCGACGCGTTGCGAGTGTTCTCATGCGCGCAGAATGAGCGCTCGTGACACGAGCGTCGTCGACCTAGGTTGAGACGCGGCGCGTTCGTTTGCGCGAGCGGATCCGGCTCAGCTGCGTCGGCGTGATCCCGAGGTAGGCCGCGATGTGGTAGAGCGCGATCTCTGTCTCGAGGCGTGGATAGCGTGCGGTCAGCTCCTCGTATCGCTGCGAGGCGCTCATCGTCGCGATCTGCAGCTCTCGCCGCTCGTTTTCGAGGTACAGGTTCTCTGCGAAGCGGCGCTGGATCTGCACCAGATCGACAAACCTCGGCTCGAGCCCCAGCAGCGCTTCGTGATCCAGCGTCCACACGACGCCCTCGGTGAGCGCCTGTTGTGGCAGCTCGACGGGCCTGCGGGTCAACAGCGAGGCGTAGTCACCGATCAACGCAGGGGCGACGAAGAAGTGCTTGTTGTATTCGTTGCCGTCGGCCGTCGTGTAGTACGCGCGAACGATTCCGCGCTCGAGCAGCCCGATCGTGCGCTGAGTCTCTCCCAGCGTCGCGAAGAGCGCTCCGCGCGCGAGCGAGCGCCGCGTGAGCAGGGGCCGCAGCGCGATCCACACCGCCTCGGGGAGCGGATGGATCGCGTTCACCATCGCTTCGAGCTGCGGAGGGAGTGGGCTCACCGGCGCCTCCGTGACACGCAGTGGCGCGTGGGTCTCTCGAATGGGGCGAGCATCGTCGGTCGATCATACCCATTCGCGCGCGGGGGACTGTGCGAGAGCTTCTCTCGAGTTCGTCTGGGCGTCTGATCGAAGCCGCTTGGGCCCACTCGAACGCGAGCTCAACTGTCCCCGTTGCAGCCGCCGTGGGGGCGTTGCAGTGGGTCCGAAGACTGCTCGAGCAGCATCGAGGCCCGAGCATTGTAGAGGTCGCAAAGCGCGTTCGTGAACAGACCAGCGCATCGAAGAGCAAGGCAGAGCTGACTGCACGGGACCAAGTGCTGAAGCTCAACTCGGCGATCACTCAGGATCAGCACCTCGCGGCAGGGATCACTGAGTACGAGTGGTCGACATCGGGCGATGAGCGTGTGCGCGATGGACACAAGAAGCTCGACGGCAAGCGCTTCAAGTACGCAGAGCCCCCAGTTGTTGATGCCAGCGGGCGACGGGCGAACCCGGGTGAGGACTATCAGTGTCGGTGCGTGGCCGTGCCGGTGCTTGACGACCATGACCTGCACGCCGTTCGCCAACAGCCCCTCGATCCGTCGTCGGAAGACATGAAAAGTCTCCCGCCTAAGGTCATTGGCGCGCCAAGAATCGGATACCTAGACCCGGCTGCGGCTGCCGAGGAACTCGCAGCCGCTCCGATTGAGCAAAAGACAAATCAGCCGACCCAGAACGCACCGAATTCTGCAAGGGCGATGATGTCCCGACTTCTCCACCAAGACGATGTCTTACCCAGGGACGCCTCCCGGCCCCTGTCGGCAGCCGTGCAAGTCGTTGAGTCTCTCGACCATCACGGTCACGTGGCGGCAAACTATGACCCGGTCACGGGACTGATCCGCCTCTCAAAACGGGTCAGCGACAACTTGGCTCGTGCGCTTAACAAGCTCGGCAGCGACGACCAGGCGAGCCTGACCAGTGACGAAGTGTCTGCTGTCCGCACGCTACTTCATGAGATTCTTCACGGTGCATCGCCAGCGCATGGCTCGAGGCTAACGGCAATTGGGATGGTTATTGAGGAAGCCACCACCGATATTTCTGCGCGACACTACGCACGAAAAGCAACTGGGGTAGATCACGCGATCCTGGACCTGCCCAGCGGAAACACCTCTCCGCGCGCACGCGATTCTGAAATTCGCGTTCTGCGTCAGGCGCTCATTTCTGTTGTCAGGCTACCGCCAGACACAATCAACATGATGCTGACCACCGCATCGCTCAGACTCAAGGCGAGCACTGAGTCTGCATCTACCGACGACGAGCTTGCCCGCTTGTTTTCCCGGTGCGTTCGATGGCCAGAAATCCTCTTCTCTGGATTGGATGCACTGCAGCGCAATAAGCTTGAGGAGCGCTACCGAGACGGCTTGCTTGCGGCCCTTCGAATGACAACGATGAGAACCGACGGTGCAGCCATGAAAGTTGTGACGATTCCCGAGGTCTACACAATCCCGCGAAACAATGTCCCAGCAGCGCTCGCGTTCTGGTGCAAGCATGTTCGCGCCGGGACTTTGCGGCCTGAGGACGTGTCGATTTTGTATCGGCTGCAAGACAACTGGCAAGAGCTCTCTGCTGCCATGGACGCTGTTGCCGAATCGGACCCTGCCGCTTTCGGCGTGGCAGGATCGGCCTCGGTCTAAAGCCTCGGCACAGCGCTACCCCGTATCTCCCGCCGTGTCTCGATGACGTAGCGCCCGGCCACGCCTGCGACGCACGCTACGTCCGTGCCGCAAGAACGCTTCGACATGGCCACCGTGCGCAGCTGGGAGCGAACCCCCTCCGGGGGCGTCCGCTTGTCCGCTGCGATCACCAAGGCAGGGGTGCTGACCTACCGCGACACCACGGGGCGTGAGTGGCGCGAGCTGCGCCCGGCGAGCGAAGTGTTTGCCGAGGACTCGCTCCGCACGCTGCGTGGCGCCCCGGTCACGGACCTGCACCCGACGAAGCTGGTGACGCCTGAGACTTGGCGCGAGCTGTCGGTGGGGCACGTTGGCGACGACATCGCCCGCGAAGACGCGCTGGTCGTAGCCTCGGTGCTCGTGCAATACGCCGCGGAAATCGCGCGCATCGAGGCTGGGGAGCGCAAGGAAATCAGCGCGGGCTATGTGTGCGAGGTCGACGAGACCCCTGGCATCACCGCCGAGGGCGAGCGCTACGACCGCGTGCAGAGGGCCATTCGCTACAACCACGCGGCGCTCGGGCCTTCGGGCTGGGGCCGCGCTGGGGCAGACGTTTCGCTTCGGCTCGACGCCGCGGTGGAAGTTGTGCGCGCGGCATCTGCGTACGCCGAAGCGTGTCAGCCAAAGGGCAACGAGCCATTTTGCGAGGTCCAAAAAGGCCTCAAGCCACTCGCTGCGCGCATCGCTCCAGTGCTTCATTTCGTCCCAGCCCTCGAGCCCGCTCATCACGCCGAGCGTCACAATCGCGATCACTGTCAGAAGCGGGTGTTCGATCTCATGAAGCTCCCGAGGATCCTTCAGCGCTCCGAACTCTTGCTCGAATGACTCACGGATGCCTGCTCGGTCTTTGCGAGAGATCTCGGCTCTCATGGGTTAGTTTAGGCCGAGATTTCGCTCGCAGAGTCAATGGACCTCTCATTCGCTCGCCCTCGCGTCCCGACGCCTTCCACAAGTGCGACCCTGCCCCGATCCTTTTCGCATGGGAAAGACCTAGCATTGCTTAGATCTCTCTGCCGAGCTTGAGGCGAGCGATTTGAAGGTCCTCCCGAATCAGGCATCAAGAGCGCGTCTTCGCCCTTGAGTTCGGCGAGAACTCTGTGCGTAGAGACGTGCGTTTTTCCAGAGAAACGAGCCTTCTCTGTGCTCGACTTGTCGGGCCTGGAGTTCGCCTTGCGGACCCTATCCAACACAACCGCCCCAAGGGATCTCACGAGCGTCGTGACTCACGCGCAATCACACCCAGCCGCTCAGCGCACGTTAGCGCCGATCGAGATCGCCATCGTGTGAAACCAGTTGTTCACATAGCCGTCCCCGGGGGCCATGACATCTCGCCCCACGCCTCGCGAACCGCCGCCCAAATACCGCAGATTTACGAAGACCTCGGTCGGTCCCCAGAGCCTGAGCCCCGCGCGAATCGACCCGTCGAGAATCGCGCCCTCCACCGGAATATCGCTGCCGTTGAGCCCTGGGATATTCGCGTAAATCCCGTCGACCTCGAAGCCCATAAACACGCCCGAGCGAAACGTGTACCGCCCGCGAGCCTTGAGCGCGGGCACGAGCCCCACGTTGCTGTTGAGCACGCGGTTGACGCCATCGGTGCTGGTAAAGCTAATCGCAGCGTTGCGAAGCTGAAATGTCGCGCCGACCGAGAGCTCTTGGTTTGGGTCTGCGAAGAAATCGTACATGTAGCTCAGCCGGTAGAAATCAAATCCGTACCGAAGATCGAGCCCCGTTCCCCGCGCAAAGAGCACGTTATTGATCAGCAAATCACGCGCGACACGCACCTGCGTGCGCAGATCGATCGGTTGATACAAGAACACAAAATTGTGATGTCGACCGAGCTCGACCTCGGCGCTCACGCGCGCGAAGAGCGCCAAGTTATTCTGCCCGCCCTCGCGCACATAATCGATGGTGCTGCCCGTCTGGCTAAGCTGAATCGTGTGCGAAACAACAGACAAAACACCAAGCTCAGCAGTCGCACGGACAGCCCAAAATCGCGACACCGGGTTGAGCTCGAAGACCTCTGGCGATCTACGCGCAGCGACGGTCTCTGGAGAGACCGATGGACTCGTCGGGACTACATCCAGCGCACCGGAGGGCTCTGAGGGCCTCTGGGGCTCGATCGAAGGCCCGCTCTGTGCGAAGGACACCGACGACACCGTCGAGACGAGTCCGACGCAGAGAGTGGCAAAGACACGGCTCAACTTCATGGGGACCTCTTCGATGCGCCGAAGAAACAAGGGTTGCTTCGTAAAATCGGTCAAAGCGGGCGACGCGAGACGACGATGCGCCTTGGGGGGCAAGCTCGGTCTGTGCCCCAAAGCGGCAGCGACGATCGTGAGCGATTCTTTCGCCCCCCTTCATTCCCCATCGCCGCCTCCCTGAGGTCCGCGCTAGCGCTTGCGACGTCGGCCGAGCGTGACCGCAACCACCGCTGCGAGCGCCAAGGCCCCGTGGGCTGCGTCAGAGCCTCCTGCGCGCCCCGGAGCGCTGCATCGGCATCCCTCTTCGACCGGCGCGACACGGCCGCCATCACGGGCCGCGTCCATCACGCCGCCGTCCTCGCCACCACCGCTGTTGCCAGAGTCGGGGACGACCAGGCCGCCGTCGAGCGTCCCGGTGTCACAGGTGTTGGTGCCCGCAGCGCAGATGCTCACCCCCGCTTGCGTGGTCGCTACACACGAAAACGCCTGCGGACACGAGCAGTCGTCGGCGCACACTTGCGAGCAAAATGCGCCGCTCGTGCCGCGAACACAGATCCCGGTCGAGCACTCTGTTCCGCTGGTGCAGGGGTCGCCGATGCGCCCCGTGGGGTTCATCGTGCCGCCGCCCGGGAGGCACAAGCTTCCCACGGACGTGTTGGTGCAGTTAAAGCCTGTCGGACAGGGCGTACCCTCGCAACGACGTGAGCAAAAGCAGTCACTCGCGCTGCGGCAGACGCAGAGATTTCCCGAAGCGCAAGGGCTGCTCATGTTGCACGTCGCGCCAAGCTCGCCGCCGACTGGGGGGGTCGAGGCGTCCCGCGGAGGGCTGCCCGCATCCGTGGGCGGCGGTGTCATCCCCGAGGGATACAGCGAGCAGACGCCCGCCTGATCGTCCGCGTTAAGCGAGCGATTTTGCCCACCACCGTACGAAGCAAACATGATCGCGGCGCGCACGCTCGTGTGATCCAAGCCCAGAAAATGTCCCTCTTCGTGCAGCGCGATGGTCTGCGTGTCGACCGTGCCTGCGGTGCCCGCACCCCAGGTAAATCCCACAGCGTTGAACTGGATGTCCGCGTCGATAAAGTACCCACCCGAGCGCCACACCGGCGTGGTCACTCCGATGGTGCTGCTCTCCGAGCCGAGCTCACTGGGCCATGAGCCTCGCGCGCCCTGAATCCAGAGAATAGTCCGCTCGCTGTCTCCCGCGCGGGCGCGGGTCATGGTCGACGCGCCGTCGTTGCGCGCGCGCCACGCGGTACACGCAGGCGCTGCCCAGGTTGCGAACGCTGCGTCCACCGTCGAGATGCCCATGGCCGAGCCGATGCTCGCCGGGGCACTCGCCGCGTTGATGC
This sequence comes from Deltaproteobacteria bacterium, assembly GCA_030694465.1. Taxonomy (GTDB): domain Bacteria; phylum Myxococcota_A; class Polyangia; order Polyangiales; genus JAUXYJ01. The sequence goes on along the minus strand of JAUXYJ010000093.1, from coordinate 15,746 downwards.
GGTAGCCAATGGGCAATTGCGCGGGGTTCCATTTGGATGCGCCGGGGGTAAATCCCATGGCGGTCGCGCTCGCTGCGCACACCACAGCGACCGTGAGCGCGCGAAGGCTGGCGCGCTTCACGGACGCCTCCCTGCGATCGCACGAAGGTCACGCAACAGGTGCTCAAGGGTCTCTACAGGCTCTGCGCTGGCCTCGCTCGCTGCCATGCGGCCATTCACCCATCGCGCAAACGTGAGGCCCTCTAGGCGCCTCTGGACCGTCGCAGACGACTGTGGGTCCATGGTCACGACAAACACGGCCTGCGCGAGGGCAGTCAAGAAGTACACCTCGGGACCGCGCCGCAGAAAGAGCACCACATGCTGCCCCTGCACCAAGCGCCCGTCGCCGGCGACCTCACTCACGAGCCCGTCGACTTCGCCGCCAAACTGCCGGATGACCAATTCGCGCTCTGCATGGCCCTTGACCGTCTCGGTCACGCGCACACGCGTCAACGTGATGATTTGCGAGTGATCGTCGTTCCAGCGCGACAGCCGTGAGACGACCGTGGCGCGCACGACGACGTCGGACTGATCGGTGAGCTCTTGGCGACTGAGCGGCACGACCACCGTCGCGCTCGCGCTCACAGAGACCGCCAACAGACTCGAGAGAGCCATACCCAAGAACCACCGTGCGCGACGCTTCATCGCACTCTCGCTCCAATCTTACTCGCTCGATGGTGCACAGCGATCGCCACGCACAGAGCGCACTCCAAGACAGCAACGTTGTTCGCCCAACGCAGCAAACCCGCAGCCCTGCGCTCACCTGAGCCCAAGAGCCACCGTTCAATCATGCCACAGTCTCTCGCGACCAAGAAACCTCAATGGACGAGATTGCGCAGCCGCCAAGCGCTGGGCTTTGGGCAGCTCAGATCGGGTTCTCGCTGACGCTCACCACGTCGCCAGGCGCCAGGGTGACATTCGAAAATCGCCCCTCTACAATGCCCTGCACGGGGACCACAAACGTGCGGCGCTGACCTCGGTATGTGCGAATGAGCAGCACGCGATCGCGGTTGGCCAGGGGCGTAAAGCCACCCGCGCCCGCGATGGCCTGCACGATGGTCATGTTGGGCGTGAAGTTGAGCGTCCCTGAGCGCGCCACTTGGCCGATCACGTCGATCCGGCGTGAGCTAATTTCGCGAACAAATACGCTCACTTGCGGGTCGCGAAGGATCTGCCGCTCGCGCAGCTGCTCGCGGATGCGGTCCGCGATCACTGGGGGCTCAAGACCTTGGACTGCGATGCGTCCAAGATAGGGAAAATCGATGGTCCCGTCGGGAGAGACTCGGTAGTCCTGCGAGAGGTCTGCTTCGTTAAAAACACGCACACCGAACACGTCTCCAGCGCCCAACGAGTTGTCCTCGGGAGGCGGTGGTGGCGGATCAAATCGCGTCATCCCTGTGCACGCCACAAGGGCGAGAGAGAGGGAGACAACGGCGGCGCATTGGCGTGCGCGCATCAAAAAAGAAGAAGAAACCACAGGGATTTTGGGTGCGGAGCCAGGGCTACCAGTTCACGCGAAGTCCGAGAAATGCCTCGAATTTCACCCAGTTAAGCCCCGTTGTTCCCATGGCCATCGACGTAAACTGCGCGTCGATAAAGTTGCCCGAGATCGCCGCGGTCGCGTTGAGACCGACGACTTCGCTGAAGCGCACCTCACCGAAGACCAAGCCCAAGACGCGAAAGCCCGTGAGCCGACCGTCTGCGCCCACTGCGGAGCCCGTGAGAATGTTGGAACGCGCGCCCGTGCGATCGGCCGCGTAGCCAATTTGGGTGAGACCGCCCGAGAACTCGCCCGAGAGCAAGAAGCGGCCCCCGAAGCTGTGCGACACGTTCACGTAGACGTTGTTGCGCACCATGAAGTTGCCAATGAGCGACGCGCCGATGTCTCGGAGCAAGCCGCCCTTGATCGCCATGTTGGGGCCCGTGATGTAGCGAATCTCCGCGTTGCCTACGAAGGTCTCGAGGTTGTCGCCCTGACCAAAGTAGGTAGCGCCGTAGCCTCCAAAGACCTGAAACGACAGGCGCTCGGTGATCAAGCCCGTGACGCCGAGTCGGCTGTTGATCGGGAAGCTGGTGAACAACCCTGTCGCGATGGGCGCGGGGTCAAAGTAGATCGTGGGCGAGAAGCTGGTTGTCCACGCGATCGAGGTCTTGGGCAGAAATCGCCAGCGAATCGCCATGCCGATGTCGTTGCCCATGTTGCTGTAGCTGGAGAACGACTGCTCGGTAAAAAAGTTAAGTCGGTTCGAGTAGTTAAACTTGAACTCGAGCGAACCACCACCGGGGGTGATCCCAAGCGCGAGGCTCGCGGTGTTCTGAAAGCGGTTGAACACGAAGAGCTGACCGAAGTTTAGCTCGCTGGCACCTTGCACTGCGCGGGCGAAATCATTCGTGGCCGAGAAGCTCACCACGCGGCTGGGCGTAGCGGTCAGCGAGAGGCCCACATTGAAGCCCACGTTGGGCGCCACGTCGTTTGATCCAAGCGCAAAAAAGTGATGGTAGGTCACTCCGGCGTTCGCGCGAAACTGCAGTGGCTGCGAAGCAGGCGTCGTCGCATCCGAGGGCATGCGTGTGCGCTGCGCAGTGAGCGTGGAGATCGCGAAATTCGCGCTGACTCGCATCCGCAAGGCGGCCGTCGAGGGCGCTGAAGGAGCTACGAAACCCGTGTTTGAATCAAAACCGAACTCTGCGCCCACACCGGGGTGAAGCTCGAAGTTGCCGACTCGAATGCCGCGCCCTGCGGACAGATTGCGATCGGTCAACCAAAACTGCGCCTGCGCGTCACCTGCGACAAGCCCAACCGCCGTCGCAGCAGCAAACGCCGCAATACTATTCCGCCTCATGACCCTTAACTCTCCTGGAAGCAACCGAATCAACCACCACAAACACCATCACATCACTGGGCTCATCGTGGGCGGCACGTACACTTCGATCACTGTCCCTGGAACCAAGTCCAGCTCTTCTGAAGGAATTTCTGCAGAGGTACGAACCGACAGCTCCAAGCGATCCCCGAAACCGCTGGCGTCGTCGCCTCCGATGCACTGATTTGCCTCCGCGCCCAGCGTCTGAGCACGCTGGCGATAGATCTGAATCAGCGAAAATTCATGGTTCGCTTGGCTCGTGTTGTTCGTCTCGGCAGCATTGCTGAGCAGCTCCGTGTGCTCTTCGGTCGAGCGGATGGTCACATCGGTCTGAGTGAGCTTGTCGTTCAGACAGTTAATCCGAATGATGTCCCGCTCACGACGGGCGTTGTCGAGGCCGTTGGCCACCGAGCGCCTGCCATTGCGCATGCCACTGATGACACGCCGCGACTCAACGAGCTGCTCTCGGGGCGAGAGATTCTGTGTGCGTGTGCTGCTCACTTCGGGCACAGGGCGGCTTGGTGCGGCCTGCGTGCTCTGCGCGCGCGCGACACCCACTCCAACACTCGCCACTGCGACGAGAGACACTGCTACCCAACGAATCACTGACCGCTTCATATCTTCTAAGCCCTTCTCGAACTGCCTCATCAACTGAGCGTCGAGCCACTGGATCGCGGGACTATCTCAACCACCTGTAGGATATGTCAACGACACAACCAACCCAGGCAGACATCATGTAAGAGCACTAACCCACTCAGGGAGTGGCACTCTGCACAGCCTGTACGATGTACCAACGATCCCCACCATTCATCCCCCACCAGACAAAGACACAAACTGTCGGCAACAACCACTTGACTGCGAATTGTCAGACCCATTGGGGCACAGACGCGCCCCAGGCTGACACATGCAGCTCAACCGCCCGGCGCGAAGCTAAACGGAAAGTTGAAGTCCACAGCCCCCCCGTTGGGAGCCGGGAACACCAAGCTGCGGACACGCGAAGCGATGCAAGATCCCACTTCGGGTGCGGCCGACAAGCCCGACGTCGAGGGAGTCCCCGTCACGCGACCCGACGTCCCGATGGTGAAGCGAATCTCAAGACGACCCGAGAGTGTGGGGTTGTTGCGCAGGGCGCGCTCGTAGCAAGAGCGAATTCCGCCGATGTTCGAGCGCAAGATGCCGGCCACACGGCTCGCGTCCAGCGTCCCCTCGCCGCCCTCTGCGTCGCCGCTGCCGAGGCTGGCGTTGCCGCTGACCCGTCGCTCGACGACCACGGTCTGACCGCTGCCGATGTTTTCGCCGCCGCCGGCCACTGCGGTCCCGCGACCGAGCCCACCGCCACCAGGGCCACCTGCCGACGCAGCCAAGCCACCACGGCGCACGCCGTTGTTGCCACTTGCTGCTGAGATTCCGCCTGTGTTCGCGAGCGAGTCGACGCTGCCCTGCATAAGACCACCGCTCGCGAGGCGATCGGCTGCGGAGCCACGTCCGGTGTCCGTAGCGCCAGTGAGCGCTGCAAACTCGGCGCTGTTGCTCAATGAGTTAAGCGCTGCCTGTGCTGCACGCTCGGCGGCCTGCGACGCGCGATCAGCCTGCGCTGCAGCACGCGCGGCGCGCTGCTCGGGGTTCGCGGCTGCCTGCTGCGAGGGCTGCTGCGAGGGCTGAGGCGCCGCAGTGGGCGCGGGGGTGTTGTCCGTCGGCGTGGGCGCAGCGGCTTCGGGCTCGGGCTCGGCGATCGCCGGCGGCGTCGAGAGCTGCACCATGCGCGCGTCGAGGGTAAACACGTCTTCGATGAGCGGATCGTAGAGGTACTCGACGTAGGCCATGCCGCTGAAGGCGAAGAGCAAGAAGAAGGACAGACAGGCGTTGTAGGTCCAGTCGATGTTCTTGACCCAGCCCGCGCGGATGGCGGCCGGAAGCTGCGGCTTGGGTTGTGGCGGCGGCGGCGCGACGAACTGAAACAAAAACTGCACGTCGCCGAGGGTCACTTTGCCGCGACACTGCTCGTTGAGCGGGACCTGCCAGCCCACGTTGCTCTTGACCGCCTGGCCGCTCTCTTTGAGCTGCTTGAGGGACATGAGCCCCTGCGGCATCGCGACGCGACCCTCCATCGTGTCGGTAAAATTGAGCTTGTAGTTACCACCCACCATTTGAAAGAGCTCAAACGACGAAGGCAGGTTGGGCCCAATGACCGTAAACACGTTGCGCTCGGTGGTGCCGACGCTGACCGTGTCGCGCGCGCGAATGATTCGCTCTTCGAGAATCTTGCCGCCCTGAATCATGCCAATGCGCAGGACTTTAGGTCCCTGGACGGTCTGCACCGCCTGCATCGCCATGGTCATCGCGCCAGGCTTGTTTCCCCTCGGGGGCTGCTGTTGTGTCGCCATCTGCCGCTCCGTCTTCAACGTGTGATTGGGTGGTCCGCTGCTCGTTGCTGCCGCACAACCCGCCACCACAGGTGGGGTTGTTTAAGCAGCAAGCGTGCTGCTTGGACACACGCGATCCGTGTCAGTTCCCGAAAATCGTCTTGCGCTGCGCTTGTTCTTTGATTGCCCTGAGAGCCAACCACCGAGACACGCGCCGCGTCGGTCGAGCTTACCTCACTCTCCAGTGGCCGCGAAAGCACTCTTTGGGACACTTTTGCACCCCTGTAGGGTGCTTGGCCCATCGCCAGCGTCCCGCTCGGGGGATCGTGCAACACGCAACAGCGCACAAATCTTGGGCCCAAACGCAGCGCGAAGAGCTCTGTTGGCACACGCAATGCAGACACCCTGGGGCCTGCACGAAGTCGTGCCGGACTGTGCCAATGGCATTGGGGGATTGCACGGGGATCGCGCAGTCCATGGCTTATCACGCTGGGGAGATCACACCGATGAAGCTCGTTCGCTCGATTGTCGCTACGCTCACGTTTGCCTCGCTCGTCTCTCTCGCAGTCACCCTCGTGCCCTCGCGCGCGGACGCATGTGGGGGATGCATTCATGTCGAAGGACCTGCGCCGTCGTCGGTGACGCAGCACAGGATGGTGTTGTCGGTCTCGGCCACACAGACCACGCTCTGGGACCAGTTCTCGTACGCCGGAAACCCTAGTGAATTTGCTTGGATCTTGCCGATTCGTCACGACCCCGCGGTGCGCATCGCTGTGGCCGACGACCGGTTTATGGCGATGTTTGACCAGCTCACGGCGCCGATTCTTAACCAACCACCGCCGCCGCCGGGGCCGTGTCCTACGACATGCCCTGATCCATGCCCGCAGCCGCCGCCCGACGTGACATTTTCGGACGCGTCGTCGTCAGACTCGAGCGTCACGGTGCACCGCGAAGAGGTCGTGGGACCCTACGCGGTGGCGATCATCGGGAGCGAAGACCCCTTGGCGCTCCGTGCGTGGCTCAGGGCCAACGGGTACGCTGTCCCTGCGTCCATTGAGCCCATTCTTGACCACTACGTCTCGCTGCGGATGGACTTTATCGCGGTGCGTCTGCGTGCCTCGCTAGGGATCAACCGCATGACACCGATTCGTGTGACGGTGCCGGGGTATGCGCCGGTGCTGCCGCTTCGGATGGTGGCCGCCGGCATCGGTGACAAAGTAAGGCTGGATCTGCTGGTCTTTGCGGGCTCACGCTTTGAAGCGCTGAACTATCCCAACGCCGAGATGCGCAACGAAGACTTTGTTTTTGACTATGCGACGCAGAGCTATCCGCCCTCGACTCAGGAGGACCTCGCAAGACGTCGGCGCACGCTCTTGATGCAGAACAATGGGCGCACGTGGCTCACCGAGAGCGCGGATGTGAACAGTCGCTTTAACGTGCAATCGAGCGCCACGCAGGCCGAGCGGCGTTGGAGCTCGTCGGCGTGCCCACCCAGGGATGCAGGCCCCGTGGGCGACGGAGAGGTGCCCTGTGTTGTGCCGCGGGCCAGCGAAGACGCGACGATCGCGATGGAGGGGCTCGGTGATTGGTTTGTCATCACGCGGATGAGCTCAGAGCTCCCGAGTACGGCGCTCAGCGCGGATTTGCAGCTCGGCCCACAGGCTGCGAACAGCATGCGCACGCGATTTTACGACTACGGGACACTGCGCAATCAGCCAGCGCCTCCGATGTGCCCTTCGCTCAATTGCCCAGCCACGTGCCAACGCGATGGAGGGCCGAGCGGCACAGACGGTGGACCGAGGACGATGGATGGTGGCGCACGCGCGATGGACGGCGGCGTGACGGACGGCGGGGACGGGGGCGAGCGCAATGCGCCGGTGGTTCCGTTGCGCTGTGCGGTGGGGAGCGCGCCGGCGAAGGGGGGACGCGGCGACTGGGTCCCGGTGGCGTTGAGCACGCTTGGGGTAGCGTTGGTGCGCGGGCGACGTAGGCGCGCTTAACGGGGCTCGGGTGTGATCACTGGGTCAAAGAGCCAGCGGCCGCTGAAGCGCGCGGTGTAGGGCGGGTCGCCGGGGGCGATGGGATATTCGCGATAGAATCGGCCCGAGGCGCACACGCGGGCGAGAGGCTGTGTGAGATCTGGGCGCGGGGTTCCTTGCTCGGCGTCGGGCCACGGGTTGCGCACAAAGAGCGAGATCGATGGGTCGTTGGCGAGGCGGATTCCCCAGAGGACATAGGTGCTGGGGGAGCCACGGGGTCCGACGGGGCTCGAGTCCAGCGCGCCGCACACGGTGAGCGTGGGCGCGTCTTGGCTGGGCAGATCCGCGGCCGCGGTGATGGGCACAACGTGGGGTTCTGGGGGCGCTGCTGCTGGCGCGGGCTGCGGCGCAGCGGTTGTGCTGGGCGTGCGGCACGCGGCGAGCGACAAGAGCAACGAGATCACTGCGGAGGGACGCGCGCGGAGCATCGAGAGAGCGTAGCGCAACGCGGCGCGTGCGACCGAGCGGGCGGGCGAGTGGCGCTGGAGGCGCTCTTGGCGGCGCTCACGAAGACGCGTTAGCAGCGGTCTTTTATGCGGGAAACACCTTGCGACAGAGGACGTTGTTTGCGTCGCCGATGAAGCTAATCTCGAGGGTCTTGGCGATAGGGTCCGCGCGAAACTTCGTGTAGTTCTTGCGGTCGATCCGGGCGAGGTCTTGCGGGTTGGCCGGGGAGCAGTCGACCACGCCGTCATCGCCGCTGCCCGAGGGGCCCATGTAGACCTCGCGCAGCGCGCTGAAGCGGCCCGTGCGCTCGACCTTGCAGATGCAGCCATAGTGCACATCGCCCGAGAGAAACCAGACGCCATCGAGGCGGTTGTCCACGATGAAATCAAGCAGCTCTGCGCGCTGCGCCGGAAAGCCCTCCCAGTAGTCGTCGCGGGTGAGGTCCATGGCGACGCGGCCCGTGATGGGCTTGGAGGTCACGACGAACTTAAACACCGCGGTTGAGTTGCGAAGGCCTGCTTTTAGCCAGCTCAATTGTGCGGGCGAGATAAACTGTGCGTTGGCCGTCGCGCGCGTCGAGGGCCTGCGCTCGCCACGGCAATCGAGCATAAAGATCTCGGCGGTGTGGCCCCACTTGAAGCTGCGATAAATGCGATCTGGGCTGGCGCTGTTGCGACGAAACGCGCGGTGCTCGAAGAAGGTCCGCGTGGCGGCGGCGAGCTGTGCGCGGCCGGCGGCGGTGTTGTCGATCGTCTCGGCGTTCCAGTTGTTTTTGACCTCGTGGTCGTCCCAGGTGCAGAAGAGCCCAGTGGACGCGTGCAGGTCATTGAGCCCGCCGCCTCGCCAGTACTGCTCGTACTTGGCGCGGTACTCTGCGAGGGTCTCTGCGTCGACGCCGCCGTCAGCGTAAATATGGTCTCCGCAGTGGATAAAAAAGTCGAGCTCTTCGGCCGCGGCGTGCTGCAAATTAGGCCACGGAGCGTGTCCAAGAATGTTGCACGAGGTGCCCCCAAACTCGATCACCGAGCAAGAGCTCGCGGTGGGCGCAGTGCGAAACTTTCCGATGCGGCTACGGCCGACGAGGTTGGCGCCGTTCTTCTCGAAGAAAGCGTACCGATAGCGCTTGCTCGCTTCGAGACCCGTCACATCCACATGCGCAAATCCACCCGCCGCGAGCGCAACGTCCGCGTCGTGCACGATCTTGAGCGCCAGCCCTCGCGCGTTGACCTCGACCACCCGCAGACGAACCGCTCGCGCGCCGTCATAGCGCGTCCACACCATCGCCCGCGTCGGCAACGCGTCTCCTGCCATCACCCCTAACGGAAACCCTGCGCCGTTGTAGGGCACCGAGTTGAGCTCAAAGTCCGTGGTGTCCGGGCTCGGCGTCGGGTCATCCGCGGTGCAGCGCCCGTTCGCATCAGCCCCCGCATCCGCCCGCACGCGGGCATCGCTCGCTGCGTCAGTCTCTGTCTGTGCATCGGGCTCCTCGGTCGCGTCACCGAGCCCGCTCGCGTCGATCGTGGCGTCGTCTGCAGCCGCGTCGAGCACGCCAGCCTCCCGCGCACCATCGACGGCGGCGTCCCCTTCGGGGCCCTCGATTGCAGCACATCCAGCGCCCGCAGCCGCGGCTCCGGTGATCACCAAAAACTCTCTTCGAGAAATCGCCATCGCACACGATGGTACCGAATTCAAACGCTCGTTGCGCTGATTTGGCGTGCGCGAGTGAATGTACAAAGCGGTTTGATCCGGCGACGTCGCCGGGACGTTAGGACGCCTGCGGTCGCTGTCTCTCCGGCGACGTCGCCGGATTGCGCACGCTTGCTGTGCATACATGTGCTAGCAAGCGCAGACCTCGCTCACCCACAGAGAGACACACGATGAAAGTACGTGCCGCGATCGCGACCAAAGCAGGCGCTCCGCTCAGCGTTGAGACCGTAGACCTCGAGGGCCCCAAGGCCGGCGAAGTGCTCGTTGAGCTCAAGGCGACGGGCATCTGTCACACCGATGATTTCACGCGCTCAGGGGCGGACCCTGAGGGCCTGTTTCCGGTGATTTTAGGGCACGAAGGCGCGGGGATTGTCGTGGACGTAGGCCCCGGCGTGACCTCGCTCGCCAAGGGCGACCACGTGATCCCGCTGTACACACCCGAGTGCCGCGGCTGCAAGACGTGCTTGTCCAAGAAGAGCAACCTATGCACCTCGATCCGCGCCACGCAGGGCAAAGGGCTCATGCCCGATGGCACAAGCCGCTTCTCGATCGACGGCGAAAAGATCCATCACTACATGGGCTGCTCGACCTTCGCGAACTACACGGTCTTGCCTGAGATCGCGCTCGCCAAAATCCGCAAAGACGCTCCGTTTGAGAGCGTCTGCTACATCGGCTGCGGCGTGACCACCGGCGTCGGCGCAGTGATCTGGACCGCCAATGTCGAAGCGGGCGCCAATGTGATCGTGTTTGGTCTCGGAGGGATCGGTCTCAACGTGATCCAGGCGGCCAAGATGGTGGGCGCCGACATGATCATCGGCGTGGATATTAACCCGGCTCGCGAAGAGATCGCGCGACGGTTTGGCATGACCCACTTTGTCAACCCCACCGAGGTCCGTGGTGAGCTCGTCCCGTATCTCGTAGACCTCACGAAGGGCGGCGCGGACTACACGTTTGAGTGCGTCGGAAACACCACCCTGATGCGCCAGGCCCTCGAGTGCTGCCACCGCGGCTGGGGCACGAGCGTGGTGATCGGCGTGGCGGGCGCTGGGCAAGAGATCTCGACGCGGCCCTTTCAATTGGTCACCGGGCGCGTGTGGAAGGGCAGCGCGTTTGGCGGCGCTCGTGGCCGCACAGATGTCCCGCGCATCGTTGACTGGTACATGGACAAGAAGATCGAGATTGACGCGATGATCACCCACAAGCTCCCGCTTGAGCGCATCAACGAGGGCATTGAGCTCATGCACAAGGGCGAGTCGATTCGCTCGGTGGTCGTGTACCCGTGAGCGAGCTCACGGTGAGGTCTTCGCAGCGCTGTTTTGGCGGCGTGCAGCACATGATCGAGCACCCTTCGGTCTCGTGTGCAGGGCCCATGCGTGTGGGGGTTTATCTCCCGCCCCAAGCAGAGAAAGAGCGGGTCCCTGCGGTACTATTTCTCGCAGGGCTCACCTGCAACGAAGAGACCTTTGTGATCAAAGCGGGCGCCCAGCGGGTCGCCGCCGAGCTAGGGCTCGCGTTGGTCACGCCGGACACGAGCCCACGCGCCGAGCGCTACCCCGGCGATGATTCTAGCTGGGATTTTGGCGTGGGTGCGGGCTTCTACGTCGACGCCACCGAGGCGCCCTGGTCGGGGACCTACAAGATGTTCTCGTACGTGACCGACGAGCTGCCCAAGCTCGTGGCGGGCGCGTTTGCCATCGATGCGGCGCGGCTCGGCGTGATGGGGCACTCGATGGGCGGCCACGGCGCCCTCGTGGCTGCGCTGCGGGCGCCCGAGGTCTTTCGCTCGGTGAGCGCGCTCGCGCCGATTTGCGCGCCCACGCAGTGCCCCTGGGGCGAGCGGGCCTTTGCGGGCTACCTCGGCACAGACCGCGCGCGCTGGGCTGACTACGACGCGTGCGAGCTGATGCTGCAGCACACGCTCCCCGGCGAGGCGCTCATTGACCAAGGCCTCGCGGACAAGTTTCTCGCGGGGCAGCTGATGCCCGAGCTGATCGAGCAGCGCGCGGCACAGACCGGGCAGCGCGTGCGCGTGCGCCGCCATGAGGGCTACGACCACTCGTACTTCTTTGTGCAGAGCTTTGTCGAAGAGCACCTGAGACATCACCACCGCGCGCTGCGCTGAGCCCTCTGCGCTACCCTGCGCCCCGTGTCACGCGAACTCAACACCGCCGCACCCGCAGACCTCCCCGCGGCCCACGTCTTTGTCCTTGGCCAACGCACCCACGGGACGAGCGAGGTCATCGCCGCCCTCCAGTCCATCGACCGCCCCGAGGGCCTCGTGCGTTTTGACCCCCGCGTGGTCAACCCGCCGCGCACCGAGCAGGGCGAGGTCGTGATGCTCTTCAACGATTTTGGCCCGACCTCGGGGGCCGCGCGCTTGCAGCCGCTCGTGACCCCCAAGCGACGCTTTACGCTCTACGAGTGTGTCAACGACGTGCAGGCGCTCATGATGGCCGGGACCAAGCGCTGCGACGCGATTGTCTGGGTGCACTCTGCCCTCGCCGAAGTCACCCTCGACCCGATCGCGCAGATGCTCGACGGCGCCGTCTTCTTGGGAGCCCAAGCGGCCACGGTGTTTATCACCGACGCGCACGAGGCCAGCGCAGACACGCTCGACGCGATCGAGCAAGACACCCGCGAGCTGCTCAGCGCCGCAGGCTTTGCCGGAGATGATTGCGCGGTCGTGCGCTCGTCGGGCCCCATCGCGCCCAACGCCCCGCCCGCCTGGAGAGCCGGCGCCCTCGCGCTGCGCGACACCCTCGACGACACCGTGCCCTACGCAGAGCTCGACCCCACGTTTGTCATGCCCATCGAAGACACGTTTGACATTCGCGGCAGGGGGCTTGTGGTCACAGGTCCAGTGCAGCGCGGAAGCGTCGCGATAGGCAAGGCGGTGGACATTCTGCGTGACGAGACGCGGACCACCGTGCGTGTGACGGCGCTCGAGATCTCCCGCAAAGTGACCCCAGTCGCACGCGCGGGCCAAAACATCGGAATCATGCTCTCGGACTGCACCCGCAACGACATCGCCCGCGGCGACCTCTTGGTGTCTCCCGGCGCGGGCCTACAAGGCTCGCTCGTGCGCCTGCGCTGCTATGCGTGGAGGGCACCCGCTGCGACGATACGCCCTGGCGAGCGCCTGGCGATTGTGGGCAACCGCGATCCACGCAACACACTCGTCACGCTCGACCGCGCGGTGCTCAGCCCTGGCCCGTTCGAGGCGGTGCTGCAGCACGAGCGCCCGCGGCCCATGATGCTCGGCCAGCCGCACTGGCTCACCGACGGGACCTCGCTCTTCGCCGTCGCGTTTGTCGAGCGTGTGCTGGGGTAGGCCACCCGGCGACGTCGCCGGGCTCACGCACGCAATCGCGCGCAGGTCTGCCGGGGTCCATCGAAGCCGCGCCTCCGTCAAGCGCGCATGCGGTGGTGTCGTGGGTCACGTGTCTCATTGGCGGCTCTCTCCATGGCGGCTCCATGGCGTGGGGCCTCGCATGCCTTTGCTCATCGTCGGACCGAGCGCGCAGCAGCCCCGTCCATGCAGTTTGTCGCCACGAGCAGGCCCAAACCGAGCGAACGCGAGGTCCGCGTGCCACGAAACCACCCACCCACTTACCCCTCAGCCCGCCTCCGCCTGCGCTGCCCACTTGGCCATGATCGCGCCCACCTGCGCGTCGCCGCGCGCCGCAAACACCAGCCCCAGCAGCGCCGCGGTCCCCCAGCCTCCTTTGGGCTCAAAGCCGAACGCGACGCGGACCACCGCGCCCCCGCCCGCCCCTGGCGCGACCTCAAAGTCCCCGCGCATGCTCGCCAGCGGAAGCGGGTATCCCGGGGCCCGCGTGTCCACTTCAAACGCGTAGGCTGCACCCTCTTCCCAGCGCGTGCAGGTCTCGGTCCAGCACACCCCCTGCGTGTCTTCGCACTTGCGCACCATGCCCAGGCCGCTGCCCGAGACGATCTCTGAGCGATGCAGCGTCGCGGCCACCTGGGCATAGCCTGCGACATCGGACACCACACGCCACGCGCGCTCCGGCGACGCCGCGACCGTGCGAGAGAGCGCATACACGCCGCGCCCCGAGACAAACAGCGCCCGCCGGTGCCCTTCGACCTGCGCCAGCGCAAACACGGCCACCACGGCCGCGAGCCCGAGCACCAGCGCCACGCTCGGCACGCTGTGCACCGCGAGAAGTACCGCGCTCAGCACCACCCAGCCGACGTCCAGCGCGGTGGCCAACACGGACCAGGGCGAGCTGACGCGGGCGCGAAGGCTCAGCGCACCGAGGCTCAGCGCAAACACAACCAGCGCGCCGCCGGTGACCGAGACAACCACCGCGGGGAGGGCCAGCAGCGCCCCTACCCGCTGTGCGAGCGCGAGCGCAAGTACGCCAGAGACCGCCGAAAACACTGCGTTCGCGCGGAGCGAACCGCGCAAGAGAGACTCGTTGTTCATGGGCAGACGCTAGGCGCACGGGGGCCGCGGGGCACTTCTCTCATGAGGTAATGGAGCCCGTGGCGATGCACGCATCGAGAACCGCGGAGGCTCACTCTGCGAGGATCATCTCAGGCAAATCGTGCGCTTGAGCCCACCCGAGGACTCTTGGCCCAAACGCGCACATTCCGCGGGTGTGATCGCAGATTGTGCGCAGCGACCGCGCAGCGCGGCCCCCACCCAAGCGCAAGGAGCGCAGGAGCGGCATGACACGAGCTAACATCGTGCGGACCCTCACGACTTTCGTAGGTCATCCAACGAGCTCGAACCGACGTAAATTCCTCAAGAGAGTCCATTGGTTATCGAAGTCTGTCGCCTACGCCACGTGCGCTCGCGACAGCGCGCGAGGGTGCATGGACGGCGGACGGAAAGCGCGGCATTGTCGTGTTCGTTAGTTCGAAGACTCGTCACCCTTCGGCGAACATTCGGCTGGGGAGCGGCGTGTTGCACGAGCGATGCTTTCGCACATGGTTTGCGAAGATGGCTCCTGGGGTGCGCCTACGGCTGGTCATGGGAAGTGGCAGAGAGATCGGAGTGCATCATGCGATTGTTCAACCGCGAAGTGTTTGTTGGCACGGCGTTCGTAACGGAGCAGTTTACCTCGGCAGACTTCAACAGCATGCTGGGTGCGGCGGATTCGTTTGCGATTCAGTACGTGAGTCGGCGCTCGAGCGGCAGCGGCAGCGGCAAAGTGACGATCAGAATCCTTCACTCGAATGACAACCAGAATTGGGTTGAGTACAGCAATTGGTCGTCCTCCATCACGCTGGGCGGGCAGCTGTTTTCCGAGTTTATCACCCCTGCCGAGACCACCACGGGGATCGCGACGCGCGGCGCGTTTGTACGACTCGGCGTGAGCGTAAGCGCGGGCGACGCGGACCTGACGGTGATCGTGACGGGACGGGCGCTGTGAGTCCTCAGTGTGTCGAGGACATCCGTCGCATATCGGATGATCTCGACACACGTGTATTCGCATGAGGCAATCGTCGTGATTCGCCGGGTGTCGGCGAAGAAAGAAGAGTTGGTGCCATGCAAGAGTATGAGTTCAACGTGAGTCCAGAGATTGTGGCTGCGTTGATCAATGGCCAGCCCGGCAAGCTGCTCGATCGTGCGCGGCGCATCGCGGACAATCTCGCAGACCATCTGGGAGATCTTGGGCGTGGTGGTAGTGGGCGTGTGACCGGTATAGCCGATGGACAGGGACCCGTCGTGTCCGTGGGCCGAGGCCCCGAACAAACGACGTCGGGCCAAGGATCACCGTTCCAGGGAGGATTCTTCGATCGCCCCGGCACAGGAAGGGGCGGAGCACCAGGCGACATTCGTCAGGGAGGCGTAGATTTTCAGGGCGGTGTGAATCGAAAGGGCCCAGTAGACAACCCCGCCGATCTCGTGTCCGACCTGACTACCGAAGAGCGGATTATCATTGCAAGAAAAGCATTCGACTTCACTGATTTGAGCGTCAGTGCGGGGACGAATGCGGGTGACGCTCACCGGTTTACGCAAGATGAACGGGATGAGTGGGCACGACTTGCTCAAGCTTACTGGCGACAGGCAGAATTCTACTACGCGCTAGGGAGGCGCAGACGAGACAATCCGGACGCCGACAACTCTGCGCCGGGACTACATACCCAAGCGGATCGAAGTCGACTCTGGGCGCTCCTGTCATCCATGGGCGGTCTCGTGTTCAAAGAAGCGCCTGCTTCTGGTTCGAGCCCGGCACGTGTACCGGCAATCCTACTGGCAAACGACCCAAAGCCCAGACGGTGAGTCGTCGCGTTCGATCGATCTCTCTCAGATCGCCTCA
>JAUXYJ010000088.1 GCA_030694465.1 Deltaproteobacteria bacterium | reverse complement strand
GCAATCGGTCGCACCGTCGCAGTCGTTGTCGACGCCGTCTCGGCACGTCGCCGCTGTGTTTTCGGCCGCAGGCGTGATCGGCGCTGCGTTGCAAAACGCGCGCGTCGCGTCCACCAAGGGTCGACACTCAAGTGTCCCACGTGACACGCACGCCCGATCGGTGATCTGGCACGCGGCCCCGAGGTTAAAGTCCTCGTCGATGAGCCCGTCACAGTCGTCGTCGATCCCGTTGCACAGCTCGACGAGCTGCGAGTCGGCGACGATGTCGTTGATCGCCTGCGAGACCTCGCTCTCGTTGGTGGCGTAATATCCACGCAGGTTGCGCACACCCGCCGTGGTAGAGACCGGATGCAGGTCGATGCCACCGCCCGTCGCGATGTTCTCGGTGTTGGCCTCGCCGGCAGCGCCCGGGCGCGCGCCGAAGAACATCGAGTACGACCGCGTACGAAACGAGCTCTGCTCGGACACGCCTGCGACGACGTCGTAGCAGTCGCCGTCGCCGTTGAGGTCTCGGTTAAACTCACCGGGATCGGTGGTGTCACCGTCGCCGTTTAGATCCACGCGCAGGCAGCCAATGTTTCGCGCGTTGTTGGCCGCGGGATTTGAGCCTGCGACGCACGTCTCGCCACCGTCCGACATCAAGATCACGTTGACCGGTCGGCACCGCGCATACGGGTCGATACGGCCCGTGTTATTGAAGTTCACGTAGGGGCTGGGGCGCGCTGCGCCGAGCTGATTTGCGAGGTAGCGCCACGCGACGTGCATCGACCCAGCGAGCGGCGTGTTGCTCACGGCGAGACCGCCACAGGCTGTGTTAAACGCGTTGGACAGCTCGTTGCCGCCGAGGGTGGGTGCCGTCAATCCGCTAGGATTATTGCAGCTAGTCCATCTCCCATCGCCCCACGTTCGCAGCTCGTACGAGTTGCTCTCTGCGATGTTGACGTTGACCTGCGCAGAGTCAATACAGCCCGCAAATGGAAACGGATAGCCGGGCACAGTCACCGTGGTTGCGCCGCAGTTGCCACAGCTGCTGTTGGTGCCCGAGGTGTAGTGACACGTGGTCCCGGGGTTGCAGTTGAACGAGAAGGTCTCGAGACCAAACACCGCGTCGCCGATGCTGTCCGCGATGTTGCGAACTACGCAGGCCGCCGCGTTGATGCGTCGATCGGTGTACCCGCAGCTGTTGGCTGACCCCGTCGCCGCACCCATCGAGCCCGAGGTGTCGACGATAAACATAAACTCGGGCTTCACGATGGTCTGAGCGAGCGCTGCTCCAGGGATCGTGCCGGCAACCAAACCCGCAATGACTGCCCACGGCAGCCTCGGGTGTCTTCGCTTTATCATCAGGGATTCTCCTCGCAATTCGGACAAGCTAAATCGTTGAGCGCGCAGCACCCACCGCTGAAGAGTCTATCCGAGGGAATTCACGGAAGCGACCGCAGACTCGCAATTCGCATCCCCGCATCGCTGACAGATCAGCGCAGGTTCTACTGCGAAATGGCTCGTAATGTGCGGCTTCGCGAGCGAGGTTGTCGTTGGCTTAGCGTTCTGCGACTCAGCGCGGGGCTGGTATCGAAATAGAACTAACTCTCAGCGGTCTCGACGCCGAGAGAGCAAGCCGAAGCTGAGCGCAGCGAGGAGCGTCATCAGACTTGCGCCCAGAATCACCGGCGTTTTTGCAAGCGAGCGTCCGACCTTGGGCGAGACTCGCAGCGGTACCCTGGGCGTCGCGCGTGTGCGTGCTCGCTGTGGCGCAGGGCCAAGCCCCGGTCGACGTCCGCGGATCCCCAGCTCGGCGACCTCCGTCACGACGTGTTGCGCGAGGTCGAGCGCGGGGCCCCGACGCTCGGCGAGATCGGTCGCCACGCTCGCCCGAGGGGCAGCTTGCGACGGTGGTCCACCCCAGATCCCGCGCACTGGCTGCTGACACCGCATGGGGCCGGTCCATGGATGACGAATGGCATATCGACCCTGAAAATTGCTGCCTGAACCACCCGCTGGCCGCGCGCCCATTTCGATCTCTCGTGTGGTGCCGTTGATCATCGCCTCGCGCCCACCCATGACGGCTCCGGCTTCGCGAAACACCAGGTCCTCGGACAACGTGCTTGCGTCATAGCGCGTGTGCAATCTCGTCACGGTCATCGCTTGAGATCCGCCCCATTGCGGCCTGCCTGAGCGCCCGCGCGAGGGTCCGCTGGACACGCCGGGAGTCAACACATCCGCGCCAAGGGTCGCCAAGTCTGCAGGCGAAAGGGGCGGGGTGGGGCAGGGATCACACGAGCTGGTCGACCACGCATACTCGGTCACGACCGCGCGATGATTGAACCGCGCGAGCGTGCGATCAAAGAGGGAGCTGTAGAAGCCTCCGAAGTTCTCTCGGACATTGTCTGTCACGTCAAGATTGGTCGGGATAAACACGTTGGGATAGTTCGCGAGCTCAAAGCGAGACGTCGGATGCAGCACGTACACGATGAGGTCTTGCTTCTCGGGAGCGTTGAGCAGACCGAGGCGAACTGGCAGCCTGAAGTCCTGAGAATCGTAGTGAAATCTCAGGGGAGAGAGC
Source organism: Deltaproteobacteria bacterium (assembly GCA_030694465.1). Lineage (GTDB taxonomy): Bacteria > Myxococcota_A > Polyangia > Polyangiales > JAUXYJ01. The sequence goes on along the minus strand of JAUXYJ010000088.1, from coordinate 164,828 downwards.
CTCACTGCGCCATCGGGGCGGCGCTGCACGCGGGCCACATCGACGCGCGCGACAAAGAACTTCATCCCATCGCGGATGTACGGGGCCAGCGCTGCACTCGCGCCGCGCGGAATGTTGTATCGGTTCTGCCGGAGCCAGGTCTCGAGGCCCGAACTCTCACGGGCAGAGAGCACCAAAATGTCGTACTCGCCCACAGCGAACCGCGCCTCGATGGTGACCCCTAGGCCGGCGCCCCCAAGCGACTCCACGCGTCGTGAGCTCGACCTCGTGAGCACCGTACGGAACGAGTCCTCGTCGGACGGCTCGGGCCTGCAGGGGTCTTGCTCCCAGTACTCGACGAGCCGCGGCGCGGTGAGCGCTTCGATGTGGGCAAACACGTCGTGCGGCAGCGTGCGGACGTTCTCTTGCTGCAGCACGATGGGCACTGGGACGACCATGGCGAAGTTCTGCGGAGGGCCCTGGTAGTCGTTGCTCATGGTGAGCACGGTCCGCTGGCCCGAGCGCATGAGCGCGACCCGCGTCGCGCGGTTGGTGAGCTGCTCACTCGATCCGCTGACGTAGAAGCCACAAAACGCGCTCGCCTCGGGAGTGATCATCGCCGTCGATGCCACAAGAAGTGCCGCTGCTGCGAGATACGGTCTGGTTGATCGCATGGAGTGTTTGCGCTTTCTGGTGTGCGAAGCTTCAAGAAAAACAATACCGCGCGAGGCATACACCGCGAGGGGCTCGTGGCTTGGGTCAGGACCACCAACGCTCAGCGCCCGCGGAGCTTACGGACATCGCCCACACGGAGCGTGACCTTCTTCGCGTCAAAGTACTCGGCCAGCGGAATGGTCCATTTGCGTGACGCGCCCGTGAGCGTCTTAAAACCCTGCGCATCAATCGATCCCTCTCGCTCAAGGTGCGCAATCAGCGCGGCCTCAAGGGCGTCAAGGGCCGACGCGGACCCATGAAACTCATGGCTGATTTTGACGATTTCTCTGCGTTCGATCAGGCGCTTAAGCGCGGGCTCGAGACCCTTGAGGTCGGTCTTGAGCGCCAGCGCGAGCTCATCGTTGCGCGGCGGCGTGATGCCCGCGCTCGCGAAGCTGGCGGCGAGCGACGCGAGATGCGGGACCGCGTCGGGGTCGCGAGGTTTCCACCCTGTCCGACAATACAGGTCTTCGCTTCGGCTGATTTTTTTCTGTTCAACGAGCACGCGGAGCACGCACTCCAAGAGCGATTCGTCTGCGAGAGCCCTAAGCGCCCGGTGCTCGAGCCCTCGCGAGGCCGGCACGTCCGCGTGATGCAACGAGAGCGCCTGGAGCACCCGCTGAGAGACCGCGGTGACTACGCTCTCTCCCACAAAGCGATCATTGCCCACACGCATCAGCCCCGCGTTCGCGATGACCTCGTCGCTCGCGGTGGCTCCAAGCCGAGCGCTCAATTGCGCCTGCGAAAGTCCACGCGGTCCGGCCGCTTCGCTCTCAGTCCTCGCGCGATTCTCGAGTGAGTCTTCGTGCACCGAGATCGACCTCGCGCGCGCCAGCGCGAGCTCACGCCTTCGAACGCGCTCTGCGACTGGGCGCAGCACGGTGCCTCCGCCCACGATCGAGCCAAATCCCGCCATCGCAGCGGGACCGCGCAAGACAAACCGCTCGCCAGGGCGCATCACGATCGGACGATCGGTCGTGATGCGCGCGATGGCTCTCTCGCCCGGTGCGAGCTCTTCGCCCTCGAGCAGGGCGACAGTGCACCCAGCGTGCGCAGCGCCTACCGCCAGCTCAAGGTGGGTCCTGCGCGCGAAGGGCTTGCGACATGATTTTAGCGTGTGAATTTCTGCGTCGAACGAGCGCGTGAGGCTCAGCTCTTCTTGACGAAAAAGCCAAGCGCCCCGCGGCAACTCGCTCACTTCGATCCCTACGAGGTTGACCGCGACACGCGTCCCTGCGTGCGCACGTTCGACGGGTTGCCCGTGAATTTGCAGCGATCGCACGCGCACTTCGCTCACGCGCTCATCCATGCCGAGCGGGCCAACGACCATCACGTCTCCGTCGCTGAGCACGCCGGACACCAGCGTGCCTGTCGCCACAGTGCCAAAACCTTTGCGGACAAAAACACGATCGACGGGCAAAAGTGCAGGTCCGTCCGAAGACCGCGAGGGAACCGCCGCACGCGCGAGGGCGGCGCGGAGCGCGTCGAGTCCGTGGCCCGTGTGAGCGCTCACGGCGACGATTTCGGCCGAGTCTAAAAAGGTCCCAGCGAGCACCTCGCGGACCTCTTCGACCGCCAACTCCAGGACGTCTTCGCCCGCGAGGTCGGACTTGCTCAGCGCGATCACGCCCGCACGGACTCCGAGGAGCTCGGCGACCGCGAGATGCTCTCGTGTCTGCGGCATCACGCCCTCGTTCGACGCGACCACCAAGAGACAGACATCAAGCCCGCCGGCGCCAGCGATCATCGCGCGGATAAAGCGTTCATGCCCTGGCATGTCCACGATCGCCGCGCGTCGACCGCCTGGAAGCACAAGGTGTGCGAAACCTAGCTCAATCGTGATTCCTCTGGTTTTTTCCTCAGGAAGCCGATCGGTATCGATTCCGGTGAGGGCACGAACGAGCGCGGTCTTGCCGTGATCAATGTGACCCGCGACGCCGATCACCAAGTCTGAAGGGGAGGCCTCTGTGCTCATGTCCATTGCCACGCGCACGGTAGTCGCTAATCACTCCGTTGTCCCCGCTCTCGAAGGTACACTGCGGGCACTACGTCATGAAGAAGCAAGCCCACCCATTGCTGCCTGCGCTTTTGATCGCGCTCAGCCACTGCACAACGCCGCCTCCCGCGGGTGACGCAAGCCCCCCGGATGCCGCACAAGACGCGATGCTCAATGACTTGGCCGATGGGTCGCCACCCGACGCGGAAGCGGATGGCGGAGCAGACGCTGCAGTCGACGCGACGCCGGCCTGGCTCGGGACCTACGTGCCCGGGACACGTGCACCCGCAGGCCAGGGATTTCTCTGGGGAAGCGCGACCGCGGGATACCAAATTGAAGGCCAGCTCGAGAACACCGACTGGCGCCAGTGGGAGCGCATGGGACGCATCGTGGGCAACGGGCAAGCGAGCGATGGCCCGCGCTCGTACCCGAACTTTATGCCCGACGTCGAGGCGCTCCGGGCCTCGGGTCAAACCGCGTATCGATTTGGCGTTGAGTGGGCGCGCTTGTTTCCGACCGCTGTGAGCTGGGAGCAATGCAGGATGGCGACGGGCACGCTCTCAGCGCGCGTGACCGCGTGCCGAGCTGCAGCAAATTCACAGGGCAAAGCGTACTATCACGGGCTCATTGACGCGCTCCGTGCGAGCACTCCTCGGATCACTCCGATGGTCACGATCCACCACTGGGTCATGCCGGACTACATCGCGGATCCGCGTCAGGACTTTCGAACACAGGGCTGGATGAACCCGCGCATTCGCACGGACATGGCGCTTCTCGCGGCCGTGATCGCGGGCGAGTTTGGCGACTCGGTGGACTGGTACGTGACCCTCAATGAGCCGCTGGTGCTGGTGCTCTCGGGATACCTGGACGGACGGTTTCCGCCAGGGAGATCGCTGGACTTTGACGCGGCCATCGTCGTGCTCAACAACATGATCTACGCCCACGCCATGATGTACGACAACATCAAGGCCATGGACACGACGGTCGCCGAAATGACCGGCGGGCCAATCTCTCCTGCGGCGAGCTCGTATGTCTCGATCGCGCACCACATGCGGAGGTTTTTCGGAGCCAATCCAACAGGCGCCAACGACGCACGCGCCGCAGCGAAGGCCGATTGGCTAAACAATCGTCTCTTCTTTGAAGCCATCGTGAACGGAAATCTCGACGCCGACGGCTCAGGAGTCGTTGACCCAACCGAGCCACGCAATGACGCAGCCCTGCGAAATCGCGTAGATTATCTCGGCGTCAACTACTACGGCATGAGCACGATCCGAGCCAACTCGGCGATCCCGCTCCTCGGTGGATTGCCCGAAGACGAAGCGCGCGACCGCGGGCTCCCCAAAAATGATTTCGGATGGGACGTCTACCCCCGCGGTTTCGAAGAGACGCTGACCACGGTCGCCACGCTCTACAACAGGCCCATCGTGATCACCGAGAACGGCATGGCCGATTCACGCGATGTCAACCGTCGACGCTTCATGCTCGAACACATTGGGGCGATGCTCGCTGCCAAACAACGTGGCGCGAACATCGTCGGCTATTTTCACTGGTCGCTCATGGACAACTTCGAGTGGGTCGGCGGCTATTGTCCTCACTTCGGCCTGTTCTCGGTGGATTTCAGCGACCCGATGCGAACGCGAGTTCCGCGGCCCAGCGTGATGCTCTATCAGCAGATCATCCGCAGCGGCACGATCACCGATGCACAGCTTGCGGCCGCAGCCCCCTACGTCTCTCCCCCCACGTTTTGCAATGCCCTGCCCACCATGGGCGGCGACGCGGGGACGATGGCAGACGCAGGCCGATAGCGCTTTGGGCCCCTAGAGGCCCGCAGCCGAAAGAGTAGAGTGTTCTCACTTGCAGGTGTTCGTCCGACCTCTCGTCTATAGCCTCGCTGCGCTCGTTGTGTTGCCCAACATCGGGTACGCACAGCCTAGCTCCGCGACCGCCGTGGCAGACAGCGCGGCAGGTGCTATAGCGATTTTGCCTGCGAATTCACAGATCGAATCGACCGACGGCCGCGCACACTTCTCCTGGGTCCGTGGCGTCGGTGCAGATCGCTGTCCCCCACAGTCCACGGTGCAAGAGCGCATCGTGCAGCGCTTGGGGCATGACCCATTTGCCTCCGACGCGCCCCAACAGATCGAGGCGATTGTGACACGCGAGCCGCTCGTCTGGCGCGCGGTGTTCTTTGTGCGTGACGAGCACGGAGTGCTCCAAGGCACGCGTGAGCTGGTCAGCGAGGCGCGCGAATGTGGACCCGTTGTCTCTGCGATTTCACTTGCGATCGCCCTCGCGATTGATCCTGAGGCCGCGCTTCGACCGAGCCCTCCAGAGGTCGTACGCCCGCCGGTCGTCCCCGCTGCACCGCCGCGTGTAGAGATGCGTACAGTGTATCTCGCGCAGCCGGCGCGAATGCCCGTGGCGCTTGAGCTTGGGAGCATGATCCAGCTCGGCACGCTCTCGTCACCGAGCGCTGGGGTCATCTTTCGCGCGAGCATGCAGCTCCATCCGCGGATCGGGCTGGCGGTGAGCTCGTTGTGGCTCTCCAACAGCCGCCTCGACGGCGAGGGATTCTCCGTCGATTTTGGGCTCATGGGCGGCGCGCTCCATGGCGTTGTGAATCTAGTTCACAATTCGCGGTTTGCCTTGGCGGCCGAAGCGGGCGTGCTGCTCGGCGCGCTCGACGCGTCGGTGCTCCGGGTCGCGATGACAGACTCTGGGACGCGCGGATTTGTTGCGGTTTCAGCGGGGATTCGCACTGAGCTGCACCTGACCGCGGGGCTCTTTCTGTCACTCGCGGCACAGGGGCTTGTGCCGATCACGCGATACCAGTTTGTCTCCACGGGTCAGCGACGAGAGGTCCTGTTCGATCAGCCTTGGCTTCAGCTCAACGCGAGTCTCTCGCTGGGGTGGCGATTTCGATGAAGGGAATTTCGCACCCGGCGCACTCACCAAGCGCTGTGACCACTCTTGCACAAGCGCACGGGATGCCCCTGGCCACTCCCACCGTGACGGACGTGTACCGCGCCCATCGCGATTTCGTCTGGGCAAGCCTCCAACGAATGGGGGTGCGAGACGCAGACCTTCCGGATCAGTTTCAAGAGGTGTTTATCGTGGTCCATCGTCGGCTGGACAGCTTCGAGGGCAGATCCGCGATGACGACCTGGCTCTTTGGGATCTGTCTGCGGGTCGCCGCTGGTTACCGTCGAAAGGGCTGCAACAAGCGCGAGGTTTGCATCAGCGACGATGAGCTCTCTCGCCGCGAGTCGCCAGCGCTTGGCCCAGAGCAACGCGCGTCACAGCAAGAGTCCAGAGCGCTCGCGCAGCGAGTCCTGGACGCGATGGACATCGCCAAACGCGCGGTGTTGGTCATGTTCGAAATCGAAGAGCTCTCATGCGAGGAAATCTCGCGATCGCTTGGTGTCCCGGTGGGTACCGTCTACTCGCGGTTGCACGCCGCACGTGCTCAGTTCGAGTCACTCCATCAGTCGTTTGAGCCGCGCACAGAAAGGCGGACGCGATGAAAATTCCACAGAGAATGAGCGACCCACGTTCGGGCGCTTCGCCTGAAATCCAGAGCGGCCTCCGCTCCCTTGCGAAGCCCCGCGCGATGACCGAAATCGAGCGACAGCTCACCAGTGTCGCCGTCAAGAAAATCGCGGCGGGCACAGTCGCAGGCGCGGGCTCTGCGGCCCTGCTTAAGTCAGGCGGCTGGCTTGCAGGTGCGCTCGTGGTTGCGGCGGTCGCCACAGGCGCGCTCGTGCGATCCGCGGGCCCCTCCCACGCTCCCCCCACGTCGCCTCCTGGAGCAGCGATCTTGCGGCCTGTTGTGCTGCCCACGAGGCCCAGCAGGGCACTCGAAGCAGTGACGCAAGCGACCGCCGCGCCCACGGCACAACCGTCTCCGTTGGCACCCGTGCAGTGGCCTGCGCCGACTCGCGCCGCGCAGCCTCGTGCACGCAGCGCACACGCCGCGTTGCCGGTCTCTCAGACCCCCGTGGCTGAATCTCCCGGCCCGGCGAGCGCTGAATCTGCAGTCGCCCTCGCTGCGCCGACGATCGCGGTGGGCTCAGCGACCCAGGGCTTCGGCGGGAGGGCCACTTCGCCGAACGGCGAAGACCCCATCGAGACCGAGGCGCACGCGCTTGGCGAAGCGATGCAACTGATTGCGCGTGATCCAGCGCGAGCGTTGGCCTTGCTGGCAGCGTTTGATCTCGCGCACCCGTCTGCACAATTGCGAGCCGAACGTGAGTTCTTGGGCTTCGAAGCGCTGCGGGCGCTTGGCCGAACGGATGACGCCCAACTGCAGGGGCAACGACTGATTCAGCGGCATCCTTCGAGCATCCAGGCATCTCGGACGCGGCGACTTTTGCAGCAAATGACCGGCGAAGTAGCCTCGCAGCCCTCCGCGAACTCGACGCCGAGTGCGCCAGCGACTACACCTAACCCATGATGCCACGCGCGCTGTGGGCGCTCCCCATGAGTGCGCTGTGTTGCGGTTGCACCTTGGTCACCGAGCTCTTTGTCTTTGATCCGTTGCCCGGTCACGACGCCAGCGTGACGGACGGCTTCGTAGACGCTCAGGAGAGCCCTCCCGAGAGCGGGATCGATGCCGGCGCCGAGGCCGCCGCAGAGGACGTCGTTGAGGTCGACGCGAGTGACGCCTCGAACGACGCCTCGAGCGACGCCGGCGCGCTGTCGTGGAGCTTTCTTCGCCCGCCCACGTCGCGCACCCTGCGAGGGATCTGGGGCAGCGCAGAGGGATCGATCTGGATTGTCGGCGACGGCAGCACGATCTTGCGTTGGGACGGCGTGAGCTGGGTCGTTGAGAGTGCCCCCGAGGCAAACCTTGCGCTCCGAGACATCTGGGGCACCAGCGCTACGAGCCTCTGGGCGGTCGGCAGCGATTCGCTTGGAAACTGTCTGGTCATCCGCTCCGATGGCGCTGCATGGACACGCGACCGAGGTCTGGTGTGCCGAGGCTCGATGCGGACGATTTGGGGCAGCAGCGAGCGTGATGTCTGGGTCGTCGGCTCGACCTTCGATCCCGACTCCAACGCGTGGCGCTACGACGGTGTCTCATGGCATGCACAGCGAATCGGCATGCGCCCGGGAGATGTGGCCTCGGTGCACGGAACGAGCGCGAGCGATGTCTGGATCACCACCGAGCAAGGCTCTGCCTTCCACTTTGATGGCGTATCGTGGCTGCAGACCGCGTCACGCGCTCCGGGCATCGGTCTAGAGACCGCGCTGTGGGTCGTCGGTCCAGATGACTTTTGGGCCTCTGGGTTCAACGGCGCGGTCTACCGTTACACACCGCTGGGATGGGCGATCGCGAGCACGGGTGTCGGGGTTCCGATGCGGCGCTTTCACGCGACGGGAGTCAACAGCCTGTGGGGCGTCGGCCCACGCGGCGCAGTGATCCGCTCGGGCAACGGGCGATGGCAAGCTGTCGGAATGCTGGGCCCGATGAACCTCAACGACGTCTGGGGGCTGACCGACAGCGACCTGTGGGTCGTCGGTGACTTTGGCACCGTGGCCCGTGGCCGACGCTAACAGGTGAGCCGCCATCACGCCGTCACTTCCGACAGTCCACGCACACGCCACACGCAATCGGCACAACTTGGCACGAGACCGCTGTGGGCTCACCGTCTCGATGCGAGCGTCCAGTGCCAGCGACTCAATGTGCAAATTTGCCTATCGCGCGAATGAAAGTGCCTGCTCCCGCATCCCACTTGACAGTCGATAGAGTTGATGCATTCACCCGGCTTGAGCGATCCTAAACGCTCTGGCTCGACCATTGCATCACCGCTGTCCTCGCGCACCAAGAAGCAGCTTGGGGTGCACTGCTGTCAAACGAACCCAAGGCGGCCCATGCAACACAACTCGCAACTCGTCGCTTCGATGGGTCTCGCTCTGGCTCTGATCACCACATGCGCACAAGTCTCGTACGCCCAGGCTCGCGCCGAGACGCCCGCTACGCGGCCTGCGGTTGTCGGTGAAGAGATCACCTTTCAGTCCGTACGAACGGTGCGGCGCAATCGCTGGTCTCAGACACTCGCGTGGGGAATGTCGGCGGGAATCGGCGGCCCGCTCGGGCTCGTGGGGACCTTCGTAGAGTACCGCCCAGTTCGCTACGTGGGCGTCTCTGCGGGCGTCGGCGGGGGCGGCACGTTTGGCCCCTCGCTGGCGGCGTCCCTTCTGGTCACGCCGTTGTCGCTGAAGAGCTTCGCCCTCGGAGTGTCCGCCGACGTGTCGAGCAACTTGTCCCTCTTGCGCGGCAGGGTCTTGCCAGGGCAGCGCGGAGACCTGCCGTCGACCTCAACGTGGATTGGCGTCGGTGGACACATCGACATTCGCCCGAGCCGCTCGTTCTTTATTCGCGTGGGCGGGGGCTATCAATGGCTGATGGATGTGCAGCGGTTTAACGTGGCGACAGATGCCGAAATCTCAGCGCTCTCGTTGTCTACAGCGCCACTGCTCACGCCATTTGATGCCGCACGCGCGGCTGCACGCAACGAGAGTTTTGGCGTCCCGTTTGTGCGTCTTGAGCTCGGAACGTACTGGTCGCTCTAGTGCTGCTCAAAGACTCGCGGAGGAGCCCGAGTAAGCTCTAGAAATCTCATCGAAATCAGTGCAGACTCTCGGGCACTTATGGCCGTACTCGCCGTCGGCGCGCAGCGTTTCGCACTGCCCTCACGGGCTCTGCTTGGTCGCTCAGCAGCGTGCAGCATTCAGCTCGAAGAGCTCACCGTATCTGGCGAACACGTCGTGTTTTCGTTTGCTGGAGATCGTTGGAGCGTTCGCGATCTTGGCAGCCGCAATGGCACGACCGTCAATGATGTCCGCCTGGGTGCGGGTCTGCGCGTTGAGATCACCAAAGGCGACGTGATCGCGTGTGGCAGCTTGTCCGTCAAGCTCCTCGCCGATGGCCCCCCAGGGCCCGCGCTCGTGACAGACACCGACGAAGTGGTCGAGACCTGCGGGGGCATCTTGGCGCTCCCGTCGCCAGAGAGCCCCAAGGTGAGCTTGGTCCACGGCGCCGGAGGCTGGGTCATCGAAGAGAACGACGAAGGCCGGCCACTGGTCCATGGCGAGCGGATCGAAATCGACGGAAAGAGCTGGCAGGTTCTCGCGCCGCTCGAGGACAGCGGCGAGCTCCTCGCGACTGCGCAGCCTTCGCAACCGCCACGCATTCTGGGGCGGCTTACGCTGGTGTTTGAGGCGAGCCGCGACGAAGAGCATGTCGAAATCAGCCTGCCCGAAATCAGTGAATTGATCACTGGGCGCGCTTCGAACTATCTGCTCTTGCTCTTGGCCCGAGAGCGCTTCAAAGACCGCGATCAGCCCCTGGTGGACCGCGGCTGGGTGTACTCGGCGGACCTGGCAAGGATGCTCCGGTTTGACCTCGAGAGACTGAACGTCGAGGTTTTTCGGGCGCGAAACGTCTTCTCGACCATCAGCGTCATCGACGCGGGTCGCGTGATTGAGCGGCGCTCGGTGACCCGTCAGATCCGGCTGGGCACGGACCGATTTGAGCTGCCTAGTTCGAGCGGTAAATAGGGCAGAGTCACGTGGTCTGCTGGATTGATCCAGCGCGATCAAGAGGGCTGCTACACTGCGCGCTCGACCATGAAGCGCGAATCAGAACACACCTCGAAGAGCTCGAACCCCAAGCCCGTGACCAAGGACAAAGGGCCCGCCAAGCCACGCGGCGCGGTGTCCGTCTCCGCAAGAAAAACACCCGCACCTGCGAAGGCAAAGGCTCTTGCAGCCCCCGTCGCAACGACGAAGCCAGCGAGCCATGATTCGGGCAACCCAGAGGCTCTCCTCGCGTTTATGACACGTGATTGGAAGCCGGCTTCGTCCGAGCCCATCGTGCCCATCAAGAACGCCGACGCGTTCGCAGGGCGTCGGACCAAGCTGTCGCAGGCGTTTGTGGGCGAGACGCTCGTGATCGCGACCGGGCACGAAAAGACCCGCGCAAACGACACGCACTATCGCTTTAGGCCCAACACCGAGTTCTTCTATCTCACTGGAAATCATGAGCCCGATTGCGTGTTGGTGCTCTACCCCAGCGGCAAGAAGCACCGCCACGTGCTCTACGTCGAGCCCAACCCGGGCAAGACCGACGCGACCTTTTTTACCGACCGCAACAAGGGCGAGCTGTGGGTCGGACCCAGGCTCGGAGTCGAGCAATCCTGCGCGCGATTTGCCGTAGACGAGGCGCGCCCGCTCGCCTCTTTGGCCAGCGACCTCGCTGCGGTAGCTGCGCCCGCGCGCGTGCTTCGTGGCGCGTCAATGAAGGTCCAAAAGATGGTCGCTTCAGAGCTCTTGAGAGACCAAGAGCTCGCCACATTTTTGTCTGAAATGCGCCTGATCAAAGAGCCCCTCGAGATCAAAGAGCTGCGGACGAGCGTGGGCGCGACGCGCCGTGGATTTGAAGACGTGATCACCCGGCTCGCCGAGGCCAAGAGCGAGCGAGAAGTCGAGGGAGTGTTTCATCTTCGCGCCCGCGTCGAGGGCAACGATGTGGGCTACGGCACCATCGCCGCGGCTGGGCTTCATGCATGCACACTCCACTGGACGCGCAACGACGGCGAGATCAAGAAGGGCGAGCTTTTGCTGCTTGATGCAGGCGTCGAAGGTCACTCGCTCTACACCGCGGACATCACGCGGACCCTGCCCATTTCGGGGCGATTTACTGCGGCACAGCGCGAGATTTATACCCTTGTCGACCGCGCTCGTCTGGCCGCGCTCAAGCAGGTCAAGCCCGGCAATGACTTTCTCGAGCCCAACCGCGCCGCGATGATCGTGCTCACTGAAGGGCTCGTCGCCCTGGGAATTCTCACGTGCACCGCGCGCGAGGCCCTCGACGAGAAGAACCAATTCTACAAGCGCTACACGCTCCACAACGTGAGCCACATGCTCGGGCTCGACGTGCATGACTGCGCCCGCGCCCGCATGGAGAACTACAAGTTTGGTCCCCTGCGCGCTGGGATGGTCCTGACCATCGAGCCGGGTCTGTACTTTCAGCACGACGACCTCACCGTTCCGAGCAAATATCGTGGGATCGGCGTTCGAATCGAAGACGACGTGCTTGTCACGGTCCATGGCTACGACAACCTGTCGCGCGACATCCCGACAGACGTTGACGCCATCGAAGCGTGGATGGCAAAAGTCTGGGCATCCTGAGCCCCACCGAAGACTCTCTCGCGCTGCTCGCGCAACACATCGCCCGCCACCTGCAAAAGCTCGACAGCGGCGATCCCCGCCTGCTTAAACCCTCGCTCAACGACGACCAGGGGCTTCGTCGTCTGCTCCGCGAGGTCTCTCTCGAAACAGGTGGCCTCACGCTCGACGAGGCCATGACACAGGTCGTCCATGGGCTCACCACACGGTCGCTGCACACCGGACATCCACGGCACCTGGGCTATGCCAACCCGAGCCCCTCGCTCGTCAGCACGGTAGGCGACGCCCTCGCAGCCGCGTTTGACCCGCAGCTCGCGATGTCTCCCTCAGCGCCCTTTGCGCTAGCGCTCGAGCGAGACGCCCTCGGTGCGCTCGCATCGGCCGCTCAATTGCCAAGCGATCCAGACGCTTCGCACTGCACCACGGGCGCAAGTGAGTCGCTCTTCACCGCGCTCGCCATGGCGCTCACACGCGCCGAACCGCGCTACCTCGACGAGGGGATCCTGGGGTTCGCATCGCGACCGCGCGTGTATGCCTCGCACGCGGCTCACCGCTCGTTGGCAAAGTGCCTGCGTATGCTTGGGCTTGGCGATCGGTCTGGGGCATGGCTCCGGTCGACTCGCGCAGACGGCGTGTTGGACGGGGCAACACTGGCCCACGCGATCGACGAGGATATTCGCAGCGGATTTCTGCCTCTGGCCGTGGTCGCGACCGCAGGCAGCACCGAGTCAGGCGGCATCGACAAGATCGACGAGCTGGTCCATGTGGGGCGTGCGCGAGGCCTGTGGCTGCACGTCGACGCCGCGTGGGGCGGGGGAGCGGCGCTCTCTCAACGTGGTCGTGACGCAATGTTTGGCGCACACCAGGCTGACTCATTCGCATGGGACGCGCATAAATGGCCTGGAAATTCGCTGGCAACAGGCATGCTCTTTACGCCTCACCGAGAGCTCTTGCAGCGTCTTTTTGGCGTGCAGGCTGCGTACATGGCTGGGGGCCTTGCGCACCGATTCGCGACGACGGTGCAGTGGTCACGTCGCGCCACGGGTCTCAAGCTCTGGCTCATGCTCGCGACCGAGGGGATCGACGGGCTGCGCGCGCGCTGCGACAAGTGGCTTGAGCTTGGCGATTTTCTTCGCGCGTGGTGCGAGAGAGAGGGCGTCGAGGTGGCAGAGACTAACAGCGTATTTCCTGTCATTTTGCTCGCGATCGACAACCCTGCTGGGCGCGTACGGCGCGTGCGACACCAAGGGATCGGGTGGGTCAGCACGTGTGAATTTCAGTCGAGAACCTGGGTACGCGTCGCGGTGACATCCCCGCGGACGACACGCGAAGATCTCGACGCAGTGCTCGCCGCGCTCACTCGCGGATGAGCTCGTGCATGCCCTGACCCCGCAGGTCCGACACAATCAAGCGCGTGAGCAAATCGTTGAAGCGCTCGACCGCAACGCGGTCGGTGTCTGCCTCCATGTGGGCATGACCCACGCCGGATTCGTCAGTCAAATACGTGTACGGAGTGCTCGTGACAGCGCCCATCGCGCGAAAGAGATACTCGACGCTGCGGTCTGCTCCCGAGGCCGCGACGGGCAGCAGCCGGATGCCTCTGGCGCCTGCCATTTGCATCGCGTGACGATAGGTGAATTGCGCGTCGCCATAGTGCTGTGGCGGAGCATCTGCGATCAGGACCATCACACGAACGCTGTTGTCATCGGACCACTGCAGTCGGTTGAAGGCCGCGTCGAGGCCCGTGTTCATGTCCTCGGGATAGTCCCCGCCGCCGCTGGCCTGGACGCCGCCCATCATCGAAGCAAACCCAGCAATATTGCTAGTGAATGGGATCTGCTGCACTACGACGGGGTCGCTCCGGTCGCGATAAAACGTCGCCGCGACGCGCACGTTGGTGTTGGGTACGCTCGCCCTGACGCGCTCGACAATATGCGCGATCTCATGGTGCACGTAGGCAAGCTCGTCGCCCATAGAGCCCGTGACATCGATGGTAAACGCGAGGTCGAGCGCACGCGGCGCGCTCGGGGCAGCACCGTTCATTCGCACGGTGACCTCTTGGCCATCGCCCGAAAAGGGCACGCTGACGCTCGCCTGTGTGGCACCCGCTGGCGAAGTGATTTGCACGCTCATTTGCCCGCCAACTTGCTCACCGTACAAGCCCGGAAAGAAATCCCAGATGCCATCCGCGTGCGTGCGCCCATCGACGCTCGCTCCCTGTGCACGCAGCGCAATCACCGCGTTGTTCACAGCCTGACCCTGGCCATCGACCACGCGAAACCGCACGCGTCGCGTGAGATTCAATCGCAGCATCGAGCGCTCACCGCTGTGGCGTCCGAGGTACTCAAGATAAGCGTCTCGGCGGTCGTGATCCCCGACGCTCGCGGCCGTAAGCCTGCCGGCCATGTTGTTCTGCTGCATCACCACCGGCGCGACCTGCATCGGCGTAGGCACAGCCGTCACGGTCGTCGTCGTGGTGATCGTCACGCGCGAATCCATCGGGGCCATCTCGCCGCCATTCGCGACGGGTGTGCTGGTTGAGGCGCCAGTCGGCGGGGGCGACATAGGGGCCGCGGCCACAGGGGCTACCCCTCCAAATCGATCGCTCACGCCGTCGAGATCGGCCCTCGCGGCAGCTTCGGGTGCGCTCGTGACCGAGGCCGCAGGCCCGCGGTACTCGCTCTCGCTTGTGGCCATGCTGATCTCGGCGGGCCGCGCGCTGCCGCCACTTGGGCTCGCGTACGCCATGCCGGCGTAGGGCGCGTGCGACGACGAGCCGCAGGCGCTTACCAGCGAGAGAAGTGCCACGGAGCCCAGGGTGAGAGTGCGGTGATTCATGCTTTTGCGTACCAACGGCGTGATTCACGTCGTGCTTACACCTCACGCCAAAAATAAAAACGCAGCCGCGCGGAGGGCGCACGCTGGGGCACACTCGCTGCTCTCAACCCGGCCACCCACAGCCCCCGCGTAAACACTCCCCATGACCGAACGCACGCTCGATCAATCTGCGACTGAAATCGCACAACAAATTCGACGAGGCGAGCTCACCTCGCGCGCTTGTCTTGACACGCACATCGCGCAGATCGCGCGAGTAAACCCTAAGCTCAACGCGGTTGTCTGTGAGCGCTTTGAGCTCGCACGCGCGGAGGCTGACTTCATTGACCGCATGCTCGCGACCAAGGGCCCCGGATATCGACTCGAGAGCGCGCTGCTGGGTGTCCCGTGCACCATCAAAGAGGCGTTTGCTGTGCAGGGAATGCCGAACTGCTCAGGCTTGGTCTCGCGCCGCACACACGTAAGCCAGAGCGACGCGACGGCGGTCGCGCGGCTGCGTGAGGCCGGCGTGGTCATCATGGGGGTGACCAACACGAGCGAGCTGTGCATGTGGCTCGAGAGCGATAACCGTGTGTACGGGCGCACGAATAACGCGTTTGATCTCACCCGCACGTGCGGTGGCTCTTCGGGGGGCGAGGGCGCGATCGTGGGCGCCGGTGCCTCTCCGTTTGGGCTCGGGAGTGACATCGGCGGGAGCATCCGGATCCCCGCGTTCTTCAACGGCGTGTACGGGCACAAGCCCTCGGGAGGGAGAGTGCCAGGGACGGGACAGTTTCCGATGGCACACGGGAGCGCACGAAGAATGCTCTCGACCGGGCCCCTCGCGCGTCGCGCCCAAGATCTCGCCCTGTTGCTTGAGATTCTCGAAGGACCCGACGGAACCGATGACGCCTGTGTCGAGATGCCAAAGAGAAAGCCAAGTGATATTCAGCAAGCAGATTTGCAGGTGTTCGTCGTCGACGAGGCCTGCCCAGTCCGCGCGTCCGATTCGCTCCGCGGCGCGCAACGTCTCGCCGCAGACTCGCTCGCGTCCATGGGTGCGCAGGTGCAGTCCCTCGCGCTGCCCGAGCTGAGGCACGCGCTCGAGATGTGGTCCGCGGCGATGCACGCGGCCGGCGGCGAGAGCTTCGCGAGCCTCCTCGGTCAGGGCACGCCAGTGTCTGCGCTTGGTGAGCTGGTGAAGCTCGCACGTGGGCGCTCAGAGCACACGTTTCCTGCGCTGGGGCTCGCGCTGCTTGAGAAGATTCCTGAGCTTTTTCCCAAGCAGATCGCCAAGAGCCTCGCGGCCCTTGAGGCGCTTCGAGTCAAGCTCACACAGCTGCTCGGTGACCGCGGTGTTCTGCTGATGCCGCCCTACGCGCGCACGGCGCCGCCGCACCAGAGGGCGCTCTTGCGTCCCATCGAGTATGGCTTCACCGCAGTGATCAACGCCCTGGAGTTTCCCGCGACCTCTGTGCCCATGGGGCTCGATTCAGAAGGTCTCCCGCTGGGCGTTCAGGTCATTGGCGGTTGGCAAATGGACCACCTCACGATCGCCTGCGCACAGTGGCTTGAAGCCGACGGCCAACGATGGACCGCGCCGGCTTGGACGAGGTCCTGAAGCGGCCCACCGTGTGGGTTTGTCCTGGTTTATTGCCCGCCTTCAGCGTATCGATTCATCCCATGGTTGCACAACTGTTGCTCGGACATTCGCGCTTTAAGAGCGAGTACTTTCCTGCAGAAGAAGAGCTGTTCGCTCGGTTGGCCGGAGGCGTCCATGAGCCCCTCGCGATGGTGATCTCGTGCTGCGACGCGCGCGTGGTGCCCGACGTGATCGTCAACTCTCAGCCCGGAGACCTCTTCGGTCTGCGCAACATCGCGGCCCTCGTCCCAAAGTTTGGGGCGGGACATCACCGGGCCGTCGGTGCGGCCATCGAGTACGCGATCCATGGGCTCAAGATCGAGCACATGGTCGTCTGTGGACACACGCACTGCGGTGGCCTCCGCGCGCTCGCCCAGGGCCCGGTCAAGCTCGCAGCGCACATGCCCTCGCTGGCGGAGTGGCTCGGTGACGCAGAGCAAGTGCTCGCGCACATTCGGCCCATGCTCGCCGGAGTCGACGACGAAGAGCTCATTGACCACTTGGCGTACGAGAGTGTGCCACTGCAGCTCGAAAATCTCTTGTCTTATCCGGCAGTTACATGGGCGCTCAGCCGAGGAAGGCTCCAGCTCCACGGCTGGGTCTATGACCTCTCCAGCGGTGGGCTCCATGGCTACGTCCCCGAGGACAACGCGTTCGTCCCGCTCGATTCGGCAGGCCGTCGCTCGATCGTGATGCCCGAGCCCCGCCTGCGAGAGCTCAAGCGCGAATGAGCGAATCGGTTGCAGCGAGCGAGTACACGCCCGCGTTGACCCGCGCAGCGTTTGGAGCGCTCGCGGCCGCGGTCCTGATCTTCTTGCCAGGGCCCATGTTTGCGCAGCTCGACACGGTCGAGCAGCTCTTGGTCGTGGGTCCGTTGGTCGGAGTTCCGCTTGGCTTGGGTCTCGCGATTCGTGCCGAGGCGGACCTCAAAGCGCGCCGCCACCGCAGAGCCCTCCTCGCGTTTCAGCCCCTCGCGGCGCTCTGTGCCGTCGCGAGCGTCCTAGCACCTCGTGGCGCGACCGCGGCGACCGTCGCCGCGCCATGGTTGCTCTTCACCGCGCTCGTGGGCCTAGAGGGCCTCCGTAGGCTCGCCAGCGCCCTGCGTGCTCGCTCAGAGGGAGCGACCGTGGTGATGACCCTCCGCGAGCCCACAGTGGCCCTCCACGCGGCGCTCGCGTTCTTGCCCATCGGCGGGATCTGGCATGGCATCGCGCGGGCAGGGGCGCACCCGTTGGGATTCTCGGACGCGATCGTGCGGCTCACCGCGACGCATTTTCACTTCGTAACGTGGGTCGTACCGCTGTTTGTCGGTCGCATTCTGCTCGAAAAATCTCAGGACAAACGCACTTGGTCGGACCACGCGCTCTTGCTCGTCGCGTTGGTCGGCCCGCTCCTCGTTGCTGCGGGCATCACCGTGACGCAGCTCACCCAATGGCGCGGACTCGAGACCGCCTCTGCGCTGTTACTCGCCGTCGCGCTGCTGACCCTGGGCATCCGAGTCCTGGTTGTGTCGGGACAAGTCATTCGCTCGGCGCCCGCGCGCGGACTGCTGCGCGCCTCAAGCCTCACGCTGGGTCTGACGATGGTCCTCGCGGCGCTGTACGCGCTGAGCGCCTGGCCAAACATCCCGTTCATGGTGCGGTGGCATGGCGTGTTTAACGCGATCGGGTTCGCCGTGATGGGGCTCTTGGGCTGGGTGATCGAAGACCAACATCGGCTGACAAAGGTCGCTCACGCCGCGGCAGCGTAAACCTCACGGACACGAGCCAAATCATTGAGCAATGTGCGATGATGGCGCCATGTCTAAGAACGTCGGGGTGCTCGGTTCAGGTGTGGTCGGTGAGACGCTGGCCAACGCTTTTCTCTCTCTCGGTTATGCGGTCATGCGCGGGTCGAGAGACCCCTCGAAGCTCGACGCGTGGCGAGCCCAATCGGGTCCCCAAGCACACGTGGGGTCCTTTGAAGCCACCGCAGCGTTTGGCTCGGTGATCGTGCTCTGTGTGCGCGGAACCGCGGCCGAGGCGGTCGTGCGGATCGCGGCCGAGGGCCTCGACGACAAGCTTGTGTTGGATGCGACCAACCCCATCAGCGAGGCGCCGCCCGAGCAAAGCGTGCTTCAGTATTTTACGGGTCCCAACGAGTCGCTCATGGAGCGATTGCAGAAGCTCGCGCCCAAGGCGAAGTTTGTCAAAGCGTTCTCGTCGGTGGGCGCACCGTTGATGTTTCGGCCTGATTTTTCAGGGCAAAAGCCGACGATGTTCATTTGCGGCGATGACGCTTCGGCGCGCTCGCGAGCGACGGAGATTCTCACCGAGTTTGGCTGGGAGACCGAGGACCTCGGGGGCGCTCCCTCTGCACGCGCAATCGAGCCCCTCGCGATGCTCTGGTGCATCCCCGGCATGCGTAACAACCAGTGGTCTCACGCGTTTAAGCTCCTCAGAGCGTGATCTCGTCTTCGGGGACGACCCCGAGCAGCGCGCGCACTTCGTCCAGGGGTTGCGAGAGAAACGGCGAGTAGTCCCATTGATCGCTGAGATCTACGCGCATGCGCTGCCCGCGCTGCCACGCTCGCTCGACGACTTGGGGCTCGAAGAAGCCCTTGTGTCCGCCCGGTGAGTAGGGCGAGACGCGCATCCCGAGGTGAAACTGCAGCGCAATAGTGAAGAGCCAAAAGAACGGATCTTCGCGACGATAACCTGCAATAAAGCACACGTTTTGTACTTCGCCCTGGGGGTCCGTGTTGTAGCCGGCGAGCACGTGCGTGAGGTCATGCCACACCCCCCGCTCGGGTACCCCGCCAGGCTCGCCCGGAAACGGAAACCCATGCCCACGGATGAAATCGAAATACGCTCTGCCCAGCGTGCCCTCTGCGAGCTCTCCGGTCGCGATGAGCCTGCGTGCGAGCGCGTAGTCCGTCGCGCCGCCCACCATCGGGCCCACCATACGCCATACGCCGCGGGGGCCTTCGTCACGGAGCGCTTTGACGAACTCGGCGTGGCCATACGAGCGCCACGCGAGCCCTAGCCAGAGCCTGGTCATTTTGCCCTCGGCGAGCTGCCGAAGGCTCTCGACGCGGCTGTCATGGACGCCCAACACGCTGGCAAATTGCTCGATGATCTTCGCCTCTTCGCGATCAGCGCTGCCGTCCATCAACGACATGAGCAACATGCACTGGATCACCCGCAGCCGGGCCTTGGGGTCGACAATGATCTCCGCGAGATCTACCGCTGAAATCACTGGAGCTTTGAGGGCATCGTCGGTGCTCAACCCCAGCGCACGTGCGCTCACTTCGAGCAGCTTTTGCTCCTCGGGATGGAGGCCAGTAGACGCTTCAGCGACTGCGCGCATCGCGCGAATGGCTGCGAGCGCCTGCGCCGGAGTGAGATCGTGGAGAAGCATTGGGCCGCAAGTTTAGCCCTGCTTCGGCACCACGGCGCAATGCATCCCGGCTACAGATCGAACTCGGCGCCGAGCGCGGCGATGCCAAAGAAGCTGTTCTGTCGGTTGCGATCTTCGAGGTGCATGCCGACGGTCACGATCGCGCGAGGCCGTGCAAAGGGCCCGAGCTTTGCGGCAAACACCCACTCGCTGAGGGCCGCGATTTTTTGCCTACGTACCTGCGCTACCGCTGTGGCGGCGACGAGGTGATAGAGACCCACGTACAGCCCGCGGTGGTCTGCGTGACGGTAGGGCTCGATCAGCAACTGAACCTCGTTTTGGATGAGCACGTCGCGCCGGGCGATGAGCAAATCATGCTCAAGAATGATCCAGTACGGCTCGCTGCCATGCAGCGCGTACGCGGCCACGTCGGTGGTGTTGACCAAGATCACCGGACCGAGCTGCCCTCGCAGAGACACACGCCCCAGCGCACGCTGGACGATTCCGGCCCGACCCTCGGCTTCGCGATGGTGCCGCACGTCGTCACCGTAGGGCGCCGCGCGATCAGAGATCCCCAAGATCGCGCCAAAGATCCCGTAGTAGCCGTACACATCGGTCTGCATTCGGAGCTGCAAAATCTGTAGCGGTGTCCACTCGATGTAGGCGCCCAGCGACGTAAACGCGGGGTTGATATTGCTCTCGAGCCCGAGCTCAAATCGGCGATTGTCCAACAAGACGTTGCTGTTGCGCGCGCGGTCCCAGCGGTGGCGAAGACCCACAAAGAGCGCCCCTTGGAGCTGGTTAAATCCTGCCAGCGCATAGGCATCGGCCATCCAGTATCGACGCGTCTGCTCGGCGTCGAGGCTGCCCCTCGGCGTGGGGTTCGCGGCGCCGTGCGGTTGCGCGTGGGCATCCCGAGCGAAGACCGTGAGCACAAGAGCGAGGGCGAGAGAGCATCGAAGAAGCATCAATGGACTGCAACGATACTCACAGAGCGTGCCAACCTCGCGTGGGCCCAAAGTGAGCACACATGGCGTGTCTGGGGCCCCGCCGCTGTCGCTCGTTGGCACACCGTGTCGTGAGTTTGAGACACCGTGATCTGACAAGGACCGTAGGGATCTGCAAATTGACTCGCAGAACCACTCGAACACTCCGCGGAACAATTGCTGCTAGACCCCAGCCCGCCGCGTGAGAATCTCACGCAACCGTCCGTTTACTTGCGTCCAACATCGGAGCTTGAAGGTCATCGTGAACGATTCGAGTGATTCTCTTTGGGATCGATTTCGTGGGGTTGTTTCGACTGTGCCGAGCGTCCTCGCCTCGCGATTTGTGTCGGACCATCGACCGGCCAATGTGCAAATCCGCGAGGCGATGGGGCCGCTGGGTGTGAGGGTGTTCTGTGGCTGGTCGTCGGCGCTCTACCGTGACGATTCTTACTATGTTCAGCCGCTCACCTCTGAGCTCGTCAAGCGCCTGAGCGTCGAGACGGACCCCTTCTGGAAGACCGCCGAGCGCGCTCTTTTTTTGGCCTACCGAGACGGCAACCTTGTGGGCCGCGTGGCGGCTGTCCTCGACCACGAACGACAACGCGTCAAGAGTGATCGCACAGGACAATTTGGCTGGTTCGAGTGCATCAACGACCCTGCCGTCGCGGGCGCGCTCTTCGACGCGGCGAGAGCCTGGCTGCGCGTGCATGGGTGCGATGCGATCGAGGGCCCCTACAACCCAAGCGCGACCGATGAGCACGGGATCTTGGTCGAAGGTTTTGAGACACGCCCCGCCGTGATGGAGGGTCACCATCGGCCCTACTACGAGTCACTCGTCGAGAGCGCAGGGCTCACTCGCCTGCGTGAGGCCTACGCGTGGCTCGTGAAGGCGCCGAAGGACAAGGCCGATTTGGCGAGTATTTTTCCGGACAAATTGACGCGCGCCGCGACCCGAGCCCGCTCAAAGCCTGGGGTCCGTACACGCGCGCTGGACCTCACGCGCTGGGACGACGAAGTGGGTCAAGCGTTTCATCTCTTTAACCGCGCGATGAGCACGGTCGATGAGTTTGTCCCCATGGACGAGTCGAGCTTTCGCGCACTCTGCGCGAGCTTTCGGCCGATTGTCGACGCAGAGCTCATCAAGCTCCTTGAGATTGACGGGCGCATGGTCGGCTACGCCATGGTCATCCCGGACATCAACGAGGCGCTCCAGCTCGCGCACGGATCGCTCGACCCCGTGAGCGCTGTGCGGGTCTACATGAAGGCCAAGAAGCTCACGCGTGCTTGCTTCAAAGTGCTGGTAATTGACCCGGATTTTAGACAGCGCGGACTCGAGTCCATGCTGATCGAAGACGCCGCGCGCGCGATGATTGACAAGGGCTATCTCGAGGCCGACCTCTCGCTCACGGCCGAAGAGAACGTCAAGATCAACTGGATCCTCGCGGGCCTGGGCTTCACCATCTATCGTCGCTACCGCACCTACCGAGGGAGCCTTTGAGCGCTAAGGCTTCGGTGACGCCTAGCGATTCAGCAGCAAATTCTCTGCCGCTTTCGCGTGTCGCGCTGTTTGGTCTCGGCGACTGGGGACCCAGTACGGCGAGCACTGCGGTGCTGTTTTTCTTGCCGTTTTTCTTGACCGACATCGCACGAATTCAGCCCTCGGTTGCTGCGTGGGTCTTGCTTGCCGGCGGCGCGTGGGATGCCCTCTGCGTGCCGCTCATCGGCGCATGGAGCGATCGCACCCGCACCCGAATCGGTCGTCGGCGCCCGTTTATGCTCGCTGGCGCGCTCCCATTCGCCTTGGCGTTTGCCTCGCTATGGTGGATCCCGCCGTGGCACGGCGCCGCGCGCGCGGTGTACTTTGCCCTCGCATACCTCGCGTTTGACACCGCGTTCGCGGCCGTCCAGGTGCCCTATGCGTCGCTTACGCCCGAGCTGTCGCTTGTCCCGGCGGATCGCACGAGGCTCAACGCAGCGCGCGCGGTGGTCTCGATGGTGGGCGGGCTTGTCGCGGCGGCTAGCATTCCGGCAGCGATTCACGCGTTCGAAGACCGCGCGCGGGGCTACGCGGTCACCATGGCTGTGGTCGGTCTCGTGGGCATGGTGCCATTCTTGATCTTGGGCACCCGTCTGCGCGAACGGCCCGCGCGAGACCAAGGCCCGGCGCCACACCCACTGCGCGAAATCCGTGGCGCTTTGCAGACACCCGCCGTACGCGAAGCTGCCTTAGTCTACCTCGCTGCGTGGGTCACCGTGAGCGTGGTCGCGTCCATGTTTGAGTATTTCATCACCCACGTGCTGGGCATGGTCGGCAAGCTCGACGTGATCTTGGGGCTGGTCCAGTGCTCAGCCCTCGTGAGCGTGCCGTTGGTCGCCTGGGCGAGCGAACGGTTTGGTCGCCGCAAGACGCTCGCCGTGGGTGCCCTCTTTTGGAGCGCGGTGCTCTTCGGGCTCATGCTCTTGCCTCGCGAGCATGCCACCTGGGGCTATGGCCTGGCGCTGCTCTGTGGGCCCGGAATCGCCGCGTCGCACGTGATCCCCTGGACGCTGATCGCGGACGCCGTAGAGGCCGACGAGAAGCACTCTGGACGCCGTCGCGAAGGGGCAGTCTACGGAGTGCTAGGCTTTGCTCAGAAAGCCGCCGTCGCTCTGGCGGTCTCGGGCTCTCAAGCGGTGCTCGGTCGCGCGGGATACAACGCGAGCCTGCGGGTCCAGAGTGAGCAAGTACAGTTCGCCATTCGGATGCTGTTTTCGCTGGGGCCCGCGGTGCTGTTGCTTGTGCTCGCGTTCGCGATGGTGATTCGGCGAGGGCACGACCAGCGCGACCGCAGCGCTGCGATGCAGGCCTAAGGGCACACCCGTAGAAGACCGGTCAGCGAGGGGCCCAGCTGTCGTGGTATTCGCGGGTCTCGAGGGCGAGGGCGTTGGCCGTGATCGCGAGCGGCGCAAACGTGTCGATCATGACGGCCAGCTCGGTCGTGGTCTGCGCGCCGATCGAGCGCTCGTACGCGCCGGGGTGTGGCCCATGCGGCACGCCCATGGGATGAAGGGACATGCAGCCCGGGCCCACGCCTTTGCGCGAGGTAAAATTGCCGTCGAGGTACAAGAGCACCTCGTCGCAGTCGACGTTGGTGTGAGGGTAGGGGCAGGGGATCGCCTCGGGATGAAAATCCACGATGCGCGGCACAAAAGAACAGACCACAAATCCCTCGCCGGCGAAGGTCAGATGCGACGTTGGGGGGAGATGCACCAAACCCGTTTTTGGCTGGTATTTTCCAATTGGAAACGCGACGGGATACACGTTGCCATCCCATCCGACGATGTCCAACGGGTGATGCGGCATGGTGCGCTGAGAGAACCTGTCCCGCACTTTGTAGACCACCGTGCAGGGGCCGCTTTCGCCCATCGACGGCTCCCACGCCGCGCCCTCGGGCCGGACAAAATCGCGGTGACAATACGGCGCGTCCATCCGAAGTTGCCCCGAGGCATTGCGAAACTGCTTGGGAATTCGCAGCTCTTTTCGCGCCTCCATCACCAAGAACGCGTGACCTTCGCCCTCAAGATGCCAGCGGTGAATCACTCCCTTGGGCACCCACACATAGTCACCCGTCTGAAACGGGAGCCAGCCAAACGAGCTCTCGAGTCTGCCCTTGCCGCCGTAGACGTACACCAGCTCATCGCCGTCACCGTTGGAGAAATACACGTCGTCAGACTGGGTGGGGCGCGCGAGCAAGATCACCAAATCCGAGCAAAAAAGCATAGCAATCCGCGAGTCCACCATGCACCCGCCGACCGGGATCTTGTTGCCGTCAAAGAGTCTTCGGCGCACGGTCTCGTCCTGGGGCTCGACCGAAACCGGCGCGGGCCATCCGCGGCTGCTCTTGACGGTCTCGGTGTCATCCGTCGTCGCAAACGCGTGGTAGAGAATCGAGAAAGCGCCGTCAAAACCCTGCCGGGTGAAGCACTCTTCGTAGTAGACACCCGCGCCGTCCGGGCGTCGGTGGGTGATGTGGTGCTTTGCAGGCACGCTTCCGCGTCGTTGGTAGTCGAGCATGGGAGCGCGAGCATAGACCAGCGGGCGCGTCGCATGTGTGGACAATTCGCGCTGCAAAAAATCAGAGAAAGATCTGCGCGCTCCCTGCAATCGCTGCGTCGTGCGAGTCCTCCCCAGGGGCCTACGCACGCGGTTGGTGACTACGAGCCCTTGCGTGTGTGGACAAACGGCGGGGGTGCGGGCGCGCGGCCCACCTTGGAGCGCAGCACGCCCACCTTGCTCGCCTCAAGCTCGACGACGTCGCCGTCTTGCAAGAACTTGTCGAGCTCAAGTCCGCAGCCAAATCCCACGGTCCCAGAGCCAATCACGTCGCCGCTGTAGAGCTCAATGCCCTGACACGCGAACGCGATGATCTCGCCAAACGAATACTCTGCCGAGCCAAACATCCCACGTGACCACTCGACGCCGTTGACCCGCGCGACGAGCTCTACGTTGTCCAGCGTCGCGAACTCATCCGGCGTGACGAGCAATGGACCCAATTGGTTAGCGAAATCCTTGCCCTTCGCGGGACCGAGACCCATCGCCATCACTTTGCGCTGCGCCGCGCGTGCGGTGCAGTCGTTGAAGAGCGTGTAGCCCAAGATCGCTCGGGTGGACTCTTCGACGGTGGCGTCTTTGACGTTGCGCCCGAGCACCGCGGCGAACTCGAGCTCGTAGTCGCACATGGTCTCGTCGGCTGGGTACGGGATGGTAGCCTCGTGACCAAACAATGCCCTGGGATTTGAGCGATAATACGTTGGCACGTCGTACCACTCGGGGGGCACGCCGAGCCCGCGTTTGCCCCGCGCGTTGATCACGTGTTGCTCAAACGCGTAGCCGTCCAGCAGCTGACATCCGCGCGGAACGGGGGCGTCCCAGGTGAAAGATCCTGGAGCGACCTTGGCGATCACGGGGCGATTGCCCGCCGCGAGCGCACGATCAAGCTGCATCATTTGCTCGACGGCTCCGAAAGAATCCCCAGCAAAAAGTGCGTCGAAATCTCTGGGCGCCTGAGGCGCTCCCAGTGTCGTTGCGAGCTCAGTTGCAAAATAAAGTTCGCCATCGTGCTCAATGGCAACGCGTCGAGATTGCGAGATACGGATGCAGGCCAATCGCATGATGACTACTCGCATACTCCCAACGGTGCGCTCGCGACAAGCCTAGGACGCACGAAGGCATGCGATGGCGTCGGATCAAGCGATGACAGCACGCGCGAGACGCGGCACCATGAAGCATGCGATTTCTCAGTGGAGCTTGTCTTGGTCTCTTGGCGCTGTCGGCGCTCGCATCGGTCTCGGGCTGCGGCGAGCCCATGATCCTGTCGGATGTCACACCTCGCGATGTCACCGCGGTCGATCGCGCGGCGCCTCCGCAGGACGCGATGGAGCCCGAAGACAGCGCCGTCTTCGAAGACACCTCGCCCCCCCTCATCGATGTCCCGGTGGCGCCTGAGGCCTCGGTCGAGAGCGACGCCGCGACCGCTGCAGACAGCGCGCCTCCGCCCCAAGATGCGTGTGTCCCGTCGTGCAGTGGACGGGCTTGTGGGCCCGATGGTTGCGGTGGGACGTGCGGCACCTGCGGGGGTGGATCCGTCTGCAATTCTGCAGGGATGTGTGTGCTTGGTGGGCCGACCTCGGGCATGTGGATTATGACGGCGGTCCAGGGGGACGTCTCGATGCTCAACGGCTCGGGCGGTCAGTGGGACAGCGGGATCAACATGACCTTTCGGCTACCTGATCCCAAGGTCTGCATCACCGTGGGCACCGGACGCGAAGAGTGCTCGCCGTTTATCGCCAACACGATCGCGCCGTCGTGGAACCACAGGTTTATGACCGGGATCAACACCACCGAGCTGATGGGCGGGCAGCTTCGAGTGCGGCTCCTCGACGACGACACGGCCTTCGATGACACCATTTGTGCGCTCGCGCCTGTGCGGCTCACCGCTGCGCAGGTCACCGCGATGCGCTTTGAGTTTCGCTGCACGCTCGGCGGGGCAGAGTTTACGATCGCGACACGATAGCGCTCACGCGGTCGTGCGAGCGCGACGGATTTCGCTCGCCAAAACAGCGGTTAACGTCGCCGTGGCGCCTGCGGCAAAGAGCACAAGCGCGCCCCCCAGCGCGCCGGGCCCCACGAGGGCCGCGAACATCGTCGCGAGCGCGAAGAAGTCTCGTTTGAACATCGGCCGAAACGCGCCGAGGATCTTTTGCACGATCGAAGGGTCCGCAGGGCGATCAGGGTCTTCGCCAAAACCGAGCGGATATTTGAGCAGGTCGCCCGAGCCGATCGAGACCAAATAGCGGTACTCGATCAGGCTCGCGACCACCCCGACGAGCACGCCCACGAGTCCGGCGACCCACACCCAGGCCGGCGCTCCGAGCGCACGAAGCCCAAGCGATGCGCCTGCGAAAAAGCTATAGTTCGTAAGATCATCGCCCACGGTATCGAGCCACTCGCCCGCACGTGAGCCCCTGAATGTGAGCCTAGACAGCTCTCCGTCGCAGCCATCCAAGACGCTCTGCGCTTGAAAGAGCACCCCCCCCAGCGCGAGCCCAAGAGGGCCCCCCAAGGCCGCGAAGATCCCGCTTGAGGCGCCGAGGACCATGATGGCAGCCGAGAGCTGATTGGGGCGGATCGTGCTTTGCGTAAGAGATCGAGTGATCGCGAGCGATAGCCTCCGGTTGATCGTGCGTGAGACCCAGCCATCTTGACGCTTGCGAAGGGACGCGAGCAGCGCGTTTTGCGCGCGATCGACCTCGCTCTTGCTGCGCGCAAAGAGCGCGACACCGGCCGGCGTGACAGCGGCGCCGAGCCCGATTTCGCTTAGAGAATTTGCAGACCGTTGCGTACGTGCACAGAGCAACTCGAGGCCCTCGTGCATGCGTTGCTCTCCGTCACCTTGGGTCATGGCGTGGAGCGTCGCCGGGTTAATCGCCACGCCGTCTGCGACGACCAACGTGTCGCCCATCGGCCAGCGCTCTGCCACACGCATCGGGACTCGCAGCCGCTCGTCCTCAAACAGCTGCGCGCTGGGGCCGATCAGCAAAATTTCGCTCGCACCCGCCGCCTGAAGAGCGAGCACCGAGCGCCTCGAGAGCGACAGCCCAAGAAGCGATTGGTCTGCAAAATCACTACAGATAACTACACCGATCATCAGATCCTCGTGGCGTCTCTTGCTCTACGCTTCGCCGCAGTGGGCGAGGGCGTCTCTCAGCGACGTCGCGAGCGCATCGTACGTGAAGCGTCGAGCCCATGCCTGCGCACTTTCGCGCGCGCTCGCTCTGGACGTGGTGACCCTGGCGACCGCGCGCATCAGGTCCGAGGGCTCTGAGAATGGTGCAAAAAAGGGCTCATCGCGCATCGCGGCGAGGTGATGGATCGGCGGGCCCACAAGGGGCGTGCCCATCGAGAGCGCGAGCATCGCGGTGCCTGACGTGTAAAACGCGCGGTAGCCAAGGACCATCACGTCTGCGGCCATCACCAGGTCAGCGCTCTGCTCTCGCGTGAGAAATCCCTCGCGAATCGTGATTCTCGGGTCGCCGTTGCGCGCATCAAGGATGGCACGTAGGGCGTTGGGATCGGGCGTGCTGCCGGCGATCAGCAATCGATCCGCAGGACCCGCGCTGGCCACAAACGAACGCGCGACGCGATCAAAGCCCTTGTAGGTCTGCATCGAGCCAAAACAGAGCATCACGCGCTGTTGCGATCCAAACCCCAGCGACGCACGGATCACCTCACGTGTCGCGGTCGGATGATAGTCGTCGCAAGCGTGGGGGTGACCGGCGTAGACAAAGGTCCCTCGAAAACCCATGGCGCGCACGTCGGTCTCTGCGTGCTCGAAGTGCCCATGAATTACCGCGCAGCGACGCACAAATGCGCTGCGAAATCGCAGGGCGAGGTCGTAGTGTGGCTCGTCGTGACCGAGCAGGTTGTGGGCGGTCCAGGCGAGGCGAACCCCGCGCGCCCGTGCCGCGTCGATCAGCCCAAAGAACCACGCCGCGCGCGCCCAGGCTCGTGCGCGATGGGGGTCTCGCAGCATCCACTCGGGCCAGTGCAAGTGCAGCCACGGTGCGCGTGTCGGACGCAGCGCGAGGGCCGCGAGATAGCGATGAGAACGCGAGCTGACACCCTGACGCGCGAACGCCTCGGTGAGCCTCGTGAGGTACGGATTGGCCGGATAGGGCCGGGGCCAGGACAAAATGTGCATCGTGCGAGCCGGGAGCGCTTCGGGTATACCCCAGGCCCACTGTGACATCGATCAGCGAGCAGGCGATGGTGACTCTGTCCGAGACCACCCTTGGCGAAGAAGAAGCGTTGGCAGCGGCCGAGGTCGTCCGCGGGGGGTGGCTCACGCAAGGGCCGCGCGTTCAGCGGTTTGAAGAGGCGTTTGCCGCCATGGTGGGCGGCGTAGAGGCCGTCGCAGTGGCGAACTGCACGGTGGGTCTTGAGCTGGCGTTTGAAGCGCTAGGGGTGCGCGCTGGCGACGAGGTGATCGTGCCCTCGCTGACCTTCGTCGCGACAGCCAACGCGGTGATGCGGTGTGGCGCGACGCCGGTGTTCGCGGACGTGCAATCGCCCACCGATTTGACCCTGAGCGCTTCGGACGTCGCGAAGAAAATAACGGCGAAAACCAAGCTCATCTGTCCAGTGCACTATGCGGGATTTGCCGTCGACCTTGACGCCCTCACCGAAGCGGCGCAGGGGATCGCGATGGTCGAGGACTGCGCGCATTCGCCAGGCGCGACGCTGGGTGGACGTGGACTTGGGAGCATCGGTGCGATCGGCGCGTTCTCGTTTTTTGCCAACAAGAACATGACGACCGGCGAGGGCGGCATGCTCACCACGCACGACCCCGAGCTCGCCCAGAGGCTGCGCCGAACGCGCGCTCACGGCATGACGACAAGCACGCTTGAACGTCACCGTGGCCACGCGTTTACCTACGACGTCGAGCGCGTCGGGACCAACGCGAGGATGGACGAGTTGCGCGCGGCCATTGGGATGATTCAGCTGCAAAAACTCAGCGAAAACAACATCGCGCGAGCGCAACGCGTGGGCTGGTATCGTGAGCGACTTGGTCCGCACGCGAGGCTCGTGATTCCGTTTGGGCAGCACACGCGCGGCGAATCCGTGCACCACTTGTTTGTGGTGCTGTTGCCCGAAGGCACCGACCGCGCCGCGGTCATGGCCCACATGCGCGCCGCCGGAGTCCAGACCTCGGTGCACTACCCACCCACACACCGGTTTTCGGCTTACGAATCTGTGCGCGCAACGCTGCCTGTCACCGACGCCGTGGCCCCGCGCTTGCTGACCCTTCCGCTGCACCCGCTGCTCACCCACGAGCAGCTCTTGCGTGTCTGTGACGCGCTCGAGTCCGCCCTCGTAGCAGTGAGCACACTCTGCTAAATCACTGGCAGACGCTTCTTCGTGCGCTTGCGTGCGTGGATGTACAGCACGCTGCTCGTCCGCGTAGGCTGCTCGTGTACTGAGCACAACTCGAAGCGCGCCGCGAGAAGCGCCATCACCTCGTTGCGCGTGTAAAACTGCGTGTGCGCGGTCGTCAGCGAGAGCGCCTGCGGGAGCAGCGTCGCGGCCGCCCTCACGCCCACCTCGCGGGTCGCGCTGAGGGCATGCCACAGTCGGCCAGCGCGCGTGTGCGACGCCCTCGCATGGGCCACATGAGGGGTCAGCACGCTGACAACTAACGCGAGGCTTGCGCCCGGCGCGAGGACGCGCGCCATCTCATCAAGCGCCCGCGCACCATCGACGAAGTAGTCAAAGACTGCGTGGCACAAGACCCCATGGACCGTGCCATTTTGCAGGGGAAGCGACTCGCCAAGCGCGCGTACGACCGGCGAGTCTTCGCTGTGAACCCCCTGCACAAAGGGCTCAACGCCGAGATACCGAACGGGGCGAGAGAACCTCGCCGCCATGCGACCGTCTTTTGCGCCCACGTCGACGATCAACGGGCGATCGATGCCCTCGGTACACGCAGCGAGCAGTCGCTCAAGCGCGAGATCGCTCGTGCCATCTTCGTGCACGTCGGCAGGCGAGCTGCTCGATAACCGAGGAGCCCTGCGTTGCCGCTTTCGCCAGGTCTCGAGCCCTTCGATCGCCGCCCGCCAGCGCGACCAGGGCGCGTCGTGGCTGCCCGCCATCGCGCGCTCGCCTTCGGGCGTAAACAGCGACAAGACCGACTCGGTGCGTGTGTACGTTCGCTCGCAGGGTTGACAACGGAGCTGCAAATTCTCTCGCAAAAGAGGCGTATGGCAGCTCGGGCACGCGAGCACACTGAGATAGCTCCAGTGCGCCTCGGCGGGTGACACTGGGTCCATCACTCCCGCCCTGATGCTGGCGCCACGAGGTGTCTCGGATCGCACACAAGGTCCGACGCGGCCCACGCCTCGAGCCGCGCGATCGCTGCGGTAGACCACGGCCACTCAGGCCCACGTTGCCAAGGCCAGCGAGGGTCCGGCGGTCCGGGACGAGGCGCTCGAAGGACCGCAGCGCCGCCGTCAAGCCACGCCACCAGGCGCCGAGGCGCGTCAGGGTCCGCGGTCGATCGACACGCGCGCTGGGCGAGGGTCTCGACCACGTGGCGCGCTTGCTCGACCCTCCGCGCGTCGCCGAGCCGAAACAGCGGCACCACCGCGCGCAAACCGTCTGCGCCGTAGCGCGCCAACGCGCGCACATTGGGAGCCCCGGACGCGCCAGCCCGGTCTGCGTCATCCGCGATGTGCATCACGAGCCAGGACAGCTCGGCCGCTTGTACACCCGCATCGGCGGCCACGGCGACGTCGCCGTCTGCTTGCCAGGTCTGCACTCCGGACTCACGCGCGCTGCCCGCATCCGGCCGCATGAGCTCGTCGCTAAAGTGCGCGATGACGGGCCTGGCGTCAGCCGCCGCGTCTGTCGCCGAATCCCACGTGAGACCTGCGTCTGCCGTCCCGCGCGCTCGCTCGCCCCCCGACGCCCTGTCACCCAGCGGATCCTGCGCAGACGGAGTCTCGTCTACGATCGGCCCACAATGAACATTCGACAGCAAAATCACTGTACAAACACACAACGTCAGCCGAGCATGTGCGCTCACTGGATGGGTCTCTCGACGAGCGTCCCGACCACCCCCGCGAGAGAGATGTCCTTGCGCTCTTTGGCGATGTCCCACTTGACCATCGCGAGGCCTACGGTCTTGCCAAGCTCTTGTGAAAACGCTGACGAAGTGATCGTTCCGGTCTCTTGATCGAGGGATGTTCCGGGAGGCGGCGGCGCGCCATCCATCACAAACGCGACGAGCTGCCTGCGCACATGGCCGCGCATTTCGAGCCGGCACACGACCTCTTGTCCGACGTAGCACCCCTTGTTAAACGACACCGCGCGCCGCGTGATGTCCGCTTCTTGAACGTAGTTCGTCGTGCCAAAATCCACGCCAAATCGCGGGATCCCAGCCTCGATTCGCGCGAGCTCTCGGCCCTCTTCGCTCACTGCGGTCGCGCCTAGGCTCACCAAGGTCTGCACCAACGCATCGGCGCTCGCTTCGTCGCGAACAATCCAGTCACGGCCGCCGCGGCCCAAGCGATCGGCGAGGTAACTTCCAGTGTTTTCAAGACCCTCACTCGCAGGGCCCTGCGCGGTCACCACCCAGAGCATCGGGTCTAGCGTCACCTCGACGTCCTCCATGATGATGTGGGACTCAAAGTGCTCGACGAGCTGCTGCGCGGTCTGCTCGGGCGCGACCACGTAGATCTCGTCGTTTGCACAGTGGATAAACAGATCCCCGAAGAGCTTGCCCTTCTCGTGGACAGCGGCCGCGTAGCGACTCTCGCCCGCGCGCATGCTCTTGCACTCTTGGGTGATCATGCCGGACATCCAGTCCAGTCGCTCGTCGCCGCGAACCACAATCAAGCGGTCCGAATGCCGCCAAACTCCCACAGCGGTTCGCAATTGGTGGGCTTCGCGCTGGGCTCTTTCGTCCATTGTCATCGTGGTTATGCCACGCGTTGTGCGACGATCCTGCGCCAAGCGCAAGCGCTTCGCGCGCGGCGCATGCTTTGGATTCAGTGACTCACAGCAGAGGGTCTTTGCCAGGTGTTTCGTCAGTTTGTTTGCAGTACATTCGTGCTCGCCTGTGGGGTGTGGGCTGGGTGCCAAGATCGCGCAGCAGAGCCTGTCTCCGCGCCACCACGGGCTCACGAAGCGAGCCGCTCACACACGGCCCCCAGCGCATCATGGCCCGCAGACCATCCCTGTACGCTGCTCTCGCACGACGCCATGCGCTCGTTTGCCGGCGCGAGCGCGGTGACCCAGAGCGTGACCGATGTGGCGGGATTGGTGTCCTGTCGCTACCGCTGGAGACTCGAGAATTATCAGCAAATTCAGTCGCGAAATGCCGCGAGAGTCCAGCGCGATCCTCACGCGCTCGCGCTGCAAGCGGGTCAGCGCGGGCAGGGCGAGCAGGGCCTAGAGTCCTCGGACGGCGACGTGCGCCTCGGCGTCTATCCTCGGCGCTCGGTCGATGGCCCCATGGCTGCGCGGCTCTTCGCGATGTCCCACGCCCGCGAAGAGCTCGTGGCAGGGCTTGGCGAGCAGGCGTATTGGGACGCAGAGCGCAAAATGCTCACCGCGCGGCGAGGACCACGCATGCTCGAGCTCCGTGTGCAGAACGGGAGCGACCCGGTGTCGTCGCGAGACCTGGCGACCCGCGTGATGCGTGACGTGCTATCGCGATTGCCGTGACCGACGCATCTACTCCCGAAGTCGCCATCGGACCCAAGCTCGTTGCGCTGCTCTCTCTCGCGTATCGCGCGCGCCGGCCTGCGCTCATTGAGGGCCCCACCGGAATCGGCAAGAGTGAGCTCATTCGCGCGCTCGCATCGGGTCTTGGCATCGGGTGCACGACGCTCGATCTCTCGCTCTTAGAGCCTCCGGATCTCGTGGGTCTGCCGGTGATCGTAGAGGGCCAGACGACCTACGCGCTGCCAAGCATTTTGCCCACAAATGGCGCGGGGATCTTGGTGCTCGAGGAGCTCAACC
This sequence comes from Deltaproteobacteria bacterium, assembly GCA_030694465.1. GTDB lineage: Bacteria > Myxococcota_A > Polyangia > Polyangiales > JAUXYJ01. The sequence goes on along the minus strand of JAUXYJ010000088.1, from coordinate 131,067 downwards.
GTGCAGAGCGCTACATGCAGCAACCCGCGCTTCAGCTCTTGAGCGCTCGGAGGCTCCACCAGTACGTATTGCCGCCTGACTGGGTCTGCTTTGCGCTCACGAATCCGCCAACTGGCGAGTATCACGTGACGCCCCTTGATCGAGCACTCCAAGCGCGATTTCTCACGGTGCGCGCGCGCGCCGATCGCGGCGCGTGGCTTGATTGGGCGTCCGAGCACCGCGTGCACCCAGCGATCGTGCGGGTCGTGCGCGAACACTCGCGCGCCCTCGATGAGGTGAGTCCCAGGAGCTGGACCTATGCAGGTGAAATCCTCGCGGCCATGACGACCAAAGAGCGCGCGGATCGATCGCTGGTGCATGACGCGCTGTGTGGATTTTTGCCCGCGGCGTGGTCCGAGCTCGTGCGAGCGGCGAGCGAAGACACCGTCGACAGCGTAGGGCTCGATCCGCGGGCGATCTTGCGCAGTTTTGACGAGGGCTCACCTGCCGAGCGGCGCGTGCGTGAGCTGACAGCGGGCGGTCGCGTCGACGCGCTCGAGGAGCTGGTCTCTCGGATGCGCGACGTGCTCAAGAGCCCAGAGATCGCGGTGATGGCAGAGCGGGGGGAGTTTTCGACGGCGGCGTTTGAGCGATTTATGGGAAAAATTGCAGGAGATCTGCGCGATTCGCTCCAAGACGCGCTCGCCCACAATGCGACCGCCGCGGTGCTCGTAGAGTTCACGCCCGGCGAGCTGTTGACCGCGTCCAACGGGAGCGCCTTTGAGTCCAAGCTCACCCGGTGGTCGCAGAGCCCGCTGCAGCGCTATCGCGTTCAGCTCATCGTCCAGGCGCTGGTGGCGCACCTGCGCCAGCACGGACGCGTCGCCGAGCTTCGACAGAGCAACACGCTTCGAGCAAACGTGGGCCGCATCCTCGCGATCTTAGGCGAAAAGCACGCGATGTCTCTTGTGAGCGCGTGCATTGACCTGGGCATTACTCCCATCCGGCCCCGATGACACGGGCCAGCGCGGCCCAGTGGCTGCACGAAGCTCTTGCGCGGTATGACTTTGTCAAGCGCTACCCGTTTTACGCTGCGTTGCTCAGTCGGCTCGCCGTCGTGGACGACCACGGCGTGGACTGGATGGCGGTCTCGCTCGGGCGCACAGGGTACATTTTGCACGTCCGGCGTGACGCGTTTGGCAAAGACACGGTCTCGTATCTACCTGGAATTTTGCTACACGAGCTCGCGCACGTTGCGCTTGGACATCTGAGCAATCCAAGGTTCTTTGAGCTCGTCGACGACCCCTCGCTGCTTGACCTCTGCAAAGAGCTCTCGGCCAACGAAGGGATCGAAGAGCCCCTGCCAAACCCCCTGCGCTGGCAGGACTTTGCGCGCTTTGGCGTGCGCGCTGGGCAGAGCACATTGGAGCGCTACGAGCGCCTACGGCCGGTCAACCGCGAGGGCGCGGTGCGCAAGGTGCTCCGCGATGGACCAGGAAAATCACTGGACGACCACGATCGCTGGGCTGCGGGCGACGGCCCCTCTGCGGGCAAACTCGCTGCGACTCGCACGTTGGTTGAGCAGTCCCTCGAGGAGGCCAAGCAAGAGGGCATGTCACCCCACGCGAAGATCGCCGGGCTGAGCACCGAGCGACTGCTGGCGCAGCTCGGCGAGGCGACAGGACCTGCCGAGGTCTCGCTCGATTGGCGTGTTCTTTTGCAAGCATTTGTGCACCGAAGCCGTGTCCCAACGCGCACATTCTCGAGACCCAACCGGAGGTTCTTAGGGCGCGTGGGCGAGATCCCCGGGAGGGCGTGGCGTACGGCGCGCGCAGGGTTGGTCTCGATTGTCGTCGCGATCGATACAAGCGCGAGCATGGACGAATCGGATCTTCGCGAGGTCGCGCTGCAGCTCCGCGCGCTGCGAGAGTCTGCTCGCATCACGATCGTCGAGTGCGACGTGGCGGTGGCGCGAGTCTACCCCTTTGATCGCACGCTCGAGGCGGTCGTGGGTCGCGGAGGAACAGACCTTCGTCCCGTGTTTGATCCAGAATTTCTCAGGTCATTTGCCGCCGATGGGGTCGTCTATTTTACCGACGGCGAGGGTCCCACGCTCGCACTCTCGCCAGCAATCCCGACGCTCTGGGTGCTCACAGACGACGCCGCGTTTGAGTGCACCTGGGGTGAGCGCGCGAAGTTTCGCGAGCGCTGACGGACACGGCCGCTGCCCACACCGTGTAGGCCCACACTCACGTGAAGAGTGTGACGCAATGAGCGCCAGGCAGTGGGAGTGCAATGCGTCGCGCCAGAGCAGTAAAATGACTGGCAAAGACGCCCTGGAGAAGGTGCGAGCGGTCGTGACGCTCCGCGACGTGCACGCACTGATCGCGCAGAGCCTCGGTGCCCGTGGTAGTCCGTTGCGTACTCATGAGACCGATCATTCGCAAGCAAGACGCTCTGGACTACCATTCGTCCGGGCGACCAGGAAAAATCGAAGTAATCGCTACAAAGCCCAGCGCAACACAGCGTGATTTGTCTCTCGCCTACTCGCCCGGCGTCGCAGAGCCCTGTCGCGAAATTGTGCGCGATCGAGACCTCGTCGATCGCTACACGGCACGTCAGAACCTCGTCGGCGTGATCACGAACGGCACCGCGGTCTTGGGCCTCGGAAACATTGGTCCCTACGCCGCAAAGCCCGTGATGGAGGGCAAAGGGATGCTCTTTAAGAAGTTCGCGGACATCGACGTGTTCGATCTCGAGATCGACGAGCTTGACCCCGACAAGTTCATTGAGACTGTAGCAAGCCTCGAGCCCACGTTTGGCGGGATCAATCTCGAGGACATCCGCGCGCCAGATTGCTTTTACATCGAAGAGCAGCTGCGCTCGCGCATGAGCATCCCGGTGTTTCACGATGACCAGCACGGCACCGCGATTATCACCGGTGCAGCGCTGCTCAACGCCCTGGTGCTCTGCGAAAAACCAATCGATTCGGTCCGCGTCGCCTGCTGTGGTGCCGGGGCCGCGGCGGTGCGCTGCATGGAGCTATGGGTCGCCCTCGGCGTGCGCCGCGAGCACATCACGATGGTCGACGTCGTGGGCGTGGTCTACCAGGGACGAACCGAGCTCATGGACCCCTACAAGGGAGCCTTTGCACAAGACACCAGCGATAGGACGCTCGCTGAAGCGATGGTCGGGCGCGATGTGTTTGTGGGGCTCAGTGTGGGCGGGATCGTCACGGCAGACATGGTGCGCACGATGGCACCTTCACCGGTGATTTTTGCGCTCGCGAACCCAGACCCCGAGATCCCCTACGAGATCGCGCTCGCGGCGAGACCGGACGCGATCGTCGCGACGGGGCGCAGTGATTTTCCTAACCAAGTGAACAACGTCTTGGGCTACCCGTACGTGTTTCGCGGCGCTCTCGACGTGCGTGCGCGGACTGTCAACGAGGCGATGAAGCTCGCCGCGGTGCGCGCCATTGCAGAGCTCGCGAGGGCCGATGTTCCCGATCGCGTGACGCAGGCCTACGGGCTCAAGCAGCTCAAGTTCGGCCGCGAGTACATCATCCCCAAGCCCTTCGACGACCGTGTGCTCTTGTGGGTCGCGCCTGCGATCGCGCAAGCCGCAATGGACTCGGGCGTCGCGCGCGACACCATCGACCTTGAGAAGTACAAAGAGCAGCTCGCGCAGCGCGTATCGCCCACGCGGCATACGCTGCGAAAAATCTGGTCCATGACGCGCGCAGACCCTCGCCGCGTGGTGTTTCCAGAGGGAGAAGTCGACAAGATCATTCGCGCGGCTGTGATCTTGTCCGACGAAGGAATCGCGCGTCCGGTGTTGCTCGGGCGTCGTGACATCATCGCGCAGCGCGCGCTGAGTCTGGACCTCGACATCGAGGGTGTTGAGATCGTCCATCCGCCCGACTCGCCCCAGCTCGAGGCCTACATCGAGACTTACTGGAACCTCCGTCGACGCAAGGGTGAGACGAAGATTTCTGCGCAAAAGACAGTGTCCCGTGAGCGCAAGGTCTTTGGCATGCTCATGGTCGCAGCGGGCGACGCCGATGGGTGCGTCTCGGGTCTCACGGCGTCGTACCCTGAGGTCATCCGCCCCGCCCTGCAGATCATCGGCATGGCGCCCGGATATCGCCGCGCAGCGGGGATGTACATGTTGCTCAAGGGGCCGAACGTGCTCTTTTGCTCGGACACCACCGTCAACCTCGATCCCGACGCCGAGACGCTCGCCGAGATCGCGATCCAGAGCGCAGACGCGGTGTCCGACCTGGGAATCATCCCGAAAATCGCGATGCTGTCTTATTCAAACTTTGGCAGCGCCGATGGCAAAGAGCCGAGCAAAGTCGCGCGCGCGGTCGCGTTGGTCAAAGAGCGACGGCCCGACCTCATGATCGACGGCGAGATGCAAGCCGATGTCGCGCTCATCCCCGCGCTGCGGCAAGAATGGAACTTCAGCGAACTCAAAGGCCCTGCAAATGTGCTGGTGTTTCCGTCTTTGGGTGCGGGCAACATCGCGTACAAATTGCTAGCCTCTTTCGGCGGCGCAGAGGCCGTCGGGCCCATGCTGCTCGGCATGCGCAAGCCCGTGACGGTCTTGCAGCGCAATTGCGACGTTGAGACCATCGTGTCCATGGCTGCGATCACCGTAGCGCAGGCAATGCGGGCAAACAGCACGCACGGGTGAGGGCGATTGCTCAAAGGTTGACAGTGCATTTGCGCGTAGATGTGCAAACCATAGATGGGCAACCATCATGACCTGGCTCGCCATCGGATCCGTGTTCGCAGGCGAGTGGCGGATCCTCGCGCGCATCGCCGAGGGAGGCATGGGCGCGGTCTATCGTGTCGAGCAATGTTCGACCGGACAACAGTGCGCGCTGAAGGTCCTCAGATCGCCGCTCTGGGACGACGCACGCGCGAGAGAACGTCTGGCCCAAGAAGCTCAAGTTGTAGCCAAAATCCCAAGCGAACACGTCGCTCGCGTGCTGAGCGCGGGTGTCGACGACGAGCGCGGCGTGCCGTGGCTCGCGATGGAGCTGCTTGAGGGCGAGACGCTCAAGCAACGTGTCGATCGCGTGGGACCGTACGAGAGGCTCGACGCGCTCGAGCTCGCAAGGCAGCTCTGTCACGCCCTCGGTGCTGCCCACGACGCCAACATTGTTCACCGGGACCTAAAGCCCGAGAACATTTTTATCGCACGATCGCTGCGGGCAAACGCGACCGAGACCGTGAAGCTCTTGGACTTCGGCATCGCGACGGTCTTCGAGGCGTTTGATACCGGCGCGACCGCGACGAGCGTCATTGGGTCGCCGCTGTGGATGGCCCCTGAGCAGGTCCGGCGCGAGCGTATTCGACCTGCGACCGACGTGTGGGCTCTGGGGCTCGTGATGTTCTGGGCGATGACCGGAAAGCCTTATTGGCGCAGCACTTTTCCGGCCGACGCGGTGCTCTTTGAGAAGATGGTGGAGCCTCTCGTCGCGGCGAGCGTTCGTGCCAAAGAGCTTGGCTGCCACGACGCGATTCCGCCGGGATTTGACCCATGGTTCGCGCGTTGTGTCACGCGCAACATCGACGAACGCTACCGCGACGCCAACGAGGCTTTCGATTTCTTTGAGCGCGTCATGACCGATCCTCGGATGCCTCGTGAGCTGCCCTTGTCACGAACACGCCGCGCGCTCGTTGTCGTGGGCGCGTTGTGCGTAATCGCAGCGGTCGGGGCCACGTCTGTGCCCATGCTCACCGCCTTCGGCACCACGCAGTCGCTCCCCACGTCGGTGAACGACGCCGCGGTCTTTGACACCGAATCACCCAGGGATGTGCACCGTGTTGACGCGCGCGAAGCGGGCATGGACGCATCGGTAGAGGCCGCCCACGACGCGAGGATCGCGAACACTTTAGACGCACATGCCGTGACGGGGGTGTCATTCCAACACGCGCACGTCGTGCCCCTGCTCGATGACTTTGTCGTGCGTCGCGCACAGCGCCTCAGCTGTCACTCACGGCAGCGCCCGCACGGCTGGCAGGTGGTTCCGAACTGGTTTTTGGCACGACAAGCAGCGCTCCATCTCGAAGAACGGACCAGAAGAATCACCAGCGAACGCGCGATGATCGCTCGCCTCGCGGATCCTGATTCGCAAGCGCGATCGCGTGCCAGCGTCGACGCGCAAGCCGTCACACTCGCCCGCGATCGCGAGCTGTTTGAGACCGAGGTCGGCCAAGCGCTCCCTGCCACGCGTACGACCCTCGCAACACGCGCTCGGAGCCTCGGCTGCGAGTCGTTGTCGTTGCGCGCAGACAGCACCACGATGTACGCCGTCTGGTGCTGCCCGTGAGAGCTACACCCACGACGCCCTGGTGGTCGCGCCAGCTTCCCGAGCTTCGCGCGATGCTCCTCGGTGACCTCCGCCGTCGGTTGCCCGCGCTGCGAGACCGGCACGAAGACCTCGCGCAAGAGACCCTCGCGGACCTCACCGCGCGAATAGAGCGTGGGGGCGAGCTCATCCCTCCATCATGGCTCTCCTCGCAGCTGCCCACGATCGACGAAGACATCCACCACCTCTCGCGCCTCGCCCGCACCATCCTCAGGCGACGCATCGCGGACATGTTTCGCGCACGAGGCAGAAGCGAAGAGACCGCTGTCGACGACAACGCTGCGTTGACCCTCTCGGACGCTGCGCCCCACGCGGATCGTGTGGCTCAGATCGCGCAGCTGGTCTCGCTGACGAGCGCGTTGCTCGAAGAGCTGCTTCCGGCCGACCGCGAGGCGCTGCTGCTGTCGGTCGAGCGGGACGGCGAGCGCGTCGAGGGGCGCATGCCTGACCGTGATCGACAGCGGCTCTCACGTGCTCGCGCGCGACTGCTTGACAAGCTCCGTGCACACCTAGGCCCTCGCGCCGAATCCCTGCTAAACAGCGATGACTAGTAGACGTTCTTGGCCTACCCGCGCGCTAGACCACCCAGCCATCCGCGCGTCAGTGTATACCCCTGCGAGCTCGCTGTGAAAGACCGCCGCGTGGACGCCCCCGAGACTCCCGCGCCGACGCGCGCTGACGGCCACCGTGACGCGCAGTGCTTCTTGCAGATCGTGCACCTAGGCGCCCTCGACGTGGTGGCTCCTGCGCGCCTCGCAGAGGCACGGAGCGCCCTCCGAGTGGCAGCCCATCGCGGTGACACGCTGCCCCCGGACGCGGCCAACAGCCGCCCGTCAGCGCTCGATGCCTTCGCGTGGGCAGCACTCCGGGAGTGGCTCGAGCGCGTCACGGCGGGAGAGCTGCGCCGCCGACACGTGCCCACGCTGCTCGTGGAGACGGGCGCTCGGACACGATGGGGCGATCGACAATCACACACCTTCGCCCGCGACCGAGTGAGGCACTTCAGTGAGGGCCTCGTCGACCAGCGATGGGTGATCGCCGGAGCCTCGGACCTCGCTTGCGGTGAGCAACACAGCACAGCCGTCGAGCGCGCGAATTCGCTCTGGGCGCAGCGCGAACCGTTGGGACAATGGACCGTCCAGGTGGTGATCGTCGACAGCGAATTGCAAGCGAATTTGCACACACAAGAGACTCTCACCGCGACCCTCGACGAGCACGCGCCGGTCGTGTCGCCGCGGGTGCTCGCGGTGATCGCGAGCCATCGGGGGGTCGCGCTGCTTGCCGATCGTCCCGACACGCAACAGGTCACGCTCTCGACCGCGAGCCCGCACGGGGTTGTGCGTTTACTTCGTTTTTTTGCGATGAAGAGCGCGCCCAAGTGCTGTCTGCTTGAGGTGCTCTCGTTTGAGCGCCGCTATGGCCTAGGGGCCTTCAGAATGCTCGCAGACGGTCATGAAGAACGTCTGTTTCACTGGTAAAATGACCGCGATGATCAGTGATAACGGCTTGATGTGGACGCTCAACCAGCTCCCAGACGCCATGCTGGTGATCCGCCGCGATGGCGCGATCGTCCACTGCAATCACGCCGCCTGCGCGTCGCTTGGGTTGTCGCGAGACGAGCTGCTCACGCGCACATTCGGTCAGCTTTTTCGCCAGCAAAGCGAAAATTCACTTTCGCTCGCTTCGCTGCTCGAGCGGGCCAAAAGATCCGCGCCGCTGCCCCTGCGCGTCTCATTCGCGCGAGGGCTCGAAGGGCAGGTCGGACTCGATTTCGCCATCACACTCTCTGAGGCCGACGATCACAACCTTTGGATCGCGCTACGTCCCGTACACGCCACCCCGGTGGACACCCACGAGATGGACCCAGGGACCCTCACCGAAGAGGGGCTCTATCGGCTCGCCTTCGAGCGCGCTCCGGTAGGGATTTTTCAGTACGATCAGCGGGGCGTGATCACCGCCTGCAACGACGCAATGGTCGCCATTCTCGGATCCACACGCCACGCAGTGATCGGCCTCGACATGACCACGCTGCCTAACGCGCGCTTGGTCGAAGCCCTCTCGGCTGCGTTGAGCGGAACACGCTCTCTCTACGAAGGCGATTATGTGTCGGTAACAGGCAACCGTCGCTCCATCGTTCGTGTCGATTTGGGTCCGATCGATGGCGAGCGTGGCGGCTGCGCGATCGTCGAAGAGGTCACCGAGCGCCGCAAGCTAGAGGCCAAGCTCGCGCAGGCTGATCGCCTCGCGACCGTGGGCACACTGGCTGCCGGAGTGGCGCATGAGATCAACAATCCGTTAGCGTATTTGCTGAGCAATCTCGAGTATGCGCAGAGGCGTCTGGATGACGTCAAGGCCACGCTGGGCCCGGACGACCTCATCGCGAGGCTGCTCGAAGCGCTCGAGCACGCCAAGGATGGAGCTCACCGCGTCCAGACCATCGTGCGCGACCTCAAGACGTTCTCGCGCGGTGGCGAAGAGGTCCGCGAGCCGGTCGCGGTCGAGCGCTCCGTCGAGGCCGCCGTCACGATGGCGCAGCCCATGATTCGAGGCCGCGCAAAGATCGTCCGTGAGTACAGCACCGTGCCGGCTGTGCTTGCGGACGAAGGGCGACTCGCGCAGGTTTTTCTCAACCTATTGCTCAACGCAGCGCATGCGCTGAGCGATGTCCCAAGCGACCGCAACCAGATCACCCTTCGCATTTTCGAGCTGGACGATGGCCGCGTGTGCGTCGAAGTCTCAGACGAGGGCGAAGGCATCGCGCCCGAGAACGTCGCGCGGGTGTTCGAGCCATTCTTCACGACGAGACAGACGGGCGTCGGCATGGGACTAGGGTTGTCGGTCTGCCACGGTCTCGTGACCAGCCTCGACGGAGAGATCAGCGTCGAGAGCAAGTTAGGCGAGGGGAGCACATTCCGCGTGTGTTTTCCCAGGTGCGAAGACACGCTCGAGCCCAAGATCGCACAGCTCAGCGCGCCACGACGCACGCTCTCACGACCCCGTCGAAAGAGAATCCTCGTGGTGGACGACGAGCAGCTCCTCGCGCGATCCATTGAGCTACAGTTTATCGACACGCACGACGTCGAGCTCGCTCACACAGGGCGCAGCGCGATCGAGCGGCTCTCGCGAGAACCACGGATCGACGTGGTGCTCTGCGACATGATGCTCCCGGACATTTCGGGCATCGATGTGTTTGAAAAGGTTCGCTCCAACGATCCGCAAAATCAGCAGCCGTTTGTGTTCATGACCGGTGGCTCTTTCACGCCTCGGGTGTTTAAGTTTTTACAGCGCGAGGGGATCCCATGCCTCGAGAAGCCCTTCTCCGCAGACCAGCTGCACGAGCTTGTGAATCTCCCCCACGGTTGAGTCCTGCGTAGATCACCCCAACGCGTCGGCAAGCTGTCACACTCGCCGGGACGCTTCGATGTGTCACCCAACTCGTGAAATCACAGCGCATGACCCGCAGCCCACTGGACCCTTCACTCTCACCGCCTGACGAATCCGAGGACACCCTCGGACTCTTGGCCGCGTTCGAAGAGCACCTCAGGCCCACCGCCATCGAGCTGGCGACTGCGCTCTTTGTGGGCGAAATTGCTGAGGTTTTGTACGCGCCTGCCGAGCACCTCGTGGGCCCATGGCTGGCCACGAGCGAGGAGTCCGAGCAGGCTCTTCGAGCGTCTCGGTTGCTTCTCGAACGTCGGCTTCGAGCACAGCTCAGCGACAGCGAGCTCGCCGCCATCACGACGCACGCAGACGAGCTCACCCAAGGTCTCGCCTCGGGCTGGATCAACGCCTGGAGCCACGAAGCGCAACGCGCAGAGGGGCGCCTGCGTTGCGATGTCAGTGTACCGATTTCGCAGCGCGAATCGTGGATGGGGCTCGCCGAAGAGCTCGGCCTCTCTGGCGCCGAGGCCGACGCGGTGATCTCGACTTTGTACCAAACGCTCCTCGCCGAAGGCACACGCGTCGAGCTGCCCTTGGGGCTGGTTTTAGACGCTCGAACCAGCGCCGTGTGGCTCTATCCGCGAGCGCTCGAAGCCGCCGCGCCTGCCGAAGTCGCGCAGTCTGGTGCACAGCCTCGCGCAGCGACGACGTCAGTATTCGACGCGCTTCGCAAGCGATTTTCACGATAGCGCTGGGTTCTCGGCTGCACGCGGCGTCACAAGTTGGCACCCTCTCAGCCAATGAAAATCCTGCGCACGCCCGCGTCACGCTTCGAGGGACTCCGTGGCTTCGATTTTGCGCGCCACGACGTCGAGGTCGCTCCGGGACTTCGCATGGCCTTTGTCGAAGACGGCCCGTCGACCGCGTCACCCATCTTGATGCTCCACGGAGAGCCAACATGGAGCTACCTCTATCGCAAAATGATCAGTGGATTTGCCCGCAATGGGCACCGCGCGATCGCGCCCGATCTCATCGGTTTTGGGCGCTCGGACAAGCCCGCACACGCCGACGATTATTCTTACGCGAGCCACGTCGCGTGGACCCAGGCGCTGATTGAGCGACTTGATTTGCGTGACATCACGCTGGTGTGTCAGGACTGGGGCTCGCTTATTGGCCTACGAATCGTCGGTGAAAATCCTGGTCGATTCGCTCGCGTGGTGGTTGCCAATGGCTTCTTGCCCATCGCGGATCGCCCCGCCCCAGCCGCGTTTCATGTGTGGCAGACCTTCGCGAAGTACACCCCCATTCTGCCCATCGGTCGCATCGTCGCGAGCGGCTGCGTGACCCAACTCACGCGCGAGGTGCGCGCCGCGTACGATGCGCCGTTTCCGAGCCGCGAGTACGCCGTCGGAGCGCGCGTGTTTCCGGCGCTCGTACCCACAAGCGCAGATGATCCCGCGGTCCCGGCCAACCGCCGCGCATGGGAGGCGCTGGGCCATTTCTCGAAGCCTTTTCTCACGCTGTTTGGCAAAAATGACCCCATCCTGGGTCGCGCCGACGTCCCGCTTCAGCGACACGTCCCCGGCGCCGCTGGCCAGCCCCATCACCGCTTCTGGGGCGGGCACTTTGTGCAAGAAGACCGTGGAGAATTCCTCGCGCAGACGATCAACGATTGGCTCGCAGGGGTGCCCACCACACGATGACCTTCGCGGATCGCGCAGAGGCAATTGTGGAGCAAGTATGCAGACCGGCTTCATGCCCCTCGCGCCCAGCAACGCACCGCGTTACAACACAATGGCTGGGCGATTTTCGGCCCGATTCGTGCGCATCCAAGCGCATCCGCACTCTCCCTGGAGTCTCTGATGTCACTCTCAAACTGGATGAAATTTGGCCGCGGTGGTCGCCCCCTTCGGATCGCATACGGTCGGATTTTTCACGAGGCCAACGCGTACTCTCCCCTGCTCACAGACTTCTCTGCGTTTGATCACGCGGCGCTGCTCAAGGGCGACGAGCTTGCGCGTGGCGCCACGCTGGGAGGGAGTGAGCTGCCGGGGTTCTTTCCGCACGCTGAGCTCACGGGATTTGTCCAAGCAGCGCGCGCGGCAGGCAACGTCGAAGCCGTGCCGTTGGCGTCGTACATCGCGGTGCCCAGCGGCCCAGTCACCGTCGAGGCGTTTGAGCGCATTCTCGAAGACCAAATCGAGAGGCTCAAGCAGGCCATGCCCGTCGATGGTGTGTACTTGGCGCTCCATGGCTCGATGGAGGTCAAGGGCCTGGGCGAACAGCCCGAGAGTGTGATCCTTCGTCGTGTCCGCGAAGTGCTCGGACCAGGGCCTCGGATCGCGGCCAGCTTCGACCTCCACGCCAACCTCACCGACGAGACCGTCAAAGCACTCGACGTGCTCATTGGCTACCGAAGCAACCCCCATTGGGACCTCGCGCCCACTGGATTTCGCGCTGGAAATCGTCTGATCCGCGCGCTCCGCGGAGAGATCCGGCCCGTGCACGCGTGGCGCAAACTCCCGATGGTCCTCGGCGGCGGAACCACCATCGATTTTCTCGACCCGATGCGCAAAGTGTTTCGCCACATGAAGCGCCTCGAGCGCGACCCTCGCGTGCTCTCGGCGACGCTGTTCATGGTGCACCCGTACACCTCCGCGGATGACCTCGGGTGGGCCGTGCACGTGACCACGGACGGCGACGAAGCTCTTGCAAATTCGCTCGCCGAAGAGGTCGCTGACAAAGCATGGACTCAGCGCTTCAAAGAGCCCCCACCCATGCTCAACATCGAGCAGGCCATCCGTGATGCGCGCGCGTCCAGTCGCCGCAAGTTTGGGCCCGTCACCATGATCGACATTGATGACATCGTCGGGGCAGGGGCTCCGGGTGGCAACACGCAGCTCATCCGCGGGCTCCTCGAGCACGGCCAAGACCTCATCGCGTATGTGCCCCTGCACGACCCGGCGCTCGTCGAAGCGACCTGGGAATTGCCTATCGGATCAGAGCACACCCTCACGCTCCGCGGGACCGAGGGATACGACATGCCCGAGGTCACCGTGCGCGCCACGATCGCCGCTCGGATCGACAGCGACATGGGACGCAAGGTGCGCCTCGACGTGGGCAAGCTGTCCATCGCTGTCATGGAGAAGCCGCCGCTCCCGATCCACCCACGGTACTGGCGCGAGATCGACCTAGACCCGCGCAAAGCGGACGTCATCGTGCAAAAGAACTTCTTTCATTACCGCATGTTTTACGCGGCTATTTCGTTTGATCACCTGCCAGTGGTCAGCTCCGGCGCCACAAGCTTTGGTCGTGTTCGCGAGCGCAAATACTTCACCCCGGTCCACCCAGAGACCCACATCGAGGACTGGCGCCAGTACGACACCACCCTGCGGATGCGTCGCGCAGCGAAGGCGACCGAGCTCCAAGCGAACAAGTAACTTCGGCAAAGATCGCAGGGCTGCCGCACTCGCCCGATTGTGCGGTACGCTCGTGATCTATGCGTGGGCGCTTGCTTTCGGGAGCCTTGATCTCTCTTGTGCTGGTTCGATGCTCGGCAGAGATGCCAACGCCGGACCCTGATGTTCGGGACGCCGCGCGTGAGAGCGCTGCACAACCCGAGACATCCACCGATGTGGTCGAGCCTGAGGCTGGCGAGGACGCTTCAGCACCCGACGTCGTCTCGATCGACGCTCAGGTCGCGAGCGACGCTTCGGCGGTGAGCGACGTCACCACGTCCGACGTGCGCTATCGAGACGAGAGCGCTCGCTTGCTCTTGCCTCGCTGCGAGACCACCGAGCCCGCCGGTCCTGTCGATCTCCCGACCGTGGCGTCAACCTTGGTCAACACCATCGTCCCGATCGCCACGCGCGTGAGCGTCGCGAACCCCCTGAAAAATCCCTCGCACGAAGACTCCGAGCTCGAGTACCGAATGCGCGGAATGGACCGCTATCGTCAGGGACCTGGCGAAGCGCACGTGACCCGCCGCGATCTGGGCGGAAGCACTGCGGCTGTCCGCACGCGCGCATCGCTGAGTTACTTTGTTCAAGTCAGTGATTTTCAGCTGACTGATGACGAATCGCCCACCCGGCTCGCGGCCACTGACAACCCGCTGATTGGCGCCGGTAATCGCCCGCAAGAGGCCTACATTCCGCGGGTCATGTCCGCGCTCAATCGTTCGCTCGCAGAGCTCGAACGGCGCAGCGCGCGATCGTTTGATTTCGGTGTATTTGCAGGCGATTGTGCAGACTCTGGCCAGCTCAACGAGCTCCAGTGGTTTATCGACATTATGGACGGCGTCCGTGGCGTCCACACCGACTCGGGCGCCGACGACGACCCCGTGCCCGGTCCGAACAACGACCCCAAAGATCCCTTCGATCCGTCGCCGTTTCCTGCGCCTTGGCTGTATGTCCCGGGCAACCACGACGTGATGATCACCGGGCTGTCGGTCCCCAACATGACCAACATGGCCACCGCCACCGGCACCAACGCCTCGGGCGGAACGCGAGACTACTCGCAGTGGTATGCGCCCGTGGTCCGAGGCACCGTGGTGCGCGATCCGCAGCGTCGACCCATCGAGCGCACCGAAATTATTCGTCAGCTGTACACACACTCGAGTGTGGGCGAGGGGCCCGTGGGTCATGGCTTTCCGCCCATGACCGATGTGCGATTCGGCGCGAATTATGTGCGAGATTTGATCCCAGGGACCCTGCGGATGCTCGCGTTTGACACGAGCGATCCCACCGGTGGCTCGAAGGGCATGGTGCTGCGGCAGACCATCGACAATTGGCTCCGACCTGAGCTTGAACGTGGCACGCGTGAGGGCGTCCTCATGATGATCGTGTCGCATCATCCGCTCGACTCCATCGATCGATTGCGTGGCGAGCTAGGCCCGCTCAGTGAGAGCGACGCGGTGTCTGCATCAGACGTCCAAAACGTCATCACCAACTACCCCAACATGATCTTGTGGCTCGTCGGACACCAACACGACGTGCGTGTGCGCGCGATTCGTGGGCCCGACACCGCGCGGCCAGGCTTTTGGGAGGTTCAGTCGGGCTCCATCGCAGACTGGCCTGGCCAGGCTCGGATTATGGAGTTTGTAGCCAACGACAACGGGACCCTCTCGCTCTACGGCACGTTGTTTGATTACAGCACGCAAGACTGCATGGAGCGCAGGTTTCGGCGCCTCGCGCTCATGGACTTTATGAGCGGCTGGGACGGCGAGCACCGGGGCACACCCATGGATCGCAACGTCGAGCTCATCGTCCCAATCCCCACGGCTGCACGCACTGCGGTCATGCGCGCGATGACCAGCGCGCCAGCA
Organism: Deltaproteobacteria bacterium; assembly: GCA_030694465.1. Classification (GTDB taxonomy): domain Bacteria; phylum Myxococcota_A; class Polyangia; order Polyangiales; genus JAUXYJ01. The sequence continues at coordinate 116,002 of JAUXYJ010000088.1, read as the reverse complement.
CGGATCGAGAGCCTCACGACTCTGCGCGGGATGTAGTCACCCGTCGAGCGTCCGGCGCAGACCCTCTTCGAGCGAGATTTCGCTGCGAAATCCCAGCAAACGCTGGGCACGCTCGGTGCAAAATCGCATCTCTCGGACGTCGCCCTTGCGTGTGGACTCGGGGCCAAGCTTTACGCGACCACGGCCCGCAAGGACTGTGACCAGCGTCGCGACGTCGCAGACGCGCCGTGAGTCCCCGCTCGCCACATGAACTACGCTCCCAGCCGCCGCAGAGCCGCTCTGCAGGGCAAGCACCACCGCGCGCGCCACATCGGCCACATGGACGTGATCTCGGGTCTGCGTGCCCCCCTGGAGCGCGACGACGCCGTCTTCGCGCGTCGCGGCGATGCAGCGGGCGACGAGCATGCTCTCGGGTTGTCCAGGGCCGTACACTGTGCTCGGTCGCAGCACCGTCACGCCAGAGCCTCCGTCGCGCAGCGCTTGCAACGTCGCGGCGCTTTTTGCCACGCCATACGCGCTCTCGGGGCTGCACTGCGCGTCTTCGCGGTAGGGCAGGGACACACGCGAGCCATATTCTTCGGCGCTTCCAAAGAGCACGACGTGTCGTGACCTCGCGACCGCTGCGTGGACGATGTGCTCGCTGCCGCGCACGATCGTCTCATGAGCCGACGCTTCGGACTCGGACGTGAGCGCCCGCGCCGAGGCCATGTGTACGATCGCGTCGACTTGCGCAACGACGTGCATGACTGCAGCCCGATCGGTGACCTCAAGCGCGCTCACGCGGTCCACGGGACGCGCGCGGCGTGCGGTCGCGAAGACGGTCACCCCGTGGGCTTCGAGCGCTCGCTGGACCGCACGTCCGAGCATGCGCGAGCAGCCTGTGATGAGGACGCGCGGAGGCAAGTCCATCACGTGCGAGCGAGTCTCTCTCGGTACCAAGAGATCGTCCGCACCAGGCCCTCTCTCAGCGAAAAGCGCGGAGACCACTGCAGCAAATTGCGTGCTTTTTGAGCCGAAAGGTACTGCCGAGCGATCTCGTTGCTGGCCTCGGCTCGCACGTCTGGACGCAGCGTCTCGGCCCCAAGAATCTCAAGGATCATCGCGACTAACTCAAGCACCGAGACCTGCTGCTCGAGACTAAAGTTAAACGCCTCACCGCGGTGCGATTGTCCCTCCATTGCCCTGGCGAGGGCGCAGTAAGCGAGCACGGCGTCTTGCACATAAAAGTAGTCGCGAATGGGCGTGCCATCGCTACGAATCACTGGGTTTCGGCCACGTAGAACGTCGCGGATGGTCCCGGGCACGATGCGATTAAAATTCAGGTCGCCTTCGCCAAACAGGTTTCCACAGCGGGTGATCGTCACTGGCAGCGCGAAGCTCTTGGCGTAGCTCTGCGCGATGAGATCCGCAGCGGATTTGCTCACGTCGTAGGGATGCTCGCCTCGCAAAGGCGCGTCCTCGGCGTAGGGTAGTACCTCGTGCGATCCGTACGCTTTGTCGCTGGACGCGAAGATCACGCGGGTGACGGTGCGCACCGCGCGCACGGCCTCAAAGACGTTCCACGTGCCACGGACGTTTGCCTCAAAAGTGCTGCGAGGGTGGCGATTGGCGGTGCCCACGATGGTCTGTGCGCCGAGATGAAACACCGTATCGACTGCGTATTCGTTGACCGTTCGCGTCAAGAGCGCGTCGTCTTCGAGCGCCCCACGCACGACGGTCACGCGCTGGTGCAAGCCCAAGTCGGCAAACCGCGTGCGCGCCACCTCGTCTCGCACAAGGGCGATCACATCCGCACCCGCGTCTACGAGGGCAGCGCAGAGGTTAGACCCCAAGAGCCCCGTGGCGCCGGTGACAAACACTGGGCGATCGAGCCAAAACGCGGGCGCAAGCGCGGGGTCGTCTGCGATTACCAAGTCTTCCATGGTGCGCTGCCTTGTCGCCAGAGCGACTCTAGATATTGGTGATCGCGCAGCGTGTCCATGCACTGCCAAAAACCGTCATGCCTGTGAATTCCCAGGGCATTAGCCTTCGCGAGCGCTTCCAAAGGCTCACGCTCAAGCGTGCAATCGTCTCGCTCATGGACGTAGCTGAGAATCTCGGGCTCGCACATAAAGAAGCCGCCATTGATCCGCGACTCTTGGGTCTGTGGCTTCTCGCTAAACTCTCGAACGCGGTCTCCCGTGCAAATAAGCTCACCAAATCGCGCGGGTGGGCGCACGCCAGTGACCGTCACGGTCGCGCCGCTTCGCTCGTGCTGCGCGCGAAGCGCATGGAGGTTCACGTCGCTCACGCCGTCGCCGTACGTAAGAAAAAAGCGCTGCCCGGCCGCGTGTCTCTTCGCAGCCTTTGCGACTCTCGCGCCGGTCATCGCGTCCTCGCCCGTGTCGGCCAAGGTGATCTCCCAGCCGTCCTCGTCGTGCGCGTGTCCGTCGCTGTCATGAAGCAAAACGGCGCGAGATTTTCCTAGGGTTACGGTGACATCACGCGAGCGCTCTTCGTAGCGAAGAAACCAGTCTTTGATCATCGAGCCCTTGTAGCCAAGGCAGAGCACAAAGCGTCGCACGCCGTAGGTCGCGTAGTGCTTCATGATGTGCCACACGATCGGTCGACCGCCGATTTCGACCATCGGCTTGGGCCTAAACTCGGTCTCTTCGCGCAGACGTGTGCCGCGTCCGCCACAGAGAATCATCGCCAGCGGTTCGCTCATGCAAAAGCCTCCGAGAACGGTGCGCCGGCGCGGTCGTAGGGCTCTTCTTCGCCCGCTACGGTCGTGATCCAGTTGTGTCTTCGCTCGGGGGATGGACCCAGCAAGTGTTTTGCGAGCGACACCGGTGCGTAGAGCGCAGCGCGACCGAGCTCAGCCCACTTGTTCACGTCGCGACCCGCGGCGAGCTCGTAGCCCGCGATGGCCGAGAACGCGACGAAAGTCGGCACAAACAGCGGAAAAAGACCGTAAATTCTAGCCGGGCTCTCGTGCCCCACGACGCCCACAAAGTACTGCGCAAGCTCGTCGACCCGCCCACGGACCTCTGCACTAAACCGATAGTCCAGACCGCCAGGGACGTCTTTGCGGATCTGCATTTGGGCCTTGGGATCGTACTGGAGATACTCACTGCGCTTCATCCGGCGACGTAGCCGGATAAAGAGCGAGTGCTCGTTGTGATAGCGCACCGACTCGTCCCAGCCGCCACCGCGCAGCGCCGCCTCGCGACGAATCGACATGTTGCCACCCATGAGATAATCGATGCCTCGCTTGGGCGTTGGCATGTACGCGTAACAGCGTGGCTGCTTGAAGATCCCATGGGACAGCATCCGCCAATGACGAACGCGCGGAAACCACGGCGCTGGCGCGCGATGCTCGGGGTCGTAGACCATAAACCCGTTGACGCCGAGACAGTCGGGATCCCTGTAATTTTGCACGTGTTGTGCGAGCCAGTCGCGCCCAATGGGCAGGTCGTCGTCGTCGACAAACGCGACGATCTCACCGCGAGCGCGGCGCACGCCCTCGTTGGCTGCGGCGGGGCATCCACGCGCGGGGGTGTGGACCACACGAACTCTCGCGTCGCTGGTGGCGAGCTGGCCATAGACGTCGCGCGCAGTCAGGCCCTTGCTCGAGTCCACGACGAGCAGCTCAAAGTGGGGATAACTTTGATCCAGCACGAGATGAACGAGTGCGCGCAGCTCGTCCATTCGATTAAAAGAGCGGATCACCACTGTCACAAAGGGCTCGAAGGCCTCGCTCACTTCACGCTCAACCGCCATGATGCGCTCTCACCTACCACAACCCATTGCGTGCGTGCAGCGCCGCGTCGCTCAGCGCGTTTGCTAAGGGAATTTTGTGACTGACTCTCCTGTTGCTCTCGCCGAACCTCGCACGCTCACCCTGACTCCCATCGGTGTTGTGCGCTCGCCCTTTCGTGACCGCGCCGAGGCGCCGCGACAAGCCCGCGCGGGCGAGGGGATCGAGGCGACCATCGAGCTCTATGCGGGCCGGCAGCTTGAGCGAGCGCTCTTTGATCTCGAGGGCTGGGACTATCTCTGGGTGCTCTTCTGGTTTGACCGCAACGAGGGCTGGCGCCCCCAGGTGCTCCCTCCACGAAGTGAACGTCGGCGCGGTGTCTTCTCAACGCGCGCGCCCTATCGACCCAATCCCATTGGCATGTCCGTGGTGCGTTTGCTTGAGGTAAAGAAGCTCACTTTGCGAGTCCAGGGATGCGATATTTTGGACCAGACGCCTGTTCTTGACCTCAAACCTTACGTGCCCTGGAGCGACGCGATCCCCAACGCGCGGACGGGCTGGCTCGCTCCCCCGGACTACGAGAGCCAAGCCGGCGAGGATGGCCGCCCCGAGGACCCCAAGGCGCTCACCGCTGTGAGCTTCGAGCCCCTCGCCACACAACAGCTGCAGTGGCTCTTAGAGTCTCATCGTATCGATCTCGAGCCTGCGATTCGTCACGCGCTCTCGCTTGGCACCAAGCGCCACCCTTACAAACGACTGCAGCGCGATGGCGACCTCTTGAGGCTCGCGATCAAGGCCTGGCGCGTGTTGCTTCGCGATGAGGGCGCACACTGCACAGTGCTCGCGATCGCGTCAGGATACCGCGCAGAGGCGATCGCCCAAGAGCTCGGTATTGACGAGCACGTCGCGTTTGTTGCGCGATTTGGCCAGGGATTTTCGCGGTGACGAGCACGAGTAAGCGCGAGCGAAAGCGCGCGATTGCCCACCGCCCGCTGCCCCTGGGCCCCGGTCTCGTGGCGCGCGTGATCGACTGCGACGACGCGATCTTGGTGCACATCGCTGGCATCCTCGCGGGCTACGACAACCTTGGATCGATGCACGGAGACGGCAGCCTAGTCGCGGTGATCACCACCCAGTCGCAAGCCAATGGTCTCGACGAAGTGCTGGCATCTCTTCAGCGAACGGGGCTCGCGTTTCGCGTCCGACGGCTCGATGCGATCAGCCCCGAAGCAGCTGATTGAAGCGCTCGGCCATCGCCGGCGCACCAAACGATTGGATCGCAGGCGCGCTGGCGGAGACAGGGTCCGTGTCGCTAAGCGCGCGCTCGATCGACGCCTCGATCGCGAGCGTGTTGTCCTCTGCGATGAGCTCTCCTGCGCCCGTGTCGCCAAGGATTTGAGAGAGCTCCGGGTGCGTCCCGAGGGCCAGAACGGGCACGCCGACGAGCAGGTAATCGTAGAGCTTCGCAGGCAAGAAGAGCTCTCCGTATGCAGTCCCCCAAATCGGAAGCAGCAGCAGATTTGCACTCCGCAGCGACGCGAGCCCTTCGTTCTGGGGCATCGGTTTGTGGAGCTTGAGATAGCGCTCGATCCCGAGGCTCTCTGCCAGTTGCCAATCGGACTGAGAGAACCGGCCATAGTTCTCAAGCACCACGTCGGTGGGCTCTAGTTGCTTGCGTCGGATCACCCGCGCGAGCGCTGTGATCACCGGCGCGAGGGTGCGCGCGCCAGCATAGACGTGGCCAAAGTGCACGAGCCTGCGCGGCCCTCGCGAGGGCCTAAGGGGGGGCAACGCGACCGGATCAAAGCTGTTTCGCACTGCGTGAATCTTCTGCGAATATTCAGAGAAAACGGATCGATAGCGGCTCGCCAGCGTCTCGGTGGTCACGGTAACGGCGTCCGCCTGCGCAAAGATCGCGCGCTCCCAGCGGCGCTCCAGCGCGCGGGACCAAGCGGGCTTGGCCTCGTGCGACCAATGAAGCGTCCACGGATCACGCAGATCCGCGATCCAACGCACTCCAAGCGCACGGCTCAGCGCTGCGCCAACGTAGTGCGCCGAGTACGGATAGCTAGTCGTGAGCACCGCGTCGAAGCCAACCTTACGATGTAAGTCTCTCGCTGCACGCGCCGCATGGGGAAGGTGAATCGCTGCGGGTTCGGCGGGCCAGCGGCTCGGTCGACCAGGCGCTTCGGGTCGCGGCGAGGGCGCGCCGTTGCCTCGGGCATCTGCCCACGCGGCGAGGCGTCCGAGGAGCGGTTGATCGTAGTCACGCACGACCTGGACGGCGCTCCCAAGGTCCGCGTCGGTGGGGTCTACGAAGCGCGCGGGGACATGACGTTGCGTGAGCACGGTGATGTCCCAGCCGTGGTTTGGGAGATGCTTGCAGAGCCGCCATGGCCTCCGAGAGCCGACGTTTTCGTGGGGAGGAAACAGCCACGCGACGAGCAAGAGCTTCATCGATTTGACCTGAAAATAGCCCGAGAAAATAGCGTGGCGATCAATGACGAACGCGATGCTGTCGCGGCGTGACTCCTGCCAACACACGGACCATGGCGGCGATACACCGACGGTTGTCCTCTGCAGAGCCCACGCTCACGCGGACAAAGTCACGCTTGAGGTGGTGACTTGTGAGTGATCGGATGAGAACTCCCTCGGTAAGCATCGCGCGAACCAGCGAGTCGGCAGAGATGCCCGCCTCGGAGAGCTCAAGCAGGACGAAGTTTCCGTCACCTTCGATCACCCCAAGCGCGGGCATGCTACGAAACGCATCCGCGAGCTCAGTGCGGTTTTCGCGTGAAATTCTGCGGCGTCTGAGCACTTCGTCTTGATCGTCGAGCACCGCGTGCGCTGCGGCGAGGGCGACGACGCTGACGTTCCACGGGAGCTTGGTTCGCTGCAACAGTCGCGCGACGTGCTCGTTCGCGAGCGCATAGCCCACGCGCAGGCCCGCGAGGCCGTGGTCTTTGGAGAAAGTACGGAGCACAATCGCATTGGGAAACTCGCGCACAATCGCTGAGAAGCCCACCTCGGCCTCGTGCGGATCCGCCGCAAAACCGATGTAAGCCTCGTCGATCACCGTGGGCAATCCGAGCCGCAGCACGCGCCGGAGCGCCGTCTCGCTGATCGAAGAACCCGTGGGGTTGTTGGGCGTGCACAAGAACACGATCTTGCTGCGCTCGGTGATCGCGGCCAGCACGGCGTCGACATCAATCGACAGCTCGTCGGTTGTCGGGACCAACACTGGGAGGCCACCGCACACACGCGTCCGAGACTCGTACATCGAGAAGGTCGGGACCGAAATCACGGCCTCTTCGCCTGGCGCGACGAAGGTTCGCACGATGAGATCAATGAGCTCGCTTGAGCCTGCGCCAAGTACACACGAAGCCGCCGAGAGCCCAGCCCTCGCGGCCAACCGGGCACGCAATGACTCAGCCAGCGTCGCATCAGGGTAGAGATGACCTCGCGTCATCGCATTCACAACCGCTTCAATCACGCGTGGCGAGGGCGCAAAAGGGCTCTCGTTGGACATCAATCGCGCGATGGCTTGAGCTCCGTTGGGGCGACCGTGCTGAGCGCCATCCCGTGGCGGGACCACGGTCTGGTCTTTGCGAGCACCCCTCGAGGCGTCGGCGAGCGCAAAGTGCTCTTCGCGATACGGAGGAGCGCCGCGGACCCACGAGGGCGAGAAGAGCTCCATGGACTCGCCGTCAATGGTGCTGCTGCCCGAGGGTGCGTCACCGAGGTCTGCTCCGAAGACACGGACCATCGCCTCGGCGCGCGCGTGCGCCTCGGGCGTGTCGACATCAATCCAGCGTGCATCGCCGGCGTCAATCGCCTGAAATTTTCCAGCCAAAGCGAGCGCCCGAACGCCATCGCTCAGCGACGCGTCTCCCCGGCGCGAGTACTCGCGGGCGAGGCAATCGGTCAGCTCAGGACCGATCAAGAACACGCCCGTATCGATCGCATTATAGTGCTCGATCTCTTTGCCAATCGACGCGATACGACCGCGCTCGACCTGCACCTTCGTCGCATCGTCGAGGTCAAAACAGCGCGGAATGTCATAGTCCACGGCAAGCGCGCACGAGCCACGGGGCACATCCGCTGCGACAAGACTGCGGACAAGCTCAGGCGCAAAAAGGTGGTCGGCCATGCTGAGCAAACACGGGCGGTCGACCCAGGCACGAGCGGCCAAGAGCGAGACACCGTTGGACTTTTCCCACGCGGGGTTGTCGACAAAGTGCAAGCGCAACAGCAAAGAAGCGTCTGCCTCAAGCGCGGCTCGGATCTGAGCGCCTTCGTAGCCGATGACAACGACCGCTTCGCGAACGCCTTCGGATTGGAGGCTGCGCAAGATGCGCACGAGCAGAGGAACCCCTGCGACGGGTTCTAACGGCTTGGGGTGCCCTTTGGACGCCACCAATCGCGAACCGCGACCCGCTGCCAAAATGATGGCGCGCTCAATGTGTCTATGTTTCATGGCGAACGAGAGACCTTTGCCAAAGATCGGCCCGTGTATCACGCGGCCGTCCGCGCTCGCAACGGCATCGCAAATTCGGACACCGTGTGAGCCAATTCCGAATTCTTCGTGGGAACTCCGAGCAAAATGTGCTCGCCGATCGCTTGGGTCGCTGCGTCATACGCGCGACGACAGCGCGTTCCATCCCTTAGAAACCAGGGTCTCTGCAGCGGCGAGGTCCACGGCGTCGTCCACTTCGATCCAGTCGGTGTGGTCCACCGCGAGCGCCTCGAAGGTCAGCTCTGCCAATACGTCGTTGTAGACATCTTCGTAGTAGACGTCTGTACGACCGCGCTCCACCGCATGCACGATGGTCGCAGCGACACGCTCCGCAGCAGCGCCCGAGAACGCCTCGATCCCGATGGACTCTCCCGCCGCGCGTTTGGGCGACAGGGATTTGCCAAACATTACAATTCGGCCGTGCGCCACGTTGACCTTCATTTCTTCGGCGCCAAGGACCGCGCTGGTGTCCACGGCCACGCGCGCGCCATCGCCTGCCAGCGCGGCGATAATTTCGGTCTTCACCAAGAGGTCCCCGTCAAGTTTCATCCAAGGCTCTCCGGGCGCTCGCGACGCCAGCCCCGCGGCGAGCGAGACCACGTTCTGTGTGGTGGCAAACGCGTCGCAGTGGACCAGCGTTGTCGGCAGAGCGCTCGCTTGCGCGATGGGCACCAGAGCCTCGGCAAAATGGCCCGTCACGATCACCACGCGGCGCACGACGCCCGACCGCTTGAGCGCGTCGAGTGTTCGCTCGATGAGCGTCTGGCCCCCAACCTGGACCATGCATTTCGGGAGCCGATCGGTCATCGGCCGGAGCCGAGATCCTAGACCCGCAGCGAGCACAATCGCACAATACTGATTCATCCCTTATTTCCTGGCGCGAGGGGCGGCCGGACCAAAGTAGACTGTGCTCGATTTTCTCTGCAAAATCACCAACGGAATCAGCGCGAGGTTGAAGACCACGAGCCTCAAGACGACGTAGGTTTCGAGGGAGTTCAGCGCGACACAGCAGGCCAACAAGAAGATGTGCGTTCCGATCCCGAAGAACGACCACGCACGCATCAGAGCCTTGTTTGCAACACGGTACCGCCGCGCGCTGTCCTCGCTCACATGGGGCATGTCCCTAAAGCGAGCCGGCACCGCAGGATCCATCACGGCCATGGTCTGCCGGACCAACGTCAAGTGCGTCGCATAGAGCGAAAACCGTAGCAAATTCAGCAGTGAAAGTGGGCCCTTTGCTTTGGCCTCGGCGAGCTCGTCTTGCAGGTCTTCTTCGTCATCGCAGTCGCGCGCGTTGAGGTCCGTGTTGCGCACCCAGACGTTCTTGTATTGGTCGTAGAGGGTCGTGTGCCGGACGCCGACAAGAATGGCCATCACGGCGGCAACGGACCACGCCCACGCTGTCCATGAACTGAGCCCACCTAGGCGCACAAACATCTGCAAAATTGCTAGCGGAACCACTGCGATCTGCACCACGGCGTCCACTGCGCCATCGAGCATTCGGCCCATGCGCGATGAGCTCTTGCGCATCCGAGCGAGCTGGCCATCGCTGCAATCGAGGACGGCCGAACCGATCAAGAGCGCCGCCGCGATCGGGAGTCGGCCTGCGTTCTGCGGGCTAAACGACAGCGCGACCGTGATGCCCGAGGCGATCCCGACGACCATGGACGCGAGCGTGATCGCGTCGGGCGTAATCGAGGTCGGATAAGCTAATCGCGCGACGACGTAGCCCAAGGGTCGATGGAGCAACAGGTCAATGGGCTCCTCGACGGCGGGGTTTTTGAGGCTTGCGCGGTACGAAAGGTCCGTCATTGGCTGCCGATCCGCTCGTTAGCACGAAGGGCCGTATTGATGAACGATTCGGTGAAAAAGACAGCGGCGGGCCTCCTGCCGTAGAGTCATGGTCCAACCATGCGAACTTTTCGAGGCGTTTGCCTAACCTTGTCCGCCGCGCTCGCGGCCTGCTCCTCGGATCCAACGCCAGGCGACGCACAGCGAGACGCCGGCAGATCCGACGCGATTTCGACGCTGGATGGCTCGCGCACGGACGACGGTGGAGGCGACCTAGACGGCGCCCTCGGGGACTCGTCCACGATGGATGTGCCGGATGCCCTCGCGCCAGGCGATCGGGGCCCATGCAACCCAGCGGGGCAGTGCAGCAATGACTCTCGGTGCGTCTCGGGCCGATGTATTCAGTGGCAACGAGGCGAATTTGATCGCATGTGCACGCGCACGATTTCACCGGGACCGCTGCGCCCGGCCATCCAGTGCGCCTGGTCGGGTCCACGCGACCCCGAGACGGACCTCGCGCCGACGTTTCGGTCGGTCTTGCACACACCGATCGTTGCGAACTTGAGGATCCAGCGAGACGCGGACACTCCGTCGCGCCCGTCGATTATTTTTATCGCAGACAACGGCTATACCGAGCGACCTGCGCCGGGGAGACGTTGCAACGGCGTGGGAGTTCTCAGGGTCATCGATGGTGCGACCTGCTACGATCAAGCCGCCGCGACCAACGTCGAGGACAGGCTCAACTCGCCTGTCACACCCGCCGTCGGAGACCTTGATGGCGACGGTCGACTCGAGATTGTCGCCGCACGGATGAACGGTGGGCTCGCGGCGTTTCAGTACGACCCCACCACCCGCAATGTGCGCCGTCTCTGGCAGAGCCGACTCGCCTCGGGCGCCGAGGACACAACGGGCGGCAGCTATTGCTCATGGAGCGCGATCGCGCTTCACGATCTGGACAACGACGGCCGCGCAGAGATCTTGTTTGAAGATGGTGTTTATCGCGCCGACGGTGTGCGGATCGCGACCAATCCCGGGTGGACGAACTATCTCTCGACGGGGTCTCCTTCGGTCATCGCGGACGTTGACAACGACGACGAGCCCGAGCTGGTCACACCGCGGGGGACCTATCGCTGGGACCGCGCGACCACCAGCTTTGTGATGGAGAGCTACTGGGCTGGGACCGCACAAGACGGCTACGTGGCCGTCGCGGATTTTGGTGATTTTCCTGGGATGGCAGGAGACGCGCCGGGTCGCCCTGAGGTGGTGATCGTCGGGTTCTCTGAGGTGATCTTGCAGAGCATTGGCGGCCAACGCATCGCGCGTGTCGCAGCGCCCCCTGTGCCGCCCGCAATGCCTACGCGTTCGCAAGTCGGTGGCCCTCCGACGGTGGCAGACTTTAACGGCGACGGCAGGCCCGATGTGGGCGCCGCGTTCGCGTTTAACTACGTGGTCTTCTCGATGACGCCTCCGGGCGCGGTGATCTGGTCGCGCCCCTCTCAGGACGCGTCGAGCGCACGCACTGGCTCAAGCGTGTTTGACTTCAATGGCGATGGTCGCGCCGAGGTCGTGTACTCGGACGAGTGCTTCTCTCGCGTGTACGACGGCCGCACTGGCGACGTGGTGTTTTCGCAGCCGAGGTTCTCATCGACGTGGACCGAAAACGACGTGGTGGCGGACGTGGACGGCGACGGCTCCGCGGAGATCGTCTCGCCCGCGAGCGGTCCCTGCCGTATGGACACTTACTGCCCCCATGTTGACCCGATCGCGGTCGCGCTGCGATGCGATTCGGACCGCGATTGTCCAGGTGGAACGTGCTCCGTAGGCTTCTGTCGCTGCACCATGACCAGCCAGTGTGGCGACAGCGCTGAGTGCATGGACGCACCTGCGGGCACTCCCGGCGTCGGCCAAGTCTGCCGCACGGTGCACGCTGGCTGCTTGCAGGGGCTGCGGGTCTACCGAGACTCGCGCGATCGCTGGGTTCCGACCAGGCCGATCTGGAATCAACATGCGTACTCGATCACCAACATCGAAGACGACGGACGGCTTGTGCGCAGCAGCATGGTCCGACGCAACTGGCAGACGCGCGGGCTCAATAACTTTCGTCAGAACGAAGCGCGCGACCCGTCGATGATCCCAGGGGCGGATGTTACTGCTGCAAATTTGCAGGCCATTTGCGAAGGCATGGGCACGCGAATGTCGGCAAGCGTGTGCAACCGCGGGCGGGTGCTTCTCGATCGAGGCGTCGAGGTGATCTTTCGCTTGCGCACGGGCGGAACTGAACTCTGCAGGCTTCGGACCAACGAGCCTATCGCGCCAGGCGCGTGCACCCCGGTGGACTGCTTCGCTCCGGTCCCTGCACGAGGCATCTTCGAGGCCATCGTGAATCCGGACGGGACGCTGGGTGAGTGCAACTCAGACAACAACAACGCCGAGGGCGAGGCGTTCTGTATCGGGTAGGGGCCCGCGAGCCCTCGGCGCTCGCGTCAGTTGCCCTGCTGTAAGATCGTCTTGACCGTGTTAGTCGCTCGATCGACAAACTTCGAGAGCAGCTCGACCTCTTGCGTATGGCGATAGACCTGCGACTGAATCACCAGCAAATCTTGTGGTGAATACGCAGCCCCCGACGCAGCTCCGCGCACCACGCGCTCGACAAAGCGCTCGCCTCGCGCGACGCGATTGACCAGCATCTGCGCGGCGGTCCCGACGTCCGGTGTTGTGGCGATCGCAGGATGTACAGACGACGTGGGTTGTGTGGCGGCTGCGGGCGCGGTTTGCGGAGCGGGCGCTGTGGCTGCGAGTCGCTCGGAGAAGCTCGCGCTCAGCGTTGCGCGCGGCGCCGTGGGCACGGGCGAATGAGATGGGAGCGCCGGCGTGGCGTTGCCCAAGCGAACATCTGGAATACTCATTGGAAATTCTGCTCTTCGTGGTGTGCACATCGCACAGCGCGTCCGCGGTGAGGTGGCCTCGTTGCCAACCGCACAGTCAAACGCGGGGGCCCCTATCGCGCAACACCGTGAGTTGGTTGCGTGCGCGATTTGGCGAGCAGATTTACAGAGAAAACTCTTCGGGGAGGTGATCACGCACGAGCTGAAGGGCGCGCGCATGGAGGCGTGAGGCCCAGCTCTTGGACAGGCCCATGGACTGTCCGGCTTGCTCGATTGTGCAGTGCTCGAAGTACACTTGGACGAGCATCGTGCGCTCTTTGTCGGGCAGCGCGTCGACGGCGCGTCGCAGGACCGAGGCGCTCTGTTTTTCGTCCAGTGTGGACTCGGGCGAGGGCACCGGAGCGTCGGGCGCAAAGTACGCTGCTGCCTGGGCAAACGAGAACACGCCGATGGCCTGATCGAGGATGCCGCCGAGCTGTTCGGCCGCGTCACCCGGCGACGTCGCCGGAGGGTGCTCACTCGCGCTCTCCGTGATGCTGTCTGCGGCTTGCATCGCGACAGCCTTGGCGATATGGTACGGATCGCTGCGAATTTGCTCGCGAACCCAGTCGAACACGGCTCCCCGGATTCGGTAGTACCCAAAAGTCGTAAACTGCACGCCGCGGGTCGGATCAAACCGCGCGGCGGCAGCGACGAGGCCCTCGCGTGCGACGGCGTGCACGTCCTCGAGCTTTACGAAGTGTGGAAGCGTTCGATGGATGTCTCGTCCAAGTGCCTCGGCATAGCCGCGATACTTCTCAACGAGCGCATCCATGGGGGTCTTTGCACGGGTCATGGCGACTACTGCGCGATGGTACACAAGGTTTACCGCGCGTGAACCTGCTTGTTATTGGGCGGTAGGCGGTAGGGCAGGTTGCACGAGCGCTTCGAGCGCTCCGCGGTCCATCAGTCCGACCACCGTGCGCGCGACAAATCCCGCTCGATTTACAAGGATTGTAGTGGGGACATGCGCGATTGGACCCAGCGACGAGGTCCCCGCGCGGATCTCATCGGTGGCGAGCACGATCCGCGTCGCCGTGAGCCCTAGGACCGAGGAAAACGCTCCGAGCAGTGCGCGCAATCGCTGGTGAGGACCGGGGTTTCCGCACAGCGCGAGGACCGTGAGGGTATCGGGATGACGTCGCGCGAGCAGCTCTGCTTCGCGCAGCGTGGCCTGCGAGCGAAGGTCGTCGTAGTCAAACGCGATCACAAGCACCGCGCGGCCACGCAGCTCGCCCAAATCAATGACCGCAGCGTCCGGCGTCTCTAGCGACAGCGTCAGGGCTGCGGCGCTTCGGTCACTGACACCCACGCGGCTGTCCGTACGCTGCCCACCCGCGCAGCCGAGCAACAATGCAGCACACCCCAACACGACACGACCCCACGAGCGACGCGACACAGCGCTCTGCGCGGCGCTTCGACGGTGCGTGCTTTGCGCACAGAGCTGGCGTCGGGATGGAGAGGGCATTGAGGCAGCGGCGCCATCATGCCACGAGTGGAGATTGATGGAGATCATTGCGTTGGGTGCTTGACTCAAGCAAAGACACGACGAAACCTGCCGCGCCTTCGAGGACTCTCCCAAGCCACGTGTGGGTTCGCGACGCGCTCGCAGCGCATGCGGCACTCGGTCGGTGCCAACGCTCTCTCGCTGACTTCTCTGCACATTTTGCCTGATCAAATCGCCATGAGTTCTCACCAAAAGACAGCCAACGACCTTGAGTGGTCGCTACTCCTCGATCGGCTCGCCGAGCGATGTACCAGCGCGTTGGGGCAGCAGCGTGTCCAGCAGCTTCAGCCCGCGGATGACATGGCCGACGCACAGACTCGCTTTGAGCGTGTGCGTGACGCGATGGCGCTCGCAGATCGCGGCGATCCGATCCCCGTCGCGGGCGTGATGGACGTGGGAGATTTGTTGCTTCGGCTGTCTCGCGACGCAGACGGCACGGCGGCAGAGCTTCACTCGCTCAGGCAGCTGTTGCGACAAGCGCAGACCCTCCGGCGATTCGCAGGGACTCATCGTGAAGCACGACCGGCGCTCGCCGCCGCGCTGACCTCGGACACCGCGCTTGACCGACTGCTGGCGACCCTTGACTTCTCGATCGATACGGACGGTGGCCTCGCGGATCGCGCGTCGACCGAGCTGGCACAGAGTCGTCGTCGTGCGGCGGACATGCGCCAAAGGGTGGTGCAGCGGCTCGAAGAGCTCATTCACAAATACGCAGAGGTGCTGCAGGACCGGTACTACACGGTTCGAGACGGTCGCTATGTGCTTCCCGTGCGATCCGACTCGCACATCCGCGTACCCGGGATTGTGCTTGGCTCAAGCGCGTCGGGACACACGCTCTTCATTGAGCCTGGCGCCGTAATGTCTCTCGGAAACCAGCTCAAAGTCGCGATCGCCGACGTTGAGCGCGAAGAGGCTCGGGTGCTTGCGGATCTGTCCGGACGAGCGAGGCGCGAATGCGCGCGGATTGAAGAGGCCATCGAGGCGTGCATTACGGCAGATGTTTTGCTCGCGATTACGCGGTTTGCTGAGGCCACGCAGGCCATCGCCGTGGCGGTCGAGGACACACCAGTCCTTGAGCTGCGTCGGATGCGGCATCCCATTCTGATGCTCAACGGCGTCAAGGTAGTGCCCAACGATCTGACGATTTCGTGTGGGAAAGTCCTGGTTATTTCTGGCCCCAATGCTGGTGGCAAGACCGTCGCGCTCAAGTGTATGGGGCTCGCAGCCTGGATGGTGCGCGCGGGGCTTCCGTTGCCCGTGGACGAGGGCTCGCGCGTTGGATGGTTTGAGCCGGTGCTCTCGGACGTGGGAGACGACCAGAGCTTGTCGCGCTCGCTGAGCACGTTCTCTGCGCACGTCACAAACCTCGCGCAGATTCTCAGCGCGTCGGGCTCTCGCGCGCTTGTGCTCCTCGACGAGCTCGCCGGCGGGACGGACCCCGAAGAAGGCTCTGTGCTCGCCGCGGCGGTGCTTGAGCGCTTGTCGAGCGTGGGGGCCGCCACGGCGGTCACGACCCACTACGAGATGCTCAAGACCCTCGCGCTGCGGGATGAGCGTCTTGTGAACGCGTCCGTGGGCTTTGACCTCGCGACCATGTTGCCCAGCTTTGCGGTGACCATGGGCGTTCCGGGAGCCTCGTCGGCGCTCGCCGTGGCGCAGCGATTTGGCATCCCCGTCACGGTCATTGAGCGAGCTCGCGCGCTGTTGCCCGAGCACTCGCTCAGCCGCGAAGACGCGCTGCGACGGATCCAGGACGAGCACATTGGCGCTCAACTCGCGCGCCGGGCTGCAGAAGACGACCGAGAACAGATCGCGGTGCTTCGTAGAGAACTCGAGACGCAACGCAACGCACAACGTGCGCGTGAGCAAGAGAAAATCTCTCGCGAAGCACGCGATTTACTTGAACAACTGCGACGTGCCCGCGAGTCACTTCGCGAAGTCGAGCAGCGCTCTCGAAAGAAGAAGCTCACCGACGCTGAGATCCAAGAGACCTCACGCATGGTGGACAAAGTTGCACAGCAGGTGGCTCTCGGTGGGTCACTCGCGCACGTCGTCGCGCGCCGCACATCGGACGATCAGAATCCCCGACGACCGGCGCGTGTGGATGAGCTTCGACCTGGGCAGAAGGTCTTTGTCGCGCGCTTGGGCACGACCCTTGAGGTGCTTGAGGCGCCAGCGAAGGGCCAGGTCCGCGTGGGGCGTGGACCGATGAAGCTCTACATGGACGTCTCGGAGCTCTTGATCGAAGAGGTTGTAGCCGCAGTGCCTGAGCGCGCCAAGGACACCACGCTCCGTCGCGTGCAGTCGACGCAAGAGCCCACGCAACCGACCGTCGCGCGCGAGATGCGCGTCGAGTCGAACACAGCGGATGTCCGCGGGCTCCGCGCGGACGATGCGATTTCGCTGGTGGATTCGTTTATTGATCGCGTCTACGGAGACGGCGAACGCGTCGGGTTTGTGCTTCACGGCCATGGCACGGGCGCGCTCAAGATCGCAGTCAGGGCGCATCTTGAGCGCTCGCCCCACGTCGCACGCAGCCGAGCGGCCGATCCTGACGACGGTGGCGACGCGTTTACGGTATTCTGGGTCAAGTGACGGGTGATCGCCGGGGAAATTTCCTTGGTGTTGGACTCTTGTCAGAACCACTCCTCGAGTCGGACAGGTGAACACGTGAGCACGTTTTGGGAAGTCCTTGATGACGTCTTGGCGTTGAATCAATGCGCTACGGGTGATTCAGCGAAGCAGACCTCACAGCAGCTCGCCGAGGCGATCGCTGCAAACCCACGCTGGCAGGGCGGGCCCCTGACGAGCTTTGACGTCGAGCGCGAACTCCGTGGAAACTATGCGGCGTACGCAAACTGGGCCATCAGTGACTATGGCGATCATTGGCTGTTCTTGAAGCGCTAAGGCCCGCCATGGACCCACAGATCACGGTGCCTTCGGGCAATGAAACACGACTGCCGCGCGTACTCGTCGTCGGTTGTGGTGGCATCGGCGGCATCGTCACGGCGAGCCTCGCGCACCGCGCAGGAGCGAAGATGTCCGAGCTCGTCGCTCTCTCGACCAACGGCGAAATCGCTGCGATTACACAGCGCGATGGGCTCTCGGTCCAGGGCGCTGGCGAGAGCTTCGTGACACACGCGCGCGTCCTCTCTCAGCTCGCGCAGGACGAAGCGCCGTTTGATTTTGTCTTGCTCTGTACCCAGCCTACTCAGGTTGAAGAAGCTGCGCAGGGGGTGCTCGCTTGGCTTGCGCCGCGAGGCGCCATGGTCTGTCTGCAAAACGGCCTCTGTGAGCAACGTATTGCGCGCATTGCGGGCGCCGATCGCGTGCTGGGGGCGGTGGTGGCTTGGGGAGCATCCATGCCCTCTCCGGGGCGCTACGAGCGCACCTCGCGCGGGGGCTTTATGTTGGGCTCTCTGCAGGGGGGCAGTGATCCACGGTTGCGCGTCCTTGAGGGCATCCTCGAGGCCGTGGGGCCCATCAAGATCACTGAGAATCTCGCGGGGGTTCGGTTCAGCAAGCTCGCGATTAACAGCGCGATTTCGACACTCGGAACGCTCGGTGGCGCGACGCTCGGCTCGCTCTTGCGGCACACACTCGTACGGCGCCTCGCGCTTGAGATCATGACCGAGACTGTCGCGGTCGCGCGCGCGGAGGGTGTGCAGCTCGAAAAAGTCGCGGGGACGCTTAACTTGGACTGGATGGCGCTCCGAGATCACGAGCGGCGTGGTGGAGCCGGCTTGATGGCCAAGCACGCGGTGCTGCTCGCGGTGGGCGCGAAGTACCGGCGAATGCGCTCGAGCATGCTCGCGGCCATTGAGCGAGGCCGCCCTCCGGCCGTGGATTTTCTCAACGGCGAGGTCGTTGTGCGCGGTGAGCGCTGCGGGGTCCCGACGCCGGTCAACAAGGCTGCGACCGCGCGAGTTCACGCGCTCGCGCGCAGAGAAGCAGCGCCAGGTTATGCGCAGATCGAGGCGCTCGCGCGCGACGTAGGGCTGCTGTAGCGCGGCCTACTCTTGGCGCTCGTTCTCGGGGACGAGCGCGTCGTGGACTCTCGCGAGGGCGATCAATTTTTGGGCGTGTTCACCGGCGAATCCGTCGAGCGCGGCCACCGAGCCGGCGAGGGTGACAAAGGTGGGAAGCACGCGCTGAGTCCGCAAGAATGCAGCTGCATCAAGCCAAGCACGCGCGGTCGCATCGAGGTCGCGGGGATGGATAAACCCCATGTCCACGTGCCGCAGCGTGGACTCGACGACAAACCGGTCTTCGGCGCGATGGTCGGTGTCGCTCTGCACGCGACGGAGCGCGCGCTCAAAGGGCGAGTGTTCGTGGACAGTCTGGTGAAATTGCACACCCCCTTCGCGCACGGCGTCGGCAGGAGCACTGCTCTTTGCGAGCAAATTTGCCCATGGAACACGCAGAGACTCGCCCAGTCGGTCTGCGAACTCTTCGTCCGCTTCAAACGTCTCTTGAGCCTCCATGCGTGCGAGCACAGCGGCGTCAACGGCCACCAATTTGAGCAACTGGCACAGCTGCTCGCGGCTCAGCCCAGCTTGTTTGCGCGCGCTCTTCAGAGAGGGTCCAGACAGGTTCATCGCATCGGCCTCCGTGGGGCAGAGAGTTGTGGGTTATGCACCGAACGCCGCGAAGCCGTCTGCGTACAGCTTTCGCAGCAGCCTGATCGCCGCAGCGGCGGTGTGTTCGAGAGCAAAACGTGTAGCAGCGAGCGCCTCGCCGGGGTCATCCGGGATCTCTGCGAGGGCGCTTCGGATCTCACCCTCGCGCGGTTGGTCAGGGTCCACGCAGACCGCGAGCAGCGCTCTCAGCGGAGCGTCAAGCTTGCGCCGCGCGCCATGAAACCTCGGCAAGATCTTCATCGAGACGGCCGCGTCGAGGGACGCGACTGGGTCAGAATACCAGCCATTTTGCAGTGAAATCTCTACGAACGCGGCCAGCTCATCGTACACTCGGTAGCCAAAGTGCAGGTCGTAGGGCCTGAGCGCAGCGTGCAGCGTAGCCAGCCGCGCGCGGAGAGTGTCTTGCTCACGGACGTACGCGTGGAGCGCGTGCTTGTCCACATGTGCAAAGCGACCACCCCGCGCAAACGAGCGCAAGAGTGCGAGCGATTCGCCAGGCACCGACGGCATCGGGGCGACGGGCGAGGGTGGATAACCGCGAAGATCGGCGTCGCCAAAATCGAGGACGAACGCGCGGTCCAACACCTTCGGTGAGAACGCGTGGGTGGTCTCGTCGGCGTTCACTGTGCCGATAAAATAGAGGCTCGGCGGGAGCTTGAGTTCGCGCGGGGGGAGATCGCCTTCGGCGTCATCTGGCTGTGAAAACACTAACGCTTCGCGTGTCCATCCGTGCTCATCGCGGCCGGACTCAAGGACGCTCAGGAGGTCCGACAGGTAGTGCTCGACGTGAGCCAGGTTCATCTCGTCAAGGATCACAAAGCGAGCGAGCCCGTCGTTGTTGCGGTAGCCACGCGCGGCGCGGACCAAGAAGCGCAAGAACGCAGTCCATTCGTAGCTCCGCGTGATGGGATTGAAGTAGCCCAACAGCGCGCGGCTGTCGCGCCAGTCGGGTCGTACGGGGACAAAAATCCAGTTGCGCGGGCGCTCATCCGGCGACGACGCTGCCCACTCGGTCGCGAGCGAAATTCGAAACGCGTCGAGCACATCGTCGTGCCCTAGGACGGGCTCTAGCACCACCGAATCGCCAGGAGAAACGCAGCCCGCAAGCCACGCACGCGCGCTCTTGCGGAGCGACAGCGAGAGGTAGTCGCGGCCTGCATACGAGGCCCGCACGAAGGGGCACGACTCGGAGTGTCCATCAAACACCACCGTGACATCGCGAGCCTCGTCGGCGACCGGTGGATCAAAGAGCCGCGCTGCTTGGCGTGGCACGAGCAGGCGGCCCGTCGCGAGCATGTACGGCTGTACGGTCACGACGACCGCGTCGTGCGGCACTGTTGCACCTCGGCGTGGCACATGCGGCTGAGGCAACAGCTCCGCGAACGCCTGCGCCAAGCGCGTCTTTCCAGTGCCCGAGATCCCTGACAAGACCAGAAATCCCTTGACCTGCAGCGCGGTGTAAAAGCTCGCGAGCCGATGGGGCGGGTAATAGAGCCCTTGTTCTTGGAGGGCGCGCTCAAGCGTCGTGCGTGCCTGCTCACCGCTTGCCGGGGCGACCAGTGGGAGCTGACCGTGGCTCTTGTCCTCGTCTGCGTGGGGCCCTTCTGCGACGTACGAGATGGCGCCACGAGGCGGCGCGCTTGCGTAGGTGCGAACCTCTTCGCTCGGCTCGCTTCTTCGAACCCTCAGTGAAATCTCAGGCTCTTCTTGTGCAACCCAGGACAAGAACCACGACGCATCCAAGAAATCCGTCGCGGCCTGTTGCCCCCGAGCCAGCGTACGCGTTTGCTCGAGCGCGTCACGCACAACGGCCATCCGAGGCGCGAGCGCGAGGTACAAGTCGGGGTCCTTGCGGTGCCCCCGAGCCAGCGCCGATTTTACGTCTTCACCCAGCGTTTTGAGAGACGAAAACGTCCGCGCGGGGTCCAACACCCAGTGACGATCTGGAGCCAGATAACAGAGCAGCTCGGTGCTGACGAGCAGCCCAAGTCCACGACGCGCCCAGAGGGTCTCGAGATCACTGCGAGTCAGTCCAAGCTGCGCACGGGTCGCGAGCTCATCGATCGCGCTTCGGAGCCCTTCAAGGCCCACCTCTCGCACTCTCCGGTCGAAGAGCGCGTCAGCGTTTCCCCAGCGTTCGTAGGCGTCCGTATCGATCAAGAGCGCGCGCATCAAGGGCTCCGCGAGCGACTCGCGCCGAGAGCCCATGAGCAAGGTCTGAACCCGTGTGACACGCCGCACGCGCACTTCGTCCAGCGAAGTCCCTACGCTTTGTTCGTAGCGAGCACAGAGCTCGCTTAGCTTTCCGTGGTTCACGCGAGAGCCTCCGGCGAGAGCGCAAACGCTCCGACGCCGCTCACTCGGCCGCGCACAATCGCGGCGAGTCGCAGCGAGGTCTGCACACTCCCGTCAGGCGCATAGATCACCGAATCGCTTCCGGGATACACACAGACTGCGCACGCGACGCCCAGCGCGTCTCGGTAGGTGTGCATCTTGTCGAGGTCTACACGTGCAGCGCGTTCTGCCCCCCCAACGGCGCGCTCGACCCTAAGTTTCGCGTCGAAAACAGCGACATTTTTGCCATGTTCGGACAGCACAAAATCGGGCCTTAGTGCGCCTGAGTATCCGTCCGTGCTGTGATTGTAGACCAAGCGATGGGCCTCTCCGAGGCGAACCTCTCGCCGCGTGTGATCAAAGTGCAGCGCGTTGGGTGCGACGCCGATCGCCGCGCCAAGGCCGCGCGCGAGGGACTCAAACACCCACCATTCGTAGAGCGTAGCGACATCTCGCGTGAGAATCGCCGTGCGAATTTCCTTAGAAAATCCGTCTGGCGTCACCAAGACATCGTCGAGCCACTGCAGCACGCTCGCATAGTCGTGACGCACGACACATGCCTGGCGCGCGCGAGTCTCGTCGTAGGGACGCTCTGACGTATCGGCCAAGGGCCCCTCCGCGAGCGCTGTCTCGATCGCCTCGATCGTGCGTCGGAGCTCTCGCTGCGACGCAGCATTGGTGCTCGACGCAATACGCACTACGTGTGGATTTTTGCAGACCGAGAGCACATGTTCGAGCCCCGCACGGAGCATCCGATGCGTGTCCGAATCGCACGTGTCGACCGAGACACTTCCCCAGATTTCTCTCGGCACTCGGCCACGCAGTCGCTTCTTGAGCGACGCAATGGGCGACGCGTCCCACGCTCCGTCACTCGCCGCCAGCTGATCGAGATTGAGCGCCGCACTCTCGTGCGAGAGCTCAACCCGTGACGTGGCCGAAGCGTGCGTTCGCAGCGGGCGCCGTGCGATCGAGCCGAGCCCGTCACGCAGCGATTCTCCAGCACCCATCAGCGACTGAACCAGCGCCGTGGGCGCGATGCGTGGCCCACGAGAGAGCCACGAGGTGTGGCTGCTCGTGGTCGCCACGGTGAGTCTGCCGCGAGAGAGCGTCTGCACGATGGCCGAGACAAACTCCCACTGCTTGTTGGCGTCAGAAAATCGCCTCGCGACGCACTCGATGTGCAGTGGTTCACTAAGGACATTTGCCTGTGATTTTCCACGAATTTCAATGTGTCCCACGCGCTCACGCACTGTCCACACGAACAGATCGCAGTCGACCAACGGGTGCACAAATTTGTCCACCACGAGAGCGGTCGCGCCGGTCGAGCGCAGCGCGAGGGTCTTGCCCTCATGGACCCAGCTCACGCACGGCGCCATGCGAACGCGGCCCTGCGGGTCGAGCGCGTTCACTCGGTGCTCGTGCGCCGCGACCCAACGTGGTCGGCCGGGTATTGCGATGGGTGGGTGTTGTGAATTGCTCTCAGCGTGGCTCACTGCGTAGCGCATGGTGAGTGAAGCGAGGGGCACGCGACAAGCGCCCAATGGTGACGTCACCTGGCGCTAGTCGCCACGCCGTGGGGAGGGCGAAGAGGGCGTGTGGGTTGCGCTTGACGTGCCCGAGACGATTTCGCGCTGAAATCGCAGGCATAAGTCGCAATTGGGGTCGATCTGGTAGGCCTCGCACGCGCTCGCCAGTGAGGCGTGGACGCGTCGTGTGCTGGCCGAGCGGCGGGCGTTAATCACCGCCCCGTCACGCTCGCCCGCGAGCCACGCCACGACCATTCCGCTGGACGAATCGACCTCCAAGAGCCATGGCCACTCAGGGCGCGGAACCATTGGCGCATAGGCCAACATCATGCGACCCCGCCCGATCACCGTGCCGCGCGCTCTGGCCAGGTCTCAAAGCTCGCGTCGTCGTTGGCAACCAACGCATCTCGGCTCGCGGCGACTACCGCGACTCCCCACGGAAAGGGCTCGAGCGCGACCAGTGACCACCGACGGAGTTCACACGTCGCGATCAAATCGCTGGCCATCCGGACGACCTGGCTCACGTCGGTACTCTGATGCTCAAGCAGCCATGCGTTAGAGACAATGGACTGCAAAAAAACAGTATAGACGTTGCCATGTGTTGCGTACCCGAGACGAACGCTTTGCTCACTCATGCGACAGATTCTGCACAACACTTCAGTGAGCCGCCAGCGGGGTGAGACATATTCTGTCACTCACTCAACGTGTGTCGCGGGGCGTGCAAATTCACGCCAACGACTATGCCCCGAGGGTGTCTTGGTGCAGGACAGTTCCGGCAGCGTCTAGGACTCGGATCGAGACGGCCCCGCTTCGGCCGACGCGGTGCATCCCCCACGTGCGCCACCGCGGCGCGCGACCGACGTCCAGCGTCTGGCTACGAACGACGCGGCCATTGACGGACCACTCGAGCGTGAGCGTCTCGAGCGCGCCAGAGTTACTCGCGACGACGAAGTACGAGATCATCCCAGTCGTCGCGCGACTCGCTCCCGCGGCGGCGACATCGCCGACAGGGCGGCCCGCCTCGATCGAACCAGCAAATTGTCCTCTCACGATCCGCACGGCGGCGCTCGCAGAGGGGCTCAGGGACACGATCAGCAAGAAGGCCAACGCGGCCACCGAGCTGGTCTGAAGAAACAACCGTCGTGAGCTTGTCATCAAAAAAATCCTTCGGTGGAGGGCTTGTTCTGCCCCCCCCCAATGCAGTGAGTGTTCCAACGCCAAAGGCACGCGACGAGGGCGAGGCCACCGGGCGGTACGATGACAGCATTGCAAGATAATTTGCAGACAATTTGCGAGAGTCTGCGCTTAGAACGAGCGCTGTCGTGTGGCCCGGCAGCCCTTGGCAGTGGGCGCCCGGACACCCCTGCGTGGGCTCCTAGCAACGTTCGGCAGAAAAGCGCACCTACGGCCGACCGCCGGGACGGTGTATGCTCCTGAGTTCTCAACACTGGCCGCGACGAATTCTGCTCTTCGACTCAACGCGCTGCTTCGAACACAGCGCGCCGAGTGCGGCCTCCGTTACAGCAGGATGCGTGCAATCTAACTCATAAACCACGCACCGCATCGTGGTCAGCGAGATCGACAGGATCACTGACCAATCTCTCCTATCGAGGAAAACCGATGAGACTGTTTAGCTCTCTTGCTTGTCTAACAACGATGATCGCTGCCTCTCTCGTGGCATGTGGCCCCACGCGTCTCGAGCCCGACGTCCAGGCTCCGCACGACAGCAGCGCCGAAAGCGGAATGGACGCGACCATCGCGGAGGACTCTGCCCCGGATGGACCCACCGGCGAACGCTGTGAGGGCGATGGCGAGTGCGACAATGGGCTCTACTGTGACGGCGCTGAGCGTTGTTCTGGTGGCGTGTGTGTCCCCGGTCGCCCGCCGTGCGTCAACGCAGTCAGCTGCGCGATGAGCACATGCGACGAAGACAACGACCGCTGCCAGACGACGCTTGATGACACGATGTGTGGCGACTCAAACGCATGCAACGGAGTCGAGCGTTGCGACCCTCGCGCGATCGGCGCGGACCCACGCACAGGCTGCACGCCGGTGCGCCCCTCAAGCCTGATCGATTGCGATGACGGCAACAACTGCACGGTGGACTCGTGTGACACCCGCGCTGGTTGCGTTCATTCGCCGCGAGACCTCGACGGAGACGGGTTCGTCGACCGCATGTGCACGCTCAACGGGCTGCCAAGCGGGATGCAGGGCAATGACTGCAATGACAGCGATGCGTTGGTCTATCCTGGCGCCCCCGAAGATTGCTACGACGGTCGCGACAACAACTGCAACGGCCTCGCTGATTTCTTCGACGCGGCGGCCAACTGTGTTGTCGACAACGACACCTGCGCGACACCGCGCGCGCTGCCCGGTCCCGGCACCTACACGATGGCGTTTCGAGGGGTGACCAACAACCACAACTTGAGCTGCAACACGACGATGGCCAGCGACGTCGTGTACACGTTTACGCTCGCGGCTCCACAAGACGTCCGAGTCAACATGGCGACGACCGACGTGGGCGCAGCCATCGCGGTGTCGACAACGTGCGACCCCATGAACTTTCGCGAGAGCGCGTGTGCTCGATCCGTCACCGCAGGCGGAATGACCGCGTCCCCCACGGTCTTCTTGCGTGCTCTCCCCGCTGGGACCTACTTCCTCGTGATGGAGTCTCCAGGCGTCGGACCTTATCGCTTTTCACTGCGTTTTGACCCGCCAACGATGTTTCCAGCGGGGGACGCTTGCCCGCCTGCGTCGGCTCCGTCCGAGCTCGCGCTGGGCGCTGGTGTTCCGGGCGCCCCGTCCATGGTCACCCCGCTGGGCCTGACCGATGACTTCGGGCTGTCTTGCAATCCGGGGCTCCCACGCCCAGACGGTCTGTTGCGATTTACGCTCCCGACCTCGCGCAATGTGGATCTCACCGTGAGCTCTACAACCGGCGTGAACTATGTCTCCGTTCGTCGTCGCGGCGGCGCGACAGGGAGCTGTCCGGGGAGCCAGATCCGCTGCCAAGCCACGCCGAGCAGCGCTGCCTTCACGTTTGGCATGCGCGACCTCGTCGCCGACGAGTACTACGTGCTTGTCGAAAACAGCGTCGACGCGCCGATCACCGTGATCGCCACCGCAAGCGACCCAGCATCACGCGCCGCGGGCGATGCATGCCGCACGGCAATCCCGATGGGGCTCACGCCTACGAGACCTTCGACGGTGACCGCCACCGCGGATTTCTCGACATTCTTGATCGACGCCGACCACGGCACCTCGCTCACGTGCGGATCTCGCGGATCGCCCACCGGCTGGCGCGACGGCGTCTACTCGTTTGGCATCACCGCAGAGACCGATGCACGGATCACCGTGACACCAACCGGTGGCTGGACGCCGACCTATTCGTGGGTTGTTCAAGGCACCTGCGGCGACCCGTCCTCGGTGGTCGGCCGCTGCAACACGGGCTCGGCGCAAGGTGTGTTTACGGGGCTCGCCGTGGGCACCTACGCGGTCGTCGTTGAGACCCAGACCGTGCCCCCCGCGGGCGCAGGCTTTCAAGTGCAGATTGTGGCCTCTTCTCCCTCTGCGCGGCCCCCCTTCGAGGCGTGCAGCGGACAGAACATCCCGCTCTCAGCCATGGGAGCGAATTTGCAGGGATCTGTCACGGTGAATCCTGTCACAGCCATGCTGAGCCCAGACCCCGACCATGGGACCATCTGTGGCTCAGGCGGCGCACGCGGATTCACGGACGTGGCGCTCAACTTTACGATCCCCGACGCGCGCACCGTGAGTGTCGCGTTGACCCCCACCGGAGCTGCCACGTGGTGGTACGAAGTGCAGGATCGTTGCGGAGCGAGCCCTCCTGCATCCGCGAGCCGTTGTCGCGAGAGCTTCACACCGCCGCCCGCTCCGTGGACCGGCCGACTCCCTGCCGGGACCTACTCGATCGTTGCAGAGACCGTGACCGCCTCACGCGGCCCCTTGACCGTGACAGTCACCGCGGCCCCCTAACGCCGCCGCTGGGGGGAAAGTTGGCTGCAATGGCTGGCGAGTGAGCGCTAGGCGGCTCGCTTTGGACAAGGCAGCTGAGCCAAGAGAAAATTGTGACTAACCAGTCGCAATTCGAAGCTGAGAGAGCTGCTCTTGGACACTGCGTGCGAGCTCTTGGTGGTCTTCACGACGCAGCACGGATCCCGCCGCAAAGAGCGCAAACGCGACATAGTCGTGAAGCGCTTGCTGGACCACTTTCCCGGGATCGTCGGTGTGCAGGCGCTGAAGATTGTGCATCAAGGTGATCACGTCGAAGCCGCCGTCGACACGCGGACCGGCGTTGGCAAACAGGACGTCAAAGGCGCCGCCACCTTGCAAGAACATCGCGAGCGTCCCGCGCGCGCCCTCTCCAACGCCTGCCTTGTCAACCACAGCATGAATATCCAACAGCACGCTGTTAAAGCCCTCGAGCTGCTCTTCGAGCTGCTCTTTGGGGGATCCGGGTTTCTTCAGCTGCGCGGCGCCATTCTGAAGGAGCGCGAACAGCGCCTTTGCGGCCTCAAATTCACCCAAACCCACGACGCGCGCGAGGTCGACGAGCCGCGACCGCCCGTCCATCGCAGCGAGGAGCCGCGCGGCCTGTTCGTCACCATCGGCGGAGCGCCCCAAGATTGCCATCGGGATCACATCATCGTTGGGGATTTTCTCTCGAAAATAGGCCCACTCATCGATGCGCTGGACGGCCTCCATAAGCAGCCCTGCGCATGCGAGATTCACACGGACAGGCAGCGTCGCGGCGTCGAGCCCGCGCTCAAAATAGAAGTGCCCAGAGTCACACGAGAGCGCGTTAAAAAAGATCTCTCGCACCTGGGTCTGCAGCATGGCGTAGAGATCGTTGGGCTTCATCCAGCCACGCCGAACGATGATATCGCCCAGGCGCTGTGCCGGAGAAACGAGGCGCACGGCCTCGTCAAACTGCGCACGCGTAAGCGCCCCGTGACGAAAGAGCACTTCACCGAGGCGCTCAGAGGGCGCGTTGGAGCTCGCGAGGAGCACCGTGGGCCCCTCAAAAATGATCGAGCGCCTCGCGTCTTCGCCCTGGACGACCAGCTCGCCGGTCCAGCCCACGTTGGCCACAAACTGCACGATCTCGAGCAGGGTGCTTCGCTCGATGATCTCGCCGCTCAGCGCCATCCGGTGTGACGACGACGGGTCAATCCGTCTGAAAATCAGCACGTCCCGCGGCGTCGAAATGAGCCGGTAGAAGCCCGCCCGCCCCCGAAGCTTTGTGGCCGCCGCAACCGTCCGAGGAGTGATCGAGGCGTCCTCGCCAACGACGACGTCCGCGTCTTCGAGTGTCACGGGCGGACAATACTACGACTTGCGCTGGGTCCGCCCAATAAACTGCCAAGAATGAACTTCAAGAGCGCGAGTCGGGGGATCTTCGGGTCCAGACATTTGTGCCATCTACCGCGGCATTGAAGCCTCACAGCGCGAATGAGACAGTGAACCTCTGCTGGGCGATGTACAGTACCGTCCCGGCCGCGAAACCTCGCGTTGTCGCAACAATTTTTGGGCGGTTGGGTGACCCTTCACTCCCTGACGCCGCCATCCCCGAACGCCACTGACCCAGCTCATCATGACGCAGCAAAGCTCTTCGCTTCCATCACGCCCGATTGACAAATCACTGACCGCATTTCTCGCGCCAATAGTCGATGGGCGGCGGGTGGCGTTTGTTGGTCCTGACTCCTTCGAATTGGCCATTCTTGCCCGCGGATTTGGAGCCCACTCGGCGGTCGCGATCGGTGGCGAGGGGGAGAGCGACGGCGTCGTCGTTCGGCCCCTGCGGCCTGGCGCCATCGAGGCGTTTCGCTCGCGTCTGGACTGCATTGTTGTGTCGGACGCGTCGCAGGTTCCGCTTGGGCGCGTGTTGGACGAAGCGAGACGCGCGCTGGGTCGTGACGGCATCGTCGTGGTGGCGTCCGATGCGTTGGCCGAAGGGACGTTTGGTACCGCGCAGATCGGCCCAACACCCTCGGTGCTGCGTCGGCTCTTAGAGGCTCGTTTTGCTCAGACCGAGCTTTTTGGCTGCGGTCCGTTCTTGGGCTTTACGTTCGCGTCACTTGATCAAGAGGGCGAGGGGGTGTCGCTTGAGACGCGTCTGCTCAGCGACGAGCCTGCGCAGGCCGAGCGTTACATCGCCGTCGCGAGCGATGCGGACCTCGCGTTGGACGCGATGGCGATTGTGCAATTGGCTCCGGACGCGTCCGCGCGACTTGCTACACAGCCTGCACCCGAGGTTCATGTTGCGCTCGATGAAGGCCCGCAAGACGAAGACCTGCGGGACCGGGCGAGCGCACGCGAGGCATTGTTCTCGTTGCGTGAGCGTGTGCAGGAGCTTGAGCAAGCGCTCGCGACGGCCTCAAAGACCCGTGCAGACGAATCGACGCGAGCGGCCCGAGAGCAGGCCACGCTGGACAACCTACGACGCGAACTTGAGCAAGAGCGTGCACGCGCGGTCTCTTCGGAGACGCGGGCTGCGCAAGCCAAGCGTGACGCTGATTCGCTCAGAGAAACACTTGAACGTCAGAGCTCCGAGCAAAAGCTGGTCGGTCAGCGCGTTCGCGATCTCCAGGCAGAGCTCAGTGCGAATTCATCTGCGGTTGCGCTCGACATGAAGCGACTGGAGGGTTCGCTGATCGCGCGCGGGCACGAAGTCACCAAGCTGCGCGAGGAGCTCACCCAGCGTGAGCACATTGCGCAAGAGCTGCTCTTTCAGCTCGAGACCGCGAAGACCACGGACCAAGACGAGGTCCTCAACCAGATCGCGCTGCGCGGCGCCGAGGTCGCAAAGCTGCACGCCGCGGTGCGTGCAGAAGCCGAGCAATTGGCCCGGCAGAACGACATTCTACGAGAACAAGTCGTGTCGCTTGAGGCCCGCGCTGAGCGCAAGGACGCTGAGGTAAAACAGCTAACGTTTCACGCGCAGCAGCGACGCTCCGCGGAGGAATCCGCGAACCAAGCGACGGCTTCTTTGCGTTTGGCAGAGCTTGATCAACGGGTCGTCGCGCAAGAAGCGACAATCGCCAGCCTCCGAAGTGAGCTCTTGCAGGTTGCTGCCAACGAGCGGAGCGAAGCAGAAGCCAGCGTAGCGGTAACGATGAGCGAGCATGCAGCCCGCGCAGCGCGCGCACGCGACGAGGCCGACGAAGAAGCGGCTCGGGTACGCGCCCTTGCCGAGTCTGAGCGAAAGCGTGCGACGCAGCTTGACGCAGCGCTCCGAGAGACACTTGAGCGCCTCCGCGCAGTGGAGTCTTCGGAGTCCGATGCGCGCGCACGCGCGGCGTCCGCAGACGCACGTCTCGCGGCCGTAAGCAGTGGAAATTCCCGAGATCTCGTCGCCGAGACTCATGCGAGTACACAAGCACTCTTGCAAGCCGCTCAAGAGCAGGTTGTGGCACTCAAGGCAGGCTGGCAGCGAGAGCTGTCGTCCACTCAATCCGAGCTGGTTTCACTTCAAGAAGCGCTTGATGAGCGCGACCGCGCGTTGCGAACGATCCGAGCAGAACTGAACCAATTGCGCGCTTCGACCGCGGCGCTTGAGGCCGATCGGGCTCGGCTCGCTGAAGAGACAAGTCGCGCAACCGATGACCTCACACAGACCAAGCATGACCTCGGCCGATTGCTTGCGCTAGAGGCCTCGTCGCGCGATCAAGCCATGCAGCTTGGTCTTGAGCTCGAGGGCATGCGCAAGGGCTATATTCGCCGAACGCGCGAGCTGGAGCACGAGGTTGAGCAGCTCGTGCGTGCTCTTGAAATCGCGACCTCAGACGCAGGCGAAGAGTCCGATGCGGTCGCGTCGGTCCTGCGCGATCTCGACGCGGCGAGAGCCGGAATGAACGGCATGCGAATGCGCTTGGATGATCTAGAGGTCGCGCTGACGCAGGTCTCGCATGACTCGAAGCGTCCGTCGACGCTCGACGTTCTTGGTGATGTTGAGCCCGTGATTGACAACCGCGCAGAGCAGCTCTTGGCGACCTTGGCTGAGACCGCGACGCGACTCGCGACGACCGAAGAAGAGCTCATCGCTGGCCAACAGGAGATTGAGGCGTTGCGCGCAAGGGTCGCCGAGGCGTCGACTTCGCCGACCGTGCCCACAGCGGAAGGGACCTCAACGCAGGACACCGAAGATCGAGAGCTCTTGGTGCGTTCACTGGTCGCTCAGCTCGAGGATCGAGATCTTCGACTGCGAGCGTTGGAGCGTCGTC
The DNA here is from genome assembly GCA_030694465.1 of Deltaproteobacteria bacterium. Lineage (GTDB taxonomy): Bacteria > Myxococcota_A > Polyangia > Polyangiales > JAUXYJ01. The sequence continues at coordinate 84,782 of JAUXYJ010000088.1, read as the reverse complement.
TGGTCGAAGAGGTCGAGCGAGCGCGTCGAACGGAGAGCGAAATTTGGGAGCTTGAGCTGCGCGCCCGAGACCAGCGAATTGGCGCCTTACAGCGCGAGCTCGCCCGCTCGCCTTCGTCACCGTCGTCACCACCCGCTGAAGCCCATGATCCTGCGAGCCCTCCTCCTGAGGCAGAGCTCGCGAGACTTCGCACGCAGATTGAGCGCGCCCAAGCGTCCATCGATGTGGTGCGTAAAGGCCTTAGCTCATTGCTTGTCGACGGACGTGGCGCTGGAGTGGCCCACGAACTGGTCGCTCTGCTGCGCCAAGTCGACACGCCCGCGGTGTGAGCTTCGCGAAGGCTCTCTAGCGACGGCCGCTCGCCAGAAGCGAGACCCCCCAGAAGGGCTGGGCACGACGCGGCCCCAGCCAAAGGTAGCCGCTCTCGCGTCCCCCTGTGGCCAGCTTGCAGTATCCGAGGGGAGGATCGCAGCTGAGCTGAGCGCAGGTCGCGCCTGCAAAAGGCCCCAGCACCGACTGCGCATCCGAGGCGCTTCGCAGCTGCGCGGTCGACATGCGCTCCTGGGCTCCCTGGAGGGGGAATCCGACCTGGTTGTACCGGATCACCATCGCCCCATTCGAGGGCGCTTGCGCGGCCAGCTGGCGGCCTGTGGAGGCCGATAGACGCTCGACCACGGCGCACATCTGTTCGGCGCTCTCGAATGGACTGGGAGCAAAGCCACGAAGGCCACGATCCAAGTCGGCAAGAGACTCGGTCTCGACGAGCTGTCGCATCGCGTCCAAGCGCGTGAAGGTGTTGCGATCGGTGACCGTCGGAGGCCAAAAGAGGGTCGCGACTCCAATCGCGTGGCTCTGTCCCGCGGCGGACTCGACCAAGATCTCTGGCTCGTGGTTGCCGTCAATGTCGCGAACCATCACCGTCCGCACACCCACCGCCGCTGCGCTCAAGGGTTCAACTTCGAAGCGTCGTGGTGCCCGATCCGGAGCGACAACATAGACCGCGGTGGCGCGTCGATCGCCCACGCGCGTTGTGAACGCAACGAAACGCACTGCCCCGCGCGAACCGCCAGAGATGGGGCCCTCGATCGGATCCAACGCGATGCTCGCCGCGATCGCGCGATCGTCTGCGTGATCTTCACGACCGTTCGCGAAGTGATCGCTGGTGGGTGGAGCCGGCGTGGCCGGCCGCGGAGGTTGCTCAAGCAACGCAGCGAGCACGACGGTAGCGGTTCCTCGCTTGAACATCGCGGACGAGCTCACCACCATCGGGTTGACTGTCGCCGCAGCCGGCGGCAGCTGAACACACCGCCAACCCTCGTCGCAGTTGACGTTCTCAACGAGCGAGTGCGCGACCGCGTACGCTGCCATCACACGGCCATTGGTGGGATCAAGCTGCGCGTGAAGGTCTGCGACCCGCTCGTAGACACCACGCTGCCACGCACGCAACACAGGGATGCTCTGAGTGGCTGGGAGCACGCCAATCAGCCCGCGGGGGCCATCTGCCGCACGGCTCAAGAGTGGACGAACGCTGGCCGCGGTTGGGCTCTCAGAGTCGCCGCTGGCCACGGCGAGCCGCGCGCTCAGTTCTGCGCGGTCGGTCACGCCGATGAGTGGGAGAAACATAGGGTCGAGCTCAAGCGACCGCGGGGATGGATCTCCCCCGAAGGGCACCGCAAAATTAATCAGCGCTTCAGCGCCCTCGGGCATCTCGAGGGTCGCGAGCGAGCGACCCGTAATGGCGACCAGGCCACGATGCATGGCCATCGCTGTGACACGGACGCCGACGGGGGTGTCTAACACGCGATGATACTCGACGCGGCCCCGAGCGCTGATGACTACCCAAAACTCGGACGCCTCTCGCGCGATGCCAGTCGCAAACACCGCGGCCCACTCACCGTCGTAATCTTCGCTGCAAATAGGCTCCCCGTGGAGGGTGACCGTGCCGTGGCGAAGGCGGTCGATCGCGGCCGTAATCGAAGGAGCGCACACAGCGGAGGCGCTGATGTCAGGGCGCCGCTCAACGCCGCGGACTCGAGCCATCGCTGGGGGGCGTGGAGTGTCGCTTGGCTCACTGCCGGCGCTCGTGTTGGGCTGGCTCAACGGGTGAGGGCGACGAACCACAGGGGGCGGCGTGCAGGCGATCGACGTCAAGATCAGAAAAGACAGCGGACCAGGGCGATGAATCGTATTCAGAAGCGTTGGCATTCGAATTGCGGCCGGAGGGTATCACGCATCCAACCATGGAGATCTAGTCTCGAGCGATTGCGCCGCGCATGCTCACGCACTCGCGCTGTCCAAATGCGACAAGGGCGATGTCCTCGTGAGAGAACACCGCCCTTGCGCAGCGACGCAGTCCGTTTAAGCCAACCGCGTCACGTGGGATCGCTTCTGTGGATCAGAAGTCCATGTCGCCGTGGCCGTGACCGCCACCGCCGCCGCCTGAGGACTTCTTGTCATCCTTGGGGCGCTCGGCCACGAGGGCCTCGGTGGTGAGCATCAGACCGGCGACGCTTGCGGCGTTCTGCAGGGCCGAGCGGACCACCTTGACAGGGTCGATCACGCCCATGGCGATCATGTCGCCGTAGGTCTCGGTGGCGGCGTTGAAGCCGAACTTGGGGTCCGTGGACTCGCGGACCTTGTTGATCACAACAGCGCCCTCGAGGCCACCGTTGGCCACGATCTGTCGCAGGGGCTCTTGCGAAGCGCGCGCGATGATCTTGGCGCCAAACGACTGCTCGTCGCTCAGCTTGAGGCCCTCAAGGACCTTCGATGCGCGGATAAGTGCCACGCCGCCGCCGGGGACAATGCCCTCTTCGACTGCTGCACGGGTCGCGTTGAGGGCGTCCTCAACACGAGCCTTCTTCTCCTTCATCTCGACCTCGGTGGCTGCGCCAACCTTGATCACGGCCACGCCGCCAGCGAGCTTGGCGAGGCGCTCTTGGAGCTTCTCGCGGTCGTAATCGCTGGTGGTGTTTTCGATCTGAGCCTTGATCTCTTTTTCGCGGGCCTTGATCTCGTCTTCTTTGCCGCCGCCGTCGATCACGGTGGTGCTGTCTTTGTCGATCTTGACCTTCTTGGCGCGGCCGAGGGACGTGATGGTTACGTTCTCAAGCTTGAGGCCGAGCTCCTCGGAGACGACTTCGCCGCCCGAGAGGATCGCGATGTCCTTGAGCATCTCTTTGCGGCGGTCGCCAAAGCCGGGGGCCTTGACGGCTGCGCACTGCAGGGTGCCGCGGATCTTGTTGACGACGAGGGTCGCGAGGGCTTCGCCTTCGATGTCCTCAGCGATGATGAGCAGGGGCTTCTGCTGACGCGCGATCGCTTCGAGAACAGGAAGCAGGTCCTTCATGTTCGAGATCTTCTTCTCGGAGATGAGGATGTAGCAGTCTTCGAGCTCAGCGACCATGCGGTCGGGGTTGGTCACGAAGTAGGGCGAGAGATACCCGCGATCGAACTGCATTCCCTCGACGACATCGAGCGTGGTCTCGAGGCTCTTTGCCTCTTCGACGGTGATCACGCCCTCTTTGCCGACCTTCTCCATGGCCTGCGCGATGAGCTTGCCGATGGTCTCGTCACCGTTGGCTGAGATCGTGCCAACCTGTGCGATGCGTGCCGGATCGCTTGTGGGCTCTGCCGACTGGCGGAGCGCCTCAACCACCGCGGTGACAGCGAGGTCAATGCCACGCTTGAGCTCCATGGGGTTGTGTCCCGCTGCGACGAGCTTGATGCCTTCGCGGTAGATCGACTGCGCGAGCACGGTGGCGGTGGTGGTGCCATCGCCGGCGGTGTCCGAGGTCTTCGATGCGACTTCGCGCACCATCTGAGCGCCCATGTTCTCGAAGCGGTTCTCGAGCTCGATTTCCTTGGCGACGGTGACGCCGTCCTTGGTGACGACGGGCGAGCCGAAGCTCTTCTCGATCACCACGTTGCGACCCTTGGGGCCGAGGGTGACCTTGACGGCGTTTGCGAGCGCGTCAACACCAGCGAGGATCATCTTGCGTGCGTTGTCGGTGTAAATAATTTCTTTAGCGGCCATGTGTAACTCCTGTTTTTCTTAGTCAATGAGTGGTGCGAAATCAGCGATGCGCGATCAAGCCTCGATGATGCCGAGGATGTCTTCCTCGCGCAGGATCAGGTGCTCGTCGCCCTCAAGCTTGACTTCGGTTCCGGCGTACTTGCCGAAGAGAACCTTGTCGCCTGCTTTGACATGCAGCTCGTTGAGCTTGCCGCTGTCGTCGCGCTTGCCAGGTCCAACCGAGACCACGAGACCCTCGATGGGCTTCTCTTTGGCGGTCTCGGGGATGATGATCCCGCCCTTGGTGCGATCTTCTCCGGCAATGCGCTTGACCAGAACACGGTCTCCGAGTGGACGAATCTTCATGATTGGCTGAACCTCTTTGGTGAGTAGTGGATGATGAAATGCACAGGTTGCAGTGTTTTGGCTCACCGGTAGACGGCACCAACCCACGACAACCCCTTCGCAACTCCCCGCCACCGAAGACCACTTAAGTGACCATGATGGGGGAGTGCTGTAGTTTTGCCTCTGCGGTCTGCAGGCTCGTTTTGAACCGGAGCCACTTTGGCTACGGCGTACGATTTCTGGCAGTCAGGGGGACCGGAGTGCCAGCTGGCGGGCGGCAGACTAGCCAGCGAGACGGGTATGTCAAGCCCACCCCCGCGAAGAAAATCCTTCGGAGTGTCGCGGGGATGGCACTCGCAGGCTCGAAGTGCCAGCAGAAGCAGCGACGAAGTGATGTCGGCACGACACGCAGAGTGCCGCGCATTGACAATCACCGATTTCTTGGATTTCGGACAATTCGACGCACACTACAGAGGCTCTCCGCCTGAGTGCGAGGGTGGCAGAGCGAAATTCCCTCCAACCGAAGGAGCGCTGATGTCCATTGAAGCGGTTCGCGATCTGCAGGGGTTCTTTGCTTCGGCCGTTGATGAAGCTGCGGAGCGGTGTGGCGTCAGTCCCGAGCACGGCGCGAGCGCGCACCTGTCGACGATCTTGGCGTCTGCCGCCAGTCCCGAATTTGCCCGCGATGCTGCCGGCTCGGTCGTGCTCGCCCTCGACGAGGCGCTTCAAGCACAGCGCAGCCATGGCAGCACCGAGGGCCTCAGGGCGCTCGGCGATCGAACGCTCTATCTTGTTGGCTTTATGCCAGAGTTCGCGCGTGAGGCTCAGCGCCCACTGTTTATTCATGTCGGGTCATTCGCTTACCAACGCGCGTCGCAGGGAGTCGTCCAAAACGGACCCACACCGGAGCTCTTGACAGAGCTTGGGGCTCGCTTTGTGCGTTACAGCGAGGTCTTGGCCGAAGTCGCCGTCGCGGTAGGCCTCGGGGCGACCGCACGTGACATGGTCAAGCTCTACGACCGATGGAAGCAGAGCAACAGCCCAAGTGCGCTTGAGGCGCTGGCTGAGCAGGGTGTGTTTCCTGGCGCGATGAACGGCGACGCGTAGTCTCGAACGCTACGGACCCACGACACACCCAGACGACACGATCACTGACCGTATTTGGCCTTTTGGTCCTTGATGTACTGATCCACCGCGTCCTTCGCGGGCGTGGCGAACTTCACCTTGCCTTCAGCGATCTCGCGAAGGGCCAAGACGGCAGGCTTGTTGCGATATTTGTGTGACTCAAGCAGAAGCCTCGCGCCCTTCATGAGCTGACGAGTCCGAGTCGCGGCTAGAATGACTAGCGCAAATCGGTTTTCTTCTTTCTCGAGACAGTCTTCGACAGTGACTCTTGCCATCGTAAATCTCCGCTAAAACAGTGATCTTGTGTGACTAGCACCGATTCATCTCGGGTCGCAAGCAAACCCGCTGATCACTCCTCGGTGGGCGGTTCGTCTTGCGATTGCGAGTTGCGCTCGAGATCAAAAATCTTCGTCGCGCCGACGTAGTCTTTGGTGTCAAGACGGCTCATGTTTCCGAGCTTGCGCACGATGTCGGCCATGCGTTCGGCCTCTTGAATGATCACCGTCGAGGCGCGAACGGCGTGAGAATCATCAGGCGAACGCCGCTTGAGCAGCTCTGCATAGCCCATAATCGATGTGAGCGGTTGGTTGAGCTCGTGCGCGGCGGTCCCGGCAAGCTGCGCAACCAGCGACTGCTTCTCTGTCATCTTTAGGCGCTCTTGGGCGTGTGCCAATCGCGCTTCCATATGGATTCGGTCACGCAAATCCGAGAAGATCCCGATCGTCCCAGCGTCGCGACCGTTCTCACGGACGATCGCGGCCGACAGATGAATCGGGATCTCTTCACCCGTGGGCGTGATCAGCTCAGTGCGAAAGTTCTCAAGGCGGGCCATCCCCGTCGAGGACTCCCCTTCACGCAGGCGGGCCATGATTTGCTGCGCGATCCCCACAGGATAGATCGCCGCAACGTTGCGCTGACCGATGACCTCCTCGCGCGGCATGCCACAGATGCGCTCGGCAGCACGGTTCCAGACAAGAATGCGTCCTCGAACATCCGCCGCGACGATCGCATCGGGTGACGACTCAATCAGCGCAGTGAGAAAGTCACGAGTACGTGAGAGCTCCAGGGCCGTCGCTCGCTCGGCGCTGACGTCGCGAAAGGTCGCGATCACGGTACTACCGTCGCTCTCAAGCGGAGAGAGCGACACGGACAAGGTCAAGACCTCGGATTCGTGTCGGACGCGAACATCAAGGCTCACACGCTCGCCGCGTTGAGACGCTTCTGCGGCAGCTTTTGCCTGCTGAAGATCTTCGTCGAAGACAAACTTTCCAATCCGTTGATTGATAATTTGGTCTGTCGTCCGCCCCAGAATCTCTGAACCCCGCGGATTGACGAAACGCACGACGGTGGACTTGTCAAACACCATAATCCCGTCGGCTGCCGAGCGAAATAGCAGGTGGTACTGCTCGAGAGACCGCGCCTTGCTCTCAGCTGCATGGGCACGCGTGTCCAACGCGACCGTCTCATCGCGCAGTTGCTGAAGCACCCGCGCGTTGCGCAAGGCAACGGCCGTTGCGTTGGCAGCGATCTTACAGAACGCGAGCTCGCGGTCGCTGAGCTTCGCGCGGCCGTCCATCGCGCGCAAAAATAGAACCCCAAGGGGGCGGTCCTCGAACGCGATCGGCAACAGCATCAGCGAGTGATACTTGGCGGTTGAGCGCACCGGATCCAGCAGCGGGTGTTTGCTCGCGTCGTCGATCGTCAGTGGCTGGCGAGTCTGAAGTACCTGCTGAATTTCAGGGTATTTCTCAAGCTCAATGGGGAGATTGTGCACCCCGGCGTCGTCGCTCGCTGCCACGACGAAGCCACGTCCGCTGCCTTCACGTGCGACGATGATGGAGCAGCGATCGACCTGGACCGTCTCTGCAATCTTACGGACGACCGAATGCAAAATTTGACGAATGTCTAGGTTCGTCGCGAGCGCCTGGGTTAGCTCGACCAACACCGCAGCGTCGTGCTCTTTCTGAGCGATCTCGAAGAGATAGCTTCGGAGCCTGAGCTGCCCGCGGATCCGCGCGATGAGCTCTGCGTTGCGAAAGGGCTTGTGAAGAAAATCGTCTGCGCCCTCTTCGAAAGCACGCGCGATCTCGTCGTCGCCCTCGAGCGCCGTCAGCACGACGACGGGCACATCGCGTGAGTGTTCTCCCTCGCGGATTTGCCGCAGGACATCGTAGCCGTCTACATCGGGCAGCACGAGGTCGAGCAAAACGAGCGAGACTGGCGTTGATCGCAGCCGCTCAAGGGCCTCTTGGCCTGACGCAGCGACGATCGCCTCGTAGCCCGCCCGCACGAGGTAGTCGTAGAGAATGTGTCGCGTTACGGCGTCATCGTCGACTACCAGAATAGAGCCGCGGGAGTGCGTCATGGGAGCGAGAACACTACCGCGCGGGCAGTCAAAAGTGACTGCCGAATGCAGCACGCGCGATTAGGGGTTTGCAGCGCCCATCGAGTGGGTCGCCGTCCCAACAAAATCTACGCTGTTGTTGTTCGTGTCGGCACCATTGGGGCGACGCGCGATGATGACGGGCATACCGGCCGGCGACGTCGCCGGGGTGTTCTCAGTCATCGGATGTCCCGCAGCGATTCCGCCGGCGGTCTGCTGATAGGTCACCGAGTCAACGCGCGTGCCCATGTTGAAGAGCCCAACGCCACCGGTGTCTGCCATACCGATGGAGGTCAGCATGGCGAGGGTGACCACTCCTGCAGGGACTGCAGGGACGGTGCCCGAAATGATCACGCCGTACTGACCTGCGTTGAGCATTTGACCCGCTGCGCCTGTCCACTTGACGCTCGCTGCGCTCGTTCCGCTGCTTGATTGGTACGAGACCGTCCAACCCTCAAGATTGACCGCGCACCTGCCGGCGTTGAAGATTTCGATGAACTCATCGCCTGCGGCCACGCCACGCGATTGAAGCTCGTTGATCACAAGCTGCGGGACACATCCGCCGCTGTCCGCTGCGTCGCTGGGCACAGGGACGTCGCTTGCATCCGCAACGTCGGTGCGCACGTCTGCCACGTCGCTCGCGTCACTTGCGTCTGCGCGCGCGTCGGCGACGTCAACCCCTGCGTCCATCGCGGTTGGGCACATCGAGAGCATGATGTCAGATGCCGTCCAGGCGCTGGGCTGCGCAGCGGCGATGAAGCGCCAGAGGGGCGTCGGGCCGATCGTGAAGCGGCAGCCTTGGCGGGCGCCGAGGCTGGTCGAGAGCGCCATGGGCATGCGGAGGCGAAGGTTGGTGTCCGCAGTCGGGATGCCCGCCGTCGTGATGGCGAATGACTGAAACGACGAGCCCGCGGCGGTGCCGTTGTCTGTGATCGTTCCGGTGAGCGAAATCAGCTCGTATTCGTAGTTGGGGAGGTTGCTGACGATGTCCGCTGCGCTTGAGAGATCCTGGGTGAGGGGCGCCACGGGGTTGGCTCCGCTCAGGCGCGTGTAGCCCGATACGGTGCTTACCCAGCGTGACATGCCGCTGTTGACCGCGCGCGTTCGCGTGACGCGGAAGCTCACGCGGTCGCCCACCGTGGGCGAGGGCGTGAGGCTCGACGGGAGGACCTCTAGAAAGAGAGCGGGTCCTGCCATGTCGGCCTGGACGGTGAAGCCCGCGGGGTCGTTGCCCGCCGTGGCGCCGGTGATTGCAGGGACCACATAGGTGACCAAGACGTTCTCAACAGGGAGGTCAATCGCCGTCGCAGCTGCAGACATCATGACCGCGCGGATCTGCGCGGCAGGTCCGACGGCGGCGTCCATCGAAGCCTCGGCGGTCGCGTCGCCTGCATTGCCGGCATCATTCGACATCATCACGTCGTCTGCGACGCCGCTCTCCATGGTCGCGTCTTGTGCGGTCATGTCCATGGGAGCGACCACATCGGGGCCGGCCTCGGGCGGCGTCACGCGATCAACGCTCGTGCGATCGGGCTGCACAACGTCGGGGATGGTGACATCGGGGCGCTCGGTGGGTTGGGGGCATCCAGCGATCAGCGCGGTGAATGAAAGGAGTGTCAGTTTTCGCATTGAAGTAAGACCCATCGTGTCCTTGGTGAATCGTCGAGGTGTACGCAGAGCACACTTCGTCTTTGGCTAAACGCAAAGCGGCAGAGTACCGCAATACATCACTTCGGTGCTCGCGGCTCGGGCAGCGAGTGTGCGGTGCCAATCAGCACTTGGAGAGCAGCGTGGGCCGTCTCGCGGACGACTCGCGCTGGGATTTGAGCTGCGCGTGCGACCGCCGCGACGTCGTCGTCTTCGGGTTTGCCCACCGGCGGAAGATCATCTTCATCAGCGATTTTGCAGCGAATAGAGCCCCACTGCGTCTGCACTTCGACCATCCGTCGCGGACGCTCGAGTCTCGAACACGAGACAAAACGAACGCCCAAAGACGTAGTCTCTCGCAGCACCACGCGTGCGATTCGGTCCGCGTCTTCACGCGCAACGAGCGCCGAGAGCTTGGTGGCTTGTCGCGATTTTTTCATCGTGATGGCCTCGGTCCAAACGTCTAGCGCGCCAGCACGCAAGAGCTCTGCACACGCGAGGGCGATGGTCTCACTCGAAGCGTCATCGATGTTGGTCTCGATCACGACATGGCTGGTCGAAGGCTCTGCGATGTTGTCGGCTCTGGCCTCACCATCGCGCGCAAGAATCACCCGCAGCGCGTTGGGGCGATCAGCCAGCGAACGTGTGCCCGCGCCGAAGCCGGTACGCACAGGGCCCATCGGTGGCCATGTGAGAAACTCCTGCACAAACGCACGTACAAGCGCTGCCCCGGTCGGAGTCACCAGCTCGCCTTCGATCCCCGCATCGTAGGTCGGCGCGCCCTGGAGCACCTCAAGCACCGCGGGCGCAGGAAGCGGAATGATCCCGTGATCTGTGCGAGCAAATCCACGACCCATCGGGAGGGGTGCGCAGGTCACTTTTGCGCCAAAGTAGTCGAACAGCGCGCTGGCCGCGACGATGTCTACAATCGAGTCCACGGCCCCTACTTCGTGAAAATGAACGTCGTCGACTTCGACACGATGGACCCGCGCTTCGGCCTCGGCCAGAACAGAAAAAGACAGCAAAACTCCACGTCGAATTTCGTCACTGAGCGAGGAATTCTCGATAAGCGCGCGGATGTCACGCCAGCTCCGTTGTGGGTGGCCTGGCTCTACCTCTACGACAAACCGAGTGCACGCGATGGACGAGACGTCCACACGGTGCGCTGTGATCGCGTAGCCCTCGAGCGCGACGCAACGAAGGGCGCTCTCGACCACCTCAAAGGGACCCCCGAGATCGAGCAACGCTCCTACGATCATGTCCCCCGAGAGGCCCGAAAAGCAGTCCAAATGCAGCCGGGTGTCCGAGGGCAGCGTCGAGTGCCCTGCATCGTGGACGGGCTTGCCGACCTTGGCAGAACGCGCGGCGACGTACCTTCGAACCGCGATCGTTGCGTGTGCCGAAGGCGCGTGGTGATGGCTAGGGTCCGAGGGGTCGTCGTGAGGCATCGCTTTCGGCAGCCTCCATAGCCGAACAGCGCCGTCCTGTCGCGCGTTGACCGAGAGAGCTCACCCAGATGTCACCGAGCCGCTCTCTCTTGCGCTACACCGTCACGGGAGGCGCGTGCGGCAGAGAGTCATCTCGGCGCAAGATCATCGAGGCAGCAAATGCTGCGCCGAAACCGTTGTCAATGTTGACCACTGTGACTCCCGACGCGCACGAGTTGAGCATTGTTAGCAGCGCTGCAAGACCTTGAAACTGTGCGCCGTATCCAACGCTCGTAGGCACCGCGATGATTGGTCTTGAAATCAGCCCGCCGATGACACTCGGGAGCGCGCCTTCCATGCCAGCCACCACGATGACCACGCCCACGTTCTCGAGTGTGGACCGAGCGTCCATGAGGCGGTGGATCCCGGCGACTCCGACGTCCGTCACGCGGATCACCTCGAGCCCGAGCATCCGCGCGGTGACCGCGGCCTCGTCGGCTACGGGCAAATCCGCGGTCCCAGCGGTTACGATCGCGAGGGGAGCGCGCCCACGGATAGGCAACGGCTGCGCGTGAAACGTGAGGGTGCGGGCCGAGCTGTCGTAGACGAGTTGGGGAATCACCGTGCAAATTTGCAGTGCTTTTGCCTCGTCCACCCGTGTGACAAGGATGTTCTGGCCGCGCGCCAAAATACTCTCGACGATCCCGACGATCTGCGCCGTGGTCTTCCACTGGCCCAAAATCACTTCGGGGTGACCTTGCCTGAGCGCGCGATGATGATCGACCCGCGCAAAGCCGAGATCTTGAAACGGAAGGTCCTTCAGGGACTCAAGGGACTGCTCGACAGAGAGCTCGCCAGCTTGGACGCGCTCAAGAATTTCTCGAATTTTGATGGGATTCATCGAATTGACATTTCACCCTAGCAGTGCGCGATGCAGACCGCTATGCTCTCAATTGGTCGAGTCGGAGGGTTTCTTGGCATGACACGACGAGGTCGATTGGGAATTTCGTCGCGCAACAAAGAAGCATCCGTCGTGACACTGACGTGTGATTCTGCTGGGTCAGCTCGTGTTTGCTCTCAGCACTGGAGTCACATGCTTGATACTGTCGCGCTGTCGGAGGCTTCGTGAGTCATCAGGAAGGCCGCGAGGGTGAGCTGTCCCCTCCGCATACGGGTTCATCGCGCCCATCGGTTGCACCATCTCCCAAGATCCCCGCGCTAACGGGCGTCTTGATGACGGACGACCGCTCGACGCTCAACGTCCGGCGCGTTCGCGTCCGTGTTACGGCTGGGCCCGATCGTGGTCGCGAGGCGATGCTCGAAGCGGGGACGTTGCTGGTCGGCACCCACTCGGACAACGACCTGGTGCTTCGTGACCCAGCCGTGGGCAAGTATCACCTTGAGCTGGCGCTCGTCGCGGCGGGCGTGAGAGTGCGTGACCTAGGCTCCGATGGCGGGACGCAATTTGCTGGGCAAAAGCTGGCGAATGGGGTGCTCCCCTCGGGCTCTGAGATGGTCATCGGGCGCACGACGCTTCAGCTCGTCGGGGCTGACTTGCAGGTGCCCCAACTCATTTCGGATCGCGCCACGTTTGGACCCATGGTGGGCCAGACGACCGCGATGCGAGAGCTATTCGGGATCGTAGAGCGGCTCGCCGCGACCGACTGTCCGCTCTTACTCGAAGGCGAAGAAGGCACAGGTCGCACGCTCTTGACCAAAGCGATTCATGTGGCCTCTCGGTTTGCAGCATCGCCGGTCACTGTCGTGGACTTTCGCCTGAACGCAATGGACCGCCCCTCGCTGGTGCAAATCGCGCAACGTTCGGACACTTTTACGCTGTTGCTCGAGCACGTCGGCGACGCACCTACTTCGGCGCTGCGAGAGATTTTGGCCCTCTATGAGCGCCGCGAAGAAGGTGTGCTCGATGCGCGAATTATCGCGACGGCGCTGCCGGGACTTCGTAGCTCGCCCACAGACAACAAGCTTCGGCGAGAGCTCATGGCCCATGTGTGTGCCGTCCGACTGACGCTCCCGCCTTTGCGGGCAAGGCTTGATGACCTTGTCCTGTTAGTGCGCCATTTCGTGCACGAAATCGCATCGGTGGATGTGACGTTTGGCGACGGTGAGCTTGTCCACGCGATGACGCGAGACTACGCGCGCAATGTCAAAGACCTCCGTGCCATCGTCGCACACGCGCTCGACTTTGATACCGGCTCGCGGTCGCAGTTTCCTGCAGCGGGCCCTGCGAGAGCTCGCGCGGCGCTCTTGATGCCCCTCAACGCGCGTCCCAAGCCCCCCGATCCTGCAGTGGCAAAGCAGCGCGTGCTCGACGCGTTTACCCGCGACTGGTTCGAACGCTTGGTGCATCGGACCGGCGACGTGGGTCTCGCCGCACGCGAAGCAGGGATGGCCCGAGACGAGTTTGAGCAAGAGCTTGAGCGCCTGCGCCTGCAGAGCAAACGTAGCGCGACACCTCCGCCGAAGAGCACCGAGCGCAAGAACTCGCGTGCGCCTAAAAAGAGCTCGCTGGCACCAGGGACGCTCTCGAGTCCACCGAGTCGGCTCCCGCCCAAATCCACCAAGCCTCGCTAGCCGCTCGGCTGCCTACGTCTTGAAGTGATCCCACCCAAGCGAGGGCGCTGCGGTCCCGATCTCGACACCATCGACACGAACGCCTGTGCCCGCAGTGACTCGTCCGATCGTGCAATAATTCTCTGGATTTTTGCTGGTAAAGAGCAGGACGTAGTCTTCGCCTCCGGTGAGCGCGAGCGCTAACGCGTCGCCCGCGAGCGCGAGCGCCGCGGAGCGCTGACCCTCGAGCATGGGGATGCGCGACGAGGTGATCTCAAGGCCAACGTGGGATGCAAGCGCGAGGTGCGAAGCGTCTTGCAAGAGTCCATCGCTCACATCAATGCATGCGGTGGCGATTCGCGTGAGTTCGGACCCCGCTTCGAGATGCGCGCGTGGGTGCCGCCACGCTTGCACGAAGCGCGCGAAGGCAGGCTCGGCCTCACGCTGCGCGATCAAGGCGCGCAGGCCCACTGCCGCGGCGCCCACAGGGCCCGTGACGCACAGCGAATCGCCCGGCACAGCCCCCGAGCGCAGCAGCTTTGGGCCGCGCACAACACCGAGCGCAGTGGTCGTGATGGACACGTGGGATGACGCTGCGCGTGCGAGGTTGCCGCCGAGGACTTGCGCGTTGAGTGACTCAGCGGCGAGCGCGAGCCCCTCGATGAGCTCGTCGAAGTCGCCCTCGGAGAAGCCCTCTGTTGGGAGCTCGAGAGCGAACAAAAGCCCTGCAGAATGGCTAGCAAAATCGCCTCCCATCGCGGCAACGTCGCTCGCAGCGGCGTGCACAGCGCGCATGGCGACCTCGCGCCACGAGAGCCACTCGCGTCGAAAATGCACACCCTCGACGGATGCATCCACGGTGAGAACGAGCGCCTCGCTGGACGGGGGGAGCACCGCGGCATCGTCGCCGATGGCGACCACGTCTGGGTGGGGTTGGCGAAAGCGGCGTTGCAAGCGCGCGATACGTGCGAATTCGAGGTTCACGAGGTCTGCATGGTGTGAAGGGTGATGGTGATGACGGCACCAATGCCGTTCTCGGGGTCGCCGATCTCGAGGAGCCCGCGGTGAGCGAGCACCACCCTTCGGACGATCGCGAGCCCGAGACCCGCGCCGCCGAACTGGCGCGTCACCCCCGCATCGACCTGATAAAATGCATCGAAAACGCGAGGACGTTCGGACACTGGGATGCCGACGCCGCTGTCACGGACCGACAGCTCGATCGCGGGGACGGGCATGTTGAGTACCGAGGAGCCTATGTTTTCGTCGTCGCTCTCCTCGACGCGGCGAGAGGGAAGCGGCGCTTCGACCGAGCGCAGGGAGATCACGATGCGTCCACCATCCGGCGTAAACTTCAGCGCGTTGTCGACAAGGTTTTGCAAGACCTGCCGGAGGTAGCCTTGGTCGCCCCAGACGCTGGGCAGATCGGGCTCGAGCTCGACAGAGAGCTCCATGTTGCGTTTGCGAGCGATGGGAGCAAACGTCGCCGAGGCTTCGCGAACCAATGCGACGATGTCCACGGACGCGAAGTGGTGACTCGATCGCGTGTGATCCATGCGCGCGAGTTCGATGAGCGAAGTGATCATTCCGTGCAATTGCTGGGCTCGATCGAAGATCACTCGGACGAAATTTCGCTGCTCGGTGGACAGATCTCCGCCGATGTTTTCACCGAGCATCTCGGCGTATCCCATGATCGACGTCAGCGGAGTCTTCAGCTCGTGCGAGATGGTCGCCAAGAAATTTCCCTTGATCCGATCGAGCTCGCGGAGGTGCTCGTTTGCGCTCAAGAGCGCTTCGTTCTTGCGAGCCAACTCTTCTGCGAGGGCGCTCACGGCGTGCGCACGATCCTCGCGGCCTAGCTCGCGAAATCGCTGAAGACAGAGCGTCTCAAGCAGGACTCTGATCACGTGCACGCGCTCGCGCGCGACGGTCGCATCCAGCGAAGGCAGCAGCGCAAACTCTCGCGTGGCCTGGGCGTCCTCGATTGCAGGCTCAAGGGCCGTCAGGCTCGCGTCAAGTTGCACCGCGTTGGGGGCTCGAAACGGCCCCGCGATCACACGACCAAACTCGGTCTCAGCCACTCGGATCGCGGCACGAACGTACAATGCCCCGGTAAAACACTGCTCGGTCACGACATTCCGCTGCGCGATGGCCCCGCGCAACGTGAGCTGCACAAGCGACTCACACGCCGAGCGGGTCGACTCATAGCCATCGACCAGCTGACACAGGGCGTAAGGTCCAATCGGCTCATCGAGCCCGATCCACGTGCTGCCATCTTCACGAACGACCGTGAGCGCGCATGCGTCGGGCGGCCACAAATCACGCAGCGCGACTCGCACCGCTTCGGCATCAAGAAACGCGTCGAGAGATGCGAGGGCCTGGAGTGTGTTCTGCATAAGCGTCGTCTTGCGCGATCGATGAAGCGTTGGGAGTTTCGTTGGGAGCGCACTAGTCTGGCGAGGTCATCAGCGCCGCGGTCTGCGCACGGATTTGTGCAGCGTGGGAGCGCAAGACCTCGGGTCCGCTTCGCTCGTTTGCGACAGAGGTCAGCAACACATCCATCGCGCCGACGAAAGTCTCGACGATCCCGCGTCCCTGCGCCGCTGACGCAAGAAACACCCGCTCGCGCCCTGCGCTGGCGAGATGAAGGAGCTCGGTCGAGCTGCGAATCTTTGGCTCATCTTGTCGGTTAAACTGGATCACCATCGGCACCTGGCGGGGGTCCATTCCGACCGATCGGAGGTGCGTCTTGAGCGCAAGAAACGCATCCGCGTTGGACTGGGCCGCCGCGATCCGCGAGTCCGCGACAAACACGATCACGTCGGCGTTGCGCAGCAGCCAGCGGTGTGTGCTGGGATCTTTGGCCTCGCCCGAGACGCAACACAGCTCAATGCTCAGCGCGCTGGGTGCGTGCGGGATTTCGAGCCTGAGATCAAAGATCGCGGTCCGGTCTGAGCGTGACGCCAGGCGCGCGAGGTGGCTGCGCGAGGTGTGCACGCTACGCGCGTGGAGCCCGGCCAAATTGCTGGTCTTTCCGACTCCGGCGGCGCCACAATATGCAAAGCGCAGGGTCACGCTCGCGTTGTTGGCGCTGCATCTCACTCGTGATGACCTGCGCTGAACCGACCCCAAGGGATGATCGCCACCACCAGCATCTCGAGCGCGATCACCGGCAGCGACGTAAACACTGACCGACCAGTCATGATTTTGCCAAGAAAGCTCAGCCCGAGCAGCATCATGAGCGCGGCGACCGGGAGCATCCATTGTCCTGGTCGCGCGCGGCGCGTTCGAGGCATGCGATCGAGGCGCGCGAGGGCCTGAGCGAGGACCAACTGCAGGCCTCGGTCGGCGATCTCGACACGGCTCGCTCGGTCGCCGGGCACTCGGTAGCCCGCCACGATGGGTTCGCTCTGTGTCTCTTTGGCTGCGCGATAGCGGCTGGCTGCGACGTTGAGCTGGTCTATTGCCGAGGCCAACGCGACAAACGCACGGTGCGCGGCGGGGTCGTCCCAGCTCTCCACGGCGCGCTTCCAAGCGAGCTCGAGGGGCTCTTGCTCGGACGGATCGTTCGCCAGCGGCTGCTCGATGGGTGGGGCAGGGGATGGTTGAGGCTCAGCGGCTGATTCGCTCACGACAGCGCGCAGTGTAGCGCAGTCCGGGGCTCGTCGATTAATTGACCCAAGGCGACAAAATGTTCGATGAGCGGGAGTTACGGCAACTCCCATGGTCACCGACGACGAAGCAACCACCGACAGCGCAACGAACCGCAGCGCGTTTGAACACGTCACCGTGCTGCGTGACGAGGTGTGCCTCGCGATCGCGCCACGCGACGGCGGGCTCTACCTCGATCTCACGCTCGGCGGCGGCGGGCACACCGAGGCCATTCTTGAGGCATGCGGACCCAGCGGGCGAGTGATCGGGATCGACCGAGATCCTCGAGCCCGTGTGGCCGCAGCGGCACGGTTGCAACGCTTTGGCGACCGCCTCACCATCGTGGATGCAAGGATGTCGGCTGCGCGATCGGTGCTTGATTCACTAGGTATTTCGCAGGTGAATGGAGTCATCGCGGACCTCGGCATCTCGTCTCCCCAGATCGATGATCCGTCCCGCGGGATGAGCTTTCGCTCGGACGGTCCGCTCGACATGCGGATGGACACGTCGCGTGGCGAGACCGCGGCAGAGCTCATTGATCGGCTCGATGAAAAAGAGCTCGCAGACTTGCTCTTTACCCTCGGCGATGAGCGTGCATCTAGGCCGATTTCGCGTGCGATTTTGCGCGCCCGAGACGAGGGAAAGCTCTTGCGCACGGGGGATCTCGCCGCCGCGGTCTACCGAGTCCTCGGACCCAAACGCTTCGGCAAGAACAAGTCGGCAGACCCAGCGACCCGCACGTTTCAGGCCCTGCGAATCGCGGTCAACGACGAGCTTGGCGAGCTAGAAGCCATGCTGGCGTCGCTGCCCAATATGCTGACCATGGGCGGAATTGCAGCGATTATCTCTTTTCACTCGCTCGAAGATCGACAGGTCAAGTGGGCCTTTCGCGAGGACCCCTCGCTGGTGCCGCTCACCAAAAAGCCCATCGATCCATCCGAGAGCGAGCAGCTTCGCAACCCACGTTCACGCAGCGCTCATTT
Organism: Deltaproteobacteria bacterium; assembly: GCA_030694465.1. GTDB lineage: Bacteria > Myxococcota_A > Polyangia > Polyangiales > JAUXYJ01. Next base: position 66,638 of record JAUXYJ010000088.1, on the reverse strand, counting down.
GCGTGTCGCGCGACGCGTGGACGCGCTCTTGTCGGAGGACGACAGATGACAACGTTTCGGTTTATCGCATTGCTTACGCTGTCCATCGCATCTGCGAGCACGGCGTTTATCACGCACCTGGCGCTGCGGTTTAAGAACGTCGCGGCCGGTTATCGCGTCCAAGAGGCGCGCACCGAGGGCCAGCGCCTGCGTGAGCGCGCGAATCAATTGCGAATTGAGCTGTCCTCGCGGCGCTCGCCGCAAGCGCTCACGCAGCTGGCGCAGGGGGACCTTGGCATGATCGAACCCGACCGCGTCACCACGCTCGTCGTGGGTGGCAGCGTGCGACCCGCGCGGCTGTCCGGGAGGGCACGATGAGAAACCTCGAACCTCGCCGCGCGCGCTGGATGAAGGTGCGATTGGGGATGCTTGTGACGGGCATCGGCGTGGGATTTCTCACGCTCGCTGCGCGGGCACACGAGCTGCAGATTCGGCAAGCTCCGCACTTGCGCGAGCTAGCGCAGCAGCAATACGACCGCGAGGTCCATCAGGCGCCTCGCCGAGGGACAATCTTTGATCGAAACCACACAGCGCTGGCGGTCACCGTCGATGGCGCGTCGCTGCAGGCCAACCCACGCGCGCTACGCCGACACGCTGTGGACGTCGTCGCGCTCGGCACACGCCTCGCGGGTGTGCTCGCGCTCGAGCCCCGGCAGGTGGTCGAGGACATGCGTCGCGACCTGGGATTTCGCTGGATCAAACGCAACTTGTCGCCCGACGAAGCGAGCGCAGTGCGCGCGATCATGCGTGAGTACACGCTCCGCGCGGACGACGGGCTCTCGCTCGTCAATGAGCCCCATCGTTGGTACCCGAACCGCGAGCTCGCTGCGCACGTCATCGGCGCGGTGGACATCGACGGTCACGGTATTGAGGGCATTGAGTACACACTGAATGAGCGCTTGCGCGGGAGCTCTGCACAGCTTCGTGGCGTCCGTGACGCGATGGGCAGGCTGGTGTTTGCCGAGGGGTTGACGCCAGGCGAGGGGAGCGCGGGACATGACGTAACGCTCACCATCGACAAGACCATTCAGTTTATTGCCGAGCGCGAGCTGGGCGAAATGGTCCGCGCGAGTGAGGCCGTCGGTGGCAGCGTGATCGTCACGGATCCGCGTACGGGCGAGGTGCTCGCGATGGCGAGCTATCCGACGTTTGACCCGAATTTTGTCGGCCGGAGTGCACCTGAGGACCGCCGCAATCGCGCCGTCGCAGAGCGCTACGAGCCTGGCTCGACGATGAAGATTTTTACCATCGCCGGCGCGCTCGACTCAAACACGATCCAAGCAGGGCAGCTTATCAACACGTATGGCGGGACGTTTACGATCGCGGATCGAACGATCCACGACACGCATCCCGACAACTGGATGACCCCGATGCAGGTCTTGGCGCGATCGTCGAACATTGGCGCGGCCCAGGTCGGACTCGCGCTCGGCGCAGACGGCCTTGAGCGGGTCTTTAGGCGCTTTGGCTTCGGCGAGCGCACAGGGTTGCCGCTCGCAAGCGAAGCGCGCGCGCGCTTTGGTGAGCGTCGTTGGTACGAGGTCGAGGTGGCGACCGTGGCGTTCGGGCAAGGCATCGGAGTCACCACGATTCAGCTCGCCCAGGCGCTCGGCGCGGTCGCAAATGGTGGGCTGTTGCTGCGACCGTTGCTCGTGAGTCGCATTCATGACGCGACCGGTGCGCTGGTCGAAGAGAACGTGCCCGACGGAGGCCGCGCGGTGATTGATCCTCGCGTGGCGCGGCTGATGGGCGAGATGCTGACGACCGTGACCGAAGAGGGCGGGACGGGCGTCTCGGCGGCGATCAACGGCGTGCGCGTGGCCGGAAAAACAGGCACGGCGCAGAAAGCGCGTCGCAACGGACGCGGGTACGATGACAGCCGTTTTGTGAGCTCATTTATCGGTTTTGCGCCCGCACAACGGCCCGAAGTGGTCGTCACCGTGGTGATCGACGAGCCCTCGGGACATGACCACTCGGGAGGCGCGGTGGCTGCGCCGGTGTTTCAGCGCGTGACCGAAGAGACCCTGCGCTATCTGGGTCGTTTGCGTCGATCGGGCGCGACCCGCGCGAGCGCTGGGGACGCGCTACCCCCTGCGATGCGGCCCCTCGTGCCCACCCCTATTCGTCGTGAATCTCCTGTAAATTCACTCGCCAATCGTGGAGCCCCCGTCGCGGTCCCCGCCCTGGTGGGCATGACCGCGCGCAGGGCGTTAGTCACCGCAAGCGCGCTGGGATTGCAGGTCGAGCTCCGCGGTGCCGGGACGGTCGTACGGCAAGAGCCCTCGGCCACCGAGACACTGCTTCCGGGACAGACCGTGACGCTCGTCCTTGAGCCAGGCTCTGGCGCGCCCGCGATCCAGACCTCTCCGTCGGTCGAGTCTGCGAGTGGCGAGCGGTCGCCGTGATCGGCGAAGCACTCGAAGCGCACAGCACGCTGGGTGATCTTGCCAGAGAAATCGCAGGATCCATTGTGATCGGCGACCCGACCACCGTGGTCTGTGACGTGCGCCACGATGCCCGCGAAGTGCAGCCTGGCGATGTGTTTGTCGCATGCAAAGGGCAGCGCGTTGACGGCGCGGTGTACGTGCCTGACGCTCTCGCGCGAGGAGCGGTCGCGGTCATCGCAGAGAGTCCGTTGGCGATCGCGGTGCCCCAGCTTGTGGTGCCAGATGCGCGGCGTGCGTTGGCGTTTGCGTCGTCTGCGGTGTGGTGCCACCCGAGCTTCTCGATGGAGGTGATCGGTGTCACCGGGACCAACGGAAAGACCACGACGACCTGGCTCATCGAGCATATTTTGCAGCGATTAGGCCGCTCGATTGGGATCCTTGGCACAGTCGAACATCGGCTCGGCGCGCACCGCTGGGCCGCCGCGCATACGACCCCCGAGTCCGACGATTTGACCCGCCGCTTGGCCGCGATGCGCGCGCTGGGCGCGACCGAAATCGCGATGGAGGTGTCGTCGCATGCGCTGGCATTGCAGCGCGTCGAGTCGGTGCGATTTCGCGTGGCAGCGTTTACCAACCTCACGCAGGATCACCTGGATTTTCACAGCTCGATGGAAGACTATGCCCAGTCCAAGCGGCGTCTGTTTACTACGCTCGGTCCAGCGATGAGCGTGCTGAATATTGACGACCCGACCGGCGCAGCGTGGGCGCGCGAGGGAGTCGCGGGGCAGCTCCTGACGACATCAGCGCGGGGTGACCGAGCGGCGGATTTCTACGCGATCAACGCGGACTTTAGTGCTTCTGGGATCACCGCAACCATCGCCTCGCCCGCGGGCGAGCTGGCACTTCGATCACCGCTCGTGGGTCGGCACAACCTCGAGAATCTCTTGACCGCGTTGGCCTCGGTCGCTGAGCTGGGCGTGTCGCTCAGCGAGGCAGCGGCGACACTCACCGACGCGATCGGCGCGCCGGGTCGTCTTGAGCCTGTGCGCACGAAGGACCCTGGGTTTCCTGCGGTATTTGTGGATTACGCGCACACGCCAGATGCGCTCGCCAACGTCTTGCAGGCCCTGCGCAAGGTCACGCGAGGGAGGCTGTTTTGCGTCTTTGGTTGTGGCGGTGATCGCGACGCGCGCAAGCGTGCTCCGATGGGGTTGGCCGTGGCTGAAGGCGCGGACATTGCGGTGCTCACCACAGACAATCCTCGGAGCGAGACGCCTACAGACATCGCCAACGACGCGGTCGTTGGTCTGAAGAATGGGCAAATGCGCGCGGTGACGACACAAGAGCTCTCGGTCGCTTCGAGAGGAAGTTATTGTGTCGTCTTGGATCGACGCGAGGCGATCGCTGTGGCGATTGAGAGCGCAGGCAAAGACGATGTCGTGCTGATCGCTGGCAAAGGTCACGAGACCTACCAGGAAGTGCTCGGCGTTCGGCACGCGTTTGACGACCGTGTCGAGGCCGCGGCGGTGCTCTCACGACGCGAACCACTGTAGAAAATCACTCAAATGGCGACCCCTATCCCGAAGAATCGTGCTGCGTTTTCGCTCGCAGAGCTGCTCTCGATCACCCACGGAACGCTCGATCCCCGTGCCGTCACCCCGCCTGAGGGCGTTGTGGGGGTATGTACGGATTCGCGCGCTGTGGGCCCTGGCGAGCTCTTTGTTGCCCTTGAGGGCGAGGCGATGGACGGGGCCACGTTTGCAGCCGCCGCGGCCCAACGTGGGGCGGCAGTGATCCTCGCGCACCGACCGATCACGCAGGACTGTGGGGCCGCGGTGGTGATCACGGTGGCGGATACGCTGGTGGCGCTCGGCGCGCTCGGTGCGGCGCATTGCGCGCGCATTCGCGCCGCGGCAGCGATCCCCGTGTTGGCGATCGGAGGCGCGGCGGGCAAGACCACCACCAAGGAGCTCGCGGCCAGTGTGTCTCGCGCGCTCTTTGGACGCACGCTCGCGACGAAAGGCAATCTCAACAATCTCATTGGCGTCCCGATGACCTTGTTTGAGCTCACGCACGAGGACCGCGCTGCAGTGATTGAGACCGGGACCAATCAACTGGGCGAGATCCCGCGCTTGGCTGCGATGGTGCGACCGGACGTCGCGTTGGTGCTCAATGTGGACATCGAGCACACCGAGGGGCTCCAGTCGCTTGAGCTCGTGGCGGACGAAGAGGGCGCGCTCTTTGCGGGATGTACCCGCGCCGCGGTGGGCAACCGAGACGAGCCGCTGAGCTACGGGCAAATGGGCCGTATTGCGCCCGGTGTTCGCGCGTGGTCGTTTGGCGAGAGTGACACTTCGGACGCGCGTTTGATCTCGCGAAGCACCACCGCGCAGGGCCAATCGAGGCTTGAGATTCGCCTGAGCGCCGAGCTCGTACGGCGAGATTTTCCAGTGAATTTGCAGTGTACCATCGCGCTCCTCGGTCCCGGGCCTGCGATCGACGCGGTGGCCGCGCTCGCCGCGTGCGTCGCGATGATGCACCACGCGCCGAGCGACGAAGAGCTGCAGCGCGCGATCGACGCATTGGGCGAGGTTCGGGCGGTCTCGGGACGCCTGCACCCGACGGTCACCAAGGCCGATGTGATGGTCTTAGATGACAGTTACAACGCGAACCCATGCTCGGTGCGCAGCTCACTTGTTGCTGCAAAAGAGCTAGCAGATGCACGAGGAGGTGATCTTCACGTTGCCCTTGGTGACATGCTCGAGCTCGGCGATCACACCGAGGCCCAGCACGCGGCCGTCGTTGCGCAGCTGAGCGCACAGTGGCCTGCCACCGTGGTGGCGATGGGGCCTGCGTTTGCACGAGCGCTCGCGGGGGTCGCGGTACCTGAGGGCGCGCTCACCCTTGGAGACGACCCCGCGGTCCTCGTCGCGGCGCTGCGCGCGAGGCTGAGCCCGAGGGATGTGGTCGTGGTGAAGGGGTCGCGGGGGCTGCGAATGGAGCGCATTGCGCAGGCGCTTTGCGGGCCTCTGTGATGTGTATTGAAGGTTTGATTGTCTGACGTTCGGAGGCCACGATGCTCTTCCAGTTCTTGTTTGGACTCCGCGGAAAGTCTCCGCTTCTCGGCTGGCTCAACGTTGTCAGGTACATCCCGTTTCGGGTGATCGCCGCGGCGATCACGGCGATGATCATCGCGTTCTTGCTCGGGCCTTGGTTCATCAAGACCCTGCAGAAGAACAAATTTGGTCAGGTCGTGCGGGACGATGGGCCCGAGTCACATCTCAAAAAGCGCGGCACCCCGACCATGGGTGGCTCGCTGATTTTGCTCGCGATGATCACCTCGACGGTCCTGTGGGCCGACATGAGCAACCTGTTCGTGTGGGCGATCTTGATGGTCACGGTCACCTTCGGCTGCGTGGGCTTTGCCGACGACTACGCCAAGTTCACGCAGAACGCGTCGGGGGGTCTCAGCGCGCGCGCGAGGCTCTTGCTCGAGTTCGGGATCTCGGGCGGAGTCTTCGGCTATCTCTTCTTGGGGACCGCGTATTTGCCTGCTGATTGGCTCGCGATTCGTCACAAACTCGCCCTCCCATTCGCGAGCTTTAGCAAGCATCACATCCAGCTTCCCGCGGTTGTCTACGTGATCTTCGCGGTGCTCGCCGTGGTGGCCATCGCGAACGCCGTGAACTTCACCGACGGTCTCGACGGCCTCGCCATCGGCCCCGTCATGATCAACGCGGGCACCTACCTGATTTTTGCCTACATCACGAGCGCGACGCTCGCGGGCTCCGTGCTCGCGAAGTACATGCACGTCTCTCCGACGGCGATGGTCGAGATGTCGCGACCGACCGCGGTGTTTCACTTCAGCGAATACCTGGATTTACCCCCGCTCGCCAGCACCGGGGAGCTGGCCATCTATTGCGGCGCGATGATGGGCGCGGGCATTGGCTTCTTGTGGTTCAACACCTACCCGGCGCAGCTCTTCATGGGCGATGTGGGTTCGCTCTCGCTCGGTGGCGGCATTGGCACGCTCGCTGTGCTCACCAAGAACGAGCTGCTCTCGATCCTTCTGGGCGGGATCTTTGTGCTCGAGATGGTCTCGGTGATTGTGCAGGTCACCTCGTACAAGCTCTTTAAAAAGCGCGTGTTTCTCATGGCCCCGATCCATCATCACTTCGAGAAAAAGGGATGGCCCGAGCCTCGTGTGATCGTGCGCTTTTGGGTCGTTCAGATCATCCTGGCGCTCTTGGCGCTGAGCTCACTCAAGCTCCGTTGAGCCCACGCGCGCGACTGAATCCGCCGTGAAATCCCAGGGGAAGTGACACATCGACCCAGGCGTCCGCCAAGACCTCAAGCGACTGCGCGTCGAGCACCGTGAGCACGCTCGCCTGCGCGTCGAGCTTGGACCCTACGCACAAGAGTGCCCCGTCGCCCTCACGCACAGAAGCCGCATTTGCGCTGGGTTTGGCCACGAAAATCGGCTCGCCGTAGACCACTCCTGGCCGCGCAAAGAAGCGCTCGCCGTCGCGCTGAGACACACGGTGCACCCGGCTGTGTGAGCTCTCTCGCGCCAGCGTGATGCTGGTCCCCCAGAAGAGATCGCGCGCAGGGCCAGAGAATTTGCGGTGAATCTGCGGAAACTCCAGGCCCTCTTGCGCGAGCACGGTCACGTCCACGGTGCGCTTGTGGGGGCGAACACGCCAACGCTCTGCCATGGGGCGAAGCGACATTGACTCGTGGGCGAGGCGCTCGGTGCGCAAGGCATAGACCACGTCAGCGTCGGGATAGCGGAGCACGTCGATCACGACGTCCTCGCCGTCATCGAAACAGTCGATCACGTGAAACACAAACCCAGTCGGGGCCTCGACAGTCCGTGTCTGGCCCGTCGCGCGAGACATGACCCCGAGCAACGTCGGCGCCGAGGCGTCCCAGACAAAATTTTCGATGAGCGGGCGGTCCGAGAAGAGCATCTTGAGGGGCCGGAGGGTCAACGGATGGGCGATGAGCACGACGGACGAAGCGCTCAGCCCAAACGCGTGGGTGTAGGGGACGTTGGGTGGTGCCCACGAGCCCACGACGCTGCGCTTGTGCCCAGCGAGATCGTGCTCGAACACGACGAGCTTGGGCCTCCCGGCAAGCACGACCGCGACGTCGACCCAGCATTGGCGCTGCGAATCGAGCGACGGATGCGCGATGCCTCCGAGGTCTCCGAGCGAATCCGACCAGACGTGCGCGCCGGTGACCCGCAGAGTCTCTGGATCCACGTTGAGCTGATGCGGCGTCTCGGTGAGCGCGACGAGGTGATCGCCTCGGGGCACTACGTTGACGTTGCAGTTGTCCGTAAGCATCGGAACCGGCGACGTCGCCCGCTGCAAGAACGTGCGCTTGGATGGGGTGCCAAAGCTCGCACGGACCCTGCGATTGTCGCGGATTTCGCGCGCATATGCGCAGTCGAGGTCTTGCCAGCGCAAGCCCACGCTCTCATCGCCGATCGAGAACGCAAAGAGCATCCCGAGCGCGTCGAACCAGTGGTCCGCCTGCCAGTGATCGGTCGCGAACCGTGCGGGCGCCGTGCGGGTGAGCTGGCCTCGCAGCCATGTCGGGATCGCGCCCTCAAGCTGGGCGACGCGCTCACCGTGCGCTGCGCTTGGGGCGCGAAATGGCGCCACGTGATCCAGCGAAATTACAGGCCATTGTGCGTTGCTTCCGTCTGCCATGATCTCAATTCTCCATTGCGTTCGTGATCGAACTTATCGGTTGTTTAGATCATAACTTAGCACTCGTCAAGATGAGATCCATCACCAAGCTAGACCCCACAGGATCGAACGGGGTATGCACAGCGTGCAGCCCGCAAATGGTCAAAGCCAAACCCAGCTATCATCACGGCGATCTCCGACGCGCCCTCCTCGACGCAGCGCTCGTGCTTGTGCAAGAGGGCGGTCTCGGGGCGCTCTCGCTGCGCGAGGCTGCGCGGCGCGCGGGCGTGTCTGTGGCGGCGCCCTACCATCACTTTGCCGACCGAGACGCGCTGATCGAGGCGCTCTTGCTCGAGGGATTTGCCTTGCTCGCGAGCGAGGGCGAGCGTGCCCTCGACGGGGCAGGATTGCAGCCTCGCGAGAGGCTTGAGGCGCTGGGCAAGTCGTATGTCCGGTTTGCGCGGACGCACCCTGCGTATTTTCGGCTGATGTTCTCGTCGATCGAGCACTGCCCACCCAGCGCGGTCGAGCACGTGAAGGCGCGCGGTGGGGAGGCGTTTGTGCAGCTTCAGCAAGCGATTGTGGCGCTGCAGCAAAGTGGAGGCGCGCCCGAGGGTGACCCTTCGGGCTTGGTGCTCGTGGCATGGAGCCTCGTCCATGGCATGGCGGCGCTCACCGTCGATGGCCCATTGGGCAGTGAATTTGCAGGATTTTCGGTCAAAGGTCCTGCCCTTGAGGCCCTGGCGATCGAGACCTTTTTGGCGCTCTTGGACGGCTCGCTGCACGGCAAGAGCACGGCGAACACCGCGCGATTGCGTGCGAAAACCTCGCGCGCGAAGTGATAGGTTGAGCCACAAGAGACACCATGAAGAACCGCTCGATTGCAGATAAGCGAGTCACTGTCGTTGGGTTTGGACGCTCGGGAATCGCCGCTGCGAGGCTCGCGATGCGCAAAGGCGCGCGCGAGGTCATCATGCAAGACAAGCGCGACGCGGCAGAGCTCGGGGACGACTTGGTGCTTGAGCTCGTGCGTGAGGGCGTGAGAGCAGAGTTTGGGGATCACCGTGAGCAGACGCTGCTTGAGAGCGATCTCGTGGTGGTCTCGCCCGGCGTCCCGAAGCTCGCGGTGATTGAGCGCACGGCGAGCGCGGGAGTGCTTGTCGTAAGCGAGATCGAGTTTGCCTCTTGGTTTATCGAAGCCGACATCGTCGCGATCACCGGAACCAACGGAAAATCCACGGTGACCTCGCTCATTGGCAGCATCATCGAGCACAGCGGCGTCCCGTCGTTTGTAGGTGGCAATCTCGGCCCTCCGTTGTCCGACGCGGTCGATTCGATCGCATGCCGCGAGGGCGGCGTCGTCGTGCTCGAGCTCTCGAGCTACCAGCTTGAGCGCACGCTCTCGCTCGCTCCGAAGGTTGCCGTGATGCTCAATCTCACACCGGATCACCTGGACCGGTATGGCACGCTGGGCGCGTACGGCGCGGCGAAACAGCGGATCTTTCGCAACCAAAAGAGCAGCGATTTCGCAGTCGTTCCGGGCTTCGATGCGATGATGATCGCGATGGCAAGGGCGGGCGCGGCGAAGGTCGAGACCTACGGAACTGCGGACTCTTCGGTCCGCGCCGAGGGAGGCGATTTGGTGGACCGTTGGGGAGCGAACTACTCGCGCGACAGCATCAAGATTCGCGGCGGTCACAACCTCGAGAACGCGATGGCTGCGGTCCTGGCAACCCGCTTGTTGGGCGTGGGCGAGACCGCGATCCGCGAGGGGCTCACAGCGTTTGCGGGCCTGCCGCACCGCATGGAGTTCGTCGCCGACGATGACAACATCGAGTACTTCAACGACTCCAAAGCGACCAACGTCGCCGCCGCCGTCAAAGCGATCGTGGGCCTCGGCGACGACCGCAAGATCGTCTTGATCGCAGGTGGCCGCGACAAGGGCGGCAGCTACGAGCCCCTACGCGCGCTCATTGAACAACGTGGACGCGCGGTGGTGCTTCTTGGCGAATCCACAGAGCTCATGAAGGCGCAGTTCGAAGACATCGTCGCGATCCGGGTCGCAGACGACATGTTTGACGCGGTGAGCATCGCGCGGGGCTGTGCGCGCTCAGGGGACGTCGTGCTGCTCGCGCCTGCGTGCAGTTCGCTGGATATGTTCGAGAATTTTGAAGAGCGAGGCCGAATCTTTTCGGCCGCGGTGCGGGCCCTCGCTGGCACTTCTCGTCAAGAAGAGGATTTGTCTCGCTAGGTTGTGTATCGCGGTCGTTGCCTATGAGCTCGACTGCACTCTCAAACCGACGAGTTGGTCCTTCTGTCCCTGCCGACGCCGCAGAACCGCGGCCGATCGCCAAGGACAGCCCCACGACGGGTCCCGGAGGGCTGGACGTAGGACTGCTGGCCATCACCCTGATGCTCGTCGCGTTTGGGATCGTGATGGTCTACTCGGCCAGCGCGATCTTCGCGGCGCGCTCTCACGGCTCTGCGCAGTACTACCTGCTCAAGCAGGCGAGCTTCGCGGTCGTAGGATTGACCGGGATGACCGTGGCTTCGCGTCTCAATTATCAGGTCTTTCGTAAGCTTACGTACCCGATGCTCGGCCTGACCGTGGCGCTGCTCATCGCGGTGATCGCTGGGTTCGGCCGCGCAGGTGGTGGCGCGGCGCGATGGCTCCGTTTGGGACCCGTGACGTTGCAGCCCGCAGAGCTCGCCAAGGTCGTGATCATCCTGTGGCTCGCGCATTCGCTAAGCAAAAAGCAGGAGAAAATCAGGACTTTCTCGGTCGGCTTCTTGCCTCACCTGCTCGTCACTGGCTTCTTGATGATCCTGTGTCTCAAGCAGCCAGACTTTGGCTCGAGCATGGTGCTCTTGCTGCTGACCTTCGCCCTGATGTTCGTCGCGGGCGCTAAGACTGGGTACATCCTGGGTGCGATCGTCGCGGCGCTTCCGGTCGCTTACCACCTCGTGATGGGCACCGCGTACCGACGTCGTCGATGGGAGGCCTTCATGGACCCGTGGGCGCACCGACGGGACATTTCCTACCAGCTCGTCGAGTCACTCATGAGCTTTGGCGCAGGCGGATCGACGGGTCTCGGCCTAGGCGACTCACGGCAGAAGCTCTTCTTTTTGCCCGAAGCTCACACCGACTTCATCGGCGCGATCATCGGCGAAGAGCTGGGCTTTGCAGGGATGATCGCGTTGCTCTGTGCCTACGCGTTTTTGGTCTTTCGAGGCCTCAAGATCGCGCTCACAGCACGCGACGATTACGGCACCTACGTAGCCTTCGGGATCACGACCCTCTTTTCGCTTCAGATTATTATTAATCTCGGCGTCGCGACGGGCCTTCTGCCCACCAAGGGATTGACTCTACCGCTGATTTCCTACGGTGGATCGTCGCTGGTGATCAACCTCTGCGCCATCGGAATCTTGCTCTCGATCTCTCGCTCTTGCTCCAACGGGCCCAGCTCGCTGCGGGCAAAGCCTTCGATGGAGGAGGCCAAGTCGTGAGCTTTCGACTCGCGGTCGCGGCGGGCGGAACGGGCGGGCACTTTTATCCAGGCGTCGCAGTGCTCGAAGCGCTCCGCGCCACGGGAGACGTCGAGGCGCTCTTTGTCGGCACCGAGCGCGGCATCGAAGCAAAGAAGGTCCCCGCAATGGGCGAGCGTTTGCTCGCACTCGACGTCGCGCCGCTCAACGGCGTCTCAGCCCTCGCGAAGTTCAAATCACTGAGCCGATTGCCTCGCGCGGTCTTCGCGGCGTCCCGCGCGCTCAAGTCATTCGCCCCACACGCGCTGCTGTCGGTCGGAGGCTATGCCTCGGGACCTGCGACCTTGGCGGCCATCGCGCGGGGCATCCCGGTCGTGGTCGTCGAGCCCAACGCGATCGCAGGGATGACCAACCGAATCGTAGGTCGCTGGGTCCATCGCGCGTGCGTCTCGTTTGACGAAACCAGACGCTATTTTCGCAGCGACGCAGTGCGGGTGACAGGCTCTCCCGTGCGCCAAGCCTTTCTTGAGAGAGCAGAACGCGCAGCATTTTTGCACACAGAGTCACACGCCGACGGTGCCGAGTTTCAACTCTTGGTCCTCGGTGGTTCGCAAGGAGCGCGAGCCCTCAACGACGCGGTGCCCGACGCGATCGCGGCACTCAAGACGCGAGGACTCGCGGTGCGGGTGCTGCACCAAACCGGAGAGCGAGACCTCGAGACCGTGCGCGCGAGATACAGCGCGATGGGGCTCGACGGCGAGGCAGAGACCACGGCGTTTGTCGACGACGTCGCGAGCGCGATGGCGCAGGCGGACCTGGTGATCTGCCGCGGAGGCGCTGGGACTGTCTCTGAGCTGTGCGTGATGGGGCGCGCGGCGCTGTATGTCCCCCTGCCGAGCGCGGCCGACGACCACCAGCGCAAAAACGCCGAGGCCATCGCAGCGCGTGGGGCAGGGGAGTGCTTGCTACAGCGCGATCTCACTGCCATTTCGTTAGCCGATCGCGTCGAGTATCACTTCGCCCGCCGCGACGAACTCCGCGCCATGCACGCACGCGCGAGAGAGCTAGGGCGCCCACACGCCGCACACGACGTCGCGGTCGAGCTGCGAGCTCTCGCCCGTAAATCTTAAGCAAATCGCTCAATCAGTGTTTTCTTTTGGCCCCTTGGGCTCCTAGGTTTGAGGCTGCGAATGGCCCGATCGATTCGGTCCACGGACACTCTCCCGAGAGGAGCCTCGCCTCATGTCACGCGTCGAGTACGACCCCACGATCTCCATGCGCGAAGCGCGTGCACAGTATTTCTTGGCGAACGCGTTTGGCGAAGACGGTGGCTACACGGCCGCTTGGGTGGACTTCAAGCTGGGGCCCATTCCCATGCCGATTCCGAACCTTCCGTCTCGCGTGCGCGCGGTAAAAGTGCACGATTTGCACCACATTGTGACGGGCTATCAGACCGACACGCTGGGTGAATTTGAGATCTCGGCGTGGGAGTTAGGTGCTGGCTGCAAGGACTTTTATGCAGCTTGGTATCTCAATCTCAGCGGGATGACCGCGGGCATTGTGATCCCGTCGCGCGTGTTTCGCGCGTTCGTTCGGGGACGACGCTCGACCTCTCTGTATGGTCAGAGCATCGACGCGCTGCTTGAGCAAACCGTGCGCGACACGCGCGCGCAGACACGTGTCCCGGAGACTGCACCGGCAGCCTCTGTGAGTGACTACGCGCTCTTTGTGGCCACACTCTGCTTGGGTGTGACCGCGACCATTCCGTTTGTGCTCGCCAGCCCGCTCTTGGTGGCGATGGGGGTCTTCAATCACCTCAAGCGCAAAAGTGAGCGAGCAACCCAGGCGAGCTGACCGACCGGTCAACGCGACGATGAAGACCGGTCTGTCCGCAGCATGTCGGCCAAGGGTCGGAGCGCCTGGTTGACGTCCCCTGCGCCGAGCGAGATCACCATGTCCCCCGGCCGGGTGAGCGAGTGTGCGAGTGAGGGCAGCGCGGACTTATCTGAGCAGAAATGCACGCGATGGTGGCCGTGTTTGCGGATCGCCTCAGCGAGCGATGTGCCATCGATCCCCTCGATCGGCGCCTCGCCGGCCGCGTAGATCTCGGTGACAATGAGCTCATCGGCGCGGTTAAACGCACGAGAAAACGCATCGAAGAGGTCGTGCGTTCGGGTGTATCGGTGGGGCTGAAAGATCACGAGCAGCCGTCGTTTGAAGCCCGCGTGCGCGGCCTCGAGCGTGGCCTCGATTTCGGCCGGGTGATGCGCGTAGTCATCGACCAACGTGACCGTGTCAATCTCATCGGTGATCGTGAAGCGCCGCTGTACGCCCGCGAAGCTCTCGAGGGCCTCGCGCGTCACGCTGGGGTCGATCCCAAGCTCATCTGCGATGGCGATCACAGAGAGCGTGTTGAGCACGTTGTGACGGCCTGTGAGGCGCACTGTGAACCGCCCGAGGCTCTCACCGTGTCGGATTAACGTGAAGCTCGCCAGAGGCCCATTGAGCTCGACGTCGTCGGCGCGATAGTCCGCTTGCGCGCTCGTGCCGTACGTGACCACCCGACGATCGATACGCGGGAGGATGTCTTGCACGTGGGGGTGATCGAGGCACAAGATCGCGAGCCCATAAAAAGGGATTCTTTCGGCAAAATCCACGAACGCCGTCTTGATCGCTTCGTGCGATCCATAGTGGTCCAGGTGCTCGGGGTCGATGTTGGTGATCACCGCGATCACAGGCGAGAGCTTGAGAAAGCTGCCATCGCTCTCGTCGGCTTCGGCGACCAAGAGATCGCCGGTGCCTGCGCGCGCGTTGGTTCCGAGCGCGTTGAGCTTGCCGCCGATGACGACGGTGGGGTCGAGGCCCGCGTGCTGGAGCACGGTGGCGACGAGCGACGTCGTGGTGGTCTTGCCGTGCGATCCTCCGATCGCGATCCCGTGCTTGAGTCGCATGAGCTCGGCGAGCATTTCTGCCCGTCGAATGACAGGGATCCCGCGCGCGCGTGCTGCCACAAGCTCGGGGTTGTCGCGCACGATCGCGGACGAAAACACCACCACGTCCGCGCCTTCGACATAAGAAGCCTCGTGACCCACAAAGCATGCCGCGCCGAGTGACTCGAGCCGACGCGTCATGTCGCCGGACTTCGCGTCTGTACCGGTGACTTTGTAGCCAAGCGAGAGCAGGACCTCGGCGATACCGGACATGCCGATGCCACCGATGCCAACGAAATGAATGTGTTTTACGCGTCCTCGAAACATGAGCTTGATCTTCGCGGTGACTACACTGTTTGCCCAGCGCGGTCGAGCCGTTCTGATCGCTGTGCCGTAGTCGCGGCGAGGACGCTGCGTCTACGAAAGAAGCGCGCGGGCCTGCTCAAGCGCCCGCGCTCGTCCAAGCTGAAGCAGGTGCGCGCCTTCGAAGGTCACGAGCGCGGAGCCAAAATGATCGGCTAGGCGTTTTGCATGCGAAATGGGCGTCACTTGGTCGCCGTCGGCGCCCACAACGACAATGCGTGCCGGGTCGATCACCGCGCTCCGTTGCGTTGGGCTGACCAACGCCATGCACTCTTCAAGCGCGGTGTGCATCACCCGCTGTTCGTGAAGATCGCCAGGCAGACGACCCATATCGCGTGTAAAATCAGCGAGCGACGCGAGAGGGATCATGGGCATGCAGAAGTCCAAACGCGGCTCGGCGGTCGCGAGCAGAGACGCGGTGTAGCCCCCGAGGCTCATCCCGAGCACGCCGATCTGCGGGCAACCACGCGCTTGGGCGATCGTAACGAGCGACCGTAGATCAATGATCGCTTGGCGAAATCCCTCGATATTCAGCGAAGGATCCGCCGAAGGAAACTTGGGTGGCCCCTTGCGATCACGCTGCTTGCGGAGGCCGTGAAAGGGCAGCGTCGCGAGGCAAAGATCGTAGCCCCAGGACCGCAGCTGCTTGACTGGAAAGAAGCGCTGTTCCCAGCGAAAATCCCCGCCAAGATAGCCGTGCACGAGGATCACGAGCGGGCGCATTGAGCCTGGTCGCCCGATCCATCGCGTGCGGACCCTCGCGTTGTCTTCGTCAGCGAAGACCGTCGCGAGGCCAGGATCCAGCGGCCGCATCGCGCTCGTGAAGCTCAGGTCATGCAGCGGTGTGCCATCGCGCAGCGCGCCTTGGACATCGAAGGTGTGCGCGATCGGAGCGGTCGTGTGGGTCTCAAAGACCGAGGACGGATCGCACAGTGCGTGGTATTTTGCAGTGACTTCGCTGAGATGCTGGAGCTTGGCTTGCGTCGAAATGGGCGCAAGCTCTCCGCGTGCTCGCTGGTTGCGCTTGCCTATCGAGCGCGTAATCGCGCGATCGATGCCTGAGGCTAAACGGGTCCACGAATTCATTGGGGGTTGGTCATTCACTCGTCGAAATTGTGAAGCGAGCCGACAGATCCGGTGATCGGAGTGTGGCATGTTCTGCCTCGATGACGATTGAACGTGTTGGGTTGCGGTTCGCGTACGGAATGGGCGCATCGCTGTTGCTTCTGAACTGCGCCGCATCGGTCACCGGCGGGCGCGACGACGGCGGG
This sequence comes from Deltaproteobacteria bacterium, assembly GCA_030694465.1. Taxonomy (GTDB): domain Bacteria; phylum Myxococcota_A; class Polyangia; order Polyangiales; genus JAUXYJ01. Next base: position 50,469 of record JAUXYJ010000088.1, on the reverse strand, counting down.
CGTGAAGACGGCGCTGTGACGACGCGAGACACAGGCGTGGGACGCGACGCGACCCTGCAGCAAGACGTCGGGCCGATCGGCCGCGATGCGACCGGGGTGGACGCGATCGTGGGACCCGAGTCGGGTGGCCCCGATGTTGTGATTCCGCCGCGTGACGCGGGCGTCCCAGGCGACCCGACGGGCCCATGGCGGATGACGCTCTTTCGCTTCTCACTCTTGGGAAATCCCACGCAAATCTCAGATACGAACCGGTCGATTCCCGCCGATCCGATGGGGCGTTATCGCGTCAACGGCACCCTCGATATTCGCGCGGATCGGCTTGCGCTCTCGTGGGGAATTCTCCGCAACGATCACTTCTTTGTCTCGGATCCGAGCGTCGATCTGGACCAAGGGTACTCAGGGACCGCAGCGTATTTTAGCGGTCGACTCGACCGCGACGCGCAGCGCTTTTTCGTGGGCGCATTCTCACTCGATTATGTCTTTGACTCGCCCAACGTGCTGTCGTTGCGCTCAGAGCGCGAGGGGTGGAGCGCGCTGTTTGTCCGCGACATGCCGACCGCGGCCCCGTTGATGCCCAACGTCGTGTTCGAGGGACAAGCGCTGCAGATCGATCCCGCCACGTCCGATCCCTTTGTGCGGCCCCGCGTCACGTTGCTCTGGGATGTCCCTGGCAGCGCAGAGTTTATCGAGTCTTCTGCGGTAGATTTTAATCTTGGCGCGGGTGGCGGCGCCGCGCTCTTTCGCATGTCCCTTCCCAACGTCCCTGCGGGGGCGATGGGCATGATCGGCGGGACGACGGTGGCCTTCGCGCACATCTGCGTCTACGACGACGTCGATCGCAACGGGCGCTTTGGGTCTTCGATGGTGGGCGGCGTCGGTCCTGATATTCCGCGTGGGATTTCGCCCATCGGGATCGCCGTTCGTGGCTCGGCCGCAGGGACAGGGACCTTCAGTGAATCGCCATTCAGGTTGCTCCAATCCGGGTGGCAATTTGTCAACGTCGAGCGAGACAGCGAGCCGCGCCCCGCGGTGCTCGTTCCGTACTCGAACACTAACCCCGTGCGGCCTGACGTCGTGATCAACGACACTCCCGTACGTCGTCGCATCTTGGACTTGCTGCCCTGAACCAACGCGACGAAGCGTCGTCAAAAATTGGCTGAGATGCGAGCGCAGAGAGTAGGGATGGTGGCGAAGAACCCGCTGTGTCAACGCTCCCTCCAAACCGACGTCGAACCTCGACAGCGCCGAGCGCAGAACCGCTCGAGATCACGGACGATGACACCGGCTCGGGGTTGCCCTTGCCGGCCGTCGAGATCGACGTAGCGCAAGAGCTCAACGCTGAGACCGAGGCGCAGCTGAGTGACGAAAGACGTGCCAAAAGGCACGCGCTTCGCGAGCGTTTGCAGCAGATCGCGTCGAGCGTCTCGATGGTCGCGTTGGTGGTCGGCTCCCTCGTGGGTGGTCGATTTGTCCATCGATGGGCGGTGAGCACGCCACGCTTCGGAGCACACGAGATTGAGCTCGCTGGCAACACGCGCAGCACGCGTGAAGACGTCCTCAACGCGAGCGAAATCCACGAGGGCCGCAACGTCCTCTCGATCGACGCGAGGCGCGCTGAGACGCGTCTGCGTGCGCTCCCGTGGGTGTCTTCGGCCCACGTGACGCGGCGTTTGCCAGGGAGCGTGCGGATCGAGCTCGAAGAGCGAGACGCGGCGGCGCTGCTGAGCGCCAGTGGGCTCTATCTCGTGGCGACCGATGGCTCGCTGATCAAGCGATTGGCTCCAGGAGATCCGATCGATTTGCCCATGATCTCGGGGATCGATCGCGCGCTCTTTGCGCAGGACCCTGAGCTGGCCAAAGAGCATGTTCGAGACGCGCTCGCGCTGCTCTCGGACCTCGCTGGGAGCTCCCTTGCGGGGCGCGTACGTGCAGATGAAGTGCACCGTGACGCGACCGGAGATCTCTCGATGACGCTCAGTGACCGAGGGATCTATGTCTGGATGGGCCGCGGGCCCTACCGGGCAAAGATGGCACGACTGAGCGCGATTTTGGGCGAGCTCGAGCGCAATCACCTCGTAGCGGCAGAGATCCATCTCGAGAGCGATCGGCACCCGGAGCGCGCGGCCGTGAGGCTGCAACGAGGCCAGTAGCTCGACCTCGCCATCGCGCGGTGTGGGTCGGTAAGCAAGTGAACTCTGTCTGCGAAATTGCAGACCATGTGGCATTTGAGTCGCAGGCTTCTTCGCGCGCGCTGAGTACCAAGATTTAGGCTGTTCGCGGCGATCGCGGATGGCGCGACTGAGAAAAAATGAGCTGAGAACTTTCGATCGAGACCGCCGATGTGGCAGTAGCGATGAAGGCACGGAGCAACGCAATGGCAAAACCAGGAGACATCATTGTCGGTCTCGACATCGGCACCACCAAGGTGCTCGCAGTCGTGGGCGAAGTTGGCGCAGAAGGCGTCGACATCACAGGCGTCGGAGAGGCCAAATGCAGCGGCCTCCGCAAGGGCGTGGTGGTCAACATTGAGTCCACCGTGGCGTCGATTCTTGAAGCCATTGAGCGCGCAGGATCGATGGCCGGCGTTGAGATCGCGACCGTGTATGCCGGCATTGCAGGCAGCCACGTTCAGGGGATCAACTCGAATGGGCTTGTGACCGTTGGCAATCACGAAGTGACAGCCGACGATGTGCTTCGCGTGCTGGATCAGACGCGGCATATCAAGTTGCCGCTCGATCGCCAGGTGATTCACGTGTTGCCGCAGGACTACGTGGTCGATCATCAGGACGGCGTACGTGAGCCCGTCGGCATGAGCGGCATGCGGCTCGAAGCGCGGGTGCATCTCGTCACCGCTGCGACGACCGCCATCACGAACCTCACCAAGTGCGCACAGCGCTGTGGGCTCGAGATCGCCGAGCTAGTCCTACAGCCGCTCGCGAGCGCCGAGGCCGTGTTGACCGAGGACGAGCGTGAGATCGGCGTGGCGCTGGTAGACATTGGCGGAGGCACGGCCGACGTTGTGCTCTACGTCGATGGCTCGCTGGTGCACACGTCGGTGATCGGTCTTGGAGGGCAGAACCTCACGAGCGATATCGCGACCGTGTTGCGGATGCCCTTGAGCGAAGCAGAGCGCGCAAAAGTGCGCCACGGTTGCGCGATGATGTCGATGGTGGATCACAATGAAACCATTGAGATTCCGAGCGTTGGCGGCCGCGCGGGGCGATCGATTTCACGGCACGAGCTCGTGCGGATCATTGAGCCCCGGATGGAAGAGATTTTTGAGCTCGTGAAGCAGACCATCGCGCAATCGGGCTATGGCGAGCTGCTCGGCGCGGGCGTGGTGTTGTGCGGTGGAGCGACGTTGCTTGACGGCTGTGAAGCTCTCGCCGAAGAGATCTTGGACCTCCCGGTTCGCCGTGGCGGACCGATGGGCGTCGGTGGCATGAGCGAGATGGTGAAGAGCCCCGCACACGCGACGGCCGTTGGGCTGTTGAAGTACGGTGTGAATCGCCCCAGCGCGGTGCCTCAGACGCTCACGTCGGCGCAGGTCGCACACGCTGCAGCTGCGGCTGCGGCGATGGGTCAATCGCGCGGCGCGACCGTTGCGCGAGACGAAGAAGAAGGTTCTACGAGTGATCGTGGCGTAGGCGGAAAACTCTGGTCTTGGTTTCGAGAGGTTTTCTGAGAGACTGTGTCTTTTCGGTGTCATGGAGTGCGAGGAATCGCGACGTGAACCGCGGCGCTCAGCGTCGGGTGAAAATGGTTTTCTCCGAGGTTGTCTACTGAGCGCTGCGGTTCACGGTCGGGGTTCCTCGACGGTACTGAGAAGCAAAATCACAACACTGAAAATGTCGTGACGACACAGAAGCAGCAACGAGGGACTCATCGCGAGTGCATGGTTGCTGTGAGTGTTGTATGTCGACGTTAGGGTTGTGATCCTGGGTTCGGATGGTTGCGGACGTGTGGTTTGTGGTTTGTGGGTAGGAGGCGGTGATGGGTCTGTCGTTCGATCTTGCTGAGGATGTAAATACTCCTGCAGCGCGCATCAAAGTGGTTGGTTGTGGTGGTGCAGGCGGAAACGCTATTCGCACCATGATGGAAGCCAACGTTCAAGACGTTGAGTTTATCGTCGCGAACACTGACATTCAGGCGTTGACGGCCAATCCGGCGCCAATCCGAATTCAGCTTGGACGTTCGCTCACGAAGGGTCTCGGCGCGGGTGCAAATCCCGACATCGGAAAGAAAGCTGCGCTCGAAGACATTCAGCTTCTGCAAGATCATTTGCAGGGCGCTGACATGGTCTTCGTGACCGCGGGCATGGGCGGAGGCACCGGGACTGGCGCCGCGCCGATCATCGCGCAGGTCGCACGCGACATGGGCGCGCTGACCGTCGGAGTCGTGACCAAGCCCTTCATGTTTGAAGGCAAGCGTCGGAGCAAGTTCGCCGAGGCGGGTCTCGAAGAGCTTGCCAACCACGTGGACACGCTCATCACCATTCCCAATCAGCGACTGGTGAACCTCAATGATCCTGAGCTGACGCTGATGGACGCGTTTCGCAAGGCGGACGAAGTCCTTGTGCACGCCGTCCAAGGCATCAGCGATTTGATCCAACAGACCGGCATCGTCAACGTGGACTTTGCGGACGTCAAAGCGGTCATGACCAACATGGGCATGGCGCTCATGGGCATCGGGTATGGCCGCGGCGAGCGTCGTGCTTCTGAAGCAGCGACCGCTGCGATCAACTCGCCGTTGCTCGACAACATGTCGGTCGACGGTGCCACCGGCATCTTGATTAACTTCACCGGCGGACCAGACATGCGGTTGGGCGAGATCGACGAAGCCGCCACGATGATCATGGACGCAGCCCACGAGGACGCGAACATTATCTTCGGCTCGGTGGTCAACCCCGAGATGCGCGACGTGATCAAGGTCACGGTCATCGCGACGGGCTTTGGTCGCGTGATCCGTCAAGAAGAAGTGCGGCCTTCGTACGCTTCACGCATCGTCGCGCCGCCCTTGGCTGAGCAGCGCCCGCGCATCGCGCAGTCCAGCAGCATGATCCCCGACATTCGTGCGCGAACGGTGCCCCCCGAGCCCGCGCCGACACGTCGTTCGACGCCCGCGCAGCCGCAGACCTTCGCGCCGCGCGAGCGCGCTCAGGGCGATCGCCACAGCGTGATCCCGACTGACGCAGACCTGGATATCCCCACGTTCTTGCGCAACAACCGCGGCGGCGAGTAGCCCCGGACCGGCGCACGATCGGGGGGTGATTCGGCAGGGGGAGTGGAAATCGCAACCGTAAGTGTTTCGGTGATTCTCTCAGGGGGCATTGGTCAGGTAGACTCTCTGCCCATGCGCGAAGATTGGCTGGAGAAGGATCGAGTCCGGGGATGAAGTTCGTCGCGGCCGGGTTGACTGATGTCGGTCGAGAGCGAGACCACAACGAGGACACGTTCCTTGTTGATGACGCCCTCGGACTGTTTCTTGTTGCCGATGGAATGGGGGGTCACCGTGCAGGTGAAGTCGCCAGCTCCATCGCGCGAGACACGATTCACGAATCAATGCGAACAGCGCCCGAGGGGTCGCGCATTGAAACGCTCGCCGAGGCGGTGCGGTCCGCAAACCAAGCGGTTGTCCGAGAAGGGCAGGCGAACCGCGCGCGCAAAGGGATGGGGACCACGGTCGTGGCCATGGCCATCGACGGCGACGCGATGGTGATCGCGCACGCAGGTGACTCGCGCTGCTACCGCTTTCGCGCTGGCAAGCTTGAGCGCCTCACGCGTGATCACTCGCTGATCGAAGAGCTGGCTGGTGACGACCCTGCCGTGATGCATGCGCTCGCGGGGTACTCCAACGTGATCACGCGCGCGCTTGGCACCGCAGCCGACACCTCACCCGACGTCCGAAGCGAAGCGCTCGTCGCAGGGGACATGTACATCCTGTGTTCGGATGGCTTGTGTGGTCCGGTGGACGACGTCGCGTTTGAGCAGCTGATCGCGCAGGGTGGTGCGCTTGCAGAGATCTGCACGCGGCTCGTCCTTGAGGCCAATGAGCGCGGCGGACCTGACAACATCACGGTCGTTCTGGTGTCGATCGAGGCGTAGCGCAGCGCAGCTTGGGATTTGTTTTGGGGGAACAGTTTTGAGCGTGTTGGGTTAAGCGATCACGAAGCCTCACCGTGAGCGCGTGTGTGTCGCAGCGACATCTGTTGCAATGCGCAGGACGCGTCCGAGAAGGGCTTCTCATTCTCGGACTTCGCGCCATACTGCGCGCGCTCATGTTCGGGCGATTGCCCACAATGAGCGACCAAAGACTCTCCCACGTGAGACCCATGTGGGGCTTACCTGCTGCACTGCAGCGCATGAGGAATGAAATATGGCGAGCTTTATTGCAACGCGAATGAAGCAGGAGCTTGAATCGATCTCAAAGGCCTACGACGAGAAGTTCGCTGGCCAGTCACGCGGTACGCGCGACATGAACGAGATGGACGCCCTGCTGCGACGGGTAAAAAACGTGTTGATGCAGGTCGACGCGACCCCCAACGCAACCAAAGACAAAGACCTCGTCGAGCTTCGCGCGAGCGCAGCCGAGACACAGACCATGCTCGAGGCTGAGCGTGCCGCGATCAACGAGGCCAAGTCCGCGGGCCCTGACTTCGAACAGTTCTCACCCTTGGCATCGCAGGCTAACTTTGTGATGGCGCGTTATCGCCGTCATTTTGCTGGCTTTTCGCGTGGCACGCGTGACCTCGGGCTCATCGAAGAGATGGCCGAAGATCTGGCGCAGATTTCGGTCGAGATGACCGTCCTCATCGCAAAGAACCCCGCGCCTCCGTTTAAGCGAGACCTCGAAGCGGTCACTCAGTCGCTCGCGATGTATCGAACCGAGCGGGACGAGATCGCGCGCGCAGCGAGCGCGGGCACCAACGAAGAGCAGTCGGGAAATCTCGCCTCCGTGGCCAACGCACAGTTCGACATCTACCGAGATCACTTCGCCGGCAAGGGTCGGTCGTCGCGTCGCGTGGAGCTTCTGGAGCGGATGATGCGCAATCTTGAGCGCACCAAGACTCGGATGGAGGACCTCACCAAGGTCGACAGCGTCACGCAGACGAACAAAGACAACATCGCCGTGATCGATGGCAACCTTGAGGTCTACCGAGGCGAGCTTGAAGAGATCCGTAAGGCAAAGGCTGAGACAAAGCTCGATGATCTCGCGGGCTCCCTCGGCGGCGCCGCGAACGAGGTCTTTGAAGAGTACCGCAAGCGCTACGCGAACAAGGACCGTCGCACGGTGGATCGCGATCGCCTGAGCGTGATGTGCGACCTGCTTGGCGAGATCGAGAAGCAGATGGCTGCGATCGATCGCGGCGTAAAGAACGACGTGAACACCAAGAATCTCGAGATCGTGCGCTCGCAGCTCGCGGCGTTTGAGAGCGAGTGGGATCAGGTCACGCAGGCGCAGAAGCCCTCGAGCGCGCGATAGTCGCACACAGCGCGAGCGACAGCGCGCTGAGCCAAAGGGCACCGCGTGTCGAGCGCGAGGGAACCGCGGGGATGGCACATCGGCAAGAGCCTGGTGGACCGCTGGTGCCTCGATCGTCAATGGTGGAGCCGTCCATGATGGGCGATGCGCCCGCGTCGCCCGCGTCGCCTGCGTCGCCCGCGGGGCTGATCGGACACGCGAGGCTGCTGCTTCGAAAGACGGGCCAACGGGCGCCGCATAGCGCGGTCACGTCGGTCGATGGGCCACACGCTGGCGCTCCTTGCACGTCGCAGAAAGAGCGAATCGCGGGGACGATGGTTGTGCCTTGATCCACGCTCCGGCCGAGCGCAAAACCATCAAGCACCCAGTTGGCTGCGACCCACAGCGTGTTGGTCGCCACGCGAAGACCGGTCACGTGAACACCCGCGACGCGCTCGAAAGTCACGCCGCGATTGCGCGAACGCTGCAGGCCATCTGCGAGGTGCTGGGTGCCAAAAAAGAGCGTCGCGCCGTCGTCACTGAGCGCAAATCCGGTCATGGCACCCACAGAGCGGACGAGCTCTCGAAAGGTCCTACCGCCGTCGTCTGTCACGAGCAACGCGGTGGGCGAGGCGTTGGCCCCTGCGTCCGGGAGGATCACGTCTCGAAGCGGAGCGCGCACGTAGACCCGATCGGGGTTGGTGGGGTCAACCCCGGCGATGTAGCCATCGTCGACATTGAAAGAATCGAGCGAGGTCTCTTCGAAGGTGACGCCTCCGTCGGAGCTCCGAAGAAAGATCACTCTGCGAGGAGAATTGCGCACCGCGGTGAGATAAATCCGTTGTGGATCGCTCGGCGCGTGCTCAATCGTCTCGAAGAGCGTGTCCGACGCAAAGCCCGCTCCGAGGGGCTCGAAGCGTTCGGACGATGTGCCTGCGCGGTAGACGTAATTGCGCGCGCCGGGAGCTCCCGATGAGGTCACCGCGAAGACGGTCTGACCGTCGCGTGTACGATCAAGATCGATGACAAATTGCGACTCTAAGCCGGGGTCGCGGCGGGTGCTGCAGCGGTCACGTTCGAGTCGCGCGAGACCGTCAGGGAGGGCTACATGCAGGCGTTGATTTGCGTCGAGCACAAAGGGCGGATCAAAGACGCCACCCCCGTATCCGAGGGCCTCTTCACAGAGCCACGAAAAGTTTTGCCCACCGTCTTCACTGATCATGAAGCCAAACGTGACGCGAAGCGCGACGCTGCGTTGGTCGGTAGAGACGTGGATAAGCTGCGCTGCAGGAAACCGCCCGTTGCCATACGCGGCGCCCGATGCGCACATCGCGACAGCAAAAACAGCAGCGAATCGCGATCGAGCTCGAAGCGAGCGAGTGAACGTGTGCACAGCCGAGGAGGGTACCACTGCGTGACAACTGGGGCTTGATTCTGTCGTTCGTGGGCCGGCGTGTGCGGTCTAGCGTTCTACCAATCGGCTTGGCGTTATAGGCTTCGCGGCGATTGGGTCACCAACGTCTCGCGTGGCCCATGAGATGTGTCTGCCGACGATGCAACCGTGCATCGACCCAAAGGAGTCTTCACCGCGATGTCTTCTGCACCCGCTGATGTGCTTCGAGCCGAGCTCGAACGAGCCTACGACCTCGAACAGATGCAACAGATGGCTCAAGAGCTGCTGGCATTGGATCCACACGACGTCGGAGGCGCGACGAGCAAGGCCGCATTTGCGCGTGCGTTGGTTGATCGCTGTGCTCGTGATGAGTCGCTTGAGGCCCTCGCCGACGCCGTGATTCTCACGGACCCCACGGCGCAGGCGCGTTTGAATTTGGTCTTCGACGGCAAGCCCATGGACGACCTACAGCCTGGGATGACGGTCGCGAATTTTCGTATCCAGAAGAAGCTCAACGACGAGGGTTTTGGTGCGGTCTTTATGGCCGCGCACGAGGGCAAGCAGGTCTCGCTTAAGGTGCTGCGTGACGCGAAGGTTCGCGATCGCAAGGGCCTGCAGCGCTTCTTGCTCGCGCAGCGCGCGCTCAAACGTGTCGACCACCCTTCGGTCCAAAAGATTCTGGCCGCGGGCACGCTGCCCGATGGTCGTCCCTATCTCGCGAGCGAGATGATCGATGGGCAGTTTCTGAGTGTCCGCATTGGCCGCACGGGGGCCATGCACATCAACGAAGCGAAGACCCTCCTGGAGTCGGTCGCAGCAGGTCTCGACGCCGCACATCGGGCTGGGATTATGCACTCGGACATCCGCCCAGAGCACGTCGTCGTGGTTCGCCGCGAGGGACAGCTTCAGGGCGTGCTGGTGGACTTCGCGGTCGACCGTTTGGCCGCGGCGCGTAGCGGCGCGATGGACTCGGCGTCGTTGCTTGTTCTGGTAGGTTCGGCGCGCAACATTGCACCCGAGCGCGCACGAAGCGCCTCGGCTGCCGACGTGCGAAGCGACGTGTATGCGCTGGGATGTTTGGCCTACGAAGTGCTCACGGGCAAAGCGCCGTTTACTGCGAATTCGCCCATCGAATTGCTTCTCTCGCATCTGTCCAGCACGCCTGACGCGCCGTCCAAGGTGGCTCCACGTGGGTGGGTGATCAAGGACGTCGACCCCGTGATCGCGCGTGCGCTCAGCGCAGACCCTGCCGCGCGGTACGAGTCCGCCACGGCCTTTGTCGACGCGCTGGTCGAGGCCGCGACGGGCAAGAAGCTCCCTGACGTGACCGCTGAGCAGTTCGCCGAGCGATGCAGCGCGCTCAACGAGCAGCCCAACGACGACGAGCGCGCGACGGCTGTAGAGCAAGCGGGCGGACACGGTGTGGCGTGGAGCGAGGTGCTCGCCGCCGTCGTCGAAGTGATGAACAAGACGAGCGACACCGCAGCTAAAAAATCCCTTGGTTACCGTGCCGCGCGTATCGCACATGTCGAGCTCAAAGAGCTGGCCAGAGCGCGTGAGATCTACGAGAAGCTCGTCGAGATTGACGCAGACGACGCGGTCGCAAAGAGCAAGGTCGCGGAGCTACGTCGCGCCTTGGCGACTCCCGAAGAGCGCGCAGAGATCCTGCTCGAAGAGGCCGAGGTCGCCGAGAGCGCAGACCGCCGCGCAGAGATCTACCGTGAGCTAGCGCGTGTGTACGAAAAAGAGCTCTCGGACAACGAGAACGCGCTGGTCGCCGCCACCGAGGCCCTCACGAGCGCTCCGTCGGTAGACGAGTATTCGCAAGAGGTCGAGCGCCTCGCGGGCTCTGACTCGGCGAAGTGGAATGAGGTCCTGAGCACGCTCTCTCAGAGCGCACAGAACCGAGAAAAGACCGAAGCGGCGAGGCTCTATGTGCTCGCGGGTCGTTGGTACGCAGAGAAGCTTTCGCGGCCAGATTATGCGGCCAATTGCTTCTCGCAAGCGCTCACGTTGGACCCCGATCGAGACGACGCGCTCGAAGGCGCAGAGGCTGTCTATCGCAAAGCCGCGCAGTGGCCCGAGCTGGTCGCGGTGCTTGCAAAGCGCGCCGAGCTGCAGAGCGAGCCCGAGCGCGCGAGGACGCTCCGAGCAGAGTGCGCGGACGTGCTTGAGTCGAAGGTTGGCGACCTGGTTCGTGCTCGTGAGCTCGCGCAGCGTGTGCTTGAGCAAGACCCAGCACAGCAGACCGCGCTTGAGGTGCTCGAGCGGATTTACCTGAGCACAGACGACCACCGTGGGCTGATTTCGTTGCTCGAAAAGAAGGCCGAGTCGCTCGCGGGGAGCGCCAAGAGCGAGGCGCTCTGTGAGCTGGCTGAGAGCTACGAAGATCGCCTCAAAGACGACGACAAGGCGGCGATTTTCTACGAAAAAGCGCGCGTCGAAGACCCCAAAAACATCGCCGCGCTCAAGGGCCTTGAGCGTCTCTATGCGCGGACCAGCGCCAACGACAAGCTCTTGAGCGTGCTCGAAGCGCAGCTTGAGGTCGTCAGCACGCCCAGGCAGAAGATGGACCTGCTCCTTCGTATCGCCGCGATCTACGAAGAAGAGTTTGTCGACCACGCCAAAGCGGCCTCTTCGTTTGAGCAGGTCTTGGCGATCGATGCGGGCAACGACGCAGCGATGACGGGGCTCTCACGGCTCTACCGCATCACGCGCCGTTTTGACGCGCTGGTAGAGCTCCTTGGGCGCCATGCGGACATCGTCGAGTCGACAGAGCGCAAAGCCGATCTCCACGCGCAACGTGGGCGCACCTTGCTCGACCCCCTGAACCTCGCCGACAAGGCTCGCGAGGCTTTTGACAAAGCGCTCGCGGCGGACCCAAACAACATCGTCGCGCTCGAAGGCGCAGCGAAGACTCGCGCGATGGCCGGCGACTCGACAGGTGCCGCCGAAGCGCTCGAGGCCGTCGCGCAGCTCGCGAAGAGCCCCGCCGAGAAGGCAGACGCGCTGGTCCGTGCAGGACGGATTCTTGAAGAGAGCGGGGCGAGCGACGCAGCGATCGAGCGCTACAAACGCGCGCTGGATCTCGTGGATGACTACGCTCCGGCGACGTCGCGATTGCGCGGGCTCTACGCCTCGCGTGGCGACGCGCAGGGTGCGATCGACATGCTGCAGCGAGAGATCGAAGCAGCCGACGGCACCAACCAGCGCGCGAAGCTCTGGGGTGAAGTCGCGAAGATCTATCGCGACCGCGTCAAGGACAGCGAGAAGGCTCTGGAGAGTGCGCAGAAGGCCGTGCTCCTGGACTCGACCAACGACGAGGCCGCAGCGCTCTTGGGTGAGCTGCGGTTTGATCAAGGGCAGTTCGCCGAGGCCGCGCAGTTGCTTGGGCCGCGATCGATTCGTGCCAAGGATTTGCCACGCGAAGAGGGTCTTCGGATCGTCCTGCGCCACGGTGAAGCGCTCGCCAAGTCCGGTGACGAAGCGAGCGCGCTTGAGGCGTTCTCTCGTGCACGAGAGCTCGCACCCGGCGACGTCGCCGTGTTGTCCTCGGTGGCAGACGCGGCCTTCGGGATTGGGCGTCACGAGCAAGCGCGCACCGAGTACGAAGCGCTGTTGGCGAAGCACGATGACGCGCTGAGCCCGGAGCTTCGGGTGCGCATTCTGACGCGTCTGGGTCGCGCGCAAGCGAAGCTTGGCGATGGTGCTGCGGCGTTGCGGTCACTCATCCGTGCGGTCGAGCTGGACGGCGCAAACGCCGACGCAGTCGACGCGCTGGTGGATGTGTACTCGCAGCAGGGCCGCTGGGAGGACGTCGCCAAGGTCAAGCGTCAGCGCGCAGAGAGCGCTGGCACCGACGTCCGAGCAGACCTGTTTGTCGAGCTCGGTGAGCTCTACGCGACGAAGCTCAATGACAAGGCGCAAGCAGGTCGCGCGTTTATGAGCGCGCTCGAGGCGCGGCCCGATGACCGTCGCTTGCTGATGCGGCTGATGCAGCTCTACACCGAGAGCCAAGACTGGGGACGCTTGGTCGAGGTGATCTTGCGCATGGCGGACCTCGTCGACGACGCGACCCAGCTCGCGCGCTACTATCTCACCGCGGCGCAGCTGTGCCATCAGCAGCTCAATCGCTCCGAAGAGGCAGCGACCTACTACGAGAAATCCCTGGAATTTGAGCCGGGATCTACGCGTGCCCTCGAGGGACTCGTCGAAGTGCGTGTGGGCCGCAAAGAGTACGCAGTGCTCGAGACCACAGTCAAAAAGACGCTCTCGAAGATCACTGGCGCCGGCGCGCCCGGCCTTCAGGCGAAGGGCTTCGTTGCGCTTGGGACTGCGCTCGCCAAGCAGCCAGATCGCGCGGACGACGCGATCGCGGCGCTTGAGAAGGCACAAGAGCTGGATAGCTCACTTGCGCTGGGCGAGGTGCTCGCGCCGCTCTATCTCAAAGAGCCCAAGAAGCATGTCGACAAGGCTATTCGCGCTCAGCGCGCGGTGCTGGCGACCGAGCCCACGGTGGGCGAGCACTATCGGGTTCTGCGCAAGCTCTACACGACAGCGCGCAAGCCCGACGAGGCGTGGTGTCTCTGCCAAGCGCTGGTGGCTCTGAAATCCGCGGAGGCGGACGAGGACAATTTCTTTAAGAAATTCAGAGCAGACGCGCCAGCAACGGCCAAGTCCAAGGTCAACGAAGAGCTGTGGTCCAAGTCGCTGATGCACGCAACGCAGGACCCGCTGATCACCTCGATCTTTGCGTTGATCACGCCGGCTGTCTTGGCGCTTCGGGCGCAGCCGATTGAGAGCTACGGCGTCGGGGAGAGTGATCTTATTGACCCCAGCACGCACGAGAGCGCAGCCGCACGAACGATTCACTACGCAGCTGGCACGATGGGCATGCGGGTCCCTCCGGTGTACGCGCGCCCAAGTGACGACTCAGGCATCAACGTGATGCTCACCAGTTCGCCTGGATTTGTTCTCGGAAACGCGGCGCTCGGGGCAGGGCCAGCGCAACCCCTCGCGTTCATTGTGGGCAACAATCTGGCGTATCTTCGCGCGGGGCATTTCTTGCGTCAGGTCGTCCCCACCGGGACCGGTCTGCGCGCGTGGCTGTTTGCGGCCTGCAGCGCGGTAAACCCCGCGTTTCCGGTCCCGGACGAGCTCGCAAACACGGTGATCGAACCGATGAACGCCGTAAAAGAGTATGTCGTGGGCCCCGCCTTCGAGCAGCTCACTTCGTTGGTCACGAAGCTGCTCAATGTGGACAACACATTGGACCTCAAGACCTGGAGCAACGCGGTCGATCTCACCGCAGATCGGGTAGGCTTTTTGCTCGCCAATGATCTACCACGCGCGCTGTCGGTCATCCGCGCGACGCCGGACGACCTCGCACCGATCTCGGCCAAAGACCGCATGCGTGAGCTCATCGCGTTCGCCGTGAGCGACGAGTACTTTGCGCTCCGCCAACGCCTCGGGATCGCGATCCAGGGCGGCTAAGGCCTAGCGGCTCGCGACCGGGGGGCGCGAAAACACCACACGAAAGCACGCTCCTCCCTCGGGTGCGTCGTGAACCGTGAGCGTGGCACCGGCAAGCTCCGCGATGTCGCGCGCGATCGAGAGCCCGAGCCCAGTGCCGCCTACCTCTCCGCGGTCACTATAGAAAGGCTCGAAAATCTGCTCACGGATCGCGACGTCGACGCCGGGTCCTCTGTCTCGCACCTCGAGCGTTGTCTGCCCATCGCGCACCGCGATCGCGAGGACAAGCGCGCCTCCGAGCGGCTGGGCATAGATCGCGTTGAGGCAAAGATTCAATAGAATTTGCTGCAAATTCTCAGTCGAAATCGGGGCACTTGCTTCGCCTGTTTCGCGCTCGATCTTTGTCTCAATGTTTGCCTGAAGCAGCTGCGGTCGCAAGAACGCCAGCATCGCCTCTGCGACGACGACGGGATTGCACCGACCCGGTCGGTCGTCGTAAGGCCGCGAGAGCTGAAGCATTCGCTTCACGATGACTCCGATGCGATCACTCTCGCTGGCGAGCCGCTCGAAGAGTGCGCGTTGAGAATCGGTGCATTGCTCGTCTTCGGCAGCCATGCGCGCCGTGAGCAAAATGGTGTTGAGCGGTGAGCCCACTTCGTGAGCGATCGAAGCCGCAACGCGGCCCACAGCGGTGAGCGCTTGGGCGTGGGTGAGCTGCATGTGCAAGCGCGACTGCGCTCGCTGAGACTCTTCGAGCGCCCGACGATCGTCGCTCATTCGCCGCATCATCGCGTTAAAAGCGCTCCCAATCCGATCGAGACCTAGCTGACTCTGCGTGCTGACAACCTCTGAAGGTTCGCCGCGGCTCACGCTCTCGATCCCCTCTAAAAGAGGCGAGAGCTCTCGTGTGATCTTGGTCGCCAGCCAGCTCGATAGGCCGGCGAGCACCACGATGAGCATCACCCCTGCTGTCACTTCGGCATACAGATGCGCGCGCGCGACTTCGGCTGCGAGCGCTTGGTCCACACGCTCAAACCGCTGCAGCGCGCTTCGTGTGGTGACGACGGAGACGATGACGGTGAGCGATGTGATCAAGACTACAGGCGGGAGCAAGACCTTGAGCAGCTTGCGGCGCAGGAAGTGTCGCGTGCGGATCATCGCGTACGAGCCTTGCACAATCGCGGTACAAACTCGCAGTGAAGATCGAGATCGAGTCGCCTCGACCCCGCGCAAGTCGCCTGCTCATTGTCGAAGACGAGCTCCCCCTCGCAGAGGTGCTGTCGGCCCTGGCGCAGCGCGAAGGCTACGCGCCTCGCATCGCGACCACGGTGGCCGAAGGCAAACGTGCGCTCGACGAAGCCGACACCGACGTCGTTATTACAGATTTTCGCCTCCCCGACGGCGACGGCTCGGAGATCATTGTCCATGCGCGCGCGCTAGATCCCAAGACTGCAGTCGTCGCGATGACCGCGTACGGCTCGATGGACGTGGCGGTGCGTCTCATGCGCGCAGGTGCCTACGACGTCCTGGCGAAGCCGGTAGATCCTCACACCCTTCGAGCAGCGCTGCAGCGCGCGATCGAGGCGCGATCGCTGCGTGGCGAGGTCGATCGACTGCGCAAGCAGCTCGCCGAACACGCGAGCCGCGATGGGATCGTAGGCCACTCGCGTGCGCTCGCGGACATCTTGGCGCTGGTCGACCGTGTGGCCGACGGCACGACCACCGTGTTGATCACCGGACCCAGTGGCAGCGGCAAAGAGCGGATCAGCCGCGCATTGCATCAGCGATCGCGCAGGGCCAATCGTCCGTTTGTTGGCATCAACATGGCTGCGGTCCCCGATGCGCTGCTCGAGAGCGAGCTCTTTGGGCACGTCAAGGGCGCGTTTACGGACGCACGAACGGACAGGCCCGGCATGTTTGTAGAGGCCGACGGTGGGACGCTGTTGCTCGATGAAATCGGCGATTTGCCACTCGCGTTGCAGCCCAAATTGCTTCGCGTGCTGGCCGAGCGCGAGGTGCGTCCTGTGGGCGGATCACGCTCGATCCCGTTTGACGTGCGTGTGGTCGCGGCAACTCAGTACGACCTGCGCGCGATGGTGCGCGAGGGGCGGTTTCGAGAGGATTTGTTCTATCGACTCGCGGTGATCGAGATCTCGATTCCGCCGCTGCGAGACCGGCGTGACGACATCCTGCCTTTGGCCGAACACTTCTTGGCTCGCGCGGCGCTACGCGCAGGCCGAGCGGTTCGCGGGCTAAGCACGACCGCCGCACAGCGCATTGAGCAGTACCCGTGGCCCGGCAACGCACGCGAGCTCGAGAACGCGATGGAGCGCGCGGTCGCGCTGGCCCGCGACGAGCTCGTCGCCCTCGATGATCTCCCCGAGCATGTCACTGCTGAGCGACAACGGACGCTGTTTGAACGCGCAGCAGACGAACTGATGACCCTCGATCAGTTAGACCGCGCATACGTCGCCCACGTGCTTGAGCGCAGCGGCGGAAACAAAAAGCGCGCAGCCTCGCTCTTGGGCATCAACCGTCGCACGATCCAGCGCTGGATGGGCGAGAGCCCCGAAGGCAACGACGACCCAGAAACCGAGTCCTAGGCTCGCGCCCGGCGACGTCGCCGGATGCAGATCCCACAGATCTGGACCGCTCGCCGCCCCAGAGTGCGACATCGTGTC
The DNA here is from genome assembly GCA_030694465.1 of Deltaproteobacteria bacterium. Lineage (GTDB taxonomy): Bacteria > Myxococcota_A > Polyangia > Polyangiales > JAUXYJ01. Next base: position 33,462 of record JAUXYJ010000088.1, on the reverse strand, counting down.
GCACTGCGACTCTGTGACACACGCGAGAGCAGGCAACGATGCGGCAACCACTGCAATCCCCTGTGAATTGAGAGCCGATTGCCTGTGGCATGGTGAGTGCTTTAAGGCGGCCCATGGCAAGCCCTTCTGGAGCAAAAACTCACGCGACGCCGGTGCAGCGGCTGTATGCGATGTTGGTACTTGAGCGCAAAGATGTGTACGCCGTCGCGCTCTACGCGGTAGCGATTGGTGCCACGTCTCTGGCGCTGCCGATCGCGACGCAGACGCTGGTAAACACCGTCGCGTTCGGCATGCTCTTGCAGCCCCTCGTGGTGCTCACAGCGCTGGTGTTTCTGGTGCTCTGTTTTGTGGGCTTGCTCAAGGTGATGCAGGCGCGTCTTGCAGAGATCTTGCAGCAACGAGTGTTCGCTCGGCTGGCCCTAGACCTCGCCCATCGCTTGCCCCATGCGCGCGAAAATCAGTTCGACGGGATGCTGGGACCCGCGGTGGTCAACAAGTTCTTTGACGTGTTGATCGTGCAAAAGGCAGGCGCTTCACTGCTGCTCGATGGCCTCTCGGTGGTGCTGCAGGCCTTCGTGGGGATGGTGCTCTTGGCGTTTTATCACCCGGCGCTCTTGGCGTTCGACATCGTGCTCCTCGCCGCGATGTGCGTCGTCGTGTTTGGGCTCGGTTGGGGCGCAGTCCAGACGTCCGTTGAAGAGTCCTACGCCAAGCACTCGCTCGTCGAGTTTTTGCAAGAGCTCGCCCGCAATCGTTCGACGTTTCGCACCGACGCGGGCGCCGCGATGGCGGTCTCGCGCGTGGACCACATGGTGGGTCGGTACATCACCTCGCGCCGCGCTCACTTTCGCATCCTGTTGCGACAGATCATTGGCTCCGTGGGGCTCCAGGCGTTCGCCAGCGCCGCGCTGCTCGGCATGGGCGGCTGGCTGGTGATCAATCGCCAGCTCTCGTTGGGTCAGCTGATCGCGAGCGAGCTCGTGGTCACCTCCGTCGTCGCGGGGATCGCGAAGTTCGGAAAGCACCTTGAGAGCTATTACGATCTGCTCGCCGCGGCCGACAAGCTCGGGCACCTGCAAGACCTCGAACCCGAGCGAAGCAGCGGCGGATCGCCCTCGGACACGCTTGGGCCCTCGGAGCTTGAGCTCCGAGACCTCTCGGTCGAAGTCGCAGGAGTACGCGCGCTCAATGGCGCCAGCGCGCGCGCGAACGTAGGCGAACGCATCGCGATCGTTGGTGCACACGGCGCCGGCAAGAGCGCGCTCGCAGAGTGCATCTACGCGCTCCGAGAGCCGACCACGGGCAGCGTCTTGTTAGACGGCGTTGATTCGCGCGAAGTCGCCCCCACGGCGTGGCGTACGCGCACCGCGCTGGTCCGCGGGATCGAAGTGTTCACTGGCACCATCGAAGAGAATATTCGAGTCGGCCGAGACGAAGTCTCCGCGAGCGATGTGCGCGACGCGCTCCGTGACGTGGGGCTCCTCGATGTCATCCGTAATCTCTCGGACGGCATGAACACTCTGCTGGATGGCGAAGGAGATCCGTTAACCCAAGGCCAGCTACGACGGCTGATGTTGGCCCGCGCGATCGTCGGTGGTCCCTCGCTGATTGTGGTCGACGAGGTACTCGACGGCTTCGACGAAGGCCCCCGCGCCGACGCGGTTGAGGCGCTCATGAAGCGAACGGCGCCGTGGACCCTGCTGGTGATCACACACCGCTCGGACATCATGTGGCGATGCGATCGCGTGTGGCGAGTGGCCCACGGCACGATCGAAGACGTGCGACCCGAAATGCCAAGAACGTTCTCACGAGGGGGAGAGGTGCGCGAATGAGCGATCACATCAACGACAGAGAATTTTCAGATCAAACGCTCTCTTCACTCGCGTTGGTCTCGACTCCGAATTCACTGCGCACCTTTGCGTGGATCATGGGCTTGTCGCTGCTCGCCGTGATCCCCGTGCTGTACTTGGTCCCCTGGGTCCAGAACGTGAATGGCTCTGGCCGCGTGGTCGCCTTTGCGCCGCTTGAGCGCCAGCAGAGCATCGAGGCCCCCATCGAGGGCCGCATCGCGCGCTGGCACGTTCGCGAAGGGAGCCACGTCCGACGTGGCGATCCCATCGCGGATTTGATCGACAATGACCCCGAACTGATGAACCGACTGCGACTTGAGCGCAGCGCACTGCGGGCGCGTCTCGACGCGGCGCGGGCGCGTGTGGCAGGCGTAGAAGCTCGCATTGCGGCATTGCAGGGCTCGCGCACCAACGCCATGAGCGGCGCCGGGCTTCGCAGTCAGATGGCGCTGCAGCGTCTGCACTCGGCCGAGCGCGCGCTCGAGGCCAATCAGGCCGCGGCGCTCACCGCGACGCTCCAAGTCAACCGGCAGCGAACCTTGGTGCAACAAGGGCTCTCTTCGCAGCGGACCGTGGAGCTCGCCGAGCTTGACGCCGCGCGAACGGCGCTCGAGGTCCAACGCGCTCAAAACTCCGTGGACGCGGCACGTTCGGAGCGCCTCGCGATCATCGCGGACCGCTCTCGATCCGACACCGATGGCACAGCGTCGATCAGTGACGCGCTCGCGACACGCGCATCGGCCGAGGCCGACATCGCGACGGTCAATGTATCCATCGCGCAGATCGAGGTGCGCTTGTCTCGCCAGGCGTCGCAAAACATTACGAGCCCCTGCGACGGGACCGTGCTGCGATTGACCGCGGCGCAAGGAACCGAAATGGTCAAAGCCGGCGACCCCATCGCGACGCTGATTCCCGACACGCAGGAGCGCGCTGTTGAGCTGTGGGTCGATGGCAACGACGTCCCACTCATCTTCGAAGGACGCCACGTTCGCCTGCAATTTGAGGGCTGGCCCGCGGTGCAGTTCTCGGGTTGGCCCTCGGTCTCAGTGGGCACATTTGGCGGCCGTGTCGCGCTCGTCGACGCGACCGACGACGGCCGAGGAAAATTTCGTGTCGTCGTCGTACCAGACGGACACGAGCCCTGGCCCGCGCAGCGCTATCTGCGACAGGGCGTGCGAGCCAATGGCTGGTTCTTGCTCGACCGCGTACGAATTGGCTGGGAGCTCTGGCGTCAATTCAATGGGTTTCCGCCCGCAATGTCGACCCCTCCGAGCACCGCTCCACAGGCCACTCGTGCCAGCTCTAGCAGCGGTGGAGGTCGGTACTAATGCCTCGGCTCGCACCCGCGCTCGGCTGGATCTTCGCGGTCGGAGGTTCGCTCGTGTCCTCGGTCGGCACGGCACAGCCCGCGCAGAGCGACACCTCGGTCGCGCGCGAGCTCGCGAGCCCACAAGAGCGCACTGACACCCTGGCGCCGACCGCAGTGACCGAAGCCGTGCTGCGCGTGTTGCCCCAGCTGATGGCCGCACAGGCTGAGCGCGACGGTGCAGACGCTGAGTTCTTGGCTGCCGAAGGCGGTTTCGACCCGCAGCTCGCGGTGCGCGCGATGTTCTATCCCGTGGGCTACTACCGATATGCGACCGCCGATGCCGAGGTACAACAAGCGACCGCGCTGTGGGGCATGTCACTCTACGCAGGCTATCGCCTCGGAACAGGGCTTGTACCCGGCAGCGCCAACGTTCCGAGCTACTATGGCGAGCGGCAAACCAACGGCTACGGAGAGGTCCGCGCAGGGCTCAGGATCCCCATCTTGCGCGACGGATCGATCGATCGACGAAGAGCCAACGTCCAGAGCCGAAGCGTGGGTCGAGACAGCGCCGAAGCAGAGCTCTCACGTGTGCAAATCGAATCAGTCCGTGCATCCACCATTCGCTACTGGGACTGGGTGAGTGCTGGTCAAAAGCGACAGATTGCGGGCGCTCTTTTGCGTGTCGCGGAGCAGCGCAACAGCGGGCTCGACGCGCGCGTCCGAGCGGGTGACTTGGCTCGCTACGAGTGGCTCGACAACTCGCGCGTCGTGCTCGCGCGCGAGGCCAGCGTGGTCGCAGCAGAGCGCGCGCTGCAGACCTCGGCGGTCGAGCTGTCGCTGTTCTTTCGCGATCCACAAGGCGCCCCAATCGTGGTGCCCCCCTCGCGCTTGCCGCAAGAGCTGCCACCGGTCGACCCGAGCTACTCGGCCTGGGCCTCGCACAACGACCGACTTGGTGAAGCGATGGCCGCTCGACCCGAGCTGCGGCGGCTCGATGTGCAACGCGCACAGGCTCAAATCGAGCTTGATTTCGCGCGAAATCAAGCGCTCCCGCAGGTGGACTTGGTCGCTCAGGTCTCCCAAGATTTTGGGCCCATGGCGGGCACGTCCGACACGCGTGGCTTGTTCGAGGTGTCGGCCGGAGTCAACGTGCAGATCCCGCTCGTGATGCGCGCACAAATCGGCCGAATTCGAGCGGCCGAGGCCGCGCTTGCTCGCGTGACAGCGCTTCGTGGCGCAGCGCGAGATCGAGTCATCGCCGACGTCCGCGCGGGCGTGTTTGCGCTCCAAGCCGCGATCGAACGAGCCGCCATTGCCTCTCGCGAGTACGAGCTCGCGCAGCAAGTCGAGGCGGCCGAGCGCGAGCGCTTTGCGCAGGGAGACTCAACGATCTTCTTGGTTAACCAGCGCGAACAGACGACGGCCGAGGCAGCGCAACGTCGCATCGATGCGCTGGCCGATTGGCAGCGCGCTCGCGCCATGTTTGTAGCCGCGATGGGTCAACGCTGAGCGCGGTAAGCCTAATTGAGGTGGACGTCGGTCGGAGCGCTCGCGATGCTGACGTAGCTGCGAAAGAGCCGCTCTTGCTCAAGGCGCTCCGCGAGCATTTGCTCTTCGCGCAATCGCTCTGCGGCTTCGTCTTCGCGCTTCCATCGGGCCATCGTCGCGACGGCTCGACGGCGACTGCGCGCCCAGGCCACCACCAGCAACAGCGCACCGATGCCCCAAAAGACGCCTGCACCGGTGAGAAACGGCAAAAACAGGTGCCTCTGCTTGACGTCTTCGCGCCACGCGGACTCTGCCGCGATCAGCGAGAACCCCCACGTCCGCTGTAGACCCTGCTCGAAGCTGGCGCCACCTCGCAGGTGCGAAGCAAAAACACCCAAGCGCGTCGGGCCATCGCGACGAAGCAAATGACCAACAAAATCAGCAGCTTGCGCGTATGCAAGGTCCACCTCGTCCGACCCGCCCGAGAACGCCGAGTCCAACGTCCGCAGCGGCAACAGCGAGTTGGTCGCCGACGCACGCGCGAGCTGCTCGAAGCGCTCAAAGCTGTGCTCGGCCGCCTGCTCTACGGCCACTCCCTCCGAGAACCAACGGGGCAGGGCAGCGTCGCCCGTCGCATAGCCCAAGAGCAAGTGGGACAGCTCGTGTCGCAGGACCCTCCGAACGTCCGAAGCGGCGTGGGTCCGCGGTGCCGTTGCGCTCACGAGGGTCAATCGCTCGCGCGGGTACGCCACGCCCACGGCATAGGCCGGCGGTGGGGCTTGGCCTGGGGCGAGGGCACGCATCACGTCGGGCGAGGGCACCAAGCGCACATCCAGCGGCGCAGTGTTGGTCAGCCCGAACTGGTGCTCTAGGCTGCGAAAATCCTGCTCAACATGCGCAAGTACATTGTGCAACACCGGCTCAAGTGAGGCTGGGTACGAGACACGCAGCGCGCCCAACGTTCGCTTGATGTAGTCGGCCGGGACCGGAGGCACGTCCAGAAGGTGCTCTCCACGCGACCGAAACATGTCGCGCGCAGCGTGTGAGTGCTCGACCTCGGTCGCGCCCTGCGATTGCGCGCTCGCGGCGAGGCCAAACGAGAGCACCGCGAGACACAGCATCGCGACCCACCACGCTCGAATGCGACGCAAAGCGCTGTCACTGTGGACTCGTTCTCGTCTGCTCATGGTCCGGCTCCTGGTCCTGCGATCCGCAACAAGGGCACCGACGGGCCCGCGTTTTGCGCGATCAAAAATCCCGCGATCAACGCCACTCCCGCGCCGCCCCCTACGATCCACGCCCACAACGGTGGCCCAGAGGGCCGAGGAGGCGCGCTAGCGGTCGTCAACCGAGGATCGGGGGGCGCAGTGGCTGCAGCGGTCACGCGAGGCCCAGGACGAGGCGCTACGACTGGCGTGGCGGGTGTCGCCGACGTGGTGACGGACCCCACACTCGCGACACTCGCGACACTCACAGCGGGCGGCGCCGCGGTCCAGAGCGCGGCCAGCTCAGGATCACTCCACGCCGCGTGCTCTACCCGTGGCGCAAACGATCGCGCCGCAGGGTCAAATCGATCCGCAGCAAATCCCTGAGAAATCGCCGAAAAAACAATGATCTGAGTGCACGCTAGTGGCTCGGACAGCTGCAACAGCGCCGGGGCGTCCGAAGGATCAAATCGCAAGGCCCTCCGCGCGCTCACCGCCGGGGCCATCGCCGGGTCCGCGAGAGTCTCACCCACGAGCGCCCCTCGCGTGACGGGATCCCCGATGGTGCGCAGATCTGCACGCGCATCGATCATCTGTTGCGCTCGTGCGACCAGGGCGAGGACCGCACGGTCAGGGTCGCGGGCGACAACAAGACACACCTTGGGCGCGGCGGTCTGTGCCGACGCGATGCCACTCAGGGCGGAGAGGGCGATGGCAGACAGTGCAGCCTGGATTCGCGCGCTAGCGACGACGACACGGGGCATAAAAAGGGTCCTCAATACGCTGGGTGCATCCATTGCGAAGCACACGACCGCGTGAGCTTAGCCTTCATCGGCACCGTCGTCTGATTCGTCAAGCGCTGCATCGTCGGGCTCAATCCCGAGGATCCGATCAGCATACGCCGGGCGTAGGTTGAGCACGTCATCGGGCAGTCGATACTCGGCACGGACAAAGACCTCGTCGAGATACAACCCGTGCGCGACCGCGGTAATCCCAGCCTTCGTGCGATCGCCGTGCGCCAGGACGTCCGCAAGGGTTGTCACAGCCAAGCGATTGCGGCCGATGTCTACGAGCGTGCCCGCAATAATCCGCACCATGTTCTTCAAGAACGCGGTGCCCTCAACCTCGATCGCGATCAGGCCGAGGCTCCCTCGAAAATCGCGAAGAATCTCGACCCTAAACAGCGTGCGCTTCGTGCTCATGCGCTCGCAATCGGACGCACGAAATCCAGCAAAATCATGGGTCCCTACGAGCGGCTTCGCGGCCTCTTGCATGCGCTCCACGTCGAGCGGCTGATGGATGTGCCACGCGCGGTCTCGCAGCATGGGATCACGCGTGGGCGTGTTGCAAATGAGATAGCGGTACCGCTTGCCACCCGACGCGCGGCGAGGATCGTAGTCATCCTGCACGACCCGAACGTCAGTGACCGCAACGTCTTTGGGGAGCTTGCTGTTGAGGCCAAGACGCCAGCCCATGCAAGAGATTTTCGACTCGGTCTTAAAGGCCGCCACCTGAGCGTACGCGTGGACACCTGCGTCCGTGCGACCTGCGCCTGCGACGCGCGTGGGTGTGGCCGTCATCGACTCGATCGCTTGTTCGAGTGATTGCTGGACAGTGCGGACCCCGGGCTGTCGCTGCCATCCTGAGAGGTGCATTCCGTCGTAGCGAACAATGAGTCGTAGCGTGGGCATGATGGTCAAGGTCGCGCTTGCTCAAGCGCCGAGAGAGGGTTTGGATGCCATCGCCGCTCGAACCGAATTGTTCGACCCATGGACGCATCACCAGCGCGCACGGTGAAGGTCTTAATCGATTTGCACACCGCGCGTCGTGCACAACGTCGAGCTTGACACAGAGTAGCGTTTGGCCGCGCAATGCCGTGCGACGGAGGCACGGAGAGCGAAGTGAGCGTGTTTGAAGACGAAGTTCAGCAAGAAATTCTGCGCGCGGCGCGCTTGGTCGAAGAGACGATCACTGCGCTAGGGATTGACGCGGCGAGTGTGCGAATGCCCGCACCAGGAGGAGGCCGCGCCTGGTCCCTGATGCGCGGAAGCGCCGCGGTCGCCATCTTTCTGCGAGCCCCGAGGCCCGGTGAAGATTCACCCTTTTTGCGCGTCGTCTCGCCCATCGTCGTGATCGACAAAGCGAGCGAAGCGCCGCTGTTTCGTAGGCTCCTTGAGCTCAACGCGAGTGGACTTGGCTCCGTCGCGTTTGGCGTACACGACCAGCGCGTTGTGGCCGTCTCTGAGCGTCCCACACGCGACCTCGATCCCTCCGAGGTCCGCTACATTCTTCAGGTCGTTGGCGCCGTCGCCGATCACTACGACGACGAGCTTACCCGTCTGTTTGGCGGAACCCGCGTGAGCGACAAGCGCAGCTGAGCCCTCAGGTGGGGTCCCGCACACGTCCGCACGCGCTGCCTTTGTTCACGCTCTTGGCGTCCCTCACGTGGTCCAAGAGAGCGAGCGCGGTCGAGTACGACATCGACACGCAGACCCTCGCGCAGGCGTGGCAGTGGCGGTCTCCGTGGGGCGGCCCCGTGATCTCACGACGCACGCTCAACGAGCTGGTCACCGTGTCCCTCGTGCACCGCGGTGGACCACGGGATCCGGTGGCACGACTGCACTTTCGCCTGCGATTTGACAATGATTTTGGCGATGCGTGCGACGGCATCGCGTCGCGCTGCCTCGAAGAGACGGCCCCCGAACGACGGACAGACTACGTGCCTGGCTTGGTCCGAAGGTCCATCGATCTCCCCTACGCTTACCTCGACGTGTCCAACCTCTTGCGCGGCGCACTCGAAGCGCGCGTGGGGCGCATGGTCCACGTCGACGCCCTGGGATTCTTCGCATTCGATGGCGCTCGCTTGCGTGTCGCCTTGGGCAGCTATGCGATCGCCGAGGTGTACGCGGGGCTCGAGGTCCGCAACGGCTTTGCGCTCTCGTCGGGCCGCTTTGAGCGTGACGGAGTCTCACGCGCAGATCGAAGCAGCTGGCCCCTCTCTCTTGCCCCGTCGGTCAAACAAAATCTCTACGCACCCGTCGTCGCGGCTGCACTCGAGACTCCAGCATTTTTGCAGACGTTTGCAAGGGCAACGTATCGCCGAGTGTGGACCAGCGAGGGCATCGCCGAAGAGAAGCTCGGGGCGTCGGTCGAGTCGTCCGTGCACCCGCTCGTTCAGCTCAGTGGTCGCACCGTGTACTCGCTCCCGCAACGGCAATTGAGCGAGCTCCGCGCGAGCGTCAGCGTCCGAACAGAGCGCAATTCGCTCCGCGCAGAAGCGCAAATCCAGCGCATTCGCCCGAGCTTTGACCTCACCGCGATCTGGAGCGCGTTTTGGGTCGACGCCGTAGACGAAGGCTCCCTTACGCTCATCGCGGTCCCATCCCCGAGCCTCTCGCTTCGGACCTGGATCAACGCACGTCGCTATGCCACCGCCGAAGGCGGTCCGTCGCTTGGCGCGGCGTCGACGGCGGACTCTTGGCTCGGTGGCGGAGGCACATCGGTGAGCTATTTTCCTCGTCGATCGCTTCAGCTAGAGCTCCGCGCGCAGGGCGAGGGCGCCGCGTTCGCAGCGCGAGGGGGCCTCGATGCACAGGTGCTATTCGCTCCGTGGGGCCAGCGATTGCTCTTCGACGCGCGCGCGTCCCTCTGGGCCAACCATGACCCCTCGCGCATTGCCCGAAGCGGCGCGTTCTCGTCGCTCGTCGCCGGGGCATCCCTCGCGCTCGGTCCGGGCGTTCGCCTGCACGCGGACGTCCAGCATGACCACAGCGCGTCGGTCGGTCACCGCATCCGTGTCGGACTCTCGCTCGTGATCGGAGTGCAACCGTGACCCACACCGGCTCTCTACGCGCGCCTCTCGCGCTCCTCGCGCTGCTGGCCCTCGCGGCGTGTGCCTCCATCGTAAGACGCTTGCCCGAGAGCGTGCGCCTCGCCCCCATTTGGCGCCAGCATGCCGAGGCTCACGCGCGCTCGCCCGTGGTCTATCCACCGCAGCGAATCACCCTGCAATTTAACCATCGAATGCACCTTCAGCTCCCCAACGTCACGTGCGTCTCATGCCACACCACGGCCTCTCAGAGCCGCCGCGTCGAAGACCGCCTGTTGCCCACCGAAGCGCAGTGTATGCCCTGTCACGCGATCGATCGCGCACAGCCACAACGCGTCGCGACGCCCTCTGCGCGCTGCGAGAGCTGCCACACGGTCAGCACCGTGGCAGGAGCAACCCACGTACAACCGACAGAGATCCCAACCGCTCGGCTGCGCTTTTCGCACCAGATTCACACGCAAAACGGGGTCCGATGCGAGGACTGCCACAGCGCGGTGCGCGGCAACACGCTGGCCACTCGCCTGGATCTCCCGTCGATGCAGCAGTGCGTCTCGTGCCATCAATCACGCGGGCTCAGAGACCAGTGCGCGACCTGTCACTTGACCGCGCCCGACGGAGTGCTTCTTACGCAGTTTGCCGAGGGATTTCTCGCGCCGCCGCCCTCCATGGGGGCGCTCCATCACGACGCAGATTTTTGGTTCACCCACCGTCAGACCGCAGCGATCAATGGGCAACAATGTCTCACGTGCCATCGCGAGCGAGAGTGCGTCGACTGCCACGATGGCCGCATGCGAGACCGACGCAATCACCCAAACGACTACCTCACCCTGCACGCGACCGAAGCGCGCATGGCCTCGGACCGATGCACAAGCTGCCACCGCGCGCAGAGCTTCTGCGAGCAGTGTCATGCGCGCGCCGGGGTCACCATGTCGGCAGCGCCCGCCGCGCGGGGAACCCAGCGATTTCACCCGCCAACGGTCATTTGGTCTGGCCCCGCGGTCGGCCCTGCCCATCACGCGAGCGAGGCCCGACGCTCAGGTGCGTCGTGTGTCTCTTGTCACAACGAGCGCGACTGCGTGAGCTGCCACGCGACCCGCGCGATGGGCGGCGCGGGCAGCAACCCACACCCACCCGGATTCATCGCCCAGTGTGGTGCGCTTCTGCGCGCAAGTGCGTCCGGGTGCCGCAATTGTCACGGCGACATGGACGCGCTCTTGCGGCAGTGCACAATGTAAAAACCAAGCGATTTCGCTGAGCAAAGACTAATCACCAGAGCGCATGTAGGCTCGCACCACGGTGCCAATCACGCCTTGGCGATACCTGAGCTGCGACTCTGAGACGCCATACCGCGAGGCCAGCGCAGCGATCGTCAAACCGCGTCCCTCCGAGCGCCGAAGCAAGTAGTCGACGCTCGCCGCGTACAGCGTCGCATCGTCGAGGTCGTGCTCTTTGTGCGTCGCGAAGATCGTGTAAATCGCGAGCGCTCGCTCACACTCTGCGTCGGACACGCCGTGCGCACGGAGCGTAGCTTGGATCTGCAAAAATCCAGGCTGATCTACGTCTGGCTCAAGCGCGTCAGCGGCTCCGCCCTCTTCGCGCAACAGCATCGGGACGGCGACCTTGGGCATCGGCTCGTCCTCGCTCTTCAACCACGCGTCGAGGTCGTCCAGCGCTGCGCTGCGAGGGGCGCAGGTACGCGCTTCGGCGAGGACATCACGGGCCTCGTCTCGAGCACCGAGTCGAATGAGACAGTGCACCAACGACGCGGCGACCTCCACCTGTTCGGGAGCGATCTCGTGAGCGAGCTTGAGCCAACGAAGGGCCTGCTTTGGGTCGTCAAGAGCGGCGTCCAGCAGGTGGCCTAGGTTATGAAAATACCAGGGATTATCCTCAGCGATCGCGACCGCGCGTCGGTAGGCCGAGATGGCAAGGGGGTAGTGTCCCTGCATGGCCATCGTGAGCCCGTAGAGCGCATGCGACGCCGCGAGGTCAGGGACGCCTTGGACCAATTTGCGCGCGTGCAGCGCCGCTCGCCATGGGGACTGCTCCAAGAGCAACTCTGCGAGCGTGCGGTGTGCAAAGACCCATGGCTCGCTTGCTTCTTCGGCCTCGCTCGCGAGCGACTCAAGCAACGGGAGCAGATAGGCTTTTGCCCGACCGGCTTGGACGGCGGCGAGCAAGCTCTGATACCTCCGGTCGGTGTTCATGGTGTCTGATCGCGCCAACGTAAAACCCTTCGGCCGCAGCGTGCGCTGCATAAACGAGCACCGCAAGCATGTTCCATCGTCGCGGCGGTGGTGTAGGAATACCCAACGAAGCGATTTCGTACGCTACCGGGCGCCTCACTCGTTCGGCATCCACCGAGACTGCCCGCTCGCCGAGCCCCAATGCGCGGCCTACACTTCACCGAAGTGCTCAACATCATGACCCTTAGATCGAAGTTTAGATGGCTCGCCTGTGTTGTCCCGCTCCTGGGATGGATGAGTGGCTGCATCATGGCCGGCAACGGCTCTTACGCGGCCTACGAACCCACGTACGTGACCGGATATGGTGCCTATGGCTACGCGACCATGAACGCCCCAGGGACGGTCTACTACGCGGGCGGCTACTACGGCGGTGTCTATTATCGGCCGGGCTACTACGCGAGCAACGCGCCGTTTGTGACCGTGTACGGGCAGCCGTCTGCGTACAGCGCACCGGTCGCGCAGCCTGTTCAGACAGGGACAGTGGTCATCCAGCCGGGGGGCATGGTGTTGCAGGGCAGCGGAGTGATCGCTCAGCCAATTCGCTAGCAGAAGTCACCGAGCTGTGCACCCACTGGGCGATCACATAAAGCCGGTCTTGCGGGTGTTCTTGTCGGTCGAAGCGTGCTCGCACAGGGCCCCACGGAGGTCCTCGAGCAAGAACGCAAACCGTTGACTCTTGCGGGTCTCTCCAGACACAAACGTCTCGTTTACGGACAACCGAATGACGTGCTGGACAGACCATGGAGCGCCTGCGCGTCCAGCGTGCAGCGTGAGCTCGCCCGCCGTGATCTCGAAGCCATCGGCCCCCTCGGTGAGATCACAGACTGAGCGGAAAAATGCAATTGCAGTGTCGCGATTCATGAGTGTTAGCTCTCTCGTTACCGGGTTGTTCGTTGCGCGGTCAAGCGGCGTGTGGCGCTCGCATCCGACCGTCGTCTCTAGGGCATGGGACAACGCGGAACCAACGGCAATCGTCCCGGAAAAAATCCGCTGATGGTAGCGCTCACCTGCGCGAGGGTCTGGTCCATCTGATCGCTGGCACCTGGACGCGCAAGACACACCGTGCGCGCGGAGCCACACACGTCGACTGACTCGCAACCAGTCTGCACTGCGGCAGGCATCGCGCGCATCAGCGCCGCGTCGCCGTAGAGGGGTTTGCCGGCGACAAAGACGAGCTGCGTGTCGGCAGCCACCGCGTCGATGAGTGAGCTGTACGCATCGCAACCATAGTCTGGAAACACCACGAGGTCGGCATACCGCCCCACCGTCAGCGAGCCGATCTGTGGGCGATCCAGCGCGCGCGCAGCCTGCGTCGTGACCATCTCCACAAGCGCTCGCTCGCTCAAAAGCCCAGGCCAACGCGCACGCGAAAGGTTGCGTGCGTACCGAAGCTCCTGGAGAATTTCTGGTGCGCCCGAGGGCGTCCAGTCTGGCGCCAATGCCACGATCACACCTCGCGCGAGCGCCGCACGAATGTCCGTCGTGTCGCCGTACAACGCGATGTTCGATCGCGGAGACCAGACGAGCTTCGCGCCCGCCGCGCCGATCTGCATGTGGTGCGAGTCAAAGAACGCCGTGCCGTGCACGATCACCGTCGATCGCGTAAGCAAATTGCGGGACACCAGCGTGTCAAACTCCGTACGCGACGCGTCGTTGATCCCCTCACCAAGGTGCACGATGTACGCAGTCAGCGCCCCCGAATCCATGTTGCTTCGGAGAGTCATCGCGGCCGCAGCGTCCACCGTTCCGATGCCGAGGATGTTGGTCTGGTGGGTGTCCACTCCGCCGAAATCCGAGCCGTACTCGGGATTGCGCGCAAGCACGCGCGTGCACGTACGATTGGGGCCACCTTGGATGGTGGTAGTTCCCGCAAAAATCGCGCGCGCTTCGCCATACTTTGCCATCGCGCACTCGTTGGTCCCGACGTTGTCGCGATAGGGCCGAATAAACGTGTCGTACGCCGTCGCGCGCTGCCACTGGTATCGGTCGTCGTACGAGCGTGGGGGCACCCACTCGGGCATCCAGTTGTACGACACATGGTTGTGCCCATCGATGAGCCCGGGATAGATCAAACCCGCTGTCTGAATCACTGTCGCGCCCGCAGCCATGGGCATCGCGCTGCAGGTCCCGCTGGCCCCAACACACGCGATCGTGCTGCCCACAATGAGCACCTCGCCTCGCGCGTGGATCTCTACCGGAGTCACCACGCGACCGTGCAAGAGGTAGCGGTCCGTCGCCCCAGCGGTCACCGAGGGCGTCCCTACACGGCATCCACACGTGACCCGGCGCTCGGGCATCAGCGTGGGGCTCACGGGCTGCGCAGGCGAAGCAGGCTGCGGCGCGCACGCCCCGCCATCGGTGGCTGGACTGGTGTCCGTCGCGACGACGTCGCTGCCGATGGGGCCTGCGTCTGCGCTCGCCTCGGCAGGCGCAACGTCAGCAATATCGCTGCTCATCACGACATCGGGCACCTGCACCGTGTCTTCGGGCGGTGTGACCAAGTCATCCACCATGGCCGTGGTGTCTGCGCTCGTCACGTCCATCGCAGCGCTGTCGTTGGGTGCCACCAACGGATCGCTACAGCCAGCCAGAGACAGTGCAACCAACGTCGAGACGCCAAGCTTAGTCCGCATACACCAGAGCGTATCATCCGCATCCGGAGTGCACGAAGCGAAGCGGTCACGTAGGGTCTGCGGATGGATTTTGCGCAGCCCATCGCAGAGGGTCTCTGGTCCCTCGCGCTCGACACACCGACGCTCTTGCCCGCGACGCAGACCAACAGCTACCTCGTCGCAGAGGGCGACGCGCTGGTGCTCGTTGAGCCGGCGACACCGTATGAATACGAGCAAATTCGCCTGTTTTCTGCGATTGATGCGCAGCTCGCGTTGGGCCGCGTGCTCACGCATCTGGTGCTCACACACCACCACATGGACCACGTCGGAGCGACCCTCGCCGTCCAAAAACGATACGGAGTCCCTGTCGCCGCACACGAGGGCACCGCGGAGAAGCTTCGTGATTTGATTGCGATTGATACGCTCTTAACCGAAGGGAGCACGCTGCTCGGGGGCGCGCTCGAGGTGCTCTTCACGCCGGGCCACGCGCCGGGCCACGTGTCGTTGCTTCACCGTGCGAGCGGCTCAGCGATCGTCGGAGACATGGTCGCGAGCGTGGGGACCATCGTGATCGATCCCGAGGATGACGGCGACATGCAGCGCTATCTCGTCGAGCTTGAACGGCTCAAGCACACCGGCTGCGACCGTCTGCTGCCTGCGCACGGAGCGCCCATCGAAGACGGCCCCAAACACCTGCAATATTACAGAGATCATCGCTTGGGACGCGAGGCCAAGATCTACGCAGCGCTCGCAGCGTTCGACCACGGATGTGCAGACACGGAGCTGGTCTCGCGAGCCTACGATGACGTCCCAAGCACGATCTGGCCCGTCGCGCTGCGCTCACTCCGAGCGCACCTTGAGAAGCTCCTTCGCGAGTCTCGTGTCACACACAACGGCAACGTGTGGCGTGCGGTGAGTTGATCTCAGCGAGGCGCTAGGCGAAGGCCATGATGGCGAGATCACTCGACACTTTGAGCGTTGGCTCGGTGCGTTCTTGCACTTCTTTTGCAGACAATCCCGGGGCGACCTCACGCAAGACCAGGCCGTCAGGGGTCACATCGATCACAGCCATGTCCGTGATGATCCGATGGACGACCGAGATGCCCGTGAGGGGCAGGGTGCACACGTTGACGATCTTGGGCGTACCGTCTTTGGCCGCGTGCTCCATCATCACGATCACGCGTCGCGCGCCGTGAACCAAGTCCATCGCGCCGCCCATGCCCTTGACCATCTTTCCGGGGATCATCCAGTTGGCCAAATCCCCCGTGGCGCTCACTTGCATTGCGCCGAGAATGGCCACGTCAATGTGTCCACCACGGATCATCGCAAACGAGTCTGCGCTCGAAAAATAGCTCGCTCCGGCGATGGCCGTAATGGTCTCTTTGCCGGCGTTGATAAGGTCGGCGTCCTCGCTGCCTTCGATCGGGTAGGGCCCCACACCGAGCACGCCATTCTCTGACTGCAGCACCACGTCGACGCCGGCGGGAACATAGTTCGGCACCAAGGTCGGCATACCGATGCCAAGATTGACATAGAAGCCATCACGAAGTTCGAGCGCGACGCGCTGTGCGATCTGTTCTCTGGTTAGCATGGTCTGTCTCCTGACGTGCTCAACGAGCCTTCTGAACTGTCCGGCGCTCGATGCGCTTTTGGTAGTCTTTTCCTTGGTAAACTCGCTGCACGAACACCCCGGACGTGTGCACCTCGTTAGGATCTAGTGCGCCGGGCTCGACCAGCTCTTCGACCTCGGCGATCGTGACGCGCCCCGCGGTCGCGCAGAGCGGATTAAAGTTTCGCGCGGCGGCTCGATACACCAGGTTGCCGTGGCGATCCCCCTTCCACGCTTTGACGATCGCGAAGTCACCCACGATCGCGGGCTCGAGCACATAGGTCCGTCCGTCGAAGACGCGCGTCTCTTTCGGCTCACTCGCGAGGGCGATCGTGCCGTCGGGGTGATAGCGCATGGGCAGTCCCCCATCAGCGATCTGCGTGCCTACGCCGGCGGGCGTATAAAACGCCGGAATCCCCGCGCCACCAGCCCGCAAACGCTCTGCGAGCGTGCCCTGAGGCACCAGCTCGACATCAAGCTCGCCCGTGAGAAATTGCCGCTCGAACTCTTTGTTCTCGCCGACGTACGAGCTGGTCATTTTGCGGATCTGCTTGTTGCCCAAGAGAATGCCCAGGCCCCAATCATCGACTCCGCAGTTGTTGCTCACAAACCAGAGGTTTTTCGCGCCCTTGGCACGAATCGCGGCGATGCTGTTCTCTGGAATCCCACACAGACCAAAACCCCCAGCGAGGATCTTTGCGCCGTCGTGAATGTCCGAGCACGCTGCGTCGGCGTTGGCGAATACCTTGTCCATTCGCTTGCTCTCTCCGCTCGGCGCGTCTGAAAGATGGCCTCAAGCGCAGTGTGCGCCCTCGTTGCCTCATCGCCGAGCAGCGCAGATCCAAGCCTGTCCCAACCGCCACTGTCAACGCGCATTCGCCCCATCGGTCTGCTCTTGCGTTGGTCTGCGCTTTCGGTTCGCTCCAAGGCAAGACAGACTCACCCGACCAGCCCATGCGAATTGCACACTTTTCAGACCTGCACCTGCTGGATTTGTCCGGTGTTTATCCTCATCGATTGTGGACGAACAAGCGCGCGACTGGGATGCTCAATCTCAAGTTCCATCGAGGCCACACGCACAAACCCTTCGCAGCCGACGTCCTCGCGAAAGACCTGCTCACACAGTCCATCGATCACGTGGTTGTCACCGGCGACCTGAGCAATCTCAGCCTTGAGCCAGAGTTCGAGAGAGCCACGCGATGGCTCGCAGACCTTGGTCTCTCTCCCTCTGCGATCTCCGTGGTCCCCGGAAATCACGACGTCTACACCCGCGGCGCACAGCGATCACAGCGATTCGTTAAGCATTTTGCAGCACGAATGCGCTCCGACCTCGACCTCGCGACCGCCGGCAATCACCCCTCGGGGCCGTTTCCGTACGTGCAGCTTCGTGGCGAAGTGGCCTTCATCGGCCTCTCGAGCGCGATCGCGCGTCCCCCCGTGCTCTCGGCCGGCTATGTCGGTCCGCAGCAACGTGACGCGCTCGACGCGATGCTCGTTCACCCGATGCTGAGTGGTCGATATCCCGTGGTCTTGATGCACCATCCAGTGATTAACCCTGCCAACGCATGGCGCCGATTCTCTCGCGGATTGCGTGAGGCTCCCGTCATGCGCTCGCTCTTGTCACGTCGCTCGCTGCTCTTTTTGCACGGCCATTTGCATCACCGCGGTTGGCGACAGCTCGAGACCGGGAGCGACGTTGTGGTCGACCATATCGGGGCGACCAGCGCGACCCTCCTCGACCGCGACCCCGATCGGCGCAGTGGTTACAACGTGTACGAGGTCAGCTCGGAGGGGTTGTTGTCTGCCCGCGCGCGCGTGCTCAGCGCCGAGGGGACCTCTGTGGTCGATCAGACGATCCCAAAGCTGAGCGCAGCATGGGCTGACTAGGTGCGCTAACGCACACTCTCGCAACTGTGCGATCGTCGCGAACGAGATGACACACACCGCACGTACTGTGATCGCGACCTCGGACGCACCCGCCGCGATCGGGCCTTATTCTCAAGCCATTGTCGCAAACGGCATGGTGTTTTGCTCGGGACAGATCGCGCTCGATCCCAGAGACAACAGCTTCGATGCAGGCGCTTCGGTTGAGGCGCAGGCCGAGCGTGTGTTGAGCAACCTCGACGCGGTGCTTCGAGCGTCAGGCGCGACGCTCGCCGACGTCGTTCGCACCACCGTGTTTTTGCTCGACATGGCAGATTTTGCCGCGGTGAATGCCGTCTATGCCAAGCACTTTACCGAGTCACCGCCCGCGCGAGCGACCGTGGCAGTGCAGGGGCTACCCCGAGGCGCGAAGGTCGAAATCGACGCGATCGCGCTGCTCAGGGCGCGCTAGCGCGTCGGTCGGCGCGCTAGAGCGTGACCCATAGCCTGATCACGCCGTCGCCTTCGCGCACGACAAGCTGACAGCCCAGACGCACGCGAGGATCTCCTCCACCGATGCGATCGAGCAGCGCTTGTTCGCGCGCGGAGGGTGGCTCACAGAGCTCGAGCCCTTCGTTGACTCGAAGTCTGCAGGTGCCACAGTTTGCGTCGCGACACGCGAGCGGAATCCCTGCCCTCGGATGCTGATCGCACAGATCCACCAGGGCCATTTCACCTTGGCATTCGACCGTCGCAGCGGTGCGCTCAAACACAACTCGAACCATGGGAAGCGCACCGTAGCACCTGAAGCTTCGAGAGAGACACGTGCAGTCTCGAAGCTATGGCGCAGGCTGCCCGCTGCACCTATAGTCCGCGCCCCTTTCGGTAGGGCTGTCTTTTCTGCTTGGAGAATCTCTCGTTGATGTCCGAAATCAAACCCGACTCGTCACGGCCCTCGCGTGCGCCTGATGAAGCCGTGGACGTGGGTCGCGCGGATCGCGCGATCGAAGCGCTTGCCTACTGCGTTGCGATTTCTGAAACGGGCCGTAGCGAGGGCGAGATCGTCGCGAGCGCCCAAGACCTCGCGCTGATCGAGGTGGTTACGGTCCGCAACCAGATCGAGCGTGTGCTGATGGGGCGCAACCCCGAGGCGGGCCTCGACGCGATGCTCTCGACTGGAATCCTTGATGTTTTGCTGCCTGAAGTCCGTGCAATGGTGGGCTTCGGCGACGGTGAATGGCGACACAAAGACGTGTGGAAACACACCAAGCAGGTCGTCTATCAGTCCGTCCCGCGCACCGAGGTCCGCTGGGCCGCGCTGCTGCATGACATTGGCAAAATTCGCACGCGTAGAATCCTGCCCAATGGCGAAGTGCACTTTCACGGTCACGCCGAAGTGGGCGCCTCGATGTTTGATCGCATGCAGCGACGGACCAAGTTGTTCGTCGGCGATGACACACTGAGGCTGCGCGTTCGAGAGCTCATTTTGCACCATTTGCGCGCGAGCCAGTACGACGGCGACTGGACCGACAGCGCCATCCGGCGCTTTGCGCGCGAGATGGGAGGGTGCCTGCAAGACCTGCTTGATCTCTCACGTGCCGACATCACGACCAAACGCCCCGAGCGAAAACGACGCGGGCTCGAGTCCATCTCCGAGCTCGCCCAACGCGTACGCGAGATCCAAGCCGAAGACGCAAAGCAGCCTCCGTTGCCCAAGGGTTTGGGCACAGAAATCTCAGCGCGGTTCGCGATTCCACCGTCACCCAAGCTCGGCCAAGTCATGAAAGAGCTCAAAGAGCGAGTCGAAGCCGGCGAGCTCGACAGCCAGCGCGAATGTGAATACTACCTCACGTTTGTCGGAGACGTGTTGCTCGACAAGCTGGCCTAACAGTTGCGCTCGCGAGAAAGCCTAAGCCTCTGGCACACTCGTCCCCGCAATGACCGCTGACGACACACGCTCGCATGGCACCGTCGCGATCGCCGACGACGAAGAAGAGCGCCGCGCGCGTACCCGAGCCGTTCGCTCTTGGCTCTTGCCGTTCGCCGTACTCAGCCTCGGCGTCGTGCTCTTGGTGGGCATCGGCCACTCAGCGGACAACGCGCGCAGCCTCACCAAGGTGCTGTCGAGCTCAGACCCGTCCATCGAGTCCGATGTGCTCGCCAACGTCGCGCAGCTCGTCGGCCAGGTGCTTGGCGTGGCGATCTCCGTGGTCGCGATCATCGTCGAGCTTGCAGCCAACCGCTACACCCACCGCATCACCGAGCAGTTCTTCAGGGCTCGGACCAACATCACGGTGATGGGGCTCTACGTAGTGTCCGCGGTGCAGCCGATGTGGGCGAGCTTCTCTGCAGGCGCAGGGCCGGTTCCTCGTCCTGCGGCCATCATGGCGATGATCTTGATGAGCGCGTCGGTGCTCTCGTTGCTCCCATATTTTGCCTACGTCGCCGCTTTTGTCTCGCCGCTCGAGGTCATCCGTCGTCTCCGTCGCGACG
The DNA here is from genome assembly GCA_030694465.1 of Deltaproteobacteria bacterium. Lineage (GTDB taxonomy): Bacteria > Myxococcota_A > Polyangia > Polyangiales > JAUXYJ01. Next base: position 12,958 of record JAUXYJ010000088.1, on the reverse strand, counting down.
CGCTTCAGTCGGTCGAGTTAGGACCGCGTCGGACGGGCGCGCGGGACGTGCAACGCCACCAACGCGCTGCCGAAGAGGCTGCAGATCAACTCACCGATGTCGCTCTCAACGCGATGGCGCACCATGACAAGGCCATCGCCATGGCCGCGATCAACGCGATCGGAGATCTCCTCGAGGACTACGTCGAGATCAAAGATCAGCTGCCACCACATTGGTTCAAACTTAGCCACGCGGTGAGAGCAAATCCGGACTTTGTCTCGCTCGCTCCCGTCGCCCTTGAGCAGATCGAAGACAGCCGAACGTGGTTCGAGTTCAAGCTCATGCGCCAGTACGAGATGGTCTATCGCCAGAGCCTCAACACGCACCGTGAGCTCAACTATCTCATCGCGAGCAACGTGCGAAAGCTCGCGGCGGTTGCGCTTGTCCGCAAACAGCCAGCGGTCTCTGCGCTCGCGATCAAGTTCTTCAACACGTTTCTGCGCGCGACGCTCAATGGACGCGATGTGCGGACTGGCTACAACGTCCTAAATCAGTACCGGCAGATCGCGGAGAGCGCCCTGCGTCGCGGGGACGGAGCGCTCGCCGTCAGCATCGCCAAGCACTTTAAGTACTATGGTCAGACCGCGTTCGCGATGGACCTGGGATTCTTGCTCGAGACCGCGGCCTATGACCTGTGCGCGATCAATGAGCTCGCGTTTGACTTGCAATCCACGGAGCGTCGCGAGCTCTTGCGTGTGTTTTTACAGGTAGACAAAGAAGGCGAGGGCGCCCGACGCGAGACGGCGCTCAGGGGCGTGCGCAAAGCCCAGATCAAGCTCGCTGCGTACTATCTGCAACACGGAGACTCTGCCGCGGCCAAACAAGTCTACCGAGACATGGCGAACGAAAACGTCCAGCGATTGGCGTCCATTCGAGACGAGCTCCTCGCGGTTGACTCGCCCTATTACTGGGAGGTCACCGACCGTGGGATGAACTTCGACTGGATGCCAGTCGAGCGCCGCGGCCGAATTATCGAGTTCTTTGAATGGTTTGGCGACGCTCTGCCTCAACCTCGCGCGAGCATCGTTCCGCCCAACGTGTCCGATCTCTTGCAGGGCCTGCTTGGGGGATCCAACACCACCCAGTCTGATCTTGACGATGAACTCGAAGACGCGACGCCGTCGCCTCCGAGCATTGATTCGCACCGGTCTGTTCAGATCGACGTGCCAGATCACAGCACAGAGCTGACACCACGCCCGCTCGACGACGACTGAGGACTCCGTCAGCCTGAGCGCAAGTGTCTCTCGCACTTGAAACTCTCCGCAGAGTTTGTTACAAGCTCGCCCGCGGTCGAAGCTCGCTTTAAACCCTGCGCAAAACAGGGCCCCTTCACCGCGCCGTCTCGGCAACCGAACCCTCGTGGTTCGATCGAACGGTCGCTCTGGACACGCACTCAACACCTAAGACCTGTGCCCTCATTCTGGGACTCACCAAGGTCTTTGCCCGCGACGGACTAAAACCCGTGCGGGGGCAGAGCCCAGCACTGAGTAGCTTTAAGAACTGAGATTTCACAGCACGTTTTCGGCATGAGCAGCGGTCTGTAGCAAGGTCGCTTCCAAGCACCCCCCGGGCCCTCGCGGGGCGGATTATTGCTGTTTTTGCGATCGCTACATGAAGAGCTCTGTTCAACAAATCATTCACAACGAAGTGACACCACTGTGCGAAGTGCACGGTGTTGATCTTGTCGCGCTTGAGTGGTTTTCGGCGGGCTCTTGCAGTGTCCTGCGAGTGACCCTCGACGTACCTCACGGCGACCCTCGCGTGGTGAAGGCCTCCAATGCGATCTCGATTCGAGCCATCACCCAGGTGACCCGAGACATCTCCGCCGCGCTTGACGCGCTTGAGACCGAAGGCAAGCTCCCGCTCGAAGGTGGCTACCAGCTCGAAGTCAGCTCACCGGGGCTCGAGCGTCCCTTGCAAAAACGAGCAGATTTCGAGCGATTTAGCGGTCTAGAAGCGCGCATCGATGTCAAGAAGCCCAACGGCGAGAAGCGCACGATGAAGGTGACCCTGCAGGGCGTAAAGGCTGCGGCAGACCTCGGGGATGACTTCGAAGTGCTGGTCTTGCACCACGGCAAACCGACATCGATCGAGAGCGCAAAGATCACACGCGCGCGGTTGAGCGAAATCCATCCGGCGAAGGCGCCCAAGAGCAAAGAGATCGTGCCCTCTGGGTCACGACGGCAGCACCGACTCGCCGAACGCGAGCGCGCACGCGCCATCAACGAAGATCACTTGGCGCGAGTGCGCGCTGAGAGCGAACAGACCACTGCAACGGATCCCGCCGCAGAGCAGCCACCGATGGGGGGCGAGAGGTAGATCATGGCAACGAAAAAGAGCGCCGCGGCTCAGCCCGCTGCACCCGCAGAGCCCAGCTTGGGCGTCACCATTGACAAGGTCGCCAAAGAGAAGGGCATCGACAAGGCAGGGCTCATTGAAGCCATTCGCACGGCGATTCTCTCTGCCGCTCGCAAGCTCTTGGGACCCACCCGAGAGCTCGTCGCGCGGTTTAACGACAAGTCCGGCGACATCGAAATGTTTCAGTACATGACGGTGGTCGAAGAGGTCGCTAGCGCCGAGACCGAGATCTCGGTCGAAGAAGCCGTCGAGGCGGGCCTTGACGCAGAGCTCGGTGAGCAGCTCGCTTTTCCGGTTTACTACCGGCCCGAGGACGAAGAGAAAGCGGCCAAGCAAGAGAAGAGCTATGGCGAGCTTTTGCAACTGCACTCAGTCCGCAAGGGCTTTGGTCGCATCGCCGCTCAAGCTGCCAAGCAGGTGATCATTCAGCACATGCGCGGCGCCGAGCGAGAGAACATCTTCAACGAGTTCAAGGACCGCAAGGGAGAGATCATCCCAGGTGTCGTTCGAAGGTTTGAGCGTGGTCACGACATTATCGTCGACCTCGGCCGCACCGAAGCGATCCTGCGTGGCCGCGAACAGGTCATGCGTGAGAACTATCGTCCTGGTGAGCGCGTGCTCGCGTACGTCAAAGACGTCGACCGCGAGGCCCGTGGTCCCCAGGTGATTCTCTCGCGCTCAGACGTGGGTCTCTTGGTGAAGCTCTTTGAGCAAGAGGTCCCTGAGATTTACGAGGGTATCGTGAAGATCGTCGCCGCCGCGCGTGAGCCCGGTGTGCGAAGCAAGATCGCCGTGAGCTCACGGGACGCCGAGGTCGATCCCGTCGGCGCATGCGTCGGCGTCAAGGGAGCCCGAGTGCAGGCCGTCGTTCAGGAGCTCCGTGGCGAGCGCATCGATATCGTCCCGTACGATCGCGACCCTGCGCGCTTTGTCTGCAACGCGATCGCGCCCGCTGAGGTCTCGCGCGTGATTATCAATGAGGGCAATCGCTCGATGGAGCTGATCGTTCCGGACGACAAGCTCTCTCTCGCGATCGGCCGCAAGGGCCAGAACGTTCGCCTCGCGTCGCAGCTCTCGAACTGGAAGCTGGACATCATCGCCGAGAGCAAATTTCAGCTCATCGAGCGTGAAGCGATTGACTCGATTTCGGCCATCCCAGGGATGCCCAGCAACGTGGCCCACACGCTCTACAAGCTTGGTTTTCGCAGCGTCTCTGACGTCGCAGAGGCACAAGTCGAAGAGCTTCTCACGGTGCCCGGTATCGGAGGTGGCGACGGCGCAGAGCGAATCAAGACCAGCGCAGAGTCGCTTCTCGAGACCGATCGGCAGCAGCGCTTGGCCGCCGCACGCGCGGCCAACAAGAACCTCAATGGCAGGGACCAGTTGGCGCTCGTTCGCGGAATCAGCGAGCAGATCATGCGCCAACTCGAAGAGAAGAACATCCACTCGGTCGACCAGCTCAACAAGACCTCCGAGGAAAACCTCACGCAAAATGTGGGTCTCAGCGCTCGCCGCGCGCGCATGATCAAGCAGGGCGCCGAGCTCTTTGTCTCAGACGAGCTGCCTACGTTGGTCGCCCGCGCGACCACGATGGAGGACGCACCCAGTGCAGAGTGAGCGGCCTCGATCTCGCAACCCTCAGGGTCAGCGCCGCGCCCCGGCGGTCGCGACACCTCGCGTCGAGCGTCGTGGTGCAAAGGGACCTGCGACTCCGGCACCGGAGCCTGCGGTCGAAGCGCTCACACACGGCGCGATGCGCACGTGCGTGGGCTGCCGAGGGAGCGCTTCACGTGACGCGCTTGTTCGGATGATCTCTGGCCCCGACGGACAGGTGGCCGTAGACATGAGCGGCCGCGCCGGAGGGCGTGGCGCGTGGGTTCATCCAGTGCGGGTTTGCTTTGAGAAAGCTGCCTCGCGGCATGGAATTGAGCGCACTCTGAAAGTGCCGCCTCGACCGGTTGATGGAAACGCGCTCGTTGCGCAGGCGCGAGAGAGCCTTGAGCGTCGTGCTCAGGGCCTAGTGCTGAGCGCACAACGCGCGAGACGCCTTGCAGTGGGCATGGCCGCGGTGGTCGAGGCGACCGAGCGGAGCACTGCACAACTTTTGTTAGTAACGGCTGACGCAGGGAATCACACGCTTGCAGCAGCCGAGCGGTGGGAAGCAGCAGGCATTTTGCTGCGGAAATTCTCGACTCGCGAAAGCCTTGGGACGAGCTTGAATCGCGGTGAAGTCGCGATCGTGGCTGTTTTGGATCCCGGCATTGCCGCGGAACTGACCACCACGTTCGATCGCTTCGCGGCGTTGGAGGACGGATGACGCAGACAGTAAAAGTGTATCAAATCGCGAACGACCTCGGCATGGACAACGAAGTTGTTCTGCTGCGTATCCGTGAACTTGGCATTCCCGTTTCGAACATGATGTCCAAGGTCAGCACGGAGGTCGCCGATCGAATCAAGTCGGCGCTTCAGCGCGACAAACAGGACGAGTGGGTCGAAGTGCAGCTCGAAAATGGGCTGTTTAAGCGTGTGAAGAAGCCTCGCGCAGCTGCCCCCGCGGCGCCAGAGCCGGTCGTTGTCGCCCCGGTCGCCGCGGTCGCTCCGGTCGCTCCGGTCGCCCCGGTCGCCCCCGTTGTCGTGGCAGCACCGGTTGTCGCTGCAGTGGTCGAGGAGCCTCCTGTGGTGGTCAAGAAAGCCACCGCCAGAGACGCCGAACCCGCGCCGACCAGCGCGGCCGTCGAGCCCCCAAAGGCCGTGGTGGTCGCAGAGGCTGCGAAGGAGCCCGCGGTGGTCGCAGAGACCCCGGCTCCTGTCGCCGCAGCTGCAGCTACCCCAGAAGAAGCGGCGAGCAAGGGCAAGAAGCCCGCTGGCAAGAAGAAGCTCACAGCCGCTGAAAAGGCTGCCGAGACTGCTGCGAGCGAGCCTGTCGTTGAGCCCGCGCCAGCTGCCGTACCGGTCAAGTCTGAGCCGGTGGCTCCTGTCGCAGCTGTCGCCGCTGAACCAGTCGCTGCGCCCGCCATCGAAGCTCCACCCGCAGTTGCACCGGCAGCACCCATGGTGGTTGTCGCAGCTCCTGTGGCGACTGAGCCTGTCGCCCCACGCGCCGAACCGGTCGTCCCAGTCGCCGCGCCTGCGGCTCGCCCAGCGACGCTGCCACCCGCGGTCGCCGCCCCGGTGGCAGCGCCTCCTCCCGTGGCCCAGGAGCCCGAGGTCACCAAGACCCCTACCACTATGCATGCACGGCCCTCTCTGCCCCCCGCGCCGCCCACAACGGGCATCACGTTTTGGGATCCAATCACCAAACAAGTCGTCCACGTCGCGAGCCAAGCTGCGTCGCCCAACCGAAGCCGCGAAGTAGATCCTCGTCGCTTGCAGGGTACGGGTCGAGTGCAGCCCGGCGGACGCCCAGGCGTGCGCTCGGGACCCGCCGCGATGATGTCGCGCGGTCGCCAGATGATTGGCCGCAAGGGGACCGGAGCTCCTACCACGCAGCCCTCTGCCGCTCACAAGCGCGTGGTGAAGGTCGAAGGCCACATTGGTCTTCAGAAGCTCGCAGCACAGATGTCCGTCAAGGCGACGGACCTGATGCTCAAGCTCATCTCGATGGGCCAGACCGGCGTGAACATCAACCGCACACTCGACGCGGACACCGCGGCGTTGCTTGCGCAAGAGTTCGGACATGAGGTCGAGAACGTCGAGGTAAGCTTGGATAACGCCATCCGCGCGTTGCTTCCGACGTTTATTGACGACGAAGAGGACTACGAAGAGCGCGCTCCCGTGGTGACCGTCATGGGTCACGTCGACCACGGTAAGACCACGCTTCTCGATGCGATCTTGGGCATGCGTGTGGCCGACGGCGAAGCCGGTGGCATTACGCAAAAGGTCAGCGCATACCGCGTGCAGACCGCCAAAGGCCCCGTGGTGTTCTTTGACACTCCGGGACACGAGGCGTTTACCAAGCTGCGCGGTCGAGGCGCCGACACGACCGACGTCGCAGTGCTCGTGGTCGCGGCAGACGACGGCGCGATGCCGACGACCATTGAAGCCATCAATCACATCCATCTGGCGAGCGTGCCGATCGTGGTCGCGCTCAACAAGATCGATAAGTCCAACGCGAACCCCGAGAAGGTGATCAATCAGCTGCTCGAGTACAACGTCATCGCCGAGCAACACGGCGGAGAAGTGCTCGTGGTCCCTGTGAGCGCAAAGATGCGCACTGGGATTGACCAGCTCCTTGAGAGCTTGGCGCTCCAGAGCGAGATCCTGGAGCTTCGAGCCAACCCCAAGCGCCCAGCCAATGGTGCGGTGTTTGATGCGACGCTCGATCGCGGCAAGGGCGTGATTGCACGAGTTCTCGTGCAAGACGGCACACTCCGAACAGGCGACATGGTGCTCTCGGGCACGGCGTACGGCCGCATCCGCGCGATGTTCGATGACCGCGGCAAGCCCATTGTAAAAGCTGGACCCAGCACCCCCGTTGAGATCTTGGGGTTGAGCGAAGTGCCAACAGCGGGCGATCGCTTCTACGTGGTTGCGGATCAGAAGAAAGTGCAAGCTTTCGTCGACGAGCAAAAAGCCAAGGTCATCCGCGGGCCACAGGTCTCGGCGGGCCCCACGCTCACCGAACGCATCGCGGACATGCTCAAGGGCGATGTCACCATCACCTTGGGTGTGATCATCAAGGCCGAGGCGCAGGCTTCGGTCGAGGCGCTCTCCAAGGCCCTCACCGAGCTTTCGACCGAGAAGGTCAAGGTGCAGGTCATTCACTCAGGGATCGGCGGGATCACCGAGAGCGATGTGCAGCTTGCGCAGGCCTCGAAGATGCCGACGACCCTCATCGGTTTCAACGTCCGCCCTCAAGGCAAGGCGGGGCAGCTTGCGGAGACCACCAAGGTTCACGTCAAGCTGTACTCGATTATCTACGACGCGATCGACGACATGAAGAGCATCATGATCGGCCAGCTCAAGCCCACCGTGGTCGAAGAGCTGATGGGTCGCGCCGAAGTGCGCCAGGTGTTTAACGTCACCAAAATTGGCGTCATCGCGGGCTGCATGGTCATCGATGGCAAGATCCAACGAGGTGCCATTGCGCATCTCGTTCGTGACTCGGTCGTTGTGTGGAAGGGCAAGATGGGCTCTCTCCGTCGCTTCAAAGACGAAGCCAAAGAAGTGGCCCAAGGCTACGAGTGTGGCATCGGGCTCGACGGCTACAACGACATCAAGGTCGGCGACATCGTTGAGGTCTACGACCAAAAAGAGATCGCTCCCGTTCTGTAGGGCTGTGGTCTCTTAGGGGGAATAAAAGCGCGCGATCGTGCTGACTCGCTGGACGAGTCCACGTTTGCTGCGGTACGCCACCGCGCAGAGGTCTGCGACGGTTGTCGTCGCGCAGGATCGAGCGAATCGCTTCGGTCCTCGCCCCGCTGTGTGTGGGTGAGGACTCTCGAGGTTTGACACGAGCTGCAACGGATCGGTGCGACGCGACCGGCAAATTTTTCTTAACTATTTGCTGGTGGGTTGAGCACACAACGAACGAATCGCGAGGTGCACGGTGGTCAAGAGGGCAGGCGTTGCGGCAACAGTGGCGGCGCTGGAGCATGGCTCAATCAGCTTTGGATTGATCGACGACGATGGCGAAGCGCTGGGTAAGCGCTGGAGCTACGAGTGGACGGGTCGCGATCCCTTTGAGCTGGCGCTCTTCGCGATCACCGAGCTGTCGGGCAAGCCGTGGAAGTGGAGTGTGCAGCGTCGTGGCCGCGCCAAGCTCAACATCGAGCGTGCTCGTGCGATGTCTATTCGTGCGGGCCAGACCCTGCGCAAAGAGAAGCGCAAGATGACCGCCGTGGTGGTCGGTCGGATCGTTCAGCACGAGTGTCTTCGGAGCGGTGATCCCCAACCGGATCTCGACCGCGTTGAGAAGATCTTGGCTGGCAAGATCGAGATCGACTGGGAGGCAGGCGCTGCAGACGTGGTCCCGGCCGCACTGAGAGCGTTTCGCCAAGCTCTCAGGGCCGCAGCAGATGCCGAATGTGGCTTGGACGTCATGTGGGGCGACGTCGATTGAGCGTGCCATTGCGCGGGCGCTGGTTGTGTTTGTAGGCATCCTTCGGGTGGGGCTCTTTGTCCCGCACGCACAATCGCTTAAGGACCGCCGCGCGGTGCTTCAGCGTGCCCTCGGCAAAGTGCGCGCACGGGTGCCCGTGAGCGCGGCCTCGGTGGGCGACCAGAGCGTGTGGCAGCGTGCCACGCTTGCGTTTGTCACCGTGTCGAGCCAACACACACTGGTTGAACAGGCGCTGTCAAAAGCGCTTCAGATCGTCGCGCGAGTAGACGGCGCGCAAGTTGTGATGCAAGAGCGCGAGATCTTGTCGTACCCGGATGGCCAATCGTTTGGCCCCTCATGGCCGCTGGACTCGCGCGACTCGTCGGGCGATGACACCGAGGACCGGGATGAGCCTGACGACACTGAGTGAGCGCCCACGACAACGCGCTGAAAAACGACGGAGATTCTTCGATGGCAAAAGCAAAGACTGACGACCGACGGCGCCCCGAGCGCGTCGCAACACGCGTGCGTGAAGAGCTCTCGCGAGTCCTGATCAAGGAGCTCACCGATCCCAGGCTGGTGGGCGTTGTGATCACGCGCGTCGCGGCGACCGATGACCTCTCGATTGTGCGCGTGGGGATCACCGTGATGGGGGACGACAAGAAGCAATCGCGAGCCAAAATCGCGGTAAAGACGCTTGACTCGATCAGCGGTGGGCTGCGCAAGCGGATGGCGCCCACGCTCGAAATGCGGCGGGTGCCTAACCTGCGGTTCGTCGTGGTGGACAGCGGCGATCGGGTCGCGACGTTGGATGGATTGCTTGCAGAGGTAGGCGCAGAGCTCAAGGCCAGCCGTGTCCAGGAAGCGGCGCGTGCGCGAGAGGCCGCTGAACAGGCACAGGGGCAGGGCGAATCGACGTGAGTATTCCGGACGCGGGGGGCGTGCTGCTGGTGGACAAACCCCGCGGGCCTACCTCGTTTGACGTCGTGCGCTGGGCTCGCCGCGCGCTGCGCACCCGCGAGATCGGGCACACCGGGACGCTCGACCCCATGGCCACAGGGATGCTCGCGATTCTCGTGGGAAATGCCACGCGGTTGTCTTCGTGGCTCACCAGCGAGCGCAAAGTGTACCGGGCCGAAATCACCCTACACACAGAGACTGATTCTCTCGACGCAGACGGGGTGATCACACGCACCCTGGGCAACGCGGCGGATCCGTCGCGCGTCGAGGTCGAGCGCGCGGTGGCCGCGATGGTGGGCCCGCAGATGCAGGTTCCGCCGGTGGTGAGCGCGATCAAGATTGATGGAGTCGCTGCGCACGAGCGCGTCCGTCGAGGCGAGACGCTGGATCTTCCTGCGCGCTCAGTCGAGCTGATCAAGGCCCAGGTGCTCGATGTGCAGGGCCACGTTGTGCAGGTCGAGTTAGTCACAAGCAAGGGCTTCTATGTGCGCTCATTTGCACGTGATTTGGCCCAAGCCCTCGGGACGGTTGCTCATTTGACCGCGCTCCGTAGAGTCAGCTCAGGGCTCTTCTCGGTAACCGACGCGCTTGATGGGCGTGTGCTTGAGCGCGCCGCATCAAGGGATGAGAGCGCCGAAGCCGCCGTGCGCTCGGCCCTGCGTTCGGTAACAGAGCTCGAGACCACGCTGCCATCTTTGCGTGTCTCACTCAGCTGCGCGCATCTGCTCTCACACGGAAAGCGCGCCCCTCGGGAAGAGCCTTGGGCGACCCTTGCGCTCGGTGAAAAGCTCGCGCTCTGCGACTCGCCCGGTGGGCTCATTGCCGTGGGGATTGTCCAACTCGAAGAAGATGGCGTGACGGTGGTGCGCAACTTTCCGACCGAGTGGCTGCGGGCAAGTGCCAAGCGCGCCAGTGACGCGCTGATGGACACCGCCGAAACAGAGCCGACGGATTTATCCAATCCCGACGCTGCGTCATGACCTCTTACGCGCGCTGTCTTTTGGCTCTCGAATCGGCACTGGGTCCCTCGACTGCGGTGACCGACGCCAGCCATTGCCTCGCCCACGCCCGCGACGAGTCTGAGACCGAGACGGTGCAGCCCCTTGCGGTCGTGCACGCGCGCGATGCTCGTGACGTCGTGACTGCCCTTCGCGTGTGCAACCTGCACGAGGTCCCTGTGGTGCCTCGCGGGGGCGCCACAGGGCGCGTGGGAGGAGCTGCGGTGGTGGTCCCCTCGGTGGTCTTGGATCTCTCGCGAATGAGCCAACTCAAGGAGCTCACCCAGCAAGACCAGTACGCCGTGGTCGAACCCGGGATGCTCACGTCCACACTGCACACTCAGGTGGAGGCAGAGGGGCTGTTTTATCCTCCCGATCCACAGTCCGCCCAGTGGTGCACCCTCGGCGGAAACGTCGCGACCAACGCAGGCGGGCCCCGCGCGCTCAAGTACGGTGTCACCCGAGAGTACGTCCTGGGTGCCCGCGCAGTCCTCATGGATGGGACCGAGCTGACTGTGGGTCGTCGCACTCGCAAGGGCGTCACGGGCTATGACCTCACCGCGCTGTTGGTGGGCAGCGAGGGGACCCTCGCTGTTTTGACTGAGCTCACGCTGCGAGTGGTGACGCTGCCCGAGCGGGTCGTGACCCTTCTGGCGACGTTTGCAAGCACGGACGACGCAGTCCTTGCGTCGAACGCAGTGATGCGCGCGGGGCTTCTCCCGAGATGCGTCGAGCTGCTAGACGAGCACTGTTGTCGCGCGATTTTGGCGATGGCTCCTTCGGCGCTGCCGGCTCATGCGCGAGCGGTCTTGCTGATTGAGCTCGATGGCGATGAAGCTCACTGCGCACAGCAGCTTGAGCGCTGCGGCAATGTGCTCTCAGCGCGCGCGGACGAGGTCCTGGTTGCGCAGCACGGGGGGGAGCGAGACCGGCTCTGGAGTGCACGCTCGGTGATGTCACGGGCGCTTCGGGCGATGGCGAACCATAAGCTCTCAGAGGACGTCGTAGTCCCTCGCAGTGGGTTGACCGCACTATTGAATTCGGTGAGCGAAATCTCTGCACGGGAGGGGATCTCGATGCCCACGTATGGGCACGTCGGCGATGGCAACCTTCATGTGAACCTCTTGTGGAACGACCCGGCGCAGTCCCCAGCGGTTGAACGCGCCATCACCGCGCTGTTTGAGCGAACGGTCTCTCTCGGTGGCACGCTCTCGGGAGAGCATGGGCTTGGGGTACTCAAGCGCGATTTTCTCTCGCTCGAGCAGTCCGCGGAGGTCATCGAGACCCAGCGCGCGGTCAAGCGTGCCCTCGACGCCAAGGGGCTGCTCAACCCGCACAAGAAGCTCCCTCGTGGGGGGCACTCGGGCTGTTAAACCAGGGCGTTGGTCGGCGCGTCCAGGGCTGCTTGGAGGCCTCGCTCATCCCCGGCCAGCGTGAGCGATGCGAGCACCCTCGTCACGGCGCCTAGACGCCTCTTCGCGCAAAAGATGCGATCACGGAGAGGCCCGACCGTGGTCGCGGTTGACGGCCCAGATTGCACGACTTGAGCGACCATTCGCGAGATGCACAGGGTGCGCAAGGTGCTAATTTTTTGAGATGAAGCCCACTCGCGCTGTCCTTGCGTTGTCCACCGTCGCGGCACTGTTGGTCTCGTGGTTCATGGCGCGAATGTGGCTGGGTGAGCGCCCCGAGATCTGGAATGCTTCGGTTGTGCTCGGCGCTTGGGCCCCCTTGATCAGCGCCGTCGTGTTTGCGTACGTGCGCTCCGTCAACGACCGCGAGCACAGCGTGGTGGCCGCGTGGCTCGTCCGCGCGATTGGGATGCATTGTGTTCTTTTGTGGATGTTGGGTGTCGGCGATGCGCTCGCGGGAGCCCCTGGTGGCGTCCGGTCGCTCAACCCGGATGCGGCCGCGCCTCTGGTGTTGCTCTCGTTTTTCCCTGCATTTGCACTGAGCTTTGGCTTGGTCGAGTGGCTGCGGAGGGTGCTCGCGGTCGTGCAAATTGGCTTTCTGCGTCCCACGCTCCCGGGCGACCGAGGCGAGACGCAGGTCTTTCGAGGGGTCGCCGTGATCCGTGAGCGGCAGCTCTTGGAGCGCTCTCCCTGGGCTGGCTACCTCGTGAGCGCGGGCCTCACCACCGTCGCGGTCGCTGCTCCTTCGGTGGCCACGAGGCTGCTGCCCTTCGCCGCCTCAATGCTGGGTTTGTTGTGTGTTCGCAACCCTCGCGCGGTCCCTGTCTCTTTGGCCGCTCTGGGGCTCGGCGGCGCGTTGGTGAGCCCCGCGATGACTCACAGCACCCTGAGCGCGCTTGCGGCCGCTCCCTGGGTCGGCGCAGGCGCCCTGCTTTGCTACCTGCTCACCATGGAGCTCATTTCACGCGCGAGCGAGCTTCGCGCGCCCGTTGCCGCACGCTAAGAAGCGCCTAGTACCTCGTCGCGGGGAAAGTGAAGGGTTGGCACGACGGGGTCACTCGGGGCGCCGCAGGATCGGCAACGCTTCGGGCAGTACGAGCAGAGCGATCGAGCGCGCGACGCGCGGAGTGCGGGAGATGAAGCCGTCGCGC
>JAUXYJ010000087.1 GCA_030694465.1 Deltaproteobacteria bacterium | reverse complement strand
GGAGCAGGTGCAGCAGGGGGAGGCGCTGCGGCGGGGGCTACCGGGGGCGCAGCGGCCGCTGGGGGCGGCGTCGCGGGGGCAGGTGCCACCGGGCGAGGTGCAGGAGCCGCCGCGGGGCGCGGAGCTGCAACTGGAGCCGGGCGCACGGCCGGGACTGGGGCTTGGCGTGCTGCGGGAGCCGGTGTGGGCGCGACTGCGGGGGCGGGCTCGGCGACCGGCGCTGGGGCTGGCTCAGGCGAGGGCTCGATTGCAGCGGGGGCTGCGTCGGGTGCGGTGGTCTCGGGCTCGGGGGTGGTCTGAGGCACCGGCGGGGGAGCTTCGGGGACCGCCGGAGCTTCGGGGGTCGCGGGCGCCGGGGTGGCCTCGGGCGTCGCGATGGGGGCCGCGGGCTGGTCCGTTTTGTTCATGTACATGTACACGCCGACCGCGGCTGCGAGGAGCACCACGATCCCGACGATCATGCCGAGGGGGCTCTTGGGAGCCTCTTCAGCGGCCTTGGGCGCTGCTTTCTCTGCCGTTTTGAGCGCAGAGGCAGCGGCAGCGGCTTTGCCCACCGCGGACGCGGTGCTCGCGGGTGTGCTTGCCTTGGCCTTGGCCTCGTCGGTTTTCTCGACGATTTTCTCAGACGCGTCTTTCGCGATCGTCGCGAGCTCTACCTTGGCGTCGGGGGCTTTGTCGGACTCTGAGGCTTCTGCAGCTTCTTCGGCGACCTTGGCTGCGACCGCGTCGGCGATCGGGGCTTCGTCTGGCGCTTTGGCTGCGTCTGGGCTTGCCGAGTCGTTGCTGTCGTCGCTCTTGCCTGCGACCGTTTCGGCGCTGCTGGCCTCGAGCAAACGGTTGAGCTCGCCCTTGTCCGCGACGAACGTGGGTTCGCCTTCGGACTCGACGTTCTCATCGCTCTTGGCGCTCTTGGCGCTCGCGGCTTCGGTCGCTGACGAGTCCGCTGAGGTCTCTGCTTTTTCAGCACTCTCAGCGCGTTCGGCTTCGGCGAGGACCTGTTCGAGGAGCTCTTTCGAGGTGATCGCGGTGGCGCCCTCAGAGCCCTCGGTGAAGGGATCTTCGTCGAGGGTCTCGGTGGCGTTTGCGACGCTCGCGGGCTCTTTCGCGGGCGTCAAGAGCGGGGCCATCCCGACGAGGGTTCCCTTCGGAATCGCAGCTTTTGCTGCCGGTGTCACTGGGGCAGTGACCGGCGCTGACACGGGGGCTGCGGGGGTAGACGCAGGGGCTTTGGCGGCGGTCTCCACGGGCTTGGTGCCACTCGCGGGAGTGGGCCGCATCGCGGGCATCCCGATCATGGTGCTCTTGGGAACGGGCCGCTCTTTTTTCTCTGCGGGCTTAGGCTCTTCTTTGACACCGCGCAGGGCCTCACCTAAGAACGCCGACATCTGGCGCATCATGGTGCGGTCTTGCTCGGGGGGCATCTCGGCCTGCGGGTTGGTCTGACCAAAGAACTCGCTCTGGGTCTCGCCCTCGCCGGGACCCGCGGTCTCTGCGGGCTCTTCGTCAAAGTGCGGGCCTTCGCCCGGCGCTTTGCGCAAGACGATGCGCTCAATGATGGGCTGTGATTCGGCCTCAATCTTGATGAACTTGATCCCCATCCCAGCGGGGCTGCCTTCGGCCGCGGTCTCGCGACGCCAGACTACGCGGCCCACAGCAGAGATCACCGGCGCTCCGTCTTTGAGCTGGATCTCGACCTTTAAGAGCGTCCCATTGGGCGAGGGCTTGGGGGTCTTAATGAAGATCCCGCCGCGTGAAATATCGCCCGCGTATTGGTCGATAAACTCATCGACCGTGGCACTCTTGTATTTCGCTTTCAGCGTAGGGACTTTGACACGCTGCTCTTTGCGATCTTCGGACATCGGCACGCTCTCCCATTGCGCTCAGTAATTGAGAGATGGTCTTGGCGCAGGCCAACACTGCATCCCTCGCGAGCGTGAAGCCCCACGAGCATACCGTCGTGTGCGCTCGCATGGCCACGAAACAACAACGAAAGTTCGTGAAGCTACAAACCGCGTCGGCCGTCCAGCGCGCGACCGAGGGTGATCGGGTCGATGTACTCAAGGTCACCGCCGTGCGGAACTCCGCTCGCCAGCCGCGTGATCTCGATCCCCAGGGGCCGCAGTGATTCCGCGAGAAACAGCGCGGTGGCCTCTCCCTCAATCGTGGGTGGCGTGGCCAAAATCACCTCGCGCGTCTGCTCTTCGCGGATGCGCTGCTCAAGCGGTCCGATCGGAAAATCCTCGGGCCCCATCCCGCTCAACGGGTCCAAGAGCGTGTGCAGCACGTGATAGCGCCCACGAAAGCTCCCTGCGCGCTCGAGCGCGTCGGCGTCCCAAGGGCGCGCGACCACACAGAGGATCTCGCTCGTACGCCTCGCGTCCCTGCAAATCGTGCAGCGATCTTGTCCGCTGTAGGTCCCACAGTCCACACAGCGACGCACGCGCTCGTGGAGTGTGCTGAGGGCTTCGCCCAGCGATTGCGCGAAGGTCGGGCCCGTCGCCAAGAGGCTGTAGGCCATGCGACGCGCGGATTTTTCGCCCACGCCCGGGAGCTTTAAGAGCAGCCGCACCGTCGCGCCAATGGGGTCGTCGTCAAAAGAGGTCATGGCCCTTGGTCCCTGAGCGTGCGCACAATCATCTGCGAATTTGCAGACCGATCGCGCGATGCGAGCCTAGTATAGCCCAGGGATTTTGGCCCCGCCCGTGAGCTTCTCAAGCGACGCGTCGAGCTCGGTGCCCGCTTTGGCGAGGCCCGCGTTGATCGTCGCGGTGATGGCATCGAAGACCAACGAGCGATCTTCGCTCTGCATAAACGCTGGGTCTACGTCGATGGACACGACCTCGCGTGCGCCGTTGACGACGACCTTGACCTTGTCGTTCGCGCCCGAGACCTCAAACATCTTGAGCTTGTACTCGGCCTTGGTCTCTTCAATCTTGCGCTGGACCCTGCTGGCCTGTCGCAAGAGCTCGTTCATTCCGCCACGAAACTGCATGATGTCTGAGTCTTACACGACTGACGTCGTGTTGGCACCGGTGGATCGCAGGCACCTAGCGCTTAGCTCAGAGTCGTGTCGCCAGGGAGGTCAATTTTGCGCAAATCACCGCCCAAAATCGACAAAAACCGTTGCACCAAGGGGTGATCTCGCGCTGCCAAGAGCTTCTCTTCGCGCTCGGCTTGGCGCTTGACTTCGCGGCGCTGTACGAGCGTCGGGGCGCCCTCGGGGATCGACCCGGACACCAGCTCAAAGACGGGGGCCTCGTCGCAGGCAAACACCCGCTTGGCGGCCTCACGTGCGCTGGCCTGGAGGTCCGCGGACGCCGCTTTTTTCTCGAAGAAGGTCTGGGTCTCGAACGCGATCCGCAGCTTCGTCGCGCTCACCTCGAGCGGGACCCCCGCTTCGAGATACGGCGCCCCTGGGCCCTCGAGCGCCGCGATCACTTCGGCCCAGCGGTCGAGCATCGCGCTCGCCTCGCTGCAGTCCACGCGGCCCTCGGCGATTGGGCGCGTCGCGTTGGGCGATGCCTGAGCAGCCGCGGGGCTGGGCGCCTCGGCGCTGAGCGAGCTGGTGTGTGATTCTTCTTCTGTGAGCGAATTTGCAGTTGAATCACTCTGGGCGTCCGCCGCGGCCTGGGCTTGGTTGGCCTGTGAAATTCGCACCCGGGTCTCTTCGAGCCAGCGCGGTCCCGGGGCTGCGTTGCTTCGCACAGGGGGCGCTGCGACGGGAGGGGTGGGGGGCGCTGCGACGGGGGGCGTGGGATGTGTTTCGGGAGCCGCACGGACGATCTCGAGCCTCGGTCCAGCAGGTTTTTCGCTGGCAGAGTGCGCGGTCATCACAGCGGTCGCGGTGCTCACCGCGTGCGCCGTCGTGGCCGGGGGAGCGCTGCGCTGGGACGGGCCGCTCGCGCCGCCAGGGCTGCCTGCGCCCGAGCCCGAGGACCTTGGCGGTGGAGCTCCGCCCGAGCCTCCTCCGCGGGGTGGCTGCGGGCTGCCTGACGAGA
Source organism: Deltaproteobacteria bacterium (assembly GCA_030694465.1). Taxonomy (GTDB): domain Bacteria; phylum Myxococcota_A; class Polyangia; order Polyangiales; genus JAUXYJ01. The sequence continues at coordinate 47,702 of JAUXYJ010000087.1, read as the reverse complement.
GCCTGCGCTCGAGCTCGCTTAGCCGCGCCAAGAGCTCGTCGGTGGCCATCAGCGGCGGACGATGCGCGAGGCGAATGAGCGACATTTCGATCACCCAGCGGGGCTCACGGGCGCGCGCGCTCTCTTCGACGGTGCGCTGCCAGCCCGCAAACAAGCGCTCGAGGTCTTGCGTGTGAGAGTCCTGGGCGATCTGCATCGCGTCGTCGCGCTCTTCGTCGGCGAGGTCGAGCAACCCGGCCGCGTCTGGGACGATCTTGGCCACCACGAGGTCACGCAAGAGAGAGAGAAAATCGTGCGCAAACGCAGGGAGATCAAATCCCTGCTCGGTCACCTGCTGCACAATGGTCAGCGTGGCCGCGGCGTCTCCGCGGAGCACCGCACGCGCGAGGTGATAGAGCACCGCGCGGTCTGCGACCCCGAGCAACCGCGCGACGTCGGTGCCTACGAGCGCCCCATGCGAACCCGCGATCACTTGGTCGAGCAGCGAGAGCGCGTCTCGCATCGAGCCCGCAGCTTCGCGCGCGACCAGAGCGACGGCGGCGCTGTCAAACGTGATGGACTCGGACGCGAGGATCCGCCCAATGTGATCCCTGATCTTTTGCGTGGGCAGGAGCTTAAAATCGTAGCGCTGACACCGCGACAAAATGGTCGTCGGGATCTTGTGAACCTCGGTCGTCGCGAAGATAAATTTGACGTGCTCGGGCGGCTCTTCGAGCGTCTTTAAGAGCGCGTTAAACGCGTTCTTCGAGAGCATGTGCACCTCGTCGATGATCACGACTTTGTAGCGATCTCGTGCGGGAACATACGGCAAGGTCTCTTGCAGCTCGCGGATCTTTTCGACCTGTGTCCACGTCGCGCCGTCGATCTCGCGCACGTCCACATCGGCCGAGCGCGCGATCTCGTCACAGGCCGAGCAGGTCCCGCAGGGCTCCGCCGAGGGGCGGTCGCGCGTGAGGCAGTTCAGTGCGCGCGCCAAAATTCGCGCGATCGTGGTTTTTCCCACGCCGCGGGGCCCTGTAAACAAAAACGCGTGTGCCACACGGTCCTGCGCAAACGCGTTGCACAGCGTCTGCGCTACGTGCTCTTGACCGACCAGCTCTGCAAACGTCTGCGGGCGCCATTTGCGCGCGAGCACTAGGTAGCTCATGGACCTCGACGCAAGGCTATCCCACCCTTGGTGCTTCACTGTCCATTCTCTAACGAAAGCGACGTCCCGTCCGCAGCAGCCGCTCGTGACTGGATCATCCCAATCACAGTGTTTTTGCAAGCATCCCTTGTACCAACGGTCCAACTGTGTGATCTCTTGGGTTGTGCTGAGCGACGGTGTCCACTTCTCACTCGCCGTGTCCTTCGCGTTCGCGCTCGCGCTGAGCACGATGCCCACCCCAGGCTGGGCGCAGACGCAGTCCGCCCAAGGCCCGGTGGCGCAGGTTAGCTTCGGGACGCCCATGATCGAGCTCCCACACCTGCGCATCACGGACCCCACGGACCCCACGGACCCTACGGACGAAGAGGGCGAGGCGCAGGGCAACCCAAGCACCCGCGCTCCTGCGCCGTGCGAGCCCTCGCAGACCCAGTACTGGGACCCCTCGTCGCTGATCTTTCGCTCGTGCCCAGCCGCGCTTCCTTCGGCGCCGCAGCCTCCCGCGGCGCCCATCTCTCAGCCAGTCTCGACAGCCTCGCCCGAGCCCCCTCCGTCCAGCAGCTCGCATCGCTGTCAGCCCGGACAGCTCCAGTACTATGACCCTGGGACGCAGATCTATCGCAACTGCACCAACTTCGGAGCCGGCGAGCAAAACTCCTCACGATCCACGTCGCGAGCCCCGAACTTCGGAGGGCGCGTCTGTGGTTCCGGCGCGGTGTCCTACCTCGAAACCGAGACGCTGATCTATCGACCTTGCCCGGCCGATGGACGGGCCCCCAGCGCCCAGCGCCTGCGCTCACGACGCCCCTCGCAGTCCCCCTCGCGCGGTGCGCGATGCGCGCCAGGACAGCTCCAATATTTTGATCCCGACGCGCAGATCTATCGTCCCTGCCGATAGCTCTCGCGGTGCATTGAAGGATCACAAAACACCGGCTGTCGTTGCGCGCTATGCTCGCCGTCGTGAGTCGCAATTTTGAGTCGTCGCGTCCAACGTCTCGCCCGGTGCGCGCTCACAGCGTGTGCTCGCGCGTGGCCTTGCTGGGCGCCGTCACGCTGTGCTCGCTCCCGGCGTGGGGGCAGGGCGCGAGGGGCGTTCGGTGGCCCGTGCAAGCGGTCACGGGGCAGTCTGACCCGCTCAGCGCGCTGCGGTGGCCCAACGGAGGCTGGACTTGCACGCTCTCGCTTGACTCAAGCACCCCGCGGGCGGCTCAGCGCGCGCTGCTGCTGCTCGATCGACGCGTGCAGCTCAGTGACCAAGACGCCAGTGTGTATGCCGCGCGCGCCGTGGTCTTGCGGTTGTTGCATCGCCTTGATGACTCGCAGCGCTCGCTGGATCGCGCCCGTCAGCTCGACCCCACGACGCTGTTAGACCCCGACGTGATGCTCACCGAGGCGTTCTTGCACGCCGCGCGGGGCCGCTATGTAGATGCTGTGACTCGTGGTCGCGCTGCGCTCCCACGGCTCTCGGGGCCGCTCGGGATGCGCATCGAGGCCAGCGTCGAGATCGCGCGGTGGTCCCTCATGCGCGGAGCCGAAGGAGCCGACGACGCCCTGGCGCTGTTGCGTGAGGCGACGCTGCTCAGCCCTACGCCGGCGCTCCGCAGCACGATGGTGTTCGCGCTCGTGGTCGCGGGGCGTGTCGAGCAAGCTCAGCGAATGGCTCGCTCCGGAGCGCTGTTGCCCGCGTCCCAAGCGGCCGCACAGCCATCACGCGGGACGCTGTCTCTCTCGCTGGTTCGCGCGAGCGCCGCGGTCGCGCTGTCTCTTAGCGCAGAGGCGGCGCGGGCGACCGAGGCGCTCGACCTCGCGCTCGCAGACCGCGCGCTTCCCGCTGCGATCCGCGAGACTGTGGTGACCGCGCGGGCCCGTGCAGCGAGCGCGCCACGCACGGTCGAGGCCCCAGCGCCCGTGTTGCGCGCGCTGCACGGAGGAGAGATCTTTGACGATGTCGATTGAGCGCTTGGTGGCCTGCGTGGTGCTCGCAGGAGCGCTGATCGGCTCGCCCGCCGAGGCCCAGCGGCTGCGGGTGACCCGCGAGCTCACGGCGAGCCGACAGAGCGCCGGAGCGCGGGACAGCCCGCTGCGCGAAGAGCGCTGGCTCAACGCGATTTCGCCGGATGATTCGCAGGCCAATCGAATGTCTGCGCAGGCCGAAGCGAGCCTGGCATTGCTCCCCACGGATGCTCAGTTGCAGGCCCTGGCGGGCAGCCTTCGGGGCTCGGCGAGCTTGGCCTCGCTGCGAATGATCGAGCTTCGGCTGCGGCGCGATCAGCTCTTGCGCCAAGCGCTCTTGCTGGCCGAGCAAGCGCTGTCTTTGGTCCCTTCGCACGCGGTCGCGAGCTTTGTGAGAGCGCGGGCGATGGACCAGCTCGCTGCGCCTTTGGAGAGCGTCGTGAGCGCGTACCGTGAGGCCCTTGAGCGCTTAGACCGCGAGGACATTGAGCGCCGAACCGATGCGCTCTTTGCCCTCGGCGTGGTGCTGACGAGGCTTGAGCGCAACGCCGAAGCGCGGGCCGCGTACGAAGAGCTCGTGAGGCACCCGGTCGCGCCAGGCCGTGGCGTAGCGCTCTGCAATTTGGCCGAGATCGCGATGTACCTTCGTGACGTCGACGCGTCGCTCTTGCGCTACGAAGAGTGCGCGAGGCTCTTGCCGCAGCGGGCCACCGCGTGGTGGGGGCTCGCGGTCGCGCACGATCGCGTGGGGCACGACGCGGATGCGCGGGCGGCGGCGGATCGGGCCGTGGCCATCGACGCGCAGCTCGAAGACATCACCGGGGAGGGGGTGTTTTATGTTCCGCCGTACGAACGGTATTATTATTTGGCGGTGGGGCGCGAGGCCCAGGCGAGGGCGCAGGGGTCCAACCAACCGCTGCTCGCTGCGCTGGCTGCGTGGCGAAGTTATGCCCAAGAGGGTGGCCCCCAGGCCCCGTGGATCGAGCGCATCGCGCCCCACATCGCGGCGGTCGAGCGCACGTTGGCCACGTCGACCGCGCCGCCCTCCGCCCGCACCTCTCGCCCTGCGCGATGAGAGCCTTGCGTGGGGCTCGCAGAGCACGTACTGTCCGCTCCCTTCGCGGTGTACACACACACGAAGATGCGCAATTAGCTCAGCTGGATAGAGCATCGGTTTCCGAAGCCGAAGGTCGCAGGTTCGACTCCTGCATTGCGCGCCACCGCTCGCCTCCATCAGGGGGGTCGCGAGCGCAGATGAAACTCGCTGCGGTAGTGCCCAGCCCCAACGGTCTTGCGCCCTGCCGCGATGACCACGCGCACAACCCTCGAAAAGACGCTGACCATGGTCACTCGCTAGAGACCCGACCGGGCGACCCACGCTCCGATCGGGTGGCACCCCCGCTCATTTGCAGGTCTTTTGCCAAAAATGAGCTCGCGAGCGCGTCGATCGGTCTCCCGAGCGCGTCGCTAGCGCCCGTTGAGCCTGCGCACACCGGCAAAAAAGCTCACGAGACCGAGCCCAAGAGGGAGCACCCCGAACAGGCACATCACTGTGAGCCACTCGACGAATGAGAGCGTGGTGTGTGTGACAAGGGCGAGGACCCAGAACAGCGTCGAGAGCCCTCCTAGGCTGCTGGCGATCACGCCGACCGCGACCAGGATCGCTCCGACGACAGGCTGCTGCGCCGTGGGCGGCGCGGTCAGATGGGCAGAGGGCTCGCGCTGTGGTGCGATCGCGCTGGGGTTGGAAATGGCACGTTGCGCAGTGCGCAGGCGTCGCACGATCCGCACGGTCCAAATCCACTCGAACACAAACGTCCCCAACGTGATGGGCAACAGCCACGCTGCGAGCGGGTTGACCGGTTCGCCCTCGCGTACGGGCTTGAGCGCCAAGAGTGGAAAGTCATACAGCCCATGAAGAATCACTGGCACCACGTACGCGAGCAGCAAGAGCTTTGTGCGTTCGTCTGGGCGAGCTCTGGCTTGACCAACAAAATAGCCCATGACGGCGCCCATAAACGCGTGTCCAGGGACCGCTAAGAGGGCCCGCAGGAGCGCCACGCCGAGGCCCCCGGTCGAGACGTACAAGACGTTCTCGAGGGTGGCGAAACCGAGCGACGCGACCACCCCATACACGACGCCGTCCATGGGCTCATCGAAGGCCTTGTGCCTCGCGCAATAAAACCAAACCACCATGAGCTTAAAGAACTCTTCGGGCGCGGCGGCTGTGAGAAATGCTTGCAAAAAACCATGAACAATCGAATCGCTGGTGTCCTTGATCAGCGCGCTTGCTGGCAGCGCCACCATCAGCACGGGGATCACCGAGAGGACCCCAAGAACAAAGGTCTTGACCAGCACGTCCCACGGCTCAGGAAAGGTGTCTCGCCGGTAAAAATACGTGAGCAACAGCAGCGACGGGATCACCGACGAGAGCATCAGCGCGTGGGTCCACAACATCACGACACGGTACGACAGCTTTGCGGGACGCCACGTGGTGACAATTGCGCTTGGGCGCGGCGCGTTCTTGGCTATAAGTCCTATGGGTTTGGTCGCGGGGCCCCGACAGGTCTCACTCCCACAGCGCGAAGAGAACGCAACCTCACGCACCCTCTGTCGTCCTCGCCGATGATCTATGACTGATCCTGCGCCAACAACTCGGCTCTCTCTGCGGTTCTTTGGGCAGTGGAGCGCACACTGGGAGGACGAGCCCCTCGCGCTCCGTCAGCAGCAGGCCCTGTTGCTCACGCGGATCGCCCTCGACGAGAGGCCTGTGAGCCGCGCAACGCTGCTCGCCACGTTTTGGCCCAGAGGGCGAGCGCAGAGCCTCCGCCAAGCGCTCTATACCCTGCGCGCGCTTCCGGGGGCAGCGCAGTGGTTGCACGTGAGCGACGAGAGCATCGCGGTGATCGCGAGCTCGGATTATCAGCAATTTTACACTGCGTTTGCGCTCGGCGACTTTGACACGGCCTTGGCGCAGGTGAGCGAGGGCTTCGCGGTAGACACGGCGAGCGCGTCGCAAGAGTTCTTGTGTTGGCTCGACGAGGTCCGCGATCGGTTGCGCGTCCAGGTACGCATGGCTCGGCTGTCCGCGGCCCGCGCGCGGATCGCTCGTGAGGACTTTTTCGGGGCGCTCGCCGCCGTCGATCCTGGGCTCGCAGAGGACGCCCTTGATGAGCCCCTCGCGCGTGAAGGCATGCGCGCGTGTGCAGCCATGGGCCAAGCGCGCGAGGCCCTCGATCGCTATGAGCGCTTTCGGCAAGCCCTGCTGCGAGAGCTCGGGGCAGAGCCCTGTGAAGAGACCGATTTGTTAGCAAATTCACTCGCTAAACACCTTCGTGCTGCGCCCGACTCTGTGGCTCCGTGGCCCGCTAGCCTCGCGCTCAGCGCCGCGAGCTCGACCGCGCTGCCCTCGCGCGATGTGCCCCTCGTGGGTCGCGAGAGTCCCCTGCGCGCGCTGTCCGAGGCCCGCGCCCAGGGCCGCTCTGTGCTCTTGATGGGCGAGCCCGGGATCGGAAAATCCCACATCCTCCGCGCCCTTCTCGCCGATGCTCCCGCCGAGCCGCAGGCCTGGGCTGCTCACGAGATCGAGCGTGGGCACGCGTTCGCGAGCGCGCGCCGGTGGCTTGGCCCCAACCACCAAGACGCCTTCGAGGTCCCCGTACGCGACGCGGCCGCCGTCGTCCGTAGCACCCTGCACACCGCGCAGCTTCGCGCAGCGGTCTCGACCGCGCTGCACCCACACTGCAGCGCGCATCGGCTGCTCACCCTCGATGACCTGCACAACGTCGATGAGCTCAGCGCCCTGGCCCTGCTCGACACGCTCGCGCGCCCTGACGTCTCGATCGTGCTCACCGCGCGCACCGACGCGCTCAGCCACGCGGTGCGCGCCGAAATCACTGCACTTTCGCAGGCACAACGGCTGACCGTGCTCTCGCTTGAGCGGCTCGATGTGCACGCGGTCGCGACCCTCGCCGCACACTACCTCCCGCAGGACGACCCCGCGCTGCACCAAGCGCTCGTCGCACAGACCGGTAGGCTCCCGCTCTTGGTCACCCTCGCGTGCCAAGACCTCGCCCAGCGGGGGCCCGACGCGCAAGTGCGCCCGCCCTCGGTCGCGCGCTGGGTCGCGCAGCGCCTCGCACGCTTGCCTCTCACGGCGCAGCGCTGTGCCCAGTGGCTCTCGATCGTCGAGGTCGCCGAAGACTCGGTGCTGCTGGATGTGCTGCAAATTTCGAGCGCAGAGCTTGAGCAATCCTTGGCGCTCCTCGAGTCCGAGCAGCTCGTCCGTGGGCGCGCGCTGGATTACCCGCTGCTGCGTGAGGCCGTGCGAGAGACGGTCTCTCTCTCGGTGCGCAATGGGTGGCACCGCGCCGCCGCGGCTCACTTCGAAGCGCAGCAGGCTCACGAGCGCGCCGCCGAGCACTGGGTGCAATGCGAGCAGCCCGCCCGCGCTGTGCGTGGTCTGCTCGATCGCGCCGATCGCGCCCTCGCCGTGTTTGCCACGGACGAAGCCCGCGAGGCCCTCGACCGAGCCTCTGCACATGTGCGAGACAACGAAGACCGCCTGCGCTATTTCGCGGGCCGTGAAGCCCTCGCGGCGTGCGAGACAGACGTCGCTGCGCGCGAGCGATCGCTGAGCGAATTTGCAGACGAAGCGCGTTCGCAACAGCACGAGCACGCGATGATCGAGGCGTCGCTGCGGCGCTTGGCTTTCTTGCGTGAACAGTCGCGCTACGAAGAGAGCGTTGAGCTCGCCGCCGCGGTGATCTCAGAGTGCGAACGTGCAGACCTCGACGCGCCGAGGCTGCGCGCGCTCTCTGAGCGCTCAATGAGCGCGCTGCGGTTGGGCCAAATGGACGCCGCTCACGCGGACTTTGTGCGCTTGTCCCAGTGCAGCGACCCCGTGGCACAGTCCACGGGGCTCTATGGGCTCGGGGCCGTCCATGGCTACCGGTTAGAGCTCAACGAGGCGCGCACCCTGCACGAAGCCGTGCTCACGATGGCCCGCGCGCGAAGAGATCTTGGGCTGATCGCGCGTGCGCTCAATGGGCTCGCGGCCACCGCCGAGCGCGCAGGGCAGCGGCGCCTCGCGGCCACGCGATTCACCGAGGCGGCCTCGCTCGCGCAGAGCGTGCGGGCGTACGAGACCGTGCGTTTGGCCACGCTGAACGCAGCGATGGCCTCGGCCCAGTGTGGCCAGCTTGGCGCGTCGCTGGGCTTGCTCGCGCGCTCGGCTGCGCTGGGCCCAAGCGAGGGGCGCGCCGCGGCGCTCGAAGCACAGATCTATGGCGAGGTGCTCTTAGAGCTCGGGATGTTTGCCCAAGCCCGCGTGCACTTTGCGCAGAGCGCCGCGGTCGCGCATGCCATCGGCGAGGCCCGGCGGGTCGCGCACGCCACGCTCAACGCAGCGTTTGGGCGCGAGCGCTTCGAAGACTGTGTCGCCGAGGTCGAGGCCGTGCTGCGAGACCCCGCGATGACCTCGGATGTCGCGCTGTTGACCCTGGCAGAGCTGGCGCTTGTGGCGCCCACCAAGGCTCAGGCCCTCGCGATTTTAGCCCGCGTGAAGCCCGTGAGTGGGCCCGTCGCCGAGCTCATCGTGGCGCTCGCAGCGCTCAGAGCCGGTGGGGCCGCGGACCCATCGCTTGAGGCCACGCTCGAGCGCACCGAGTCGGGCTTCGTGGTCCTTGGGTGGAGCCTGCTCGCGGCCAGGACCGAGGGCGCACGAGCCCGCGCCGCGCGCAAGACGTTTGAGACGGTCTTTGCCGGCGCGAGCGAAGGTCTCACCGAGGCGCAATCGCGCCGCTGGCGCGCGTGGATTGTGCTGCGCTCTTCGCGCACGCTCCAGGCCCCGTGGCGCGACCGACAGATCCCTGCAAAACGGGCGGGCAAAGACGTTGCGTAGAGGGCCTCGGTCGTGGTCCCTTGGGCGGACTTGATGAAGTACTCCCGTAGGCACACAGCGCGTCTGTCACTCCCGATGTTCTCCATGCTCTCAGGGCTCGCCGCGGTGCAGTGCGCGCCAACGGGCCCCAATGAGCCGCAAGATCCTGACTCGCTCGACGTGAGCGAATTGCGGTTTGGCTCGAACAGCGACAGCAACAAGTGGATTTACAACGGGCTGCTCCCTGCGCTCGTTGAGCCGTCGATCGTGGTCTCGATCCCGGGGCACACCGCGCGGGTGTCTGGGTATCTTCCCCAGGGATTTACTGGGCCGTTGCCGTTTTATACGAGCACCGCGGACGACCGTGGCCGCCGGCGATTGACCGTGGTCTATCCCATCGCGACCGGGGCGACGACCGACGCGCCAGGGGTCTACCCGGACATCCGCGCGATCGGATACCTGCCCTATGCGCGCAACAGCGCCGGAAGCTATGTGCCCTGGGGCGGGTTTCCGTTTCTTGAGTACAATCACCGCCGCGGGATCGCGTTTCACGGGCCGATTACCCACGGGGTCACCGCGACGGGCATCGAGTGGCTGCTCAAGCGCGGCCCCGTCTCGCACGGCTGCAACCGCATGCAGGGCGAGCACGTCGTCGAGCTTGCACACCTGCTAGGGCTGCGCATGAACGAGCCTCAGCGCGCCGGCGCTGCGAGCAGCATCCGCGTCGATGTGCGGGTCATCGAGGCCTACGACACCGTCGATGGCCAATCCGTTGACGTGCGCTACCCACGCACCGCGGGAGCCGTCGCGCCGACTGGTGCCGTGCGGATGTTTAACACCTGGAATTCTAACGATTTTCCGCGCTGGGTCTGTGCTTACAAGACCACCCGCGCTGTCGACGCCAACCACTGCGCGTACGAGCCCGCCAACCGCTTGGACCCTGTCACCGGCGCAGAGCCCGCGGACGCACCGAGCGTGCTCGTAGACAACCGCACCGAGGGCGCGTTTGCCACCACAGGCCCTTGGGAAATCAGCAGCGCTCGCCCAGGCTTCATCGCAACGGACTACGCCGCCCTCGGCGCGGGGGCCGTCGGCGAAGCCGTGTTTACCCTCCCGACCCGCGCGCTCGGGGCCCGCACGATCATGGCCCGCTACATCGCGCACACCAACCGCAACACCACAGTGCGCTACGAGATCCGCCGCAGCGCGACGGACAGCGCGCCGGTGTTTGTCACGGTCAACCAGCGCGAAGGCGACGGCTGGGCCGCGCTCGGGATGCACACGCTGGCTGCCGGGGCGACCGTGCGCGTGCGTGTCCCCGCGGGCAGCGATGGGTACACCATCGTGGACGCGCTCAGGCTCGATCGATAGCAGTTCGCAGCACAATCGCTGGGGATTTACTCGCTGTTCGAGGTCTTGCTCGGGCTCTCACCGACGCCGAGCTCGCGAGACAGCCGCTCGTGAAAGGTCTTGGCGCTGTGCACCCCCGCGCGGCGCAAGAGCTCGTTGCGCGCGGCGACCTCGACCACAATGGTCGTGTTTTTTCCGGGACGCACAGGGATCCGGCGCAACGGAATCGAGACGTCTAAGATCTCGTGCCACTCGTCGTCGAGCCCCAATCGATCCCAGTCGTCGCCCTCGCTCTGCGCCACGAGCCTCACCACAAGCTCAAGCCGCTTGTGCTTGCGCACCGCCGCGACACCAAACAAATCGCGCACGTTGAGCACCCCCAGCCCGCGCACCTCAAGGTGGTTCTCAAGCAGCGAAGTCGAGCTGCCATAGAGCAACCCCGGAGGCCGCTGAGACACGTCCACCACGTCGTCGGCGATCAATCGATGGCCGCGCTGGACCAGCTCAAGCGCGCACTCGCTCTTGCCGATTCCGCTCTTGCCCAAGAGCAAAATCCCGACTCCGTACACATCGACAAACACCCCGTGGACGCGCGTCCGTGGGGCCAATTGCTGGTCCAAATACGCGTGCAGCCCGTTGATCGTCGTCGAAGACTTCTGCGACGAGCGCAACAACGGCGCGCCCAAGCTCTCGGCCGCGCGCACCAGAGCCTCGGGAGGCGCATGCGACGACGTCACCACCACACACGACAGCGCCCGCGACAAGAAGGCCTCACACGCCGCGTCGCGCTCGCCTGCGCTCATTTTGGCCAAGAACGAGAGCTCGGTTTCTCCGAGAATTTGCACGCGCGAAGACACAATCCCGTCAAAGTGCCCCACAAGCGCGAGCCCCGGTTTCTGGATCCTGGGGTGCCTCACCGGCCGATCAAGACCGCTGGTCCCCGCGAGCAGGGTCAGCGCAAAGGGCAGCTCGGCCGCAAGCAAAGTGCGCGCGGTCACCGTCGCGCGTGGGGTGCTCTCTAGGGCATTCACGCGCTGAGACGTAGCACTTTTGCTCGCGCCGGGATCGTGTGTCCTGCGCCATACGCTTTCGTTTGCATGCAGCAATTGCGGTACCCTCACAGCGGTCATGAGTGTGATTGAGCGGAGGTTCTGTGGGCACTGGATGCTGACCGCTGCGGTCGCCGTGAGCGCGTGTAGCGTGTACGACCCAGCGCTCATTCTGCGCGACGCGCAGCGCGGTGAGACCGCGCGGATGGACGCCGTGGACGCCAGCGATCGCGTCGAGCCCGCGGATGTCCTGCCCGACCAAGACGCCAGCGAGGACGCCGACGCAAACGCCCCGACGGACGCGATGGACGTGCCCGACGCTCCCGACGCGATGGACGCGACGTCTCGGCCCGAGGCTGGTCCCGAGGCCGCGGTCGACGGTGGCGACTGCCCCTCAGGGCAGACCCGCTGTGGCGCGCGATGCGTCTCGCTCGCGACCGACGTAGACCACTGTGGCCTGTGTTTTGACTCATGTCCGCGGGTCTCTGATGGGACCCGTCAGTGCGTCGCTGGGCGCTGTCAGCCTCAGTGCACACCCCCCGCGAGCCCCTTCGACCCAGCGACCTGCGCGTACGGAACGGGCTCCTGTTTGACCCTCCGCCCCACGGGCCTACGCCCCAACGAGTCGCACGTTCGTTTTGGCACGATGCGCGCGGCCGGTGTGCAGGGCCTCGCGTTTGCGTGCTCTCCCACCGCCACAGGGCCCGACGACGTGTACGCGTTTCGCACGGCCCCGGCTGCGACCTACAGCGCAGAGCTCTACACCGAGGGCTTCGACGCCGCGATGGCCCTGCGGTTGGGCCCATGCATGACCGCCACAGCCACCGACCGCTGCGCCAACAGCTTCGCGACGCCCGCAGCCGAGCTTGTCGCCACGCCCTCTGCGCTCGTCGCCGGCGGCACGCTCATCGCGTCGCCACGGTCCGTGAGCGGCTCGGGTCCCTACGCGATGGTGATCACTCCTACGAGCGCGTGCTCGAACCGACAGATCGACGGCACCGAGTCGTGTGACGACGGCAACCTAGACGACGGCGACGGGTGCAGCGCGTCGTGCGAGATCATGGCGGCCTCGGCGCCGGGCTGCTCGGACATGCCCTCGCGCGCGGCGCTGATGCCCGAGCTGGGCGTCTCGCGCTATCGGGTGAGCACGTCGATGACTGGGACGGCCCTGAGGCTCTCGTGCACAGCCCCTGATCTCCCCGAGGCGGTGGTGTTGCTGCGCCCCGCGGCCACAGGCCAGCTTCTTATCGAGTCCCAGAGCGGCGCGGTGGGGCTCTTTGAGGTCGGCTGCGCTGGGCGTGAGCTGGCGTGCGCCCCGTCGACACGCGCGGCCACAGCAGCGGCGGACGTCACCGCCGGGGCGCTCTATGCCCTGGTCTTAGAGAGCTCGGCAGGGACGACCACGACGTCGTTTGCGCTCAGTCTCTCGCGCTGCGGCGATGGCGTCGTCGAGGGCATCGAAACCTGCGACGACGGCAACCGAGTCAACGGCGATGGGTGCACCAACGCGTGCCGTCGCGAGGCCCCGTGTGAGCTCAATGTCACCCTGGCGAACTCGGCCACCGCGCCCGCGCGGCCACCGACCAACAACTGCGCAAACGTGGGTGCCACGGGGATCTTTGCCGCCAGCGGCGTCGTGAGCAACCACGTGACGAGCGTGACATTGCGTGCCGGCGACCGAGTGACCTACGACATGGCGCGCTCGACCGGCGGCAGCACGCTGTGGGGCCTCGAGATCGCGCCCAGCGCTGCTGCACCGAGGCTGGTCAACACCGCATCGTGCTCGGCCGCGAGCGATCGCTATGCCTGTGTGACAAGCGCAAGCAACATCTCACGCAGCGTCACATGGGTCTCTCCCGCAGGCGGGACCTACCTCCTCAGGTTCTTCACTGCGACCACTTCGGCCTCACGATTTGCAGGTCAAATCGTGGTCGATAAGCACCCGCTTAACCGCTAGTTCTGCGCCCCCATCGAGGTACACCCCATGCAAAGCAGCTCTTACGACACAAAGCTAGCGCGCTCCCGGCGACGTCGCCGGATTTGCTCGGTGGCGCTCTTCGCGGTGTGTTTTGGCTCGGCAGCCTGCGGCGAAATGGTCGACCCCGTGCGCCGCGATGGCAGCGCACAAGACAGCGCATTCATCGACGCCGCGCAGCCCAGCGACGTGCGCGATGGCAGCGCCAGCCCAGCAGACGCGATCGCGAGCCCAGACGGCGACGTCGCCGAGTCGGGCACGCAAGACCCCTGCGCGCAGCGCCCCGACGGGAGCCACTGTGATGGGATGCTCGTCCGCACCTGCGTGATGGGCCGCACGGTGATCGCGATGCCGTGTGACAACGGCTGCATCGACCGCGGGGCCATGTCGGTGTGTGCCTCCAACCAGGTCGAGCCCTGCTTTGACGACCCCGACGGCGAGTACTGTGGCAGCACCATCGGAGCCACCGCGCGCACCGGCGATCTCTACCGCTGCCGTGGCATGCGCACCGAGCGCATCGACGCGTGTGCAGACGGCTGCATCGACCGGCCCGGCGGCACGGACGTGTGCGCCTCGGACATGGTCGAGCCCTGCTTTAACGACCCCGATGGGACCTACTGTGGCGGCTCGATCGGCGCGACCACGCGGGTCAACGACGTGTACACCTGCCGCGGGCGCAGGACCGCGATGATCGAAGCGTGTGCGATGGGCTGCGAGGGCAGCGCGGGGAGCGCGCGGTGCCGCACGAGCACCGTAGACCCGTGCTCACGCGCGACGATCGGCGATGGGCTCTATTGCGGCGCTTCGCTGATGCTTGGAGATGCCAACACGCTCTACGATTGCCGCGCGCGGGTGACGCGCACTGCGACGCGCTGTGACCATGGCTGCGCGGTGCGTCCCCCTGGGATGCCCGACGCGTGCAACCCGCCGCCGTCGACCACGCCGGGCTACCGGTTGCCCTTCGCCTGCGGCTTTCGTGTCACCGTAAGCCAAGGAAACAACACCACATTTAGCCACAACGGCACGCAAGCCTGGGCCTACGATTTCGCCGTCCCGCGGGGCACCCCCGTGCACGCGATGGAGGCCGGGATGGTCGTGCGCGTCAACGGCTCGGTCGTCCCTGGGGGCGCGTGCTGGAACGGCGGCGGCTCGGGGTGCGCCAACACGGTGAACTACGTAGCGATCCAGCACAACGACGGCACCAGCACGCTCTATCTTCACCTCGACGCCCCCGAGGTCGCGGTCGGCGCGCGGGTCACCCGCGGGCAGCGCATCGCGCGCTCAGGCAACACGGGCTGGTCCACTGGAGCGCACCTCCATGCACAACGGCAAGCGTCGTGCGCGTCGTGGTTTTGCACGAGCCAGAGCCTCACGTTTCAAGAAGCGGGGATGCCTGCGTCGGGCGCGAGCGTGACGTCGAACAACTGCCCCTGAGCGCGCTGGGGGAGGGACCCGGCGACGTCGCCGGGTGGGCGGGGTTCAGGGTGCGCGGGTGAGCCACGTGAGCGCTTGATTGAGCAGCTTCTCCACCCGCTTGGCGTCGCGGTGAACAGACGTGGGGTCGAGCTGCTGGTGCCCCAAGAAGGCCGCGTACTCTAAGCGCGCGATGAGCAAGCGCCGCGCGCGTGGCGTTCGGCCTGGCAAGAGGTCCGCGAGGTAGTCAATCCGCAGCGTGTCGACACGCGCGACGTGCTCGCGCGCCACGGGGTCACGCAGGCCCCACGCGCGCACCGCGAGGTCAAGCCGCCCGTCAAGTTGTCTCACTGCGTCGCTCAGGGCTGCTCTGCGTGCGTCTCCGGCAGGGGTGCCCTTGGCGTGCGCGATGGGCGCGTGGGTGTTGCGCTGCTCCCACTCCTCGAGCAAGGCGAGCCGGTAGGCATCAATGCTGGCAAAATGGTGATAAAATGACCCCTTGGTGCGCTCAAGTTCTTCGCACAGCCGCGCGATGTTGAGCGCGTCTTGCCCGCCCTCGCGCAGCAGGGTCAAGCCCGCCTCGATCCACTCGCTCGTGTTGGTCTTTGTCATCGCTCTTGGGTGCACCGAGCATTGCCCTACAACCCCGCGCGGAGTCCAATGAGCAGCGCGAGCCCGAGCGCGATCGGCGAGTAGAGCAAGCGGCTCCAGCGCATGTACGGGGTGCCGCGGATGGCCGGCCGCACATGCACTTCGAAGAAGCCTCCGACCCCGCGCAATGCAAACACGAGGGCCATCAGCGCGGCGGCCAAGCGCAGCGTGGGCGTGAGCGTAGGGGGCGTGCCAGAAGCTCCCAGCGCGAGCAGCCCTGCCGCAGACAGCGCGAGGGCGATCGCCACGGCCCACGTCGCGAGCGCGCGCGGCATGGCCGTGTCCCCGAGCCCCTCGCCCACGACCAGTCGTGCTAACTCTGTGTGTGATTTCGCTGGATAAGTGCTGCCTCGCGCCCACGCGACGTGCAGCGCCGAGAGCCCCAAGAGGATCCCTGCGGCGCCGATCCCCGCGACGTGCCCGACCGCCCCCAGCGTGAGCCTCTGGTGCAGCTCTCTCGCAAGGGAGAGCCCCGCGATGGGCACAAAGAGTATCCACTGGGGCATACGCAAGATGCTGCGAAAGCGCAGCGCTCCAAACCCAAGAAAGAGCGAAGCAAACCCCACCGCAGACGCTCCCGAGAGCCACGCGTACGCTGGCTGCGCGCTCGGCAGCGTGCTCGTGATGAGCCCGGCGACGCCGAACCCCGCGAACTGCCATGTGAGCAAGTGCCACGCGACCTCGCTCACCCCACGCGCGAGAGGGTCTAAAGGCGCCACGAGCACAGGGCGCAACACCTCGCGGCCCCCCGCGACGGCGTGCAAGCCCGCGGTGAAGAGCCAGAGCGTACCTGCGAGTCCAAGAGCAATATTCATGAGCATACCATAGGGTATGTTTTTTTGAGATCAAGCCCCGACGTGATCGCGCTACTGCTCGCGCGAGTGCCCAGTCACCCCAAAGACCCCTCCCCAATCCCCGCTTACCCGGCGACGTCGCCGGGTGGGCTCGCTTAGCTCTTGTCTTCGCGTGCGGCGCGCGTCTGTTTGAGCGCCTCGAACTCGCGATCGACCCGCGCGCGTGCGGCCTCGACCGGGTCTGCCGCGCTCGGGGGGCTCGTTTGAGCGCCGTCAGTCGCCACGCGCACCCCTGTCACCTGGGGGCCCATGCTCGGCGCCACGTGCACCGGGGCGGCCTCGTGAAAGACAAACTGCAGCACCCCCTGCCCGTCGACCTCGACGTGCACCCGAGTGCCCTCCCGCGCGAGCTCGGTGAGCAGCGCGTCTGCCTCGGCCGGCGGAACATTGAGCACCTTCGCCGCCTCGTTGACCGTGATCAACCCGCCCCGGTTGCGCGCCGCCGCCGTGAGCGACTGCTCGCGCGCCGTGCGCTCGGCGGTGACCCCTTGCTTCTGCAGCTTGGCCCCGCCACGCAGCAAGAGCGTGCTCGCGGTCCCGCCCACAAGCGCGAGCAAAAACGCGAGCGTCCCCAAGATGGCGCTCGACCACGCGACCGCGGCGGTGGCCGTGAGCGCGACGATCGCGAGCGAGATCAAGAGCACAATCGTGCCGATGACCTTGGCGGCGATCCCGCCGTATTGGCTGGGCTTTCCGACCATGTCCAGGGGCATGGTGATGCCGCCCGACAGGGGGCCCCGCTCGTGGTCGCACGCGGTGCAAAAGACCCTAAAGTCCCTCACGCGCGTGGGCGCTTGCTGCTTGCAGTGTGGGCAGGTGGTCCCGTACTGGCGCCGGTGGCAGTGCGAGCACGCCACGCCCTCGCCATCGGGCACGGGATAAAAGCTACAGACCTGACACGCGTGGGCCATCTCGAGCGCCAGTATGCACGCTTTGCCGTGCGGGTCAGCTTGGGACTGTCATCCCCAAGAGCTTCGACATCGACACTTCGTCCGCGGGCGTAAACGGGTACTGATCAAACTCGTCGCTCGCGACCCAGCGAAACGCGTGCACATTCACCGCGCGGCACTCTTCGGTGAGCACCTTGCACTCGTACAATTGCAGCTCGACCGTGTAGTGCTCGTACGGGTGCGACACGCTCGAAATCAACGAGCCGACTTCAACACTTACGCCCAGCCGGTGCTGCATCTCGCGCCGCAGCGCCTCGGCGTCGCTCTCGCCCACTTCAACGCGCCCCCCGGGAAACTCCCACATCAACGCCAGCACCGCCGTCGGCCTCCGCTGCGTAATGAGATAGCGCCCTGAGCGCTCGACCATGGCTGCGACCACTCGGATGGTCTTTGTTCCGGCAACGGACATATCCCAGACACTCTACTCTCTTCGATGTCGCGTTGCGGCATTTTTGCGCTGGGCCCGCCCTACATCCGCGCACACATTCGCCATTCGCCTGATCAATCTCAGCACAAACGCACCGCCCACGGTACGCTCGACGCATGCAACGCTTGTCTTCGCTCTTCGTCCTGGCCCTCGCGCTCGCCGCGTGTGCCACTCCCCCAACCCCCGCCAGCGAGGCTGGCGCCGACGCGATGAGCCCGAGCGACAGCGCCGCGATGGACGCCGCGATGGACGCCGGCACTGACCCTGGCCTCGACGCCGCCGCAGACGCCGACGACGTGCTCGACGCGAGCCGCGACACCTCAAGCGACACCGCGATCACCTGCGCCATGGGCCAGCAGTTGTGCAGCGGCGCGTGTGTCAACACGAGCACCGACCCAGCCCACTGCGGCGCGTGTGGCACCGCGTGCGCCATGGGGCAGTCCTGCATGATGGGCGCGTGTTCGACAGTGTGCGCGATGGGCCAGCGGCTCTGCGCGGGCGCATGTGTAGACACCACCCGCAACAACAGCCACTGCGGCGCATGCGGCGCGACCTGCGTTGGCGGGACGCTCTGTACTGCGGGCGCGTGCGTCTGCGCCCCAGGCCAACTGTCGTGCGCGGGTCGTTGCATCGATGTGCGCTCGGACAACAGCCACTGTGGCGCGTGTGGACGCGCGTGTGCGGCCGGCTCAACGTGCAGCGCAGGAACCTGTGCGTGCATGGCAGGGCTCTCTGCGTGCGGGACAAGCTGCGTCAGCCTCCAGAGCGACGCGAGCCACTGCGGCGCTTGTGGCAACGCGTGCGGCATGGGCTTTGTGTGCAGCGCGGGCGCGTGCGTGCGCGGCGCGTGCCCCATGGGACAGAGCAACTGCGGTGGCTCCTGCGTGACCACCGCGACAGACCCGCTCAACTGCGGCGCGTGCGGTCGCGCGTGCACCGCGGGCCAGTCGTGCGCGGGCGGCGTCTGCGGTTGCGCAGCAGGGAGCATGCTCTGCGGTGCGAGCTGCACCAACGTCAGCACGGACAGCAGCAACTGTGGCGCGTGTGGCAGGGTCTGCCCTGCGGGCTCAGCATGCGCGGGCGGCGTCTGCGGCTGTAGCGCGGGCAGCACACTCTGTGGCACGAGCTGCGTCAACACTGTCACTGACGCGGCCAACTGCGGCGCGTGCGGTCGCGCGTGCGCCGCGGGGCAGTCGTGTGTGATGGGCACATGCACCACGACGTGCGGCCCAGGGCAGACGCTCTGCGCTGGGGCATGCGTAGACACTACGACGAGCGCCACGAACTGCGGCGCGTGCGGCCGCGCGTGCGGTTCAGGGCAGTCGTGCGTGATGGGCACATGCACCACGACCTGCGGCCCAGGGCAGACGCTCTGCGCTGGGGCATGCGTAGACACTACGACGAGCGCCACGAACTGCGGCGCGTGCGGTCGCGCGTGCGCCATGGGCCAGATGTGCATCGCGGGCGCGTGCAGTGGGTGTGGCGCGACCCCGAGCTTTGCGACGCAGGTGCAGCCCATTTTTAACGCGAGCTGCACCACGGGGTGCCACGGCGGCATGCGCCCCTCGGCGGGCCTCGCGCTGGGCTCGGCCTCGCTCTCGTACATGGCCCTGGTCAACGTCGCGACGTCGTGCCCGGACCGCCGCATGTTTGTGCGACCCGGAGACCCCGCCAACAGCTACCTCCTGCACAAGCTGCTCGGCACCAGCCTTTGCGGCGGAAGCATGATGCCCATCGGCGGAACGCTCTCTGCAGCTGACATCGACACCATCCGTCGCTGGATCTGCAACGGCGCCCCCAACAACTGAGCGAGCGCGCTCTACGCGGGGGCTACGCTGCGTCGCGCTGCGGTCCGTGCGCGCCGCTGGTACGCGCTGGTCACGATTCGCGCGATCGCGGGGTGCGCGCGAAAGACCAAGCTCGCGGCCTTGCGCGTCCGCAGCATGCGCGCATGCATCGCGACGAGCAGCTTGTTGCGTCGTACGAGCGCCGAGGCGGCCGCGGGGTTGGACTCCATCGCGTGGTTGATGGACAAGAGCTGCTTGGCGACCTTGCGCGCCTCGTCGATGAACGCGCGCTCAAACCCGAGCGTCCCGTCGAGCTCGTCGGCGTACTTTTCGGCGAGCGCGGCGTAGCTCTCAAGGGCGGCGGCGACCTGGTCGATGGTGCCGTGCGTGGGGTGGTGCGCGCGGAGGGCTCCGAGCTGCGCGTCGCGGTCGTCTTCGACGCCGTCGTCAAAGTGCCACTCAAGCGCGGCGCTCAGGTCGTCTAACAGCGTGGCGGCGGACGCGAGGAGCTTGCTCGCGTTCTTCTTGGCCGTCGTCGCCAAGAGGTAGCTGTGCTGCGCGCCCAGGACCGCGCTGTGCAACAAGTGCAAGATGTCCGCGGTGTCTAAGTTAAACGACGCGGGCCCGTCGCCGGGCTTCTGCGCGCTCACAAGCCCCGGCCGCGGCGCGCCGCGTGCGCTGGGCTCCCAGTACTGCCTGATAAATCGCACGCAATCCATGCACTCGCCCAAAAACACCGCGAGCGGCACCCCCAGCGTCACCGTGCCCCCGCGCTCGCCCGCGATGAGCTTGTCCACGTCGCCGGCCCAGGGCTCGCGTGCGCTCTTGACACTCTTGACACTCTTGACCTTCGCTGCCGACGGGCTCTTCGCGGCGGCGCTCTTACGCTCTTTCATGGCTCTGTTCGCTCCCCGCAGGGGCCTCCCATGGCCCCGGCTTGCCCGCGATCGCACCACAACCCGCGCGCGCTGAGAAGCGCCCCCGTCCACGTTTTGTGCGCCCAGCGCGTGTCGCAGACGCGCGTGCGTGTCGCGCACGGGCGCTTCGGTGTCGCGGAGGGCCCCGGGCGTGTCGCGGACGGGCACTTCGGTGTCGCGGACGAGGGCTTCGGTGTCGCGCACGGGCCACCCGGTGTCGCGCAAGGGCACTTCGGTGTCGCGGAGGGCGCTCGGTCTGTCGCGGACGGCTCTGCGTGTCGCGGTCCACGCCGCAGGATCGTGCGTGACGCTGGGGTGATCGCAGCGCAGGTGGATTCTCTGCGTTCGTGTATCGTGGGACGTTGTGAGCGGCGCGAACTCAAGCGCTCTTGCGACCCCCACACACCTAACGATTCTTTAAAGGCAACGCGCATGGCATTACGCAAGGCTCCTCTTTTTGCCGCCGCGACCCTCGTCGCCGCGTGCGGAACCCCCCAAAGCGGCACCGACGCCGGCGACGCTCGCAGAGACACCTCTGTGGCACCGGACGCTCAGGACGTCACCGTTCTACCCATCGATGTCCCCGCGCCCATGGATGTCCCTACGCCCATCGACGTCCCCACGCCCATCGACGTCCCCACGCCCCCCGAAGCAGGCCCCGAAGCTGGCGCCGAGGCGGGGCTCCTGTGCCCTGTGGGGCTCATGGCGTGCAACGGCGTGTGCCTTGACACCACAGTAGACCCCACCAACTGCGGGGCGTGCAGCACCGCGTGCGCCGCTGGGCAGGTCTGCACCGACGGCACCTGTGGTTGCCCGGTGGGACGCACCGCGTGCGCTGGGGCGTGCATTGACACGGCGACGGACTCGATGAACTGCGGCGCCTGCGGGACCGCCTGCGCCATGGGCCAGATGTGCGTCACGGGCGAGTGTCGCATCGACTGTCCCGCGCCCAACACGCGCTGCACCGCGGGCGCGATGATGTCCTGTGTGAACACCGCGAGCGACACTGCCAACTGTGGCGCGTGCGACACTGTGTGCCCCGCGCCCGCCAACGCCGCCGCAGCCTGCGCCAGCGGGACCTGTGGCCTCGGCGCCTGCGGCATGGGCTTTGGCAACTGTGACGGCGTGGCGGCCAACGGCTGCGAGACCAACACCAACAGCAGCACGGCAAACTGTGGCGCGTGTGGCACGGTCTGCGCGGCCCGCGCCAACGCGACCGTCACATGCACCGCGGGGGCCTGTGGTCTCGGCACGTGCAACACGGGCTTTGGCAACTGTGACGGCAACCCGGCCAACGGCTGCGAGGTCAACACCAACAGCACGATCACCCACTGCGGCGCGTGCAACAACGTGTGTGCGCCCTTGGCCAACGCGACCGTCGCGTGCACCGCGGGGGCGTGTGGCATTGGCGCGTGCAGCGCGGGCTTTGGCAACTGTGACGGGATGGCGGCCAACGGCTGCGAGGTCAACACGCAGACCAACGCGAGCAACTGTGGTCTCTGTGGCCGCGTTTGCGCCGCGGGGCAGACCTGCAGCGCGGGGCTCTGCGTCGGCGGAACGCTCGGCGGCACGGTCTACCAGATCCCGGCGCTCCCTGGCACAGGGTGTGCGCTCCTCGAGCACGCGGCGGTGACCGGCGATGACCGCGGCGGGATCGCCCTGTCGAGCACGCAGGTGTTCTACTCGGGGGACAACGCGACGGGGCGGTTTAGCGCCACGGATCTCACCGGCGGAACCGCGGTGGGCGCGGGCCATGACGCGCTCTTTAGCGACCTCGCGACCGAGCAGGTGTACGCGTTTGGCAACGCGGCGGGGCCCTTTCGCGGGACCTTCGGCGGCACGACGGTGACCATCGACAGGTTCTTTGCGCTTAACAGCGCCACGGGCGCGACGGGGGCGACGACCTTGTTGTCCACGAGCTTCACGATCTCAGACACGATCTTTTCGAGCACGCAGGGGTACTTCTCGGGCGTAGGGAGGGTCGTGGTCTTGACCAACGGCCGCGCGCTGGACATCGCGCTGCCGAGTGGTGCGTTGGTGGACCGCGGGGCGTTTGCTTTTCCGGCGCACTCGGTCTGCGAGAACTCGTCGGTGTGGGGCGTGGCCGAGTTCTTTGGTGGCGCGCTCTATGTCACGTACGTGCAAAACAGCACGACGATCGCGCGCGCACCCGTCGCGGGCGGAGGCGCCGCGGGCGTCGTCGGGACCTTCACTAGCCTCAGCGACATGTGCTCGTTTACCGTGTCACCCAACCGCAACCGCTGGTACTGGCACCACGAGGGCGGCTCGCAGTTTGGTGGCTCGGACGAGAGCATTGGCTGGTGCCCGATGACCCTGCGCACGTGCCGCGAAGCACGCGCCGCGGGGCGCACCACGGACGGGGTCTACACGCTGGATCCCGACGGGTCGGGCCCGCTGCCTGCGCACTCGGTCTATTGCGACCAGACCACGGACGGCGGCGGCTGGGCGCTGGTGGGACGCATGGGCGACCCACGCTTGCTGCCACAGCTTGACCGCACGCTCGGCGCGATCACCGCGCCCGGCGGCACCGGAAACATCTTGCACAGCGCGTACGCCAACATCACGGGCACCGACGTGCGCGTGGGGCGCAAGTTTGGCGTGGGCTCGAACACCGGAAACTTCTTTCAGATCAACGACTGCAGCCCCGGCGACGCGGCGTGCTGGTACGGGCGCTTCATGGCGCAAAACGACGGTGACACCTACGGCGCGTGGCTCTTGGCCGGCGGCGCCTGGGGCGTTGTTCCGGCGGGCTGCGGCGACGACCAGTGCCCCACCATTGGTGGTGAGCGAGACCAGTCGCTGCCCCAGCGGATCGCGATCTTCGGCGGCGATTGCCACTTCACGTGCAACACCGACGGGGACGACACGCGCAACGGGTTCACCTTTCGAGACTACGGAACGGCCGCGGCGCCCACGCGGCTTGGCAACCGCGGCTGGTGGGGCGCAGGCACCGTGACCCCCGGCGCGAACACCCTCGGGACCGAGATCGGAACGATCGATTACGGCCAGGGCGGGACGCAGTTTCGCGACCTCTGGATCCGCTGAGCGACGCCCTGGGGGGCTGAAGTGCCGCGAGCGCCCAGGTGACATTCGCATGGCGGCTCTGCAGCATGGTTGCCGCGCTGACTGCACGTCGTCTATGGTCCCCAGCGCGAACCGTGACTGACTCGCCCGTCACCGACAACGACAACGACCCTGATTCGGACTCCTGGCTCGAGACGCACGGGGCCTCGCTGAGGCCCGAGCGCGACCATGGACACGCGCTGCTGTTGTTCGGCGGTGACGCAGACGTCCGCAAAAAAGCGCTGATTTCGCTGGCAGACAGCGTCTCGCAGGCCACGGATGCGCCCCTCGTGCTGGTGGTCCGACCCCGCGACGAGGGCGT
Organism: Deltaproteobacteria bacterium; assembly: GCA_030694465.1. Taxonomy (GTDB): domain Bacteria; phylum Myxococcota_A; class Polyangia; order Polyangiales; genus JAUXYJ01. The sequence continues at coordinate 23,945 of JAUXYJ010000087.1, read as the reverse complement.
CCTCGCAGACGAGATCACCCAGTGCGCAGAGAGCGCCCTGCAGGCCCTGCGCGCCCCCGGAGGTCTCTACGACGAGGGCGGCTGCGCAGCCCTGCCCGGACTGGGAGGGTGGCTCTTTCGCGCGCGCGCCGTCGGCCGCTCAGGGATCCTCGTGGTCTTAGAGAACCTCGACCGCTGGCTCGATGTCCGCGGCGACCGCGACCGCGCGAGACAAGCGATCGAGGCCATGGGCGCCCTGCTCGAAGAGCGCGAGCGCAGGCCCGTGTCCATCGTGTGCTCTGTGCGCGCGGCGGACGCATCCGGAGCCCCCGCGCTGCCCGCCGCCCTGGTGACACTCTTTGACGCGCGTGTCGCCATGGGCCCCGCCCGCGCGGTCGTGCGCGACCCGGGCTCGCTGGTCTCGCTGCTCGCGGGGCGATCGTTTACCCGCGCGAGCCTGCAGCGCGCCGTCGCTGCGTGGGCCGAGGTCCCAGACGACGAGACCATCCTGGTGTTCTCTTCGCCGCACGCGCCCACGCACGTGGTGGGCTCTGCGCTCGCGCTCCCCAGCACGCCCGAAATCGCCGAGATCTCTTGGTCGGTCGCCAGCCCAGCGCCCGCAGCGCGGCCCTCGGATCGCGCGCTCACGAGCCCGTCAGCGCCCACCGAGAGCCCCCTGCACGAGAGCTCCGAGCGGTGGCGCTCGGCCCTGCACATGGCCCACGAGCTCCGAGAATTGCTCACGGCGCTGGACCCCTCGCCCAAGCGCAGCACGCGCCAGCTTGAGCGCGCGTTTGAGCAAGTGATCTCAAAGCTCCCGCTCTTGATCGAGCGCTTCGAGCACGCCTCGCACGACGTGGGCCCAAGCGCTCAGAACCTCTGCCGACGGGCCAAGCGCACGCTCGCTCAGTTCGAGCGCGAGTTTGCCGAAGCGTATGGCTCTGCCTTTGGCGCGTGGGCCGCGGGCGCCGCCCGTCCGACGATGCTCGCAGACCTCGCGCAGAAGCTCCACACCGACGCTGCCGAGCACGGCGCGCGCGCGACCTGCACGGTGCTCTTGACGGGGCTGCGGCTTGACCACTGGCGATCGCTTCGAGACGCGCTTTTGCTGCAAAATCACAACGCAAAGCTCTTGTCCGAGGGTACGCACTGGGCCGCCAAGCCGGTCACCGTGGGCATGCAACGGACGCTCTTGACCCGCGGAGTGAGCGCGCTCGCCGCAGGGCCCCAGCCCCACGACGAACCCCCCGCGCCGCGCTCGCTCGCGCAAGCGACGGCCCTCCGCCGCGAGACCCTCGGGCACGTCGAGATCCAGCGCTCAAGCGCCGCCCTCTGGTCCCTCACGCACACGCCCCACGAGTCCCTCGCGACACGGATGTCCGCGGCCACCGACGCCCTCGTGCGAGCCCTCGGAGCCCACCTCGCGTCGCTCCCGTCGCCCGCCTGGGTGCTCTTTGCGGCCGATGTAGGCGCGAAGAACTCGCCGCAAGACCCAGAGCCCTCGGCCTTCGAGGTCTTGCTCCCCCACGCTTTCGTGCTGTGGGGCACAGACCGTGTGTAGTAAACCCTCTGTACGCAGCGGCCCGCTCTGACAGCATTGCGCTGTTCTTCATTCCCCCTCTGGGCTCGCAGTGTACGCAAGGCCATGGCATCCACCTCGGCGTATCCGATTCTCTATATGGGCCTCCCGCTCGGGGCCCTCGCGCTCTTGCACGACGGCCACGATGTGCGGGTCGCGTGCATCTCGCGTGTCCAGAGCCCCGGAATGCGTCGCCTCCGTAGGCAAATGCTCGACCGCGGGGCGCTCGTCCTCGGTCGCCCAGACCTCAGCGATCCCGCCATCTTAGACCTCCTGCGAGGGGAGCGCGCTGCCCTGCTGGTGTCCTGGTTTTGGACTCGCAAGATCCCCCCCGAGGCGCTCAGCAGTGCGCGCCGCGCGTTTGGGGTTCACCCGTCGCTCTTGCCCAAATATCGCGGCCCAGATCCCTTCTTTTGGGCCATCGCCGCGGGTGAAAAAGACACCGGTGTCACCGCCCATGTGCTCACGCCCCAGTACGACGAAGGCTCGATCTTGGCCCAGCGCCGCGTGCCCATCCCCAAAGAGTGCAACGCGTGGGATCTCGCGCGCGCCCTGGATCGACCGTCCCTCGCGATGATGCGCGAGGTCGCCGGACGCTATGCCCGCGGCGAGAACATCCCCGAGATCCCCCAAGACAACGAGCGCGCGTCCGAGGCCCCGTCGCCCTCGGACGAAGACTGCGAGCTCGTGTGGGATTGGCCCGTCGAGGACGTGCTCTCTCGCATCCGCGCCGCGTCGCCCGACCCCGGCGCGTACACGGGCTACAACGACCAGACCATCGTGATCTTGAGGGCCGAGCCTTGTCGCAATGTTCCGCTCGCGCTTGAGCCCGGCGACGTGGTCTCGACCGACGAGGGCGTGATCGTGCGCGCAGCCGATGGCGGCGTGCTCTTGCTCGAGGCCCGCCACGAAGACCACGAGAGCTCGGTCAAGGGCATGGCCATCGCGTCACTGTTTCCTGGAATTCCGCACGTATAATTCGTCGGTGTCTCGCTCAGAGCTTGCGCGGAAGGCTCATCCCCAAGCGCGCCGCGTACGCCTGCACATCCCACTTGCGCGCCGCCGCCGCCGCCGTCATCGACCGCAGTGAGCCAAACACTTTTTGCGTCGGGTACGGGTGGTCGTGCAGCCCAAAACACCACGCGATGTTTGTGTACGTGTTGGGATCTCGCCCATCGAGCGCCCACTTGTCATTGAGCGCGATCAGCCACGCAAACGCCTGCGCAGGACTCTCGGCCATCGCGATCGCGAGCTTTCCCCAGAGCATCCGCGCATAGGGCTGGATCACCCCGTCGCGCACAAGCTCTCGCTGCGCGCAGTTCCACAGCGGGCTGCTCGTGAGCGACTGTTCCCACTGCGCAAACGTGTGCGCCGTGCGCGAGTCCTTGCTCGCCGTGGCCAACGTCTCGCGCGCCCACGCAGGCACCCCGCCGTCATACTCGGTGTGCCTGGGCTCGGTCATGACGTGGTTAAACGCAAGCGATCGCCTCACGACCAGCTCTTCGACAAACGCGTCACGCTCTTCGCGCGTGACCCCCTCCGCGCCGCGCACGGCCCGCGCGACCTCGCGCACCGAGAGCACCCCAAAGTGCAAATGTGCGCTCAGCGCAGAGCTCCCCTCGACCCCCATGTCATTGCGACGCGCGCTGTAGTGTCCCAACCGCTGCGTGAGCAATCGCTGCAATCGAGCCCGCGCTTGCTCACGGCTGCCCTCTGTCGCGCGCACGCGTGGCACCGTGTGGTCGATCGCACACGCGGCGATCAGCGCGTCGATGCCCTCACGCGTGACCGCCGTGTGCGGGACCTCGTGTGCGATCACCCCGCGCTGGGTCACCGTAGGGCTCTGTGATTCTGTCAGGCTCACCTCGAGACGCCTCTGCACTTTGGGCCGTATTGTGCGCGCCGCGTGCTCGTGTTTTTCGCACAAGAGCGCCATCGGGACGACCACCGCGTCGTCAATGAGCTCGACACGCACGCCCGCTCGTTGCCCCAGCGCGCGGGGGGTCTCATCCCAAAATTTCGCCATGGGTCCGCACGCTGGATACCAGTCGCTCACGACAAGGGCTGCGCGTTGAGCCAGCAAATCAAGCGGCCGATCACGTGTGATCTCTTCGCGTGTGCGCGGAAGGTAAAAGCAATACTGCGCGCCACGAAGCGCCAGGACCGCGGCGCGATCGACCGCAGACTCGAGCACAAACGCGTGCATCCGGTCGCTCGCATACGGGTAGCGCACGTCGAGGGACTCAACCACCAACAGCGGAATCCCCAGCGAATTCGCTCGCACAATCGCATGATCCAGCGCGAGGTTGTCCTCGGCGCGACGATACGCGCGCAGCCAGTACAACACGTACTCGCCCGCACGCACCGCCACGTCATGGGCGAGGTGAACGCGTGCGTGCGCGATGGTCTCGGGGGTGATCACAGCGGGCTCTCTCTTCGATCGGGTCATGGCGTTGTCACGGTGTTCAGATGCAACCCGGCCCCCTCGGGGTGTGCGCCAAGGCCAAGGTTGCGTACGTGCTACGTAGAGGCACGGTGAGGCGATTGCGTTGCGTGTGTGCAACGTGGGATCGGTCACTGAGCGCGAGGGGCCGTGCGTTCGGTGGGCACAACCGCGGGTCGCATGCCGTATGGTCGCGCGCGTTATGCGGTTTGCAACACTCATCGGTCCTGAGCTCAAAGACCTGCTGCGAGAGAACCCAGCGGCACTCTCTGAGGTGCTCGAAGAGCTCCATCCCGAGGACATCGCCGAGATCGTCGACGACCTGAGCGAAGAAGAAGCCGCGACGTTGCTCGCACATGTTCCGGCCGAAATCGCAGCGCCGGTGTTCGAGCGCATGAGCCGCGAGCGGCAAGAAGAGATCATCACGCGGATGTCCCCCGAGGTCGCCGCGGACATCGTCGAGTCCATGTCGTCCGACGACCGCGCGGACCTCGTGCAAGACCTCGACGACGAGCCCCGCGAGAAGATCATGGCCGCGCTCGAGCCCGAAGAGGCCCGAGACATCCGCGCCCTCTCTGAGTTCGCCGAGAACACCGCCGGCGGCCTAATGACCACGGACTTCATCGGCCTGTCCAAAGACCTCACCATCCGCGAGACCATCGAGGCCGTCCGCGCCCGCGCTGACTCTGTCGAGACCGTCTATTACATCTACGTGCTGCACGGCGTCGACGACGAGCTCCCCGCGAGCACGCCCGAGCACGCAAACGAGAGCGCACGCGCCGCGCACGCGCTGCACCATGACGGCCCGTACAAGCTCTTGGGCGTCGCTTCTTTGCGTGACTTATTGCTCGCAGAATCCACGCAGACCCTCGGCGACGTGATGACCGAGAATGTCATCACGCTCGCCCCTGATCTGCACCAAGAAGAGGTCGCCAAGACCCTCGCCAAGTACGACCTCTCGGCGGTGCCCGTGACCGACAAGTTTGGCCGACTGTTGGGCGTGGTGACCTTCGATGACGTGATGGACGTGCTGGTCGCCGAGCAGACCGAAGACGTGCAGAAGCTCGCGGGCATCGAGCCCGTCGAGGGAGGGTACTTTGCCACGGGTTTTTGGCGCTTTATCTCAGCCCGCGCGCGCTGGCTCATCGCGCTGTTCATCGGCGAGTTCTTCACCGGGACCGCGCTGGCGCGCTACGAAGGGTCGTTTCACGCGGTGGCAACGTTGGTGATGTTTATCCCGCTGGTGATCTCGTCCGGCGGAAACTCTGGTTCGCAGTCCGCCACCATTGTCATCCGCGCGATGGCCGTGGGCGATATCAAAGACAAAGACACCGTGCGGGTCGTCCGTCGTGAGCTCGGCCAGGGCATGATCCTCGGGCTCATTTTGGGCTCCATTGGCTTTGTGCGCACCATGCTCTGGCGCCCCGTGGTGGCGCACCAGTTTAGGCTCTCGTGCGTGGTCTCGCTCACCCTGGTGGCTGTGGTCACGTTGGGATGCGCGGTGGGAGCGCTCTTCCCGATGCTGCTCAAGCGCATGCGGTTTGACCCGGCAGTCTCGTCGACGCCGTTCATCGCGTCACTCGTCGATGTGCTCGGAATTATTACCTATTTTAGCATCGCCAAGTTCTTCTTGGCCTCGGTCATGACCCCCGCGCACTGAGCCCTGGCGTGCGCCCACGTGCCAAGCGGCGCGCTGAGATCGCGCTCGACAACGTGGTCCCCACCAAGCACCCCCCACCGATCAAGGCTCAGCGATCGGTCACGCGGTAGCGAAGATTGTAGTACATGCCGGACCCACGCGCGCGCTCGTCGACGAGCACTCCGTTGAGGCCGCGCGAAGCGCTCGCCATCGCGAACCGCGCGCCGCCCTGCACTGTGTCAAACGTGGTGCTCGTGAGGTTAGTCCCGATGCGACCACGGCAATCAATCCCTGCGCCTCCTGTGGACGAGCAGGTGCTCTCGATCCCGGTGATCCCCGAGTGGATGTAGAGCACGGGATCCCAGCGTGTGGTCTCGGTGCTGGTCGCGCGCGAGAGATAGCCGCCGCCGTCGCCTTCGCACATCGAGAAGAACTGCGGCGTCGCGCCGCACGTGGTGAACCACCGGACGTCTTCGCCCGAGATGGTCCCGCCGCAGTGCGAGCTGTGTCGGTTGGTCCCGATGAGCACGGTCTGTGTGGCCGCGTCGCCGCTGAGCCGGCTGCGATAGAAGAACGAGCCCTCCGTCGTCGGAATATGCTGCAATCGCAGGGTAAATCCACCGGTTCCGCAGCCGCCCACCGCGACAAAGTACGTGCCCGCGGTGAGAAATCCCCACGTACGCGACTGCAACGCGCTGCCCCACGCGGTCACACCGCCGCAGCCGCTGTCGTCGTTGCACAGACCCGCCGCGCTCTGGCCATTGCTCGCCTGCGGAGGCACCAGGGTGCCCGCCGCGTTGGTCAAGAACAGAGAGGTGTCCAGCGTGTCCGCCGCGCGCGTGCTCGAGGTGTCGAGGTACACCGCCGAGTCCGACGTCAGCGTAAACTGGTACCAGACGTTGGCTCCCGAAGAGCAACCGCACCCCGGTGTTGCGGGGCCGTCGTGTGTGGCGCCCACGGTTGTGCCCATCACGACCGATTCACGGTGGGTTACGGTGATCACGGTCGCGGCCTCGCGTCGGTCGTTGGCCGGCGGCGGCAGGGGGCACACCAGGTCGCTGCCGTTGCAGTCTTCGTCGCGCATGTTGCCGCAGATTTCGGTCGCCGGGAGCGTCTGCCCGGTGCACGTTCCCCAGGTGCCTGCCGAGCACGATTGCATTCCGTCGCGGCAAAGACCGCGGTTTTGTGTCCCCGCGGGGCCCGTGTAGCACGCACGCGACGTGCCGTTGGTGCACGAGCACCCCTCGTTGCGCATCCCGTTGCAGTTCTCGTCCACGTTGGCTGCATCGCAGCTCTCGCTCGCGGCGGGGAGCACTTCGCCTGCGCAAGACCCGCTCCAACGGTTGCCCGAGCAGGTCTCAATGCCGTCACGACATGCGCCTACGGTGCGCGTCCCAGCTGCGCCCGAATAGCACGGCCGCGTCTGCCCATCGGTGCAGCACATCGGGTCGACCGTGTTGCTGCAGCGGTTGGTCGCGAGGTCGCAGCTGTCTCGCGTGCACGCGATGCTGTCATTGCACTCGGCGTCCGCCGTGCAGCAGCCCGCGCGCAGCGTGTTGGCGCACCGGTTGGTCCCGATGTCACACGTGTCGGTGGTGCAGGTGTTGCCATCGTTGCACTGCGCGGTGCTGAGACAGCAGCCCTCGATCGAGCGAAAACCACAGACGCCCGTCATGGTGTCGCACACGTTGCTCGTGCACGCGTTCATGTCGTCGCAGTCTTCGTCGCGGCGGCACCCAGCGGGCCCCGTGTCGGCGACCATGACATCGGGAGAGGGCATCACCACATCGGGAGAGGGCGGTGTCACCACATCGGGAGGAGGCGGCATCGTGTCCATGGGCGGGAGGGACGTGTCGCGTCCAGCGTCCACCGGACCCGGCACCGGAGGCTCGCCACAAGCGGCCAGCGCACCCGCGGTCGCGGTCGCAAGCGTGAGAAGAAGGAGTTGTCGATTCATCTTTGGTTGCCTACCACAGACTCTGATCTCAGAAGGCAATCTGCGTGCTGAATTGCCTTGGCACTTGCAGCGTTTAGCCGTCCAGCGTGATCCTCGGCGGTCACAATGCAGCACGAGTCTCAAAGAGGCTCTGCGGTGTTGCAATTTTAGCCACAGCGCAAACGCGCAGGGACGACCAAGACACCATGCAACGAACCACTCAGTTTCTCTCGCTGATCGCTTCTCTCGTCGTTGGGGGAGGGTGCCTCACGAGCTCGTCTGGCGGCTCCGGTGGAGGCTCTGTGCAGGGAGGTGGCATGGTGGGCACAGACACCACGGTGGGCACCGGAGGGACGGGCGGCGCTGGCGCTACAAACTCGTCGGGTGGGGCTACGGATGCGTGCGCGAGCGCGAGCTACGGGGCGACACAGGACGCTCAATCGTTCTCGGCCTTTATGATCGCGGCAGGCTCGTTTGCAAGGGCCGCAGGGGACATCGACAGCACGCTCGTGAGCGTGTGTCGTGGGCTCGGGACCGACCTCGGGATGACCGACGCCGAGATCAACGCCAACGGCACCGATACGCGCGCCCAGTGCACCGCCGTCAATGGCAAATTGCAGAGCGAAATCGCAGCGATCCGTGCGGCACGGCTGACCACGCGCGTCGAGCGCACTGAGCCGGTCTGCAAGACCCGCGTCCAAGAGTACCGCGCGTGTATTCAGCGCTGTGAGCCACGGGTCGTGGAGCAAGGCCGCGTCGAGTATCAGTGCCAGGGCGGCGAGATGCGCGGAAGCTGCGGCGCGAGCTGCTCGGGTCGCTGCGCGGTCGAGGTCAACGGGCAGTGTGGTGGCGCGTGTGAGGGCACATGCTCGGGCTCGTGTACGGGGCAGTGCAACGGCATCTGTGAGGGCACGTGTTCGTCACGCGATGCCCAGGGAAACTGCACCGGAACCTGCCAAGGCACCTGTCGCGGGCGCTGCTCTGCGGGCTGCACCGGCTCGTGCCAAGGGCGCTGCGAACTGAGCGGTCAAGCGTCGTGTTCGGGCGAGTGCCGTGGTGGATGTTCGGTCGAGTACCAAGCCCCTGTGTGCACCGGCCGTATCGTGCCCCCCGAGGTGCGCACCGAGTGTCGCGAGAGCTGTGATTCTACACAGATTGAGTACCGCGAATGCACTCCCGGACAGACCCGAATTGTTGTCGATGGCACGGCCGCAGCGGACGCAATGGCCCGTAGTCAGCGTGTGCAGACCGCGGTGTCCGCGCGTGTCCCTCAGATCACCGCGATCGGTGCACGGGTCGCAGACCTTGGCCAAGCCGGCGAGGCCCTCGTCCGCAACGGAGCAGGGTTTGCACGCAGCGCGTTCTCACTCGGGGCAGCCGCCGCGGTGTGTTCGGCGCAAGCCGTCGCAGCGCTCCCGATCGCCGTGGCGCGCGTTAACGTCGCCGTCAGCGTCTCGGTCAGCGTCCAGGGCAGCGTGAACACCGCCCGCAACTGAGGCCCCACGCGACCGGGTGAGCGCACAAACGTGCTGCAAATCACCCGGCCGTTCGTCCCGAGCCCACCAGCAACACCACCGCCGTGAGCTCGCTGTGCGTGCCCGCCTCGATCGCCGCAAGCTCTTCGCGGTCGCTCGCGAGCAGCCGCTCGTACATCGCCTCAAAGCCCTCTCCCGTGCCTCCTCCCGCGAGCCAATAGCGCTGAGCTTGCTCGCGGCGATACCCTGCGACCCCACGCCCTACGCGGTCTCGCAACTGCGCGATCTCCGCGCGCTGCGCCGGTGTGTCGTACGGAGGCGCCATCACAAAGGGCCGGTCCGTGCAGCAATACTGCAGCTCACTGAGCCCTGCCAGCAGCTCGGGGAGCCTCGCGCCCAGCATCTGGTCTCCCTCGCCGAGCGCGCGCTTGCCAAGAAATAACCTCGCAAAATCCTCGGCCTGCTGACCCAACCGCGCGGGGGCATCGCGCAGCGTGCTCACCGCGAGCCGCTGCAGCATCCCGAGGTTGTTCGGCTCAGCGACCAGCACCAGCCCACCCGGCACGAGCACCCGCTGCATCTCGCGCAGGGCCACCGCGGGGTCACGCAAATGCATTAACACCGTCTGGCACACCACCGCGTCAAAGCTGTGCGCCGCAAAGGGCAGCGACTCGGCCGTCCCTTGCGTGTAGTTCATCGTGCCCTTGCGCCCAGTCTGCGCGAGCCACGCGCGCCCTTGCTCGGTCGCTTGTGCGACCCACGCGGGCTCGGGGTCTACGCCGTCGAGCGCGAACCCGTCGGGCAAGTGCATCGCGAGGGCCCTGCCAAAATGGCCCTGACCTGCACCCACATCCAGCACCCGTAGCGCACGATCGAGCCCTGTCCGCTTGGCCAAGAGCGCGAGAAAATCGTGGTTCCACCAAGAGTCTCGCGTGTCATTGAGGTGCTCGGCCGAGTGCGGTTCGCTCATCGCGCGATCGTACTGCGCACCCCCGTACGTGTGCCAAGCATCGTAGAGTCCACGGCCTCTGCCATGAGCTCAACCAACCTAGTCCACATCGAGATCGACCAGTCCGTTGCCACGGTGTTCTTCAACGACCCGGCGCGACGCAACGCCATGACCGCCGCCATGGGCGACGCCCTCTCAGACGCGGTGCACACCCTGCGCGCCAACACCGCTGTGCGCGCCGTCGTGCTCGCGGGCGCCGGCGGGACCTTCTCGGGCGGCGGAGACCTCGCGATGCTAGAGCAGCTCCGCAGCAGCGGCTTTGTCACTGCGCGCGATTTTATGCTGCAGTTTTACCGCAAATATCTCTCTGTCACTTCGCTCCCCGTGCCCACCATCGCCGCCGTCGAGGGCGCCGCGATCGGGGCTGGGCTCTGCGTCGCCCTCGCGTGTGACCTCACCGTGATGGACCAGTCCGCGAAGCTCGCGCTTAACTTTGCCCAGCTCGGGCTGCACCCTGGGATGGGCGCGACGTACCTCCTCCCGCGCCGCGTGGGCGCCCAGCGCGCCGCCGAGCTGCTCTTCACCGGGCGGCGCTTTGATGGCCGCGAGGCCCTCGCCATGGGCCTGTGTCTCGACGCGGTCGAGCCCACCCAGGTGCTCGCCCGCGCCCAGGCCCTCGCGCGCCAGATCGCCACCAGCGCCCCCCTCGCGGTCCGGGGAATCAAAGAGTCCCTCGCCGTGGACCCCCACGCGCTGGACCGAGCCCTCGATCACGAAGCGTTTCGCCAGGCCGAGAGCTACGCGAGCCGCGACCTCGGCCAAGGCCTCGCCGCCGCGGCCGCTCGCACCACGCCCCTCTTCGAGGGTGCCTAAGCCCTCACCGTAGCCCCATGGTCCACTTCGCTCTCCTCGCCACGATCGCGCTCTCGCTCTGGACCGCGTGCACGGTCATCGTGGGCCTGTGGGCCATGCTCTCGCCCAGTGTGCAGCCGTTGCTCGTTCGTGTGCAAAAACACTGGGCCAAGCCACCACGTACGCTCCCTCCGCTCGTCGCGCCTAGCGTGCTTGTCTTAAGACCCTGCAGCGGCGCTGATCCCGAGCTCTCGCGCAACCTCTGCTCGCTCGCGCGCACGACCCAAGCCTCGCGCGATGCCCTCTCGCTCACGTGCCTCTTGCTCGTGGACAGCGCGCGAGACCCCGCGTGGCCCACCGCGGTGGACGCCGCCCAGTGGCTCACCGAACAGGGCATCCCCACGGCCGTTTTGCTCACCCACGCGCGCGGGCCTAACCACAAGTGCGACCAGCTCGCCCGCGGCGTGGCGCACAGCCCCGAGTCCGCGATCGTGCTCGTGGCCGACGCCGACGTAGACCTCACGCACACAGACCTCACGCTCTTCACCCGCGATTTAGCCCACGGAACCCACGCCGCCCTCTGGGCCCCGGTCCCCGAGTCCCCCACGCCGCGAACGCTCGGCGACCGCGCCTCGCTCGCCGTGCTCACCGGCTCACTCCACGCATTCGCCCTCCTCGCTCGCCTCGACCCTGCCTCGCTCGTCGGAAAGCTCTTCGCCCTCCGCGCCGACGCCCTGGCCCTCGTCGGCGGCTTTGCCTCGCTCACCCGCGACCTCGGCGAAGACATGGCCCTGGCCCACGCCCTGCGCGCACAATCGCTCTCGGTGCGCGCGATCGCCCCGATGGCCCTGTCCACCGCGCACGATCGCTCGTGGTCCCAAGCCCGCGCGCGCTATGCCCGCTGGCTCATGGTGATCCGCACACAGCGCCCCGCGCTCTTGCGCTCGTATCCCTTGCTCTTTGCCTCGCCGATCGCGCAAGTGCTCTGCGCGCTTGCGCTCTCGCTGTGGGCCCCACGCGCTTCCCTCACGCTCGCGCTCACCGTGATCTTCGCGCGCTCGTGGGTCTCTGCCCACGCGATCGCGGCCTCGGGCCAGCGCCGCACGCTGCGCCGTGTGCTGTGTGATCCGTGGCTCGCCGACGTGCTGCTTTGGGGCGCCTATCGCCGCGCCCGCACCATGACCGAGGTGCAATGGCGCGACACCGCCCTGCGCTTTGACTCGCACGGAAAGCTCTTGCCCACCCACCCCGCACCCTCCGCAGAGCCCACGCCGAATTCACCCAAGCCCAGCGCGTCTCCCCGGGTCTGAGAGCCCTTGTACGCGCCCGCGATGCACGCCGTATCGCTGCGCGTACGCTGTGATTCTCTCTGCGAATTCACAGAGTCAAACGCTCTCCCAAGAAAGCCCGAGACCACCATGTTGCGAGCCCTCCGCGTGATCACCGTGTTGTCCGTCGTCTCCATGGCCTCGTCGGCCCTCGCGCAAGACCAAGCCCAGTGCGCGGGCTCATCGAGCGCGAGCGGCACAAGCCGCGACCAGACCTTCTGCTTCGAGCCCGAGCGCGTCCAGGGCTCGCTCGTCGGCGCCACCGGCCAGAGCACCCGCCCCCTGCGCGCGCTGCGCAGCGACTCGCTCTTGCGCCTCCGCGGCCACTTCGTCCCCGAAATGATGAAGAGCATCGAGAACCTCTAGCGAGAGAGCGAAGGGCACTTGGCGGGTTCGCACGCGGACTTGCAACGAGTGCCAGGCGTGATCCGTTGGAGGAGCTTGCAGACCCACTGGTCAAAGTGTTTGCACTCACGTCGCATGGTCTCGATCCCGATCGCTTCGCTTACCGCGTTGCCGTCAATGACCTTTTTGTACTGAACCTTGTTGTCGGGGTCGCAAGACCAAGCCTCCAATCGCTTCGCAGGCGCCGTCTCTTTGCCATCATTGACGTGCTCTGGGGACCCTCGCGCGGCCACGAGCGCCTTGATCTCTGCGACGGACCCAGCGAGCGACGGAACTCGCGCGCCGAGGACCTCAGGCGCCGAGAAAAGCAGGGCCTCAAACTCGTACAGGCTCAGGTACGGAACAAACCTTGGATCGTTGATAGTTCTTGCAAACGCACTCTCCAAAGACGCCACCCAGGTGATGGGATCCGCTGTCTTTGGGATGCTGGCCCAGGGGCTGTCGGCTGGCGCGTGAAACACATCCAGCATGGTCGTGACCGCCACCGCGTCGCGATCCTTCAGGGCTGTCTTCACCGCGTGTTCGATATATTTGTACTGGTGCGCGTGCCCACCCTGACCACGCTCTGCACCAATGCTTGTGATGAGCATCGTTGGCACGAGTGTGCCCCCATACAGGGTCTTCTCTTGGATGTAGGGCCCCAGGCAGCTCTGAACAAAATCGCGCTCAGTCTGTCCCTCGCAGACCATCAAAATGCGCTTCATGGCAGGGCCCCGATCAAGCCATGAGTCCAGAGCTGCGTCGGCGCATAGTCTTCAAGCCACGGTCCCAACGCGTCGCGATCGGCTCTGCGAAAGACCGTTCCGTTTGCGTCGCGGTCCACAAGCAAGAGCCGATCAAGCTCGCTCGCGTCCGCGACAAGCTGGCCCAACATGTCGACGGACTGCGTCGCCACAATCACTTGCGCGCTAAACGTCCGAAGCATTTCAGCGACAAGCTGCATGGCCACCGGGTGCAGCCCCAGCTCAGGTTCATCCAACACAATCAGCTTCGGAAAATTCGGGTAGTCCCCGTCGTTCACCGAGCCAGGCTGCAAGAGCAACGTAGCCAGGGCGATGAACCGCAAGGTCCCGTCCGAGAGCTGATGTGGGCCAAAATCATAGCCGTTGCCGCGCTCTCGCCAACGAAGCTGCACCGACGAGTTCGAGCCCCCGGAGGGCTCAAGAACAAAGTCATCGAACTGCCTAAACGCGAGCCGCACGACCCCACGGATGCGCTCGTACGCGATCGGGTCACGCGTGCGCATCGAGAGCAAAAATGCAGCGAGATTGCTCCCGTCCGCGTGCAAAAACGGTGTGTCACTCACGCTCCCCGACGACCGCAACGCGGCCGTCATCGACGTGTCATGAAAATGGTGGTGGCAATACCGATCCAACTCATACTTGGCAAACCTCGCGGTTCGACCGGCGGGGTGTCCTTCTGCCAAGGTCTCGCCCATCTGAGACTCTGCGTGGCCTCCAGGCCCAATCACATGCTCGCCACGCGGCTGCCCATCCCGCTCAAACCAGACGCGCTCTTCGGCAAAGAGCAGCCTGTCGCCTGCCGCATAGCTAAGCATCGCGGTGTACCCATTGCGTCCAAACGCGCTGCGAAACTCCAGCTCTAAGCTCGCGCCGGGGGTTTTCTTGGGCCCATAGCGCAGCACGCTGGATGCGCCACCCATCTCAATGCCCACATAATGGCTCAACCCCCTGCTCATGATCGCGCGCAAGAGCCTAAACACGTTGAGCAACGAGGACTTGCCTGCGCCGTTGGCACCCAGCAGGACGTTGAGCGCCCCAAACTGGATCTCGGCTTCTTGGATCGACCAGAGCCCCTTGACCTTGAGCGAAGTCAGCATGGTCTGACGCTATATCACCGCGCCCAGCCGTGCGACCTGGCGGTGTGGTCCCGAAGGCGTCTAGTGTGCTTTACGATGGACGCACTGCGGGCTCGCACTCCGGCTGCACCTGTCTGCGACCACGCTTCGCATGTGTCGCTAGCGTGGCCCTTTGGACTGCTGTGAGCCTCTGCGCGGCGCAGGAGCTGCTTGCGCTTCGAGGGCTACTTTGTCACCGCGCTACGCACGAACGAGGCTCGCGTCACCGGCTCGTTCTGGTTCAAAAGATGCGGCGGAATCAGGTTTTCCAGCCGCCCTGTGGGCGCATCCGTTCGCTTGTCGCTCGCGATGATGACCCGTCGTGCGTGCTTGTACCATGGGCTAAAATCGTGCACTGCCTGCTCGCCCCACAACACCCACAGAACGCCAATATGCAGCCCTTCGACGAGGTAATCCATGTTGTTCTTTGGCCCCGCCCTGGATGCTTCTCGTGCGACCTGTCTTGCGAGATGGATGGCCTTGATCATTGCAAAGTCGGCGTCCGTCGCGACGTTATTTTCAGACAACAGTGCGGGGCTCACGACCAACGCGTCGGGGTCGCCAGCGAGCGACAAAAGCTGATCTCTTGTTGTAAGAGCCTCGACAGTCCATGGCCGGTGCGAGCGTCTCGAGTCGTGCGCCAACGACCGAGAGCAACCCTGCAGTGATCCAGCAGCACCCCGCCACGGACACCTTCGCAAAGTAATCGACGTCCTTCTGCCGGTCGGCAAGCCAGTCGTTCTTACGCGAGAATTTCGGATTGAAGGTGCTCGCACAAAACGTCGCAGGCAGCCCCAGTGTTTCACTCAGGTTCATCGTCGCGAGAGAACATACACGACACCCCTCCACTCACAGGCCCACGCACAATCCCTCAGCGCGAATGCGCTCTTGTGCACTCCAGCACCCCGGGTCCTACAGCGTCTACCCCCGGCTCCTACAGCGTCTGCCGCGTCGTCCGCTACGACCGCGCTTTGCGCGCGCTGGCCCGCTTGGCCTGCTTGGCGATCTTCGCCTGCGCCTCGGCCAACGCCGCCCCGTTGAACATCCGCGGAAGCAGCTGCGCCAGCGACGTCTTGTCCACGATCTCGCCGCCCACCACGAGCCCGATGGGCATGTCCGTCGCGAACTCGGCGAGGACCTGCCGACACATCCCGCAGGGCGCCGCGGGCGTGGGCCCCTCGGTGGCGACGACAAGGCCCAAAAACACGGTCATCCCGGCCAAGACCGCGCTCGCGACCGCGTTGCGCTCGGCGCACACACACAGCCCGTACGAGGCGTTCTCGACGTTGGCGCCGATGAAGAGCTCGGTCTGAGACTCGCTGTCTTTGCGCGCCACAAGGACGGCCCCGACGCGGTAGCCCGAGTAGGGCGCGTAGGCTTTTGCGCGCATGTTTTCGGCCAACAGCGCGGCCTCGCGCCAGTCAATCCGCTTGCCTCGACGGGTGCTCATGCGCTCGGGGCCGCCCGTCCCAGGTCTGCAAGAATCTCAGTCACAATCCTGACGAATTTGTCTCGGGTCTTCTTCGCGGTCTGCTCGACCTCGTCGTGCGAGAGCTCATGCGCAGACACGCCCGCGGCCAAGTTTGTCGCGCACGAAATACCCAGCACTTTGGCGCCCATGTGCCGTGCCGCGATGGCCTCTGGGACCGTGCTCATCCCGACCAAGTCTGCGCCCATCGCGCGGAGCATTCGGATCTCTGCCGGGGTCTCGTAGCTCGGGCCCGAGAGCGCAGCGTACACGCCCTCGCGAAGCTCGCAGTCGACTCGCTGCGCGGCCACGGTAGCGCGGGCACGAAGCTCTCGGTCATACACGTTGGACATGTCCGGAAACCGCGGCCCCAGCGCGCTGTCATTGGGCCCAATCAGTGGGTTTTGCCCCTGAAGATTTAAGTGATCGCTGATGAGCACCAGGTCCCCAGGGCGCGCGATGGGCGAGATGGCTCCGGCGGCGTTGGTGAGAAGCAACACCTTGGCGCCCAGGGTCACGAGCAAGCGCGAGGCAAAGACCACGGTGTCCATCGCGTGGCCTTCGTACAGATGAACCCGCCCCGCGAGCGCTGCCACCACAGGGCTATTGGGGACGCCGGGGAGGGTGCCCAGGACGAGCTTTCCGGCGTGCCCAGGGACTGTCACCACGGGCATGTGGGGGATGTCTGGAAACTCAATGGTCGTGGCGTTCTCGAGTGTGCTCGCGAAGGGCGAGAGGCCCGAGCCAAGGACCACGGCGATGTCCGGGACGCGAGCGTCTCGTGAACGAATCGCTGACGTTGCGCGAGCCAATCGCGCGCTGAGGGTGTTGGGCGCTTCCATCGGTGCCCGCGATGGTCAAGTCGCACGCTCGCACCCGTCAAGCACGCAATGTCCCGCGCAGAGAAATGTTGCCACGCGCACACTCGGCACAGAGCCCACGCGCGTGTTAGACCGGTCTGCCATGACGGACTCACACGCACTGATGGCACCGCGGCTGCGGGACGCTGGTTTTGTCCACGGGTTCTCAACGCGCAACGGCGGCGTGAGCGAGGGCAATTACCGCTCGCTTAACCTCGGGCGCAGCGTCGGAGACTCTGCAGCGCACGTGCAAGCGAACCACACACGCTTCGCGACCGCCCAGGGCTACGCACCAGACTCTCTCTTTGAGCAGTCGCAAGTACACGGAAACGTTTGCTATTTAGTCCGCGAAGGGGACTCCCCCGAGGGCGTTCGCCAGGGCCAAGGCGACGCCCTGGTCGCGCGCGCGTCGGGACACACCGTGGGGGTGCGTGTCGCAGACTGTGTTCCGGTGTTGCTCGCGGACTCGGTGACCGGGACCGTCGCGGCAGTGCACGCCGGCTGGCGCGGGATCACCTCGGGGGTGGTCCATGAGGCCCTGCGGGTCATGGTCTCTGAAGGCTGCGCGGTCGAGAACATCCTCGCCGCGATCGGCCCCAGCATCGGGCCCTGCTGCTTCGAGGTGGGCGACGAGGTCGCAGCGCAGCTCGCGTACGCAGCCGGTGACGGGATCGTGATGCGCCGCGGCCGCGAAAAACCCCACGTAGATCTCTGGCGCGCCGTCGAGCTTCAGCTCGGCCGCAAGAGCGTCCGTACGGTGGACACCCTGGGGCGCTGCACGGTGTGCGAACCCGAGCTCTTCTTCTCGTTTCGCCGCGATGGGGCGCAGAGCGGCCGCATGCTCGCGGTGATCTCTGCGAAGTAGTCACCGAGCGCACACAACCGAGTTGTGCGCGAGCGCGTTGAATTCGCGGCTAAATATCGCACCATTGAGAACATTCGCCGCGGTGGCTCGTCCCTAAGAGTGCTCTGTCGTGTGCGGGTCCCTTCGTCGCAGAACCTCTCGCGTCGATCGTGCCCCAAGTGACCCAAAGGCCCCAACCGGCTCGCGGGTTGTCTCTCCAGCACACACGCAGCGACTTTGCCCAAGGACGAGGACCCCGCGCGATGAAGGCCCACGCAGCAAACGCAACCGCAAACGACCCGATGGAGCCCTCGACGCGCTCGACGGTAGGCACATCCGGCGTTCATCGTGCACAATCCCCCTCCGAGTCCCCCGAGTCCATGCGTGTCTGTCCCTCTTGCGCCGCCCAGTACGAAGCCCCCGCGCAGTTCTGCGTGCGCGACGGCGCCACGTTGATCGTCGACAGCCCCTCGGTGGACCCCTATGTGGGCCGCAAGATCCTCGGACAAATCCGCGTCCGCAAGGTCATCGGCGCTGGCGGGATGGGCACCGTCTACGAAGCCATCGATGAGTCCATCGACCGCCGTGTCGCGGTCAAGGTCCTCCACAGAGACCTGCTTGCGAACAAAGAAATCGCAGGAAGATTCCAGCGCGAAGCACAGATCGCCTCGCAGCTCGACCACCCTCACCTCGTGCGGCTCATCCTGTTTGGGCAGCTCGACGACGGCACGCTGTATCTCTTGCTCGAGTACCTCGACGGGCCCACGCTCGCGCAGCTCATCGAGCGCGATGGCGTGCTTGAGCCCACGCGCGCCGTTAAAATCATGGGTCAAATCGCGGACGCCGTGGGCTACGTGCACCGCAAAGACATCGTGCACCGGGACCTCAAGCCCGAGAACGTCATGCTCGTCGAGCGCGACGACGACCCCGAGTTTGCCAAGGTCTTGGACTTTGGCATCGCCAAGATGCTCGTCGACAACAACACCATGATGACCGGCGCCGGGCTGATCTTTGGCACCGCGCGGTACATCTCGCCCGAGGGCGCGCAGGGTGAGCCCGTCGACAAGCGCTCGGACGTGTACTCGCTCGGCGTGATGACCTACCAAGCGCTCACCGGTGTCACGCCCTTCGACGCCCCCGAGCCCATGAGGCTCTTGCTCGAGCACATCCACAAGCGCGTCCCGCCCATGCGCGACAAGCTCGGGCCTGGGCGCTCGGTCCCCGCGGCGCTCGAGTCCGTGGTGCAGCGCGCCCTCGCCAAAAATCCCATGGCTCGCTACGCAGACGCCTCGGCGTATGCGCGTGCCCTCCGCGAAGCGCTCTCGCCCTCGCTCGCCGCACAGGACTCGAGTGACAAGACCCGCCCCTCGCTCGATGTGCAATCGGCCCTCACACAACAGCCCGCAGGCGCGCCCGCGACGCTCGTGGGCCCCGGCGCGTTCGCTGGCCCCCAAGGGCAGAGCCCTGCCCAATGGCTCGAGTCTCAGCAGCCAGTGTTTGAGTCTGCCTCGCAGTCACCTCGTTCGGCACTCTCTTCGCCCTCTCCGGCGTCTTCGCTCGCGACCGAGTCTCCCGAGCCCGTGCGCAAACGCGACCCTCGCGTAGAGCTCCCCGCGATCGCGCCCCCTCACGCGACCAACGGGCACGCAAAGCCCGCCAGCGCCCCGCCCAAGACCGTCGCGTTCTCGGTGGACACCGAGAACCATGTCCGCAGCGGCCCCATCCAAATGAGCCCTCCAGGGGTCGCAGCGGTCGAGTACGACGACGCGTTTGCGATCTCCGGAATGCCCCGTCGGCGTGACCCTAAAGAGCTGCGCAAGATCGCCACGGTCGCAATGCTCTCGGTGGTCTTCACCGTGTGCCTGGGTGTTGTTGGGGCCTGGGGCGCGGGGATGTTTCCGTCGCAGCGCCGCGCCGCCGTGGTCGCACGGATGTTGCGCGAGGCGGACCAAGCGTTTCTGAACGAGCGGCTCGTCCATGACCCCAACGGCAACGACGTCGAAGACATCACCGATGCGATCTTGCGGATGGTCCCCGGACACGCGCGTGCCGTGCAGCTCCGCGCCGCCGCGGCAATGCGTCTCCGCAATCGCGCCGTCGAGCTCCGCAACGCGGGCCACGCCGACCAGGGCTTGCCCTTGCTCCGCTCGGCCCTGCTGCTCTCGCACGAGAACACCGAGCTCCAAGAGCTCATCACGTTGTTCTCACGCGAAATCTCTCCTCCCCCGGTGGTCCAACCCGACGCGGGCCCCGCCCATGTGACCGCGCCTCCCTCGCGCCCAACGCCCCCCAACCGGCGCCCACCCATCACCAACACCGAACCCACGCCCGTTGTGACCACGCCCGTCGTGACCCCGGTGACCACCCCAGTGACCACCGGCGTGATCTTTCAGCCTGGCGTAGACCCCTCCCTCGAACCCACACGCCCAGTGACCCCCCCCGTCACCCAGCCCGTGGTCCGCCCAGTGGTCCGCCCAGTGACCCCCCCAGTCACTCAGCCCGTGACCCAGCCCGTGACCCAGCCAGTCACCCAGCCCACCAACCCGCCAGACAATGACCCCAATCAAGGAACCGCTTTCTGACGGGTTCTTGAGAGTTTCCATTGCAATCTGCTCTGAGATCCGAGAAGGTCGGATTGACCGTTGGTTACTGTGACCAAGGTCAATCACAAGGCGGTGGGCAATGGTTCCGTTGTTGATTGAGAAGCTCAGGGATTTTGCAGCGCAGAGCGCATTGATCGTGGTCGGCGGGGGCGCGACGGTGCAGGGCGATCACGCGCAGGGAGAGGGCGATGGGCTGACCAAAGCTCTCACAGGCCCCGACGCGGGCTGGTACTGGGGCGGATACCACTGGTGGTGCGACGCCGAAGAGGCGCATTGGCAGGGGATCTACCTCGAGTACGAGCCGGTGACCGCGCGAGGGCCGGACCGTGCGCACTCGACCTGGATGGCCCGCGGGCAGTGGGATGGCCCTGGTTTCTGGGGCTGCGTGCGCCGCTATGACTCGGAGGAGAGCGAAGACGACCCCATCGAGCAGTGGTCGCTTGAGCAGTTTTTGCTGACCCCGCTCTGAGCCTTTGGCTCCGCCCCTCGAAGTGCCTTAGTTCGTCTGGCCCTGCTGCGACGAGCCCGCGGACGCCGTCTGGCTCTGCGTGAAGATCGTGATGCCCTCGGCCGTGACAAACCACACACGATTCTCAGCATCGACTGCGATGTCTACGAAGGCATCGGTCGGCAGCCCGGTGCTCTGCCCAAACGTGCGAAAACGCTGGCCATCATAGGCCCACGCGCCACGCTGGCCCGCGCCCCAGAGCCCGCCGTTGTTGTCCACCGTGAGCGCGCTGACGCGCGGCTGCGCGCGCGATCCCTCGACGTCAAACGCGAAGCGCTCGCCGCTCCAATAGCCTAGGCCCTCGGAGGTCGCGACAAACACCCGGCCGTTGAGCCCGCGTGCCAAATCGCTGACCAAATCGCCGCGCAAGCCGGTCGCTTCGTTGTAGGTCCGCGCGACGTAGGCGCCCCCTGGGGCAGTCGGTGGCGTGAGCCGCGTGGCGCCCGAGAGGCCGGCGAACCAGAGGTTTCCGTCTCCGTCGAAGTCGGCCGCGGTGAGATCGCTCGGCACCGGAACCGCGCCAAACTCTGCTCCCTGGGGCGGCACCTCGTGGTGAAACTGGATCGCGCTCGGGACGCTCTCGTCGATCATGGCGACGCCCATCTCAACGTTCGATTGCCCGCTGGGGCGATCGACGACGCGCACGCCCATCCAATAGCGGCTGCGCTCGTCCACCGTGAGAAATTTCACGTCAATCGTGCCCGGCCCGCGCGTATCCACGGGCCTCTCGGTCACCTGTTGCCAGTGGTCACGGCTCCAACGGTAGGTGCGCAGCGTGTTGGGCCCCACACGTCCCACGGCCACCACCGTCGTCCCGCGCGACCAGAACATCAACGGCGTCGCCACGCCCTCGGGGTCCAGCGTCGCGCGCGAAAACCGTCGCCCGTCGAATTTTACAGCGCCGCCATCTTCGCTGACAAACCACACGCTCCCCTGCGTGTCCGTCGCGAGAGACAAGGGCCTGCGAGACATCGCGAGGTCATGCGCGCGAAAGTCCGTCGCTTCTCCGCCCGCGACCCGCGAGATCCCAAGGCCCACGCGCGACACAAAGAGCCCGTCACGCGTGGCAAACGGTGCCAACGTGTCCGCAGGCAGTCGCGCAGCCGAGGCGACCAAGCCAAACCTCGGGGCGTCGGTGCTCGGGCCCGGCGGAGGGACATCCACAGGTCCCGCAAAGTCGGGGATATTGCGAGGCGCGGGCGCTACTTCGCGTGGGGCTGCGGGGGCCGCGGCGGCCACCGGAGCGGCGTCTGGAGCGGCGTCTGGGGCTCCGCCGTCGGCGACCTGGACCGTGGCTACCGGAGGCGGCATCCGAGGCGCTACCAGCCCCCCAGCCGAGGCCTGCGCGCTCGCGTCGGTCACGGCAGGTCCCGCGTCGGGGCGAGACTGCGCGAGGCGAGCTGTGTTCTGCGTCGATGCGGTGACCTGCGCAAAGAGCGCGGGGGCGTCGACAGGCGCTGCGCTGAGGGCGGCGGTGGGCTTGTGCGGGCGCGCGGCAGGGGTCGCGACGCGGCGTCCTCGGCGAGTGGTTGGCGGGGGCACAACGACGGGTGGGGGCGGCGGGGGAGGGGGCACGAGCACCTGCGGCACAAACGCGACGCGGCGCGCGGCCATGGGCTGGGTGATGTCCGCAGTGAGCACCGCGAGCTCGTCGCCCGCCCCCGTGCGGATCTCAAACGCGCCGTCCCGCGTGATCAACGTCGGAGTCCCGCGCAGTGAGACAAGGCCAATCCAGGGCGAGCGCGCCGTGGCCGACGTGTAGCCCGTCCAGTGCGTGCCGTTGTGATAGAGCAGCTTGCTGCCGTTGGCGCCCTGGGCGAGGGCCCAGAATTTTCCGTCGCCCGCGCCCACGACCGAGCGGACCAACGCGTCGGGGATGCCCGTGGTCGAGCCAAACTCATCGACCCCGGCGAAGTCCGGGCGGACCGCGAGCACGCCGTGCTGCGCCGTGGCCACCATCGGCTTGCCCAAATCCATGTAAAAACTCATGACCTGGTAGCGGTCGGTCAAGAGCGACCAGGACGTCCCGTCCCAGCGCGCGATGCCCTGCGCGCCTCCGACCAGCGCGTTGCCCCCGGCGAGCGCCAACACGGCCGTGGGTCTGCCCACGTTGGGCTGCGCCTGGGCGTGCCCTGCGAGCTCAAACCGCGAGCCATTAAACTTGGCCACCCCGGTCGCGGTCGCGGCCCACACGGTGCCCTCAAGGTCGGACCCGATCGCAAACACCACGTCGCTAGGGAGGCCATCTCGCGTGGTAAATCGCACGGGATTTCCGCCGTTGGCCGGGTACTTGAGCACGCCGCGCTGCGTGCCCACCCACACATCGGTCGCGCTCTGCGTCACGCCGGTGATCACGTCCGAGTCGGTAAAGGTCTGGATGGGCGAGTTTTCGCCAGCGCGCGCGGTCGTGCCACGACCTCCCGCTCCAAAACACGTCGAAAACGCCGACAGCGACGCAAGCCCGAGAACCCCGATGGATCGAATGAGCATATTTGTTCTGCCTTGGCGCTTCTCACGCGCAAACCCGCGGTGTCAACGCTGGCGCGGTGCCCACAAGACTCTCCGACGGGCTCGTGAGGGCTTCCGACGGGCCCGTGAGGGCTTCCGACGGGCTCGGGAGGGCTTCCGACGGGCAACGATGTCTCTCAATCGCAGGGTTTATGTGAATTTTTGTCCCAGCCCTCGGCCGTGCCACTTGGCCCAAGTGCCAAAATTGCAGCAAAAATGGGCTTCGGGACCGCGTCGGAAGCCTTCCCGAGCGCGTCGGAAGCTCCCACGTGGTGCATTGACCTCAGGTCTGCCCACGAATTGCGGCACGCGCGTTAATCTGGTTCTGAAGGGCGAAGACCTCGGTTGACCAAAATGGTGGGTGGTGAAGGCTCGCAACGGAGAAGCCAAAGAAGTCACCTGCGGCGGTGCCTTGCAGCAGGACTGCGGGCGTTGCGCTGAGACCCGTTGCGCGGGTGTGATCGCAGATTGTGCGCAGCGACCGCGCAGCGCGGCCCCCACCCGCAATCTGCGATCACACCCGCGCGATTTGTCCGAAGCGCCGAATCCTATGCGACCCGTCTCACCGCTGTGCACACCGCGGAGGGCGGCGGAATCTCCTCCGAGCACATCTTCATCCAGGGCCGGATCTCCTTCTTTCAGAAGAGGGATTTTCCCGGTTTTGTCCGAGGTGAATGCACGGCGAGCATTGAGCTGAACAGTCGCGGCAGG
>JAUXYJ010000068.1 GCA_030694465.1 Deltaproteobacteria bacterium | reverse complement strand
CGGTCAAGTGGAACGCCGAGGCCGCATGGAAGCGCCCTCCAACCAGCGACGAGGCGACGTTGTTGCGCGAGCTCGTTCGCGCTGGGCTCGGTGAGGTCGCGGCGCGGTTTCCCTCGTTGCAACAGTGGCACACGTCGTATGACCACCCAACGTTTCACCGCAGCTACAACTGGGCCGATTGGCTCGGGCCAAACTCGCCGATTGTGGCTTCTTTTCCACAGGTTTATGCGGCGCCGGGAGATGGCTTGATGGCGCATCGTGGGGCGCTTGCTGCGAGAGAGACGCGGGCACTGAGCTCGTGGCAAACGGCGATCAGAGCAGGGTGGATTGTCGCTGATGATCCCGGCACAGCGTTGCGCGAAGGGGTTGTGTGGAGGCCGTATTACCAGCTCCACCACGTCTCTGCGCGGGACACGATTTCGAGCGCAATCACCCACGAATGCGCTGCGCTCTGGGCCGCTCCTTCACGCATGGACCGCGAGGGCAAAACAGCGCTGCTCGCGCTCTGTGAGCTTCATCGTCGCGGGTTTTGGGAGCGCGATGGGTTGCGTCGGTTTCAGTCTTCGGTGGGCTTGGCCGCGGATGGCCTCTGGGGCCCCAATACGGCGCGTGCGCTGGGCGTGGCATGAGCAGGGGCATCCTCGTCGCGGGACGCCGCTACAGGGTCCCCTGGGCACGTGTGGTGACCTGGTTGGACGACGCGCGCGTCCACGAGCTCACGAGCAACCGAGAGCCACGGCGAGAGCGGGTGAGGGCGATCGTGCTGCACACGACCTGGGGCCGCCTCGGCGAGCTCATCGCGGGAAGCGGCCCGAGCATCGGACTCGGCTACGTCGCTGCGAACTCACGCGCAGTGGGAAAGAGCTGGGATTTCACTGTGGATCGCGATGGCACGGTCTATCAGCAGTCGGACCCGGCGCAGTGGTTTTCGTGGCACGCGGGCGCGGCGAATCCGTGGTCCGTGGGCATCGAGATGGCGCAGGGACAAGACGCCGCGCTGTACGCGGATCAACTGCGCAGCGCGGTCGAGCTGATCGAGGTCTTGGCGCGCGTATTTGGGATTCCGCGGGTGCTTCCTTGGGGCGACGGGGCAGCGCAGCTGCGTGTGTTAGGCGCGGTGAGGGCAGGGCAGTACGCGGGACTGCAGGGGCTCTTTGCGCACGCGAATTTCACCGAGGACCGAGGGCCCGGCGACCCTGGGCCGGGGGCGTTCGGGGTGCTGCGGGCGAAGGGCTGGGTGGGGGTGGGGTGGTGAGGGCTTGAAAACGGAGGGATCGCTGCACGGCCCGCTAGAGTTAGGACCTTCCCCAGCGACTCTGTCGACGAAACTGGGGGAGGCTCAGTCACCGCCGTGACGCGTGCGTCGCCCCAACCGGCATGCTCGGGGCCATCCGCAGAGTCCACCAACCGCAGTGTCACACCCGTGCGGTACAGTCCGCTGGATATGACCACGAACAACGGCGGAAGCCGCACGCAGTTTTGGGTGCCAAGTTGAGCGGGCTGGATGTGCCAATCGCACCCATCCATCGCATCGATGTGGTTGGTGACGTGCACGGTCAGCTCGACGCGCTGCTCGGAGTGCTCGCCGACCTTGGGTACGAGAAGGAGCGCGACTGGGCTCATCCTGACGGGCGGGTACTGGTGTTCTTGGGCGACTTGGTAGACCGAGGGCCCCAGAGTCTGGAAGTGGTGCAGCTTGTCGCGCAGCTGCGCGCGCATCGGCGTGCGCACTGCCTGATGGGCAACCACGAGTTCAACCTGCTCGAGTCGTGGGTTGAGGGAAAACGTGCTCGCGGGAGCAACAAGGACACCCTGGCGGACATCCGCGAACGCCCTGAGGCCTGGGAGGCGCAGCTGCCTTTCCTGGCTGCATTGCCTCTGGCGATCGAGCTCCCGGGGCTCCGCTTGGTTCACGCTTGCTGGCACATCGAGTGCGTTCGACTCTGTCGGCAGGGCTTGGCACCGCAGGTCGTGCCTGCCTCCAGCACGCAGGAGGACACCTGGGCCTGGGTGAAGCGCCACATCTCCCTGGAGAGTCCCTTCACCCCGACTGGACGCAAGGAACGTCTGCCCGCGTGGGGTCGCGATGGGAGCCACAACACGTGCGCCGAGGTGCTCATCAAGGGGTTTGAGGAACCCGTCGACCCGAAGGTCGGAAAGGTCGTCGATCCGGACGGCGGCCAGTGGTCATTGCAACGCGTGACGTGGTGGTTGGAACCCGAGCGCTACGGGCGCGACGTCGCCACGGACCTGCCAGTTGTCTTTGGACACTTTTGGCACATGCCACCCAGGGCGGCGGGCGACGCCACAGCGCCACGCCACCTGGTCACCGCACCAGGCCAGGAGGCCGCCCGCCGCTCGGACGCGGCTTCGCGGCCAGGACGCGGTCGTCTCGCGCTAGGCCTCGCTGACCGCTTCTTGTGCGTGGACTTCAACGGAATGGTTCAAGCTGGCCGCGCCGCGTGCATCGGCGCCTACCGCTGGCCGGAGCACGAGCTGGTCTGGAACAGTGCAGGTTGGGACTCACCATGAACAACACCATCGTCGCCGTCGCAGACCTACACGGACACCTCACGCTCTTTGACGCGCTCTTAAACAAGCTCAGTCAGCGCTTTGGTTCCGACTACACGCTGGTCACGCTGGGGGACTATGTCGACAACGGCCCCGACGTCGCGGGGCTGCTCGACAGGCTTGTCGCGCTGCGCGAGGAACGCGGAGAGCGCTTTGTGCCCATCATGGGCAACCACGACTTGGCCTGCGTCCTGTCGATGGGGTGGCAGGGCGCGCCCCCGAGTGACGCGTGGTGCTCGCGCTGGGCGGGGAACTATTGGAACGCTGGCAAAGGTACTCCTCGTGCCTACGGGGTGGACTCAGGGCAGGCGCTGGCGCGGGCGATGCCCCAGGCTCATCGGGATTTCCTTCAAGAGCTCCCGTGGTTCCACGAGCAAGATGGTCATGTGTTCGTCCACGCCGGGCTCCTCGCTGGGCCCGTGGCGCCGCAGCTAGAGGATCTCAGTCAGCGCACGCCGCTGCCCGGGACGCACCAGCACCACCAGATCCGCGACAAGGCGCTAGCGACCGTCTCGGACCCCGCGTGGGGCAAAGTGGTGGTGAGCGGCCACACCCACCGACCCAAGGGTGGGCGGCCGCACTTTGTGACGGACCACCGCATCACGCTCTCATCTGACGCGGACCACACGGGCGAGCTCTGGGCGGTGGCGCTGCCCGAGCGACGCTTCTTCAAGGTGGCGCGGGATGGATCAGTGGCCAGCGGCGTGGACGCGCTACAGCTCGCGTAGTACCCCGCCGCGCTGCTCGCACGCGTTGCGGAGGGCCACGCGGTCCACACGCCGAGAGAGGTCCCGTGCGTTCAGCACGACCTCGAGTTCACCGCGTCCCATCCGTTCGACCTCTTCAATCGCCCAGAGAACGCACTCGCAGATGAGCGTGTGCGGGTTGGCAAAGACGCCGCCGCCGATCATCGTCAGCACCACCCGGCGCTTGCCGAGGTCCAGCGCGGCCAAGAGCGTACCCAAGTACGCTGCCCGCAGGAGCTGCCTGCACATGGTCTCGAGCGCGCCGCCGAAGGCCTCGCCGCCACCGTAGCCGCCCGCGGCCAAGGTGGACGTGAACACCTGCGCGATACGCGGCTCCCCATCGACGCCACCGTCCCACGCGTGCCCGAGCACGACCTGCGCCTCGTCGTGCACGCCCACTGCAATCTGCTCGAAGCGCTCTTCCAGCGCGCGTGCCGCTCCCGGAAGGTCGGCGATACGCTTCGTTTGGAGGTAACCGCTCTCGACACGGCCCAGCGTCGAAGGGAGCGCGTTGGCCAAGAGGTCGAGCTGCCGCTCGGCGGACTGCACGAAGCGACCGCCGGCCTCGTCGGGGGCGGCGTAGTGACGCACAAGCGTGGCCGGGAATGCGGAGATAGACGCGCGCGGCCCCTGCGTGGGGTCTGATAGGTAGTCGGTGACCCGAGCGAGGTAGGCCCCCGGCGACTCTAGGCAGTTGAACTGCGACGCTGCTTGGAAGAGCGTCGACGTAGGCGCCATCGCCTGGAGCGCACCGATATCCGTGACGGCGTCCTGTCCCTCGAGCACCGACAGGCGAACCGAGTTGGTCGGAGCGTCGGAACGAGCGACCACGGCCTCCCGCAGCGACGCGATGCTGCGAACCTTGAACACCCCGCCGGAGAACTCCTCGCCGCCTGCGCGCACCGTGGCGTGGCCGCTCGGGTCAAACGAAATGGTGTCCCTGGGCGCGGCAGAGACCGCACGCTCGACGCGCGCTACGACGCCGCGGTCGCCCTTGCCACGCGAGTCGGCGACGCGAGCGCGGGCAGCTTGGAGCTCGGAGGGGGTGCCGCGCAGTATGGTTTCGAGGAGGTCGTCGGTGGCCATGGGGAGTCTCTTTCGGTCTCGGACGCGCAATATCACGATCATGCCCGCGCTCGCGACGGCCGCACCAATGGCGGCTCTGACCACTAGATTATCCTTCGCGCCCGCAGAGCGCGTCGTACCCGACAACGAGCAGGTCGCTGATGAAGGTACCCACTGCAACACCCCCATGCCCGCACGCCCTTGCTCAATCCGCGCGTGCATGTCGCAGCGCATAGGCTCGCGGGGTCCACGCGTGCAGCCCGCTTGCGCTCACGTCGGGCAGCGCGCGAAGCACATCCCCGAGGTACTTCTCCGGGTCGACGTTGTTGACTCTGCAGCTCATCGCCAAGCTCCAGAGCACGCAGGCGTCCTTTGCGCTCTTCATGTTTCCGCGAAACATCCACGCTTTGCGGCCCACCACGATGTGTCGAAGATGCCGCTCGCTCTCGTTGTGGGTCCACGCGACGCGACCGTCTCGCACAAACACAGTCATCCCTTCGTGGAACGTGAATGGATAGCTCGACGCAACAGGGATCGGCGTGCCTTGACGCGTTTTACTCAGATTTTCGCTTAGCCATTTGTAAAATGCTTCCATCATCGGCGCGATGATTCGGCCTCGTTCTTTGGCGCGTGCGCTCGGCGCTAGCGAGGCGAAGCTGCGCTCGTAGAGCGCGACGTTGCGATAGAGCCGAAGCGCGTGATCGGCGGTCGCCTTGTCCGTTTCGCGCGCATCTGAGAAGTATCGACGCGCGTGGGCATTGCACAAAGCCATGCGAATTTGCAGCTGTTCGCGGTGCTTACTCGTGAACACGCTCCCCGCGTCCGACATCATCACGCCACGAAATCCGGGGATCGCGGCAAACACAGACTCCGCATCGCCTCGATCCAGCACGCGAAATGCAACGTGTCCATCCGCATGAAACACGTACACAGAGCGCCGATCACATCGCTTTGGAGCCAGGATTTTTACAGTCGTTGCGTCACATCCGACGACGTGACTCGCGCCGCTGAGGGGCGATTCAATCGGCATGGTCAATCGCACGCCATGGTGAGGGCGGCGTGCGCACACCATCTTGTGTCGCACGTGGATTGTCATGGTGTGGCGCACAGGTTGGCGCTCGTAGATCGTCCGATTTTCACTGCCGATCGAGTGCATCCGATGTCCACACGCGCGAGAGCTCAACGCTGTTTGCTGGCGGGTACTCGACGCGCAGGGTGTCTACTCGCGCCGGGTCCATCGCGATGACGATTGATCGAGTGCGTAGTTTGCTAGCCAGAAAGCTAGCGATCGTGCGCGGTTCGATCGCGATGGCGCGTTTGTGCGAAGAGACCGGTTAAGGGGCTACGACGCGCCGAACTTCTATGCGTTTGTAGACGATGACCAAGCCAGTCGCGTCGTGAACGTGCATCTTGCAGTGCGTGAGTGAGCGGTTGAAAAAATGACGATGGCGGTGCGCAGCACGTCGACGTCGTACTGACTCCTAGGCTTCCCCGGAGAATCGTCCCATGACATGGCTCGCTCGACTGACTCTGCTCACGGCGCTCTGCACCATGTCTGGGTGTGCGCCGATGATCCCTCACGAGCGCGTGATTCGCGGGCGATTCGTCGAGTTGCACGTCTCCGAAGCCGAGGCTCCATGTGATGGCTCGATTGCGTACGCTGATCGCTTCATCGAGCGCTGGTCGACTCGATTCGGAGTCGCTCCGCCACAGATTCGCGTGTTCTTCAACGATGCGCGCCGAGAGTTTGTGTGTGGAGGCTACAACGACGGCTCCACGACCCACTGCGTTCACAACAATGAGGTGTTTGTCAGTTCGTGGGTGCACGCGCATGAGTTGATCCACGCGATCGCAGGCAAGTCGTTCGGTCGCGCGCCGGCGTTTCTCGAAGAGGGTCTCGCGGAGTGGGCGTCGGATGTTGGTGACGAGAATGGCAACTTCCGAATGGTGCAAGGAGGCTTTCTCGAGTCATGCATCGAGAGCGAAGTGTGGAACCAAAACCCTCTGCGCCCCGCGCTCTACACAGAAGCGGGGCGGTTCGTTGCGTTCCTTGTTCAGCGCTTCGGTCTCGCTGCCGTGCTGCGCGTCTACGACACCCTGGATCACCATGCGTCTCTTGCGCAGATCAACGTGGTATTTAACAGGGAATTCTCTCAGAGCACCGTCGGCTTGCTCGCAGAATGGCGAGCGTTAGCCGCGCCGCAGCGCACGGGCAACGAGAGTGTGCGCATGCTCTGTGAGAGTGCACCCGTGGTGGAGGTCCCTGGCGTGCTCCCATTGCCACCTAACTCATGTCGCGATGGCTTTCCGTGGGGTATCGAATCTCCGCGCGTGATCGACTTCGATGGAGGGCTGTATGCGCTTGATGGGACGACGCACAACCGAGCCCTCGCGGTAGGGCGGTGCGACACCGGCATCAGGGTGTATGACACCTCTCAGCCGGACGTCTTGTGGATGCCTGCGGGGCGCGTGATGCTTAGCGGTCGTGGGGATTCTACGCTGCAGATTCGCTCGCTTGCGCCTCGGCCAACGAGCTGTGCGACGGCGGCTGTGATTCCGATGGGGACGCGCTCATTGTCTTTTTTCGTATCCTCGCCAAGCGCGTGGATTCGGGACGGAAATTCCTACCGAACTTGGCTTCGGGTGCGGCACGACACGGCGACGCGCGTGCGCGTGTTTCCCGTGTACAACCTCACGGCGGTCAACCAAGAGGTGACTGTGAAGACGTGCACTTCGTGTGACCCTTCAGCTGAATGTGCCCTGCGCACGCTGACAATGCCGCTCACTGTCAACGCCACGAGCACCTCGACGGAGGTCCTTGAGCTCACCGCGAGTTTGCAGGCCTCGCCTGTGACAATCATTTTTGACATTGAGCCGTAGCCCGATCGCAACGGGCCCCCTGGGCGCGCGTGGTGACCTGGTTGAACGAAGCCCGTCCACGAGCAACCGAGAGCCACGGCGAGAGCGGGTGAGGGCGATCGTGCTGCACGCGGATCAGCTGCGCAGCGCCGTCGAGCTGATCGAAGTTTTGGCGCGGGTGTTCGGGGTTGCGAGGGTGCTTCCGTGGCGCGAGGGGGCGGCGGAGCTGCGGGTGCTGGGCGCGGTGAGGGCAGGGCGGTACGCGGGGCTGCAGGGGCTCTTTGCGCACGCGAATTTCACCGAGGACCGCGGGCCCGGCGACCCTGGGCCGGGGGCTTTTGGGGTGCTGCGGGCGAAGGGCTGGGTGGGGGTGGGCTGGGGATGAAGTAATCGCGTGTAATTACCCTAGCCAGACCGAGCGGGTACACCCAGCCAATGGGGCGGCGATGGGATCCGCTCATGAAGGAGCAAGTAGCGTCATGATCAAGCTGGACCGCCTCGTACGAAGCGCCGGGGCTTCGCTCGGAGAGAGCCTCAACTATTACTGGCCTCCAACCAACCTCAACGCCCAGGCGCTCGAACGAAACATCTCCCTCCACATGGCCCACGCGTTTCGCGCCGCGGGACACTTGGTTTATGGCGAGGTGAACTCTGCGCATCCTGCAGGGAGCACGGCGCGCTTCGATCTGCTTGCGGTTGACCCGGCGACGTCTGGGTACACCATCGCGGAATTCAAGCGAATGGATGATATGGGCCAGGCGCAGGGGTTCGTAGCCGACTGGAATCGGATCGTGGGTTTTGTGCCCCAGCCTGCCGGCGCCCATCGTCATCAGCTGCTCGATTTGAACCAGAAGTGGGGTGTGCTCGCGGCAATTACGTCGAACGTCGAGATTGCTCGATGGTTCAACACCCTGAATGAGGATCAGGGCGATCCGTGGACTGTCGGTGAAGAAAATGGACCGCTCGACGCGGCGTGGGCTGATTGTTGGGAGGCCCTCTACACAGGCAATACCCTCTACCTCGACGCTGTCCCCTTAGCCGACTGGCACGAGGTCCGTCATAATCAGCGTGCCAGTTACTGGCTGGTCTATGTCATCGCAAAGCTCCCCTGAATGCGCGAGGGTAGCGGTTCGACTTGGCTGTGTTTTGCGAACGCGTCGCGCGCTCGTGAGCATCCCCTACGGCTCCACCTTGGCGCCCTTCTTCGAGTTGCACGAGTAGCAGAGCGGCTGGATGTTCTCGATGGCGTTTGAGCCGCCCTTGCTGATCGGAACGATGTGATCGGCAGTAATCACACTGGACCTTCCCGGCAGCAGCGGTACCTCGCTCCAGGCGCGGCGGCACATCGGGCAGCGGTCATAGTCAGCGATCAAGCGCTCCCATTCGGCTGTCGAAAAGCTGCCTTCTGCACCGGCGAGGCGTGAGAGTCGGCGCTGCGCGAACACGTGACGGTTGCAGTCTTTGCATGCCGAAAAGTAGGTGCCGTTGCTCCTGCGCGTGAACGCTTTGTTCTCGAGAGTCCGACGTCAGAGGTAGCAAACGCGCTCGGTGGCGGTGTGCGGGAGACGATGTCGCGGGCCACGCTCTAAATGGCTCGCTGCAAGGATCTCTGAGACGCACTCACGGCACATGTTGTAGTGCTGGTTGTCGACCCGTTGCGTGAACGCAGCAAGTGGCCGCGTCTCTTTGCACCGGTAGCAGGTTTGCGTGTTCGAATCGGTCCCCATGTCGGCGAGAATACGCGCGATGGCGGGACGTGTCGTCATTGGGATTCGAGAGGGTGACGCGGCAATGGGCTCGGTCCACGATGGGCTCTGGGGCCCTCGTGCGATGCGCGAGCTGGGCGTGGCATGTTCTGGGGGCATCGTGCTCACCAGATGCTGCTACGGGGTCTCCTGGAGGCGGATGGTGACTGTGGAATGACCACGGCCGCGGACGAGCTCGCGGGTGTCGTGGCGAGCTACGACTCGACTCGGGGCGGCTAGGACATCTGGGATCCGATGTGTCACCAAGTTCTATTTGATAAGCAAAATTGCTTGCCTACCGTGAGACCAAGCAGAGACGAATGTCCCATGTCAGCTCGGTTGAGGCTGACAATTCTCTGTTCTTGTTGTGGATGATGACCCGCGGTACGGTTTGCGCCTTGGAGGCGTGGCAGTGGAGGAGCGGGAGAAGACACAGCCAAGGGCAGTACTCGATGAGGCAAGGACAGGCTTAGCTGTGGATTGGAACTTGATCTACCAAGGTGCCAAAGCGGTGAGGTCCATTGGCTCCTCGTGTCAGACGCCTTGAGAGATTCAAACTGCTGGATGTGCATGACTGCATCTCCATCTCGCCCCGAGAACGCTAAAAGATCGTTTGAGAACATGCACTATTGGGCGGTAAACGCTTGTGCTGAATAGAAGAGGTCGGACATGAAGCTCGTAACAAACTGTGGCAACGACCGCGTTGTCGACCTCGTTGAGAACGAGTTGGCAACGAGTCACTCAATTGACTGCGTTACGCCGCACTTGTCGCTGTTTGGCTTTGGGGCGCTTCGCGAAACCCTAACGCGCATGGCGCGCACGCGCATCATCCTACCGCCTGCCGACAGCGATCTCATGCTCTTAGGTCACGAGACTGATCGCTCGGCACGGAATCGCCTTCAGATGCGTTGGCTCGCCAGGAAGTGCGAGGAGTGGCTTCGAGACGGTGTCGACCTAAGGCCCTCTGCGGCATCGGTACCTCAAGGGACCTTTGTGCTTCGCGACTTGAATGGTGAGCCACAGCAAGTCATTCACGGCGCGTGTTCACTCACCACAACAGGCCTAGGTGTCACACCAGGTAACCCACTTAGCCTGATTCAAGTATCCGAATCCGCAGCCGAAGCGCAGCAACTCAGCACGTGGTTCGAATCGCAGTGGGCGAGCCTGTCGTCCAAGCCAGCTGAGAAGCAGCTCGTTCTCGATGCGCTCAACGCGCTCTCGACGCACCGCGCGGCACGCTCATCGTACGCCCTCATTCTGCACCACCTTTTCGGTGCACGTGAGGACGCTCTCGACGAGGAACAAATTGTCAAATCCGCGACAGGCATCCGCAACACCGTTGTTTGGAACAAACTCTACAAATTTCAGCGTGACGGTGTCGTTGGCGCGATCGATAAACTCAACCGTTTCGGAGGGTGCATCATTGCCGACAGCGTCGGACTTGGGAAGACCTTCGAAGCGCTAGCAATCATCAAGTACCACGAACTGCGCAACGATCGCGTGCTCGTACTTGTTCCCAAGAGACTGCGCGACAACTGGACTCTCTACAAGGCGAATGATCGTCGCAACTTCCTCGCTCCTGATCGGTTCAACTACGACGTCTTGAACCACACTGACCTAGCTCGCGATAATGGTTTGTCGGGTGACATCGATCTTGCGAATGTTAACTGGGGCAACTACGACCTGGTCGTTATCGATGAGTCGCACAACTTCCGCAATAAGAAGACTCCGCGCGTGGGAAGCGAGACTCGCTACGATTCTTTGATGCGCAAGATCATCAAAGAAGGTGTCAAGACACGCGTCCTCATGCTCTCGGCCACTCCAGTCAACAATCGGATGGCTGACCTTCGCAACCAGATCGCCTTTGCCACCGAGGGCAACGACACGGCGCTGGTTGACCACGGCATCGGCAGTATCGATAGCACCACGCGTCTTGCTCAGAAGCAGTTCAATCGGTGGCTTGATCTCGACGACGCAGAGCGCACGCCTGCGCGCCTTGTCGAGATGCTTGGCTTCGACTATTTCACGTTGCTCGACCTGCTCACGATCGCCCGCTCGCGAAAGCACGTTGAGAAGTACTATGGAATCACCGAGACAGGACGATTTCCCACGCGCCTCAAGCCGATCAACATCAAGGCCGACGTGGACAGTGCGGGCGAGTTTCAGTCCATCCGCGAAATCAATCTCGAGATCCGCAGACTCAATCTCTCGTCATACGCGCCGCTACGTTATGTGCTGCCACACAAGCAGGAGGCGTATGACAAGAAGTACAGCATCGAGGTCAAAGGTGGCACGGGTTTCTTCAGGCAGGTCGACCGTGAAGAGAGTCTGATTCACCTCTTGCGCGTCAATGTGCTTAAGCGCATGGAAAGCGCAGTGCCGTCGTTCGCGCTTACCATCGAGCGACAGCTGGGTGACGTTGAAGCGACATTGGCGCGCATCGAACAACTAGCCGAATCGGTCGAGGAGATTGAGATCGAAGATGTGGATCTCGACGACCCTGGCTTCGAGAGTCTTCTGGTTGGACGCAAGGTAAAGGTGCTGCTCAAGGATGTGGATATCATTCGCTGGAAGCAAGACCTCACCGAAGACCGCAACCGTCTCGCTACCCTTGTCTCTGCAGCCCGTCAGGTGGACGCAGGTCGAGACGCCAAACTAGCGGCGCTGCGCCAGCTCATCGAACACAAGTGTCACAACCCGATCAATGTTGGGAACCGCAAGGTTATCGTTTTCACCGCCTTCGCGGACACGGCTCGTTATCTCTACGAGCAGCTCGCCCCTTGGGGCAGGCAATCTTTGGGTCTCGAAACGGCCTTGGTCACCGGCACGGGCAGCAACCAAACAACGCTTCCAAGTCTTCGCAAAGACTTGGCCTCGATTCTCACGGCGTTTGCACCGCGAGCCAAAGAGCGACCGGACGATTTGGCGAGCGACGGTGACCTCGATCTGCTTATCGCCACCGATTGCATCTCAGAAGGTCAGAACCTCCAGGATTGCGACTGCCTGATCAACTACGACATCCACTGGAATCCGGTCCGCATCATCCAACGCTTCGGCCGCATCGACCGCATCGGCTCGCCCAACGAACGCATTCAGCTCGTCAACTTCTGGCCCAACATGGAGCTGGAGGAATACATCGGCCTCGAGCAGCGCGTGAGCGGCCGCATGGTGTTGCTCGATATCTCAGCAACCGGCGAAGAGAACCTGATCGAGCAACAATCCGGCAACCAGATGAACGACCTCGAGTATCGCCGGAAGCAGTTGCTCAAACTGCAGGATGCCGTCATCGACCTGGAAGATCTCTCGACGGGCGTGTCGATCGCCGACCTCACGCTCACCGACTTTCGGATCGACCTCGCCGAGTACATCAGGGCCCATCCGGGCGTGCTCGAAGGTCTGCCTCTCGGCACTTCTGCCGTCACGACGACAGCGGATGTCGACGTGCCGCCGGGTATCATCTTCTGCCTGCGGGCGGAGGGCGACACAGCTAGGCGTGCATTCGAGCCGGGCTACCCCCTCGCTCCGCACTATGTCGTACACGTTGCCGACGACGGCGCCGTGCTGTTGCCGTTCCCCCAGGCCAAGCGGATCCTCGATCGTCTCAAGCGTGTCTGCGTCGGGCGCGACCTGCCGGATGCCGCGGCCTGCGCCCGCTTCGACAAGGCCACGCGGCAAGGCGAAGACATGCAGCACGCACAGCGGCTGCTTGCCGCCGCGGTCGCCTCGGTCGTTGGCAAGACTGAGGAACGAGCTGTAGCCAGCCTCTTTGCGCCAGGCGGCACCCACGCGCTCAAGGGCGAGTTTGCTGGCATCAACGACTTCGAGGTCGTGGCGTTCCTGGTCATCCTGCCGGAGCCGACGACTTGAACGAGACCGATGTGATCGCCGCGCTCAACTTGCCGCTGAGCGCACGTGTGGATCAGCGCGTACCCAAAAAACTCTTGCTCGAGAACTGCTCACCCACGGCTGCGGACAAGCGCAAGATCAATGAGGGTATTGACGAGGTCTTCTGGCTCGCCGCTCTCAAGCCCACGACCATTGGGGTGCCAACATTTCGCGACACCACGCGTGAATACCTCGAGATTGCAGTTCTCAGAGCAGCAGTCCGCACTCCCGCTCATACCGCAAGGCTCCATGAGCTCATTCACCGAGCGATCCCGTACCCCGTGTTGCTCATCGTTACGCAGGGTGACGGATTGACAATCTCGCTTGCCCACAAGCGCCAGTCCCAAGGGGAGGTTGGGGCGACGGTGCTTGATGGGGCGTTGGTAGTAGCCAGCCCGGCTGCCGCTCTCAGCATCAACGTCGCTGCTGCATTTATCAGCGAAATCGCAATCACGCGGCAGTCGCGGGTCAACCTGTTTGCATTGTACCAAGGATGGATGGACACGGTCGTGGCGCTGCTTGCGGCCCAGGTGACTGGGACGTTCACCGTCGCGTCATCGCCTGAGATGGCGGCTGCGCGCCGGACGGCTCTTGCTGAATCCGAAAGGCTCGAGGCACAGCTGACCAAGCTCCGCGCCGCCGCCGCCAAGGAACGTCAAGTCGCCCGCCAAGTGGCGTTGAATCTGGAAATTAAACGCATGCAGGCCGAACACTCTGCCGCCCGAGCCAATCTGTGACCGTCGAGGATAGAATGAAGAAGCTAACCGCCAAAGACCCTGAGACCCAATCCGCCGATGTTCTGGCAACCAACATCGAGCAGCTCAAGGCGCTGTTTCCCGAAGCGTTCACAGAAGGTGGAATCGACTTCGAAGTGCTTAAGCAACTCCTCGGCGGGGCGGTGGATGAACGGGAGGAGAAGTATGGCCTCAACTGGCACGGGAAGCGTCGCGCGAGGCAACTGGCATTGACGCCGTCGAACGGAACGCTGCGGCCCTGTATCGAGGATAGTGTCGATTGGGACACAACACAGAATTTGATGATCGAGGGAGACAACCTCGAGGTGCTGAAGCTGCTGCAGAAGAGCTACTCAGGAAAGGTGAAGCTCATCTACATCGACCCGCCCTACAACACGGGCAATGACTTCGTCTATCCCGACAAGTACGACGACAACCTGTCGACGTATCTGCGTTACACCGGCCAAGTGAACGAAGAGGGGTTTAGGATTTCTTCGAACACCGAGGCGTCGGGGCGCTTCCACACAAACTGGCTAACCATGATGTATCCGCGCCTTAGGCTGGCGAGAAACCTCCTTCGCGAGGATGGGGTGATCTTCATCAGCATCGATGACAACGAGGTGCATAACCTCAGGAAGCTCTGCGATGAGGTGTTCGGAGAGGAACAATTTGTCAGCACAATAGTTTGGGAGAAACGGTATAGCCCCCAGAACGCCGTCCAGTGGTTCTCGGACGCCCATGACTTCATTCTTGTTTACGCCAGAAATAAGGAACTGTGGCAACCCGGTCTCTTGGAGCGGTCAGATGAAATGAACGCGAGATATCGGAATCCCGATGATGACCCTCGTGGTGACTGGAAGGCCACGGATGCTACAGCTCAAGCGGGGCACGGGACGGCATCACAGTTCTACGAATTGATTGCGCCGAATGGGCAAGCTTATCAACCACCGAGTGGGCGCTGTTGGGTGTACACAAAAGACAGAATGGAGGAGATGACCGCTGACAACAGAGTGTGGTTTGGAAGCACCGGTAATAGTGCGCCTGCCATCAAGCGATTCATAAACGAAGTCAAGCAAGGTGTTGCTTGCCAGACGATCTGGAAGTACGAAGATGTTGGCCACAATCAGGAGG
Organism: Deltaproteobacteria bacterium; assembly: GCA_030694465.1. Taxonomy (GTDB): domain Bacteria; phylum Myxococcota_A; class Polyangia; order Polyangiales; genus JAUXYJ01. Next base: position 234,952 of record JAUXYJ010000068.1, on the reverse strand, counting down.
GGAAGAAGGAGATCAAATCCTTGTTCCCCGAGTACGTACCCTTTGATACGCCAAAACCAACGCGACTTCTAGATAGAATTCTGCAGCTCGCCACCGATAAGGGCGGTGACCAAGTTGTCGTCGACTTCTTCGGTGGCAGCGGGACGACAGCGCACGCTGTTCTAGCCCGGAACGCGAGGGAAGGTGGGAGTCGGCGCTTCATTTTGGTCCAACTGCCAGAGCCGACCGGTCGCAGCGACTACCCGACTATCAGCGATGTCACAAAGGAGCGCGTGCGTCGGGCCGGGATGAAGATTCGGGAGGAAAATCCTTTGTTCGCGGGCGACCTTGGGTTCCGCGTGTTCAAGCTCGATTCGAGCAACATCCGCGCGTGGGACCCGGACCGCCAGAACCTGCCGAAGAGCCTCCTTGATTCGGTCGATCACCTCAAGACCGACCGCACCGAGACGGACATCCTGTACGAGCTGCTTCTCAAGCTCGGCCTCGATCTCTGCGTGCCGATCGAGAAGAAGAAGATCTCGGGCAAGGACGTGCACAGCATCGGCGGCGGCGTGTTGCTCGCGTGTCTCGCAGACAAGATCACGCGTGACCAGGTCGAGCCGTTGGCCGAGGGCATCGTCAAGTGGCACAAGGCCTTGGCGCCTGGGGGCGACACTACATGCGTCTTCCGCGACAGCGCGTTCGCCGACGACGTGGCCAAGACGAATCTCGCTGCGATCCTCAACCAGCATGGGCTCGCCAACGTGCGCAGCCTCTAGAGGGAACGGCGATGAAACTCCACTTCGAGCCCAACCTCGACTACCAGCTTCAGGCCATCGAGGCCGTATGCGATCTTTTTCGCGGGCAGGAAATCTGTCGCACCGAGTTCACGGTGACCCGCGACGTGTCTGCTGCACAGGCCCAACTGTCCTTCGCGGAGAGCGATCTGGGCGTGGGCAACCGGCTCACGCTCGTCGACGACGAGCTGCTCAAGAATCTCGGCGACGTCCAACTCCGACACGGTCTGCCGCCCTCCGACGCCATCACCTCCGGTGATTTCACTGTCGAGATGGAGACGGGCACGGGCAAGACCTACGTCTATCTGCGCACCATCTTCGAGCTCAACAAGCGCTACGGCTTCACCAAGTTCGTCATCGTCGTGCCGTCGGTCGCCATCAAGGAGGGCGTCTACAAGTCCCTACAGATCACGGAGGAGCACTTCAAGGGCCTCTATGCGGGCGTGCCGTTCGACTACTTCCTTTACGACTCGGCGAAGCTTGGACAAGTACGTAACTTCGCCACGAGCCCGCAGATCCAAGTGATGGTGGTGACCGTCGGCGCCATCAACAAGAAGGACGTCAACAACCTCTACAAGGACAGCGAGAAGACCGGCGGCGAGAAGCCCATCGACCTGATCAAGGCCACGCGACCGATTGTCATTGTGGACGAGCCTCAGAGCGTCGATGGCGGGCTCTCCGGGGCCGGCAAGACCGCCCTCGACGCGATGAACCCGCTGTGCACGCTTCGTTACTCGGCGACGCACGCGGCCAAGCACCACATGGTCTACCGGCTCGATGCGGTGGACGCCTACGAGCGTAAGCTTGTGAAGCAAATTGAGGTTGCGGCCGCGACGGTGGAGGACGCCCAGAACAAGCCATTCGTGCGTGTCGTAAAAGTTGAAAACAAACGAGGCACCATTTCGGCGAAGGTCGAACTCGACGTACAGACCGCAAGCGGCATCAAGCGCCAAGAAGTCACCGTGCAGGACGGCGACAATCTCGAGCAGACCACGAGGCGCGCCATCTACGCCGACTGCCGTATCGGCGAGATTCGGGTTGCCAAAGGAAACGAGTACGTAGAGCTGCGCGTTCCCGGTGGCGAGCAACACCTGAAGCCCGGCCAAGCGTGGGGCGATGTGGACACCCTCGCCGTTCAGCGCGAGATGATCCGTCGGACCATCCGCGAGCACCTCGACAAGGAGAAGCGCCTGCGCCCGCAGGGCATCAAGGTCCTGTCACTCTTCTTCGTCGACGAGGTCGCCAAGTACCGGCGCTACGCAGCAGATGGCACCCCCGAGAAGGGCGACTACGCCCGGATTTTCGAGGAGGAGTACCGTCGTGCCGCGAAGCTGCCAGACTACACAACTCTCTTTAAGGAGGTGGACGTTTCCCGCGCCGCTGAAGAAGTTCACAACGGCTACTTCTCGATCGATAAGAAGGGCGGATGGACGAACACTGAGGAAAACAACCAGGGCAACCGAGATAACGCTGAGCGCGCCTATAGCCTCATTATGAAGGAGAAGGAGCGACTCCTTTCCTTCGAGACACCGCTCAAGTTTATCTTCTCGCATTCGGCGCTGAAGGAGGGATGGGACAATCCCAACGTCTTTCAGATTTGCACCCTGCGCGACATCCAGACTGAGCGCGAACGGCGCCAAACCATCGGACGCGGACTTCGCTTATGCGTCAACCAGAGTGGCGAGCGAGTGCGTGGATTCGAGGTGAATACCTTGACCGTGATCGCGATGGAGAGCTACGAGCAGTTCGCTGAAAATTTGCAGAAGGAAATCGAGAGAGACACCGGAATTCTCTTCGGAATTGTGGAACACCACAATTTCGCAGCGATCGCTGTAACCGCGCCCGACGGAACTGTAGCGCCGCTCGGCTTCGACCAATCAAAATCGTTGTGGAGCGCCCTCAAAACAATGGGCTACATTGACGCCAAGGGCAGGGTTCAGGACTCGCTCAAGAAGGCGCTCAAGGACGGAAGCCTTGAAGTGCCGGTAGCGTTCGCGGCGCAGACTGAGAAGATTGTTGCGGTTCTCAAGAAGCTCGCTGGCCGACTCGAGATCAAGAATGCTGATGATCGCCGACGAGTTCGAACACGCAGAGAGGTCTTGCACAGTGCCGAGTTCAAGGCGCTTTGGGACCGCATTAAGCACAAGACCACCTACCGGGTAGCATTCGACAACGCAAAGCTAATTGAGAGCTGTACTCAGGCACTGATCGATGCGCCGCCGGTGGCCAAGGCTCGCTTGCAATGGCGCAAGGTGAACATTGCTATTGGCAAAGACGGGGTTAATGCAATCGAGCTAAAAGGTGCAGCCACTGTACTGCTCAATGAAGGTGACATTGAGCTTCCCGACTTGCTTACGGATCTTCAGGACCGGACGCAGCTCACGCGCCGTACGATCCAAAGAGTGCTTACTGACTGCGGCAGACTCGACGACTTCAAGGCAAACCCGCAACAGTTCATCGAGATTGCTGCGGAGGCGATCAACCGTTGCAAACGCTTGGCTTTGGTGGACGGCATCAAGTATCACAGACTTGGCGATGAACACTTCTATGCGCAGGAGTTGTTCGATAGTGAGGAACTCAAAGGCTATCTTAAAAACTTAATTGATGCGCAGAAGTCGGTTTACGAGCAAGTGGTATACGACTCGGACACGGAGAGAGCGTTTGCCGATCAGCTGGAGAAAAACACGGCGATCAAGGTCTATGCGAAGCTACCTGACTGGTTCACTGTGCCGACTCCTCTCGGCGGCTATAACCCCGACTGGGCAGTGCTGGTTGAACACGAAGGCGGCGCGCGCCTCTACTTCGTGGTTGAGACCAAGAGCAGCGCCTTCCTGGACGATCTCCGGGATAAGGAGCGCGCGAAAGTGAAGTGTGGCGAGGCTCACTTCAGTGCGCTTCGTGTGGGCGAGGCACCGGCGACGTACATTCGGGCGCATTCGCTGGACGATGTCCTAACGCATGAAATGGGACAGGGCCCTCGGTAGCCTGGAGGATCGGCGGTGTCAGCGCTCACGCTGTAGCCACGGGGGTGTGGCAGCGCGTACGAACATTCGCGTCACTCCCAGGCGACAACGATACTCACGCCTGGGGCGTCAGGACTGCTCGATTTTAGTGAAAAATCAAACAACAACTAGTTCTCTCAGAGAGGCGGTTGTTAGACGGGAGGTACGACAGTGTTCAAGAACCTGATCCATGAACTGGAGCGACTGAACCGCGAGAAGTTGGCGATTCCGGTGAGCGCCGACGAGCAGGGCTACGTCGATCGGGAGTGCCCTGCCAAGGGATGCCTGTTCGTGTTCAAGGTGCTCGAACACGATTGGAAGGACCGCTTCCGCGACGAGGCGGTCTTCTGCCCGTTGTGCCGTCACTCCGCACCGGCGGACCAGTGGTGGACCACACGCCAAGTCCGTGAGGCGCAGAAGCAGGCCAAGGCCGTGCTTCGCGCACGCATCAATAACGCGATGCACTTCGACGCGCGCGAGTTCAACGCGCGGGCGCCACGGGGCTTCATCACGATCTCGATGAAGGTCGCCAGTGGCGACAATTCTCGGGAGATGCTTGTCCCGATCGACGCCGCAGCAGTCCTCGAACAGCGACTCACGTGCGAGCAATGCGGGGCTGGCTATGCCGTCGCGGGGTCGGCGTTCTTCTGCCCCTGCTGCGGACACAACTCCGTCGAAAAGATGTTCGACGGTGCGCTCGCCAAGGTGCGCACGAAGCTCGACGGGATCGCCAAGCTGCGAGACGCTCTTCGGGAGTCCTTGGGCGCCGACGATGCCGAGACGTTCTGCCGATCGATCATCGAGGGAGGCCTCCAGGACTGCGTCGTGGCGTTCCAACATCTTGCGGAGCGTCTGTACGTGCCTTGGGTAGGCAAGAAGCCTCCGGGCCAGAACGTCTTCCAGCGCGTTGGTGAGGGGAGCAAGCTCTGGAAGGCCGCGGTCGGCGCGGGCTACGAAGACTGGCTCACCATCCCAGATCTCGACGAGTTGAAGGTGTTCTTCCAGCAGCGCCACCTCTTCGCCCATCGCGAGGGACTTGTCGATGAAAAGTACGTACTCAATTCGGGGGACACAAGATACCTAGTGGGGCAGCGACTGGTGGTGGCACCCTCCGACGTGCTTCGCATGGTCACGCTGATCGCGAAGCTCGGAAACGCGCTTCGCGTTGCGGCGCGCACTTCGAGTCCGCAGCCCTCGCCGTGAGCAGTACAGATCGCACACCTTCGGTGACACGGGGCTGAACACTCGGGTAAAACGATCTGTGTGCGGTGGTCTCTCGGTGCATGTCGAGGAGATCGGTACCCGCTGCAACACCCCCACGGCTGCAGCGTGCGGGCCGGCTTGCACTCACCCCGCAGCCATGGGGATGTTGCAGCGGGTACGACCGCACGGCTCAAGACGGTACCGCCTCGTGGTTTGGTTGTGCAGGTTCCGTTGCGCACCCGATGCAGACCTGTCATCCGCCCTCACCGACGTCCTCCCCTTGTACACCCGCTGTGTACACGCACAGCTCCGCCCCTCAAATCTCCACGCCGATCGCGCCCGATGAGCGCATCTTCTTTCCATCGCTCAAGGTCTTCTTCGTGGATGCCTTCACGTCGCAAAAAACCGCCAAGTTGCTCGGGCGCAATCGACTGAGACTCGTGCAACAGAGGCAGTTTCTCGGCTGGCTTGCGGTCCTCGGTGCTCGCCGATTTAACGATCTTTTCCACGGTTTTCACTGTTCCTACCTTATGAACCCAATCGCGGATCGACCAGATGCTCGCCCCATAGAGGCTCGCGATCTCGCGAAGTGCTACCGCTGTTCTGACTGTGGGGGGGGTTGACGGAGGCGGCGGGTGTGTGGTGGCATTTGTCGTTGATGGGGTGTGGCGTGACATCATCGCAGGCGACGGGTCGGTCAGCGGTCGAGTGGGCTCACCACCCCCAACGGGCCGCGGTCGATGATGTGCGTGTAGATCATCGTGGTGCTCACGTCCTGGTGGCCGAGCAGGGTCTGGACCATCCCACGGAGGCACATCAGTAGGCCGTTGGGCGGTCGGCCGGGGAATCCGCACGGCGTGGCGGCGTACGGCGGGACCAACAACGGGTGCTGACGAACAGAGAGCCGAAATGACAACCTCACCGAAAAGTTCAATTGTCCCGTTTGACGCACGCGGGCCCTTGCACCGCCAGGACGCGGAGATCATGCAGCAAGTTGATGGGGTCCGTACGGCATTCCGTGACCTCTCTTCCCTGGTGCTCTCGACGGAAGTCCGGCTGCGGAAAATCGCAGAACGTGGCTTTGTCGGCCGGATGCTCGCCAACAATACGCGGGACCTTGCCGAGGCTATGCTGGACGTTGTCAAGATGCAGAGTTGGACGGTGCAACTGGTGCGAATCGCACTCACCGCGAACGCTAACAATCTCGCAATGACGATGGTGATTCATTCGGAGCTCCAGACGCTGAGCAGCGCCCTGGGAGTCGCTGTGCTGTCTCAATCAGGTCAAGCTGATCAATTGTCGCAGGTGCAGGGAACTGTCGAGCAGATGCTATTCCTCACTGAACAACAGTGGCTCGCGAATGAGGAACGTGAGCGCCAAGAGGCCAGGATTTTGGCATTGCAGTCGTCGCTTGCCCGCGAGCGTGCGGAGCTGGAACGTCAGGGACGCGAAGTCACCCGGGTACGCGAGGCCTTGGAGGTTGCTGCGCCGCATTTGATGGGCATACGAGCGATGACTTTGGCGAAGGTGATTGGCGTAGCAACACTCATCGCGATCGGCATCTCCTTCTTGATGACCATCGCTGTTTTGAGAGGAATCGGCAGATGAGTGACGATGCGGTGAGGCGTGCGCGAGCGCAGGTGGCGACGCAACAAGGTTCGATGGACGGTGCCAACTACGCGGACTCTGTCCAGCAGTCGATTGATGCCTGTTCGAGGTTGCTCAATGAGGTTGCTGGACGGTATCGCGACAATACCCTTCCTTCGCTGAAAGGCTTTCTCGCTGAGGCATTTCACGTAGGAACGTTTAACGTCGACGCGACGCGACAGGGACTCGAGGGCGTCCATGCGTCGCTAATCGGTGATAACGGCGCAATCGATCTGGTCGTACAAACGGGTTCTGATAGTAGCCCATACCAGGTCAAGTATTGGAAGAGCGCTGCCGATACAGCGAAAGAGGCTAGCCATCCGCAGTACGACGGGATGGGCAAGATTGGCCCATCGGACCAAATCGCGGATGCACGTGAGGAGGCTCTTCGGCGCGCGACGCGAATCGAGGGGCACCGTCCGGAACAGGCCGCCCATCTGCGCCACACCGCAGAGCACATCAGCGGCCGCATCGACGCAGGCGGTGCGCACTCACGAGCGCTTAGCCACGAAGAGTCCATGCGTCTTGCCCGAGAGGGACGGCACGGAACGGTCGATGTGCGCGATCATGGGGTGACGATCGACAAGATGGTTGAGCCGCTCGACGTGGCTCGGGAGGCTGCGGCGGCTGGAGTGAGTGCCATGGCATTGTCGGCCGCGCTGGCTGCTGCACCTCACATCATCGACAGCCTGCGCAAGGCGTACAACGGGGATCCCGCCCGAGCGAGAGCGGCGCTCGAAACTGCTGCGCGGGAGGGAGTTCAGGGCGCGGGCGCTGGTTTCATCCGCGGTGCCGTTGCGGCGGGTGTGCAGATCGCCTGCCGGACCGGGGCGCTGGGCGAGGCGGCACGCGCTGCAACTCCGGGGATCGTTGGCGCGTCTACGGCGGTCGTGCTTCGAGCACTGGTCGATGCCTATAAACTCTCGCAGGGTCAGATCACGGCAGTCCAGTTCGCAGACCGCACGGCAGGCGGCTGTGCTGCGGGCATGGCGGGCATGTACGGGGCAGCAGCGGGGCAAGTGCTAATTCCGATCCCCGTGGTGGGTGCGTTGGTCGGCTCGTTCGTCGGGTCCACGCTAGGGAGCCTTGGATATGACGGCATCAAACAAGGTATTCGTCGCGCCGAGAACCGGGAAGGGTGGGAGGCGCAGGTCACGCTGGCCACACAGATCGCCGCACTTGGCAACGCGCTGCAGGTCACGACTGAGGGCGCGATCGTGCTGATCACGGCGCAAGATCATCTTGCACGTTCTCTCGTCGCATCGGCCCAGGAATGGCAAGGGCGAAGCGCGCAAATGCGGTCTGCGCTCGCGGAGGTGGAGGCTCGACACAACAAGTTCGATGACCGTCAATTAGAAATCAACAGGCGTCTCGCTGCGTTGCAGGCACGCTCACGATTGACTCGCAGTGAGTAGCTGGCCACTGAGCCTCCCCCGGTTTCGTAGTCTGAGCCCCCCCCTTCACGCCCCCCGCTTCTTCCCCGCCCGCCCTTGTCCCACCGGTGTCCCACGCGCTGCGGCCCTTCGCGTTTCACCCAGTGAATTCTCACGCAGAGTGAGCCTGTTTCCCGGGACTTTTAATCCGTTGGCTCCGGGTTCAAGTCCCGGACAACCCACCCCAAGATCAGCAAGTTCGCTAGGATTCTGATTCTCGCTTCCGCCAGGGACGGCAGCTGCAGAAGGCAAAACCGCGGACGATGGCACGCTAATGGCACGCTACGTCCGTGCCGCAAGAGCGCTTCGACATGACCACCGTGCGCAGCTAGGAGCGAACCCCCTCCGGGGGCGTCCGCTTGTCCGCTGCGATCACCAAGGCCGGGGTGTTGACCTGCCGCGACACCGCGGGGCGTGAGTGATGCGCGAGGCATCGGTGCCCAGCCGTACGGACCGCAACGCAACGGCGGGCACGTCGTCCGCCGCGCCGCTAGACCCCATCAAACGTGCGAATCGCTCGCTCGACCTCAGCCTGCGCGCGGGTAAATGCTTCGGTGGTTCCGCCCGCTTCGACCACGTGCACCCAGTCGCGCGTCACGAAGAGAGTCACCCAATAGCTCGCGCCGCCGTTTTGCCCGTCGCCCATGGTGTACTTGAGGGTGCGCCCGGTCGCGCCTCGCAGCGTCCGCACCTCAAGGCTGCCCGCGGTGCGATAGTGCCCGCTGCGAGTCAGTCGACGGTCGATCACTTCGCTCCAAAATTCGATCGGCGCCTGCTGCTCGTTGCGCACCGATCGTATGCCCATGGCGACGCCGTACGCGCTCACTGCGCGGTAGTCGTATGCGTTACTCGCCGTGTTGGCCCGCGCAAAACCGGTGGGTGTCTGCATCGAAAAAGTGGCGCAGGCTTGCAGGCCAAGTGCGAGGATCAGTGTGCAAATTCGCTGTAGTTTCATCGTGATACTCCGTCTAATCTTTGGGTCAACACAGATCACCGCGCCGTGAGCAGCCTCGGCAAGCCCAGCTGCTCGAGGAGCTCAATGTTCATCGTAGTCTCGGGGAGCGAGAGCACGGTCGGAGGTGCCGGGCGCTCGGCCACCGTCACGAGCGGCGTGCGCGCTTGCAGCGTCACCGAGATGGTCGAGTAGGCCGCTCGGTTTGAGAGAAACCGCATGCGCCCTTCGATGGTGTCGATCGCGGCGCTCACACGCTCAAGCTCGCGCTCGACGGCGAGCGCCTCGGCGACGTTGGTCGCTCGCGCCATAAACTGCTGCAAACGTGCCTGCACCGTGCGCAAGTTCACGAGGCTCACTTCGAGGTCGTGAAAGCTCTCGGTGACGTCCTCGGCTTGCACCTGCCGCCGAGTGACCGTCGTGGTCTCTTCGATGCGCCCGAGGCTCTCTCTGAAGCTCGCTACGGGGACCCGCACGGTCACGGTGTCGTCGGTGCGCGTCGCGAGAAATCCTCCGCGCTCAATCACCCGCGCGATGATCGCGTCGATCGCGCTTGGGACATGATCCACGGTGGCCACGAGCTGGGCCGTGTAGATCAGCATGGGCTGCGCTTGCGTCTGCGAGACCGTGGGCGCCGTACCCTCGTTTGGGCGATCGTTGGTCACCGCGGTCGTCCGCACGGGGGCGGCGTTCGCGCGTGCGTTGCGGACCGGTTGCGTGGGTCTCGCGGCCGAGGGGCGAGGGGCCACCGACGTTGGAGCGACCGCGCCACCGACGCTCGCGACGTCAACGTCCCCTGGGCTCTCGGACTGGCGATAGCGATCGCCGTCGTCGCTCGCGGTTGAAGGCATGCTCTCGCCACCCGAAGCGCTCGAAACGCTTGCGATCGCGTAGCCGCCGTGGCTTTGGGCTCGGCTCGCGCTCAGGCGGCGGCCGCCAGCACACGCGATGGATTGAGAGCAAGTCGCCAAAATGACGAACATCGAAAATGTGACTCTGCGCATTCGGCAATCGACTCCGTGAGGTGTTTGCCCAACAACGGAGCGCGCATTGAGAACTTACACACTAGCTTTCGGGGCTTCGTGTCGATTAGCCTATGAGCTTGGACAAAGCGTGTGCCCCATCGCACGCGCTCGCGATGTAACGCCGGGGATGAGAACGAGTCATGTCAACCAGCAAACGCACGCAACAGTTCGAAGATCGCCAGCACAAACACGACCACATTCTGCGAACCGCGCGGGGACTGCTTGAGCGCAATCCGATGCTCGACACCACGATGGCGGACATTGCAGAGCGCTCTGGCGTGGCGAAAGGCACGCTATTTCTATACTTTCCGACGCGCGAAGCCCTGATGCTCTCGATGCTCACCATCGACATCGTCGCGTGGTTTGACGAGCTTGATCAGGCCCTCGAAGAAGGCGGGCGGTGGACCCAAGACCGCGTCGTCCACATGATGGCCCAGAGCGTAACGAACAAACCGTTCTTTATGCGGTTGCTCGCGCGTCTTGAGCTCACCTTTCAGCGCGCGCATGGCACCCAGGCCGCCGCGGACTTCAACGCGATGCTCTATCCCCGCATGACCAAGACGGGCGAGCTCCTTGAGCGCCGTCTACCCTTTCTCAAAGCGGGCGAGGGCGCCTGGCTGCTCCTGCACGCTCGCGCGCAGATTACGGGCCTGTGGCTCATGGCGGACAGCCCCCCCGAGGTCGTCAAGGTCCTCAAGGAGTCGCCGCTCAATCACCTGTTCGTGGACTTCATCAAAGAGTTTTCGGCCAGCATGACAGCGTTTCTCCGGGGTGTTGAGGTCGGACGCGCCTAGGCAATCGACAGCGTGTCGAAGTAACTGTCCACGTGTCTCTTGATAGTTCGTTGCAAAGTGTTACTAACTAAGCTCCTTGAGGGCTTCGTTAGACATTTCACAGGGACTGTAGAGCCATGACAAACCAGCTGAGGGTCGGACCCAACACACGCGTTCTTGTGCTTACCGGGGCGGGAGTGAGCGCTGAGAGCGGAATTCCGACGTTTCGAGCTTCGGCCGATGGGCTCTGGGAGAACCACCGGATCGAAGACGTCGCCTCGCCCGAAGGCTTCGCGAAGGACCCCACGATGGTCTGGCGCTTTTACTCCGAGCGGCGCGCCAGGGCGGCTACGGTCGCTCCAAATCCAGGACACATCGCGCTCGCCAAGCTCCAACGAGACCTCGGTGACCGCATGATGCTCGTCACGCAGAACGTCGACGGGTTGCACCAACGTGCTGGCAGCGATCCCGTGACAGAGATCCACGGCGGGCTCTACAAGACACGCTGCACGCACTGCGAGCGCGAGCCCTTCGAAGACCACGACCTCTACATGACGGAGGGAGATCTCCCGTTTTGCGCGGAGTGTGCAGCCCAGAACAAGACCTCGCTGCTTCGCCCCCACATTGTCTGGTTCGGCGAGATGCTCAACGCCGCGGACCTGCACCGCGTCACTCGGTTTATCTCAAACGCCGAAGACCTGATCTTCGTCGCGGCTGGCACTTCGGGCGCGGTCTACCCGGTCGCCAACTTGGTCTACCGCGCAAAGAACTCCGGAGGCCGGACCGTCTTGGTCAACGCGGACGAAGTGCAAAATGCCAGCGGTTTTCAGCAGTGGATCCGAGGCAAATCAGGCGAAATCCTGCCCACTCTCTTCGACATTGAGCCGCCGGTTTAGGCCCGCACTAGGTCGAAATGATCCCCGGCGGCGGTGTCGAGTCACTCTTCGGGAGCCCACGCATGGTCTCTTCAATGAGCCAATCGACGACGGCCTTCGTGTCACCACCCGACTTGCGATAGACCTCAAGCTGCCGATCTGCGCTGGTGCCCTCTTCGAGAATCCGCTTGATGCCTTCGAGGTCTTTGCGGGTCCCGAGCATCCCAGCGGCCTCGTCGACGAAGTCCAAGAGCTCGAGGATCAGGTCGCTGACGGGCACTTCGCACTTCTTGCCAAAATCGATCAGCTTGCCCTGCATGCCATATCGAACAGCGCGCCACTTGTTCTCTTCGATGAGGACCGAAGGGTAGGCTCGCCACGCCATGTTGCGTTTGTACAAGAGATAAAGCTGGGCAAAAATGGCCTGAATCAACGCGACGACCGAAATAGTGTGCTCGATGTTGGTCGGCATGTCCGCGATGCGAACCTCGACGGTGTCGAAGAACGGGTGAACACGGACGTCCCACCAGATCTTCTTCGCGTTGTCGATGCAGCCCGTGTGAATCAAGAGGTTTACGTACTCTTCAAACTCGGCATACGAAGAGAACGTCCCGGGCACGCCTGTCCTCGGAAACCGCTTAAAAACCTCGCAACGTACACTCTTAAGGCCCGTATTGCGGCCTAGCCAAAACGGCGAGCTCGTCGTGATCGCGAGCACATGCGGGAGAAAATATCGGACCTGGTTGGCCATCTCCATCGCGACGTTCTTGTCGGTAAATCCGACGTGGACATGGAGACCAAAGATCAGGTTTGCGCGGGCGACGTCTTGCAGATCTTCGACGATCTTGTCGTAGCGCGCATGTTGCGTAATCTCCTGTGTTTTCCAGTCCGAAATGGGATGCGTGCTCGCCGCGATGATCCGCAGTCCGCCCTTGCGGGCGAGCGAGTCGAGCCCCGAGCGGAGCTCAATAAGCTCCTTGCGGACATCATGGATGTCTCGACAGATTCCCGTCCCAGTCTCGACCATCGACTGATGCATCTCAGCGCGCACGCGCTCGCGGAGCACAGTCTTTTCTCCCTCATCTAGGATCTTGGACACGTACGAGCGCAGCTCGCGTGTACCAGGGTGCACAATCTGAAACTCTTCTTCGACGCCCAGTGTAAAGGGATTGTCCAGCACGCAGTAGGCCTCCTAATAGCTCACCGCGAGTGTGCCATAAGCCTCGTTCGCGGTGGTCTACTTCGCGCTGTGTTCACCACGGTTTTGCCGCCCCATGGGTGCCGCAGAGTGACCCACAACGTGCGCAACGGGCGCTCGCTACCTGAGCACCGGGCCGACATGCGCGACGATGTCTGCCAGGTCCTGATCGCTCAGCGTCTCTTCTGAAAACGGCGGCATAATGCCAGCGAATCCCAAGAAAGCTCCGTGTCGAGACTTCTCGACAAGCACCTGCTGGAGGGTCGCCTGCGTGTAGCCCTGCGCGCTCCCATGCTCGGCCTCGGTGTCCGTAGGCACGACGCTCGCGGTCGTGATGGGCGGCTGGGTCGCTCGTACGGGGCCGTGACAGGTCGCGCAAGCGCGCGTGTAGAGCAACGCGCCACGCGTCGCGTCACCCATCATCGGAGGGACCGTTGTGCCGCGCACTGTGAACGCGAGCGCTGTCCGTTGCGCCCCTTCGACCTGCTCGAGTGACTGCAAAAAAGCATAGAGCGCGATGGTGTCCGGGTTCGAAGTGTCCAGCGGGCCGCCCCGCATAAACTTGCGAAAACACACGTCGATCGCTTCTTGCAACGAGACCACTGTGCCGCCCCAGAAGGTCGGACGCGCTGTCGATCCAGCCAGCAAACCGCCTGGCAAAATTGCGTCGGGTCTCTCGCGCGGGTCTGCGCGATGGCACGTACGGCACGAGAACTGGTTAAATCGCGAGGTAGAGAGCTGCGGCGAAGCGAACACTTCGGCACCACGGCGCTCGGCGCTGACACGGTCCACGCACGAGGCCATTGCGAAGGCGACCCAGAGCGCGGCACAGCGCTGTCGCGAGGCCCTCATCGCGTCATCTCTGGGACAAAATCCACGGCGTCCGGAAACACTCCGGTCGCCGCGCGGCCCAGCGTCTCGAGCGTCTCGGGGTTGATTTGCAAGAGCGCTCCGGGCTCGGATCGGAGCGCTGTGTGGACGCCCTCGCAGACCACAAACGTGCGGTTGTCCGGGCTGCGCTTGACCTGGTGAGGCAGCCGACACTCGGTCGCAGGGACGCTCCGGGCCTGCCGGATGGTCATGGTCGCGCGATCAATGAGCAGCAATTGATCTGGGTTTTGCGTCGGAACGATCAGCGACCGCTCGTCCGCGCTGAGGTCTGCAAAGTATGCAGCGCCGTTGGTGCGCACGGCGCGTGTGTTATCAAACTGCACGGTGGCACCGTCGTCGCTCACGCGAAACTCTCTGACGTCGCGACCCTCCAAATTCGACACATATCCCGTACGACCGTCGCGCGTCAGGCTTACAGCGTAAGGCCCAAATCGTTGCGACGGAACCGTCGACGCGCCCGGCCCCACTGGGACGAGTCGTGACTGAAGTGTCGGCGACTGGAGGTCCACAATCGCGAGCGAATCGCTGCCGTTGCACGCAAGGTAGAGCCAGCGGCTGTCCGGCGAAATCGCCCCGCCATGCGCCGTAAGACACGGTCTCGCCGACGCCACCCGCTGGAGGGTCTGCGCGTTGTGCACTGTGATCGCGCTCTCACGGGCCGGCATCACTCCCGAATCGGTCTCGCTCGCGAGCACGCGGTTGAGCTCAAAGTGCGTCACGACGACCCGCTGTCGATCGGGCGTGAGCAAGACATCCCCGGGATTGCTCTCAACGTCGGCCTGCGCAATCACGTGCAGATCGTCTAGCGAAAGCGCAACCAGCACACCAAGCTGCGTGCTCACGCCGTGGTTGCCGTGCGGTCCCGGCGACAAGACCGGCGGCGGATAGGCGTACGCGGTAAACACGCGCCGCGCCTGAGCGTCGATCGCCAGGTGATGTGGCGCGTCGTTGGCCAGCGGGTCGAGCCCGACGGGATAGACCACGACGGTGCGCATGCCGTTGAGGGCGATCACAGACATCGTGTCTGAGCCGTTGTCACTGGTGAGCGCGCTGGGACCCTGGGGCCAAACGATGGCCGGGCGCCCTCGCGCAAAGGCGCTGCCGTCGTAGGGCTCGAGGACGCGGTTTCCACAAGAAAATTGCAGGCCAAATGCGATGGCTGTGAGTCCCAACAGAGCGATAAAACCAAGACGTTTGGACACGTGGATCATGGGACGATCGTGAAGGTTCGGCGTTCGACGGACTCATACGGTCCCTCGGTGACCTCGTTGTTGCGAAACCTTGCGGCCGTGATGCGCATCTCGATCGGACCCGTCGCCGCTCGCAGCTGAGCCCACGCGGCGGACGTGGGCGTGTACTCGGTGCGTGACTGCTCGACACGCAAGAGCACACGTCCCGCGCTGATAAAATCCACACCGTATCCAACGCCTGAGAAGGGCGCGCAGTGTGCTTGTGCCTCAGGGATCAAGGTGAGCCAACGTGAGAGCTCCTCGGTGAACGTCATCGCGCGCGCAGGCCGAGGAGCCGTAGACAGCCAAGCGATCTGCGGAGCTGCGCGGTCTCGAAGGCGGCTCGCGAGGACCACGGACCAGCGAAATGTCGGCGCGGTCGCTGCAGGCAGAGCCTCGTTTTGTGTGGGAGAAAGCACGATGGGCGCGCGCGTTGCGTCACGAACCGCGGGCACGCGTGTCTCGCGATCGTCCAAAGAGAGACAGGCCTCGTCCGAGTAGCGATCATTGCCTCCCTCGCAGGCTGGCAACGCGGCCAAGTAGCAGCGCGATGCGGGCGCGGCGTCCGCGGCATCGCAAGAACCTCCTTCACAGGCCGGAGCGCCCGGTGAGCAGCCCGCAAAGAGGCTCAGCGCAAGGACGAGCGAAGGGCGAACAACCCACGAGAAGACCGTTGGAGACATCGGGCGAATACCTTAGCAAGAGTGAGGCGCGTCAACGACGGGCAAAGACTTGTTCGAGACAAGCGCGGTATGTTGTCGCTTATGCGTTTTGGCAATGAAGGCAATGACAGTGACATTCAAGATCGTCGAGGCGGTGGAGGCGGCGGAATCGCCAAGGCTGGGCTCGGCCTCGGTGGCATGGTCGTTGTAGGAGTAATCGCACTTCTGCTAGGAAAAAACCCGATCGAAGTGATTGGCGCAGTGCAGGGCAACCAAGCACCGCGCGCGGGCACGAATCGGGCAGGGCGCGCTCCCTCGCCAGGGCCGCGTGACGCGGACGAGCGACGCGCAGAGCAGCTCGTTCGCCGTGCCACCACGGACATTCAGAACTACTGGCAGACCGCGTTGCCACAGCAGACAGGTGGCCAGTCTCAGTACCAGCGAACGCAGCTCGTGCTCTTTGCCGACGAGACGCGCTCGCCCTGTGGTGCGGCGACGGCGCAGAGCGGACCATTCTATTGTCCAGGGGACCAGCTCGTGTACATCGATCTGTCATTTTATGCGGAATTGGCCAGGAGGTTTCGTGCTCCAGGAGATTTTGCGCAGGCGTACGTCCTCGCGCATGAGTTTGGTCACCACCTTCAAAAATTGCTGGGTGTTGAGCCGCGGGTGCGGGCGCTTCAGCGGCAAAATCGTGCCGAATCCAACGCGCTCAGCGTGAAGCTTGAACTGCAAGCAGATTGCTTCGCGGGAGTCTGGGCGGCCAGCGCGGCGCGGCGATCCATGCTGGATGCAGGCGACATCGAAGAAGGGCTCGCGGCCGCGGCCTCGATCGGTGACGACCGCATCGCGCAAATGGGCGGCCGACGTGTGAGCCCAGAGCGGTTTACCCATGGCTCGTCCGCCGAGCGGGTGCGCTGGTTTCGTGCGGGAATGGCCAGCGAATCCATCCGCGCGTGTGACACTTTTGGCCGCGGAACGCTCTCGCCCTAGCCTGAGCTTGCGCGGTCTCGCTCGGCCAACGGGACGTAGTCAATCGGGCCTTCGCGTTGCAGCACAAAGTAGCTCGGCGTGACGATTTGCAAGGGGCCGAGGGCGACGAAGGTCATCCCAAGGAGCCACTCACTGCTCCCCTTGTCGAGCGCGACGAGCGGGTCACGCGCAAGCGCCAGGGGCTCGTACACGATCAAGAGTCCCTGTTGTGCGGGCAGAGGCATGCGTTGGTCGGCCCCGTGGATCACTCGGTAGTGGCCGAAGCATCGCGGATTGTCGCTTCGATCGCGCATGGGCTCTGCGGGACCGCGGAGGCCATTTTGTTTCATGCGGACGTTCCAACCGCGCAGAGGAGCGTCGGGGTCTGGCTTGTAAAACGTCTTGCGAAACGTAAGCCAGCTGAGCTTAACCGCGAACGGTGGGAGGCCTAGAGAGACGCCCCTGTAGGACATTCCGGCGACGTCGCCGGGTTCGATCGGGTGCCCTTTGCAGAGCATCTCGCGGAGCGCTGGCCGGGACAGCGAAAGAAAATCCTCGGCGTCACGCTTTGTCACGCTTCACTACGTTTCTCTGGCCTTGCCAGCGGTGTTTTCAGAACCAGCGCCCAGAGCCCCAGCCAAATCGCAAACGAGATGATCCCGACGAGCTCAAGACTCAGGATGTACCAAGGCCAGCGACCCAAGTAGTCAAAGAGTGTCGGCGAGCGGGGAGGGTGTCGCAAGAACATGTAGTTCTGCCCGCTCAACGCGTTGACAGTGCCGCCGATGGCCGCCCAAATCTGTAGCAAAATAAACGCGCGGACAGCGCCCATTGGGGTCGGTCGGTGGCCATGTGCGATGACGGCCCAGGTCGCAGCGAGCACCAAGATCGAGTGAGCGGCGAAGTACCGAACATACTCAAGGCTCAAGAACTCGCCCCACGGGGTGGGGGTGATCATGGCCTGAAAAGTCCCTGAAAACGTCCAGAAAACCACGATGTCCAAGAGCCATCGCTTGTTGGTCCAGAAGCCCGCCGCCGCGACAAAAAAGAGAATCGAGCACAGCTCGAACGGAAAGATCACCGACACCGGCGCGCCCAAAAGCCCCACGCGGATCGCATTCTCGACAACGTAAAAGAGCATCAAGACCACTGCGAAGACACGGCTCGCGTTGTGGGCTCGCTCGATCGAGAGGCTTCGACCGTAGCCCACGACTCCGGCGATCACCCCCACCACGACCACCATGGTCTCTGCGTGTTCGCGCGAGAAGGGCTGTACGAGGTTCACGGAGCCTCCGCACGACCGCAGCGAAAGGCTCGCCTGGATGGCCGCGGCGAGGGGTCTTCGTGCGCTTGGGGGACCGTCACGGTAGGCGCGATCGGCGGGCTAGGGGACGCCCCATCGGCGCACGCGACGCGACGAAACACCGTGAGATCCGTCAGCGTCTGCGCACCAAACGTGTAGGTGTTGGTCGAGACAAATTCTTGCGTCGTTGGGTCGATGCGTCCCGCGAAGTGGTCGAGCGCGAACGTTCCGCTGGCGCTCCCACAGTGGGTGGCTTCGATCCTGACCGACGTGGCGTCCACACGAACACTCAGCCCGTCTGGACCACGGATCACAAGCCCTTCGGCGGGCTCGGACCACTCGGCATCTCGCAGACCTGGGCGACACGCAGGCGGCTCGCTCTCGCTCGGTGTGCCGGTCCAACCTCGCAATCGGATCGAGCCACTGAGCACATCGCCCCGTTGCGTCAGCAAGAGCTCGTAGCGGTACCAGTCACGGAGTTGTGCGTAGTAAACGTGTGCGATCCAGCGGCCTGAGACCTCGTCCGAGCAGCCGCCACGGACCTGTGTGGGAGGGAGCCGCGCGCGCTGGTCCTCAATCGAGGCAGGCGCGCTCTGCGGTCGCAACCCAACCCAACCCATCACGCCCACAACAACAACGAGAACCCGCCTACTGCGACGCTTGCTGCCCTGCACGCTCGCAATGCTACACCCGCCCAGACGCTGGAAGGTCAGACTTTGATCCCACGATCACGCGATCTTGGAGAGGCTCACTGCGCCGCCTCGCGGCCCTCGACGTAGAGCACGATCACTGTGCGCGCTGCGTCGGTGATTTCGCTAAACTCACCGCCTGACAAGAATCCCTCGCGGCCCGCGCGTGACCAACGGATGTTCATGCGAGTCGCGGCGATGTCTCCGCTGGGAAGCGTGAAGCGCACGATGACATTTTCACCGACTTCGAGCGCGATTTTGCTCGAAATCTGCACACCTCCGCCTGAGATTTCTTCGACGCGTCCGTCCAGCCGTGAACCATCTGCGCGTCCAACGCGCGCGGCTGACAGGTAGGGCGCGCGTGCATAGCGTCGCAGCTCTCGTCCGGTGGGCGCCTTACGGGGCAGACTCGCGCGCTCGCCACGGCGCATCGCCATGAGCACCGCTGCGATGTCTGTCATCGAGGTTGGGCGATCAGCCGGATCCGTTGAGACACAGCGATCGACCAACGAGGCGAGCTCTGGGTCGAGGTCTGCGCGCCGCGACGCAATGGACGGAGGGGCCTCGCTTCGCTGGGTGAGCGTGCAACCCTCGTGTGGCAGGCTCCCACACAGGAGCTCGTAAAAAGTTGCGCCAAACGAGTACACGTCGACGGCGTAGCTTGAGATGGGCGCACCCGAGAGCACTTCAAGGGGGAGATACTCGGGGGTCCCGACGAAGCAACCCACATGCGTCATCCGCGCCTGCGTCGTGGAGCCGTCGCGCACGGCGACATTGAAATCAATGAGCTTCGCCACGCCCGTGGGAGTCACCAAGATGTTGGCGGGCTTGATGTCTCGGTGCGCGATGCCCTGTCTGTGGCACGCGACGACCGCTTCAGCGACCTGCGACAGGACTGACAGCACGAAGTCCACCGGGAGCTCGCGTCGGCCCGTCAAGAGGGCTTCGAGGGTGCGCCCCTCGACGAGCTCGAGCACGAGGTAGGGACCCTGAGGGCTCTCACCGGCGTCGTGGAGGTCGACGATGTTGGGATGTCGAACCTCGGCCAACAGCGGCACCTCACGTCGCAGCCGCTCGTGCACCGCGGGTGGCTGATTGGGCCGAGGAATTTTCAAGGCAAATCGGCGCTGGGTGTAGCGATGTGAGACCACATAGATGTCGGCAGAGCCTCCACAG
This sequence comes from Deltaproteobacteria bacterium, assembly GCA_030694465.1. Classification (GTDB taxonomy): domain Bacteria; phylum Myxococcota_A; class Polyangia; order Polyangiales; genus JAUXYJ01. The sequence continues at coordinate 215,146 of JAUXYJ010000068.1, read as the reverse complement.
TCCAGCAGCCGCTCGATGAGATAGCGCCCATCAAACGGAGACTGTCCCGGAGTCAATGTTGTCGTCTGTTCAGTGCGCAAGGGCGCCTCGGTGCCCCAACTGTTATCAGCCATGGTGTGCATTGCTCCTCTCGGGTCTAAACGGGTGAAGATGGGGGCCAGCTGGGGGCGAGCCGCTCGCGTGCGGGGCGACCAAACAGGTAGCCCTGAAACACGTCGCATCCGAGCGTGCGAAGACACTCAAGCTCTTCGACGGTCTCGACGCCTTCGATGACAAACTCCATCTCAAGGTCGTTGGCTGCCTGCAGCAGCGCTTTGATCATTCGTTGTCGCGGGCGGCTTAGATGAACGTTGCGCACCACTGACATGTCCAGCTTGCACACGTCGGGTTCGAGCTCTGCCACTGCGCTAATTCCTGCATAGCCCGCGCCAAGGTCATCGATCGCGAGTCGATAGCCCTTCGCCCGAAGCGCCTTTGCGCACTCGCTCGCGTCTTTGACGTCATCCAGGCTCGCGCGCTCGGTGATCTCAAGCACGATGCGCTCACGAAAGGGTGTCAACGGGCCGTCATCGCGCAGCAGGTCCTCGGCCGCGAGCTCGGTCACGTGAAGATTCACAAACGCGAGGTGCGGGTCGGTGGTCGTCGCCAGCGATTTCGCGATGGCTTCGCGCACGGCGAGTCCAAGGACGTCCATCTTGCCGACACGCAGCGCGAGGTCAATGAACCCCAACGGGTTACGGAGCAGCGGATGGTCGCATCGCAGCAACGCTTCTTGTCCGAGGACGCTCCTGTCCGAGAGGCGCACGATGGGCTGCCACGCGACGTAGAGCTGAGCGAGTCCTTCGGCGAACAAACGCTCGCGGTGGGCGTGAGTGCCGCCGTCGCATGCGCGAAGCAGCTCTCGGGCGAGCTCTCGGCTGCCAGCTTCTTGACGCACTGTATTCTCACTCGACGGGGCATCGCTCACGTACAAAACGGGCAGCCATGGCGCGGCCTCTGCGAGGTTTTTGGCCGAGAGCTGAGCGTCTTCTGAGCGCGAGTCCGACGGGATCAGGGCGGCGTCCAGGTTGCGCTCTCGGGCGAGCGTTCGCGCTTCGCCAGGGGTGCGAGCCTCGACCACTTCAAAATCTCGAAGCGCGCGCGCGACCGCTGCTTTCATCTGAACCGTGCCACCAACCAGCATCACTGTGCACGTCATATTGCTCACCATTTCCCGTCGACTGTGAAAGGTCGGCCCCCCGAAGGGCCCGTCTATCTCCAGAGGATGTTCGCAAGAGTGGTGCCAGCCATGGCTGTCTTGGTGGAGAGGTCATCGGTTGCTCAATTTGCAGGATTTTCTACAGTGTGTGTGTGCTGACGGCCTGTCGAGGACTTGGCATCAGTGGATTTCTTGACAGTGCCGCGCTGACGTCGCTCTCCCTTGTCAATCCGCCGACGGTAAAGACCCACGTCTGCGCGCGCTGTGTGGCTATTCACAACGTGAACGGAGTTCAATTCTCACTCCCTGGCGAGCCCCCGCGCGTCGCCGTCGTTCGGAGTCAGCGGTCCCTCTGTTGGGAGGACGCTCAGGACATGCCGAAACGGTGCAGCTTTTCGATAAGAGTCGTCCGCTTGATTTGCAGTAAAGCGGCCGTGCGAACTCGGTTTCCGCCAGTGCGCTCAAGTGCTTGGGCGATGATCGAGCGCTCGAGTCGTTCGAGCGTCGCCGGGAGGCTCTCACGTGGGGCCCCTCCCGCTGGGATCGCCCCGTTGGAAGGGGTGCTCAGGTTCGGGACCTGGGCCTGTGCGGGGATGACTACATTCCTGAGCAAGGCTCTCTCGGCCTCGACGAAATCCTGGGGCGGGAGCTGGCTGTGGAGGTGAAGATCGGACACGTCAATGGGACCCGTCCAGCGGCGCACGGCCGCGCGCTCAACGACCGATTGAAGCTCGCGAACGTTGCCAGGCCACGCGTAGGACTGCATCCAGCGGTTGGCTGCCGGAGAGAACCCCTCAATGTCGATCGGGTAGCGTCTTCGCACGTCGGCGAGAAAGTGGTTCGCGAGGAGGGGGATGTCTTCGCGTCGCTCTCGAAGTGCGGGGATTCGGATGCGCGCGACGTCCAATCGGTACAGCAAATCTGCGCGAAAAGTCCCAGCGCGTACCATCGCGTGCAGGTCCGCGTGGCCCGCCGCAATCACTCGCACGTCCACCGGGACGCTGCGCTCGCTACCCACAGGAGTCACCTCGTGCTCCTGAAGCACACGCAACAACTTCGCCTGCATTGCGAGCGGGAGATCGCCGATTTCGTCGAGCAACAGGGTCCCACGATGGGCGGCCGCGAACTGCCCCGGTCGCTGCGCGCTGGCGCCGGTAAAAGCACCACGCACATGGCCGAAGAGCTCAGACTCAATGAGCGCAGCCGGGATGGCTGCACAGTTGACTGCGATGAAGGCCCCACGCCGCTGGCTGCTTCGATGAATGGCGCGCGAAAAGACCTCTTTGCCCGTCCCGGTCTCGCCCAACAGCAGGACGCTGGCGTCACTCGCAGCGATCCGTTCGGCCATTTTCATGACACGAATGAGCGCAGGAGATTCGCCGATGAGGTCGTCGGCAAAGAGCCTCGAGCCTCGCCCAACGATGACCGTCGTGTCCGAGTCGGCCGAGCCGCTCAGTGAGCCCGTAGGGGCTTCGGTCTCTGAGAGTGAACCGCTACGAATTCTGAGCGCGAGATCCTCGCCCAATGCGATCGCCAGGGGCCATCGTGCGTTGGGTTGGACGCCGCTGTCGGTCGCCATCCGACGAGCCACATTCACGACCAAACACTGCGCATCGCATGCACGTTGGATCAACGCAGGAGCTTCTGGACCCGTCTCGACAAGGATCAACGTCGGAGGTTCATCGTCAACGATCGCGTGGTCGAAGGCGAAGCTGTCCGAGATCATGCGGACTGCCCGACGGAGCTTGAGCATCCTGCGCTCAAGGTCCACTGCGACGTTGTGACTGGCTGCCACAAGGACGGTGATTTTTCGACTGTTAGCAGTTCGTTTGTGGGTGAAAGGTTGCATGAATTTCCCCTCACGGAAGGCCGCGAACGGTCTGCCGTGGTCACACACGCGTGCTGTCTGGGACCCTGATGTCTCGTCCAATACGCGAGCCTGGAAAGTCACTCAGCACAAAACATGCCGAGAAATGGCCCTGAAATTTGCGCGAGGGTCGCCGTTGAGCACGTCGCAAAGCCACTTGATTGGCTTATCACCGGGTCAGTTCAGCGGTCGGGGTCGTATCGCCGTGCCAATCCGTTGACACTTGGATCGTCAATTGGAGCGTAGTGTCAAAGTTTCGACACTGTTGACTGCGCGAATCAGCGGCGCATTCCGTACAAGCTACCTTGGTTCGGGTTCTTTGCGGAGCCTTCTTAGTTTTTCTACAAGCGTTGTTCGCTTGATCCCCAACAGAGCGGCCGCTTTGTTCTTGTTGCCGTTGCATTCGGCAAGAGCTCGATCAATGAGTTGTCGTTCGACGTTCTCGAGGTATTGGCGGAGATCGAGTCCGTAGGGAGGGAGCACTGGGGCATCTCCCATCAGGGTCGGAGCCTCGTCGGAGCTCGGCAGTGGTCGCAGCGTCTCACGCGCTGGCCCTGGGAGCTCGGTGTAGCGACTGAAGTCCTCGGGGAGCAGGACGCCTTCTGGGCGCATCAGCAGACCGCGCTCGACCGTGGTCAAGAGCTCGCGCACGTTTCCGGCCCAGGGTTGCCGCTTTAAGAACTGAAGCGCGTCTACGCTCAGCTGGCGTACGGGCCTTCCCAGACGGCTCGCCTCGCGCTCTAGGTAGGCCGCGACGATGAGCGGGACGTCTTCGCTTCGCTCTCGCAGCGGGGGAACCTTCACACGAACAACATCCAGCCGATGAAATAGGTCACGACGAAAGGTCCCCTCGGTCACCATCGCCGAGAGATTGCGGTGAGTAGCCGCGATCACCCGGGTGTCAATTCTTTGAGGGCGGTTGGAGCCCACCGGAGTGACCTCGCGCTCTTGCAATACACGCAACAACTTGGACTGCAGTCCCAGCGAGAGCTCGCCGATTTCATCGAGCAAGAGCGTGCCGTTGTGGGCTGCTACAAAATAGCCATCGCGCGCCGTTTCGGCTCCAGTGTAGGCACCTTTGGTCGAGCCAAACAGCTCAGCTTCGATCATCTCAGAGGGGATCGCTGCGCAGTTGAGCGCGACGAATCGACCTCGGCGCTCGCTGCCATGGTGCAGGGCTTTTGCGACGAGCTCTTTGCCAGTCCCCGTCTCGCCGATCACAAGGACCGGACAGTCGGCCAGCGCGATCCGCTGCATTGTCGACAGCATTTGCTCGATCGCAGGCGAGTCGCCGATGATCCATTGGGCGTGCGTGGATCGAAAGGCGCTGCCCGCTTTGGTCGGGATGCGTGCAGTCGAATCAAGCAGCCGATCGATGATCAGCGCCACCCATTCGGCGTTCGCGACAGGGTGGGTCTTGAGCAACCGAGATCCCATCGCGTCGACGGTGGCTTGCAGCTCGCTCGCCACAGAGTCCGCACTGCACAGTACGAGCATGGGCTGGCGATCGGTGATCCGCTGTCGAGCCGTCGCGAGATCATCGGCGACGATTAACGCGACTGATTGCTCTTGGAGGCCCAGCGAAAGCAGGCGCAGGACGTCGTCGTCTAGCCCGACCGCGAGGACGATCGGGACTCTGTGCGCGCTGTTTGTTCCCTCCCGCCGATCCGCCATATATGCGTTGGCAGAGTATTGCACTCTGTGTGAGTGAGCAATCTTGATACAGGGAATTTCCATGATCTCGGCCGCTGATGTCAGCAGCAAAGCGGGGTGGCAGTGTCATTGCGTTGGCGATGGTGTCGGCGCGTTGACGGGAGGCGGCACCTCACTCGTTGGCGGCGTGTCGTCACTCTCTAGACCATGCTGCGCTCGCAGCGCGGCCTGGTCTTGTGCGAGCTGTTCGAGCTGAGAATATCGCGTTCGCCACTGTTCTCTCGTAGGGCGAAGTTGCAGCGCTTGCTGTAGGTCCACAAACGCTCCACCGTACACGCCCTGGAGCATCCTGACCTGTGCTCGGTTGTAGAGCGCATCCGAGACGCGCTCAATCTCTCCGGCGTTGCTCGGGGGTGTGGAGCCAACGACCGCCGAGAACAGGCGCTCGGCGGACACGAGATCGCGAGCTTGTACGGCTTCGAAGCCCTGGTTGCATCGCGCGTCGCCTCCACAGCCCTCGAACTCAAGCTCGATCGAGTCGCGCCAGGGGAGAATCACGTGCATAAACGGCTGCACCGCGCCCTGCAGCGCCTCGGACAAGACGCGGTTGGGGTCAATCGCGACAGGGACCGTGTTGTCGGCAGGGTAAGGGCCTACCTGCCACGTCGCGCGACGTTCGGCGGTGTTTGCAAACGAGCGTGCGTAGACCACTTGGTTGGACGAGGTCGCGGTCACACGAAAATCGACTCGTGCGCTCGCTCGCCCCACACGCACGATCCGTGTGCACGCGTGCTGCACGGTCCTCCGCGAGCTGCCCGAGCCCTCTTGGTGCGAGCAGGTCGCGTTGTCACGGCTCTCTTGTTCGGTGTAAAAATACTCGCCGACGCCGCCCTCGATCACCAGCCCGCCTTGCTGATTCACGAGGACAATCGCTGGGTTTAGGCTCGTTGAAATCGCCGTGCGGAGTGTCGCGATGACCTCGGATGTCGCGCTGGGATTGCCGTCGAAGTTGCGCACCTCGTAGCTGTAACCGTGAGCCGCCGCGTTGAGCATCGCCGGGCGCAAGACGTCCAACTGCGCGCGCCTCGCGCAGCCCGAGAGAGCCAGCGCTGTGATGGCCAACGTGGCGAACGCATGAGGCCATCGTGGGCCAATCTTGAGCTGCATTTTCTCAGACCTTTGTAATGGAGAAGCCGTTGGGGCTGCCGTCGTGTGGTGGGGACGCTTTGTGGGCGTCACCGGGGCTCCCAATGAGCGATCGTACGCTCTGTCCACGCATCGATACCCTCGCGAATCGCGAACGCACTCAGGGGGATGCCGAGGGCACGCTGCGGGCGCAACGAAAGCCCGACATCACGAGCCGAAAATTGCCCGGATGATGGACTCGATTGCTACTCCGTAGCCCATGCGCGTCGTAGTTGAAGGCGCCGCCGCGGAGGACAAATTCGCAGGTCGTAGGGATGGGATTGCTCCCGGTAAATCTCTGGACCCGGTCACGACGTAGTTGGTCTTGCGCTTGCAAAATCTCAGGGCAACTGCCGGGCCTTCCGCTGCTCGCGGTGGGCCGTCGGTAGGCAAACGGGTCATAGCGATCCGAAGACCATTCCCACACGTTGCCCGTCAGGTCGTGGTGTCCATAGGGACCACGACCGAGCGGGTGTGTGGCGACATCCTCGGTCACGCCCTGCGAAAAGACTGCATGCTCGCGCGTCGGCCGGTCATTGCCCCATGGAAAACGTCGGCCATCGTCGCCTCGGGCCGCTCGCTCAAACTCGGCTTCGGTCGGCAAGCGTCGCCCGACCCAGTGGCAATAGCGTCGGGCTTGACCCTGGTCAATGCTCGAAACGGGCTGCCGTGGCCTGCGAAAGCGCTGGTCGTTTCCGTAGTGATTAAGCGTCGCGCTGCGCGGATCCGGGGCCGTACAGACTCGCGCCCGTACGCAACGCGCGTAGTCCTCGTTGGTCACCTCGGTCTCATCCAAGTCGAACGCCTCAAGCGTCACCGCGTGCATGGGGCGCTCGTCTCCTTCGCCCTCGCCGCGCGCCCCCATTTGAAACGTCCCCCCGGCCACCCGGAGCATCGTCGCGTTGGGTGGCTCGACGCTTTCGCGAGTGTCAGGGCGCGATTGTGCGCCGCCCGATCGCGCAGAGAGCAACGCAAAGAGCGCTGCGCTGACGAGGACTGGTCGCGCTGCCCACTGAATTCGCACACCGATTGACACGCCAGACACTTAGCATCCTTCGCGTCTGCCAGCAGATTTCGCGCGAGTGCTATCACCCAGTCATGCCCTTGATGCGCCGGATGTTCTCGCTCGTGCTCGCCACGATGATGTTCGCATTGCCTGCAAAATTGCTCGCACAGTCACACACGCCCGAATCCGTGGTCGTTGCGTATCTCCGCGCGGGCGCAGCCCAGGACCGCGCGGGCATCGCGCGCTGGACCGAATCGAGGTGCTCGGAGGGGCCCGTCTCGCGTGTTGATGCAGTGCGGGTACTAGGGATTCCTGTGCAAATTCGCTCGCTCAATGTCCACGTCGAGCGGGCAAGCGCGACCGAGACCGTCGTGCGCTATGGGCTGCAAGGCGCAGTGCGAGCACGTGACGCCAACGTGTCGATTCTGGGGGCTCGGGTGCGGATGCGCTCGGTCCGGATGAGCTCGGTCTCGCTCTCTGGGCGAATCACGTTGGTGCGAATCGCGAGCGCTTGGAGAGTCGCTTGCGTGCAAAATCGCTGACCGTTTGAGCCCTCAGGCGCTCTCGGCCCAGGGCAACGCGACCTTGCGTTCGCCGAGCCATTGCTCGAGCGCCTCGACGGCCTCGTGCGCGACATGGAGCTTCGCTTGCCCTTCGTCGCTGCCTTCTTCGTCAGGCCACAGAGAGCGCGCGCGCTCCATGAATTTGAGCGCGTTTTTGACCGCGTCGTGGATCTCGTCTCGGGTGCGGTCTGTGTCGCTTCGCGAAGGCACGGACCACGCTTCAAAGCCGTCTTTGCCCTTGGGCGCAGTCGAAACGAGCTCGTCGTCGTCCGCGGTCATCACGGGCTCATCCAGCGCGGGTTCGGCTTTTTTCTTGGGCTTGCGCACCGACTTGCTCTCGCCGCTCTTGACCTTCTCGACGGCTTCGCGCTGCTCGTCGTCGCTCATTCGCGTGAGGGCTAACAGCTCGCGTTTGTTGTCGACCAGCATGGTGTCGCGCAACGAATCGCGGACATCTTCTGGCAGTCCGCCGATCTTGAGGTCTTCACGCACGGCTGCCTTCGCGCGGCCGGTCCTCAGCGCGGTGTCGCCCACAAACGCGCTGAGCTGGGGCTCGACGCGCCGAAAGACCGCCGCGTCCACGTCGGGGCTAGCGTCTTCGCCCGAGGTCTTTCGCGTCTTGGGTGCGCCCTTGAGGGGCGCTGGGTTGAGCTCGATCCACAAGCGTTTTCGCACGGCGATGTGCTCTGCCCGCTCGAGCACCGAGAGCTCACGACGGCAGAGGTTTTCGTCGACTTCGGCGAGCCGCGCCATGGGGCCTACGACCTCACGAATGAGGGCAGGGATGTGAGACCAGCCGAGCTGGCGGCAGGCCTCGAGCCGATGTCGGCCGCTCACCAGGGTGTAGGTCGTGTCTACCGTGATGGGCTGCATGAGGCCGATGGTCGCGATGGACTCGCGCATAGCATCGAGCTCGCCGAGCGATCTCAACCGCGTGACAGGGATACGGATGCGCTCGATCTCGACGACTTCGACCACGGGGAGGTCAGGGGTGTGGCTGCTCATGGCAGCGACGAGCTATGCACCATGTTGTGCCTGACCTCGAAATTCGTGACAGAACCGAGCGCGTCCCTTGAGTGCGCTCGCGGAGTGTCCAGGGCATCTCGGCGTGCACCCGGCGACGTCGCCGGATGACCCTATGGGAGCACGCGAAAGTACTCTCGATACCATGCTTGCTCGGTCGCATCGAGGGCCGATGGATCGACCACGTGTTGGTCGTCGAGTGCATGAAGTAGCTGATGCAAAGTGCGAGCGTCACGCTCTGAAATCACTGCAAATCCATTGGCCAACAGCAAAGCGGCCGCGACCCCTGGGCCTGCTTGGAATTGTTTGTCTTGGGTCGGGTCGCCGCGGTAGGTCACCGAGGTCCCGCACGAGTCACTGATGTCTGTGAGCACTGCGAGCTCGATGCGCTCTCTCTTTGCGACGGCGAGCATCGCGTGGGCACCGCGAGTGAGCGCTTGGGTGTGATCGCGCTGGTCGGTGTCTAAGATTTTGGCCCGTCCCGCGAGCACATCTCTGCCGTCGCCGCCGTGCAAGAAGGTGAGCGCGCGTGGGGTTGTCAGGACAAAGTCTTCGGGGCAGAACGACACGACCCGTACGTTGGGCACCCGCGTGAGGAGCACCGCGAGCGCGTGGGTATACGCTGTCCCTTCCCACCCAGTGTTTCGTCCCACGAGACACGCGCTGGTGAGCACGCGGAGTGGCTCTTCGCGGGTCGCTGAGGCCACGCGGTCCCAGTCCAGGGTCGTTGCAGTCATGGCTTTTTTGCTCGCTAGGGTCTGTGGTCGTTGAAGCGGCGCGCCGTGTTCTGCGGTATGAGACCGGTCGCGTTCTGCACGCTTGGCACGGACCCATGGTGGTGCCTGGGCGTGTGAGAGTTCAACAGGAGACCCCCGATTTCATGGCAAAAATCTACGACGACAACACTCAGTCCATCGGCCACACCCCGCTCGTTCGGGTCAATCGCTTGACGCAAGGCGCGCACGCGACCGTGCTCGCCAAGATCGAGGGACGCAACCCCGCATACTCGGTGAAGTGCCGCATCGGCGCCGCGATGGTGTGGGACGCTGAGAAGTCTGGCCAGCTGACCAAGGGCAAGACCATCCTCGAGGCCACGAGCGGAAACACTGGGATCGCGCTCGCATTCGCTGCCGCGTCGCGTGGCTACGAGTGCGTCCTGACGATGCCCGAGACGATGTCTATGGAGCGCCGCAAGGTGCTGGTGGCGCTCGGCGCGAAGCTGCTGCTCACGCCAGGCTCGATGGGCATGAAGGGCGCGATCGCGAAGGCCGAAGAGCTCGCAGCGACGCAGCCCGAGAAGTACGTTCTCATGCGCCAGTTTGAGAATCCTGCGAACCCGGCGATTCACGAGACCACGACCGGGCCCGAGATCTTCGATGACACAGACGGCAAGCTCGACGTGTTTGTGAGCGGCGTCGGCACCGGCGGAACGATCACCGGAGTGTCGCGTTATCTTAAAAACACCAAGGGCCTCGCGATCATGTCCGTGGGCGTCGAGCCTTCGCACAGCCCTGTGATTACCCAGGCGCGCGCGGGCCAGAGTCTTGTCCCCGGTCCGCACAAGATCCAGGGAATTGGCGCGGGATTTGTCCCCAAGAACCTTGATCTCACGCTCGTTGACCGCGTCGAGCAGGTGACCAACGACGAGGCCATTGCGATGGCGCAGCGGCTTGCACGCGAAGAGGGCATGCTCTGCGGGATCTCTTGCGGAGCGGCCATGACGGCGGCGCTCAGGCTCGCGTTTGACCCTGCATTTGCAGGAAAAACAATCGTCGTGGTCCTTCCGGACGCCGGCGAGCGCTATCTCTCGGGCGCGCTGTTCGAGGGGATGTTTGCCGAGGTCGAGGCGATGCAGGCCGTGCAGGTGGGCGCGTGAGTGATCGGCCGTTGTCTGCGCAGGTCGACGCGCTGCTTGCGAGCTACCGCAGCGACCCGCGTGGGCATCGGATCAATCGCAGGTTCTTGCCCTCCCGCGACGAGATTATCCGCTGCACACGGATGTTCTTAGAGCTCTTGTATCCGGGCTATTTTGGCCGCCAAGACATCACAGACGCTAACGTCGGCTACCACGTCGGCGTGGTGCTCAGTGAGCTGCGTGGCGTCTTGGCAAAACAGATCGAACTCTGCCTCTGTTTTGCCAAAGAAGACGTCGGCGGCTGCATGGAGGGCTGCGCAAACGAGGCCTCGCGCCGCGCGGACGCAGTGCTGGATGGGCTCCCCATTTTGCGTGAGAAATTGCTCAGAGATATCCGCGCTGCCTTCGACGGTGACCCCGCCGCAGGGAGCATGGACGAGGTCATTTTGGCCTATCCTGGGCTGCTCGCGGTCACGGTCTATCGCATCGCACATGAGCTGTTTTTGCTCGAGGTTCCGATGATGCCGAGGATCATGTCCGAGTGGGCGCACACGCAAACCGGCGCGGACATTCACCCCGGCGCGAGCATTGGTGAGAGCTTCTTTGTCGACCACGCGACGGGGATCGTTGTGGGCGAGACCTCTCGGCTCGGTGCGCACGTCAAGCTCTACCAAGGCGTCACGTTGGGCGCGCTCTCGATCCGCAAAGACAGCCACGGCCGAGCCATTCGCGGCACGCAGAGGCACCCCACGGTGCAAGATGGCGTGACGATTTATGCCAACGCGACCGTGCTCGGTGGCGAGACGGTCATCGGGGAGGGTGCTGTCGTGGGCGGCTCGGTATTTGTCACGCGAAGTGTCCCCCCAGGGGCGCGTGTCGCGATGAAATCTCCTGAGCTTGCGGTCCGTGGCGGCGTCGACGACCGGATGATCGATTTCGAAATCTAGGCTGCGACGACTCTACGGCGTTCGCCAAGGGGGGAGCGATTGGCCTAGCATCGCTGCATGGTTGCTCGCTTTCTCGCTTCGCTTGTGCTCGTTCTGTTGCTCACCGCGTGTGGGCGAACAGAGCTCATCGACCCTCGCGCTTCGAGCGATGGCGCCGTCCAAGATTCAAACCGCGACGTGGTCGTCCGAGACACCGGCGATGCCGCATCGGACGCGATGGACTCGGGTGACGGTGACGGAGGGGGTGGTCGCTGCGTCTCAAACGAAGACTGCGCTGCCACGCCCCTTACGCCGCTGTGTGACGTCGTGCAGGGAGTGTGCGTCGCGTGTCGCAACGGCAGTGATTGTCCCCAAGGATCGCAGTGCCGGGCGAGCGTCTGTGTCCCGGGCTGTGGCGCGGGACCGGCGTGTGCGGCAGGCTCACTCTGTTGCGACGGGGCCTGCGTGGACCCAAGCAGCGCCGAGGCTCACTGCGGCGGCTGCAACGTCTCGTGCGGGCCAGGTGGGCGCTGCGTAGCGTCTCGATGCGAAGGCGGCGGCTGCGGTACCTGCAATCCAGAGCAGGCCTGCTGCACCGAGGGGTGCGTCGATCTGCGATCCGATGCGCGCAACTGCGGAGCCTGTGGTCGCGCGTGCGCCGCGGGTTCGCGCTGTGATGCCGGTGTCTGCCGCGTTGCGGGTTGTGGCACGTGTGAGCCAGGCACTGTCTGCTGTGGCGATCGGTGCACGCGGCTCGATGCGGACTCGGCCAACTGTGGCGCGTGCGGGCGGAGGTGCTCGTCAGGGCAGGCGTGTCTCATTGGGAGCTGCGCGGGGTGCGGGCCGTGTCCCGCCGGAAACTCGTGTTGCACGCAGGCTGGCGTGAGCGTGTGCGCGGATCTGCGCAACAACGCACGTAACTGCGGCGCGTGTGGCCGCTCGTGTGCAGCGGGAGAGCTGTGTCTTGGCGGCACGTGTACGCCACCCGAAGACTGCGGGGGTCGCTGCGACGTTGGGCAGACTTGCTGCGGTATGAACTGCGTCCAGCTCGCGACAAGCGTCGAGAACTGCGGGGCGTGCTCTCGCCGATGCGTCGCCGGGGGAGGCAGCGCTGCGACCTGTCGTGCAGGGGTCTGTGGGATCACCTGTCCATTGGCCAACACGGCGGACTGTGACGCGAACCCGAGCAATGGTTGCGAAGTCAATCTTACGAACAACAACAATCACTGTGGCGCGTGCGGCGTGGTCTGCCCTGCCGACGCTGAGTGCGTGGGGACGACGTGTGTCGCGCGGCCTCGCTGCGGAGCGGGGCCTGCGTGCGCTGCCGGGCTGCAGTGCTGTACGGATCGATGTGTGAATTTGGCGACGGATGCGACTTCGTGTGGTGCGTGTGGGCGCGCGTGCGTCGCTGGCGAGGTCTGCGTCGCGTCGCGCTGTCAGGTCGTGAGCACGGGCACGGAGGGCGCGTTTAATCCCACGGTGAATCCCACGTATTTGTCCCCGGGACTGCACAACTTTACCTCCATCACGGTGCCCGCGGGCGTGGCGGTCTATGTCACCGGCGGTGGCGCGCAGTCGGCCACGCTCGATCTGCGAGCGACCGGGCCCATCGTGATCGATGGCATCTTGGATCTCTCGGGTGGCCCTGGCGGGCAGAGCACGATCGCCTCGCGGACCACGCGGGAGGGGCGCGCGGGTTCGGGCGGACACACCGGCGAGCCCCGCAGCGCCGTCGCGGGTCCTGCGTGCGAGTGGGTCGCCGGAGTCTCGGGTCCCTACGGTCCTGCGGTCGCAGGGACGCTCGGGTCGTGTCGAGTGGGCAACAACGCGGGGTGCATCCCGGACATGGCCACGCAGCTGCTCTTTGCTTCGCCTGCAGCGCGGTTTGGCGGCGGTGGAGGAGTGTTTACGGGATATAGAGCCTACGGCGCGGGTGGAGGCGGTCTGGCGGGCGGAGGGCCCGGCGCGCTGGGCCCTGCCTACGTCGGCCAGTCGGACTGCATGGGCGTCACGGGTGGCGGCGGCGCGGGTGTCGGCGCAGGGGGAGCCTCGGGCGCAGGCGCGCTGGCGGTGTACGCGGGGCGCTCTGGGACGCTGGGTCAGACGCAGTGTCCGGGCGTGCGCGGAGGCATCCCGGCGGCGTGGGTCGGCGGCGGAGGCGGGGGCAGCATTGGCGCGCTCGCCGCGGCAGACCCATCGGCAGAGACAACGTTTGTCCCCGGAAGCGGCGGCGGCGGCGGCAGCGCGGATTATCTCAATCGCCCTGCGTTTGGAGGCACCAGCGGCGGCGGCGGCGCGGGCGGCGCGCTTCGGTTGTGGAGCGTCGACAGCATCCGCATCACGGGTCGCGTGCTAGCCAACGGCGGCGATGGCGGCGACGCGTACATCGGGACCAGCATGGCAGCGGGCTGTGATCCCCAACCTGGCGCCGCGGGAGGCGGAGGCAGCGGCGGAGTGATCTTCTTGCGCGCCCCCTCGGTGCAGACCACCGCGACGGCACGGGTCACCGCGGCGGGCGGATTGGGCGGTGTGGCGAGCCTCTATGCATCGGGCGGAGCCGGAGGGCTCGGCGGAGTGGGTCGCGTTCGGCTGAGTGTCGATGTCACGCGCTGCGCCCTCGCAGGGAGCTTCGTGCCACCTCTTACAGGGCCCTGCCGTGCGAGCACTGCTGCCGATCCGCCGGCGAGGGTCTATATTCTTAACTATCCGAATTAATTGAGTTTTATGGTGATTTCTTCACCGAACTGTCAATTGATTGACGATGCGCGTTCGGAATTTGTGCACTTGGTAAGCTGTCCAAATTGAGAAAGGCTTGCTTTGGAGCAATTGGCTGATGGACCCTACAGAGCATGAAGGGCAACCCATACACAGTCGCCGCGTCTACACGCGGCGTGATTTCTCCCGTTTCTGAGCATACGACGCGACCTCGATCGCTCTCGCGCTTGGGAGCATGTCTTGCAGCCGCCTGCGCGATGACCGCAGTGATGGCGCAGGGCAACGAAGCACAAGCGCAGCCCCGTTTTGGAGCGCGAGTCGAGCTCGGCGCGGGCACCATGATCAGCGAGTGGCAGCGCAGCAGCCTACAGTTTGACACTGTTAATTTTCACGGAATCGGTCGGCTTTTCGTCGCACCAGTGGACTGGTTCTCGATCCAGGCGTCCGTGAGCAACTGGATGTTTTTGCCGCAGACCGGCGACCTTGGACACCTCCTCGGCGTGATGGGCGGTATCCGCTTTGAGCCCATGCTCGGCAGCGTGGGTCGCTTGTTTATCGACGGCAACGCGGGCGTGGGCTTTACCGGCCCGCTCACGAGGTTTCACTTCGATGCAGGGCTCGGGTTTGAGTTCAACGTGCATCGCAATTTTCAAATCGGACCGAACGTTCGTTACGGTCACGTGCTGCAGCCTGACGACGAGCCCGCACCCGCCGACGCGATGTTCTTTGGCGCGGGTGTAGCGATGACCATCACCACGGGCGCGCCTGAGGCTCGCCCCGCGGCTCCGACGGACACCGACGGCGACGGCGTCGTCGACGGAGACGACCAGTGCGTCAACGAACCCCAGGGCGATCATCCCGATCCCGCACGCGCCGGCTGTCCCCTCGCGGACACCGACCGCGACGGCGTGTTTGACAACACGGACCAGTGCGTCAACGAACCCCAGGGCGATCATCCCGACCCCGCACGCGCCGGCTGTCCCCTCGCGGACACCGACCACGATGGCGTCTTTGACAACACGGACCAGTGCGTCAACGAACCCCAGGGCGATCATCCCGACCCCACGCGCGCTGGCTGCCCTGATGCCGACGCGGACCGCGACGGCGTGTTCAACAGTGCGGACCAATGCCGCGATGTTCGCGCCGGAAACAACCCCGATCCCGCACGTCCGGGATGCCCGCTCCCCGACCGCGACAATGACACGGTCCCCGACGCGACCGATCACTGCCCGGACCAGGCCGGCGCGCCGAGCGCAGACCCGATGCGCAATGGCTGCCCTGGCCTCGTTCGAGTCGAAAACGGCATGATTAACATCCTCGCGCCGGTCTTTTTTCCGCACAACCGTGACGTCATTTCGCCACGGTCGTTTCCGGTGTTGACCGCGGTCGTGGATGCGCTGCGCGTGTCGACCGCCGTGCGCCGTCTATCCATCGAAGGCCACACCGACGACGTCGGCGATGACACCTCGAACATGGACCTCTCCAACCGCCGCGCGCAACGCGTCATGCAGTGGATGGTCGAGCACGGAATCGAAGCCGGCCGCCTCGAAGCGCACGGCTTTGGAGAGACCCGCCCGCGTCGTCCCGTGGACGGCCTCACGGGGCGCGTTCGTCGTGAGGCTCGCTCGCTCAATCGCCGCGTGGACTTCCGGATCACCGACCCCGCGCCCGAGGCCGCAGCGGCAGCCGCAGCGCCCACAGGGGGCTGAGCTCAGGGAGCGGTCGTCACGCTGCCAAGAGGGGGACCCCATGGGTGCGTGTGGACTGACTCGCTCTCGCGCTGACAGTGGGGGACCTCGCGTTTGCATCGTGTGCGAATCGCAGGGATCCCATCGTGGAACCGATGTCGCTCGTACGCTTCGCGCGCGAGGTTGGACTCGTCTGGAGCTCCCAGCGCGTCGAGCTCGAGCGCGAGAAGATTCAGCATGGGTGCGCGCTCTGGGTCGATGTTCAGCCCCGAAAAGAGCAGGCTGAGCGCCTCGGGGTGACGCCCCGCGAGCCCGAGCGCGTTGGCTAACATTTCGGTGGTCTGGAGGTGTCGCGGATAGCGCGTAAGCACGCGGCTGAGGGCCGTGATGCTCTCCGCGGCGCGAAAGACCTGAGTGTTCGCAAGTGCGCGAAAATAATCAGGAACTTGGCTCGACGGATCGATCTGTTCGGCGCGTGCGAGCAGCTCGAACGCCTCTGGGTTGCGCCCCTGGCGGATGGCCACCCGCGCGAGCTCAATCCAAGGTCCAGCGTGTGTGCCCGCGAGCCTCTGGGACTCACGCAGCGACGCGAGAGCTTCTCCTACGCGCTCTTGAATTTGCACCTCGGCGAGCGCACGACCGTGGTCGTAGTAGCGTCGCCAAAGCGGGCGTGGGGTGTGCTCGTCGAAGGCCGCGACGGTGGTGATCGGACGCGTGGGGCAAGGGCGATGGGTCGTACGCAGCTGCTCAGCGCACACGAAGGCCCAGTACGGGTCGGCAATTCGGCGATGGAGTACTTGCGCGGTGAGTGAGAAGGGCGCTCGCGCATCGGGAGGCACATCGCCCTGAAAACGCACAACGCGCGAAGCTCTTGGAGGGAGCGTGGTGTCATACGCTTGCGCTCGAAACCGATGTGGATCCCGGAGCTCTGCGGGCAAGCCGTTGGCATCGAGCGGGCGGGTGTGAAGCCGATGGGCCTCGGGGTCGAGGCGCCCGCGTGCGTCCAGCGCACCCGAGACAAGCACAGCGCGTCCGTTCGCGTCGCGCAGGGTTAGCGCGATCCAGACGTCGGTTGCGTCTGCGGTTCCGGCCGGAAAATGGTGGCCCACGCGCTCGTTGCTGAGCACGATCTCGAGGCGCAAGGGCTGCCCTGCGCGCACGCGCGCTGCGGCGAATGGTTGTGGCGCGGTGGGCGTGTCTACGAGCTGCGCGGTCGTCATCAAGACGTCGATCGCGATGGCGCCCTCGAGCACTGCGCGTTGGCGGGCCAAGGTGTCGTCGTCGTGTTGGATCGCGGCGAGCGTGGTGTGACCTCCCAAGAATCGGTGCGAGCGCACTGTGCCGTTGTGGGCGGCGACGTCGCCGTGTGTCGCGGGCTCGCGAGGCATGTGGCAGTCGTTGCAGGTCTGCCGACGCACGTCGGGATCGTACCGCGATGGATCGTTGTCGTTGAACGCGCTCTGCTCCCACGGATCAAGCTCGTTTTGTCCGCGAAGCCAGGGCCCAAACGTGACGAGCTCGGTCAGCGCGACCTTGTGACAAGCGCCGCAGAGGTCTGCAGAGCGAAGTGATTCACTGGCCACTCGCCGCCGGTGCGCGAGGACGTTGATAAAGTGCCCATCCTCGGTTCGCTCGGGGATTGTCGCGGTGATGGGGTCTGTCCGCAGCACGTATCCGCCGTTGCCCGTGCGGTCGTGAAGGTGGTCCACAGAGTGGCAGAGCACGCACCCGACGCCGAGTGACGCGCGCTCGTGGGCAGCGGTGATCGGGGCGCCGTCGATGTCGCCAGCAAACAGCAGGGCGGGGTCATGGCATCCACCGCAGAATCGGGTCCCAGGGACCGAGCGGGCGCGACGGGCCGCTTCAAACGAGGGCGCGTAGAGCATGTTGTCCATGGAGGAGAAGCGGTGGGCGCTGCGGTTCCATTGGTCGAAGATGTCCGCGTGGCAGACCGAGCATTGGTCGAGCGCGGAGAAGGTGTCGAGAGGCAGGAGCGAACGGGTCTGGGTCTGTGCGTTCGAGGGCGAATTGCGATGGAGCGTGGTGTCCATTCGGGGCGCTCGAAACGGCGGCGTCGCGACATCAAACGAGAGAGAGCCATCGCGTGATGCCGCGTCGTCCATCGAGCCTACGCGGGCGCGTGAGCGACATGCCCCGAGCGTGAGAGCGAGCGTGCATGCTGTCACGGTGATCGCCCAGAAGCGCCGATGCGAACGGGACGCAGAGGGGAAAAGAGACTTGGACACGTCTGGGCGAGAGCGTGCGCCGGGATGACTCAAAAGTCATCTGGGCATGTGTGTGGGCTTGCGCATACGAGACCCCCGAGGGCTGCAGCGTTAGGGCTCTTGGAGCGGGAGCTCTCGGAGCGTATAGGGTAGAGGGATCGGCCCACTTTGCCAGAGAATTCCCACGAGTTCGGGGCTTACGCTGCCAATCCGGGAGTTAGGAACGATTCGCAACAACGCGGGCCCCGCGTCGGGCTCGACCCATCGTACTGGGCCCATGACTTCGTCATCGATCGCGAGGACGACCGGCGCTCGGTCGCGTTCTAGCGTGGGGTTCAAGAACTGTTGGACCACACCGGCTGTCTCGGGGGCGAGGGTGACCTCGAGCATGGGGTCGAGGTTGGTGGGCTCGAGGGTGGGCCGAAACGCGCGGATCGCGGGCGCTGGCAGGACAAACGCGGTCTGGGCGCAATAGCCACGGCGCGCGAGGCCTCCTGCGGCGCGGACTGCGCCATGGAGCCATCGCAGGTTGGGCGGGAGGGTAAACAACGACAAGAACGCGCGGAATCCCGCGAGTGACGCGATGCCCTCGGGGCCTGGGGACGCGAAGGGGACTTCCTCGTCGTCTTCGACGGTAGCGAAGCGGCCCGCGCGGCGGGCTTCAGGGTTGATTTCGTCAGTAAATTTAGGGCAACGGCCGAGACGCAAGAGCTCAATTCGGCCTGGTCGTGCGAGCTGTTCGGCCACGATGCTCGTCGGGGTCGATCCCCCCAGCGCGAACGAGATCACCGCCCCCGTGGTGTTCACCGAGGCGCGGGGCGAGAGGGCGGCGAGGGCCTCTGCACGGCGCTCAAGAGCCTGGCCAAACGCTGTAAAATCCACGGTAGATGTCCGAGCGGTGCCCGTCACCGAGGCCTCGAAGCGGAGCACTCGCAGCCGCGGACGTGGGCGCACGGCGGGCTCGTTGGCGCGTGCGCGGATCTGTGCGAGTCCAGCGGGATCAATCGGCACGATTTCTCCTGGCCGGAGGTTCGATGGAGGATCGCGTCGACACGCAGCAAGCGAGAGCATGAGCAGGGACGCGATCGTGGTGATCTTTCCGTGTCTCTGCGCTGGGCGAATGTGGCTCCGTGGCACCATGGACGCTGAACATACCTCAGAGAACAACCGGCGCGACGCTTGAGACGCAATCTCGCACAAGCGCGGGCGCGCTCGCTGGGGTACAACCCCGGATCACAGCGCTATGACGGACCCGCAACCAACTCGCACACACGATGACTCTCAGGACTGGGTAGACGCCAAGGAGGGCGAGGCGAGGCCTGAGATGCCCGTCGGAGCAGGCAAGATTGCGCCAAAGCGCAACTTGGTTCCGTGGGTGATGGTGGGGGTGATCTTGGTCGTGGTTGGGTTGGTGGGCTCGACGTTTCGTCCGGGGCAGGGTGCGTTAGTTTACAGCAAATACGTTGACGAAGTGCTCGCAGCGCCCGCGCGATTTGTGGGCCTGCCCGAGCTTAGGGTCGAGGGGATGGTCCAGGCCGGTACCGTCGAAAACCAGTCGGGCTCGAGCGACTTTCGATTCAGAGTGGAGCGCAACGGTCGCGCGATGCCGGTCCACTATCGAGGCATCGTGCCGGATACATTTCGCGAGGGCATTGGTGTCACCGTGCGTGGACAGCTCCTCGCCTCGGGGCTCTTTGAAGCGCGCGAGGTCGTCGCCAAGTGTCCCAGCAAATACGAAATGCGTGCGGCGGCCAACCAAGGTCAGACGATGCCGGGGATGCCTCCGGCGAACGTGACCCTCACCCCTAATCGCTAGCGCTACCTGCGAATCGCCAGAGAATCTACCGGCGGTTCTGCTTCTGCTGTTGTGAACTGGCGCTGACCTCGACGTCTTGTGACTCGTCCTCCGAGGTGCTGCCATCCACGCGAACGCCGGTCTTGTTGGCGCCTGCGGTGGCCGAGTTGTCTTCGCCGCCGTCATCCAGCTCGATCAGCATCGAGTAGACCGCCGCGACGATGGGCATAAACGCGATGGGCGCTTCGGCGATCGTGCTGGCGGACACGCTCCCGAGTGCGGGGATGGGCACTCCGCCCAAAAACCGCTGCACGACCCAATAGAGCGCTGCGCCGACGCCGAGCCCGAAGGTCCCCTTGAGAATTGTGCCGACCCAGGCGCCCTGACGCCAAGGCGGTTGACCTGCAAAAATCCCCGCTATTGCAGCTGCCAAGCCTGCCAAGACGTAGGCTAGCGCTCCGGATCCATTGATCCCAAGCACCAGAAAAAACAGCGCACCAAGCGCACCACCGATCACGAGCCCCTTGAGCAGCCCGAGGACGAGCCTCTTCACCATGAGGCCTCAACGCTGCCACGTCGCGATCGTGCGAGCAACGGTCTGTTGCGCTAACGGACTCCGAAGGCGGGGGTCGCCCCGGTCGCATAGAGCGTCACGTCGAGCAAACCGCTGTCGTCCACGGGGCCCACGGAGGCGGTCATCCAGGGTGACAGGGAGACACGGTCTCCTTCGGCGCTGCCTTCGCCGATCGACACGACGCGCGCGGTCCCGTCGCCGAGCCGAGCCATCTGGACTACCACTGGGCGTAGGGTCGCGCTGCCACGCAGCGACGCGCCAGGGCCCGTCGCGAGCTGGGTGAGCACAGCATCTGCGCCGACCGATTCGGTGACGAGCAACAGCCCTTCAGCGCCGGTCACCATCAGCGCGGCGATCGAGGCCGCGAGGGACTCGTCCATCTGCGATACGACGAGCCGTTGAGGCTGCAAGCTCAGCGCGATGTCGAGCGATCGCTTGGCGTCCTTGAGCAGTGGGACTGAGCTCACATCGCGAAACCGCTGGGAGACCACCGGACGATTCTCGAGCGCCACGGTGCGTTGGTGCGCAGCGAAGTGACCGACGAGCGCGGTGAGGAGGGTGCTTCGTCCGCTGCCGTGGGGCCCAACAATGAGGATGTTGCGGCGCGCTTCGAGCGCTGAGATCAGCAGCGCCGCGCAATCGCGCGACAGCATGTGCCGCGCGGACAGGTCGGTGACCGTGACCGGTCGCACGGCGGGTCGGCGGATGCTCACCGAGGGAGCGCTGGCGCCAGCGCCCCAGACGGCCGTGAGGTGTGCGCCATCGGACAACGTGCACTCGACGACGGGCTGGTCTTTTACGCGCTCAACCGAGGCTGCTTCGAGCAGCCGTGTGACCGCGGTGTGCACCGCGACGCCACTCGAAAACCAGTAAGCGCTTGGGCGAGAGACATCGGAATAGCCCACATAGACGCGGCCGCTGGGTGCGACCTGGACGGACGTGGTCTCGACATCGGCGAGGGCCGACTCGATGGCCCCTGCGCCCGCGAGCTCTGCGGTGGCGTCTCGCGTGACGCGCTCGTGGGTGATCTGTGCTGGGAGCTCAGAGATCGCGCGCACGAGGCCGTCGACGGTGGCTCGGATTCGCTGGCGTTGCGCGGCGTCAGCGATGCGCGTTGGGTGGCTTACGACGCCAGCTTCGATCGCCTTTTCGACGATCTTACCGAGCAGCAGCGCGTAGGAGTCTCCGGCGGGGAGCGGCTCGGTGGCGGAGCGATGCGAGTCAATGATGGACTCGACGACCTGGGGTGCGACGTTGACGGTGGACATGCTCACCGTGGGGCGCACGGGATCACGCGCGGGCACCTGGATGCGCTCAGCTTGCGGTTCGGGCTCTTGGCGGCTGTAGTCCGAAGCCGTTGGCTGCGGGGTCGCGGAGACCTCGGCGGGAGCCTCGATGGGCACGATTTCGGCCTCTTCGATGCTCACAGCGTTGACTGGCGGCTGGGCAGTCTGTGCGGGTTGCGTCGTGGTGCTGGGACGCGGCCACCCACTTGTGACGCTTCGAGCGCCGGCCCCAACAGGAGGTTGCGCTGTCCGCGCGCCAACGCCACCTGTCGAGGGGCGTGAGACGGGCGGATTAGGGAGTGGTTGCGCGGGTGTGCTTGACGCGCTTGCGAGGGGAGGCGTGACCGCTGTCGATGCGGTCGACGTGGGGGGCCGCTGGGGCATCCCCGCTCCGGTCGCGGGGAGGCTGCCGGAGGCGCGTGAAGCGGCCGCACCGAGGCCCCGACCGAGGGTGGGGTTGCTGGCGTTTGCGAGGGCGTTGGTCGCGGCGACCGCGGCTGCGGTGCTGAGCGGCTGGGTCGCCATGGCAGCGCGTGAGGAGGTCGCAAAAGTTGGGCGTGAGCTGTGCTCTTCGACCGGTGGCGGAGGGGTAGACTCCATGGGCTCTTGGTCGAGCGGGAGCGGCTCGACGAGGGACGCGCTCTCGAGCGCCACATCGTCGAGACCCAGCTCGTCGGACGCTGGGAGGTCCGAGCCGTCGAGCACAATGATGAAATTGCCCACGAAGATCTTGTCGCCAGCGCGAAGAGGCGAGGGCGTCATGATGCGACGACCATTGAGATACGTGCCGTTGGTGCTCTTCAAGTCGACGACGAAGTACCGGCCGTCTTGGCGAACCACGCGAGAGTGTCGCTTGGAGACGTTGTTGCCGGGCAGCACGATGTCGTTGCCAGGGACGCGCCCAATTGTGACCTCGTCCTTGTCAAAATCGAGCTCCTTGGATGGCCCACCCTTTTCCGTGATGACCAGCTTGTACATCGTCGTACTTTTCTCCCGCGAACGAACTCAGCTTGAATGCCCAAGGAATGTCCAGCGTTGACCGCAATGCTGTCAACTGAATGAACAATCAAGCTGCAATATTCGCATCTCACTTGTAGTCCGCGCTCGACCTCTTGCCGTGAACACTGGCTACAAACTCTTCGACTCTCCGCCAACAATCGTCGATTCGGAAACAAGCATGCGCGTTAAAGCCAATCTGGAGGCCATCTTGTTCGACCTTGATGGCACGCTCGCGGACAGCACAGAGGACATCTATGCTGCACTTTGTCTGGCTCTGGGAGATGTCGGGATCCGCGCGACGTCGTCGCTGCGACACTTGGTTGACGGCTCGCCGCTTGAAGAGATTTTTGCCTCCGCGGCGCCAGGCTCTGATGGCGAACTGTACGTGCAATTTGTAAAGAACTACCGTGGGCACTACCAGCGGCTCATGCACACAAACACGAGTCTTTTTCCTGGTGTTCGTGAGACGCTCGAGGTGCTGCGGAGCCTAGATCCAAGGGTGTCACTCGCGGTCGCGACCGCCAAGCGTACCGACGTAGCCGAGCAGCTGCTTGCAGGGCTGGACGCGACCCATTTCTTCGACCTCATCGCGGGCAGCTCGGGCACTTCGCTCGCGCCGAAGCCCTCGCCGGCGCTCTTGCTGGACGTCTGCAACAGACTTCAGGTCAATCCTTCTGCGGCGCTCATGGTGGGTGACACGCTGCGGGATCTTGAAGCGGGTCGGAGCGCAGGCATGAAGACCGCGGCGGTGACCTTTGGCATGGGAGACGCGGACGCTCTGCTGGCGTGGCGCCCTGATTTTGTGATCGAAGAGTTCGACGAGCTGCTTGTCGTCCTAGGGCTCGACAGCTAAGCGCTCAGCTGTCGTTCTCGAGGGTGATCTCAAAGTCTTCGATGACGGGGTTGGCGAGCAGGGATTTGGCTGCACGCTCGATCTGTTGTTGAGCGAGCTCGGGGGCCATGTCGACCTCAAGCTCGATGATCTTGCCGACCCGGGCGTCGCGGATGCCGTCGATCCCGAGCGCTACCAGCGCTCGTCGCACGGCTTCACCTTGTGGGTCGAGGACTTCTCGTTTTAACCGAACCAAAACGCGCGCTCGCATTCGTTGCACTCCCTTGTCGATGGTGTGAGCAGCGCGAACGAGTTCGTCTGCAAACTGCCCGTGCCCTATATCACTGTCGAAACGTACGACGCGAGGGCCTGCTGAATTCGCGCTTGGGGTTCGCGAAGATCCGCCACAAAGCTCAGGCCCGAAATCCGCTCGAACGCCTGCAAATAGCGCTGCGATGCTTCGACACGAATGTCGTCGGGGATCGTCGGGATTGGGCCCTCGCCGGCGAAGCCCTGAGCGACCAACCAGCGGCGGACAAACTCTTTGTCAAAGCTCTCGGGCTCGAGCCCTTCGTGCACACGCGCCGCATAGCTCTCTGCAAACCAGAAGCGCGACGAGTCCGGCGTGTGCATCTCGTCCATCAGCACAATCTGCCCATCCGGCGTGCGGCCAAACTCGTACTTGGTGTCCGCGAGGATCAAACCTCGGTCACGACAATGAGCCTGCCCAAAGGCAAAGACACGCAGGGCAAGTTGCTCTACGAGGTCGAAATCTGCCTGAGAAATGACACCCGATTGCACGAGTGACTCCCCCGAGACGCTCTCGTCGTGGCCGCCCTTCGCTGCCTTGGTGCTGGGTGTCACGATCGGTGACGGAAGCGGGTCGTTTTTTGCGAGACCCTCGGGGAGCGCGTGGCCACAAAAACTACGGTGCCCCTGAGAATACGCAGTCCAAATGCTAGTAGACGTCACCCCCGTGAGGTAGGCACGAACCACGACTTCTAGCGGCAGGGGCTCGCATGCGATCGCGACCATCACGTTGGGGTCGGGCGTCGCGATCAGATGGTTGGGGCAAATGCCGCGGGTGAGCTCAAACCAGTAGCTCGCCAAGCGGTTGAGGATCTGGCCTTTGAGTGGGAGCGTGCCGAGGACGCGATCAAACGCCGAGATTCGGTCGGTTGTGACCAAGATTCGCCGCCCATTTCCCACGAGATAGTTATCGCGGACCTTGCCCTCGTACTTGGGGCCGAGGCCCACAAGATCAGTGTCTGCGAGGGGAATTTTGAGGGCTTCGCGTAGCGCTTGTTCGTCAACCATGGCTCGGGCGCGAACGTACCATTTTGCCCATCCGACGCGGACTAGGACTGCGCGAGGCGTCGAGGGGGTCTTCTACGCGTCTTGCTCGCTCTTTGGCTTCTTGTCGGCTTCGAGCTCGTCGGGCTCAGGTGAGACAAGAGTGGCTGCAAAAACAGCCGCTTCGGAGCCCGCGGGGCCCTGAAGCTCGGAGTCTCCGTCTTGGACTCGGAGCAGACGTGCGTCGAATTCTGCCAACAAGCGCTCGGCGGAGTCGTTGTCAATCACGCCCTCTTTCGCGGCTTTGTGAACGGCATCTTTGCGCGCAAGCAAGAGCTGCTTCTCGACACGCAAGAGCTCGCGGCGTTGGACATCGGTCGCTTGGCTGAGGGCGTTGGCCAGGTCCTCGTCGGCCTTGTCGAATTCGACCTGCAAATTGTCACGCAGAGCGGTCGCTCCACGGACGTGAATCGCGCCCGACTGTTGCATGCGATCCAGGGCCTGCATGGCGGCCCGTGCAGCGAGCACTCGGCCTCGGAGCTCAAGGTCAGAGCCCGAGACCTTGGTGATCACCTTGAGCCGCCTAAGCAGCGGGCCCATCGTAAGGCCTTGCAAGAGAATCGAGATGACCACTACGCCGAAGGTCATCGTGATCAGAAGCTCACGGTGCGGAAGGCTCACCGGGAGCGCGAGCGCGAGGACCATCGAGAGCCCGCCACGGAGGCCGCCCCAGGTGAGAATCGCGGCCCAAGACCAGGGCATCTTTTCGCTGGTCCGCTTGAGCATCGCGGTGACCGCGAACACGACGATGGCGCGCGCGACCGTGACCGCGATGTAGGCCAACAGGATCACCTTCCACGCGGCGAGGAGCGCGTCGAGCCGGACTAAGAACCCGATCAGCAAAAAGACCACCGAATTGAGCGCGAACGCGATGTAGTCCCAGAACGCGTGGACCGCCATGCGGGTCGACGCGCTCATGCCCTCGGTGGCGCCGACGTTGCCGCACCACAGCCCCGCGCACACCGTCGCGATCACACCGGAGAAGTGAAACTGCTCGGCTGCAACGAAGCTGCCATAGGCCGCAATGGTGGTGATGGTGATCTCGATGAGTGGGTCTTCGAGGGTGCCTGTGAGTTTGCTCGCGAGGTAGCCAAAGGTGGTGCCGATCGCGACGCCCATCCCTGCGACGCGGAGAAAGTCCAACAGGCCCTGCGTGGCGCTGAAGCTTCCGCCGGTGACTGCTCCCAAGATCAGCGTAAAAATGACGACGCCGGTCCCATCGTTGAGCAGGCTCTCGCCTTCGATCAAGATGGCCAACCGCTTGGGAGCGCCCAAACTTTTGAACATCGCGACCACCGCGATGGGGTCGCTCGCGGCGATCACACCCCCAAAGACGAGCGCCGTTCCGATGCCGAAATCCGTGAGCATATGCAGCCCCGCGAGCTCAGAGCGGAGGATGCCAGCGGTGAGCGCGATCGCTAAGACCACTCCCGGTATGGCGAGAACGAAGATCGCGACGCGGTTCTGCCAGAACTTCTTGAACTCGAGGTTAAATGCTGCTTCGAAGAGCAGACCCGGCAAGAAGACCGCGTACAGAAGGTCCTTGGTGAGGTGGGGTACCGGGAGTGCTTTGGAGGTTCCCAGCGCGAGTCCGGTCAGCACCAACGCGACGGTGTAGGGCAGGTTGACTCTGCGCGCGAGCATCGCGACGGCGGTTGCGACCGCGAGAAGTGCGACGAGAATGACTTCGATTTTCATGGGCGATCTGGGTGCCTCGCGGGGGCAGCGCGCGGAGGAGGGATGTCTCTGTGGGAGTCCATACGGTAGGCTGCTCAGAGAAGGCAAGCGACACCGGACACGCGCGGGGCTCTCTAGCGCTCTGTCGATTGCTCTGCTTCTTCGGCGGTCTCGGCTGCGCCAGCGGGGAGGGCGGTCGAGAGCAGCGTGCGGCCAAGCGCGAGCGTCAGCAGCGCCGCAGAGCCAGATCCCACGAGCACGCCGAGTTTGCCCGCCGCCGCGAGGGGTGAGGTGCCGAAGCACAGCTGAGCGAGAAACAATGCCATGGTAAAACCCACACCGGCGACGCTGCCGACGAGGGCAATGTGTCTCGCTCCCAGGCCTGCTGGCAATCGCAACAGGCCCGTGCTGCGCCCGAGCGCGGTGGCAGCGATGACGCCCAAGGGTTTGCCCACGAACAGCGCGAGGGCCACGCCAACAAAGACCCATCGCGCGTCTCCGTCCCAACGGATTCCGTCGATCACGACGCCCGCGTTTGCGAGCGCAAACAGCGGCATAATGCCAAAAGCGACCCAGCGGTGGAGGGCGTGCTGGATTCGTTCTACGGGCGAGGTCGCCTCGATGCGTGCGTGTTCGAGGAGCGCCAAGTGCGGAAACATTTGGCTCGCGCTCGCGCCCTTGAGTCCACGGATGTCCTCGGTGCTCTGCGAGACGATCTCAAGCAGCCCCTCGCGACCGAGCCAGGCCACTGGCGGCGTGGTCACACCGAGCAGCACTCCAGCCATCGTGGGATGCAATCCGCCCGCATAAATACCAGCCCAAACGATGACACCCGCGGGGACGTACAGCCACGGTGAGCGGACACCCGCGGCGCGCATCGTGAGGACCGCCCAGAATCCAAGGGCGGCGAACAATAAGCCCGGCAGATGCAGACCGGTTGAGAAGCACACGGCGATCACGCCCACCGCTGCGAGGTCGTCGACGACGGCGAGGGCGAGCAGCACTACGCGCATCGCGGGCGCGACGCGAGACGCCAAAAGTGTGAAAATTCCCAGAGCGAACGCGATATCGGTGGCCATCGGGATGGGCCAACCGACTGCGGACGCGCGGCCGTGATTGACGGCGAGATACACCAGCGCAGGGGCGATGGTTCCGCCGAGGGCTGCGGCGATGGGCAGCGATGCGCGGCGAAGCTCAGCCAGCTCTCCGTTGTGAATTTCGCGACGGAGCTCAAGCCCCACAACAAAGAAGAACACCGCCATCAGGCCGTCGTTGACCCACCAGCGGAGCTCTCGCACAAACGCAACGGGCCCCAGACGGAGCCCAAACTCGAGGGACCAAAACCAGCGGTAGCTCTCGCTGTAACGTGAGTTGGCCCAGAGCATCGCGATCGCTGCAGCGGCGAACAAGACGATGCCGCTCGAGGCCTGAATCGCCAGTAAGCGCTCGACGGGGGCGAGGACTCTCTGCGCGACTCTGTGGGCGGGTCTCCATGCGCCGGGAGGGTTGGGCCGAATGGACGTCGGCGCGCGCGCAGGTGAGGACGGAAGAGGCTCTGACATCTTGCTTGGTGGTGCTCTAGACCAACGCTCCGTTAGAACGAAATTGCCAGCGCGCGGTCAATGAGGGTCTGGACGTGGACGAGGCTCTTTTCGAGTGAAAAAGCAGCACGAATCGCGTCGACCCCGATGCGTGAGACCACGTCGTGGTCCGCGAGGAGGTTGTCTGCGAACGTTCCGTCCTGCGCGAAGGCCCGCATCGCGTTGCGTTGCACAAATACGTACGCCTCTTGACGCGGCATGCCGCTACCCACCAGCGCGAGGAGCACTGACTCGCTGGCCCAGAGCCCACCGGTGCGCTCAAGATTGAGCCGCATATTTTCAGGGTATACTACGAGGCCCTCGATGAGCGTGCGCGTGCGATCGAGCATGAAGCCCAGCGTCGCGGTCGCGTCTGGGGCCATCATGCGCTCGGCGCTCGAGTGGGAGATGTCGCGTTCGTGCCAGAGGGCGACGTTCTCAAGCGAGGCGCCTGCGTAGGCGCGGACCATGCGTGAGAGCCCACAGAGGTTCTCGGACAAGATCGGGTTGCGCTTGTGGGGCATCGCGCTCGAGCCCTTTTGTCCTGGAGAAAAAGCCTCTTCGGCTTCTTGAACCTCGGTGCGTTGCCAGTGTCGCACGTTGACGGCGAATCGCTCAATCGCTGCCGCGACGATGGCGAGAGCCGAGAAGAACACCGCGTGCCGATCCCTTGGGACGACCTGTGTGGGCACTGTCTCGATCCGTAGACCGAGCTTTGTGAGCGCGGCGTGCTCAATC
This sequence comes from Deltaproteobacteria bacterium, assembly GCA_030694465.1. Classification (GTDB taxonomy): domain Bacteria; phylum Myxococcota_A; class Polyangia; order Polyangiales; genus JAUXYJ01. The sequence goes on along the minus strand of JAUXYJ010000068.1, from coordinate 186,408 downwards.
GCAGGCGATAAGTGAGCCATCGTCCCTACGGCTCCAGAGATCGTGCCGTGGGCCACTTCGTCCCGTGCGCGATGCAGCCGATCAAGGCCTCGCGCGAGCTCTGCGTAGTGGCCAGCGAGCACGAGCCCAAATGTGAGGGGCTCCGCGTGGATCCCGTGCGAGCGGCCGATCATGACGGTGTTGCGGTGCTCGTCGATGCGCTTGCGGAGCACGAAGAGCACAGCGCGCAAGCGCGTTGTGAGCAGGTCAGCGGCATCGCGCAGCAAAATGGCGAGCGAAGTGTCGAGCACATCGCTCGACGTCATCCCGAGGTGGAGCCAGCGGGCAGGGGCGCCTGCGAGCTCTTCGACGTGCGTGAGAAACGCGATCACGTCGTGCCGTGTGGTGCGCTCGATCTCATCGACGCGGGCGGCGTCCAGCACGAGCTCGAGCGACCGGATGTGCGACGCGGTGCCGGTCGGGACTGTGCCCGCGAGCTCCATCGCTTCGCATGCGCAGAGCTCTACTTCGAGCCATGTCTGAAGTCTGCGCTCGGCGCTCCAGAGATTGGCGAAATCTGGGGGTGTATAGCGAGGGATCATCGTTCGGTGCGCGGACCCTATCACGCGACGGATGACACTCACGCGCGCTGCACGATTGCGCGATTGCGGGATTGCGGGACTAGGATGTCTTTCGACGGCGGACGATCATCGCGGCCGCGGCGATCAGGCTTGCCCAGGCAAACCAATCACCGGTCCGACGGTAGATCGTGAGACGGGTCCGAAGGTGAACGGTGGCGATCTTGTTTTCGACGGTAAAAGTCTGGGTGTGATCGATCACGCGTCCGGCCGCGTCGATGAAGCCAGACACCCCTGAATTCGCTGATCGAACGAAATCACGGCGATGCTCGATGCTGCGAAACTTGGACAGCGCCATGTGAATCCAGGGCTCTGTCGTGGGTCCAAACCACGCGTCGTTAAGAATCACTGCGAGCAGGTGCGAGTCGGTCTGCCTCTGAAATCTGTGCACGTACCGCGGCAAGATGTCTTCGTAACAGATCAGCGGCGCGACCCGGTAGCGCTGTCCATCGCTCGCGGGGGGAAGCTGCATGGAGACGGGTTGTGCGCCCGCGGTGAAGTGTCCTGAGTTGGGCGACCAGCGATAGAGCGCGGGAAACGTCTCACCAAACGGGAGATACTCACCGAACGCGAGCAGATAGGTCTTGTCGTAAGGCTGCTGCAAAACGCCCGCCGGGTCTGCCATGTACGCGGTGTTGTAGAGCCGCCCGTCTTGCTCGCGCAGCGCGCCAAAGAGAATGTGAGTGCCCGTGGGCCACTGCCGAATGCTGTCATGAACGTTGCGCAAATCGCTGTCAAAAACGTACGAGAGCGCGCTCTCACTCCACACGATCAGCGGCACGTCCTGAGCGAGCATTCGGTTGGTCGTCGCGATATGGCGCCGCAGCGCGCTGCGGGGATCGGTGCGCTTCTCTTGGAGACCGAGGTTCTCTTGCACGACGCCCACGCGCAACGAGGGCGCAGTGCGGTCTTCTTGGTCGACCTCGCGGATTCGGTAGACCCCATAGATCACTGAAAAAAACCAGGCGATGGTGGCGGCGATGATCGGCCAGCGCCAGCGCGCTCCTTCGGGGATTGTGCGCTGTGTCTTCTTGGCCACGAGATGCGCGAGCGTCACATCGATTGCGGCGTGCGAGAGGGTCAAGAGAAGGCCCGTGAAGATCACGCCGCCGAGGTCTGCGGTCTGGATCAGCGCTGGGACGTTGTGAAGTGAGTTAGCGTAGTACCAAGGAAAAAGAGCGGGAAAGATGAACTCTAACGCGGCAAAGACCGCGGGAATCGCAAGCAGCCTCGGCCAGCCTTTGCGATCGGTGAGCGAGACACCCGTATAAAACAGCGCGAACTGCAGACCTTGTGACGCCCACAGCAGTGACGCGAAGAGCACGCTGACGGGCAGAGAAAATCCAGAGAATGTCTGGAGCATCGAGGCGATCCAGTAGAACCCTCCGCCGATGCCGATCGTGCCGGCGAGCCATCCGAGCCAGAACGACTGCTTGGGCGTGCGCCCGCGGATGGCCAACAGGATGGGTCCCTGAGCGAGGACCGCGCAGGGCCAAAGGTCAAAGCCAGCGAAGCCCAGGAAGAGCAGCACACCGGACAGGACAGCGAGCCCTCGCGCGGCGGCCTTGGAGGCCACCAGCGGGGTCGTAGCGACCGCGGGAGGGGGTTCTGGCGGCGGGGCAGCGTCGGGTTTGGGGGTCTGAGCAGGCGGGGGCTTTGATTCGGACATGGGGTGGGCTCAAACCGACGGGGCTAGGATCCATTCCGAGTGGCAAATTACCAGGGAATGCGCGGCGTAAAGATTAGATTAGCCTGTAGATCCCAGGTGACGTCCCCGGTCATGCGAAAGCGGCTCCCTGCGGTGTCAATCACGAGCCGATGCTGCGGATCGGGCACGCTGTTGCCAGAGCATCCTCCACGATCGGCGGGGTTGTCCGAGGTCTCGTTGGGGTTGCACGCGTCCGTCGCGGTCATCGCGTAGGGCGTGGTGTACATAAAGCTCCCGCCAAGGACAAAACGGAGGTGCTTGTCTGCCTGCAAATTCAGAGCGAAATAGCCACCTAGGCGCGCGCGGGATTGAGTCCCGGTGGTGCCGGTGAACCAGATGGCTTGCTGCAGATCTCGGGTCATCCCGCGGCGGACGTCCCAGCTTGGGCTCGAGAGCGGGACCGAGCTGCTAGAGCCCAGCGCGTCAAACAGCGGCGTGTAGTCCCGACCCTGCGAGAGGTACTCACCGCGGAGGCGAAGATCGATAGCAAAACGCTGCCATTTGTCCCTGTTTTCCCACGGAACGATCTCGGTGCCGACTGTGAGCGCTCCCTGGATCGGCGGCGACGAAGCGAGCTGCCCAAACGGGCGATCCCCGCCGTAGAGAAACTGCGGGAGCTTGCCCGCGGGGATCTCAAGCAAGAACTCGATGCCCAAGAATGGCTCAAAGAAGCCATAGCGACGCGACACAATGGTCTGCACGAACACGCCATAGACACCGCGAGAAATCCCTGGTGAGCGGCTCCCGGCGGGGCGCCGTGCAGGCGCTGTGGGCGAGGACATCACGTCGGTGCTGTCAGCGGGTGTCGATGGGCGTGGCGAGTCAAGCTGAGGGCAATAGGGACCGCCGGTGGCTGCCTCGCAGGCCGTCAGCACTTCGCCGACGGGGACGCGCGCTTCGAGGCGAAGGAGCCAGGTTGGGAGGTGGATGTCACGCGCTTGGTTGAGAATATTCCAGTTAATTCCCAAGCGGATCTGATCGATGCCGCTTCGTGTCGGCGACTCAAAGGGCAGGTTGAACAGAGAGCCTGCCATGCCGTCGACGGACCAGCCGTCTCGGAGGGCGTCAGCGCCGCGGCCGCTGGCCTGAAAAGAGCGGGTGTCGCTCAACACCAGTGGGGCCAAGACCGAGAACGAGAGGTCGTGAAAGACTGGGATTTCGGCGCCCAAATTGAGAATGTATTGGGTGTGATTGTAGCGAGCGACTTCGTCTAGCTCGGTCACTCCGGACTCGGACAGGCGAGGATCGTCGGGGGCGAGCCCAGAGGTCACCGGAGAGCGCTCGCGCTGAAGGGTTCCGCTGCGTGAAGAGCGAGTGAATCCCACGGTAAAGCGAGGTGCCCAGGTGGTGTGCGGGTCAAACGCGTCCGCGACGTCCGTCACAAACGCGCCGTCCATCGAGTGAACGAGCCGCTCTTGCTGGACCGCTGCGCTTGTGGGCGAGGGCTGCGAGCTGGGCTCTGTCTGTGCGTGAGCTGCACACGGCAAGACCAGCCCGAGCAGGGTGAGGGTGAGTGAATTTGGCTTCAACAGCGCGCGCATCGAACGTCTCCTACGCAGACGAGTCAGTCACAGAAGACCGCAGTTACGACGAGTGAACTACTCGTCGCGAGCAGAAGCTTAGACGCCAGAGCGTCGTGCGTGATCGAGCCAAACGTGCCGAGAGCCTTGGCAGCCATTGGACGAGGGGCCCAAATTCTAAGCGGCTCGCGACGCGATCGCACGATTAACTCTCCGAATCGTCAAGGCCCGGCGGTGGGACCACGGTAGGACGGTCGTCAAACTCGCTCTCGTCGGGTGGCGGCGGGGGCTCGGTGGTGCGCCCGTCGTCGACAAGCTCGGGCTCTTCGGCTGAGACCGAGATGGTCACCACGCGACGTACGGTTCGCAGCGCGGAGGACTCGAGGCCGTCTTCGGCTTCGAGCAGCTTGGGCTCGCTTGGGGCGGGAGGCACCAGTGTGTCGCTCAGCTCGTTGTTTGTGTCGTGGTCGAGCCGCGGGACACGCGCAGATCGCGGGATCGCGGACGGAGGTGGCAGCGGTTCGTCTTCGAGAAAGAGTGCGTCTGTGAGGTCTTCGACGATGCCGATTTGCTCTTTGGCCGCGGCGAGGTTTTGCGACGTCGCGCGCAAGCGCTTGCTCAGCTCGGTGACGAAGTTCCAGAGGAGCTTGACGCCAATGTCCTTCTCTTCGCGGAGGATCCGAAAGAACTCAACGCGGGTGATCTCAAGCAGCTGCGAGCTTCCATCGGACCGCACGGCTGCGCTCCGAGGTCTGCGCTCGACGAGAGACATTTCGCCAAAGAAATGACCGGCCTCGAGCGTTGCGATCTCAAGTCCGCCTTTGCTCACTTTGGCGTTGCCGCGGAGCACCACGAAGATCGAATCGCCTTCGTCGCCCTCATTGACGATCGGCGCGTTGTCCTCAAAGACTCGGGGCCTCGCCATCGCTTGGACCCTGAGGAGCTCGCGAGGCTCAAGGTGCCTAAAGAAAGGCATGCTCGCGAGGGTCTCGTAGGCCAACACCAAGTCATTGGGGTCCCCGTTGTCATCCGAGAGCGACAGCACGATCGCGGTGATGTTGTCTTTGCCACCGCGCTCATTGGCAACGTCGATTAGACGCTGCGTCGCGGTCTCTTCACCGAGGCCCTCGATCAGCTGGCCGAGCTCAAGCTCGGTGTCGACGTACCCGTGGAGCCCATCGGAGCACAGCACGTAGCGATCGCCGGGCGCGGTGAGAAACATAAACGAGTCAACTTCGACGGTCTCAAAGACCCCGACTGCGCGTGTGACGGCGTTTTTGTTGGTCAGCTTCGCGAGAATCTGCGGCGTGAGCTTGCCGCGGCGGCGCAGCTCGTTGATGACAGAGTGATCCTCCGTCAGCATTTTTACTTCGCCCCCGCGCACCATGTAGCAGCGCGAGTCGCCAACATGGGCGATGAACCCATAGTCTCTCGCGAGCACCATGGCGGTCAGCGTTGTGCCCATGCCCCGCTTGGCGGGATCGCGCAGGGCTTCGTTAAACACGGCGGCGTTGGCCGCGCGGGCAGCAGCCTCCACGAGATTCTTCACGTCTTCTGGACGAATGGAGGCGTCTCCATTCAAGAAATCCGTGATAAAATCCTCGTCTTTTTTGAGTGCTTCACGCAAGGCGCCGACGGCGACTGCGCTCGCAACCTCACCGGAAGCGTGGCCTCCCATGCCATCGCAGACGACATAGAGTCCTAACTTTCGATCGATGAGAAAGTTGTCTTCATTGTGCTCGCGGACGCGACCAACGTCCGTGCGCGCGTGACATCGAAGGGTCGCGGCCATAGCTAAAGTTCCGTCCGAGTTATCACGCATGGATGCAATCAATCAACGACAGTACGCATGCTGGTCGTTGATGAGGGGGCGTCGCCTATGTTCTCGACGCGTCTTGTCGAATGTGCTGGGCGATCACACCGAGCATCTTGCGGACGCCCTCGGCCCACCGTTGGGGTTCGGTGAGCAGGCTAAGTACGAGGTGCCCAGGTGCCGAAAAGTCATACAAATGGCCTGGTTGAACGAGGACCGAGCTCTCGTCCAGGATCCAGCGCGCCCACTGCTCATCGTCACAAATCGCGGGCACACGGAGCACAGCGGCCCACCCACCCTCGCAGCGAAGTGGCTGTGAGACCGCAGCCGGATGGCTGTCACAGAGTGATCGAAGCGTCGTGAGATTGTCGCGGATGCGTCTGTCGATGAGCGCCTGTCGTTTGCGCCCTTCTTGCATGAGCCATGGAGCTTGCCGTTGGACGGCTCCGGACACGGAGAGCAGTGAGTCTGCGATGTGATCGAGCGCTCGCGAGGCAGCGGCGACCTCGTTGTCAGGCCCACTCATCGCGATCCATCCAAGTTTTGCCTGCGGAAATCCTGCTGATTTTGACAAGCCTCCAAGGGCAAAGGTCAGACATCGGCGCTCACCGACCACCGTGTCGACCGCGTCAGGCGCTGGGTCGAGCAAGTACTCGGCGAAGACTTCGTCGGCGATGAGCGCGATTGCGCGCTGGGCACAGAGCGCAGTGATTGCGTCCAGCTCCCATCGACGCAGCCTCGACCCCGTGGGATTGTTTGGGCTCACGACCACGATGGCTCTTGTGCGATCGCTTAGCGAATTTACTAGCGATTGCAGATCGATCATCCACGCGTCGTCATAGACTAGCGCGTAGGTCTGGAGGCGGACCCCGGTGATCGCTGCGAACGAAGCGAACAGCGGATAGCTGGGCTCGGGCACAAGGATTTCGTCACCACAGTCTGCGAGGAGCGCGAAGAGCCACACATAGGCCTCGGAGGTGCTTGCGGTGAGCCAGAGGTCGTTGGGATTGGGGCGGGGTCCGAGGGCCTGCGCGAGGTGATCTGCGACGAGCGCGCGCACGCGCTGTGCACCGCGAGGATGCGGTTGATAGATTGAGTCCGAGTCTGCCATTTCGAGGGATTCTTCAAGCGATTCGCTGAAGAGCTTGTGCTCGGGTGCGGTGACGTTGGACACGGTCAGGTCGATCACCGGCGCGCCGCCCGCCGCGTGCGCTGCGAGTAGCCGGGCGTCGACGTGCGCAGACCATGGGGAGGGCTCGAAGCTTGGAGCGAAGCGCGAAGAGATCATGTGCGAGATGGACGAGTGGTAGCTTCACGTCGCTCGCAGACGCGAGCGTATTTGATTCTCAAACTTTTGATCGAGAGAGCCATGGCAACGATCTTTCCTTTCGCTGCGCTGCGTCCTGCGCGTGGCTTAGAAGCCGAAGTCGCTTCTCCTCCCTACGATGTGATTAACACCCGCGAAGCGCGAGCGTATTCGCAGGGAAAGCCCAATAGCTACCTCTTCGTTTCGCGCCCTGAGATCGCGCTCGCCGAGGGGACTGACGAGCACAGCGACGAGGTCTACCTGCAGGGCAAGATCGCCCTCGAGGCCATGATCACGTCTGGAGCGTTGGTGGCCGATCCGACGCCGCGTTTGTACATCTACGCGCAGACCATGGGGGCGCATCGTCAGGTGGGGCTCGTGGGATGCGCGAGCGTCGATGCGTACGACTCAGGCGACATCAAACGCCACGAGAAGACCCGCGCAGACAAAGAAGACGACCGTACAAGACATATCGACCAGATGGGCGCGCACGATGAGCCCGTCTTCTTGACCTATCGCGCACAACCGGCGATTGACGAGGCAATTTTCAGCGTTTGTCAACGGACATCCGAGGTAGACATCACGACCAGCGATGGGGTCCGGCATGAGCTCTGGTCCACGAACGAACACGAGACACACACGCTCGCTGCATTGATGGAGTCCGTCGCGGCCTTGTACATTGCGGACGGTCACCACCGGAGCGCGGCCGCGTCGCGGGTGCATGCGCTTCGTGCGGGCCAGCCTGGCGAACACGATCGATTTTTGGCCGTCGTGTTTCCGCACGACCAGATGCAAATCCTGCCTTACAACCGGCTCGTTCGCGACCTCGAGGGCCGGAGCCAAGAGGCGCTGTTAGAGCGGCTCGCTTCGGTATTTGAGCTGACAAAAACCAGCGAAACGACACCGACAAGCAGGCACGAGGTCGGGCTCTTTGTGGGCGGTCAGTGGTATCGAGCGCGCGTGCGTGATGGGCTGTGGGACGCAAGCGATCCCGTCGCTTCACTCGACTGCTCGATCGTGCAAGAGCGCGTGCTGTCTTCGATCTTTGGAGTGACCGATCCGCGCAAAGACTCGCACGTGGATTTTGTGGGCGGGATCCGTGGGACACAAGAGCTTGAGCGGCGCGTCCACGAAGAGGGCTGGAGCCTAGGGATCTCGATGTTTCCGACGCAGATTGACGAGCTGCTCGCGGTGAGCGACGCGGGCTTGCTCATGCCGCCCAAGAGCACATGGTTTGAGCCCAAACTACGCAGCGGGCTCTTTGTTCATCGGATGTGAGTCGTCACGTTCGCGCGTTAAAACAGCTGCACGCTGGCGCGAATTGCGCCAATTGACTCGGTGACCACCACAAGTCCTCTTCGCGATCGGAGCGCGCGCGCCGAGAGGGTGGTCGCCGGCATCGCGAGGGTGCGAGCGCTAGTGACGAGCACACCACTACCAGGCGCGACGAGGTCCATGCGCAGTGTGCCAGCGGGGACGTCCACCGAGGCCATATGGACCAGTGTTTCGTCACTCAGAAACACGAGCGCGCCTCGTTGGGGCGAGGGTGCTGGCGAGAGTCCGCCCACCCGAGCCAAGTCGGGCGGCGAGTCGATTCGGTCGAGGTAGAGCGAAGACCCAGAGCCGGTGGGCGCGTACGCGAGGACTCGCTCGGCGGAGGTCGCGAGGTGGCCTCTGGCGGACTCAGTGAGCCGAACATTCATTGGCCAGCTGCGCCAGAGATCGGTTGTGAGATGCGCGAAGAGCTCGGACTCGTCCGAAGAAGCAGCAAACACCCAGGCGCGCTGGCCTTCGTAGACTTCCATGACCGTGCCACGGCGGCCTGACTCAAGGCCTAGGTCGACATACATCGGGTCCTCGCCGTCGCCGCGCTGATACATCGAGATGAGGCGATTCTCGACGTTGAGCACTGCTGCAAGCTCGCTGCCATCGCGGTCTGGGACGAGGCCAAAGGTGGTGGTCCCGCCGTTTGCGACGCCTCTCATCGCGGGCTGTGCCCGCCACGATCGGCCGTCGTCGTCCGAGCGAAACAACAGCAGCGCATCGCGCGACACGACCCCGAGCACAAACTCTGTGGCTCGTTGGTGCACGAGCGCGAACGGGCCTGTGTTTGATGTGACCGGCGTGGTGATCAGTCCCCACGATCGGCCGCCGTCGCTCGAGGTCGCGATTCGGATGCCGGAGCCCGCACAGCTGAGCGCGACGAGGATTCGATTGGAGTCTGAAATCGCAATCTTTTGGTTCAGTGCCTCGAGTCCCAGAGAGCAGCCCATCGCGACGGTGACCGGCGCTACCGAGGCAGAAAACACCGAACACCGACTGTCGACGCAGGTCGTCCCGGACCCACACACAACGCCACAACCACCGCAGTGGCTGTTGTTGTTCGTAACATTGATTTCGCAACCGTTCGCGACCGAGCCGTCGCAGTTGGCGAAGCCCCCGTTGCAGGCCCCGAGGCCGCAAGTGCTCGATGCACAGATCGCCGAAGCGTTCGCGAACGTGCAGATGTTTCCGCAGCGCCCGCAGTTGCGCGAGTTCGTGGCAAGGGAGGTCTCACAGCCGTTGCCGGGCACTGCGTCGCAGTCCGCAAAGCCCGTGCGACAGAGCGAGCTACAGGTGCCGCTACTGCAGACCGCGGAGGCGTTGGCCACCGACGGGCAAGCAGCTCCACAGCGCCCACAGTTGGCCGGATCCGACGCGAGGACGGCGCACTGGTTTGTGCAAGTGGCTTGCCCCGCAGGGCAGGACACTTCGCAGCGCGAATCGATGCAAAAGAGGCCCGCGGCGCAGGTATTTCCGCAGCGCCCACAGTGGGATCTGTCACTGCTCGGGTTGGCGCAGACCTCTCCACCGGAAGGCGACGGGCAGCGCAAAAAGCCCACGGGGCAAAACGGAATGCACCGGCCTGCGTTGCAAATCGTCGCCGCTGGGCAGCGGTTGTTGCATGCCCCACAGTGGCTGTCATCGGCCTCTACGCTGGTGCAGGCGCCGCTGCAAAACAGCGCACCGGGCGCACAGACAGCCGCGTCGCCGGCCTCGGCAGACGACGCATCGGTGCTTGCATCCACGCGTCCGGCTTCGGGGACGTCGGCGTCGAGCACATCGGCTGCGATTTCGACGGCGTCAGGCTCAGATCCGAGCGTGTCTGCGAACACGTCAGAGTCCGCAGACGAGTCGGTGGAGATCACTACATCTGCGGTGCGCTGATCGGCAGCGACGTCGTCCACCGCAGCGTCGCGGCGGATCACCGCCGTACACGCTGAAGCCGTGAGAAGCGTGAGAGAGACCGCGAGATTTGCGTGACTAAGCCAAGGTGCGCGTGAGGGCATGGCTCGGACCATAGCGCGTGCGCTGGCCGTGAGAAATCACCACTTTTGTGGCGACAATGTGGGTGTTCGGCGCTTTTCTAAACCAGAAAAGTCGACGTCTCGTTGGGGTCTGGCTCCGCGCTCATGGTCAAATTTGTATCCATGACGCGCTCCTGCGCGAGCTCCTCAAAGTACGCGCGGAGCTCAGGCACTCCGGCGATGAGCCTCTCGAAGAGCTCTCGGGCAAGAAACAGCACGGTGCTGTTTCTAGACGTCGTGACGGTCGCCGTCGTGGGGGTCTGGTCGAGCAGGGAGATTTCGCCAAACACCTCTCCCGGACCCAAGGTCGCGAGCACGACGGGACCGCTGGCACCGCGTCGCGTGATGTCAACCTGCCCAGTCAGCAACAAAAAGAGTCCGCGACCCTGTGAATCCTCACGAATAATCACGGACTCGGCCGGTGCATCGTGCGCACTGAATCGTGCGGCGAGCTGGGCGCGTTGCGTGCGATCGAAGGGTCGAAAAATCGGGTGTGTCGCGAGGAGATTTTGAAGCAATCGGTCTCGCGTAAATCGCCCCAGTGCCTGGGCGACTGCGTCGATTTCGCGAGCCACCGCGGTGATCGCGTCGCGTCCGAAAACGAGCACATCTCCGTCGTCGACCATGGCGACCGTCGCGGTCCGCGGGGCGCCCGAGACCAGCGCCATCTCACCGATGATTGCGCCCTTGGACAGGGTGGCCAGCACGACCTCGGACGCGGACGAGAGGTCCTCGGTGGTGGAGAGATTTCGGCGCGATACGCTGGCCGTTCCGCGGACGAGCATAAAGAACGCGTCGCCCGCGTCGCCTTCCTTGAGGATCGCTTGACCCGGTGCGAGGCGCCTGAGCTCGACCGTAGCCAGCATCCGCTCGAAGGCATCTGCAGGCAGCTCAGAGAGCAACGGGATGGGTGCGACGAGCGCTGGATATCCTGGCAGACCTTCACGGGATGCGCCGACTTGACCCGCCAGCGCGATGATCTGCTCGGCGCTCAGCTCGTTCGGGACAAACGCCGCGCTAGGCACCTCACTCTCGGGATCTGCCGGAGCGAGTCTCACGGATTTTCCAAGAGACGGTGACCCCGCGGCGTAGCGCTGAGCCAACGGCGTGAGCAGCCCCTGCACGGTGGGATCGATTCGCGTGAGCACCTTCAGCGCCACAATGGCCTCGAGCGGATGCCCCGAGAGCGTGCCCTCGCGGGCAACAAACGCGTAGCACTGCACTGACTGCGGGATCGCGTTGGCTGCAAGGAGCGCGTCCCCCATGCGCTGTCGCGCATCCAGGTCGTGAGGCGCCGAACGGACGAGCGCAATGAGCCCGCGGAGGGCGCCGTCAAGATCCCCGGTACGAAGCCTCTGGTTGGCGTCTTGCGTTAACAGCTTGCGAGTGACCATGCGAGTGGGTGTTGCTCCGAGTGATAAAGGGACGTGGATTGCTCCCACTGCGAACCTCGGCCGTGCAGAGACGGTTGCGAGGCGTGGGCGTGTTTTATGGCGCAGTTTTGAGTGATGGGACGTCGAGCGGGCGAAGTTTGCAACGCTTGCTTTCAAGTTTGTGCTGAGCTTCGCGAGGACGTGTGATCTGACGATCCCCACGCCAAGCGGTGGTCCCGAGTGTTAGGTTGGCCCATCCGATGGCGACGTGTTCTCAGTGTCAATATGTAACGGCCGACAACTACGAAGGGTCGCGTTGTCCCAGCTGCGACGCGCGATTGATCGCCACCTCGCGCGGCCGCATCTCGCTTACCCCACTCGGCGTGGCGCGGCCCAAAATCGCGAGTAATCCCCCTCCCGCGGTGCTCGCCGAAGATCGCTGGGACGTCTCGGACGAACCGCTCCAAGCGCCCTCAAGCGCAGGTCGTATCGGTCAAGGTCCTGGCAGTCGGCCCCCTGCGCCTAGCGAGCGTCCACCGAGCGCGGCCCCATCGCGCGCGACAGTTCAATCGCACGCGATTAGCCCCACCGCGCTCAAGGACTTAATCGCGGCGGTGTCTTTCGAAGCCGCAGGTGAGACGACACCCACTGAGCGTGCGAGCGAGGGCTCGAACCCTTTGCGTCAGACGCTAGCGATTCACCCCACTGGATCTTTGCGTCCGAGCGCTCCTGTCGTCACGGGGTCTGCAGGACCCAAGTCCAATGCGCCGCTTCCACCAGACGATTCGCTCGAAAAACCGAGCGCGATGGGGATGCTCGGAGCAGCCGTAAAGTCCGATCTTCGCGCGACACTCGTTGCAACTCCCGCGTTGAAGTTTGACATCCCTAGCGCATCCGCGGTCGCCCTCAAGGGCTCGCCCACACAGCCAACGCCGAGCACCGAGAGCCCTCTCTCGGCGCCCTCTTCGGCCGGGTCCATCGGCGTGAGCTCGCGCCAAGCGCTGAGCGCCACACTGGTCGGCGGCGCGCTGTTTGCGGTCACCAAGACGGCGCCCGTGGTCCATGCACCTGCCGCGAGCCCACCTGAACCGTCCCAACGTCCAACGCTGGGATCCAGCGGGCCCAGTGATCCCGCGTCGACCATCATGCCGCCCTCTGCCGGTATCATGCGAGACGCCAACGCCGACCTGCGAACGACCGACACCATCATCGGTCCCGCGAGCCTCCTTGACGCCCGCATAAGCATCCAAGAGAGCGACGTGGTGGTCGACCCAGCGCCACCCCCGCGGGTCGATGGACCGGGGCCCGCTGGGCTCGCCTCGCGAGGGGCGCCCTCTGGTGATCGCGTGACGGATCGAGCCGAGGTCTCGGCCAAGCCGGCAGAGCGATCGGACGCGCATCGGGTGGCTCCAATCACACGCGACGCTCCCCTGGAGACAACGACAGAGGCTGGGCCGGTGAGCGCCGCCGTAGTGCCCTTGGTCGCTGCAAAGCAGGTTGATTCAACTTCTCCGCAAGCCGGTCAGACCAGCGCTGCGCGTGAGAGCCAGCCAGCCATCGAATCTGCCGTGAGCTTTGACTACGCGCGCGTGATGTACGCGAGCGCCGGAGCGCTGCTCGTGGCCGCCGCGCTGCCGACGCTCTCCCATGATCGTGCACTTGCCGCGACGTGGGCCATTCCGGGGCTGACCGCGCTCGTCGTCTCGATGGTCTCACTGCCTGTCGCGACGCGCGCGTTGCTGGCGTTTGCGCCTGCGCTCCCGGCTCTTGCGGTGCGCGCGACGAGCACTCCCGGGCTCACACTAGGCACTGGGCTGTCTCTTGCCGCGCTCGCTACCTTGTGGCCCGCTGCGTTGATCATTGAGGCGACGGCGACTCCTCGGCGGGGCGTTGCGCAGGCCTACTGGATTTGGGCCTCGGTGATCGTGGCAGCGCTCTGGTCTATCCTGCGAACGGTGGTCGAAGTGCAGGGCTCGTCGTTGATCTCTGCGGCTTCTTTGGCAGGATGTCTTGTAGTCACAATCGCGAGTCCGATGCTGACGGCGCGTGCGCAGCGGTGGGTCTCGCTGCTTGCGCTGGCTTGGTTGGCGACGCCAGTCCTGGGCGACCGTGTCGCGATCTGGAACGCGAGGCTCCCCGAGGCGCTCGCGATCTGCGCGCTGGCGACGCTCACCTCCGTCGCTTTTGCAGAGCTAAAGACGAGCTACACGACCTCGTAGCACCTGCGAAATGGCAGGATTTTTCGCTAGGATCGGCTGTCCCAGAGCACGTCCTCGCGCCCGCGAATATGGTTCTCGTAGCGCGCCATCACAAAGAGCGCGTCGCTGAGTCGGTTGAGATACTGGACGACGAACGCCCCAACGGACTCGTCACGTGACAGCGCGATGGTCTCGCGCTCGGCGCGCCGCGCGATACAGCGCGCCACGTGAAGATGTGCCGCGCCAATGGTGCCTCCGGGCAGCACAAAGTTCTCAAGCGGCGCGAGTGATTCAGAGAGCTCATCCATCAGCGCTTCGAGCGCATCGACGTGGCGTGATTCGATGGTGGGGACCTTAAACCGGAGCTTGTCTTCTTCAAGAATGCACAGGTCACTCCCGAGATGAAACAGCTCGTTCTGGATACGGGCGAGGGGGCTGGTGAGTGTCTCGTGCAGGCCCGCCGCGATGGCGACGCCGAGCATCGAGTTGAGCTCATCGACCGTGCCAAACGACGCGATCCGGAGCGAATCTTTGCGGACGCGTTGCCCGCCTCCGAGCCCCGTGGTCCCGTCGTCTCCGGTGCGCGTGTAGACCTTTGTGATTCGTGGCATAGGCCCCAGAAACTACGTCTTTCACCCCGCAGTGGGCCAGACAAAGCAGCCTCTTCGTTCACTCAAAGTCCCGGCGGTCACGTCGTCCGCGTTCAGTGGCACAACGCGAGCGCGAGGTTCTCAAGCGCGCGCCACTCAAGCCCTTTGCTGCTCGAGCTCCCCTTCAGCTTTCGCTCCGTGTCGGCGCACAGCTCAAGCGCTCGCAACAGCGCTCTTGACGACCATGCGCGCGCCTGGGTGACGGTCGTGCGCGCAGCGTGGGGCGGCATTTTTCCGTGCAATGGGCGCGTTGGATCCTCGCTTCGATCGAGCGCGTCTCGCACAAGGCTCATCAAGCGGATTTGGCGATAGACCAAGGCCATCACGACGAGCGCGGGGATCTCTTGGTCTTTGCCGCGCGGCCTCGCCAAACTCACCAAGATCGACATGCAGCGCGCGATGTTCTTGTCCGCGACAGCCTGGCTAAGTTCAAACGGCCCAGACTCTCGCGTAGTCTTGATCGTCGCTTCAACATCTTCGTCAGTGATCTCTCGGTCGCCCGCAAAAATCGAGAGTCGCTCGAGCGCGTCCGTGAGCGCGCCCAGGTCCGCACCCACCGAGAGGGCTAATAGCTCCGCAGCACCCGGCGCGATCCGCACATGACGGCGCTTAATCTCGGCGCTAAGCCAAGGCCCGATGTCCCCCTCTTCGAGGTCTTTTGCCTCGAAAAACCAGGATTTTTTCTTGCAGAACGTGACCGCCTTGAGGCTCCCGTGGAGTTTGTCCGCGGCCATCAGCAGCACAGTGCTCGGCGAGGGGTTCTCGAAGTAGCGGAGCATCTCGTCCCAGGTGTCCGCTTTCCACTGGTCGACATTGCGAACGAAAACAAGCCTCACTTTGGCCATCATCGGCAGCGAGCGCGCCGCGTTGACCACCGTCGCTGCCGTGTCTTGCGTCCCATCAAACTGGTCCTCGTTGAGGCCGCGAGGTCCTGTCCCGACCGTCGCTGCGCGCACCGCGTCCATCGCGCGTGTCACGAGCAGGCGCTGGTCACCCACAACCATGACAACAGGTGGAGTTTTGCTCGCCGCAGACTGAATCAGGCTCTCGATATTCATGGCGTAGGCTTTAGTGCGTGCTGCAGAGCCAGAGCTCACCCAGACGCGAGCCCGACACACTGGACACAGCGGTGCGTTGAGTTTGCACAGATGTCGGACGCCAAGAAAACTTATCGATAGTCTTGCCAACAATCGGCATCCCAGAACGCGTTCGGTCTGTCGCGCGCGGCGCACCCCGGTAGGATCTCTTATGACGCTCAATCTCCACGAGAAGCTCGATCGATTTATCGATCTGCATCGCGAGGCCATTGTCCAGCTCGCGCTGCAAATTCACAGCAATCCTGAGCTTCGCTTTGAAGAACATCGCGCCGCTCAATGGATCACCGAGTTGGTCGAGGCCAGCTCATCAAGCGCCGTGACTCGCCCGTTTGGTGGCCTTGAGACCGCCCTCCATGCGCGCTGTGGTCTCGACCGTGCCGACGCTCCGTCCGTCGCGCTGCTGGCCGAATACGACGCGCTCCCCCACATGGGGCACGCGTGTGGACACAACCTCATCGCCGCGGGCGCCAGCGCGGCGTTTGTGGCGCTCGCTTCCCTGGGCGATGAGCTTCGGGGCGCCGCGCATCTGATTGGGACTCCGGCCGAAGAGGGCGGCGGGGGCAAGATCATGTTGCTCGAAGCGGGGTGCTTTGAGGGCATCGACGCGGCGATGATGTTTCATCCCTTTGATCGCGATGTGTTGGTCCATCCGACGCTCGCGAACTTGTGGTTGCAGTTTCATTTCTCTGGCAAGGCCTCCCATGCGGCGATCGCTCCGTGGGACGGACAGAGCGCGCTGTCCGCGGTGACAAACACGTTTTCACTCGTAGATTCTCAGCGCGTTCACTTTCGTGATGGCGTCCGTGTTCACGGCTTTGTCACTCAAGGCGGCGAAGCGGTGAACATCATCGCCTCGAAGGCCAGCTGCGAATTTAGTGTTCGAGCGACTCATGTGGACGAGCTCGCGCGGGTCCGAGCCATTGTCGAACGATGCGCTCGCGCCGCCGCGATGGCCTCGGATGTTCAACTCGAAATCACCGCGCGCCGTGGATACAAAGACATCCGCAACAATGAGCCGCTGGCAGACCAGTTCGGCGCCCATTTGCGTGCGCTGGGCCGCGCTCCGAAGCGCACCGACGCAACGGTGGGCGCTGGCAGCACAGACATGGGTGACATCTCGCACGCAATGCCGAGTATTCACCCGTGGATCGCGATCTGCGAGGAGGGCGAGACCACCTGTCATCAGCACGCTTTCGTCCGCTGCGCCGCCTCGCAAAAGGGCCTAGACGCGATGATCGTCGCAGCAAAAGGCATGGCTCGGACAGCGCTCGATTTTCTTCATCAGCCTGCGCTTCGCGAGGACGTGCTTCGCGCTTGGAAGCAGCTCTGAACCGCGGGCTCTTGATCGCTTGCCTACTTGGAGGCTCGTGCGCACGAGCGACACGTGTAGAGCCCGCGCGGTCCATCGCGGACATGCAGGGACCTCAGGGATTTGCCAGCGTTCGGGCTCCCACCGCGCTCCCCTCGGTCTCTCTCGGGGACTTGCAATCGAGCGCGATGCTGCGCTGTGACCACAGCGTGTGTGTGATGCCGCTTAGTGCGCTGAGCGCGACCGCACCTGGACTGGCGAGGGTTGTGCTTCTTGAGCCTGGGGCGAGCCTCCATGTGCCTGCTTCGCGCGCGATGGACGTGCTGGGCGTGGTGTTGTCAGGTACCGTCGATGTGCGAGGCGAGGGGCGCGATGTCGCCGAGAGCGCGTCCGAATGGACTGCATTTTTACAGCGCAATGGCGCCGTTGTGCTTCAGGCATTGCGCGACGTAGGCCCCGCCCTCGTGGTCGTTGTGGTCGCCGAAGACCCAGCGCCCGAGGCGCTCAGTGAGCCTGGCGAGAGCACCCTGACGCTTCGCGATCTTCGTCAGACAAGCCCACAGAGCTGGGCGTCTGGGGCATTCGTCGCGCGGACTGTGTTTGACGCAACGGACTCTCCGCGGGCCAGCTTGACCCTGTTGTCTGTGGGCGCGCGCACCGCGATGCCGACCCACGTGCACGCTGAGTCAACGGAGCTCTTGGTGCCAATTCTTGCAGACGGAATGCTCCATGTGGCCTCGAGCAGCGAGCCCACCATGGGGGCCGGAAACGTTGTGCGAGCCGGGCAAGCGCAACGTGTCGCGGCGGGCCAAGCGCACGGCTGGATCGCTGGGGGGACACTCCCGTTTGTGGCTGTGCAGAGCTATGTCCCCGCGGGGCCCGAGAGAAGCTACGGGCGCCTCGCCGAACGGTGAGTCGCTTCAAACTACTTCACGATCCGCGCACTGGTACGCAACTTTTGGCGACACATACCTAGAGGCGTCACAACGAACGAGCGCACCTGCCGCGACATCCTTGGCGCCTGCTGATTCCCCGCAGAACCACGGAGATGTCCTGAGCCTCCCCTTTTCGGAACACTCTCGCGCCCCGCAGAGTTCATCCGAGGGGCGAGAGGGCTCTGACCCGGCGGGTGTCTCACACCACAACGCGATGCGATCGCAACGGTGTGCAAGTTCGCGGCGTCACAAGGAGTAAGCACAATGAGCGACCAAGATCTTGCAGTCCCCGGATGGATGAACCGCGTACGCAATCAACCCCTGTTGTCTCGCGAAGAAGAACACCAGCTGGCGGTGCGATACCAAGCTGGCGATCGACGCGCGGGCGACCTTCTTGTGGAGAGCAATCTCCGGTTTGTGCTGTCCGTCGCGCGTAAATATCACCGCTACGGGCTGCGGATGCAGGACCTCGTGGCCGAGGGCAACGTGGGCCTCGCGACGGCGCTCAAGAAGTTCGATCCGCACAAGGGCACGCGCTTTGTGACCTACGCTGCGTACTGGATTCGAGCGTACATTCTCAATTTCGTGATCCGCTCTTGGAGCCTCGTCGGAGGCGGATCGGGTCCCCTGCGGTCGAAGCTCTTCTTTCAGATTCGTCGAGAGCGCGCTCGGATTGGACAGCTCGTTCATGATCGCGACGAGGCCGTCGCGGCCCTCGCCGAGAAGCTGGCGATCAGCGTCGAGAAGCTCGAACCCATGCTCGCGCGCCTCGATGGACGTGACGTCTCGCTCGACGCGCCGTTGTACGCAGAGGGCGACGGGACGCGCGGTGATTCTCTCGAAGGTGACTCGGTCCCTGCGGACGAAATGCTAGACAATTCTCGGACAAAAAACGTCTACGATCTCCGCGTAAGCGCCGCGCTCTCGCGGCTCGATCCCCGCGAGCGGCTCATCGTAGAGCGCCGCATCATGAGCGACGACGAGCTGTCGCTCGCTGAGCTCGGGCGCCAGCTCGGAGTCTCTCGCGAACGCGCGCGACAGCTCGAAGCGCGAGCCCGCAAGAAGCTTGAGCTGCACCTGAGCGATTTGCGAGACACCTGGGCTGCGGCCGCGTAGCGCTATTCGTCCTCGCCGCCCCAAATGCCGACGGTGCCGCCCACCCAGTCGAAGTCGCGATTGTGATCGACGCCGTGCATTTTTCCACGTGAAAGCCGTGAGAGATTAAGCACCAGCGTAGGCTCTGCGTCACCGGGACGACGCGC
Organism: Deltaproteobacteria bacterium; assembly: GCA_030694465.1. Classification (GTDB taxonomy): domain Bacteria; phylum Myxococcota_A; class Polyangia; order Polyangiales; genus JAUXYJ01. The sequence continues at coordinate 167,273 of JAUXYJ010000068.1, read as the reverse complement.
AAACATCATGCGGACTTCGGCCTTGATTCCGGGACCCGCGAGCGGCTCAAGGCTGGGCGCGTACGTGATTTTTTCTTGCAGCAACCAGAGGTTGCGCTGCGCAGGGGGGATGTTGGTGATGTCTTCGGGCGACACATCCACCACCACGCCGGTCCCCGCAAACGAGAACAACGGCTTGAGCACATAGTTCGCCAGATCGTGTGGGATCTCTGCCAATTCAGACACAAACTGCGCTTTGGGGACGCTGCTGTGCTTGAGCTTGGGGATCGTAAACTTGGACCACACCCAGTACCAATTGGGGTGTGGGACCCATGTCACGTCGAGGTCATCACGCCAGCGAAAGGGGAGCTCTCGGCCGCTTCGCTCGAGCTCGTCAAAGACCACACGGTTGTAAATGCGAGAGACCTTGACGCGCTTGTTGTCGACACGACGGTAGAGCGTCCGTCCGTCGACCTCGAGCTCGCCAGGATCGCAAAAATCCACACCAATCAGCTGTTTGGTCGCGACGAAATCTGGGTAGGTCTTCTGCTCGAGTGGGTCGAGGTCCATCAAGATGACCTCGCGGGGATCCTGGTCGGCCACGATCACGTCGCGCAAGAAGCGGACGTACTCGTCGCGGTCCATGTCGAACAGCGCGGTCCACGGGCGGTCGAGTCCGGGGATGGTCTTGAGCTCCTCGGCCATCGCCTCGGCCTGCAGCAACGTGAAGGCGTACAACGAAGGAAATCCCTGAAATTCAACCAGCTTTCCGTCGAGTTCGCCGTCCTCGTTTTGCACGATCGCGAAGTCCACTTGGATGCAGCTCGCGACCTGATCCATCCGCGGCACATCGAAGCGCGGCGGGATCCCCGAGGTGTGCATGCTGATCAGCGAGGGATCACAGATCTCTTTCACAATGGCGCGCGCGTGCTCAGCGAGCCTACGACGCAGGCCGGTTGGGATAAAAAACGGCGTCTCTGCCACACGAAATGGCACCGTGGTGCCGAGCTGCTTCTCCAGTCGCGCGAGATAGCGAGCATAGAATTCGGGCGAATAGTGCGCGTTGAATGCTTTGCGATAATCACGTTGCATGGCGGCGGCCATCGTATCGCTGTGGGCCTCCGAGGCGGCAATTTCGACGCTCGCTTTGCGACAACAGCGTCGTTGCCTACATGCCCGCAGATTTCACCGCCCCAAGATGGCCTGCACGAAGAGCGCGATGAGCGAAGGCAGCCAAAGCACCCCGGTGCCGACCGACACGAGCACCCCTTCGACCCGTTCGCGCGCTGAATACTGGCGATCCGCTGAGAGATACCCCTCGCGGAGGATCAAGTGCATGGCGATCGCGATGGCGGGGCCGAGATAGGCCATCAACACAATGCCAAGAAGCACATGGATGAATCCGGACATCTGCATGCTCGCGAGCCTAACGCGCACCGGCGGTTTCGGCGAGTGGTTGGGCGAACCAGCCAAGCGTCGCGCGCCGCGGATCAACTCACGCACAAACCGGCCACGGCAACGCAAAACAAAACGTGTCCTAGAGCATCTACTTCTTCGCGTAGGCTGCGTGTTAGGCAGCCCTTCACTCCTCGACAGCCGACCGACACATCGCGATGACTGACAATAAAAAACTACCGACAAGCCGCCTGAGTCGGCTCGCAGGACTTGCCTCGATGGGTGTGCGCGCGGGCGCCTCGCTCCTCCGCGATCGACAAGGGATTTCAGCGGCAGAACACACCGCCGAGGTGCTCGGAACCATGCGCGGGATCGCCGCAAAGGTTGGTCAGATGGCTTCGTACGTCGATGGCGTCGTCCCCGAGGGACAGCGCGACGCGTTCGAGACGGCGCTGAAGAAGCTCCGCGCGATGGCACCGACCAGTGATCCCATCGCGGTGCGTAAGGTGGTCGAGCAGTCGCTGGGGCAACCCATGGAGACGCTGTTCGCGAGCTGGGACGCAGCACCGATCGCGAGTGCTTCGATTGGGCAAGTCCATCGAGCGACCCTTCACGACGGGACCGAGGTCGTGGTCAAAGTTCAGCACCCCGGCGTCGTAGAGGCCGTCGAGAGCGACCTCGCGAACGCTGGCTTGCTTGAGCGAATGGTGTCGGTCACAGCCGGAGCGAGGTTTCAGACCGATGCGTGGCTGCAGGTGATCCGCGAGCGATTTCGCGAAGAACTCGATTACACGCTGGAGGCCACGCGCCAGCAAGAGTTCGCTGAGATTCACCGAGGGGATGACCAAATCGTCGTGCCCAAGGTGTTCGCCTCGCACTCAAGTAAGCAGGTGCTTACCTCGGCCTTTGTGCGTGGTCTGTCCTTTGACGAGGCGATCGCGGCGAGCGAGGCTGATCGTCGATCATGGGCCCAAGTCCTCTGGCGATTTGTGTTCAAGGGGACGCTGATCGGCGCAAAATTCAATGCGGATCCCCACCCAGGAAACTACATCTTTCAGCCGGGTGGGGCCGTCGCGTTTCTCGACTTCGGATGCGTCCAAATCATCGAGCCTGAGAACCGTCGGCTCGCGTTGGCGGTGCATCAGGCGGCGCTCTCGGGAGATCGCGCTGCGTTTCACGGCGCCTCCATGGCCTTGATGGACATGAAGCCTGGGCTCCTCTGTGACAAAGCGCTCGCCTACATGGATCTGAACTATCAGCCGCTGTTCGAGACGCCATTTCGTGTGACCAAGCCCTTCGCGGCGCTCATGGTCGAGCGAATGACCGAGATGGCCAAACTTGCGCGGACCATCGACGGCGATGAGTTCTTCACCATGCCGCCTGAGATGTTCTTTATGAACCGGCTCCAATTTGGTTTCTATTCGGTGCTCGCGCGACTCGATGTCGATGCGGACTACCTGGGGACAGAGCGACAATTCTTAAACGAAGCGAGCCTGTAGGCCCTGTCCGTCGGTCTATAGTAGGGCTCGTGGGTTGGCGCCCGCCGCGTCTGTATGTGCTGCTTTTTGAGGCTGATCCGCCTCGCAAATGTGCGGCTGAGTGAGTGACCAGCGTAACTGATCGAGACAATGACTGAGTCAACCAACAACGCTGAAAGTGTACTCATCGCCGGAAAATACCGGTTGATTGAGCTCCTCGGTCGTGGCGGAAGCGGAGAGGTTTACCGAGCGATCAACGTGCTGTTGGATCGACACGTCGCGCTAAAAATCCTTCGCAAAGAGCTTCAGCTCGATGAGACCGCGAAGAAGCGCTTCTTTCGAGAAGCCCGAACCGCCAATCGGGTGCGACATCCTAACGTGGTCGATGTGCTTGATGTTGGAGACAGCGATCTAGGGCCGTGGATGGTCCAAGAGCTTCTCGAAGGAGAATCGCTGGCAGATATGATTGGTCGGGAGGGCTCGCTCTCGCCCGTGGTGCTCGCGACGCTGTTGCTGCCAATGCTGGGCGCCCTGTCGTTGGCCCACCAGCAAGCGATCGCGCATCGAGATCTAAAGCCCGAGAATATCTTCTTGGAGCGGAGCCCAGGCGGGCGCATCCCGAAGCTCCTCGACTTCGGGTTGTCCAAGCCAACCATCGCAGTGGGCGGGGCCGGCGGTCGCGACAGCGATCGGGTGACCGCCCGTGGTGTGCTAGTCGGGACGCCTGCTTATTTAGCGCCAGAACGCATCCGAATGGAGAACGACGGCGACGTCGCCGGGGACATCTGGTCCGTCGGGGTCGTGTTGTATGAGTGTTCGACCGGCTTTCTCCCGTACGCGGCAAAGACGGTGCGAGACATGTTCTATCAAATCGCGACGCAGTCCCCGATGCCGATCGAGGATGTGCTCGCCGACATCGATCCGGTCTTTGCCAAAATCGTGATGCGATGTCTTCGTGAAAAAGCTGCAGATCGTTATCCAACAGCGGCTCAACTCGAAGACGATTTGCGCGCATTTTTGCAAGGAAATCCCATTGACTCCACGCAGCGTGTGGCCGCCGTTCGAGTGGCCCCTGTGGACTTCGTCGCCGTCGCGACAGCTCCCGCGGACCCCGCTGTAAGAGCCAAGCTGAGCGAGACGCTGAGCGCCGAAGCACCTGCTTCGCAGACCGTCGCCAGAGAGAGCGCCCCACCATCCATTGCGAACAGCGCGACAGAGTCTTCGTCGAGCACAAAGCAGAATCTCGCCGTCGTGCTCGTGATCGGCAGCATTTTTGTCGTGGTGTCACTCTGGATGGCCTCTCGCATGAGCGGTCATCCTCCTGCGGTTTCCACAGCCGAGCCTCGCGCAATGACGACGTCTCATGAGCAACCGAGACCGTTCCCTGGCGTGGGACTCTCAGCCGTCCGCGCGGACGGGGCTGTCTCCGCGCGCGAGGCTTCAGTTCAAGCCAATCCCACGCGATCTCACATGGATCAACTGCGACCCTCCGTAGGCAATTCGCATCCCGAACGGTCTTCGCACATCAACGTCGATTCCCGCCGACGCCCTGCCGTTGGGCACGTAGCAGACGGATCGAGCGCGGCAGCCCCGAGCGTTCTGATTCGCGCCGAGCGCTAGCGACCGCACAATCCCTGCTTTGCTTAGTCCACACGACACGAATTCGTGTGGAAACTCTGTGCAGGGGGCGCTGGATCGAGATATCTTGAGCCGTTTTGACCGAGCGGGGACACACTGGATACCTCATGTCTACTCACAGCACACACACCACCAAGAAGCTTGCGACGGCCGGATCTCTCCTGGGAGAGAAGTATCGGCTCGACCGATTGCTGGGCGAGGGGGGTATGGGTCGGGTGTTCGAGGCTGAGAATTTGCTGCTCGGTCGCAAAGTAGCCATCAAGGTTCTCCGCGCGGAGTTTTCGCAAGACCCAGTGTTCGCCCAGCACTTTGTCGTCGAAGCTCGCGCCGCAAACCGAGTTCGGCACCCCAACGTGGTGGACGTTCACGATGTCGATTTTGACGGCGAGACGCCCTACATCGTGCAAGAGCTCTTGGTGGGCGAGACGCTCGCAGAGAAGCTGTCCCAGGGTGCGCTTTCCCTTGAGCAGACCCTCGAGATTCTCATGCCGATCACACGCGCGCTTGCCCACGCGCATGCCTGCGGTCTGCTGCATGGAGACATCAAGCCAGAGAACATTTTTCTCTCGCTTCAGCACAACAAGCTCGTCCCAAAACTGATGGATTTTGGGATCGCTCGATCGATCGATAGCCACGCACAGTCCGACGAGATCGTGGGCGGTTCACCAGCCTATTTGGCACCTGAGCTCTTTCTGGATTCGGCAGGCCGCGACCCACGCTCGGACCTCTGGGCCTTAGGAATTGTGCTCTTTGAATGCTTGGCTGGATGTCATCCGTTTGCTGGCGAGACCCCGAGTGAGCTGCTGTCCGCGATTTGTACGGAGCCGCCCCGCGCGCTGCCGTTTGTCGGAAGTGAGCCGCTCACCGCCCACCTTCAAAAGTTGATCAGCGACTGCTTGCAGCGCAACCCTGACGCTCGGATCCCGGACGCTCTCAAGTTCTTGAGCAGACTTGAAGAAGCGGACACCGCCCACCGACTGTCCGAACGCGACCGTCAGCGCGAGACTCTCCGGCCAGATCCCGCAGTTCGTCAGACAAATTCGGTGCGAACATCGCTCATGGTGACCACGTTCGCCGACGCTCCGGCCGATGAAAAGACTCGGACAACCGAGCCGATTCCAAGCCTGTCAGCGGCCTCGCTTGACACCCGCACGCAACCCACGAAGACCTCACGCGCCACGATTCTTGCGGCCGTCGGGCTCGTCGTGTTGGCGCTGATGCCGTTGGCTTTTCGCACCCTCCACAACCGAACGGCCCCCGTCGTCGCCAGGCCTTCTCTGCAGCCTGTCGCTGCGGCTGCGCCGTCTCGCTCGACGCTGCCACAGAGCCCGGTGCCAGCGTCGCAGCCTGCCCCCGTGGCGCCTGCCGTGTTGCCAGTCCCTGTGCCGCTGCCAGCACCGACTGAACAGCAGGCAGAGATCGCTCCGGTCGTCGCTCAGCCAAACGCTCGCGCACCACGCCGTCTTCGACGAGCTCGCGTCGGGTCTGAGGTCAGCGTGAGCTCGCCCGAGCCATCGAGTCCCACGATCACGCTGCGCTCAGAGCGCTAGAGCGTCTTCATGGGCGCTCTAGCACAGCGCGCGATCGACAAGCTTTCGTTGTGGGGGGACCCGCTTCGCGTCTCATAGGTCTGCATCTGTCATGACAACAAACTCTCTTTCGAACGGTGCGCGCTCAGTGCCTCGCTATCGCTTCGCACTCGCAGCCGTTCTGGCGTCGACACTCGCCGCGAGTCTTCCCCACACCGCACTTGCAGATGGAAACGCTGACGAAGCCGAGCTCCACTTTCAGCTGGCGCGCCGAAGGTTCGAGGCCCGCGATTTTGATGGCGCGCTTGAGCATTTTTTTGCATCGAACCGGCTCGTCCGCAACCGCAACGTGCTCTTCAATATCGGAGGCACGTACGAGCAACTGGGCCGCCTACCCGAGGCACACCGCTACTATTACCTCGCGCTCGATGGCGAGCAAAATCCCAGTGTCATTCGCGACGTGACCGCCGCTATCGAGCGCCTCTCGCCTCGCGTCGCGGTCCTCTCGGTTGAGACCGATCCGCCCAACGCTGCGATCTTTCTTGATCGCGTAGACCTCGGAGAGCGTGGGCGATCGGGACATCCCTTGGCGGTCGCTGCGGGTCGCTATCATGTGTTTGTAAGCCTCGAAGGTCACGAGCCCGCAGAGGTCGACGGCGTCGAGGTGTCAGTGGGTCAGGCGCGCGTCGTGCGCTTGGCGCTGCGACCCATTGTTGGCACCGTGTCCGTGCGCGGCGCGTCGGGTGCTGTCGCGCGTGCTGACGATGACAGCAGAGGTCGCAGCTGTGAGCTTCCGTGCGCCCTCTCGCTACCCCCTGGGCCTCACTCGATCACCGTGAGTCGCGAGGGATTTGCACCCGAAAATCGCATCGTTGTCGTGCGAGCGTCACAGCAGACCGAGCTCAATGTCACCCTGCGAGCGCGTGTGGGTACGCTGGTGGTGGAGTGTGATGAGCGCGACGCGCTCGTCGAAGTCGATGGTCGCGCGGTGGGCTTCGCGCCGGTGATTCTCAGAGACATCGCGGTAGGACAGCGACGGATTCGCGTGTCGCTTCAGGGCTTTGTTCCCATCGAGCGCGAGGTCCGCGTCAACGCCAACGGCGAAGCGCGACTGGACAACCTGCGCCTTGAGCCTGTCCGCGAGGTCATCGCCGCCAGCCGCGTCGCGCAGCGAATCGATGACGCTCCGGCGTCGGTCACCACGCTCTCGGCAGCAGAAATCCAGGCATTTCAGTACCCAACCATCGCCGCTGCGCTGCAAGGCGTCCGTGGTGTGTACCTGTCCAACGACCGCGCTTACACCTCGGTGGGCATCCGCGGATTGGGTCAGCCCAATGACTACGGCAACCGTGTGCTTGTGCTGCAAGACGGCGCGGTTCTCAACGACAATCTTCTCTACAGCTCGTACATCGGACACGACGGCCGCACGTCTCTTCAAGACGTCGCACGTATCGAAATTGTCCGCGGCCCCGGCTCGCTCCTCTACGGCACGGGCGCGATCTCGGGCGTCATCAATTTGGCCATGAATGGCCGAGATATTCGGACAGGTGCGGAGGTCGGCCTAGGCTCCTACGCAGAGGGCGTCGGGCGCGCACGCGCTCGGGGGAGCGTCCGCATTTCGCCCGAGGCCGGCGTGTCGCTCGAGGTGGCCACGGCGGCCTCGCAGGGGACAACGACGGCCCTCGACGTGCCAACGCCAGCAGGGGTCACGACGCAGCAAGTGGCCAACGTTGACCGCTTCTTGAGCACGTCGCTGTCGGGCCGCGCATGGTGGCGCGATCTGACCGCGCAGTGGTCCGTCGCGTTTCAAGACCACGACATCCCCGTGGGCGCGTACGCGACGACAGTGGGGGATTCGGCGACGCGGTGGACCGATGGGCGCGTGATGGGCGAGCTGCGATTTGAGCGGCAAGTTCACCGGATGGTGCAGGTGCTGTTGCGAGCCCACGTCAACATGTATCGGTTCAATGGGGCCTACGGCTACGACGCCGGCGCGATTAACCGTGAGTCTTATCTTGGTGTCTGGACAGGCACCGAGGCTCGCTTAGTGATCACGCCCGTGGAGGCGCTAAAGATCACCGGTGGCGGTGAGTTTCAGTGGCATCCCACTGCGCAGCTCGATGGTGAAGCCACTGATCGCACGATGCCCGCGACCGCACCGACACGCTACCTAGGGGTCAGCTCGTCGTACACCATCGGCTCTGGATATGGCCTGCTCGAATGGACTCCTGCGCGTTGGATGACCCTCCATGGCGGGTTTCGCGTAGACGCGTTTAGCACCGTCCCTGCGGGCCTCTCGGTGCGCGGCGCGGCGATCTTTCGACCGTCCTCACGAAGCACCATCAAGCTGCTGGGAGGCCGCGCGTTTAGGGCGCCAAGCACCTACGAGCAGCGCTACACCGATGGCATGACGCAGCGCCCAGGCTGCCCTCCAGGCATGGCGTGTTCGCTCCGCCCCGAGTTCGTGACGAGCGGTGAGATCGAGTGGTTGCAGCGCATCGGCGACGACTGGTCGCTGCTCGTCGCGAGCAATGTCAGCGTGCTGCAGGACGTCCTGGACACCGTGGGCGCTGGGACCAGCGAAGATCAGATCCGATACACCAACAGCGACTCGGGGGTGCTGTCGGTGGGCGGAGACCTTGAGGTGCGGCGCGAGTTTCGACAGGGCTGGTTTTTTGCTGCGACTTACAACTTGCAGCACACAAGGTTTTTGGCCCCCGTCGCGATGCAGCAGGCCGAGCTAGTCAACGCGCCGCTGCACCAGGGCTCACTCAAAATGATCGCGCCGTTGCTCCCGCCGTACGCAAATCTCGCGGTCCGTGGGACCTACGTCGCGCCGCGTTTGGTGCGCCAAGATAGCGATGAGCGCACGACGCCCGCCATCCTTGGAGACCTGGTGATGTCGGGCCAGCTGCCTCGATTGGGCCTCCGCTGGGCCTTCGGAGTGTACAACGTGCTTGACTGGCGCTGGAGCGTCCCGATCACCGAGACCTTCGCGAGCCGCACGATGCCCCAAGCTGGGCGAACCCTCGCGGCCCACCTCCAAGCGTCGTTTTAAAACGCGCCCCAGAGCGACGATCACTGGGTGAACGAAGCGTCCGAGTCTGCGCAGATCACGTCGCGGTAGCCCGCGAGCGGTAGCGAACGACGAATCGCGATTGGCGTGACGATTTGCAGCTGAAGCAAATGATCTCGTCGCATTCGCGCGCGCCGACGGACGAGCATCCCTGACGTCCCAAGCGCGAGTCCCAACAGCACTAACGCCACAAAGAGCCACTGCCAATTTGTGTCGCCTACGCTCTCCGGTGCGATGGCCACCGCGACGCGAGCGGCCCCGTGGGTCGTCGTTGGGACGACCTCCGCGTTCGGTCCGTCGTCTGCGTGAGAGAGGTAAAACGCGACCGTCCGTACCGCGGGTTTGGGCTCGCTCATCGCGGGGCTAAACAGCGCCGTGTCGCGAGGAACGCGCGCGGCGAGATCTAGGATCTCACTCGAATTTGCGTGCGATTCTGCAAGGATTTCGCGCATGTACGTCTGCATCGTGCTGTCGCTTGCCGGCGCGATCGTGCATCTTCGAAGCAGGTCTGCGAGCGCCGCAGCGGTCGGCGGTCTCAGCGCTGGCGATCGCTGCAAGGCTGTCATCACGGCGTAGTCCAGCGCAGGAGGCAGCCCTGCGCGGTACTTTGACGGAGGCACGATCGGCATATCGAGAACCTGCGCCACGAGCGCGGTGACTGAGGTCGCATCGAACAGCCGCCGACCGGTAAAGAGCTCCCACGCTAAGACCCCTGCGCTAAACAAATCCGAGCGCAAATCCAGGGAATTCTCAAGGACCTGTTCGGGTGACATGTAGCTGAGTTTGCCCTTAGGGGGACCGCCGGCGATCGTGTGGGTCTGCCGCTGCGAGGCGCGCGCAACACCAAAATCGATGAGCCGCGAGCGCCCGTCAAAGCCACAGAGCACGTTCTGTGGCGACACGTCGCGGTGCACAATCCTGAGCCATTCGCCATCGCGCGCACGCTGCGTGTGAGCGACCTCAAGCGCCTCGAGCAGGTCGACCAGGATGCGGAGCGCGATGCTGAGCGGGACGCCTCCGGTGGCTTGTGCTGCGCGAGCAAAATCAAGGGCTCGCACTCCTTCGACGTACTCCATGGCGAGATAGAGCGCCTCGCCGTCCTGCGCGGCTTCAAGCACCGAGACCACACAGGGATGCTGGATTTGTGCAGTGATTCGCGCTTCATCGAGAAACATCGCCACGAACGCGGGATCGCTCTGCAGCTCGGGCAGACACGTCTTGATCGCTGCCCACCGAGCGCCACCAGAGGCGTCCTGGTATCGCCCAAGATACACAACGCCCATGCCGCCCCGAGCGAGCTCGTGCAGCACCTCGAAGCGGCCAAGTCGTCGCGGAGCATCAGCGCTCAGACTCAGTGGCATGCGCGCGACCATATCAAACCACTCGCACGTGGGATGCAACTGCTGCGCGACAGCCGCTCTCATTCCGCGGTATCTTTGCTGCGAATTAAATGAGTTTGACCGTCACGTTGATCGAGGGAGATGGCATCGGTCCCGAGGTGGTCGCTGCGACACGCGAGGTCCTGGCCGCGACGGGGGTGGTGATCCGTTGGGACGTTCAGCTCGCGGGCGCGGCTGCGGTCGAGGCGCATGGCACACCATGCCCCGACGAGCTGATCAGCTCGGTGCAACGCAACCGCATCGCGCTCAAGGGACCCGTTGGCACGCCCATTGGCCGAGGATTTCGCAGCGTCAACGTCACGCTTCGCAAGGCACTTGATCTGTACGCGTGCCTCCGGCCCGTTAAGAACATTCAAGGAATTACCACGCGATTCTCAGGTGTCGACCTAGTGATCGTGCGCGAGAACACCGAGGGACTCTATTCGGGGCTCGAACACATGGTTGTGCCCGGCGTCGCCGAGTCGCTCAAGATCGTCAGCGAGCGCGCGTCGACACGCATCGCAGAGTTCGCGTTTCGATTCGCGAGGGCAAACGCACGACAGAGCGTCACGGTAGTTCACAAAGCCAACATCATGAAGCTGTCCGATGGGCTGTTTCTAGACTGCTGCCGACGGGTCGGGCAGCGCTATCCAGAGATCTCCTCGCAAGAGGTCATCGTGGACGCGTGCGCGATGCAGCTGGTGAGGTTTCCTGAGCGCTTCGATGTGCTGGTGATGGACAACTTGTACGGGGATATTCTCTCGGATTTGTGCGCGGGCCTGGTGGGGGGCTTGGGCGTGGTTCCGGGGGCGAATCTCGGGGATGAGTGTGCGCTGTTTGAGGCCGTCCATGGGTCCGCGCCGGACATCGCAGGCAAGGGCGTCGCCAACCCAACCGCGCTCATTTTGTCGGCTGCCCTCATGCTCGAGTACTTGGGCGAGCGTGCGGCTGCCGTACGGGTTCGTGAGGCCGTGGATCACGTGTTCGCCAAGACCACCGTGCGCACCGGCGACCTGGGCGGCAACAGCACTACGGACGAGTTTACCCGCGCGGTCGTGTTAGCGCTCTAAGAGCCCCAAGGCATCGAGGACAGCCGTAGTTCGAGCAGCTAAATCGCTGCTCCAATCGATTCGGCTACTCGTCGAATCCGTGCACTCTGAACAGCCCATGCAGCGCAAACGCTTGGTCCGGTGTCAGCGATTCAAACGCGACCCCCATGCCCGCGTGGAGCGCCCCGCCAACATCCCGAACCCAGCACACCGTCGCGTCCAGCTCGATGGGCTCCCAGGTCGTCGCGCTGCTGAGCGAGAGCCGGAGACGCGAACCCACCGGGAGGGGCGGCTCGATTTGAACAAAGGCCCCGCCGAATCCCAGGTTGTTCGTGGTCGCATCGACGCGCCGGGCGCTCCGCTCATTGTGGCGCCGCACCGCGACGCGGAGAGCGATCTCAAACCTTGGATGGATGCGAAAGTGCGAAGCCATGGATCATTCAATCGCGCAAAAGATCAGCCCAACGAGCCTTCCCAGACGCGGTACGAGATCACGACTTCGTCGCCTCGCGCGGGACGAAATCGATTGCCGAAGAAGATAATCGAGCGTGAAGCGGGGTCGTAGTCGAAGCCCTCTGCGCGACTGCGGGGAACGTCCATGCCACGGACACGAAGCTTGATCGTGCTCGTGATGGGTGTGCGATTGAGTCGAAACTGCGAGGCTGCGCCCGCGATCGCGTCCACGATCCGCGACATGGCGGCGTCCACGTCGGCTTCAAACGCCATGCGCGCCGCCGCAGGGGTCGCTGCGCTGAGCTGACGAAGCGGAATGTACGCGCCTCCGTTGCCTTCAATCACGCAGCGCGGGAGATAGTTCACGTCGAAGGTGCTGCACGCTGGCACCGGCCGCGTGTCCGTGGGCGTCTCATTGAGCAGCCGCGGGACGAGCCCAAACGTCAGGATGTTGTTGCGACGAAAGTACTGCACGATGTTGTCCACCATGGCGGCGTTGTAGGTCGCTCCCCATGGGCGCATGGTCTGTGGATCCGTGTTCGTCGCCAGTCGGAAGTACCCGAAATCATTGGATCCTGGCTCATCTGTGACATGAAATGTCACGATCTTTGCGCCGGGCCTGAAGATGCGCTCCGGGTTGGTCATCCCGGCCGCCGATCGAGTCAAGAACTCGTAGTGCGCGAGGATCGCCCCTGCGGTGGGTTGCTCGGAGGTGCCGCCACCCGGCCACGTAAAGGGCCGCAGCGTCTCGCCTGGCGAGGTCGGGCACACGCCCACGGTGCTGCGCTGGCAGAGCTGCGCGGCGCCCATCGGGTTGGCGCTTGTGATCCACTGAAAGCCCATCGGCCAGCCGGTCGTGGGCGACGCTGCGTCGAGCGCGGGGCGGCCGGCGTTGGCCTGCAACGAGGCCACGCGAAAGTTCACTCCCGCGGCAGACATGCGCTCAAAGAAGCGCGTCGCGGTTCGGCCCACGGCCTCTTGGTAGACGTTCATCGAGCCCGAAGTGTCGATGGTCCAGATAAAGTCTACGGGGTCTGATCCACGGTCCGCGCGGATGACCTGACAGGCGAATCCCAGGACCTTTCCGCCCTCAGAGACAGCGGTCGCGTTGGTCAAATCGCTCATGCGGATCGCCGTATTGAGCGCAGCATTGTCGACCTGGGCGCGAGGCGCGATCGCGACGATCACATCGACCGCGCTCGGCATCGCGCGTCTCACCGTCGTGATCTCCACGATGAACTCCGCCGCGGTCCCGACCGCAGCCGGCGACGTCGCTGTCGCACCAATGAGCGGCATCAAGAGGGCATCTCGCAGGGCGCTCGCGGACGTCATGCGCGCCACACGATAAGTGCTCTGCACGGCGGGGTTCATCTCGTGCGTCGTGAGAGAACGGCCTACCAAAACCGCGGTGGTTCCCATTCCGAGCGCGGCCTGAATGAGCGCCTCGGCCCGTGCCGACTCTGCCCTCACATCGCCCGTCGCGGTCAGCCCAGCCACCAGCCCAGCGACCTGCGTCGTCGCGTCGTCCAGGACGATCGCGCCGCGGCTCATGGTCCCCATGACGGTCCGAGCCATGCCCCACGCCGGGTCGTGACCGGTCTGCGTGGGCGTGTCGGGAGTGCGAACAATGTTAACGGTCGCGAGGCCCATTGGCCTGCAAATTTCCACGCCGGACATGCTGTCAGGGCGGCCGTCGCCGTCCGTGTCCGCGAGCCGCGGGTCCGTCTCGCCCATCCCGATGTCGATCACACCGTCGCGGTTGAGATCTTCCATGTCATCGGGCACGCCATCGCCGTCCGAATCACGGCTCGCTGGATCGAGCCCACGACAACGTTCGCCCGTGAGGCATTCCGTGTCTGCCGTGCACGCGGGGGGGCCACAGATGCCTGCGTCGGTTCCGGCCTCTGCGCCAGCCTCGGCGCCAGCGTCACCGCCTGAGGCTGTGGGACATCGCCGCTGTGCCATGGGGTCGGTCGCGACGCAGATCCGTGGATAGCGCGCCTCGACGCCATCTGAGATGCCATCGCCGTCCGAGTCCGGGTTAAACGGATCAGAGCCCAACATGCACTCGGTGGCGTTGTCGATGCCGTCGCTGTCACTGTCGACACCTGCCGCACATCGCTCGACCATCGTGTCCATGGTGGCGTCCTCGTTGCCCGAGGTGCCGTCCGTGCTGGACGCGTCTCCGGCGCCTCCCTCGACCGTCGGAAGCACCGGGTCCGAGCAGCCAAGCTGGGCCAACGTAAAGGCACAAATGAGCGACAGAGGAAGGCGTGTTCGAAAGCGTTTCATAAGGTTTTCTCCAGCAAGTCAACGACGTTGGCACAGTGACGGAAGCGAGAGCTTGTCTGAGCCTCGTCCACCATTTGGCACGCGTCTATGGAGGATCGCACACATTCTCGCCCCAACGAAGCGTACGCGGTGACGTTGTCCCAAAGGTGCCAGACTGGCCCCGCTGTGCAGGCTGCGTGCGACAACTATCGACACGGTGAATACGCACTCAAGAGACGCGATTGGTCATACAAATTGCAGGGATTACAACATGATCCAACGCACAGTGCGTGAGGAGAAAGTCATGAGCCGCAGCGATCAACAAGCGACAAAGAACAACAAACACCGAGACACGGAGTCGAGCAAGAAGATGTCGTGGCTCTTGCGCCACGGAGCCCGCGAGCAGGGCCTCGCCATGACCGACGATGGATGGGCGCAGATCGCCGATGTCCTGAGAGTGCTAGGGCTCTCTCGGGACACACTCGATCGCGTGGTGGCTGACAACGCAAAGAAGCGATTTGAGTGCGACGGAGAGCGAATTCGTGCGTGCCAGGGGCACTCTTTGGGGGTCGTCGTGGCCGACGAAATCGAGTCGACGTGGGTGCTTGACACCGAGAGGACGGCGCTCGTTTGGCACGGCACTTCGGTGGCCGCGCTCGACGGGATCGCGCGCGATGGGATCTGTGCGGTCTCGCGGACTCACGTCCATTGCGCTGCGGATCCAGACGCTACGGTTGGCAAGCGCGCCGGAGTCGACGTGCTCTTGGGGATCTCGCCGGTGTCCCTACGAGAGCGTGGTGAGCAGGTGTTTCGCAGCCCGAACGGCGTGATCTTAGTGCGTCACATCGCGGTCACGAGCATCGTCGCGGTGAGAGCGTGCACGCGGCTGGGCGAGTCGTCACTGGCGAGAGCGCGCGCGCTGTTTTCGATCGAGTCTTAAGACTCCTCTTGGCTCAAGCGAGGGTGACCTCGCGAGGTGCTAGAGCGCGATGCCAGGAGCTGGATAATCCTTGAGAAAACGCTGTACTTCGGTCGCAATGCTGGCGAGCTTCGCGTCTGCTCCTGCGCTCTGAACCGCGTCGTCAAACCAAGTGGCGACGCGCTCCATGTCTGCTTCTTTTAGCCCACGCGAGGTGATTGCCGGAGTGCCCAGGCGCACGCCAGAGGGATCAAATGGCTTGCGCGGGTCAAACGGAACGGAGTTGTAGTTGAGCTCGATGCCGGCTGCATCGAGGGCCTTGGCGCCGAGCTTTCCGGTGATGTTCTTGTTGGTCAAATCGATCAAGAGCAGGTGATTGTCCGTCCCGCCCGAGACCAGCGAATAGCCACGATCCCCGAGGGCCTTTGCGAGGGCCTTGGCGTTCGCGACGACCTGCGCTGCGTAGCGCTTAAAGCTCGGATCGCTCGCCTCTTTTGCTGCCACCGCGAGGGCCGCCATCTGCGAGACGTGAGGCCCTCCCTGGAGCCCCGGAAACACCGCTTTGTCGATCGCTGGCGCCAGCTCTTTGCGGGTCATGATCATCCCGCCCCGCGGCCCACGAAGGGTCTTGTGCGTTGTGCTCGTGATGACATCGGCGTGGCCGACAGGCGAGGGGTGTGCGCCCCCTGCGATCAGCCCCGAGATGTGCGCGATGTCCGCGACCAAGATCGCGCCGACGCTCCGCGCAAGCTCGCCAAACGCGGCGAAATCCCAGAGCCGCGGGTAGGCCGTCCCGCCGCAGAAGATCACCTTGGGCTTGTGTTCTTCGGCCAACTTGCGGACCTCGTCCATGTCAATGCGGTGGTCGTCGCGGCGCACGCCGTACGCCTTGCTATCGAAATACGCGCCGGTGATCGACACGCTCCAACCATGGGTGAGATGGCCGCCCGCTGGGAGACCCAAGCCCATGATCTTCTCGCCGGCCTTGCAGAACGCAAAAAGCACCGCGAGATTTGCAGGAGATCCGCTGTAAGGCTGGACGTTCGCGTGTTCGACTCCGAAGAGCGAACGGATGCGCGACTGGGCCAGCTCTTCAATCGGATCTACGAATTGTTGACCCTCGTAGTATCGCTTTCTTGGATAGCCCTCGCTGTACTTGTTGTTCAGCGGCGAGCCCATGGCCTCTTGCACAGCGCGAGACGCGTAGTTCTCGCTCGGGATCATGCGCAGCTTGTCGAACTGTCGCTGCGTTTCGCCCTGGATTAGTGCGAACATTTCGGGGTCGGCGATGGCAAGAGATGGATCGTTGCTCACGTACGTAGGGCTCACTTTCGAGGCGCTGAAGGCTCAATCACGGCTGCGATTCATCACGCACAATGCGCGCAGTTCGCAGCAGACACCGTCGAGTCTGCCACAAACACCGGCGGTCGCGCGCTGCGTTGTTCTCTGCGCTCAGGCCGGTTGAGGTACCCTTGCGTGCGATGAAAGCGACGCGGTTTGTACGCTCTGCTCGTCCCCCACCCTCGCTAGGCCCGCTGTGGCCCGTGCTCCTCGCGTGTGCCCTCGGGGGGCTGGGGTGCAAGCGCCCCGCGCGCTACATTGAGCTGCGAATTGGCAGCGACGCTGAGCCAGCGCGAGTGATCGCGGTGAGCGTCTGTGCGACTCCCGAGGGCGCTCCGTGGCCTGCGGACGACGCCTGCACGCAGGCTCAATTCAGTCGCGGGGGCGAAGGGAGCCTCGCGTCTCTCACCGAGAGCCTCAGCATCATGCCACCCTCGGACGGGCGCCGCGCGGGCGTGCAGATCATCGCGACGGTGGCAGGGTTGCCTGGCCGCCCCGCGTTGCGCTTTCGAAGACGCTCGCTGCTGACCTTTCAAGCAGCGGGTTCGGGCCTCGCGAGCGTGTTTTTGAACGTCCGCTGCGGCGAGCAGAGCCCGAGCTGTACCGAGAGTCACGAGGGCGGATGCACCGTCAGCCACGCGTGCGAAGAGCGCGGTCAAACGTGCGGAGACCTCGGCACGTGCATCGACCTCGAGGTCCCCGTCGTTCCTCGCGACAACGACGCGAGGGTGGACGCGTTTGCTCCCTTCGATGTCCCAAGCGCGCGCGACGCGATGGCCGACATGGACGCGGTCGACGTGGCCGACGGTGCGAACGCAATGGACGTGCTCGATGCATCCGACGCACGCGACGCTTCGGACGCGCGCGATGCCTCGCAGATGGATGTGCAGCGCGGTGATGCGGACAGCGGCAGAAGTCCCACCGCGGCACACAACGTTTCGCCTCTCGCAAACACGTCCACCACGCTTGCGCGACCGACCTTTGTCGCGCGTCTTTCGTACGCTGCGCCTGCGACGATTGAGCTCTGCAGTGATCGAGAGTGTGTCGGTCGGCCCATGAGCTTTGATGTGCCAGACATGGGCACGACGGTGCGGTTCGCGCTGCCCATCGACCTCGCGCGTGGGCGGGTTTTCTGGAGAGTCATCCCGCGCACCCTCTCGGGGGATCCGATCCCTGCGGACGCGAGCGAAGCGTGGCCGCTCGACGCGATCTCTGGCCGATGCTCGGGCCCTCCCATGCTGGATTTTAACGGAGACGGTACGCAAGACCTCGCGGTCGGAGCGCCGAGCGATGTCTCGATGACCTCGCGTGTGATGGTCTTCAACGGACGAACGCTCCTGGCCTCGCCGTCGATGCTGTACGACGTCACTGGGCCCACGAGCGAGGGTGTTGGGCGCGGTGTCGACTCGGTGGATTGGGACGGCGACGGCCTCAGCGATCTCGTGGTGGGTCTACCGGGGCGTGCTGCAGCGGGCGCGCTTCAGGTTCATTGGGGCGTCATCGGGATGGCGACGTCTCCGCCGCCCCTTGAGCTCGCGCTGCCGGGGAGCGGCCGCGGAGGACAGCGCGTAACCGCCCTCGGCGACGTGGATGGAGACGGATACGGCGACGTCGCCGTGGGCACGGTGGGACGAGCGAACGAAGCCGTTCTGGTGTACTTCGGAGGCCCGCGTGACATGGCTCCGAGGTCTCCGCTTGAGGTCCCGTCGCAACAAGTCGGCAGCGAATTTGGTGCCAGCGTCGCTCGCCACTGTGATCTCGATGCCGACGGGCTCGCGGACCTGGTCGTGGGCGCTCCCAACGCGCTCAATCTTGGGGTGAGAGCAGGGAGCATTTTCTTCTTCGCGGGCGCTGACCTGCGCGCTTCTCGGGTCGCCGTGACGACAACCATGAACTCGTTTGCTGCCAATGCGCGCTTCGGGAGCGCGGTCGCCTGTGCCGATCTCGTGGGGGACGATCAACAAGAGGTCGCGGTGGGTGTGCCGGGTCAAAACAGTGTGAACTTCTGGCGGATGCCCCGCGGAGGTGGCGCGCTCTCTAGCGTGGCCTCGCGCAGCGGGAGCGCTGGGACCACTCAGTTTGGCGCTACGCTGGTCGCAGGTCGCGATGTGGACGGAGACGGCGCGTGTGATGTCGTCGCCAGCCACGTCTCGATGGTGACCGATCGAGGAGTCGCGTTGATGTACGGCGGGGCGTCGATTTCGAGTCCATTCGCGGTCACCGGGACCGTCGCGAGCGAGCTCTTTGGGTCCTCACTTGCAATGCTCGGGGATCTCAACGCAGACGGGTTTGCAGAGTGGGTGGTCGGCGCGCCGGATGCGACGAGAATGGGCGGAGCCAACGCTGGCGAAGTGCGGATCATGCGAGGGCAGAGTGCCCGGACGATGCCGACGTTTGTGTCCATCACGGGCGCGGCAGGGTCACACTTCGGGACGACTCTCGTACGTTAGAGTCGATTCTAACGTATTGGCACGTGGGTAGGGGATGGCCTCTAAGGGCGTTGACGATTGCGCGAGGGCGCGTTAGCAGACCCTTCGCTATGGAAGCAGAAACCCGTGCCAGGTTAGAGGAGCTCGCCCGAAGGGGCGAAACCCTCGGGAGGCACCTTTGACCTCCCAAGATTAAAAATTCGAATCGAAGAGCTCGAGCAGCGGACGCTGGTCTCGGGCTTTTGGGACAACAGCGAGGTCGCTCAGAAAGTCCTGAGAGACAAGACGACCCTCGAGACGTTGGTCAGCAGCGTAGAGTCTGTCCAGCGTGACATCCGCGACGCGACCGAGCTGATTGAGCTCGCCGACCTCGAAGACGACACAGCGACGATCAACGAGGTGGTCTTGACGCTGGACCCGATCGCGCATCGGATTCGGCGTCTGGAGCTTGAGCAGATGCTCAATCTCCCTGAGGACAAGCTCGACTGTTACATCGAGGTCAACGCGGGAGCGGGTGGTACCGACGCGCAAGACTGGGCACAGATGGTCGCGCGGATGTACCTCCGCTGGGCCGAAGCGCACGGTTACACCACCGAGGTCATCGACGAGAGCGAAGGTGAAGAGGCCGGGATCAAGAGCATGACGATCTTGGTCCGTGGCCACAACGCGTTTGGCTTTCTCGCGGCCGAGCGCGGCGTGCATCGGTTGATCCGTATCTCGCCGTTTGACTCGCAGGCGCGCAGGCAGACTGCGTTTGCGGCCGTGCACGTGACGCCCGACATTGATGACAGCATCGAGGTCGAGATTCGTCGCGAAGACTACGATCGCGAGACCATGCGATCGGGCGGCGCAGGCGGGCAGCACGTCAACAAGGTCGAGTCGTGCATTCGCATCACGCACCGGCCGTCGGGCATCGTGATCAAGTGTCAGAGCGAGCGCTCACAGCACGAGAACGAGCGCCGCGCGATGAAGATGCTCAAGGCAAAGCTCTATGAGCTTGAGCGGCTGCGACGCGAGGCCGAGTTCGCGAAGATCTACGAGTCGAACAAGCTGAGCAACGCGTTCTCTTCGCAGATTCGCACGTACACCATGGCGCCCTATCGCATGGTAAAAGACGAGCGCACCGAGCTGAAGGTGAGCGACGTCGATCGCGTGATCAACGGAGACATCGATGAGTTCATCGAGTCGTTCTTGCTGCAGCAGATGGAGCGTCGCAAGCAGATGGAGACGCGCGACAAGCTGCTGTAGGGGTTGTGTCGGTGGGGGATTGAGCTGCACTGCGGAGTGTGGTTACAACCTCGCCCGCGATGTCGACCGCTCAACCAGATCGCGCCAGCCGTGGCGCCCGCGCTAAGACCAACACCCTGCGCGCAGGCGATGAGCGCGCGCCGTGTTGCGTCACCGCGGGCTCGCGCTGCGGAACCCGCTTTGACGCCCTCCGCGCCTGGACGTGCAAGCACACAGGCAAGGGCGTGCGAATTGTCAACGAGACCCGCGGAAAAGCCCCGTGTTACGCGCAGCCCGTGGGCTATGACGGCCGCAGCTTTTGGGTCGCACGTGACCATGGCTGCGACACCGAGAAGCTTCTGCACGAGGTCTGTCACTTTGTGGTCGCGCCCAAGACTCGCCGCAATCGCGAGAACTATGGACTAGGCCCTGGTGTGATCGCGGTCACTCCAGTCGAGAGCGACAACGAAGAGGTCACGGTGATGCTGCTTGAAGCGCTGCTCGCGCCGACTTTTGGGCTCGATTTGCGCAAGATCGCGCGGCCGGATTACAACACGCACGACCGCCGCAACGTAGACTGGTCCGCGTGCGAGCTTCGCGCGAGCGAGCTGCTGGCGCAGATGCAGCCGACGCTCCCATAGTTCGCGGTCGGGCGCTTAGGCGGCGATAATCACCTGCAAATAGTCAGGACATTCTCAGCGTCACGCAATGTCCGGTCTGTGCTTGCTTGATGGGTCTCGCACTCGCTAGGCTCTGTGGCCTGATCGTGAATCGCTATGGTGAGAAGCAAAACTGCAACTGACACAGCCTCTTCGTCCACGCTCTTGCTCAACGAATACTTCGATGCAGGAGACTGGCGATTTTTCGATGAGCTCCTGAGCTCAACGGCCGCGCGCAAGCTGCAGGTGTTTGCTGCGCGCTGGTATGGCGATCGCAGGGCGTTTGGGCGCGAGGCCCTGCTGCGCTACATCGACGATGGCTGCGATCGACCGGGCCATCGACCCATGGTCAAGAAGCTCTTCAAGTGCGCCGAGGCGGCCGGCGATGACGAAGCGATGGCGCATTTTGTCGTGGTATTTGACCGCGCAATCGCGCGCACGCTCTCGGTTCGCAAGCGCCGCGGTCGGGTCGTCGCCGGGGCGCTGCGTGAGGATCTCTCGCTGCCGCGGCATCGCTCCCAAGCCGACCGTGTAGGGCGCTTTACCGTGCGAACTCGCCGGTATCTTCAGCGTCGCTCGTGGCGATATTTTCGCTCGGTCGCTCGACGTGACGGGCAAGAGTACGTGCGCAATTTGTCTTGGATATTGTCTCAGTACACCGATGCTCAGCTCGATCCCGCGCACCGTTTGTTGGATGCTTGGTCGCTGACCCATGCGCTCTTTTGGGGAAGTGACGTCCTGCGGCGCGACCCGCGAGGCATCCGGATCGTCGCTGGGCAATCCATGAGCTCCCTCCGGCCGGCGCCCTACAACGAGGCCGCCTGGGCGCTCCCCGCGGCGTTTGAGCCCCTCTTTGTGATGCTCTGCCGCGCCAACTCTGCCTTGGTTCGCAACTGGTCGCTCGCGCTGTTGCGGCGTTTTCACGAGCGTGGGCTGCGAGAGCTCTCGCTGGCTCAGGTCCGCACGCTGCTGGCGAGCGCATTTCCCCAAGCACAGACCCTGGGCGCCGAGGTCCTCGAGCGAGTCTCCGGACTTGAGCGCATGCCTGTCGAAGACTGGTTGACGCTGCTCGCGTTGGACAACCCTTACGCGCTGCCGATGCTCTGTCGGCTGTTCGAGCTGCATGTCACACCGACGCGGTTGACGCTCCACGATTGCCTTGCCTTGGCGATGTCCCGGCCGGTCCCGGTCGCCTCGCTGGGTCTTAAGTGGCTCCGCGGTCATTCGATCAAAGCAGCCGACGAGCTTCAGGCGATCATGGTGCTGAGCAACCTGCCCTCCGAGACCCTGCGCGCAGAGGCCATCGAGTGGTTGGTCGGTGTGCTCGAGCGCTCGGAGCACGCCCTCGCAGTGCACCTCCGCGAGCTCCTCGATTCGAGGCACCGCGAGGTGCGCGAGCGAGCGTTTGCCGCGCTCGCATTGGGTGGCCGATTTGCAGACGAAATCGAGCTCTGGTCGGCGCTCACCGAGAGCCCCTACGACGACGCGCGCGCGTTCTTGTTGGGCCACTTGCCTACCCGAGTCGAGCAGCTCAATGCCAACTCAGTGCGCATGGTCTGGGCGACGGTGTTGCTCGACATCCACCGAGGATCGCTGGCGCGTCGCCAAGCGCTCACTCAAATCGCTGTGCGAATTACCAAGCATCCCGAGCAAGTGACCGACTTGCTTCCGTTGCTTCGGATCGCGTTACGCAGCGTGCGCGCGCCCGAGCGACGCGCGGCGCTCGCTGCGATCACGCAGGCCGCCCTCGCACAACCGCTGCTCCGCGCGGCTGTACAGAGGCAGATCCCCGAACTGACGCTTCCCGAGCCCGAGATCCGCGCATGAACATTGATCTTCGCTATTTGGGCCGCTCTGAAATCCGTCGAAACGGCAGCGATGAGACGCTTTCGTTTGCGCCGAATCTGTCGCGTAGCCCTGTGTTCTTTGACGGACAATTGCGATATCCGCTGCGGTTTCGCGAAGCGATGAGCGCGCTTCACGACGTGGTCATCGGTGATCACAAGTTTCGCAAGCGCGACAAGGCCGCTTACCAAGCTTGGCGCACGCAACAAGACGAGGCCGAGGTCCAGCTTCGTCGCGAGATCTACGACAAGACCAAGCGCGCAGAGGTCGAGCGCATCGCGCGTGAGCCACTGCCGCCCAACCTAGACAGTGATTTTCGACGCCTACATTCACAGTACTGGACCGCGCGTCGCAAGTGGGCGAGCGAGCTCATGCGCAGCGACCCCGAGCTGTTTCGACACTTGGTCCCATGTGACCCCGTTGTGACGGTGGCGCCCGACGTAGTCTTCTTTGAGTGCTTTGCCAAAGACGAATCGAGCTATGGCTGCTTGATGGTCGACAGGGACGCGTTCGAGGGAGAGCGAAAGTCCGGTCTGGGCACTACGAACGTTGACTATTCGATCGCACTCTACGAGCATTTTCAGGGTCTTCGCAGCTATCGTCCGACGCGGCTTCAGGTCGACCCGACGGGCTTTGAGGTCAAGCTCGAGGGACAGAGCTCGCTGCGCGAAGAGAAGATCGAGCTGCCTCCCTCGTGGCTCAAGGGCTTCGGGCAGATTTCGAGCGCGATGGGCCTGCCTGGTCGCCGCGTAGAGCTCTCGACCGAGGCTGTCTACTCGTTGTTAGCGTACCTGCGTCGCCACCGCGAAAAGACCGGTCCGCGTTCGCTTCGGTTTTTGCTCGAGCCTGGCGCACGTCCCCGCGTGGTGATCGACCCGTTTAACGTCGAGATCGAGAGCCGTGGCGCCCGGTACGAAGGCGAGCAGCCCGAAGAGATCAAGGTCTGGGGTCGCCGTAGGCTGATGGTTCTTGCGCGCGTTCTGCCGCTCTGCGAGCGCGTCGAGGTGGTGCTCTTGGGCAGCGGGCTTCCGAGCGTGTGGATCGCGCACTGTGGTGAGATGCGTTTTGTGCTGGCGCTCTCTGGGTGGACTACGAATGACTGGACTTCGGGCGCCGCGCTAGACCTATTGAGTGGGGGATTTCGCTCGGATTCTGCGGTCGTTGACAGCGTGACGAGTCACCTCAAAGAGCATCGAAGAGCTAGCTTTTCAGAGCTTCGTGCGCTCACGTCTGCGCAGCCCGACGTGCTCATGGGGTCGCTGCAACAGCTCGCCAAACAGGGCCAGACGATCTTTGATTTTACCGGCGAGGTCTTTCGCTGGCGGCCCATTTTGTCCGTGCCGCTGAGTGACGCGCTCGTGGGTCCAGAGCATCCTGAGTTGCTCGCGGCGCGAACGCATTGGCGCGGTGGAAGTGTGCGTATTTCGCGCGATCAGACCCTTGATTCGGGCCGAAGGATGATCTCTGGCGTTGTCAGTGGGACCGCCGCTGAGGTCGTGTTGGACAGCGATGGTGTCGTGCGCAACGGGACCTGCTCGTGTAGTTTTTATCACCGCGCGAAGCTCCGAAAAGGGCCGTGTCAGCACTTGTTGGCTCTTCGGATGCAGTCGCAGTCAGCCACTGCGGGTACGACGAGCGTGCGGCGCGCCGAGGCCGAGGGGACTCGCTGGTACGAGCGCTGGTTTCGTTAGTAAATTTGCAGTGCAATCGCGTTGTCATAAACTGACGCTTCGATGAATTTGCTGCTGGTGATACGAGCGAAAATGATGCAAACCATGACCATCGAAATGAGTGAAAGCAGACCGTAGTGTCTTTGCAATGGTGCTGTGTGGTTGCTTGAGCCCACACATCCACCGCTTCGCTCATTCCCGACGTTTGATCTTTGAGTCTAGAAACACCGTTTGGTCCCTCAAGGAGGTATCGAGCACCCGAGCCCACCATCTCTGGCGATCCGCCAGGGTGAGAGAAAGCTCAGTCATGCGTCCCAACGCCCGCTGCTCTTTTGCTAGTCCATGGACCCTAGTCACACCTGCCAAGGCAACCCTGGCGGGTTCAGCTGTGACTAGGGTCCAGGACTAGCTTTGGTTAGCGTCCGTTGTCGGTAGCTGGAATGTCGGTTGCTCGGTACCTCCTGGTGGGATCCACTGCACATCGCAAGACCGCGTGAGTGCGGGTCTGCGCGAGCGCTCGGACCGATTGACTCGTCGAAATCGGGAGACACCCAAGGCGACTGTTCTCAAGCCCGAAGTCGCGGATGATTCTTGTGTCAGACCGCGCAGCCGCTTTTTTTAGGGGAGGGTCCCATACCTCTGCGGACGGGGGTTCGGGGTGTGCTGCTCGGCCGAGCGATGCGGGCGCGTGTGCTCCGTGATGGAGCAGCGCCGTAGCGACGCTGCGCGGACCTTTGCGGCGAGTCTTCTGCTTTGGCGGTCTCTTCAGGTGAAAGAGCTTGAGAGTCAATCCTCAGGACGAAAGTAGCGCACGACCATGTCAGGACTTTGGGACAGAATTAAGGCTTTCTTTCGAAGCGGTCGCGGTGCCGAGGCGGACGCACAGATCGAACAGACCGTCCGCGTGGCGTTGATCCGTCGAGTCTCGAGCGGGACGACCTTTACTCCCGTCGATTTGGCGGCCGACATCGTCCCCAGCGACGAGCGCTCGGACGTGGTCCTTGAGGGCATCGCGGCGGCGCTCGATCGGCTGTATCGCAGCGGGTATTTCACGCCGTTTAACTACGTGCGCTCGATCGACCCAAAGACCATCTACCAAGCCGTCTATCACCCCGCGAGCGTCCGCATGCCTGGGCTGTCACTGGACCCAGTGCGCCCTCGCAACAGCGAGCCGAGCGAGCCCCCAGCAGCCTCGCCTGCGTCTTCCCGACGTGCACCCGCAGTCCGGACACCGACGGCACCCTCACGCGTCGCCACGACCCCGTCCCGTGCGTCTGCAAGCACACCCTATCGCGCGCCTCCAACGCCCACACGAAGCGGATCGCCCTACCGTACCGTCTCGGACCCCTACGCCCGCCCCGAGATCATGACCCTCACCGAGAGCGAGCTGCGGTCGCGTGCCATGCGGATTGACCCGTATCGTACGGCCTGGATTGGCCGCGTCGATGTGATCCCCCCGGCGAGCGACGATCGCACCGCGCTGATCGATCGCGGGCTTATTCTCAGGGGATTGTTGAGTGAAGCTCAAATTACAGAGATCCACCGGGTGGGGGATCTCTGGCTGCGGCACTCCGAAGCGAGCCGTCTCGCGGCGACGGTGGCCGCGCGCACCGCCGAAGAGGCCGTCCTTCGGATGCGCGAAGAGCGACTGCGTAACAAGGTTCGAAAGATCGCCGAGGCCACTGAGCGAAAGCGGCGCTATCGCGAGGGCGTCGAGCACCGCGCTGCCACAGACATTATTTTTTTGGGTCGCGGTGTGTCGTCGCGACTCGGAGATCGCCGCTCGGACATCGAGAAGCTGCGCGGTCTAGAGCTGCCTGTCTTGGCGACGCCCAAGGATGTCGCGGACGTGCTCGGGCTGAGCCTGAGCGAGCTTCGATGGCTGTGTTTTCACAGCGTGGCCGCAGAGAAGACTCACTACGTTCACTTCACAATCCCCAAGCGATCGGGTGGGACTCGGACGCTCTCGGCGCCTCACCAAAAGCTGTCCACCGCACAACACTGGCTGCTCACCCACGTCTTGGAGAAGCTCAAGACCGAGGCGCCTGCGCATGGATTTATCAAGGGCCACTCTACGGTGACCAACGCCCTGCCTCATCTGGGGCGCGACGTCGTGGTGAATCTTGATCTCGAGGCTTTCTTTCCGACGATTACGTTCGGTCGTGTGCGCGGAGTGTTCGAATCGCTTGGATACTCTCCCGCCGTTGCGACGGTGTTCGCGCTGCTCGCAACCGAGAGCCCGCGCGCGACTGTGCTGTACGACAGCAAGCCCTACCAAGTGGCGCTCGGACCGCGCGCGCTGCCTCAGGGCGCGTGCACCTCGCCCGCATTGAGCAACCAGATCGCCCGGCGACTGGATCGTCGCCTCTCGGGTCTCTGCAGTGTGATGGAGTGGACCTACACAAGATATGCAGACGACCTCACGTTTAGCGCGACCGAGGGCAAGCGTGGACAGCTGCCCGTGCTCATCGCCAAGGTCCGCGAAATCGTCGTCGATGAGGGCTTTCGGATTCAAGAGAAGAAGGGGCGCGTGCAGCGCAAGAGCGGCCGTCAATCGGTGACCGGGATCGTGGTCAACCATCACACCGCGGTCCCGCGTGACGAAGTGCGGCGCCTCAGGGCGATCCTTCATCGCGCGAAATTCACTGGGCTCGAGGCGCAGAACCGTGAGGCGCGTCCGGACTTTGTGCGGTGGCTACAGGGCAAAATCGCTTACGTGAACATGGTGGACGCTTCCAAGGGCGCGGTCCTCCAAGGGGCGCTCAAAGAGGCGATCGCTGCCTCGGGGCACATCGCCTCAAGCGCGCCGTAGACCTTGCTGGTGTGAGAGCGCGCTCAGGGCATGTTGTTGACCCGAGAGCGCGGTCTCAAGAACAGCTGGCAACTGAAAGGGTGAGCACGCAAAGCACGCGATCCCGCTCTCCATCAGCTTGTGGGCGAGGGGTGCGTTGAAGCTGGCTTGGCCGTTTTCATCCAGGGCAAGCAAACACAAGACGGTGACACCCGAAGCGTGAAGTTGCTGCAATTTTGCAAGTGATTGTGTCGATGACGCGCCGTCGTAGAGGTCTGACACGAGCACAAAGAGCGTCCGGTCGGGCCGCGAGACGCGCTGTTGTCCGAACTGGATCGCGCGCGTGAGGTGCGTGCCGCCGCCAAGGGTTAACCCGAAGAGCAGCTCGACCGGATCGCTGACGTACGCGCTCAGGTCCGCGATCTCGGTGCTGAATGCAAACACAGTCGTGTGAAGCGCCGGGATCGACGCGAAGACGGACGCCATGATCGCGCCGTGCACCGCGCTGGCGGTCATCGAGCCGGACTGATCTAAGGCCACAATCACATCGCGGGAGTGCGCTGGTTGGTGCCGACTCCAGAAGTGCATCTTCTTGACGTGGAGCTTCTTGGTTCGATGATCAAAGCCCTGCAAATTTCGCTGAATTGTGCGCTTCCAATGGACGTTCGTGAGAGCCCGTGATGCGCCAGAGCCGCTGCGTCGGAGCCCCGTCCGCACCGCTTGCTCAATCGGCGAGGTCAGGCGACTCGCCAGCGCGCGGACGATCTTGTCAACCACGGCCCGCGCCGCCTCGCGGGCGCGCTGCGGGACGCGGTCTTTGAGCTCTAACAGCGACCTGAGCACAGCCATCGAGGGCTCGATTCGCTCGAGCAATTCAGGCTCAAACAAGAGCGCGTTCATGCTCTCGTCGCGCGCGAGGACGTCCCGCTGAAGCATCGCGACAGAGTCTCGATCGAAGTGAAGCCTCGACTCGTCCAGCCACTCCAAGACGGACGGCTGCGGGGCGTCGAGGGTCGCGTGCTCTTTGCCATACACACGCTCAAGTACACGCTCGACGGCGTGCAGCGTGGTGGACTGATCGGCGGATTCTGGCTGCGTTTTTTCAGCCGCTTCGAGTGCGCTCGCCCGCGGACCCAGGATTAAACGCCATCGCTGCGCGCGATCGAAATGCCGACCTCTCTCCGTCACGCCCACATCGTATCCTAGTCAAGCGCGTCACTCATCTGGTGTCTTCTGCGTTGTGACAAGAGGGGGTGGAGCGATACTGTCGTGTCGATGACAGACGAGCGTGCCGGAGAGGTGTTGGTTAACAAGTACCGGCTTAATCGTTGTCTTGGGGTTGGCGGAATGGGCGAGGTCTACCTCGCAGAGAACCTCGTTCTGGGCGGCCAAGTGGCCATTAAGCTCCTGCGCGCAGATGCCGCAAACAACCCTCAGGTCATCGCTAGGTTTCTTCGTGAGGGCAAGGCAGCCAACAAGGTTCGCCACCCCAACGTGGTGATGGTCTTTGACGTGGGTGAAGACTCCAAGGGCTGCCCGTTTATTGTCCAAGAGTACCTCCAGGGTCAGGACCTCGCGTCGCACTTTGGTGACCTTGGTGGGCGAATTGCCTCGCAATCTGCGCTCGCGTTGATGCTCCCGGTGATCGACGCCGTCGGGGCCGCGCATCGCGCAGGTGTGCTCCATCGCGACATCAAACCCGAGAACGTGTTTCTCGCGAGGGTCGATCAAATGATCGTCCCGAAGGTGCTCGACTTTGGGATCTCGCGGATGGTCGATGACACGTCCGAGCAGCGACTCACCGCCACGCACGTCGCGATCGGGACGCCGTTGTACATGGCGCCCGAGTCCATCCGTGGGCTTCGGCACACCGTCGCCGCGAGCGATGTCTGGTCGCTTGGAGTCATGTTGTACGAGATGTTGGCGGGCGCTCCGCCGTTTCAGGGCGAGTCCACAGGCGACCTGTTCTTGTCGATCAGCTCGGACCCACTGCCGCCACTGGATCCCTCGACGGTGCCCGCTGCGTTGCGCGCAATCATTGAGAAATCTCTGCAAAAGAACGCACAGAATCGCTACGCAGACGCGGGCGAGATGGCAGCTGATCTTCGACTTTATCTCCGCGGCGAACCGATCGTTCAGCCCCAGGATCGCGCGCCGCAGGCTCCGGTGACCACCGCGACGGGCACGTCTTCGAGTGGGCTCATCGCGCGCCCGCTCTTGCCCCCTACGCCCACGCCTTCGGACCCCATCATGGCCGCGGTTTCGCCAAGCACGAGCTCGCGTCGTGGGCCCCCGAGGGACCTCGATCCCGAGCTTTTTCAGTCGGCGTCGATGTCCCACGCCGTGGTGCCATCGTCAGATCCGGTGGCTCATACAGGGGCGCGCGAGAGCGCCCCTTCGGTTGCATCGCGGGCCCCGAGCAACCCCAACTTGCCTGCAAAACGTCAGCCCACAGGAGGATCTCACCCCGTGATCCGCCCAGGTGAGCCCGTGCTTCGCCCCTCGAACCCGCTGGTGTTTCGCGCCCCTGGCTCGGCGCCCGTTGAAGCGAGTGCACCGAAGGCGGCCAACGGTCGTGAAGCCAACGCGTCGCAGCTGCCATGGATCATCGCGGGTTCGTTGGCCGTGCTCGGTGTGGGCGCGGTGTTTGTGTTTCCGGCGTTGCCGTCTGTGCGCGCATTTTTGATCGGGTCGGGCTCGGTGCTGCCCAACATTCTGGGTGTGATTTTGCTGGTCTTGTCCCTGATTGCCGCCCGCAGCGGCGGTGGAGGCGCTGGCGCTCGAAGAGTCACCCACTGGGACCTGTTGGCGGCGTCCATCGCGACATTGCTCACAGCGTTTGCGATGTTTTGCCTCGCACAACCGGGGATCGCTGCCGCGATGGGCGAGGCCGCGGTGCCGTTTGTTCGCAACCGCATGCTGCCCTGGTCCATGGTGGTCGCGCTGCTTTTTGCTGGGATTTATGCAGTCCGAAGCGCCTCACGAAACCTGGGATCGATCCACGCGTCCATGCCCGACGCGATGCGCTTTGCTGCGGGAGTCTTCGCGTTAGCGCTCTGCGTTCGCTGGGGCATGACCGTAGGCGTCGCACCTCCTGTGGTCCCCGTCGAGGACGCCGTCAATGAAGTTGGTCCGACGCACAGCATCGTCCGCCCGAGGCGCACAGGCCGCTCGGGAGCCAACACCGTCGAATAATCTCAGCGTCGCTACCGCCGCGCGGGATCTTAGAACAAGTCAATCTCGCTCACCTGTGCGAGCGCCGCGGCGAACGCCGTCATCGCGGCTTGGTCTGATCGCAGAGCGTCGCGATTGAGCAGCGCGCTCGCAGGCCCATCCGAGCGCCAATCGCGCACGAGACTTTGGCAAAACTGATTCAATTCGGCCTGTGAAAAATCAGCAAATCCTGCGCGCAGGCCCGCGACCGTGGCCATAAAGTCCTCGTCGGTCATCGCGTCGATTGCGCCTACCATCGCCTTGAGCACCGCCGGATGTTGCAGCGTGTTGGCCCGATAGATCGCGAACAACCCACGCACAAATCCAGAGACGTCATCGAGCGACGTCCCTGGACAGAGCCGCGTCGCGACGACCGTGGCCAGCTCGTCATCGAATGTCTGATGTTGCATGCGCAGCGCAAGGGCAAACCCGCTGCAAGAGGGCTCGACTCCAGCCGCAATCGAGACGTAGCGGAGCGCCTCGCGCCATCGCCCAACGAGCTGATCGTCGACGATCGAACCACTCCGCACGACCCAGCTCACGTCGCGCATCGCCTCTTGGATGGCGCCCGACCGCGCGGCGTTGCACATCGCGCTGCTTGGGAGCGCGAGACTCGCCCGGACGACGAGCTGAGAAATCATTGGATTTAGAGACGCAAAATCGATTTTCCTGACCGAGCCGTAGCGCGTAAGTGTCGCGAGCTCTCGGGCCGAGCGCGCGAGGCTCACCACGTCGTGATCGCCGAGCGCAAACCGCGCGATGCGCTCGGCTGCGAGGTCGAAAGCCCCCTGTAGTTCGCACAGCGAACACTCAAGCGCGAGCGCACACACATCGACGATGCTCTTGGACTTCGAGATCGCTGCGCGCAAAACCTGTGAGGTCGCTGAGGCGACGGTGTCTCCAAATTGCGAGCATTCGAGCAAGCGAAGTTCGCACTCGGGTGTCCACTGAGTGCTCCAGGTCTCGCGAAAGCTCCCGGTGTTTGGGTTGCGTTCATCGCTGGCGCTGCCACGCACCATGTCGACGCTGTCTGAGCGCTCGAGCCTCGCAAACGAGAGCCCAAGCGCACACAATCGGTGCAAAAACACTGACACATGCCGATCGCGAAGGGCGGTCGTGTCGCGCTTGGCGCGCACGTCTTCGCGAAGATCGAGCGCCGATCCGCGGGCGGTGCGCGCTCGTCCGCGCACACGAAGCTTGCGATCACTGAGGTGCTCGGTGAGCCTGAGTTCGCTGACGGTCTGGTCAAAATCAAGGCGCAGGCTGCTGCGCGAGACCCTGGGAGAAACACTCCCGAAATCTGCCCCAATGGCGACCTCTAGGATGCTCTCAGCGGTGACCCCGGGGTCGCCACCGAGCATCGTCGCGCGCGCTGCATCAACGATGTCTCGTAGCGTGGGCATCACGCCGTCGTCCATGGTGGCGAGCTCTTGCGCAAGTCGCACACACTCGATGGCGTCGCCTGTCGAGACTGCCTGACCGCGGTCTCGAAAATGCTGAGCCAACGCCGTCGAGAGCTCGATCGCTGCGCGCGTAGGCTCGCCGCTGCGGATGGCATCAAAGAGTGACTCATAGTACCGCGGCGCGATGTTGCCCGCGCCATAGCCCGACCAGCTGCTGAGCCGTCGATTGCTGTACGGAATCAGCGTGTGTGCGCACTCAATCTTGGGCAACGCGCCGAGCTCGCGCGGGTGCATGTGCGAGAGCGAAGGGTGCAGCGCGTCACAATGAAAAGCACCACACACAATGAGCACTCTGGCGGGGTCGTGACCCTCTTCGATCACCTGCGCGAGGACGTGACGCATGTGCGATTCACGCAGAAGATTCTCACGCGAATCACGTCCGCGATCCATGGCGCGGAGCGAGCTTCCGACCGCCAAGAGCGACTCGCGGTATGCTTCGGGTGCGAGCGCGTGCTCGAAGGTCCGCTCCCAAAATGGATCGAACGCTGGGTCGCCATAGCGCTGCTCAAGGGCGCTCAACGGGTCGGTGTGATGCAGCGCCCGAGGTGACGCATCCCTGGGAGTCTCGTCGTCGCACTCGTCGAGGGCGAGCGAGATGGCCGCGGGCAAGTCCATAAACCGCACCGACGCGCCCCGCGCGATCCCCTCGCGGAGGGCGACCCACTCGGGCGAATACCGCGCGAGCGGAACACACGTCGAGCGGACAGGTTTGGCTCGTGAGTGGCTTAACAGCGCGATGGGGGGTCGCGTCCGGGGATCGACCAGCAGCTCCAACAGCGGCTCGCAATCTGCTGGAAGCTCGATCACCACAGCGGTCGGCTCAATCGCCTCCATGGCGTCGTAGAGCCTCGCTGCGCCCATGGGCGAGAGGTGTCTCACCCCGAACATGTAGCCAAACGCCGTGGGCTCTTGACCACTCACTGAAGCGCCTTGCGGAGAGAGTCCGTCATCGCACGCCACTCGGCGCCGCGCGGCGCGAGCACAAGATCGACGTACTCGGTGAGCGTGTGGCGATCGCGGTCGTCGTCGCGAACGACGGCACTGACGATCGCCTCGGCGACGTCTGAATCTCCTGGATTTCCGCTGCCAAAGTGGCCTGCAAGGGACATCGCAGATTGCAGGACGTCAATGGCCTCGGCCGTTGACAAGATCGCCGCGGGGCTCTGGATCTTGCGCTTGCCGTCATGGGTCCGACCTAGCCGCAGCTCCTGAAAAATTTGCACCACGCGGGTCACGAGCGCTCTCGCCG
The DNA here is from genome assembly GCA_030694465.1 of Deltaproteobacteria bacterium. Taxonomy (GTDB): domain Bacteria; phylum Myxococcota_A; class Polyangia; order Polyangiales; genus JAUXYJ01. The sequence continues at coordinate 134,220 of JAUXYJ010000068.1, read as the reverse complement.
GCGGCGCGGTGGGGAGATCGAGCTGGGCGCCGAGCTCACGCACGCGCTTGTCCACGATGGCCACCTCGGTCTCGAGATCGACAGGAAGCCCGAGGCTGACCGTATTGAAGCGTCGCCGGAGCGCCGCGGACATCTCGTTGACGCCTCGGTCTCGCACGTTCGCGGTGGCGATCAGGCCAAAGCCTCGCTGGGCGGGGATGTGTGTATCGAGCTCTGTAATCGCCAGTGATTTTTCACTCAAAAGTGTCACCAGGGCGTCTTGGACTTCGCTCGGTACTCGCGTGAGCTCTTCAACGCGAACGACCCGACCCTCGCGCATGGCACGCATCACTGGCGACGGGATCAGCGCGCGCTCAGAGGGGCCCTCGGCGAGCAAGAGCGCGTAGTTCCAGCCGTAGCGAACATGCTCTTCAGAGGTGCCCGCGGTGCCTTGAATAAGCAGCTGAGAGGTCCCCGAAATCGCGGCGCTCAGGTGCTCGCTCAGCCAGCTCTTCGCCGTCCCTGGCTCCCCCATGAGCATCAACGCGCGATCGGTCGCCAACGTCGCGATCGCGATCTGAACGGTCCGCCGCGAGCCAATGTACTTGGCCGAAATCTCACGCCCTTGCACCTCGCCGCCGAGCACAAACGTCTCCACCGCGCGTGGCGAGAGCCGCCACCCAGGGGGGCATCGATGCGTGTCATGAGCCCGCAAAAACGCGAGCTCATCCGCGAAGAGAAGCTCTGAAGGTCTGCGCAAATCAGCGGAGGATGGAGGCTCGTTCACAGTGCGTCGGTTCTACTCCAAAGCCACAACACGTTGGAGCCTTTGCGCCGTCGTTTGGACTCAGAGCGGCTCGCCCTCGTCGAGCTCTGCGTGCTTGTCGAGCCCGATCGCCTGGCGCGCGATCCGACCCAGCGATTCATCTCGCGCGTGGACTCGCTTGCTGAGCACTTGGCGAGCACGCTCGCTGGGAGCACAGAGCAGCGCTCGGCCCGCTTCGACTCGCAGACACATAGGATATCGTCCGACAAAAACCGAGCACAGTGCCGACTGCGCGCGTGTGTGCTCGGGCCTGAGACACTTGGCCAGACATCGGATCAGCGCCGTCACGACACGCACGGTCTCTGCGCTCTGCGCGTGGCCCGAGCGGGACCTGCCAGGGAGCAATTCGCTGGCAATTGTCTCGCGAATCGCGCGTGCGAGCCGCACGTGTTTGCGCCGGTGTTGCACTTCGCCGAGCGCATCGAGGGCGCTCGCGCTTCGCTCTTCGTCGTTTGCCCATGCGATCAACGCGTCGAGCGCCAAGGTGTCCTCTACGCGAGCCCCGAGCAGCGCGATCGCCTGGTCTCGCACGTACTCTGCCCGATCATTCTCTGCGCTTGAGATCAGCAGCTCCGTCACACGCTTGCCGCGCCGCAGTGACATGCACGCGAGGGCGCTCGCGCGCACAATCGCCACACGGTGTTTGAGGTGTCGGGACGCCAGCTGTGGAGCCTCGATGGGCGCGACGAGCCTCACAACATCGAGCGCCATCGCGACCTCGGTGTGGCCATTCTCGCGGGCAATCGCGCGGACGCTCTCGAGCCCCTCAGGCCCAAACCGATGCACAACGCGCGCCGCGAGTGACGCCTCGATGGGCAAGACTAAGATCCCCGCGAGCTCTCGCAAGAGTCGCAAATCCCCTGGGATTTCAGTGGCCAACCAATCTTCGAGTCCCTGCGCAGGCTCGCCGTCGAGCCCGCGAAAGACCTGCGTGAGCCGCGCCACCATCTCCCACGGCATCGGCGTGCACAGCGTCGATCTTGGCCCCGCCGCTGCGACCGCGAAGGGTTCGCCCGCTGAGCTCACCAGCGCACGCAGCTGCCGTAAGACCGCGCCAAATTGAAGCAGGCTGCTCGCGTCGCGCAGCTTGTCCGAGCGCTCAATCGTCCCGAGCAGAACGCGCGCGATGGGGTGATCTCGGACCTCTGTCGAGGCGAGAGACTCTGCGAGCAATTTTACAGCACAATCGAGCTCTAGACTCGCCTCTCCCAGCACTCGGCGCGCGTAGAGACGCTCGGCTTCAAGCAGGACTACAGCAGCCACGTGGGCGGCTCCAGGCGCAGGTGTTCGTCGTCGAGGAGCAGCGCGAGAGGCTCGCATCGCAGCGTGTGTGTGGCAGGGTCGACCCATACGCGCGCGAGCATCGCGGCGTGCTTTGCGGACTCTACGCGGGATGCCACAAGCCGAGCGTTCTCGTGGGTGGACACCGAGGCATATCGACGCGCGATCCGGAGCGGCCGCTGCTCACGGTCGACGACGGCAAGGTCTCCGTTGGGTGCGATCCCCGCTCGCTCAAGCGCGAGCAAAAACACAGCGCTCCCAGGTGCGAGACCATCACGGAGCTGTCCACAAAGGGCGCTATGCGCTTGCGCAATGGACTGGGCATGGGCGTGGATTTGCGCGGTCTGCTCTCTTCCGCGCGGCGCGAACTCGATGCCCTCGTCGGACTCGGTGAAGCGAACGCGGCGATTGCAGAGCGGGCTGTCATGCAGCGCCAGCTGTGGCAGCCGGATCATCGACTCAAGGGGACCATGGAGCGAAGCCCCAGCGCTCCGAAGTGCGCTCTTGGGAAGCGAACTCCACCTGAGAAAAACCTCGCCGCTGTGCACATCAACGAGCCAGCTCTGGTGCGTCCGTGTGGCGATCACGGCGTCAGAAAACCGTGTGTGCGCGAGCTCGTACAGCAGTCGATCGCGCAGCACGCTCCCGAGCGACTCAAGCTCGCTCACGCGAAGCGCGCGGCCGAGCCGTGTCTCAAGCCAGAGTGCGTGCTTTTCTGGCGAGGTTTCGCCGGCGACGTGCGCGCGAAGCAGACGCAGCCCTCGCCGAACAAGCGTCCACAGCCGCGTGGTCTGCGCGACGGCGTGGTGCATGGCTCGGTCGTCGGACTTCGCAGCCTCGATGGCCGCGCCGAAGCGTAAGAGCTCTTGCGAAACACCACGTAGATCTCCATCAATCATGCGCTTGGACTGCGCGCGAACGTCCGCGAGGTCCATCGTGTCCAGGGCACGGAGTCCGCGCTGAACGAGACCCAACAGCAGCTGTTCGACCCGCGCGAGATCCTCGATTTGCTGCGCGGCTTTCTTGCGTTGGGGTGCGGTTAACCGCTTGGCTGATGCGAACAATTCGCTCATTCGGCCCTCACGAAACGCCCGCCGAATAAACAGCAGCGCTTGCGAACCACGGCCGGGTGCACCACACCCGAGCGGTTCGATTTTGCAAACATCCCAACCAGAGAGAGCGGTGCATGCATGGAGATCACAATTCGCTACTGCGTAGCCTGAAACTACCTACCCAGGGCCACGAGTCTCGCGGCCGCAATCAAAGCACAGGTAGGCGTTGAGCCGGTCCTCGAACGAGGCGGCGGAGGAGTCTTCGACGTCATGGTCGACGGCAAGAAGCTGTTCTCAAAGCACGACGAGGGGCGGTTTCCCCAAGAGCAAGAGGTCCTTGACAAGCTGCCCGATCCCGAACACGACTGAGTCCCTCCGAGCGCTGCAAATTCTCAGCGCGAATGAGCGACCAAGAACTCATCGACCACGCGCGTGAGTGCTTCGGGTGCGGTCCAGTGCATCATGTGCCCTGCGTCCGGGAGCGTGTGTTTGGCGACGGCGCGATAACGAGCGGCACGCTCGGCCGTCGCTTCAAAGTGCAGCCCCGTGGTGCCTCCATCGACCAACAGCGTTGGCGCCGTGATCGCATCGGCAAACGCTTCAAACGCTTCGGCGTCGAAACGGCCCGGCGAGACGGACTGAAGCAGCGGATCAAACCGCCACTGAAGCAGCCCATCGTCGCGCTTTTGTAGCAACGCGACGGCGTGATGGGCCAGGACCTCAGGCGACACAGCGCTGTGGGCGACCTGCAGTCGTGCGACTGCCTCTGCGAGGTCTCGCATGGGTCGTGCGGTCCGCGTCTTGGGCTGGGCGAGCTGTGTGAGCCACCGGGTCGCTCGCACCACAGCGAGGTCTGCCGACTGCATCGGCAGCCCGATCCCTTCGGCGAGCACGAGGGCCGCGACGCGCTCGGGTCGCGAACCCGCGAACAGCGTCGCGATGTTGCCACCCATCGAGTGGCCGACTAGTGAAATAGGCTGTGAAATTTCTAGCGAAGTGATCGCCGCGTCGAGGTCTGCAAGGTAGTTAAAGAAGTGGTAGTAGCTGCCGGGAGGGGTCCAATCGCTCTCGCCATGTCCGCGATGGTCCATCGCGACGACGTGACGTCCTGAGCGGGCCAAGCCCTCACACAGCGTGTCGAACGAAGCGGCACAATCGAGATACCCGTGCAGGACGACCACCGTGCGCGCTCGGTCGCCCTCGATGCACCGCGCGTTGAGCGAGACCCCCGCGCCGGTGAGCCGTTGCGTGGGAGCGATCACGCTTCGCCCCGTGGCGCGTTGGGCGCAATGAACGGTGATTCAGTCTGTGCGATCGCGACGCCTGTGACGACATCTCGGACATGATCGGCCGTGATCGGCGCGAGCAACACGCCGCTCCGGTGGTGCCCCGTCGCCACCGTGAGCCCCTCGATTTCGGTGGCGCCCACGAGCGGCGCGTTGTCGGGCGTCGAGGGGCGAAAATTGGCCCAGAACCCAGTGACTTCGGCGTCTGCGAGCGAGGGCACCATCGCGGTGGCCATCGCGAGGATCTTCGCGACACCTTGCGCGGTTACGCGCTGCTCGAAGCCCACGTACTCGAGGGTGCTTCCACAGACGAGGGTCCCGTCGGGTCGAGGGACCAAATAGCCCCCGTGGCCGTAGAGCACCCTCCCGATCGGTGCCACTCGCGTGGATAGCGACACGATCTGACCTCGCGCCGGGCGCACGCTAGTTGTGCATGCGGCTCCGTGAATCAGCGCACTCCACGCTCCTGCCGCGATGACTACACGCGGGGCATAGATCACGCCTGCGCTGGTCCGAACGCCGACAACGCGTCCGTCAGTCACCTCGACCGAGAGCACCGCGGTCCCGCTGTGAAAAGTTGCTCCTTGGCGCGCCGCGGCCTGCGCGACCGCAGTAAACAACAACCGCGGCTCAAGCTGCGCGTCCCGTTCAAAGAAGATCCCGCCAACGAGCGAGGGCGCCGCGTGCGGCTCAAGCTCGTGCAGCGCTGAGTGATCCAGAACTCGCACGTCGGGCCCTAGCTGCCAGCGGTGTTTTTCTAGCAAATTTGCAAGCAGACTCGCATCGGATGCGGTCTCGAGGACGCCCCGACGCAGCAGCCCTATTCGCATCGAGGTCAGCTCGAAGAGCTCTTCTTCGAGCGAAAAATACAGCTCACGGCTCTTGGCTGCGCGCATTGCCGTGTGTCCGGGCTCAGCGGCCTCGGACTGTGCGGCCAGGATCCCCGCTGCGGCGCTCGACGCTTGCGCCCCAGCGATGGCCCGCTCAAGCAGCATCACCTGCAATCCGGCCTGCCGGAGTCTAAGTGCACACAAGCTGCCGATGAGCCCGGCTCCGACGATCACGACGTCAGGCGAGGGCATCGCGAACTCCTAAAACATGGCTCGCGGTTGATGTCGGCTTTGGGATCACGGTGTCCATCCTGGGATGCCTCGTGGATCTGGACGAATTCGCCCGAAGGTCCAGTCGTCGCTTCAAATCAGCTGCAACCGACTGCAATGACGGTGCATCAGAATGCACGAGGTAGCTCTTGGATATCATCACCACGCGTCAGGTCGCCGATCTACTAGCAGTGAGCGAAGCCACTGTGAAGCGATGGGCAGACTCGGGAACGATTCGCTGCTTTCGTACGCCCGGAGGGCACCGAAAGTTTCGTATGGCAGACATCGCAGAGTTCTTAAAGGCCTACTCGTACGAGTCCACAGGGCCTACCCATACAGAGACACCCGCGCCTGCGTCGGGACCGCGGATGTCCGACGGGGCTCCGGCGTCCAGAGCCGAGCCCTCGTTCGTCTCGACTGGGTTGAGCGAAGCGTCGCTGCGGTTTCGCAACTTGGCCCTCCAAGGCGACGCCGAGGGCTTGATCTCGCTGATCGCACAGCAACGACTGCGTGGCTTCGCGCTCCCCTCGATCTTCGACGACATCGCGGCGCCCGCACTCGAGGACATCGGTCGCATGTGGACGAGCGCTGCGATCTCGGTGGCTCAGGAGCATCTCGCTTCTCAGACCGTGATCGAGGCGCTTGCGAGGATCAAGCCCTTGATCGAGCGACCAGCGGCCAACCGCGGCAGCGCGCTTCTTGCCGCCCCAGGCCTCGAGCAGCACGACATTGCCCTGCGCATGGCCACCCTGGTCCTGTGTGGCATGGGGTTTCAGCCCATCATGCTCGGGCCGACTTCGCCAGTCCAAGATCTCATCACGATGATCGCGAGCTCAAACCCTTCGGTTACGATCCTGTCGTTCGCAGCGAGTCACGATCGAAAGCACATCGCTACGACCCTCGCTGAGATTGAGAAATCACCCCGTGTCGGGCGGCTGATCGTGGGGGGTGAGGGGCTGACAGGCGTCGAGCTTCCGGCTCGGTGCGAGCGGGTCATGTCGCTAAGCGATCTCGCCTATCGGCTCAAGACGGACGCGCAGGTCCACTGAGCCATGCGCATTCACACGAGACGAGTCAGAATTGCGGGATCGCAACGGTTGCCATCTGCAGTGAACGCCGTAGACTTCGCGATTGAACGAGTCACTTCTGGGTTCGACAGTCTTAACCGACTGCGAGCATCGAAGCGTGATTTCAAAACACTTTGAACACCCACTTGCGGTGTCAGAGCATCTTACTTGCCACGAACTCTAAGCTTTCGAACCCTCCGCGTGTCGCGACCCCTGTGCTTGCACAAGGAACTCCTTCGGACACACGAACATTTTTAGAACCCCCGATTCTATTGTCGGTAGCCCTTGTGGTTGCCACCGTCTCTCGTGAGGTCTCACAGACCATCGCGAGGGGAGAGGAATCAACGTGATGACTGCTGATCTAACCGCGTTTGTGAAGACACCGACACTCATTGTTGAGTCTCAGGCACCGCTGCCGACACGCTATGGGCTCTTTACGGTGTACGTGTTTCGTGCGCCGGACGAAGTGGGAATTGAGCACGTCGCGATTGTCTCGGGCGATGTCCGGGGCAAAAGCGACGTCGCAGTGCGACTGCACTCCGAGTGCCTCACGAGCGAGATCATCGGCTCGCTCAAATGTGACTGCCGTGAGCAGCTCGAAGCCGCGCTTGAACACATCGGCCAAGAGACCGGGGTGGTCCTCTATCTGCGGCAAGAGGGCCGTGGGATCGGTCTCGCGAACAAGCTGCGTGCGTACGCACTGCAAGCCGAAGGCGCGGACACCGTAGACGCCAATCGCGCGCTGGGTTTGCCCGATGACACGCGTCGATATCATCAGAGCGCAGCGATGCTCCGGTGGCTTGGTGTGCAGTCCGTTCGGCTGATGACCAACAACCCCGACAAGGCCGAGGGGCTCACTTCATTCGGGACCAAAGTGTCCGGACGCATCCCAGTGTTGATCCGACCCAACGTGCATTCGCTGCGCTATTTACAGGTCAAACGCGATCGCATGAAGCACCAGCTGCCCAAGCGCTTGCAGACCACCGCCATCGACGCCGAGTAGGCTTCACGCGGTCGCTAAGTGCGCACCGCCCCAACCCCATCGCAGTCAACCCGCCCTCACAGCCCCACAAAGACCCCGATCAGCGGCGATCGACGGGACGGGCCGAGTAGCCAAATCCACGGTCAGGCATGGGAATGGGCGGCTGTGGGACTGGAATGTAGCTCACCATCGAGGGATCGCGCACCGGCTGGGGGGTCGGGATCCCGCGGGTCTCTCCACCATTGCGACGGTCCGCGTTGGCTTCAGCGAGGTTGGCGCCATCCAAGCCGCGCGACTGGGTCGATCCCTGGGTCGCTACGGCGCGTCCCGTAGAGTTAGGCCCCTGCGCCGCTACAAAGCCGCTGGTGGTGGTTGCACATCCGCCCAAGAGACCGGCGAGGGCGAGCACGACGAAGAGCTTGTTCATGACTCCGAAGTGTCCCCTGCTTCGGTGCCTTTCGCAAGCCCGTGCTCGCGAACAAGCTGAGAAAGCCTCGGGCGTTTCATCCCCAAGAGCGCTGCTGCGCGCGTGATGTTTCCTTTGGCCTCGTGAAGCGCACGCTCAATGCATCCACGCTCGAGCTCTTTGCGCATCTCGAAGAGCGGGATGCCTCCGTCTCGGATTCGCTCATAGACCAGCTCGATTTCATTGCGCTCAGTGCCCGCGACGGGGCCGTTGTCGCGGTCCCATGACTTCGCCTCCGGTGTGGGCAAATCCAGGTCCAACTCTTCGATCATGTCGCCCTCGGACATCACCAAGGCGTTGCGCAATTTGCTCGAGAGCTCACGCACGTTGCCCGGCCACGCGTGCTCGCTCAGTCGCCGCAGCGCCGCCGGGCTAAGCGGTTTGGGCTCAAGCTGTCCGGCGGCGGCCTCCATCATCAGAAAGTGGGCTGCGAGCTGCGGGATGTCTTCGAGTCGATCGCGAAGCGGCGGCAATTTTACAGTGATATCCGCGAGTCGATAGTACAGGTCGTCGCGAAATTGCCCCGTGCGCATCGCCTGCTCGAGGTTCTTGTTGGTCGCTGCGATGACCCGGACGTCGACCCGGATGGGGGTGTTTCCTCCGACCCGTTCGAACGTGTGCTCTTGAAGAACTCGCAAGAGCGCAGTCTGCATTGCGAGCGAAATATCCCCGATTTCGTCGAGAAAAATGGTCCCACCGTCGGCTGCTTCGAAGCGCCCCTTGCGGCGCCCCACCGCGCCCGTGTATGCGCCCTTTTCGTGGCCAAATAGCTCACTGAGCAACACGCCCTCGCCGATCGCAGCGCAGTTGACCTTGATCAGGGGGCCATTGCGTCGTCGAGAGCTCCGATGGATCGCCTCGGCCACGCGCTCTTTGCCGGTGCCGGTCTCGCCGCGGAGTAATACCGTCGTGTCCGCAGGCCCAATGCGCAGGATCAGGCGCCGAAGCGCGCTCATGGCGGCCCCGCTGCCAATCAGACCGCCGAGCAAATCGTCTGTGATACTCACGCGCGCAGGGCGTGGTTGATCGCTTGAGAGCTGCGGTGTCAGGCGCTCATGCGTCTGCTCGATCTGTGCCCTGAGCTTGCTGAGTCCCGCACGCTCAAGACTGCTCTCGTAGGTGTCACGGAGCGCCTCGCCGACGCGCGACAAGAGCTGCTCGCGGAGCGCGATCGCGGCGTCCATTTGAACACGGGCGCCCGCGATGTCTCCACGATCAAGTAGCGATTTGCCAGTCAAAACGTGAATGCGTAGCCTGAGATCTGTGTCGCCTGCGCGCTCCGCCAACACCAGCGCGGCGCGTGCTTGCTCTGTGCCATCGAGGCCCTCGGCGCGCTTTAGCTCTGCGGTGATCTTGAGCCGCTCTGAAGCGACGCGAACGCCGGTCGCGTCGACGTCTTCGTCGATGTGCTCAAGCGCAGCGCGCGCGCGTGTGAGCTCTCCCTCGGCGAGAGCGACGCGAGCCAAGAGCACGTGGGCCTCCGCAGCGCGTGCTTTTTCACCGGTCTGCGCGAACATCGCGAGCGCCTCGTGCAGGGCTGAGCGAGCCTGGTCGTGGTGTCCGTCGTAGAGCTCAATCTGTCCGCGCAAGAGCAGCCCCTCCGCTACAAGACCTCGCGCAAATCCGCGCCCCACTTGCGCGGCGTAGTCGCACATTCTCCGCGCACGCGCGCTCTCGCCGACCTGAACGTAGAGCTCTCCGAGGTTGTTCGCTACGCGCGCCAAAAACTGCCGATGTCCTACACGGATCAAGATCCCCAGGGCCTCTTGATAGAGCGTGAGGGCCTCGCCAAAGTGCCCACGAAGATGAGCCAGTACGGCCTGATTCTCGCGCAAAACGCCACGGATCATCATGGAGCCGCCACGCGACGAGAGCGACCGCGCGGTCTCGAAGTGGCGCGCGGCGTCGTCGAGATCGCCGCGTCTCACCGCGATCACGCCGAGGTTAATAATCCCACGGAGAATTTCGGTCGTCGCGTTTCGCTCTCTCGCCGTGGCGATGTGCTCTTGGGTCCAGTCCCAAGCGCGGTCGAGATCTCCGCGCCAGAGGTACACTTTGGTCAGCGTATTTCGTGCCTGAACATGCACCGAGCTCGTGTCCGGCGTGTGGTCGATCGCGGCCTGCGCGAACTGCTCGGCGGCCCCCAACGCGCCCCGCTGAAAGGCGTGCTCGGCCGCGATCGCATCAATCTGTCCTCGAAGCGTCGGCACAGAGGCGTCGTCCAAGAGCCTCGCTTGCTTAAGTGCCGCCTCGCACGCGTCCAGGGCGCCCACTGCGAGAGAGAGCTCTGCCTCGAGTTTTGCGAGTGTTGCGTTCTCGGGCGCAGCGTTTCGTGCCATTTCGACGACACGCTGGGCGTCCGAGGGGCGACCTGCAGCGCGCGCGGTCTCGACGGCGATCGGTGCCAGCAGCTGAAGCTCTTCGCGACTCGCGTGTGCAGCGCTCGAGCTGATGAGCTGCAGCGCGCTCGCAGGTGCGTGGCGCAAGAGCAGCTGCTTTGCGATCTCGACTGCGCGCGAGACAAACGCCGAGGGGCGCTCGCCACGCAGTAAATGTGCCAGAGATTCTTCAGGAGAAACGCGCCCCCAGTCTTGCAAGGCTTCCCCGAGACCGTGTTCGAGCTTTGCGATCCGGTCGGCATCCAGCGTGTGAATCGCAGCGAGCCCGTCATCCGCGAGCTCGAGGCCCACCACCACGTCGCCCACCGTCGTGTCCAGGTCTCGCCACAGCAGCTTCGCGTCAACGAGGGCTGGCAGCAGCCGCGTACCCGCGCTCGAATCGACGGAGAGGGCGGCAGCGAGCACCTGCATCGGGAGCGGTCGACCCGCGAGCGAGAGCGCCGCGAGGAGCAACTTTTGCTGCTCACCCAACGGAGAGATTCGTGACTGAGACTCGGCTGCGCGGGGCAGGGACGCGCGGTCCAACAGCGAGAGAATCGCGTCGGGTGAGCCTCCCGTGATCGCGTGCAATCGCGTGAGAAATTGCTCCTGCGTGGCGAGCTTGCGCACCCCATCGAGGTCGAGCCCCTCAAGGTTGACCGTCGCGACCCGCGGATGGTCGGCGAGGTCTCGCTGGTGACCGGGGCGATGCGCAACCAAGACCAACGCGGCCGGAGCTCCGGGAGTGGGCTCTCCGACGGGGCCCGCTGTGTCGAGAAGCGTACGCAAGAGGACCTGCGACGAGTCGTCAATGTGTTGAAACGCGCGCAGCAAGACCAGCACAGGGCGCACGCGGCCCACCGCGGCGAGCAACCGAGCGACAGCCTCTGCGAAGCGCAGCGCGCCCTCGTCGTCTTCGTCTTTTTCGCGTGGGGGGCGGCCCGAAATCAACGGCGCCAGCGCCTCAAGGTCTCCTGGCGGGAGCTGCTCTTGCTCTTGTTTTGCACGCAAAAAAGCCAGGGCCTGCCCAGCGATCGCGCTCCACGGGGCGAAGGCCGCATGCGGGACACAGTACCCCTCGAGCACCGCGAAGCCACCGAGCCGAGCCCGCTCGCGAACCTCCGTCAAGAGCGTCGACTTTCCGATCCCCGCGGGCCCTCCCACAGCGACCAAGCCCGTGCCGTGGGCGCTGGTCGCCTCTAGGCGCGAAAGAATAAACGCAAGCTCGCGCTCGCGACCGTGACAAGTGGCCATCTCGAGATGCTCCAAGCGTACACGATTCGCTCGCGGTTACTTCTCGCAGCAGGCAAGCAGCGCAAAGACAAATTTTGTCGCTTGACCGTCGGCGCGCGCGTGCTCACTCATCCGCCACTGTCGCCTGAGCAGGCCCCGTGCGGCGCGTGAGCTTTGCCCGCTGGCCTTTGCACGATCGATCAGCAAAAAAGCACACAGCACACGTGATGGTGCCATCGCCCAATCGCGGCGCACCTCCACGCCACGGACCTTACCCAAACACCCGACGAACGGCACTTCAACATGCGCATGCATCGCTTCGTCTCGACGCGAGCTGCGCATCAGCGCCCGCAAGAGCCCGTTCGCGCGAGTCAATCTCTCGCAGCACGATCCGAACCTCACACACATGGGGGCTGTACCGCCGCCATTTTTTCAACCCGAGGGCAGACGATGAAGACCGAATTCAGCCAAGCGCTCGCGGCCGCGATCAGCCTCCCGGACGCGCGCGCCAACGACGTAATGCCAGCCGCGGCCGAGCTCGATCACGCGATTTCGGCAGCCCGAAAGGTGCTGCTTGAGGTGCGCAACGCGAGCACAAAGCACCGCGCAAATCCGTCGGTGGTCATCGCGTACTTCGATCAGCTGAGCCACGGACTGACGCGCCTCGCGCGACCCCAGGCGCGCCCTCGCGAGGTGTTCGCCGAGGGCGCCGATCGTGTGCGGCGTTCGGCCCGCTCGATCGCGCCGCAGGTGCTCAACGAGTCTCTCGCGTGGCTCTCTCTCGACGCGGCAGAGGGCCTCGCGGAGAGGGCCATTCTAGACGACCCTGAGCTCTCGATCGCTAGCAAGACGTGGCTCCAACGTACTGCAAAAAGCCTTGCAGAATTCGCACGAGGGCTCTCCGTCGAGGCGCCCACGACAGCCCCCACTTCGGCAACCATGACTCCCACTACTCAAGAGGCAACCGTGAAGAACCAAGTCTTAAATCCACTGTTGGACAAGCTCCAGGTCGAAGCGACCGAGGCCGGCTGGCGCACCGCCGGTTCGCAGTTTGTGAAGCTCATGCGCGAGCCCCTCGTGGGCTTGCTCACGCGTCACTTGTCCCCTGGCGACGACGCATTTCGCGCGCGCGTGGCGGTCTTTCTCGAGACCGAGCTCGGCGCCGCGATCCTCGCGTCTGTGCTCTCTGCCGCGCTCTCCGCGCTGCCGAAGACCACCGGCGAGGTGCCCGCTCGGTTGGCGCGCGAGCTGCGAGTCCGCGCGATGAGCGACGCAGGAGATGTGCTCGCAGACCTGCTCATGGGCCCTCTGCGCGAAGTGATCTCGCTCTATCTGCAAGATCCCGATGCGCTGAGCGTCACAGCCACACCGGCCGCTCTCCCGGAGGGTGCCGCGCGGTTTGATCGCGTCGAAGTGACCGAATCTGAGCGGGTTCGGAGCGTCTGAGCGTAGGCAGCGCGGATGACCATCTTCGCTGATTTGTCTGCGTTCTTAAAGGGCATCAGAGGGGGAACGAATTGCTCGCTCGTCGCCGGTTGGGGCTAGCGCGACACGCGCTCGCTGCGTGACACTGCGCCCACATGGAGCACGAACGTGAGTTTGATTTGGTCCTCCTCGGAGCGACTGGTTTTACCGGACAGCTGGTCGCGCGCTACCTCGCGACGGCGACCACAGCGCGACCGTTGCGCTGGGCAATCGCAGGCCGATCACGCGCCAAGCTCGCGTCGGTTCACCAGCAGCTCGAGGGAGTTGGGGTCTCGCCCGAGATCATCGAGGCGAACACCGACAACGCGCAAGAGCTCGAGAGCATGGCCAGCCGCACGCGCGTCGTGCTGACCACCGTCGGCCCGTATGCCAAGTACGGTGCGGGAGTCGTCGGTGCCTGCGTAGCGCAGCGCACACACTACGCAGACATCACAGGTGAGCCCGCTTTTGTGCAGCAAATGCTCACACAATATGATGGTCCTGCGCGCGAAGCAGGTGTGAGAATTGTTCACTGTTGTGGCTTTGACAGCGTGCCGCATGACCTGGGCGTGCACTGGTTGGCGCAGCTCCTCGCGCCGCTGCGCTTCTTCGAGGTTGAGGGCTTTGTCCGCGCCAATGGCAAGCTCTCTGGCGGCACGTGGCAGTCCGCGCTCAACGCGATGAGCGAGCTGCGGCACAGCAAATCATCTGGCGGATCGACACGTCGTCCGCAACCGCAGGGACGCACCATTCGCGCCCTCGCGTCCAAGCCCGGCTACCGCAAGTCGCTGCGCGCGTGGGTGCTTCCGATGCCCACCATTGATCCGTGGATTGTTCTTCAGTCCGCACGAACGCTGAGCAGCTATGGACCCGATGTTCGCTATGCCCACTACATCGCGCTCAAGCGGCTGCCGCAAGTGATCGGGCTCGTGGGCGGTGTCGCAGCGGTCGCTGCGTTTGCGCAGGCCGAAGTGACCAAGAACTGGTTGGCATCGAAGATCCCGTCAGGGGACGGACCCGACCAAGCCACGCGTGACCGCAGCTGGTTTGAGTGTCGCTACGAAGGGCGAACCGAGGCGCGTTCTGGGTACGTGCTCGTCAAGGGCGGCGATCCTGGCTACAGCGAGACGGCGAAGATGGTCGCCGAGAGCGCGCTTTGTCTTGCATTTGACCAAGCAGACCTACCTCCGTTTGCCGGCGTGCTCACCCCCGCGGTCGCGATGGGCGACGCGCTCCGAGCGAGACTTGAGCGCGCTGGGATGACCTTTGAAGCCCACGTGAAGTGAGACACCGACCGAGCGGCACGGGTGGCGAGGATTGTCTCAGTGCACAGCGGGAGATGTGGGATGCTGGGGCGTGCTCCGAGAGGAGGGAGCTGCCCCATGATCGACCGCGACAACAATGGGATCGATGATCGCATCGACCTACACGAGATTGCGAAAAAGGCTCTGCTGGAGCGCGACTTTATCGTCGAGACACCCCCGGACGCGCGCGAGCAGCTGCGCAGTCTGCCAACGCTCGGGACCGCCATCCGCGAGCGCGACGCGAGGGATTTAACCCACCTTCCGTGGACCTCGATTGACAACGAAGAGTCCAAAGACCTCGACCAGCTAGAGGTCGCCGAGGAGCTAGAGAACGGCGTCTTTCGTCTCTATGTGGCGATCTCGGATGTCGACTGCTACGCGCCCTTGGGGTCGCCGGTCGATCACGCAGCCATGCAAAATTCCACGTCGATTTACACGGCGGGCGGCATGTTTCCGATGATCGATCGCTCGATGAGCGAGGCGGCGACGTCGCTGCTTCCGGGTGAAACGCGGCTGTCGATCGTCACCGAAATGGACATCACGCCGGACGGTCAGGTCCTGCGATCTGCGCACTACCCGGCCGTCGTGCGCAACCTCGCCAAGCTTGACTACGACCGCGTCGGTCCGTGGCTCGAGGGGCGCGGCGAAGTCCCCAAGCGCATCGCCGGAGATCCGATGATCGAGCAGCAAATTCGCTGGCACGACAAGATCGCCCAGGCGCTGCGTCAGCGCCGCATTGACAACGGCGCGCTCGGTCTGGACAACTCCGAACCCAAGACGGTCCGCGACGCATCCGGTCGCGTGATCGACGTCACTTACCGCAAGCAAAACCAAGCCAACGAAGTCATCGAGTCGCTGATGATCGCGACTAACCAAGCGGTAGCGCGGAGCCTGGACGCGGCGGGATATCCCACCCTCCGCCGGGCCGTGAAGACCCCCGAGCGCTGGGACCGCATCGTGGACCTCGCAGCGGCCTACGATTTTAAACTCCCGCCCGTGGCCTCGCCCTCGGCGCTCGCCGCGTTTTTGCGCGCGATCAGGATCGATAAGCCCGAAGAATTCTCTGCGATTTCGCTGGCTGTTATCAAACTCGTGGGACGCGGTGAGTATCTCGCGAAGGCCCCCAATGGTCCCAAGCCAGGGCACTTTGGTTTGGCCATCGAAGACTACGCACACACCACCGCGCCCAACCGACGCTATCCCGACGTGATCTCGCAGCGGCTCTTGCTGGCGTTGCACGCTGGACACAACAGCCCTTACTCGTTCGATGACCTCGTGCGCCTCGGAGAGCACTGCTCAGAGCGCGAGCACTCTGCGAAGAAGGTCGAGCGAAAGGTGCAAAAGAGCGCGGCTGCGCTGTTGATGGCGGACCGAGTGGGCGACACGTTTAGCGCTGTGGTTGTGGGCGCGAGCTCCAAGGGCACCTGGGTGCGTCTCAAGCACCCCGCGGTCGAAGGGCGGCTTGAGCGTGGCTGGCATGGCAAAGACGTAGGCGATCGCTTTCGAGTGAGGCTCTTGTCCTTCGATGTGGACAAGGGCTTCCTGGATTTTGCCAGGGTCTAAGCGCGAAGCTAGCGCGAGGGGGCGCCGGCCAAGATCCATCGTCGGATGACGTCCAGTTGCATCATCGAGAGCTCGCCGCCGCCGACCATGGGCATGCGCTGTCCACAGTCGGCGCCCATCGCGCGACACTCGCTGAGCGTGCTCATCGTGCCGTTGATTTTGTGCCAGAGATAGCTCCGCTCGAGGCTCCCAGGCGTGACCAAGGGCATCGCGATCTGCTGCGAATTGACAGACACAATCGATGCAGGTGTCATCGCTGCCGCCAGCCCCGGAAACCGCGCCATACCGCTCGCGCTGTTGTGGCACGAGCTGTTGCCGACCGCACAAGAGCTGGTCAAGATGGCTTGCACTTCAGAGTACGCCGGAGGGGCTTCGCCGCAGTGAATGAGCGTCACGCTGAGCGCGAGTGAGGCAAGCAGCCCGGGGATCGACTTGATCATCGTCATGGAGTCCGAGGTGTAGCCTAGCTTTGCCGACTTGGGGTACATCGCCGCGTATGGTGGACCGCGAACCTTGGCGCGACGTCGAGCTGCTCACTCCTCCGCTGCCCTGTCTCGTGGGGGAGGGCGTGTTTGACCACTTCGCGTGGTGGCCCTCGACCACCATCACCTGGCGATGCCACGCACCAGCGCTCGTGCGCAACGCGCGGAGCACAGACCCCACTGGCATGGCCTTCGTGTTTTCGCGCGAGGTGCTGCGCATCCCTGCGGAGCTCGCGAGGCTCCATGTCGGGCGAGCCTCGGGCGTGGGTGAAGCCATGTGCCTCGCGCCGTACGCCATTGATGACGCGACCGACGAGCTGTTTGAGCAGCGAATTGAGCCGCGAAGTGTGCTCTGGCTGATCGCAGACAACCTCGACGCGCTGTTCTGGGGGCTGCACGACTGGTCGCATTTTCACAACCACGGAAGCTTCGAGGCGCGCGCAGCGACCGAGCTTCAGTGCGACCTCGCTGCGCTGGTGTGGTTGTCACTCAACCGCGAAGTCATCGGTCTCGATGCGTCGGATCTGGACTCGCTCAGAGACCAAGCCGCGCGCGCCCACGAGCAGCTCTGTCTCGCGCAACCCCACACGCACGCCCTCCCGTCGCGATGGCTTGATACAGCCGCGGACTTCAACCACTTGCTCGCTCAGCTCGCCAGCCCAGACGGAGAGCTCCGGTAAAAAAGTTCGATGCTGTGAGTTTTGGACTTGCGCAAAGTGCGAAAAGAGCAATACTCGTTCATTGTGAGTCGCGCGGGTCGCGGCTCTGCGAGGGACGAACGTCAGCGTTGGATCCGCATTGGAGCGAGTCACCGAGAGTGGCCGTAGACCAAAGCACTCATCCACCGACGTCTCGTCCCTTTGTTTTTCTCCCACGTGCAGAATACACGCGACGCAAACCCACCCCTGGGACCGCCGTCGTGATGTCTGTGACTGGGGTGCTTTGGCTCTGTCGCCTGGGCCTGTGAGTGTGCGAGCTTGGCTCTGGGCTCAGCATTGGGGCACCGCGAAGCAGGGAGCATGGCGTGAGAGTGTTGAGAGTCATTGGGGGCGCGTTGCTGGGAGCGATGGTTGGGGGAGGCCTCGCGGCAGGCTGGACATTGCGCGCAAAGGCCCTGGCGGCGCCACCGTGTCCGCAAGGGTGGGTGGTGAGCACCGCTGCACCCCCGGCAGGGATGGCGGCCACCTTGGGCGCGTGCAGCGCGTTGGGTGAGCTCCGTGAGCGCACGACGGTCTGGTGGCGGTGGAGTCTGAGCGGCGCGCCCAGTGAGGCAACGCTCCGCCAGTGGGCGATCGCGCAAGGGTTTGCCGCGGATCGATCCGTGGCCAGCGAGGTGTTCGCGGGATCGCGCGCGCGGTGGAGCATGACCGCTGAGCTCACCGACGGAAACCTCGTCGCAGATGTGTATTTTTTGTCTGCGGGCCGCCGCTACGGGTTGCTCTCGGTGGTGCACGGGCCTCGCGCGGCGATCATTCAGCCGCCCGTGATGGCCGCGTGGCTCGAGACCATCGAAGGCGCGACGCCGTGGGGGGCGCCCGAGAGCCCTGACCTACGCGCACGATGTCCCAGTGATTTTTCAGTGTTGGCCAACGGTGCGGCGCGCACCGTGGTGCGCTGCATGACGGCCTCTGGGACCCGAGCGTTTGCGATGCTTCAGCTCATCCAAGCAGAGGGCGGATTTGGCAGCACCGAGGACCGTCAACGCATGGCGGGTGACATCGCGAGGCGCGTCGCGGCGAGTGGAAGTGGCGGCCAGGCGCGCGTCTTGGTCCAGCCCACGCCGTTCACAGCCGCGCGCAACGTGGACGCGATGTGGTCCAGGTTTGAGACCGACGAGCCGCTCACCCTCGCGCGCCGGGTCGAGTGGTTTGCTCCCGCAACGAGCGGAAATCTATCGTTTATTTACCAAGGCGTCGACGACCCTGATGTGATCACCGCGCTCGCCGCTCACGTCGGCTCACAAGGTCCGCGCAGTCTCATTTCGTGGCCTCGCTTGGCGGCGTGGACGCTGGGAGTGTCCGCGCTGTTTGCGCTCTTGACGGCGCTCCGAGAGCGCGTTCGCGCAAGGCAGATCGCAGAACAGACTAAGGGGCAGGGCAGGTAAGCGTCGAGGTGCGGCCGGGCGCGATCTGCACGGTGTGAGTCACTGTTGTTTCGTGATGTCGGGTGGTTACGCGATGGGCTCCGATGGGGAGCGCGTACGAGACCCGCCCGCCGGCGAGCAAGGTCATGCCGTCCATCTCACACGTGCTCGTTGCGTGGACCTCAAGTCTCCCAGTCGTTTGCAGCTGGGGGCGCGCCGCGCGAACCGAGACGGCCGCGACCGCGAGCCCCACGGTAATCGCGACAACGACGGCCACCGGGAGATGCAATTGCGCAGTGATATTCCAGGTCGAACGCGGGCGTGTGCGCGACGAAGCGCTCTCGATGGTGAGCGCGCGTGCTGCGTCTAGGTCACCAGGGTCGCGACACTCGAACAGTGTGTGTGTTGCGCCGCCTGGACCCTCGATCACGAGCCGGGGTCCTGGTGGCTCCAGCGCGAGCCTCGGGATCACGTCTTGCGCGAGATCCACTGAGCACTCACTGGGTCGCCGCCAACCCCGCGCGACGCGTAGGGTCGCTCGGCGTCCCGCAAAATCACTGGTCAACTCAAGCGTTCTGCGGCGCGCAGTGATCGCCACGGCGATCGAGACCGCGATCGCGCCCAGCACCGAGGTGATCAAGGCGAGCAGCCATGGGGACACACTCCCTGGCTGAAGGATCTCGATGGAGTGCGCGTCCTCGTCCGCTAACCATCTGCGAAGTGCGTTGGGTGCGTCGTCGTCGTGGTGCCACTGCCCGCGCACGGGTGGTTGGTCGATCGAGGCGCGATACCAGCGCTCGTCAAACCAGAAAGTGCGGTTGGCAATACCCAGTGTGGCGACCTCGAAACCGCTGGCGGGAGTCGCCGTGAGCGCGGCATTCGGAGCCAAAACCCGCACCGCGGAGTTGGCCGTCACGTTGATGGAGCGAGCGCTCTCGGTCAGCGCGGTGTAGCGAATGACTGAGCAAATTCGCTGACCATTTGTGTTGATACACCGCAGCCGTGTCTCACGGGGCGTGAGCAGCTGTCCGGTCAACGCGAGCAACGCGAACACACAACCCCACTCAAGCCGCCATGTCTGCGCGCTCAACCCGACCGTGACTCGCGTGGCGCGCTTGGGTCCCGTGTCGCGGTAGGGCGTGGCAGAAGGGCTGTCGAGATCCATTGGGGGAAAGGGCTCCGTTAGCGTCGGCGTCTACGAGAGAATGCCACCGCGGTGAGGGCCGCGGCGAGGGCGAGCGATTGGCCAGAATTGCTTGGATTTTTGCCGGGAATCGTGCAACCGCAGCCTGGCATTTCAGGGGTCACGCGCCGGCTGTCTGCGCTTGCGTCACGGAGGGCTGAGTCGGTCGCTGCTGTGCCATCGCGCGGTGTTGAAACGTCGCCGGCGTTGGCGTCGAAAGGGGTGCTGCTGTCGAGGGCAACCATCGCGTCTGCCACTCCGGCGTCCATGGCCGCGGCGCTCACTGCGCGCACGCGAACCTGGAGCTGGTTGTCAGGTGGGCCACCTTGGCCCGCCTCGCTAAACCACGACACGCCCTCGCGAAGGACGCCAAAATACTCGCTGAATTCCTGGCCCAATGTGTTGGGTGCCCTGAGTGAAAAGTTAAACCTGCCAGTGGCACCAGGAGCTACCACGCGATCGATCGTCGCGGCGCGGTTGGCGCTCACCCAGTCCGAGCCTCGTGCCATGGAAGACCGATCGCGAGGCTGAGTTGTTCCGAGAAAGATCTCGCCTGGGCGCCACGTGTCAGTCCCGATGTTGCGAAGCTCGATGAAGCCCGCGCGCTGGGCTCCCGCGGCAAGATCCAGTGTCGTTGCCGCCACCGGAAAGCTCTGTGAGACAAACTGCGCACCAAACCGAGGCCCGACTGGTGCGCTGTTGCACGCCGCGGGAGTGCGCACGCTGGGCTCGCTCACGTTGGCCATCGGAAACCCACAGGACGCGCAGATTTCGCTGCGCCTCGGGTAGCCCAGTTGCTGACCCGTCCAGTGTGCCGTCGATGGAGAATAGTGTGCATATCCCCAGACCAATTCTTGATACGGGTAGTTGCCTCGCGTTCGCGCTGTGGCGCTTGAGTTAAACTCTGGCCGGTCGGCGCGGTACATGGGGTTGTTGGGGTTGTTCTTGGTCGCAAAGCCGTTGTAGCCCCAGGTCGCGAAGTACCAGTGCTCGACGATGGTCGGATCGTTGCTCCCGACACAGGCTCCAATACGCCATTTGCCCGCCAGAATCGCTGCACCGACGGAGACGTTGTAGGCAGCCTCGCCGGCGACACGGTTGGGATCAAACGAGCTCGTGTCGCCTGGCCTCATGCCCGAGGTGACCTGCGCGATCCCGTAGCCACAATCAAACGCGATCACCGTGCGTCCGGTTGTGCAGAACTGCCTCCAGCCGCTCTCGGTGTAATAAATCGCTTTGAGTAGAAGGCACGGAAACGTCGCCGCGACCGATGGGCAGGGCGTCGCGCTTGAGCCATCACAGCAGCCAGCGCCCGCGCCGAGGGTGTCAGCTCCGCCAAAGTTCCAGCCGAGTGATCCGTAGGTTCGAGGGCCCGTCGCGATGCGGTTGAACAGCGTCGCCATGTCCGCTGTGGAAGGATTTGAGCCAGCCGCCGAGCGCACACGGCAACCCTCACACGGCGGACACGCGCCGGTGCTGCATTGGGCCTCGGCGAGGTTGGATTTCGCGAAGAGCGCGGTCGCAAACAGTGCGGCAAACAGCAGCCGAAATGCGAGCGCGGTGGCGTTCGAAGTGCGAGCGTTCAAAGCGAACCTCCCTGCCAAAATCCGACGAGCTCAACGGGCGCGTTGGCGTCCGAAAACGTGAACTGCTGACGAGTCCCCCGGTGCACGATGGCGAACGAGTCGAGCCTCGTCTGTGGGTCAAGGTGTCGCACGGCGAGCCACGCTCCGCGCCCATCTTCGGCAACGACAGCGTCTGATCCAGCGCCGAGGGGCGCGAGCGAGTGGCCCTCGGTGTCGCTCGCCCGCAAGAGGCTCAAACCCTGATCGTTTGCAGACGAAAACGCGATCTCGCCGTCACGCAATACGCGTGGCATGAGGTGCTCGTTGGGGCTTCGGAGCCTCACGCGAGAGGCGCCGTTTGAGAGCGCCACCGTGACGATTTCGTAGGTCTCAGAGCCCACGCGTTCGGCACGAACAAAGGTCACCTCGTTGCGGAGCTTGTCGTAGCTAAAATCACGCGCCAGCGCGGGCATGGGGCCCATGACGGTCGTGGTCTCGCGCGTCTCTGTGTCCAGCGTGCGAAGATAAGCGCCCTCGGGGGCCATGTGATAAATCAGCACACGGTTGTCGTGGAGGGCGGTGGCGAGGTAGGCCAGAGGACCCTCGCCGCGCCAGACCGATCGGGTCACACCGGTGGAGAGATCTACCGCAGAAATTTCGAGCGAATCGACGCGCTCGGCGAGGGCCTGTCCGCCAGTCGCGGGGAAGCTAGGCTCTTGCCCATCTCGGCCGCGTTGGACCAGCACGACCCCTCGCTCGGTCACCAAGGGACCCGATGCGTGCGCGAGTCCGGTGACCAGCGTGCGAGACGTCCCGTTTTCGACCAAGAACAGAGCGCTGTCGTAGCTGGTACTTGAGAGCGGAAGGGTCGCGCCCACGACGAGTACCGCGCTGCGTCCTGCGTTTTGATAGAGCGCACCGCGCCACGCCGAGCTCGGCGTCATGCGAATTGTGCCAAGCTCACGCAGCGGTTGTGGTTGATCGAATCGTCGCAAGCGAACACGGACTTCGTCGTCCGTCGTGCCCGCCTCGAGTGTGACCACAGACGGGATCGACTCGGCCGAGGCCGTGCCTGAGCTCGCTGCGACCGGATCTGTGGACGCGACCGCGCGCAGTCCAATCACGCACAAGGCACCGGCTCCGAGCAGGCCAAAGATCCATCGGTGATTCATCGTGAGATTGTACGCACACCGCACGCGGGGGCGCGAGTGGGGGTCTCACTTCGCTTGCTTGCATCTCGGAGCAAAGTTGGCGACCCTCATCGCTTCATGAGTCAACGATTTCTCTCTGCAAATTTGCGCACCAAAGCGCGTTTTGGCGTTCTGGCCCTGTCCCTCTGTGGCTGTCAGCCGCAGCGCACTGACGCAACGGGTCAGTCCGCGAGCGGCGCAGAGCAGCCCGCCGCGCGCGACGCGGAGGTGCACGACGCCGGCCCCAGCGATGCCGTGTTGGTAAGCGAAATCGCACGCTCACCATGGGACTCGCACACGCAAGACTCGCTCCGTAGACTGGTCCGTGAGCATGCACATCGCAAGCTCGCCGAGCATGCTCCGCAGCTCAATCTCGCGCGCCTCGCGGACTATGCCCAAGACGCGCAATCGGCCCCTGAACTCTCAGGCAAAGCGGTCGACGAGCTCATGAACCTCGCCCTCGTCGCGCTCACCGAGAACGAGCCGCGGCAGGCCCTCGCGTTGGTCTCGCTTTGCCGCGCCCGAGCCCGCAACCGCAACAGCGCGTTTGTAGGAAATCTCTTGTTCGCCGAGGCCACGCGGGTGCTCGCGGGTGACGACCCTGCCGCGCAGACGCAGGCCCTCCTCGCGCTGTTTTCGGCCATGCCCATGGTGCGATTTCAGGGCGCCACGGTGGCCTATCAGCTCTTTCAGCGGGTCGAGCAGCTCGACGCACGGTTAGGCAATGTTCGGCGCTCGATGGTCACGCCCGAGACCGCGACGGCGGTCCTCCAGACCGATGTTTTGCTCAGGCACATCGTGCAAGTGCGGAGCACTTATCTCGCGGCTGTCGAGCAAGCGCGTGCGGCTTTCGAGCAGCGACCGCCGCGCACAGCGTATGCATTTTCGACTGTCGATTTGCAGCATCAAACGGGTACGCGTCCTGTGCAAGTCGCTGTCTGGGACACGGGGACGGCGACGTCGCTCTTTGCCTCGCAACTCGCGACCAACGAGCGCGAGACGCTCAACGGACGCGACGACGACGGCAACGGCATGGTCGATGATCGCCACGGAATCTATGCCGATCCTGACAGCGCGCAGCGAGGCTATTTGTACGACCCTGGAGCAGAGACCATCACGCAATACGCTGGGTATCTTCGGGGAGTCATGGACCTGCGCGCGGGGATGGCCAGCACGCCCGCCGCACAACGAGTGCTCACGCTCGTTCGCTCGGTGACCACTGCAGAAGCGCAGGAGCAGCTCGATCAGCGGCTGGATGCCATCGGCGAGTGGGCGCACGGGACGCACGTCGCGGGGATCTTGTTGGCTGGGGTTCCGGGCGCGCAGCTGAGCGTGTTTCGAAGCGCATGGGCAGGCGAGTCGCGGGTCTATCGTGACAGAGGGCCGACGGACGCAGAGCTCGACGCAGAGCTTCACAACGCAGACGAAATCGGCCAATACATCAGGCTCCATCACGTGCGCGTGGTCAACGCTTCGCTAGGGTTTTCGCGGGAGTACATCGAAGAACAGCTTCGCCACGAGACCCAGCGCTACCAGACCGACGAGCAAGTCCGAGCGCGCGCCGTGGTCATTCATGAGCGACGCCGCGCGACCTGGACCAAGGTGATCTCTGAGTGCCCCGAGACGCTCTTTGTGGTCGCGGCGGGCAACAGCAATCAGGACGTAGTTGAGTACGACGTGATCCCCGCGTCGCTGCCAAACCTAGCGAATTTGCTCGTCGTTGGAGCTGTCGATCGCTACGGCGACTGGGCCGTGTTTACCAACAGCAACATGCAGCGTGTGCGGGTATTTGACCTGGGCGTCGAGGTAGACAGCGTGATCCCAAACGGTGAGCGCACGCCGCTCAGCGGTACGTCGATGGCCTCGCCCAACGTGGCCAACCTCGCAGCCAAAATGCTCAGCGTAAACCCAAGACTGCGACCTGCGCAGGTCGTCTCGATCATTGAGTCGACAGGGGACCCCATCGCGTCGCCCTTTGTGGGGCGGATTGCCAACGAGGCTCGCGCGATTGTACACGCGCGGCGCGGTCGCTAGACGCGAGCCATCGGTGCGATCACTCAGCCACCGCAGCGAACGGGGCGCACTTCGTAGGTCGTGCTCATGCCGCCCGCGAGGCCGGTGACGGTCACGCTGATCACCGACCCTGCGGTGATCGCGGTCGCAGGCATATTCCAGGAGATTGTTGGCTCGCCATAGCCTGCAGCGCGCAGCTGCGCAGTGGCAGCCACGGGCATGCCATTGCGTGTCACGGTGACCCGTGTCGACGCGGTGAGGCCGAGGGTCGAGCTTGAGAAAGACCAGAGCGGCGTCATCGACTCGGTGGGCGTGAAGCCCTCGTTGGGCCACGCGACGAAGGTCTTGCTCCCCGTTGCGCGGGGTCCCAAAACGTACTGACACGCGTAGCGACGCGCTTGGCCGTAGCCAATGGGGCCCAAAGGCGGAAAGAGAATCCAGCGACGATGTCCCAGGGTCATGCTGATGTCACGCGTGTCATCAATCCATCCCGCGATGGCCGCGATGGGTGTCGAGCCACCCGACGTGATGTTGCTGCGTCCAGCGCCCTGTGCGCCCAGCGCTGTGTAGCAAGTCCAGCTCATGGGGGGCGTGTGGCTGAGCATGTTGTTGGCTTCTTGCAGCTCAGCGCATGCCTGTGCAGATCGTGAAAACTCAGGATTTTCGCTGACATTGGTGAGTCCAGCGAGCCATCGGTGGACGTTCGACATCAAGACCGCCGCGTCCACTGCGTTTTGGGGTAGGCGGCCTGGTGCGCACGCAGGGCTACCGGCGGTGAAGGTCCCGGCCATGCGCGCGGCGTTGTACGAGGTGTTCCATACGCCACAGACTTCGGCCTGGGTTCGCATGGCGGGGATGCCCGGAGGCGGTGTCGTCGTCGGGATTCGGCCTGCGGGCCCAGCGTCCACGGCGCCGGCCTCTGCAGTTGCGTCCCTCGGCGGGACGACGCGATCTTGCGCGATCACATCCATGGGCGAAATCGCAGCGTCTTCGGGCGGAGTCGACGAGTCAGACGCGATCACGGTCCCATCGAAGGGGACCTCTGCGTCGCGGTCACCGCCGGTCTCTACCGCGGGGGCGTCAGGCATCGCCGCGCGATCCGCGAGCGCCCCGTCACGCTGCTCTTCGACGGGCCCACAGCCAGCCAAAACCAAGAGCATCGAGCCACAACCAAGCCACCCTGAACGCCGCCGGATCATCATCGCACCATCGTAGACTCGCCGCGCGCCGTGAGGCTAGCGCGCTGCAGGCAAAATCTTGAGACGTGCGCGGCCCGATCAGGGCTTTTTGCGCAGCGCAGCCAGCTCAAACGCGACAGAGGGGTCGCTGACCTCGAAATCGATGTCAATGGACGCGTCGCTCAGCTCCGGTGCGGGAAGCGTCACGGTCTCGACCAGTGGAATTGCAGTCTCGAAATCGATCTCGATGAAGGACCCGCTGAGCTCAATCGCAGCGTCGTCGTTCAGCGTTCTGGGCGTCACGGTGGGGCGTCCATCCATGGGAATGGCCCCAAATGACAAATCGAGAAACTGTTTGGACGGCTCGGGGCTGCCGCTCCCAATGATTTGTTTTGGGACCGGCGGTGGTCCCGGACGTTGTGGCGCCGCAGGCGACGCTGCTGGGGTTGTGATGCCCCGCTCGGCCATTGAGCGCTTGCCGGCCTCGGAGCTGCGCCAAAAAATCAGCGCGTTCTTCATCTCGCGGGCCAATCGTGATCGATCGGTCCGCTCGGGGATGGTGCGCAGTACGTCGGCGAGGCCGCGTGCAAAATCGCCCGCGGATGCAAAGCGTTGCTCGGTGTCACCCAAGAGCGCGCGATCGACTGCGTCGGCGAGGACCTCGGGGAGGTCAGGGCGATGCACACGGATGGAGGTCGGCGGCTTGTTGCTCATAAGCGCCGAGATGACATCGCCGTCGCCCTTGAACATTCGGCGACACGAGAGCAGCTCCCACAACAGGACACCGGTTGAATAGACATCGGTCTGACCGGATGCAGGCTTTCCGCGCAGAATCTCGGGCGCCATGTAGGCCAGCTTGCCCTTCACGATTCCCGCGGGAGTCATGCTGCTGATGGTGCTGTGCATCGCGCGAGCGAGCCCAAAGTCCGCAAGCTTTGTGATGCCTCGGACGCTCAAGAGCACGTTGGACGGCGAGACATCGCGGTGAATAATCGGCGCGTTTTGCTCGCTCCCGTCCAGCATCGTGATGGCGTTCTCGTGCGCGGCTTCAAGGGCCTTGAGCACCTCGATGCCGATCGCGGTCGCCAGCGCCGCCGAGGGTTGCTGTCCATGCTCATTGAGCAGCTGAATGAGCTCACGGACTGTCAGCCCCTCGACCCACTCAAGGACAAGATAGAGCCCTTGGGAGTCCTCGCCAAAATCGTACACATGCACGATGTTTGGGTGATCAAGCGTCGCGGTAAGTCGCGCCTCTTGCACAAACATTTCACGGTGCTCTTTGGACACCGAGAGATGCTTGAGAATGCGTTTGACCGCGACGGTTCTGCGGAATCCTTCGATGCCTTCGAGCTCGGCGCGCCAGACTTCGGCCATGCCGCCAACGCCAGCTAACTCGATGAGTCGATAGCGTCCGCCGACGAGCTGACCGGCCTGTGAAATGGCAACCTGCATAGAACTGTGGAGGGTACGCCATCCTCCCGCTGTGAAGCCACGAACGTGCAAGAGAGTGTCGTGGTTTTGCCTCCCGAGCATGCTACGACCTTGCGACGCAAGCCCCCATGCAAGTCCGCATCTTGGCATCTGGAAGTGCCGGAAATCTCACGCTCTTCGAGACTGAAGACTTTGTCTTGCTCGTCGACGCGGGGCTCGACCCTGGCTCGCTTCGGAGCCGACTTCGGAGCGTGGGAGCGAGCTATCGCGCGCCCGACGCCCTGATCGTGACCCACGCCCACGCCGACCACGCTGCGCACGCCCTCGCGTATGCGCAGCGCGAAGGGATCGTGACGTACGTGACGGATGCCACGGCGAGGGCGCTGGATTTTCCGCACGACGCGCTCGTGCGTCGCTACTCGCCGAGAGAGCTCTTGATGCTCGGTCCTCTGCAAATTCAGCCATGTCCGCTTCCGCACGACGCGCCACAGGTCGCGCTTCGGGTCAGCGATGGTGAGCACGCTGCAGTGCTCGCGACCGACCTTGGAGAGATCCCGCCGGGGCTCGTCGAACTGATCGATGAGAGCGTCTGTGCGCTGTTGATCGAGAGCAATCACGACGAGCTCATGCTCGCGCGAGGTCCCTACTCTTCGTTCCTCAAGCGCCGTGTTGGCTCATGGCGAGGCCACCTGTCGAACGCACAGACCCACACGCTGCTCCGAGCGATCCCAGACTCGGTCGCGACGGTTGTCCTCATGCATCTGAGCGAGAAGAATAATCGGCCAGAAATCGCCCTCGAGACAGCGTCCGATGCGCTCTCTGCGCGCTCAACCCGGCTGCTCGCCGCGCGGCAGTATGATCACCTGCTTCTCGACCTCTCCGCGCCCTGGCAGGCCCTCTCGCCACGACCTGAGCGACCCGCCCAGCGTTAGAGGCCAAGCGCGTACTGCGCTGCCGTAAGGGCCGTGCCCGGCACGCAGACGGTCGTGCACTTTCTCTGATTGATCGACCCTGAGGGGATTTGCAGACCCGCTCTCAAACAGTCACATGCAGCCTTGTGTGTGCGCGAGTAAGCTGTCGTCGGCACAGAGTGGACTGAGCCTTCGAATCGGTCGAATGCCGGTCCACGAGGTGTCGTATGATGACGTTTGGTTTTGTGGTTCCGCCACTCGCTGGCGGCGTGAGACCAGCGAACGAAGTATAGTGAATTTTATGGCCAGAACATGGGAGTGACCAAGCGATGTTGCGAGTAGCAGCAATGATGACCTTGGCGAGCGCGATGCGCGTCTGTGGTGACGCTCCTTCGGCGACTGTCACGGCGGAGAGCCCACCCTCGATCGCGAGACCGGCGGTCGCTGCGGCGGGGGCGCTTCGGTCTGAGGTCCGTGTTGAAGCGGGGGGGCGCGTCGTCGCCAACGTGCAGGACCTCGCGGGCAACCCGGTGCATGCCCATGAGGTCACCCTCTCGCTGCGACGGCCGGACGAGGACCCCGTGAGTGTCGCGGTGACCTACGACGAGCCCAGCCACGCCTATGTGGGCCACCTCCCCGCCGTCGAAGCCGGAAACTACCCTGTGGAGCTCTCGGTTCGCAGCACGCCAACCTCGGATCCCGTGCTCCTCGTGACACCCGCGGTGACCGTCGCGACGCCCGTGCTCGCGCCGACCGCGGCGCACGGAGGCGAAGTCCAAATCGTGGGCGAATACACGGTCGAAACGGTGCGCCCTGTCCGTGGCGAGGTGAGGCTGTATGTCAGCGACCGCGAGGGCCACCCGGTGCCCCCAGAGGTGGTCACGCTGCCCAGCATTGAGCTGCGCGGTACGACGCGCACAGTGCAGGCGGTGCCGCGACGCGAGGGTGATTTTTATGTAGTCAACGTCGAAGACTCGCTGGAGGGCGCGGTGGTCATCGGTGTGCCTTCGCTTGAGATTCGTGGGCATCGCTACCACGGGTTGCGCGGGCATCACGGGCTCGTGGTGGTGGGAGGGGTCGTTGCGCGTCCAACTGTCGCCGTGGTCGCCGCTCCGGCTGTGGTAGTCGCCGCTCCGACTGTGGTGGTCGAGGCCCCCGTTCTGGTCGTAGAGCAACCTGGGATCTTCATTGGCGTTGAAGGGCACGGCGGGCACCGCGGGCGCGGGCGCGGACACGGACGCGGACACGACGATGACGATGACCATCATGACCGGGGCCGTCATCGCGGTCGACGCCGTGGATTTTTAGGGATCTGGTGATGACTCAACCTGGCGAATTGCAAGAAAATAGGGCGGATGCCAACGGCTCGCTGTTGGCTACCGAGATGGTCAAGCCCGTGACGCCAAGCCCGTTGTCTGGCGCACATCTCGCGGTGCAGGCCGGGGAGTCGTCGCCCACCGGGGCCGGCGCTCCGATCGCTACCGCGAGCGGCCGTGGTGGCCCAGGAGATTCGCTCGTTGGCACGCTCGTGGACGGAAGGTTTACGGTGCTCCGCGCGCTGGGCGAGGGCGGCATGGGCGCTGTGTACCTCGCCGAGCATGTCGCGCTGCACAAGCGCGTGGCGATCAAGATGCTCCACGCGTCGCTCTCGCAGAACAACGAAATGGTGGCGCGATTTGAGCGTGAAGCTCAAGCGATGGCCAAGCTCGATCACGAGAACATCGCGAAGGTCACTGACTTTGGGCGACTCGCGGATGGGTCGCTCTTTTTAGTTCTAGAGTATGTGGATGGCGAGCCGCTTCGGTCGGTCATCACCACCGTTGGGCACATGCCCATCGCGCGCGGGCTGCATATTGTAAAGCAGATCGCTTCGGCGCTCTCTCACGCACACCTCCACGGGATCGTCCATCGAGACCTCAAGCCCGAGAACGTGATCCTTCAGACAAAGGGTGTGCTTGAGCACGCGAAGGTCATCGATTTTGGGATCGCTCGCCTGAGCGAGACGAGCACCAAGAGTGGTCCGCGACCCCTGACACAGGCGGGGGTTGTGTTTGGCACGCCTCACTACATGGCGCCCGAGCAGGCCCTGGGCAAAGTCGTCGACGCCGCCGCCGATCAGTATGCGCTGGGAGTGCTGACCTTTGAGCTCTTGACGGGGTCGAAGCCGTACACCGCCAGCGACGTGATTGAGCTGCTCGAGCTGCACGTTCGTGGCCCAATTCCCACACCAAGTCAGCGCGCTCCGCACCTCTCGGCCTCGATCGATGCGTTCGTCGTGCGCATGTTGGCGAAGAACCCGCGCGAGCGTTTTGGCTCCCTCCAAGAGGTGATCCAAGCGATTGACCTGTTGGCTCAAGAACAGAGCGCTCCGGCCATCGTGCCTCTGAGTCCGCACCAAGAGCCTCAGGCGGCCGACGCGTCCACGCAAAGCGCGTTGTCAACGCCGACGGCTGTGCTCCCTGGCGCTGCGCAAAAGGTCCTGGGCCTCCCAGTGTTTTCGCTTGGCGCGCTTGGCCGTGTCCCTCTGGCTGCGCTCATGATTGTGGCGCCTCTCTCACTATGGGCGGCGATCACCGGGATCTCGTCGGTGCGGACCGCGTTTGCAGCTCGGGCGGTACCCCACGCGGCGACGCCTCAAGCCCATGGCGTAGCGATCGTGCAATCCCCAGAAATTTCTCAGGCGCTCGCGCTCTCGACACGCGGTGATCACCGCGGCGCGTTGCAAGCGCTGCGAGCGCTCAGGCAGTCACACCCCGACGACCTCGCGCTTGCGTATCATACGGTTCAGCTTGCCAGCGGGCTCGGCGAGCACGTTGAGGCCACCGCGGCTGCCGATTCGGCGCTTCGATTGGCACCGCAGCTCGTCGAAGATGCCGCATTTGTTCGCGCGCTCGTCGCTGCGCTTGCGTCACCCGATGCGGCGACTGTGGCTGAGCGGCTCTTGCACGATCCACGCTTTGCGGGCTCGCACGCTGCGGCCGAGCAGCTCGCGCGCGAGGCGATTTATGGCCCCTCGCAAGACGTACGTCGCCGCGCCTCGACCCTCGCGCTTGAACGCGTCGCGTTGATGTCCCCTGAGCTCGCCGCACGGATCGCGCTGCGAACCTCGACCGAATGCGGCGCTTTACGCAGCGCCGTGTTGGCCCTTGAGCGAAGCACTGATCTCGATGGTCAGAGCGACGCGCGGAGGCTCCGAGGTGGGCAGTGCGCGATGTTGCGTCGTCGAGAGCTCTGTCGCTGCGTGCAACGGTGACGACGTCGGGTGAGGGCCGCCAAGACTGGGCAAACAGGCGCTCGCCGCTCACAAGCATCAACTTGCTGGCGATTGCTCATGTGCGGTGACGCTCGCGCGTGGGGGCAGGTTCAGGGGGCCTTCGCCGCGTGAATGGCGCGCGAGGTTGCTCGCCAGACCCACAACCATCGCTGCCACGAGGGCGGCTGTCGCGACCCGGCGCCGTGTCTGGATTCGCCACTGGGTGGCAAAGACCGGGCGCCCTCGCAACAGCGCCGTGAGGTGCGCGAACACGATCCCGATGGCGAAGACAAACACCAGCGGAGAGACTAAGTTAGCGCGCAAAGCGTAGCGAAAATCCCAGTGAATCAGCGCTTCAAACGCGCGAGTCATTCCGCACGTTGCGCACGGCACGCCCATCACCCAGCGCGAGGGACAGGTGCCGTAGCCCGCGGTGAGCCACCCCGCCCACAGGGCGTATGCGGCGAGCAGGTCAAGGCCAACGAGCGCCAGCGCGCCACGCCGAACCGAGACGGTGGATCGCGTGTGGCTTGGCGATTGGCAATCCGTCATGGGCACGTCAGTGTGCCCTCGATCCCCGTCTTGGGCCAGAGAGCGTCAGGGCTCACTCCGGGAGGAGCGAGTTTCCCTGCGCGTCTTTCATCTTGCCCATGCCGATGAGCACGGTGTCGACGAGGGCCCAGATTCCGCAGCCTCCACCGGTCAGGAGCTTGGCGATCCCGAGGCCGGTCTGGCCAAGGTAAAACCGGTCGGCGCCGAAATAGCCTGCAAAGAGCGAGAGCAAGAACGCCAGCGACTGCGTGCGTGATGGCGTCCCAACGATGGGCTCGGTGCGGAGCCTGCGGCCCTGCGCGTCTTTCATCTTGCCCATGCCGATGAGCACGACGTCGACCAGAGCCCAGATGCCGCAGCCTCCACCGGTCAGGAGCTTGGCGACGCCGAGGCCAGTCTGGCCCAGGTAAAAGCGATCGGCGCCGAGCGTCCCGAGAAAGATCGAGAGGATAAAGGCCATCCCCTGCTCTTTGTCGCTCACGTCACCACCGACACCGTAGGCCCCCGGAGAGCCAAATCCGCCAGGGATCATGCCCATTTGGCCTGCGGGTGCGCCAAACCCCTGCTGGGGTGCTCCAAAGCCCTGTTGCTGAGGTGCCCCGAAGCCCTGCTGTTGCTGGGGTGCTCCAAAGCCCTGTTGCTGGGGTGCTCCAAAGCCCTGTTGCTGGGGTGCTCCAAAGCCCTGCTGTTGCTGGGGCTGGGGTGCTCCAAAGCCGCCCTGCTGGGGCTGCTGCGGAGCGAAGCCCCCTTGGCTAGGCGGTGCGCCAAAGCCGCCCTGTTGGGGCTGCTGGGGTGCTCCAAAGCCGCCCTGCTGGGGCTGCTGGGGCGCAAAGCCACCCTGCTGAGGCTGCTGTGGAGCGCCCGGAGCAGGGGGCCATCCGCCCTGACCGCCCTGACCACCCTGACCGCCGCCTGGAGGCCATCCGCCGCCACCCTGTCCACCACCTGGATCGAATCCCATAAAACGTTGCTTCCTTTGCTGTGAATTGCCGATGCGCCAAGTGCGATCGGCCAAAACTAGAACTCAGATTCTCTCAGTTCGCGCAGCAGTCGTCGAAGATGTTGCTGATTTCTCTGGGCTCTACTTGCCGACTGCGTATGGCGCGGCGCTTGGGCGGACCCATTTTGCGCGCTGTGGACGTGCGATGGTGTCGTCCGCACAGCGCGTGGGCTGTGCTTCGAGGGTGCTAACACTGTGGGTGGTGAGTCGTCATCCGCAGAAGGTATGACCACAAAACCAATGGGATCATGCGGATCTCTACCCTCGCCGCGAATTCGCAGTATGTGCTGACTGCACTGCGCTCGTACACTCGCGGACCTTATGACAGACAACGACCGCAGTCACCGCGCGTTTGAGGGAACGAGTGACAGCATTTCACTCTATCTCCGGACGTTTTATTCATTGCTGCGCAGCAGCGGCGGAGTGCGTGTCCGAGCGTTTGAAGAAGCGCACGCGTTTAGTGATTCGACGCTGCACGCCGGCGCGCGCGGTGTGGTCCCCGATGTCGCCGCGTTTGCATACGCGGGCGCACGTCTGCCCTCGTGCATGCCCTATGTACGGCAGATTGTGTTGGGGCAGTCGCACGAGCAGTTTGAGGCCGCGGGTTTCAATGTTCGGACGTGGAGCGAGCTTCGCACCCGCGGGCGCCGACGCCCGCTGCGGTACGACGGCGACGAGACCCTCGCTGTCTTTGTGACCAGCACGAGCGACATCGACGACCTCATCCCGATCATCACAGCCTACCAAATCGAGTGGAACAAGCTCCACGCGCGGCTCGCCGGCAGCGCCCTGGGACGCGCGATCGCGCGGACACCCGCCGAAGATCCTATCGACATCGACGACGCGGAGTTCTCAGCGCTCTTGGACCTCGACGCTGCCGGGGTCTCGACACTTCGAGCCGCATTTGGAGAATCGATCGACCACGGGCTTCGGCAGATCGTGGCGCGCGACGCCGACTTGATGATCCGCTCGCTGAGCGCTTCGTACTCGGGCTATCAGCGCGCAGCACACCGCTGGTGGAGCGGCCTCGAGCCCGTCTACATCCAAAAGAGCCCGCCGAAGCGACCCCCGGTCTACTTTGTCTCGAGCAACACTCATTCGTTGCTCAATTTGCTGGGTGGCTACGCGCGAGACCACCGCAACGAGATCATCGATTATCTACGCCGCAAGAACCCCGAGCGCCTGGGTGAAGTGCTGGATCAAGCCACCGAGCGCAACGACGACACGACGCTGTCCAACCTCTCGTACTACCTCTTGCGGGCGTGGCTTCACGACTCGGAGAGCGACACGCGCGAGAGGCTTGAGGCAGTGCAACGGTACGACGCTGAGTCGGGCGTTCACACGATCAATAGCCCTGGCCACATTGACGTGGGCGCACAGCTTATTGAGCTAAAATCACTGCAAAAATCCAGGGTAGATCCCAGAGTGTGCGTGCCAGGCTTCGAGCGCTTGGCTCAGAGTGATGCGGTGATCGTCAACATTGACTACCCGCTCGGGATGGCCGCCTACCATCTGTTCTCGCGGCTCGCGCAGGGGTCCGGTGACATCCTCGGGGCGTACGTGATGGGCAAAGCGGCGACGCTCAATGGGCGTGTGGGCGACGTGATGGTCTCGGACACGGTGTACGACGAGCACTCGGGCAACACGTACCTATTTCGCAACGCGTTTACTGCGGCGGATGTGCAAGCACACCTCCGGCGCGGCACGGTGTTGGATGGGCAAAAAGCCCTCACCGTTCGGAGCGCGTTCTTGCAAAATCGAGCCTACATGGAGCGCTATTACCACGAGGGCTACACGGTCCTCGAGATGGAGGCCGGGCCCTACCTCTCCGCGGTCTTCGAGCTCACGTTTGCCGAGCGACACCCGCGGCGTGAAGTGATCAATCTCTGCAACGTCGCGCCCTTCGACGTGGGCATTTTGCACTACGCCTCGGACACGCCCTACTCGCGGCGCCAAGAGCTGCTCTCGAAATCGCTGAGCTACTTTGGGGTTGAGAGCACCTACGGGTGTGCGTCAGCGATTTTGCAGAGAATTCTCTCTCGCGAAGTGCAACGACTCGCGTCTCTTTAAGCCCCGCGCGCCTGCAGACTTTCGGGGCTACACTCTGGGCTGTGTCACGCGCGTTGCTCCGAGAGCCCCAGGGATTGATCCTGCGTCATCGACCTGTGCCCAGCCCCGCGTTGGGCGAGGTTGTGATCCGGGTGGCCGTCGCTGGGATCTGCCGCACAGACATCGCGGTCGCGCGCGGTGAGCTCCCGCAGGTCTCACAGCACGTCGTCGGTCACGAGAGCGCAGGGATCGTCCAGGCGGTCGGCGAGGGCGTCGACGCGCGCTGGTTAGGCGCTCGCGTAGCCGTCTGGCCGTTTGCCTCTTGTTCGCGATGCGCGCGGTGTTTGTCCGGTGAAACTCAGCGGTGCCAACGCCCGGCGATGCTTGGGATCGCGCGTGATGGTGCTTTCGCCGATCACCTAGTGGTCCACGTCGAGTGCGTCTTCGAAGTGGGTGCGTTGTCGTTGCGCGAAGCTGCGTACGCCGAGCCCGTCTGCGCTGCGCTTTCGGTGCTCGATCTAGGTCTGTCGCCGGACCTTCGGGGCGTGATCCTTGGGGACAACCGGATCGCACAGCTGACCGCGCTGGTCTTGCAGAGCGCAGGATTTTTGCAGGTCAAAGTATGTGATGTGACCGAGATGGCCTCGCTTGCTTCGGATCACTATGACTTTTGCGTCGAGTCCAACGCGAGCGATGAGGTAATGGCTGTCGCGCTCCGTGTTCTGCGTCCTGGGGCGACGTTGGTGCTCAAATCCCGCGCACCCCACCCAGTCGCGCTCGATGTGCGAATCGTGGTGGCCAAATCGCTGCACCTCGTCGGTGCGAATTATAGCGATTTCTCTGCGGCCATCGCGTGGATCGCGCGAAACCGAGACTCGGTCGCGCCGCTTCTGGGATCGGCCGTCGCGCTTGAGCTGTTCTCCGAAGCGCTCCTCGGATCCTCGCACAACGAGGCGCAGAAGCGATTCTTTGCGCTAGACCCTGACGAGCAGACGCCAGCGGTCGCGTCGCCCAAGATGAAGTAGCCTCGGCGTCACGATGTGCGGTGTGCTCGCAGTGTTTGACCATCGCGGTGGTATCAGTCGATTTGAGCAGTCTTTTCACAGGGCTCTGGCGACCCTTGCGCCCCGCGGTCCCGATGGCGAGGGCCAGTGGCGCTCGCCCGATGGGCGCTGTCTCTTGGGGCACCGAAGGCTCGCCATGCGAGGGGGTGTTGGCGGGCATCAGCCCCTGCTCAGCCACGACGGGCAGCTCGCCGCCGTGGTCAACGGTGAGCTCTATCGATGTGTCAGGCCGTTGAGCCAATCGCTCGGGCTGTCGGTCGAGCAAATTCGCACGCAGAGTGACAGCGCGCTCGTGCTCTTGGGGTACGAGCGCTTTGGAGACGCTGTGGCGACAGAGCTCGACGGTGAGCTCGCCGCGGTGCTCTACGACACGCGCGCTGCGCGGCTCGTCGCGATGCGAGACCCGTTTGGGATCAAGCCCTTGCACTACGCGTGGATCGATGGAGCCCTCGCGATTGCCTCTGAAGCCAAGGCGCTCTTTGCCCTCGGCGCGCACGCAGCGTGGTCACCCGAGGCGCTCGCGATGAGCCTCTGGTTTCAGTATCCACCGCACGATCACTCGCTCTTTCGTGACGTGTCGGTTGTGCCGCCAGGGGCGCTCGTGTCGTGCACGCGAGGCGAGCTCACGGTGCACAGAGAGCTCGTCGCGTCGCGCGTTCGGACCGATGAACATGAGCTCACGCTTGGCGAAGATCCCGTCGCGAGCGTGCGTGCCGCGCTGTCTCAGGCCATCTCGCTGAGACTCGATGCCGAGGTCCCCTTAGGATTTTATCTCTCGGGCGGGCTCGATTCGTCGGCCGTGCTCTCGTGCGCAGTGAGAGAGCACGGCGCGACGGGGCCTGCGTTTACCCTGCAATTCGACGACGAAAACTACGACGAGAGCGCCATCGCGTCGCGCTTTGCCAGAGCGCTCGGCGTCTCATGGCATGCCGTCTCGGTCTCGCGACTCAGCATGGTGGACTCACTCGCCGACGCGGCGATCGCGTCCGAGGGGCTCGCCATCAACGGGCACTTGGTCGCGCGGCACAGGCTCGCGCAGGCCTGCGCCCACGCGGGGATCAAGGGCGTCCTGATGGGCGAGGGCGCCGACGAGCTGTTCTACGGGTATGCTCATTTGGTAGCTGATTTCGCAGGGAATCAGAACGATGACTCCGCGCTCAGGTCACGCTTTGCGACGAGCGCTTCGGTGATGCTCGGCGATCGCGAAGACCCCGGGCTCGCGTCCCTGGCCGCGCAGTGGGGCCACGTGCCCGCGTGGGTCGCAGCCAAGCTCTCGCTCGGTCGGCGGATCACCGCGCTGGTCAGGCCCGAGCTGCACGAAGCGCTCTCGCTCTCGCGCGCGTCGAGCTCTCTTACGCACGCGCTGCAGGACCTCAGACCGAGCGGAGACTCGCTTGATCATCGGCTGAAATTCTCTTCGCGCTCATGGAGTCGACTCGCGCTCTCGGGCTATATCCTGCGCACACTTGGCGACGGGGCGGACATGCGGTTTGGCGTCGAGGGGAGGCTGCCCATGCTTGACCCGGTGGTCGCAGCGCTCGCTGATTCGATCGCGCCTACACGGCATCTTCGCGGCGGCATTGAGAAGCAATTGCTCCGCGCCGTGGTCGCCCCGTGGGTGGGCGAAGAGATCGCGAATCGCCCCAAAAAGCCGCTGCTCGCGCCCGCTCTGTTGGCTCACACGGGCGCACACGACGCGGTCCAACAGGCTCTGCGCGCTACGCAAGGTCTGCCGTCGTGGGCTTGCCCCGAGGCGACCCATCGGTGGCTCGATTCGGTCGCGCGTTGTGATCCTCGGGAGCGCGTCGCGCACGACCCGACCGCGTCGGTGCTGTTGTCTGCCGCGGCCCTTGAGCGAGGATATCGATTCGCGATTGCGCTGTAAAAGCACAGCGGATCGTCGCGCATCGCTGCGGATTCGCGTAAAGTGTTCGGTGTGATGACCTTTGAGCGAGTTCGGCTCGCGGCTTGTCTGTTGTCCGCGGTGTGTGCAGCGCAGTGCCGTCCTCCAACGAGCAACGCAGACGCGACGCCGGGGCAGGACGCCGTCGCGAGCCTGGACGCTCAAGACGACGCCACGGTGACGTCGGACGTGGTGAGCGCGGACTCGCGCTACACGTTTCCAGACGATGCCCCGCCGGTGGGTAACCCCGCGAGCTTTGATCCGAGCGTAAAAGGCCCTTTTCGCGCGGGATATCGGCTGCTGTCGTTTACGTACATGCCGATCGGGTCCAGCACTGCGCGCACGATCCCAGTGCACGTCTGGTATCCCACGTTGGCGCTCACGGGGCCGCGCGCCGTGTATGCGCGGATCGTAAACGACCCCGAGAGCCTGCGTGACGCG
Source organism: Deltaproteobacteria bacterium (assembly GCA_030694465.1). Classification (GTDB taxonomy): domain Bacteria; phylum Myxococcota_A; class Polyangia; order Polyangiales; genus JAUXYJ01. The sequence continues at coordinate 95,941 of JAUXYJ010000068.1, read as the reverse complement.
CCGCCCGCGCCGCCCGCGCACGCTGGCGGGTACCCGGTGCAGGTGTACTCGCACGGCGACCGGGGTTTTGCAGGCACTTCGCACTTTCTGATGCGCTATTTTGCCTCGCACGGTTGGGTCAGCGTCGCGCCCGATCACATCGGAAATACGCTCACCGAACCTGTCGTGACTCCGCGTCCCTACGCGCTGTATCACCTGCGCTCGCAGGACATCACGGCGGCTCTCGATGGCGTCGCTGGGCTGGCTGCGACCGACCCCTTGGGCGGCGGTGTTCTGCAGACCACGAGCACCGTGCTGACCGGGCACAGCTTCGGCGTGCACACCGTGTGGACCAGCGCGGGCGCAATCTTTGATGTCAACGCCATCCGGCCGCTGTGCACGCCCGCCAACAATTGCACCCCTGAAGACCTCGCCACGTTTGGGATGAACCTTCGAGAAAACCGAATCGTCAGCGCGATCGCGATGGCCGGAGCGATCAATCGTACGCTCTTCGGGAGCACCGGGCACTCGCGCGTGACCATCCCCATTTTGGCCATGAGCGGGAGCGCGGACCCCGTAGGCGCCGATGTGCAATTTGCCTCAACCACGACCGTCCCGATGCGCTGGATTGATATCCGCGGCGCGTGTCATCAGTTCTTTGCGTTGGGCGCTTGCGACGCGATCCCCGACGTCGAGCAAGAGCGTATTGTCGGCACTTGGGCTCTCGCATTTGCCCGCCTCACCGTGCTCAACGACAACTCCACCGCTGTGATGAATGTCTTGCGCGCGATGCCTTCGCAGTCCGATCGCGTCACGCTTCAGAGTCGGCCCTAGCACTTGAAAGATCGTCAGTATGTTGCAGTGCACAACGCTTAGAAAATATGGGCTCGCGCTGACTCTCACCGCAGCGGCCTGCACGCCACCGGTCTCTCCTCCCGTGGATGTGACCGATGTGACATCCGTCGACGCGACGGCCACGGGCGACGTCGCAGTGCGCCCGCCGCCGGGTCCGTATGTGCCCCACGTGCCGCGTCTGCGCAGGCTGACCCGCTCGCAGTATCGCCACAGCTTGCAGGACGTGTTTGGAGCCACGCTGGTCATCCCGCGCGCGCTTGAGCCGGACATTGTGAGTGAGGGCTCGAGCAGCGTGGGCTCGTCCGAGTCGTCGATTTCACAGCGTGGGACCGAGCAGTACGAGACGGCCGCGTACGAAATCGCAGAGCAATTGCTGCGCGAACCCGCGCGGCGGGCCACCGTGGTCCCGTGTGTCCCGACCGCTGTGCGCGACGACGGGTGCACCGAGCAGGTCGTGCGCGCGCATGGGCGACGCGTCTACCGACGAGCCCTGGAAGCGAGCGAGATCGCGACGCTGGTCGCGCTGGGCGCGAGAGCCGCGACGACGCTCAACTCGTTTGATCGCGGCATCGAGTACGTGATCGCGACGATGCTGCAATCGCCGGACTTTCTCTTTCGCGAAGAGCTCGGCCGAGAGCAAGACGGCGAGCGGCGCTATGAGGGTTTTGCCCTGGCGTCTCGGCTCTCGTTTTTCTTGTGGGATGGTCCCCCGGACGACGCACTTTTGGACGTCGCGGGACGCGGTGAGCTGCGCGGTGATGAGCTCGCGCGCCAAGTCGATCGCATGCTCGCAGACGCCAAGCTCTCTCGGGGGCTTGAGGCCTTCGTCGAGGACTGGTTGCGGCTGGGAGAGCTCGACGAGCTGACGCGTGATGCGGTGATTTTTCCTGCATTTGCGGCAGATTTTGGCCCGTCGGCGCGCGAAGAGGTCCAGCGTGTCGTCCGTTACATCGCGCTTGAGCGAGACGGCGATTTTCGCGAGCTGCTTCGCACGCGTGAGACCTACGTCAACCGGCGCTTGGCTTCGCTCTACGGTGTCGCGTTTCCGGTCCGAGATGCCCCACCCACGCAGTTCGAGCGCGTGACCTTGCCCGAGTCTCAACCGCGCCGAGGGCTCCTCGGGATGGCTGCTTTTCTCGCCCTTCAAGCGCACCCCATTTCGACCTCGCCCACGTTGCGCGGCAAGTACGTTCGCGAGCTGATCTTGTGCGAGGCCATCCCTGCGCCCCCAGTGGGCGTAGACACCGCAATCCCGCCGCCTTCGTCAGAGAACCGTACACTGCGGTCTCGCTTGGAATTTCACAGACAAGCGAGCTCGTGCCGCGGCTGCCATCGCCTGCTCGATAACATCGGCCTCGGCTTTGAGAACTTCGATGCGATCGGTCGCTTTCGTCGCGCGGACAACGGCGTCGTCATCGACGCGCGCGGCGACATTGACGGCGTGCCCTACGAAGATCCCGCAGGGATCGCAGGCATTTTGGCAGAGCACCCGTCGTTTCCGGCCTGCGTCGCGAGCAGGCTGTACCGCCACGCCTGGGGCTACCACGATGACGAAATGCAGCGCGCTGAGCTTGAGCGCTTGACCACGAGCTTTGCATCGGGTGGCTACCGACTGCGCGCGCTCATGCGCACCCTCGTGCTGGGTGAGACCTTCGTTCGCGCTGCAAATTTTGCGGTCCTTCCGCTTCCGCCGTTGCCTGACGCGGGCGCCGCGGACGCGAGTGATGCCAGCGCTGCGAGGGATGCGAGCGCGGCCGTAGACGTGGTCACGGCCACCGATGTGAGTGATGCGAGTGATGCGAGTGACGCGAGTGATGTCACTGCGGAGGATGGACGATGAAGACGCTCTCACGACGGACAGTGTTGCGAGGGGTCGTGGGCGGGATGGGCGTGTCCATCGCCCTCCCGTGGCTCGAAGCGATGACCGACCGGACCAAGCGCGCGCGTGGCGATGGCTCGGCATTTCCCAAGCGATTTGGGATGTGGTTCTTTGGCAACGGCGTGCTGCCCGAGCAGTGGCTGCCCGCGCAAGAGGGCGCTGGCTGGCAGCCGTCACCGCTGTTGATGCCGCTCGCAGCGATGCGCGAGCACCTCACGCTGGTCACCGGTACACGCGTCGCGACGCTCAACACGGTCCCGCACGGATCGGGTCCCGCGGGGCTGCTCACCGGTGACTCACTTGCCGGAAACGAGTTTAACAACGGGTCGTCTTTTCGCGGCGCGACCATCGATCAGCGCATCGCCGCGTCCATCGGTGGCGAGACGCGGTTTCGCTCGATCGAGACGGCGGTCCAGACGGCGCAGTACAGCCTCGCGCACGTCGCGGCCAACCAGCGTGTGCCCTGCGAGGCCGACCCTCGCGCGCTCTTTAACCGGCTCTTCGGCGACGGGTTTCGCGCCCCCGGCGAGATGACCATGCCCGACCCTCGGCTGGGTCTGCGCCGCTCTGTCCTCGACGCTGTGAGCTCGCAGAGTCGCGCCCTCTCATCGCGTGTGAGCGCCGAGGACCGACGGCGACTCGACCAGCATTATACCTCGCTGCGCGCGCTTGAGAGCCAGCTCGCTAGGCTCGAGAGCAACCCGCCTAATTTGGCCTCGTGCCGGCGTCCGGACGCCCCGCCCGAGACCATCGCGGATCTCATGGGCCGACCTGACATGCGCCTCCGCTCGCGGCTGATGAGCGAGCTCAAGGCCATGGCGCTCGGTTGCGACATCACGCGCGTGTTCTTTCACATGTACTCGCAGCCGGTGAACAACACCCTCTTTCAGGGCGCGCCGGCAGGGCACCATCAGCTGACGCACGATGAGCTCGGAGACCAGCCGCAAGTGGCGGCGATCATTCGGATTATTCTCGAGGACTTCGCTGGTTTTTTGCAGGCGCTTTCGCGTATCCCGGAGGGCGACGAGACGCTGCTGGATCACACCATGGTGCTGTGCACGACCGACTGCAGCTATGGTCGCACGCACTCGCTCGATGAGTACCCGCTGATCTTTGCCGGAGGACGCTCGCATGGCCTGCGCAGAGGTACCCACTTGCGCGCCCGCGGAGAGAACATTTGCAAAGTCAGCCTGAGCATTCTGCAGCTCATGGGACTTCGCGCGAGCGAGTTTGGCGTCGGGCCAGGTCGCGTCACCGAGCCGCTCTCAGGGTTGAGCGTATGAGATTAATTCCTGCGATTTGTGCAGTATTCGCGCTGATGGTGTCTGCGGGCTGCGCGCCCATGGTGCCCCCGCCTGCGGACGCGGGGCCCATCGAGGCGAGCGTAGATGCGTCCCCTTCGCGTTGTCGTCCCTTGTCGTCACGCATGAGCTTCGTGCTCGCGCGCATTGGGTTTGTTCGCGAAGATCCGATGCGAGCGGGCGTGGCCGATGGCTACGACCTCGACAACCGCGTGAGCATGGAGGGCGACGTACGTACTTGCCGCCACGGCGATCTCGTGTCGCCCGACGGCCACATGGGGATCGACAACCAGCTCGCGTCACTGATCCCGTCGGTGGACCGCATGACCGGTGGCGCGCTCGATGGCGCGATCCAAGCCGCGATTAACAATGGACAAATGCTGGTGGTTCTTCGTGTGGAGGGCATCGATGACCTCTGCGAAGACAGCGAGGTGCGGGTCTCTGTGGTGCGTGTCTCGGGCATGCCCTTCGTGGGCAGCGACCAGCTCGTGGACTCGGGGCAGACCTTTGACCTGATGCGGACGGCGCCCATGACGCATACGACGGGCCGAATCACTGGCGGAACGCTGGAGCTCGGGCCCGTAGACCTCCCGCTCCCAGTGGCGGTCCTCGACGCGCAGTTTGTGATTATGTTCTACGGCGCTCGGCTGCGAGTCTCGATCGCGCCCGATGGCGCCGACGGGCAAGGCGTCATTGGTGGCGGAATTTCTCTCGCAGAGTTCATGTCGATCCTCTCGACGCTCACCATCCCTAACGACCTACGAACGACAGTCAATGGCGCCCTCACGCTCTTCGCCGACCTCGATCGCGACGCCATGGGCAAGTGTCAACGCATCTCGGGCGCGCTTCGGATCACCACTCGACCGGCGTTCGTACTCGAATGACCTCGCGCTGGTGGGAAGACTTCTTCGACAGCGATTTCGTTGAAGGATTCTCTGCTGCTGACTTGGCGATCCCGGGTGACGTCGCGTTCTTGCAGGCGCGGTTTGTCGGCCATGCGCCCACCGTCTTTGACCAGTGCTGCGGCTACGGGCGCATCGCGCTCCCCTTGGCCCACGCAGGCTTCGCCGTGACCGGAGTCGACCAGTGCGAAGACTACATCGCCCGAGCGCAGCGCGCGGCGGATGACTGCGCGCTGTCGGCGACATTTGTGCGCGCCGACGCGTACCAATATGTCTGCCCGATGCCGCACGCCAACGCGATCTGCTGGGGGACGAGCTTTGGATATCTATCTGAAGATTCGCAGGCGATCGCGATGGCTCGTAGCGCGCTCTGGTCCGTCGTTCCGGGCGGGCAATACGTGGTCGAATACTACGCGTTGCCGCACCTGATCCGCACCTTCGAAGCCTCGCGAACCACGGCCATCGAGACACCGTCTGGGACGCTCACGGTGCATCGTACGTTTAGCGTCTCGTGGTCCGACGGAGTGCTCACCCAGCGCTGGCGCTACGAGCGCGAGGGACGCGCCTCGAGTGAGCGCGTGGGCCACACGCGGATGTACATGCCGCGCGAACTGCGTGACGTCCTGCTGCGCGCAGGGTTTGAGTCCATCGAGCTCTTCGGAGGAGCCAATCACAGCGAATTTACAGATCATTCGTCCCGGATGATCATGGTAGCGCGGCGCCCGTATGCGTGACCTCGCCCTCCGCGAGTCTCTCTTCGCAGGAGAGGTCTTGACCGAAGCCCCCACGGTCGCGCAGCGCTCGCTCGTCGCCCGCGCAAGAGCGCTCCTCACAGCGGCGCTCGACCTCGCGGACCCCGCGATCGCGCACACGCGTTATCCGACGCCCGAGCTTCTTGCGCGGATCTCACGCGCACGCGCAGAGATTCGTCGCGACCCGGTCATCGCCGAGCACACCCTTGCGATCGCACGATCCATTGGATTTTCTCAGGGATCTTTGCTCTTAGACCTCCCGAGGCTCCGCGCGATTGCGCCCAACATGGCCTCGGTCCCGAGCGCAGCGCCCGCGCTGTATGCACACCGCGATTGCTGGTACGCCAACCCGCAAGCGCAGCTCAACGCGTGGATCGCCCTCTACGATGCGCCCGCGACTACGGGCTTCGCGATCTTTCGCGACCGCTTCACAGCGGCCGTCGCCAACGACTCTGAGCGCTTCGAGCTTCAGCGATTTGTGCAGCGCGGAGGATTTCAGTCTCGGTCGGTGCGTCCGAATGATTCTGCTCACGTCGACTACCCCCGCGCGCTTGACGAGGGCGCGCTTGGGCCCGCGTACACGGTCACGCCTCGGCACGCGTGGCTCACGCTGTTTTCAGCTTCGCACGTGCACCAGACGCACGCACACGCAGAGTCGATGACGCGATTTAGCTTGGATTTTCGCTTGGTTCATCGCGACGATCGCGTGAGCGGACGCGGCGCACCCAACGTGGACAATCGCGCCATTGGAGATGCCTCCGAGGACTACCTCGCGTGCTGACCTTTGTGCTCCAGGCGCTCGAAGGCCACGCGAAGAGCACGCCGGACCGCTGCGCGATCGAGATCGATTCGCAGCGTATGAGCTATCGATCGCTCTGGTTGCGATGCATTCGCAGAGCCCATGAGCTCGCCCACGCGCGCATCGGGCGGGGCGCTCGCGTCGCCCTCTCGTTGGGCCGCTCGGTCGAGCACATCGAGTGCCTCCTCGCGGTCTGGCTCCTTGGCGCGAGCTTCACGGTGATCTCTGAGCACGAGTCGCCTGAGCGAACTGCCGTCATGCTCAACGCCCTCAACGTCGACCTCGTCCTCGCTAGGCGCCCCAAACCAGAGGGCCTCGAGACCACGCGATGGGCCGAGATCGAGCGGGCGTTAGATCATCGTATTGGCTGCGAATTATCTAACGAAACTGCCGGGCCGATCGACGCGCGCGACGAGGCGTACGTCTTGTTCTCGAGCGGAACGACGCAGCTCCCCAAGGCGATCTCCGTGGGCCATCAGGGGCTCGCGCATGTGCTCGCGTCCCAGTGCAGGCTGCTGTCGCTGAGCCCACACGATCGCGTGCTCTGGATGCTCGCCGAGGTCTTCGACGCGCACCTGAGTGATGTTCTCACGACGCTGTGTGCAGGGGCGACGCTGGTGATCGATCGGCGAACGACGGCTCAAATCGCAGCGCAGTGGCCCAGTGTGCTGCACGAGCACCGCGTGACCGTGTGCGATGTTCCGCCCTCGGTCTTGCGACGCTATCGCCCCGCGTCGTTGCCCCAAACCCTGCGCGCGCTCATCGTCGGCGGCGAGCCCTCGGAGCCCGAGCTGTTGCGTGACTTCGGCCAGCGGCTGCTCGTTTTGAGTGCGTATGGGCCCACCGAATGCACCCTCTGTACGCACATGCGAGCGGTCGACGCGCGCTGGTGTGAGCCCATGATCGGCGACGCCCTCGACGACGTGCGCGAGCGTGTCGAGCCCTTGGACTCATCGGGCGAGGGTGAGCTCTGGATCTCAGGACCCGGCGTCGCGCGCGAATACGTTGGTCAACCCGAGCTCACCGCGCAGCGATTTGTCACTGATTCTGCAGGTGTTCGATGGTTTCGGACCGGTGATCGCGTGCGGCCTTCGCCCAACGGTTGGGTCTACGTCGGGCGCCTGGATCGGCAATGCAAAGTGCGCGGGGTCTTGGTCGCGCCCGAGCAGATCGAGGCTGCGTTTGAAGCCGACGAACGCGTCCTCGGAGCCTCTGCGTTTGTGCGGCGGGCCCATCCCAACGACGACGAGCTGGTCGTCGTGGTCCAGGCCCAGATCTCGTCGCCTATGCGCGCGGCCATCGTCGCCGATGCGAGGCGCAGGGTCTCTGTGCAGGTCTGGCCTTCGGCGGTGATCTGGACCGACGCGCTGCCAAGGTCGCCAAGCGGCAAGGTCGCTCATGGCGAAGTCGCGCGATTATTCGCAGCGAATTCGCAGAGATTGTACGATGGTTCAGACGACTCCCCGCTTCGGCTCGCGACCCTCTCGGGGCTTATGGCGACGCTGCTTGATGTCCCAGCGGTAGGCGAGGACGAGAGCTTCTTTGACGCAGGCGCCGACTCGCTCCACGCGCTGCAGCTGATGCGTGCGCTCGCTGAGCGTGGCGCGTGGCTCTCGCCAAGCACGCTCTACGAGCACCCGACGCCGCGCGCGCTCTTCGCTGCGTGGCAGTCGTCGCGTGGGCACGATCGCGTGACGCTCTCAGAGCTCGCACCTCCGCGCGATCTCGCGTTGTCCATGGATTCACAAGCAAAAAGCCTCGCAGAACCGCGCGTGACGCATGTGCTGCTCACGGGAGCCACTGGGCTCGTGGGGTCGCAGACGCTGCGTTGGCTCTTGGATCACACCGAGGTGCACGTCACTACGATCGTACGGGCGACCGACCGGACCCATGCGCGCGCGCGCGTCGAAGCCGCCCTCGGGAGACACGCAAGTGGCTCTAAGATGCACGCGCGATGGGAGGCGTACTCCCTGCAAAATATCACTCAAAATGAGCCAATGATCTGGCGCTCTGCGGTAGACGAGGGGGTGGGACGCGCGGTGATTCATGCGGCGGGCGCGGTGCAGTTGATGGCGCCACGGTCGGCGCTCTTGGACGCCAACGTCACACAGGCCGAGCACGCGCTGGCGCTCCTCGGGAGCACACCCAACGGCCGCATGGTGCATGTCTCGACGCTCTCGGTCGCGGCGGCCTCTGCGTGTGCACCGGGCGTCTTTGGCGACGGTCTTGCGTGGGAGCGGCTCGGGGCGCTCGAGGGTGGCTACGCGCAGAGCAAGTGGTTGGCGGAGCTCGCCTTGGTGCGTGCGTGCGATCGCTCAGGCCAATCGCTGACGATCGTGCGACCGGGGCTCGTGGTGGGGAGGAGCGATTCGGGGGACTCTCACGGCACAGACCAGTTTGCGCGTGTGACCCGCGCGGTGAGGGCCATCGGCGTGGTCCCTCAGGGGCTCTACGAGCGCCGGGAGACGCTGCGGATGGACTTGCTGCCTGTCGAAGTGCTTGCGGCCGCGCTTGGCCTCCTAGCGACCGGCGCGAGACCCTCGCCGGGTTGCTTCGTCATGGCCGATGCGCAGGGGGCGACGATGGCGCAGTGGCTTGAGGCGCTGGGACGTGAGGGGAGCGCGATTGAGCCGGTCGAGACCCGCGTATTTGTGCGAGAGCTCCGCGAGGCGCAGCACAGACTCGGTCTCGATGCAGACGTCGCGTTCGCGAGCGTGGTGTCCCCGGACGAGGGTCTGTGGCGCGCCGGATCGATCTTCGCGTCGACGCATTGGGCTTGGAAATCTCCTGCGATGGGTGCGCTTCTCCGGGACGCCTCGTGTACGTGGCCAGCGGTCACACCAGCGCTCTTCGATCGGCTCGTCCGCGCTGCGCTTGCGCCGATCGACTCACTCCAAACGCAAGGCAGTCTCAGGCGATGACCCGCGCGATGGTGCTCGGAAAATTCATGCCGCCCCACAGGGGGCATCTCTATCTCGCTGAGTTTGCGGGGCATTTTGCAGACGAACTCTGCGTGGTCGTGGGCTCTCTCCCCTCCGAGCCCATCGACGGGGCGCAGCGTGTGCGTTGGATGCGTGAGCTGGTGCCCGGCGCGACCGTCGTGCATCTCGACGAGGTCTTGCCGCAACTTCCGCACGAGGATCCCGCGTTTTGGAGCCTGTGGACCGCGGCTCTAAACCGTGTGCTCCCGTGGCCTGTGGACCTGGTCTTTGCCGGAGAAAACTACGGCGTGACCTTGGCAGCGAAGCTCGGAGCGCGGTTTGTTCCGGTGCCCCGTGGGAGCGCGGTGAGCGCGCGAGGGACCGAGATCCGCGAAGACCCGATGGCTCACTGGCACGAGCTCCCGCGCTGCGTGCGGCCCTACTTCGTGCGCAAGGTCGCGATCGTAGGCCCCGAGTCCACCGGAAAATCCACGCTCGCGCGCACTTTGGCCCAACACTTTGACACCGCGTTTGTGCCCGAACACGCCCGCGCGCTGATCGAATCTCGCGAGGTCCCCACCGTGGATGAGCACGACATGGTCGAGATCGCGCGTGGCCAACGTGCGGCCGAATTCGCGCTCGCGCGCAACGCAAACCGCGTGCTGATTTGCGACACCGATGCGCTCACGACCTGCGTCTGGAGCGAACGACTCTTTGGTCGCGTAGCCCAAGCGCTGACCGAGTGGGCGACGCACGACCGCTACGACCTCACGCTGTGCTGCGCGCCCGACGTGCCCTACGTACCCGACACGGTGAGGTTTTTGCCTGGCGAGAGCGAGGCGTTCTTGCAGCGAATTCTCGGCGCACTGGACCTCCACAAGCGCTCGAACGTCGTGAGGCTCACGGGTGACTTTGCGACGAGAGAGCGCACAGCGATCGCGGCGGTCACAGCGCTCGTCGAAGCTAAGCCGCGACCAACGGAACCCGCACGGTGACCTGAGTCCCGAGGGCAGGTCCCTCGGAGCGCAGCTCGATGGTGCCGCCGTGCGCTTCGACCAAATGGCGCGCGAGCGAGAGGCCCAAACCCAGTCCACCGTGAGTGCGAGTCAGACTGCTTTCTCCTTGCGTAAATCGATCAAAGACCGTGGGTAGCACCTCGGGGTCGATCCCCATCCCGTCGTCCTCGACCTCGAGCACTGCGCTCTTGCCGTGGTCCTCGTGGTGCAGCGCGATGCGCACGCCTCCGCCCGGTCGCGCGAATTTCACCGCGTTCGAGACCAAGTGAAAGATCGCGTGCTCGAGCCGCGTCGCGTCGCCCTCGACCATGCAGCAGTCACTGAGCTCAAGGTGCACCGCGATGTCGGTCCGTCGCGTGGCGGTCTGCACGCACTTGACCGCGCGAGTCACCACGTCGCGCAGCGCGGTGGGGCGTCGGTCAAGCTGCAACGCGCCAGTGACAACCCTCGCCGAGACCAAGATGTCGTCAATCAACCGGAGCTGAGATTTTGCAGCGCGTTCGACCGTGGTCATCGCGCTCTCGATGGTCGATTGCTCCTGCGCGCGGCCACGAAGCAGCTGGGTCCATCCCAGGATCGTCGCGATGGGCGAGCGGAGCTCATGGGAGAGCATCGCCAAAAATTGATCTTTCGAGCGCTCGGCTCGCTCGGCCCGCGCGGTGCTGGTCTTGGCGCTACGTTCGGCACACCGCAGGGCCGTCACGTCGGTCCAACTGGCGAGCACTCCGCCACCCTCTACGGGCGACAAGATCACACGAAACACGCTAAAATCCTGGGTCGATTCGCTCGTGTCGAGCTCGATCTCGACCCGCTCGCCCTGCTGAGCGCGTCGCAGCGCGCGGTCGAGCGACACGTGGGTCTCACGCAGCGTCGTCGTGCAATCGAGACCGAGCAGAGCGCGTAGCGCGGGACGCGCTCCCAGGCTCCGGAGATCGCTGTCAAACAGCTCCAGCGCGACGCCGTGGCGGTCGAGCGCGTTGAGAAGGGCCTGCAAAGTGGGTGGGCTTTGGGGTGTTTCGGACATAGCTCGCGGGTGACAAGAGAACCGAAATGGGGGACCTGTGAAACCGCTCGCGCACCGTGCGAATCGCAGGGGACAGGGGACAGCCTAGCGCACGCTTGGTCGCATCGCAGAGTTTCCTGCGCACACGCCGGACGTGTAGTCTCACCGCCGCTCTATGGCACTCGAACAAGCATTCGTCGATGACTGTCCCTATGGTCCAGATGCACTTTTACTCGATGAGATCCTCGAAGTAGACGCTGCACGAAGCTACGTGCGCTGTCGCATGCCGACCCACGCGCTGCTTCCGCTCACGGTTTCGCAGCGAGTTCATCCGGTGCGCCACCCGCAACACGTCGCGGGCGGGCTCATGGTCCACATGACCGGGATGATTGGTTTTGTCCACGCGTACTACCTCTTGGACCTCAGGCACGCAGATGGCTGGATCGGCTACGGCGCCAAAATTCACAGCGCGAAGTTTCACAATCTCGCCAAAATAGGCCCACCGCTTGAGCTTGAGGGCTGGACCACCCAGCTTCGCAAAGGCAGCCTGCGGACCTTCGCGAGATACTCCCTCCGGTTTACCCAAGAGGGACGGCTTGTGTACGAAGGCGATCAGGCAGCGATGTGGCTGAAGATCACCGAGGATCAATCCGCGCAGTCCCTTACGCCGTAAGCGCTCGCTCCCTTCGAAGGACTCGTTGATGCTTTCTGCATGGGGACGCAACGTCCACAGGTTTCGTGGGTGGGTCTTCTCGCTGAGCGCGCTGGTGCTCATCGCTTCGCTCACGGTGCTCTTTCGCGGCGGCACGCTTGCCCCCGCAGTGTTTCCGATGACCGAGGCCGACCGTGGCCAGATCTTGCTCGACCGAGCGCTTGAGCGCCCGGGCCAAGCCTCGTTTGTGATCATCGCGCACGCGCAGCATGGCGATGTCGACGCCCCGGCGTTTCGGCAAGGCCTCGAGCGCGCGTTGGCACCCCTGCAGCGCGACGCAAGGGTCGCGCGCTGCGTGCTCCCGTTTGATCTCTCGCCGGGCATCGCGAGCATGCTCCGCTCTCCGGACGCTCGCAGTGTGCTTGTGCAAGTCGGCGTCCGCGGTGACCTCAGAGAGGCGCAAGCCGCCTATCGACCTCTGCGAGATCAGGTCCACCCGCCGCAGGGCATCGAGCTCACTTTCACGGGCAATTTAGCCTACAAAGACGACCTCGATCGCACCCTCGCGCGAGACCTCTTGCGAGGCGAAGTGCTCTCGACGCCTCTCGCAGCCATCGTGCTGCTGTTGGTCTTTGGCTCGATCGTCGCGTCCCTGTTGCCCGTGGGTGTAGGTGGCCTCGCGGTGATCGCTGGCATGGCTGGGGTGTTCTTGACCTCGCGCGTGATGGACGTCACGCAGTACAGCCTCAACGTGACGTCGCTCGTGGGTCTGGGCGTCGCGATTGACTACGCGCTCTTCATGGTGAGCCGATTTCGAGACGAGCTCGCCGCGGGGTTAAGCACCGAGCAGGCCCTCGAACGCACGATGTCCACCGCCGGTCGCGCGGTGTTGTTTTCGGGCGTCGCCGTGGCCATCGGCATGAGCGGTCTGCTCTTTTACCGCGGGACGTTTCTCGCATCCATGGGCGTCGCGGGCGCGCTCGTCGTGACCCTCGCGGTGATGTCTTCGCTCACGCTCTTGCCCGCGCTCTTGTCGTGGCTCGGACCGCGAGTCAACGCATTGCCTGTGGGTCGAAAGCGCCGTGAGCGCTCGCAAGACTCGATGGACCGTGGGTTTTGGCAGCGGCTCGCGCGCTGGGTCATGAAGCGCCCCATCATGGTGCTTGTGCCCACTCTCGCGCTCACCCTCGGCGCGGGTCTGCCCTTCATGCGCATGAAGATGGCGGCGGCCAGCGTCACGGTGCTCCCGCATCGGGTCGAAGCGCGCCAAGGCTACGACCAACTGCAGCGAGATTTTACCGAGCTTGTGGCCAACCGCGTGACGGTCGTCGTCGCGCTCCCCGCTGGGCAGAGCGCTACGGACGAGGCCATCGTGCGGCGGTCGTTTGCGTATTCGCGTGCGCTCGCAAGGATCGACGGCGTGCGTCGCGTCGAGAGCATCGTCGACATCGATCCGTCGCTGGACGAAGAGGGCTATGTGTCTACCTGGGCGCTGCCTGAGGCGTTTAGGCCTGCGATGCTCGAAGAGTCACGGAGGCTCTTGAGCAGCGATCGTGTGCTGAGCTTTGCGCTGTTGACCGACGGTGACGCGCACTCAGACCGCGCGCGGTCCGTGGTGCGCAATGCGCGCGCGCTGCGAGGCACGCTGCCGGGCGAGCGCTGGGTGACAGGGCAAACAGCGCTCGATCTGGACACCACGCACTACGTGCTCTCACGCACTCCGTGGGCCGTGACCTACGTGATGGTGATGACCTGCATCGTGCTCTTTTTGCTGCTCGGGAGCCTGCTCTTGCCGATCAAAGCGGTGCTCATGAACCTCTTGAGCCTCACGGCGAGCTTTGGCGCGTTGGTCTGGATCTTCGAAGACGGGCACCTGTCTTCGGTCCTCAGGTTTGAGCCACAGCCGATCGAGCCTGTGCTTCCGGTGGTGCTCTTTTGCTCGGTGTTTGGGCTGTCGATGGACTACGAGGTCCTGATGCTCTCGCGGATGCAAGAAGAGTATCTGCGCTCGAAAGACAACGTGCGCGCCGTGGCGCTCGGGCTTGAGCGCTCGGCGAAGCTGGTGACGAGCGCGGCGGCGATTATGGTCGCGGTCTTTCTGGCGTTTGCCTTCGCCGAGGTCGTGATCTTAAAGGCCGTCGGCGTGGGCATGGCGCTCGCCGTTGCGTTGGACGCCACGGTCGTCCGCATGCTCATCGTCCCAGCCACCATGCGCCTGTTTGGCCACTGGAACTGGTGGGCCCCAGCGCCCTTGGCGCGGCTCCATCGTTGGCTCGGCATGGGGCACGTCAGCGAAGACCGTGAGGACCCGGCGACGTCGCCGGAAGATCTGCATCACGCCTAGAGATCCGCAACGACGCTCCCGAGGGTCTTGGCAGCGCGAGCGAGCGTCTGGCTGTCGTTGCCGCCGAATCCCAAGCGAAGGTAGCCACGGTCGCGCCCGTCAAAACAGAGCGCTCTCGTGGACTGAATCAAGAGCGAGCGCTCGCTGCAGCGGGCAATGACCGCGTCGGCGCCCTTCAGGGTGCGCAGCTTAGCCCAGAGCGCCAAGCCTCCGCGGGGGATGTCAAATACGAGCGAATTTCCTGCGAATTCACTCAGAGATCGTACAAGCGCGTCTCGCCGCTCGCGGTACACTGCGCGCGCGCGTCGCGCATGGTGCGCCACGGTGCCGTCCTCGATGAGCGTCGCGAGCGCCACTTCAGAGGCCAGATCCCCCTGCCGGTCGTTGTAGGTACGGTGGGCGGCGAGCGTCTCAATGAGCTTGGCCGGGCCGACGACGTAGCCCGTGCGCAGGCCTGGGGCGAGCAGCTTCGAGAGCGTCCCGACATAGAGCACCAAGCCCTCGCGGTCGGCCGAGGCGATGGGCAACACCGGGCGACCTTCGTAGTGAAACTCGTGGTCGTAGTCGTCTTCGACGATGCAGATTCTGTGCTTTTTTGCGAGTGAAAGCAGCATGAGTCTTCGCGATGCCGAGAGCGTCACCCCGGTCGGATACTGGTGGTGCGGCGTGAGATAGATCAGCCTCGGTGGCGCAGTGAGACATCGCTGCGCGAGCGCGTCGATGCTAGCGCCATGGCGGTCCACCGGGAGCGCCGTGACGACCGCGCCGGCGGCCCTCAACGCGGCCCACGCAGGGGCATAGCCGAGGGCCTCGACCATCACTTCGTCGCCGGGTCGGACAATGGCCCGCGCGAGAAGATCGAGGGCCTGCTGGCTACCCCGGGTGACAAGCACATTGGCACGCGTCGCGGCCAAGCCTCGGAGGGCAGAGAGCATGGTAGCGAGCGCGTCGCGCAGCTTGGGGTGCCCAAACGCCGACCCATAATCGAGCAGAGATACGCCTCGCAGACGCATCGCGCGACGAAGCTCTCGGAGGTAGAGCTCGATCGGAAACAGCGAGACGTCGGGCTGCCCGCCGTAGAGCGCGACGCAGCCTCGGGGCAGCTCTCTTTCGCGCAACACGGGACCTGGCGCGACGTCAAAGCCTGCCCGCTCCGCGATGCAGTTGCGAGACGCCCGGCCCGAGGCAAACCGCTTGGGTTGCGTGATGGGCAGGTTCGTTGCGACGCGCGTCGCTCTCGCGCGCTCGGTGACCAGCCAGCCCTCGGCGATCAAGGTCTCGTACGCAGCGAGGACGGTGTTGCGATGCACGCCGAGCGAGCCGCTCAGCGCGCGCGTACCAGGGAGCGCTTCACCCGGATGTAGCCTCCCACCTGTGATTTCTGCGACCAACGCGCTCGCGATGCGAGCGACCAGCGTTCGCCCGTCGTCCTCGGCGATGTCGAGCGTCTGTTGCCATTGCACCATCCCGGGAGTGTACCTCTCTCCCAACGGCGCCCACGCACTGGTCTACGAGAAATCACAAAACTGGCACTACACGATGGACCAGATCGCGCACAGGATCCTCGAGATCTCACGTACGTCCCAACGAGACATCTGGAGAGTCACTGAGCCGATGCGAAGAGAAGAATTTGCGATGGACCGGACCGAGGCAATGCAGCTCTTGTTGCATGCGCCCTATGTACATCTGGCTTCGGTGGGCGAAGACGGGCGCCCGCTGCTGCGCGCGCTGCACGGGATCGTCGTGGACGATTGGCTGTGTTTTCACAGCGCACCTGCGGGAGAGAAGTGTTCGCTCGTCAACCGTGAGGCGGTCTGCTCGTGGGAAGAGATCGTCGCAGAGATCCCGAGCTACTGGACCGACCCGGTGATGGCGTGCCCGGCGACAACGCTCTACCGGAGCGTGCAGGTGTCAGGCACGTTGCGCGAGCTTGAGGGCGCCCAGCTGAGAGGGCGCGCGTTGCAGCGCTTGATGGAGACCTATCAGCCCGAGGGAGGCCACGAACCCATCGAGGGCGAGTGCCCGCGGTATCGCAAGGCAGTCGCGGCGCTCATGGTCGCGGGGCTTCGGCTCGATACGTTGGTGGGCAAGAGCAAGCTCGCGCAGAACCGCTCTCCTGCGACGATTCGCGGACTGATCGAGAACCTCTGGAAGCGCGGGAGGACCCCCGACGCCAAAGCGATCGCGCTATTGTTGGCTGCAAATCCACTGGTCGAACGTCCCGCGTTCTTGTGTGGCCCAGGCAAAACCAAGCTCGAGCCCTGGGTCGACGGGTCGCGTATGGCCGAGGCCAACGCGCTCCTTCGAGATCAGTACTGGAACCGCGGTCGGTTCTCAGACGAGGCGCTCTCGATCGCGCATCAAGCCTCGGGTGCGTGGGTCGTCGCGACCAACGAAGCGGGTGAGCTTGTGGGCACGGCGCGAGGGTTTAGCGACCAGCAAAAGTTCGGCTACGTGGCCGACGTCGCCGTCCGCGAAGACTCCCGAGGCGCTGGGATTGGAGCCGCCCTGATGACCCTGCTGCTCGCGCACCCATGCATGCGAGACTGCGCGCGCGTGATGCTCGCCACGACGAACGCCGACTCGCTCTACGAGCGCCTGGGATTCGTCCCTCATGACTCGGTGCGGGTCCCAGGGCGCACGATGATGGTGCGAGTCAAAGAGGACTATACGCTGTGATTGTTCAGCTCAATACGGAGCGTGGCTGGCCCACATGGGGCTGTCGGTCGCCCACTGCTGCAGCCAAGGCCCAAGCACCGTGCCGTCGGCGGTGCGCGTTGTGTTGATAGCGCCCGCCATGACGTGCGCGTCGCTGGTGACGACAAACGTCCGCGCGTTGGGCTCTGTGCTCAGTCTCGTGTGGAGGGTGCGCACGAGCGGCGCGAAGTCCGCCGGTCCGAGGCCATAAAAAGTGCGCAGGACCTGGTCGTCGGTAAACGCGAGCTGGCCGAAGCGCGAGGTTCGATGCGCCGCGAGCTGTGCAAGCAGCACCGAGGTGAGGTTGCGATCGCAGTCTGCGCATCCTGGCGGCAGCTGAGATCCCCAGGTGCGGACCCACGTGGCGTAGCGTCCATCGGGCGGCGTCACGGGCACCCCACAGTCGCTGAGAGCGTCGACGCGAGCCGAACGAAACGCCTGAGAAAACCTTAGCCAATTGAAGATCACGCCATACCCTCCAGCGCTGATCCCGTAGAGCCAGAGCTTGTCGGCGCTGGCAAACGTGGCTTGCAAACGTGGCATCAACGCGTCCATGTTGCGCGCGCCGACGTGGTGCACATCGCGGGTCATCCCGAGCGCCTCGTAGCGCATCACGCGCGTCCCAGAATGCATGTCGCCGGTGCAGTACGGCACAAACACGTAGCTCGCGTCCGCGAAGGCGTTGTTGGCCGCGCGGCGGTCGAGCAGGGCAGCGCTCTCAAGGTTGACGCGCTCGCTCTCGAATTGCGCTGCGCCGTAGCCGCTCTCGAGGTTCGCCGCGCTGCGGAGGACGAAGCACGTCGCGACGTCCCAGCATGCGCCGCCACCTTGCACGATCACCATGACGCGCCGCGACCGGTTGGTGAGGTTGACGGCAACTCCGGTGGGCTGGCCGTTGCCACAGCGCATTCCGTCAATCGAAACCCAGGTCCAACGCTCGTTGGGTGCGACGATCGGGGCCGCGATCGAGGCATCCGTGTTCGCTCCATCCGCCGTCGCAGCGTCAGCCAAGGCGCCATCTTCGGGCAAGGCGGCGACGTCGCCGGATCCCGCGTCGTCGGGTGATCCGGTCTCGCTCTGTGAGCCGTCCACAGCGGCCGCATCGGATCTTGGAGTCACAGGAGGAGGGCTGCATCCGCCGAGCAGACCTCCCACAACTAACAAGCGCAGCGAACATTGCATCTGCATAGAGTAGCAGAGAATTTGCTGCACTTATGCGCGGGTTCGCTCAACGGGCAGCTCGACCCGCGTCGAGCAGACTCGATCGCGAAGCACGCGTACGAGGGCGCCTTGTGTGCTGTCTGCGACGAAGTGATCGCGGTCGGCAAAGGCGATCGCCAGACGGACCGAGCGCCCTGGTCTAAACACGTGGGCGGTCGGCAAGAGCTCCACCACGAGCTCGACAGGTTCGCGGTCAGGCAGGGGCAGCAGCGCGTCTCGTCGGTGCGATCGATACGGCGCGTGGGTCTCGTAGGGCCCCTCGGATTGGGTGGCTCGGTGCGTCGCGCGGAGCACACCTTCGGTCACGTGATGCACGGCGCCGCCGGGGCAAACCTCTTCGAGATAAACGTGAACCGTGAGGTCTTTTGCAGGGGTCTCGAGACAGAGCACGACGCGACCGTGGCCCACCATCGCGAGCGACTCGGTGAGGGCATGGGAGGTGTACGTCAGGAGCGCCCCGTCGCGAAGATGTCGATCGGGATAGTCGCCACGGATCATCCCGCCGAGGAGCGTGTTCCATCGGGTGGCGGGCCCTGCGCCGACGGAGTTATCGACCCGGACGAGGTCGTCGCCTTCGTCACGCGCGGGCGACGATTCGCTCAGCGCCCGCGCGGTCGCCGCGTAGAGCGTGTGGACCTCGGTGCCCGGCGGCGGCCACGTCTCAGCGCCGAGCCAGCGCTCTTCGCCGGTCGCAAAATATCGCACCGCGGGCTCGGTCGCGATGCCGTCATCGCGGTCTCTGAGCCTCCAGTCAAACCAGCGCAAGAGCTCCCGATCAAGATCGAATCCCGCCGCACGGGTGGGCGAATCTGGTGCCGCAAAGATCTTGCCGCCGTGGCACCACGGGCCGAGCAATAGCTTGCTGCCTTCGGACCGCACCGAGGCAAATCGATGCGTCGCCGCACGCTGATACGCGCCGTCTCGCCACCCCGAGACCGAGTAAATCGCCAAGTGTTCTGGCGCGTTTTTGTGAAACGTGTGCGGCGAAAACTCGTCGATCGAGCGCTCAGGCTGCGTGTCACTCAGGCCCTGGTCATCGCGACACTTCAGCCGCAGCGCCCCGGCGTGCACGTCGACGTTCTGCTGATGCTCGCGCGTCGCCGCCGCGATCTTGGCTCGATCGCGGTCGTCGTCGACAGCCCGGACGCCCACCACCATCGCGTCAAGAATGGGCGCGACCAACGCGATAAATCGCTCGCGCGTCAGCGCATCGGCGAGCGCTACGAGCTGCGCGCCCAGCCCCTCGACAGGCAACGCGCTGCGCACGATGTGCCAGATCGCGCTCGCCATGGCGGTCGTAAACGCGCCGTCGTCCAGCGTGCGATTAAAGCGCGACCAAGCGTCCGTAAACCCCGCCAAGTGCACGCCGCCCGGAAACGCCACGTCCGCGTACACATCGAAGAGCGAAAACAGCGGCGCGACCGCTTGCACCGCCGGATGCGCGAGGTAGCCAAGCCGCTCTGCGCTCGTGCCGTCGTACGAGATCCCGAGCGCGCCAACGCGCCCGCTCGACCAGGGCTGCGCGATGATCCAGTCAACGATTTCGCCGCCATCACGCACTTCTTCGTCGCTCCACGGCACGCTCTGGGTGCCAAAGCTCGCCCCCGAGCCGCGCACGTCCATGTCCACCCACGCATAGCCTGCGCCGACAAAGAGCCGGCGAGTGTTGGCGTGGTTGTCCGGAAGCTCTACCACCGGCGTCCTCTCAAACGGGCGACGCACATCGATGCCACGATAGTAGCGCGTAGCCCGCAAGATGGTGGGGCGTTTTGCAGTGGATCCGTCCTCTGCGAGCCACACATCGAGCGCGATCGCGGTGCCATCGCGTGTCGTGACGTGGAGGCTTCGGCGGCGCATCGCGATGCGTGGCGCGAGGCTCAGCGCGAAGTTCCAATGTTGATCGGACGGAGGGCGTCTCGTGCGTGCGTTCATGGTGCGTTCTGACCTACAGGTGTGCGTGAGAGTGGCGCACCCGCGCAAGCGCTAACTCAGCGCCCCGCCAGTCACTCGCCCACGGTGATGGTCCAGTCGTACTTGCCGTAGCGAACCCGCAAATCCGCACGATGTTGCTCGATTAACGCACGGATTTCGGGGCTGGCATGCGTCGCCCAAAAATCCAGAGTCTCATCGCGATCGCCAAAATCTTTGCGATACAGACGGCAGAGCAGCGGCGCGCGCACGATCTTGCCGTGTCTCTCAATGCTTAGCTCGCTCGCGAGGTACGACTGCGTCGCCAACGTGAGCTGCGCGTCGAGCGGATCGGTCTCGTACGATCGGATCGGCGGGCACGATCGCGCCCCGCAGTTGAGCGCAAAATGAATGCGTGGATCCAACGACGTGGGCGCAGCGTTAAGTCTCGGATCGTCGCGCGAGAAGCACCGGAAGAGCGCCAACGGTTTGCGACGATTACGTCGCAGCACACCATGCTCGATCTCATCGAGCGTGTAGCTGTGCGGGCCCACTTGGTAGGCCGCTGAAGAAAAGAAACCGAGCTGCATGAGCAGACTTCCGCGGGCGCCTCGCTTGAGCAGTCCGTGGCGCGTGAGCGCGTTGTAAACGTTGATCCAAAACGCGATGCGGGCAGAATTGTCACCGATTTCGCAGGGATTGATCGATCTAAGCTCACGCGCTGCATCGACCAGTGCGCCAAGATCCGCCCGCGTGTGCGTGCGCTGCGCGAGGTGCAAGAGCTCCCTTGATTTCGCGACTGGGTCGCCGGGACCGAGCCCAATTGTGTGCCCCTCAGCGTTGAGAATCTCTCGTGTCATCTGTGGTGAGAGCTCCCTAGAATTGCGCAGCGGCGTAGAGGTTGATGACTGGGCCGCCCGTCTGCCGACGGATAGGCCCCGCGCCGCCCTCGAAAGACAGCCCGAGCGCCCAATTTCGAGCGACGCGGTAGTCTGCTTCAACTGCAAATCCCCAGTACCGAGTGCCGTTTCCCATCCCGCTCGGGCTGTCATGTCGCGGCGCGGTCCCCCAGGGCAGAGACAGGTAAGCGCCGACGCGCGCTCGCAGCCCTAGCCGGCCCTTGAGTAGCTGAGTTCCGGCCTCGAGATTGATCGTCGCGGCGGGGTCATACCCGTTGTTGCGATAGACTGCACCGATCGATCCGGCGGTGTACCAGTGCCTGAACAAGACACCCCCGTGGAGGGTCATCGAGACGTCCGCGGTCCCGTTTCCGATGCGAAGTCCACCGACCGGTACATACGGTTCTCTCGCCGAAATCACAGGCTGAACGACCTCTCCCGTCGCGACCGGAAGCCGCAGCCCCGCTTCGACAGACAAGAGCGCGCGTCGATACCGAAGCAGCTCAAAGCGCATCGCGACCGTGGGATCTCCGACGGTCGCGTGGATCTGCGTGCGATTGATCGAAGGGTCGCTCAGCGCAAAAATCTGAGCGATGGGCAAATGCAGTGACACGCCCACGCCGCGCGCGAGCCCCACCTCCGCGTAGGTGCTGAAAAACAGCTCGTGATAGCTCGCGTAGTCAAAGCGCGTCCCGTTGCCGTCGAAGTACGAAAACCCCGGGAGATAGCGCGCCCACATTTTGATGTACGCGTGTCCAGGGGCCTGCACCCATGGGCCCGCCACAGCGTCGCGAGGGGCAAGAACGCTCAGGGCGAGGGTGACGCCGATCGAGAGAAGGTACTGAGATTTCACAGGTGAGACTCGTCCACAACGGGTGAAGCCTGAGGAGTTGGCGCGGGCAAAACCGACACGCGATCGCCCGGCGCACACCCAATACGCCGAAACACATACGGTGCGTTCTGGTCGCGCCCTCCATCGTTGTTCATCGATTGAAATTCTTGGCGCTCAACGTCGATGTCCCCGCTGAACGCGTCTGGGTTGTAGCCAAAATACGCCGATGGACAGTAGGCATGCTCCACCCGGTAGGTGATCGACGAGAAGGTCACGTGACGATCACCCACGATGCTCCCCTGTGCGGGCATCCGGACAAGATAATCCAGGTCGGTGTTCTGTCCCCCGCAGTGGCCCGGCGGGCGCACATCCATGGACATCCCGTTCCAGAGCCGAGCGCGGATCTCGCCCAGCAGACGGTTGTCCGGAAGGTGTTGAATTCGCAGAGTAAAAATCACCCAGTCGTGGTCGATCGGGTTGTACTTGTGCGCCCGCCACACGCCTGCGACCGGGTCATTGCATCGCGCCGCGCTGGGCAAGAGCCCCCGCTGCTCGCCAACACTCCCCGTGCGTAGACCCGTGCTGGGCGCCGAGGCCGCCGAAGGTGCGCTCGACGGCGTGGGGCTAGACGGGGCCATGGAGGCAGCAGGCGACGCGGTCTGCGATGTTGGTGGCGCGACAGGGCTCGGTGCCGCTGGAGCGGCCGTAGGGGGCGTCAGCGCGGCACGTGGCCGCGTGGGTGGCGGTGGCCGGGGTGGCTCTGGCCTCGCGGCGGGGA
Organism: Deltaproteobacteria bacterium; assembly: GCA_030694465.1. Classification (GTDB taxonomy): domain Bacteria; phylum Myxococcota_A; class Polyangia; order Polyangiales; genus JAUXYJ01. Next base: position 73,203 of record JAUXYJ010000068.1, on the reverse strand, counting down.
CTGGAACCGGTTCAGGAGCTGGAGTGACTGCGGCGGGGGTAGTCTCTGCGTGGCGTGCGGGTGTGGGTGGGCTCAGCACGCTGAACTCGGCGGAGCCGGCGCCCCGTGCATTGCGGCCGTTCTCGCCGTCCTGGCCACGCTTGGTCTGCTCCATCAGCCCCGCGGACGTGAGCCGAACAACGGCGATCGATGCGCTGTGCAAGAGCAGCGAGACGACCACAAACAGCAACCACCGACGTTGACGCATTCGAATGTGGAGCCTTCTATCGCTGCGAACCGTGCACGGTGACTGGCTGCCCACGTGCGCGAGCTTTGGGCGACGCACGATCGATCGATGACGAGAGTGATGCGAGGCCGCAAATCGCGGTGATCGCGACGCTCGCATGCGACACGAGTGTCCCTTCACGGCGGCGAGGATGCAATGGCCCGCGGACCCGGCTACGATGCGCAAGTCGCGTTCACCGAGCGGTCTCGGTCGTGCGTTGCGAACCGAGAACCCCTGTGAAATTCCTCATCGTCTTCTTGCGCAAGCGACCGTGGCTGCTGCCCGTCGCGCTCGCATTTTTGCTCGCACCCGTTGTGCTCTTCAGGGTCCCTGCGGTCCAGCAAGGCCTGCTCTCGCTCATCGAGGTGATGCGAAACAGCGGCGTCAAAGGGGTCGCGATCTACCTCTTGGTCTATGGCATCGGTGGCGCGGTTGCCGCACCCAAAGCCCCGTTTCACGTGTTGGCTGGGTTTGTCTATGGGCCGGTCTGGGGGGTCCTCGCGGCGCTCGGGGGCGTGCTGTGCGCGTCCTCGGTCGCGTTTGGACTAGGACGAACGGCCCTCCGCGGCGTGGTTCGCCGACGACTGTCCGGCAACCCCACGTGGGAGGCGCTCCAAGAGGTCCTCGAAGAAGACGGCTTGCGAATGGTCGGTCTCGTGCGGATGACGCCTGTTGTTCCGCAGAATTTCTTCTCGTTTGCGGCCAGCTCGACGCGCATTCGCTACCCGGTCTACGCGCTCGGAACGTTGATCGGGCTGCTTCCGATCATCTGTTTTCAGGCGTATGTGGGCTCGATCATGGAGAGCGCCGCGGCCATCGCGCGAGGCGAGCAGGCTGCCGGAGCTCCGGCCATCGCGGCCGCCGTCGGGGGGCTCATCTTGAGCGCCGTGGGGCTCACGCTGGTGATGCGACTCGCCCGAAAAAAGCTCAATCAAATCATTGGCGCACGGGCGGCAAGAGACGCGATGGGTGAGGCCTCTACGCCTGTCGCGGTCGAGGCTACCAGCGACCGCTGAAGTTGATCGCGACGAGGTCCATCGACGCTGAGTATCTCGCGCGGTTGGTGTCACATCCGCCCACCGCGCCGCCGGTCCGTGGGCATGCGTCGGTCACGTTGGGATCCAACGCGAGCGTGGTGATAATGTATCGCGCGCCCTGACGATCTTCGTACGGAACAAAGTACACGTGCGCGTACGAGAAGTTCACGGTGAACCACTTGTGGCGAAAGCTCGTCCCGAAGTGCGCCGAAAACGAGTCGTACGTGGGCAAGTGGATCTGCGAGTTGCCTGGGCTTGAGGCGCCGGTCTCAGCGCTAAAACCCGCGCGAAGGGTCCAACGGTCGGGGATCACGTTCCAGTCGCCGCCAACGCGGACGCCCATGGTGTTGCGAAAATCCGAGCGAATATTGATCCGAGTGCCAGTGCCGGGCATCCCAGGCAGGTCTTCGCGAAACGCGATCGGGACACCGCCGCCCACGACAATGGAGCCGCGGGGGTCGAGCGCCGTCTGGCTCAGCAGGCTGGTCTGCTCGTAGTTGAAATCGACCTCAAGGTCCCACGCGTCATCGCGCATAGGATCATAGCTGCGCTCGATGCTTCGGCCGTCTGCGAGCGTGTTGCGCAGCGCATGTGCCGCGGTCCAAGCGTCGGGTCGCCCTGCGCGGGGCATCGCAAATCGAAGGCCTGTGCGCAGATGCCATGGGGGCTGCGCGATCAGCCGACCGACGTCAAACGTGGTCGTTCGTGCGGCACGAGTCATCGCGTTCGCGGAGTAGTACATGTCCTCCGCGGTGCCGCCGCCGATGCCCGCGATGTTGAGCTCGGGCATGTACTGAAACTTCGCACCGAAGGTGAAATACCTGGGCAAAATCACCTGAATGCCCGCGTTGCCGGTGACAAATGTTCCGCCCGCGCGGAGCGTGAGTTTGATGTCCGAGTCAGGCGATTGCGCCGCGTCGGGCAACGGGTTCAAATGCGTGGCGTACTCGAAACTCGCAAACCCGACCTGCAAACTCCCGCCGAGCCGCAGCCACGGGACGGGCGCAAACGCCGCAGTAAACGAGGGGTAAAACAAGAAGAGCCGCTTCTCGTAGAGCAAGTGACGCGCGGGCGAGGGGGCCGGCCCATTCGCGGTCATGACTTGATCCGGAAAAACACCTTCGCGACCCGTGGTGTGCGGAGGAAACGCTCCGATACCAAAAGCCAAGTTGGGCAGCACGCGATAGGTCACACCCAGGTTTGGCGCGAACGCGAGCGAGGGATTCGCGCAGGTCTGTGGGTAGGGTGTGTCCATGCCATTGGGAGGCGCCGCGTAGTTGCTCGTAGCAAACCGGGTACCTGCGACCTCAACGGCGACGTCGTTGCTCTGGCGGTAACCTCCAAAGCGTTGAAAACATTGAGAAAAACTGCCCAGGTTGCTCCCCAAGCTGACCTGCAGGCCGGGCAGCCCCAAGATGCCCGCCGGGTTGTACGCCAAGGTCGAGGGGTCCATTGGATTGGCGACGACCGCGCCTCCACGGCCCAATCCCAGCGCACCAATCTCGGGGATCTCGAGCCCGCTCGCGTGCGCCATTGCGCCCACCGCGGTCACACTCAAGAACGCTTTTACAGCCAAAAACGCACGACGATACGCCGCACGGTGGTCCCGCTTCATGTTGGACTCTCGACGGTCACTGCGCTGCCAGGTCATCACCACGGTTGCCTCTCTCATGGACTCTCCCCTCGCATGCTCCCTGCTCACGAATTGGGACGAATGAGCCGATGATCTCGCGGTTTCGTCAAGGATTTTTCATCGTGGTCGGTCCCGAGTCAGCCTTGTCGCTCGCCACGCCGCGGTTTCGCTGTACGTTTGCCGCACGCCATGAACCCCGACGACCAAGCCAAGCCGCCCGCTGAGCGGGCAGACCCCGGGCCACCCGGCCTCCCCGAGATCGATGTCTTTGAGCGTGGAGGGCGCCACGAGGGGGTGCAGCGACGAATCAATCAGCGCTTGTATATGCAGCTTTTGGTGTTTGAGGTTGAGCGCGAATCGGTCGAGAACACCGCAAATTCACTGATCGAAGCTCTCGCGAATGGCGGCGTAGGCGCTGTGGTTTACGCCGATGTCAACCATCCGCGCGGCCTCGGGGTGCTCACCTGGTCCGAAGACCCCGAGCACTTTGTGCGAGCCGTGCGGCCCGTGCTCGGCGCGTTGCACGCGCTGAAGTTGCGGCCCGAGTTCACAATGCTCGGCCGAACCTACTCGCTTGGCTACGAGCCTCAGCTTGAGGACGCGATCCTTGAGCGGCCCAGGCGCGCGATCAACCACGAGGATTCAGCGTGGGCCATCTGGTACCCGCTGCGCCGCAACGGGGCGTTTGCACAGCTCTCGCACCAAGAGCAGTCCGGAATCCTTCGCGAACACGCCACGATCGGCATGGCCTATGGCAAGCAAGACCTCGCGCACGATGTCCGCCTCGCGTGTCATGGGCTGGACGCTGCAGACAATGAGTTTGTGATTGGGCTCTTGGGCTCCGAACTGCACCCGCTCTCTCACTGCGTGCAGTCCATGCGCAAGACCCGCCAGACGGCTGAGTTTATCGCGCAAATGGGACCGTTTTTTGTCGGCCACGTGCTTGGACGAACCCCCGAGTCGCGGATGGCGCCGTTAGCGCCCTGACCTGTGGCGCTGCGGATCGCGCGGACGTTCGAGGCTCTCGTCTGAGCCGAAAGTGTCAAGATCGTTGGACCGAACAGCGACGCGAACCCCTGAGTTTTCGCTGACAAAATCCGTCGGGCTCACCACGCGTAGGACCACGGGATTCTCGGGCGTTCCGGTCATGGCGAGGTGTCGACCGCTCGTGCGAAGGCCCGCATCGTCGGGATCGCTGACCCACTCGGCGTAGCCGCACACTTCAACGGTCGCGTCGTCCGGAACAAACTCGCACGCTCCGTCACGCTCACCGTCCATCAGCACAAAGCACCCAGGGCGCACCCGGACTACCTCGCCGCTCGCGAGCGCAAGGTCAAACTCGCCGCTTGCGAGTCGGCTAGGCTGATCCACACCCCAGCGCGCCCTGTCGCTCCCCGCGCGTCCCGGCTGCACCGACGCGACGCTTGAGCTTTGAGCGCTGCACAAAGCGGGCACCCGCACCTTGGGCACACCGACCACGCGCATCCGTCGTGCCGGCGCCCAGCTGTCCGTCGAATTCTTGAGCCAAGCGGCCGCCCTACGCTGGCCTCTTCGACGCTGATAGCGACCGAAGAACGTCAGCGAAATCAAAGACAAAATCGCGATGAGAGCCAACCAACTAAGGCGTCGCAGAGCGTCGATTTCACCCCTCGTCGTGACATAGACCGCCGCGACGAGCGCGACGATCTGAACGACGGACTTCCACAAACCAAACTTCTCCAGTGCGCGAACAAAAGCTTGGTAAGACAGCCCGCCACGGCCAGCCTCAATCGCCTCTTCGGTGGGCTCCCAACAGTTGACGGCGATGCTCTGTTCGCGCTGCCACTGCGGGGCATCTCGGACGTCTACCAAGGGCTCTTCGCAACGTGGACAGGTCGAGGCGGTCATCGATTTGAGACCGCAGGACAGACAAGTAAACGCGCACTCGCTTGCAGGTTCGCTCGAAGGGTCCGTGGCAGCGAGGCGAGCCACGCGGGCGCTCCGTTGTGCAGTCACCGAGTCTGCGCCGCGCTGAGTGCCGCGCTGAACACTCGTCAGGATTCGCTTTCGCTGTGGCCAGACCCGCGGCATCCCGAGAGCTTAGCCTACGAGGTCACCGGCGGAGCGTCAGGGTCATGTGAATGTCGGTTACATGCTGATTTGCCACGCGAAATGCGTCAGTCCTACGGCCGGTTTCGACAAACCCCGCGCGCTGATACATCCCCAAAGCCCGTGGGTTTCCGTCGAACACGCCTAGGTCAATGTAGGCCAGCGTCGGCTGCGAAAGAGCCCACGCGATCGCCGCCGCGAGCAGCGCTTTGCCTTGCCCTTGGTCTCGATGTTCGCGCTCAATCCCCATGCCCAAGCTGCACCGGTGCAGCTCTGCGTTCAGCCGCCCACCATACAACGTAAGCGAGCCTACAATCACCTCCGGAAGCGCTGGAGAGACCAGCTTCCATGTGCGTTGCCACAGCGGAGTATCGAGCGAAATGCCAAACGCGCTCTGAAGATGCTGGACGCGCTCGGGAGTGGCGCGCCCGCAGTCTTCAACGGGGTCGTAGGGGCTAAACCAGAGCCCATTTTCACCGTTGCTGCGGATCTCGCGCTCGCTGTGCTCAAGCAACGCCGTCGCATCCGCAAGCGTGCACATCGCGAGGGTGTAAGTCTCAGACGCGGGGTGGTTCATCGAAAGGGACCTGCCATCCCATGGCCCTGAATTCGAGACGCAATGGACGCGGTCGAGTCAATCCAGCGCTCCGCATCCGAGGGGTCCATCCCGAGCGCGTCGACTTCCACGCGAAGCTCCTCGGAGGTACAGCGCCAGCGGGCGCCACGAGCCGCCAGCCCGTCGAGTAAAATACGCGTCTCGTCTGGTTTTTCAGGAGTAATCGCGACATCAGGCCATGCACTGACCGATCGGTCAAACCGAGAGACCAGCAGCAGCCCGACGCCCACGCCAGAGGCGTCGTATCGCTGCGTGAGTGTCACACGCTGCGGGCCCACAACGAGCCGCTCGAGCGCGCCGTCGCCCGGGACAAAATCCCCGCTCAATCGACGCGCGAGGGCTCGCCATGCCTCCACGTGTTCGGCGATCGCGTGCGTCGGACGAACTCGTTCGTGGCTGAGCGCGAGCGCACGTTGGATGTGCTCACACCGTGCCAAAATCCGACGCATCGAGGCCTCGTTGATTCCTTCATCCAGAAAGCTCAGTCTCAACGACTCGTCGCTCATGTCGGCGGACTCTGCGCTGCAAATTTGCTCGCAGAGATCGTTGGTAAGCAGGCCGGTCAGCTGCTCATGCTCTCGTCCCTCCACCGTGTATCGGCTCAAGAACGCCTCATGCTCAAGCTTGGGCGGTTTGCTCGTCAGCCGATCGCTCCAGCGACGAGGTCGCACGCACAGCTCCAACCCGAGCCGTGGGTAGCGAAAGATCGCGAGGAGCGTTGTTTCGTGGCCCTGCGGATTCGCCATGGCGAGGACGACGGACGTATCCGCTGCAACGCTGCGAAGAGTGTGCTGCGTCGCATCGAAGTGCCACATCGCCGACTGCGCCAGCGAAGCCCAGAGCGCAGCGCGACGTTGATTGCCCACCAACGCTACGGGCGCCGCGGCCGCTCGAACCGAGGTCGAAGGGTGCATCTGCACGGGGATATGCAAGAGCGTCTCCCACGAGAGTCTAGTCCGAGCGCGCACCTCAATCGCCCACGAAATCTGGACTACGCCGAGGTCGCACGAAGGGACTAAGAAGCTGGGAATCTGCACGTGAAATGGCAATACTTCGCGCTCGCCTAGCGCCGTAGGCCCTAGGCTATACACGTGCTTCTCTCGGTGCGGCCATTGCGTGTTGCCGACGGTCTCGGTGGCTTGAAGTACGAGCTGGACGTCTCGGATTTCAGCCCCGCGAAGACCAGCAAAAGCGAGCGAGCCCGAGAGCGTTCCGCCAGACACGAGCGCGCAAGAATCAAGCGCGCACTCGGCGCCCAAATCGCCCGGAGCCACTGCGCCGTCTGCTCGCGTTGCGAAGTGTCCGGGCACGATCGCGATCGACGCGTGTGGCGTCACAACGGGGATGGTGAAGGTCTCTTTTAGGTCCGGCCACCAGGGAATTTGCACGTAGACTGCGACCTCGTACCGAACACGAATCCGATCGCCATTCAGGCTGCTGGGCGCGCCAGCAGGCACAGAGAATCGGCTGCGCAGTTCGTAATCGCCTCGCAATGGGCTGCGCGGGCGATCCGTCGCGTCCAGCGCGACAATCGTTCGTTCTTGGGCGTAAGCCTCGTTGGGATAGCCTGAGGGGTAGACCACCTCCACGCCACGAAACCGAAGCTGAATCGAGTCGACTCGCGTCGGACGCTTGAAGTGAAATTGCGCGAAGGCTTCGAAGGCTTCACCAGGCACAACCTGCTGCGGGCGAATGAGTAACTTGGCGTCGGGTCGAGTAGGGATCATGCGATGCCTTGCGTGACCACCGCTGCAGAGTCTCAGTGATCTTGAACGATTGCGAAGTGCCGAAACAGAGAGAGCTTGAGTCAGCGCTCGATGATTTGCACGCGCGCTCTGGCTCAGGGTTCAAGAGAACGCCACCTAAGACCGCTGGCACTCTTGAAAGAAGCGTTCTAGGTGCGAACGTGAGAGCCAAAGCCACCAAAGTTGTGGATGATTCGGTGATCTTGCATGTGACTTCGCAACGTCCGGTGGCTGCTCTTTGGGGCGCTCAAGGGTGGGTCCTCGCTGGGTCTCTTGTCGGCTGTATCGGCATCATCGAGCCCCAACCGTCACAGCTCGTGGACGCCGCTGGCGATTCGCGCATGGACGCCCGCCTCGATGCTCCCACTGACGCAACCGATGCCACGATTGAGGCAGCGCTGCTCGATCGCAGCGTAAGCGACGTGAGCCCCGAGGCGAGCGCGCCGCGCGATGCGTCTCGTGACGCCCTGTTGGACACTCCGCCGGCTCAGTGTCCCGCGGGCACCACACGCTGCGCAAGCCGATGTGTCTCGTTGATGGATGACGTCGCGCACTGTGGGGCCTGCAACGACGCGTGTGTGCTGCCCAACGCGCTCTCGCAGTGCATCGGAGGCCGCTGTGTGCTCTCGCGCTGTGTGTCGGGATTTGGCGACTGCAACACGCTCCCACAGGACGGGTGTGAGAGCGCCCTGGATTCGACGCTCGACTGCGGTCGTTGCTTTAATCGCTGCCCGCCGAGCGCTCCGCTGTGTGAAGCATCGACCTCACGATGTTTGTCCGGTTGTGCCGCGGGCTTGTCTCGATGTAGTGCGCAATGCGCCTCGCTGGCGACGAGCCTCAGTCACTGTGGGGCATGTGATAACGCTTGTCTAACGCCACACGCGACGCCGCGATGTGTCGCCGGCGCCTGCGTGATCGCGCGATGCGATCCAGGCTGGGCGGATTGCGACGGATCGAGCGCCAATGGATGCGAGGCGAGCCTCAACTCGGTGCGAGACTGTGGTGCTTGTGGCATGACCTGCGCGGGTGCCACGCCAGTCTGTGACACTTCGGCGGGTCGCTGCTCGTCGGGATGTCCGTCGGGGTTGTCGCGCTGCGATGGTGTTTGCGTCGATACCTTAACGGACACCTCGCACTGCGGCGCCTGCACGAGCGCGTGCAGCTTTGCAAACGCGGTCGCACGGTGTGCGAGCGGACGATGCGCCCTCTCACGATGCGTGCCCGGCTCTGCGGACTGTGATGGCAACCCGAGCAACGGGTGCGAGACGTCGACGTCCTCGATCTCGAACTGCGGAACCTGCGGAAATCGCTGCGCTCCGGCCCAAGCAGTGCCTGCGTGCACCAACGGCGTCTGTCGCGTGGCGAGCTGTGACGCTGGCTACGCCGACTGCAACAACACTGTTGGTGACGGATGCGAGAGTGATTTGCGCAATTCGGTGGCCCACTGTGGCGGCTGCGGGCGTGCGTGCGTGGCCGACAACGGGATCGCGGCGTGTGTCGCTGGAAGCTGCACGATTGGCCTGTGCCAGCCTGGATTTGCCGACTGCGATCGGGCTGTTGGCAACGGGTGTGAGATCGACACCCGTGTGTCTCTCTCGCACTGTGGCGGTTGCAACCGGGTGTGCAACTTGGTCGGCGCTGAGGTCGAGTGTCGAATTGGTACCTGCGCAATTCGATCGTGCCTGCCAGGACGCGCCGACTGCGACCGCCAAACCAGCTCGGGCTGCGAGGTCGAGCTGAGCTCCGATGGCGCCAACTGCGGACGGTGCGGGCTGGTCTGCTCTGGCATGACACGTTGCGTGGGCGGAAGCTGTCTCTGAACCAGCGATTGACGTACGATCGGTGACAGCAATGGGATTTCGGCTTTGGATTTGCCTCGTGTGCGTCGTGATAGGCACCTCACTGAGCGCCTGCGCCCTTCCTCACGCGAGGCATCCTGGCGAAGACGTTGGCCGAACAGACGCCACGACCGTGGATGTGCTTGTCTGCTCGGACGGCTCGACGAGCTGCAACGGACGATGCGAGGATCTGCAAAGCAACGTCGCGCACTGTGGTGCGTGCGGCAACGCGTGCGCTCTCGACAACGCTGAAGTGACTTGTAGCGCTGGTGTTTGCGGAGTTTTGCGCTGTCGTCCGGGATACGAGGACTGCGATCGCGACCCTCGCAACGGCTGCGAGGCGCAGGTCCCCAGCGACCAGCATTGCGGCGCGTGCGGGACGCGCTGCGCCGAACCGCAACCGACCTGCGATCGCGCCATGGCTCGCTGCGTCTCGGGTTGCTCGGGCACAGACACGCGCTGCGACGGTGGCTGCGTAGATCTCCAGCGCGCGGTGGATCACTGTGGCAGCTGTGGCAATGCGTGCTCGCTTCCCAATGCGGTCGCCGGTTGTGGGGCTGGACGCTGCGTGGTCGCGAGCTGCAACGCTGGCTTTGGCGATTGCGACGGCCTGGCGAGCAACGGATGCGAGACTGCGCTGGGCACCGACGCCAACTGTGGCGCCTGTGGGCAGCGCTGCTCGGGCGCCAACCCAGTGTGTGATTCTTCTGTTAGTGCGTGCCGGTCAGGATGCACGGCTCCGGCTGTCCGATGCGGCGCGAGCTGCGTCGACACCCGCAACAGCGTGAGCAACTGCGGCGCGTGTGGCAGAACGTGTTCGGCCGCAAACGCGGTCTCGACTTGTGCCGCTGGCTCCTGCGCGATCTTGCGATGCAATGCTGGCTGGGCGGACTGTGACGGAAGTTTTTCGAACGGCTGTGAGGTCAACCTCATGACCTCGCTCGCACACTGTGGTCGCTGTGGGGGAACGTGCGCGCCGGCCAACGCGACCGCACGCTGCATCGCGGGTTCGTGCAGCTATTCGGCCTGCAATTCGAACTTCGGAGACTGCGACGGCAACGCGCTCAATGGCTGCGAAATCGACCTGAGGGTCGCGCTCCCGCACTGTGGTACCTGTGGTCGCAACTGCGCGACCCCCAATGGCACCCCCCGTTGCAGTGGCAGCGTCTGCCAAGTCAGCGCCTGCAACGCACCCTTTCTGGACTGCGATCGCAACGCCGTCAACGGCTGCGAGGTCAACTCAAGCCTGTCCGTTTTGAACTGCGGCGCCTGCAATAACAACTGCTCGGTGGCCAACAGCACCGCGAGCTGTGCGGCGGGCCGCTGCTCGTTTGTCTGTACCCCCGGCTTTTCCGATTGCGACCGCGTCCCTGGCAACGGCTGCGAGGTCGACACGACCTCCAACGTCGCCCACTGCGGCGGCTGTGGCATGATGTGTCCAACGGTCGCCAACGCGGTCGCGCAGTGCAGCTCAGGAGCCTGCCGTTTCGCGTGCCTCCCCAATTTTGCCGATTGCGACAGCGTCCCGACCAACGGCTGCGAGGCTGACCTGCGACTGCCCGCGCAATGCAACATGTGTGGCAACCGGTGTCCGTCCGGTCCCAACAGCACAGCGACGTGCGTGACGAGGGCCTGTGGGTTGACCTGCGCACCGCCCTACGCAAACTGCGACAACAACCCAGCAAACGGATGTGAAGTCGACCTGCAATCGAACGATCTTCACTGCGGTAGATGCAGTCAGGCCTGCCCCGCGGGCTCCAGCTGCATGTCCGGCGGCTGCGTCTGTGCGGGCTCTCAGCCACTCTGCGGTGGTGTCTGCTGCGCTTCGACCGAGGCCTGCGTCACTGGGGCGTGCGTCCCAATGACTCCCCGGGACATGTAGTCGTGGGCCCTCGAGACGCGTCTCTCAGGGTCGTTGGCTGCGTGGTGGTCCGCGACGAGGGAGACCTCCTTGAGGGATGTCTTCAATCCCTGGTGCCGTGGGTCAGCGATGTGATCGTGGTGGATCACGGAAGCAGCGATCAGTCGGCAGCCGTCGCGCTGCGACATGGCGCCACGGTCATCGATGCGCGGGCGTCTGGCTACGAAGATGCACGCAACGCGTACCTCGACGCCATTGACGAAGGCTGGGTGCTCGTGATCGACGCCGACGAGCGCATGGTAACGCGGGGCGAGGGCCAACGAGCGCGTCTTCTCGACTGGTGCGAGCGACACCAAGAGAGCCGCGACGGATTCTCGCTTCCTAGGTACGAATACCTAGGTGACGGTGATTTTGCCGAAGTCGAGGTCGTCCGGCTGTGGCGCGCGCACGCCGACGTTCGCTACCCGCGGAGCGCGTGGCATGCCTCGGTGGTCCCGTCGATCGAGGCTCGCGGAGGCGTCTTGCAGCCCGCTCCGTTCGCACAACACCATGTTGACTTGCTGCGCGCCGGGAGTGCCACGGTCAAGCGCGCGCGGGCTCGGGCGCGTGGAGCACTTGAGCTTGCCAAGCCCAACCATTCGCCCATGCTGTGGCTGTACATGGGCCTCGAGCACGCAGCGCTAGGTGATCTCGAGGCCGCCTGTGAGCTGTTTGCGAAGGCTGTCGCCCACGAGCCCCTCTGTGCGCCCAACGCGGCGCTGTTTACCGCGCAAGTACGCCTGGCCCAAGGGCGGCTCGACGAGGCCGCACACCAAGCCCAGCGCGCGCTCCACGGACGGCGTGTCCACCGCGGAAACGCGCCGGCGCACGTGCTGTTGGCAGAGGTCGCCTACCTCTGCGGTGACCTTGAGCGAGCCCACGCTGCGCTCCTCGCCGCACGGCTGACACGTCGTTGGTACGCCAGCGCTCATCTCAATTTGGCAGCTCACTGGATCGAGACGGACCGGCCAAGAGCGTCAGTCCATCTGTCGCGTGCGCTTCGCTGCAACGGTCGGATTTTTGACCCCGAGATCGAGGTCCCTGGCGACCGCCCCTCGATTTATCTTCACCAGCGCACGCTGACGCAGCGCACTCGTGGGCTCCGCACCCAGCTGCGCGAGCTGGCACACCAGTTACACCCGTAGAGAAACCCCGCGAGGGGGAGAAACACAAAACCCCCAGTAGGGCTCTCTCGAGCACCCGCTGAGGGTCGTGTTCTCGTATTTTCTCACAAAATCCGAGTGTATGCAGTGATCCCAACGGGAATTGAACCCGTGTTACCGACGTGAGAGGCCGATGTCCTAACCGCTAGACGATGGGACCATCAGACACAACTCAAACACATTTTTTCTCGAAGAGAAACCAAGTGCTTGATGGTTCGGGGACTAGGATTCGAACCTAGATAAACGGAATCAGAATCCGTTGTCCTGCCATTGGACGATCCCCGAATGGAGACACTCGCCGACCGCTTTGTCAGCGGGGCGGTTGTGTATCGCCGTAGATGTCACGAGTCAAGAGAGAATGTTCGGATCCGCACAATTGTTTCGCTCCTCCGAGGCCGCTCACTCAGTGGGTCCCTCGATAGAGTCAATCCAGGCCTTGAGCTGAACCCACATCGACTCGTTGGGAGCCTGCCCCATCGAGACGCCATGCGCGCTTGAGTTCTCTATCCGACGCACAACCGACGCTCCCGCCGTCCCAGCGTCTCTGGGGGCCGTCATTCGCGCCTCCAGCTCACGCAAGGTGTCTGCCGAGTACCGGTCTCCCGCGGCGCTCACCGCATAGACACTTACGCCATGGTCGGACGCAGCGATCAGCGGTGGCAACAGGTCGATCCCGCGGTAGCTGAGCCCCGGTGACAACAGCGCCAGCCCGCGAATGGGTGCCCCGACCCGAGCGCTGTAGAGTGTCGCAACGGTCCCGCCGATCGACGAGCCCACCAAGATAATCTTGGTCGTCCGAGCCCTCTGGCGCACATAGTCCACGGCGGCTTCGACATCGCGCTCGCAGTTGACCCACTCGGCGCGGTCGTTGCCGAAGCTGTTCCAGGTGCGCCGCCCGCTTGGGCTCTGCGTGCTCTCCCCGTGGCCCCTGAGATCAATGCTCAGCGTCGTGATCGTCCCGCTCGCCCCGGATAGTCCCGGGGGCGTGCCCGCGACGCGCTGAGCAAACTCGGCCCATTCGCCACGATTCGACGAGAGCTGATGCACAAACACCACGGCGGTTCCGCCCGCGCGACGGAGCCTCAGGTCGCCCGCGAGGGTCCACCCGTCACGCGTCACAAATTGCACCAGCTCAGGGTCCGGGCGGACCACATCTGCCGCTTCGGGGTTGGCCGATCGAGCAGTGTTCGCTTCAGCGGTCTGAGGACGCGTGCGGCAGCCAAGAGCTCCAAGCGCAACGAAAGTCGAAAGCATCCAACGAAGGTATGTCACTGCCTTCGAGTGTACACTTGAAGGCACTGCGATGGCGCGAACTGCTGCGGCACTGATCATTGGCGATGAGATCCTTACTGGAAAAATCCAGGACACTAACAGCTTTCATCTTGCCCAAACCCTGCGGACTCTGGCGATCTCGCTTCGGCACGTTCAGGTGGTCCCCGACGACCCAGAAGCCATCCGCGGGCTCGTGTCGTCACTCCGCGGAAGTCACGATTTCGTCTTCACGTCCGGGGGCGTGGGGCCCACGCATGACGACGTCACCATCGCGTCCATCGCACAATCACTTGGCCGTCAGATCGTCCGTGATCCTGTGCTCGAAGCCAACATCCGCGCTCACTACGGCCCACGCTGCACCGACGACCACCTCCGAATGGCCGCTGTCGTCGAAGGAACGACGCTTCACTTTGGCTCCGATCGGACAGTCCGCTGGCCACTCATGGTGCTAGGCAACATCCTCATTCTGCCAGGTGTTCCACAGCTCTTTCGACAGTCTCTCGACCTCGTCGCTGCGCTCTTGAGAGATTGCGCGCGGCCGTTCGTCTGCGAGTCGGTGTTTTGCAACGGCGACGAGCCCTCGCTTCGGCCGTACATCGATCGAATCGTCGCGGATTTTCCTGATCTCTCGCTCGGAAGCTATCCACGCTACTTCGACGCGGACTACACCGTGAAGATCACCTTCGACGGCAATGACCCGGCCCAAATTCGTCGCGCCCGAGACGCGTTCGTTCACTCGTTGCCCCCCGAACGCTTGGTCCGTCTAGACCCGTGACAGGTGCAATCGCGCACCCTCCCGTGCTACTCCACCGCTGAGAAAATCATCATGCGAATTGTCTCTCTTCTCACGCTCCTGGGACTGGTCCACTGCTCTCAGCCGCACGCCACGTCGCCAGCGTCGCAGCCCCCTGCGTCCGTAGCGGTCACCGCGCCAAACCCGGCGCAGGGACACCCTGTGCAGGCTGCCCCTGCGACCGACCCGCCGATCCGCAACCAGGTCGCGAGTGTCAACGGTGTACGTCACTTTGGCGAGGCCCTACCGGCCGACACGGTCCGCAAATCCCTTGCTGAAGTGCTGAGCAACGCCGAGCCCCACCGCACCGCGCCCGTCCGGATCGAGGGCCAAGTGGTCGCCGTGTGCGAACACATGGGCTGCTGGATGGAGGTCCGCGATGGCCGTACGCAAGCCCACGTCCGCATGCATGGACACAGCTTCTTTTTGCCGCGAGACGTTAACGGCAAACGAGCCGTCCTTGTCGGCACCGTTGTGGCAGCACATCCCGCGACAGAGTGTGACCAGTCTGCCCAATCCGCGACGGGTCAGGTCGCGCAAATCGAGTTCGACGCGACGGGTGTCGAAGTCTACGACTGATCGATGCGTGTGTTGGAGGGCCAGGGCTAAGGCCGCACGCGCACAACGCTGCCAAGCGCAGCGGTGATCGCCGGAAGCCTCGCGGCCCGGATTCGGTCTTCCGCATGCCGAATCGGGACCACGTGAATATCTCCTGAGAAATTGACGGTCCACAGCGCGACCGCCGACGTCGAGACCAGCGACACTTGGTTGGGGCCCGCGATCTCGAACTGCACGCGCAAGAGCGCACCGTCACGAGTCTTCGGATCGTACATCACCGCCATCGGATCGCTGCTCGGTCGCTCGGTCACACCCTGATGCCACGCACTCCCATAGTTCGACAGCAATGTACCGAGCGAGTAGGCCACCACGGCATCGCCCCGTGGGCTCTCGATCCGCTCAACGCTCTGAAGCACTGAGGGCCCGTTGCCGAGCACAAGGTCCGCCCCTGCGTCGACCATGCGTCGTGCCAATGCACGCTGATTTGCATTGGCACTCGTGGCGCGATCTCGGCCCCAATAGACGCACGCGACCACAACGTCAGCGCCGTCTCGCGCCGACGTCAGCGCCGCCAACACCCTTGAGACATCCCGCGCGACGTACGCGCGAGCCTCGACACCGCTCTGCGCAAACGCGAGCCGCTCGGTATAGCCAACGACAGCCACCCGAACGCCCTCGCGCTCGGTGATCCAGGGTGCGTAGGCGTCGTCCTCCGAGCGGCCGGCACCGATGCCTCCCATCCCCGCCTGATCAAGCAAATCGAGTGTCGCTTCGAGCCCCTCTGGCCGCTGATCGAGAGCATGGCTGTTGGCAAGGGTCACGGCGTCAAAACCGACGCGCGCGAGGTTGCGTGCGAGATAGTTCGGGCCACCGAGCGCGGGATGGGGCCCGGTCCACGGCGGCCGATGCGTAGAGCTCATCGGGCCGACGAGATTTACAATGGCTACTTCGCGCGGCGTAATGATCGGAGCCAAACGTGAGAGCATCCACGAGAATCCCCCAGTCTCTCGAAACGATTCAGCAATTTGGACAACGTGTCGGTGCAAAACGATGTCCCCAGCGCCCGTGATCACCACGCGACGTGGGCCGGTCGCGACGGCAGCATCGGGCTCTTCAACCGTGGCCGCGTCGTCTTCGAGTGGCTCAGACGCTGTCTCTGCGACGCTCGCGTCTTGGGGCAAAGCCGCGCTGTCGATCCCTCGATTGCTGGGCGAGCGCGTGCACGCCGCGATCAGTATTGCAAAGAGCCCCAAGTGCCCCGCTCGAATGGTCTGAATCATTATCGCTCAAAACAACGTTGTGGAATCGCTCGTGTCTTACGAACCAACGCGGTCGCTCGCACCAAGCGATCCGTCACGGGATCGTGATAACCCGAGACTGGGTGGAGGCCTTCGACAGCCTGCTGCCAATACTGATTGTGCCGCCGCATCCAGAGCTCACGTGCATATTTGCCAAACATCGAGGCGAGCGAAATTGTTGGCTCTGATGCGTCGCCGTCCATCACGAAATGCACCGTGCCCAACGCCGCGATATTGTAGCGCGACACCTCGCGGCGCTCTTCATCCGTGCGCACAAGCGCGAATCGCTGCGCGAGAATCTCGGTGTATTTGCTGCGCGCTCCCACTTTTCCGAGCACCGCGCGCACAGGAGCATGACCTTCTGCCAGCACAGCAAGGAGCGCACACATCGACGCAAGGTCGACGTCAAAGCGCGACTGCCCGATGGCGCGTGCATCGTTCAGAACACCGGCACAGCGCACCGAAATTCTCACGTCACGCAGAGAGAACCCGAGCTTGTCGAGTGCCGCCGCCTCTCGTCGCGAGGCATCCGTAATCGATCCGCCAAATGCAGGCAGCGCGATGTCTTGTCCAAAGCACACCTGCGAGGCCTCTCCCGAGGGACAAGGAAGCTTGAGCGCCGTGGCATTCTCGAGCCCGAACCGCTCGGTCAATGCATCGAGGGACGCTGGCTGCACTCCGAGGTGCACGTCCAGCATCGACAGGACGACACGCTCGACGCTGCCCATCGCGCCATGTGCGCAGAGCGCCTTGGAGTCTCCAATGCCGGCCGCGCGCAGCGCCTCTGCGACTTTGCGCTTCTTGGCGTCGGTGCCCTCGTCCATCGCAACACGCACGCCGGTCACAGTCATGGGGCCCAGCCGAGACCCCAAGCCATTTTCGTCGACGCCGATTACCGAGGAACCTCTCGATTTCACGCGCGCAGGGGTATCACAGTCTCCTCGCTGTCACTGAAACCTATGCGACCCGATGGACACATACGCTTCGCGCCTCCCGCTCTCGGAGCCGCTTGGTGAACGAACCGCCCACAAAACCGAAAGCGCACGTCTCGATGCAGCCTGCCATCCGACTCATTCCTTTGTTGTGGCTTGTCTCAACCGCCGCTTGCGCGACCACATCCCTGCGCACATCCCCTCCACCAACACCCGCCGTCACCCGTGCAGTGCGAGGAGCCGAGTTTCGCGTTGAAGGCCGCGCCGACGGAACTGGCGACGCGTTCGACGCGCAGCTCTTGTTTGACCGCGCGGCGACCGCGATCGCGACACGACACTATGACGAAGCGATCGCGGACTACGACCGATTGATCGAGCACTTTCCAACCAGCCCACTGATCGCCGCTGCACACTTCAATCGCGGCCAATGTCACCAAGCTGCGTCCCGTCCCGAACAAGCACTCCAAGCCTACACAAGCGCGGTGGACTCCGCGCGTGGGCACAATGAAGCGCTCTACCGCGACGCGCTCTTTCGAATCGCCGTCGTGGCCGAGAGCGCCAACCGCCCTCCCGAGGTCGTGCGTTCAACGGGACAAATCCTTCAGATCGCGCGATTGAGCATCATCGATCGCGTGGAGGCCCTCGCGCGCGAAGCTGCCGCCCACCTCGCGCTCGGCGATCGCCCCGCGGCCCAACGCGCAGCCGAGCAAGCAATCTCGCTCGCCCCAACACCCGAATCAGTCTCTGCGATGGGAGATGACACCTTCGTGGGCCAGGCGCGCTTTGTCTTGGCAGAAATCTCCCGCACCGAAGCCTCCACTATCGTAGTGCTCGTCGAGGACCCCTCGCTCGAGCTCGCCATCGAACGAAGGGTGCAGCTCGTCACCCACGCGCATGTCCTCTACAACGACGCGATCCGAGTCGGAAACCCACACTTCGCTGCGGCCTCGGGTTTCGCGATCGGCGAGATGTACCAAGCGCTTTACGGCTCGATCGTCTTGGCCCCGCTGCCCTGCGAGTGGGATCCACCAGCGATTCGAATCTACCGAGATCGCACCGCGCGGCGCCTGCGCCCACTCATCCAAGGCGCCTTGCGCGCTTGGGAGGCGACGCTTGATATGGCGAGACGCAACGCCATCCAAGACAACGCGTGGGTCCGCCGCACCGCCGAGCAGATCGAGTCCCTTCGTCGCAACGTGCTGATGGGTCCAGACCCCGTCACGCTTGAGCGACAGCCAAACTGCATCGCAGCGACCACTGCAGTTTCTCCCGCCAATGCGAATCCGGCGCGTACACCATCGAGTGCTCCACCGCGATAATCGCTCCTATGAAATCACGCAGTGATGTCGATTGCCTTGACATCGCCTCGCCACGGCGATAGATCGCGTGGCCCTTACAGCCGGGTACCTCTCTTGAGAGAGGTCACCACTGGTGGGCTTCTTGTGAAAACCGGTGTTTCGTTGCGAAAGCAAATGACTCACGCGCTTCACAGCAAGTACTGCTGGCGTAGCTCAATTGGTAGAGCGCCTGTTTTGTAAACAGGTGGTTGCAGGTTCAAGTCCCGTCGCTAGCTCTCTTAACCGCGACCCGCGAGGGTAGCGGTTGTTACTGATGACGACACGAATGAGAATATAGGTTGATCTAAAATTCTGGAGGGTTGCCCGAGCGGCCAAAGGGAGCAGACTGTAAATCTGCCGGCATTGCCTTCGGTGGTTCGAATCCACCACCCTCCACCAGAGCTTCGACGAGTCTATCAACCGTCGCGGCTCGTCTTGCGGGAGTAGCTCAGTTGGTAGAGCGTCAGCCTTCCAAGCTGAATGTCGCGGGTTCGAATCCCGTCTCCCGCTCCGCAATTATCTCAACCCTTGGATCATTGCGAAGTACCTCGATACATTCACTTATCTGCTAGAAACTGACAGCGTGTTTTGTTACTAGCACTTTGACTTTTTGCCCATCTAGCTCAGTGGTAGAGCACATCCTTGGTAAGGATGAGGTCGTGGGTTCAATCCCCATGGTGGGCTCCGGCGAGTGAATCGATACGGGTTCAGTTGCCTGCGAGCATCGCGAGGTAAACATCCGCACTAGACGCGTGGGTGGGTTCGCGCTAGAAGGGATGCCGTTGCGTCGGCAAAGTGACACATGGGGTCTCGAAGTGATCGAATCGCAGTCACCCTCGTGTGTTTGGTGTGCGGCGCGCGAAATTACAAAACCTCGCGGGCGCGACGCCCGGACGCCGGTGCCATTGAGCTGAAGAAATTCTGCAAGGTGTGCAAGGTTCACACGGTTCACGTTGAATCAAAGTGAGCCGCTCATGAGTTCATACGGGACTAGCTCAGTTGGTAGAGCAGCGGATTCCAAATCCGCAGGTCGTGGGTTCGAGTCCCTCGTCCCGTGCCATAGAGACCTTCGTTGAAGGTCAGATCTTTAGGAGAGTTTAGCCTTGTCGACCCAAACTGAGACCCGCGCAGCGGGTTCGCTGCAGCTCGGCGTTCAAAAATATCTCTACACGGGATACTTCGTTGGAGCAGTGGTTGTAGCGTTTCTCGTGAAGAGCACCGTCGACCGATTTTGGGAAGGGCATGACACCGCGTCGACCCTGATCGGGGCCGTAGGGGGTGTGGTCGCGTTGGTGTGGGCGTGGAAGAACGTTCGTCTACGCACTCTGGCAAAAGAGTGCATTGACGAGCTGGCCGCTGTCACGTGGCCCACCCGGCAAGAGACGCAGACCGCGACCGCGGTGGTGCTCATCGCCTCGGTCATCTCAGCCGGGATGATCTTTGGTCTTGATCGCTTCTGGAACTGGTTGACCAACTGGCTCTTTCGCTGATCGCGTGCCAACGAGGTGGGGGATGTTCTGGGGAACAGCTTTAGGGGCTCCACCGAAGCTCCACGTCGTCGGGCAGCTTCTGTTCGCTGGGCGCGAAGGAACTTGGGTGACATCACGAGCGAACCGTGATAGCAGTCCGCGTCTCTGATCGTGTCGCTGGATCGTTTGTGCAGCGATACCGAAGACGTTGCTTGTAGAGGCTCACTTTACCCCTAGAGTGACCATCACAGGGTTTACGGCAGAGACGACGTAACGATGAAGTCGCAGCGGCAACGCCCTGCGACAGTAGAGGAAATGGGGCGCTCCAATGGCCATGCGTTACTACATCATCCAAGCCTATAGCGGATACGAAGCTCAAGTGCGCACGTCGCTGCAAGAGCGCGTCAAGAATGCTGGGATGCTTGAGCGCTTCGGCGAAATCCTGGTCCCGTCAGAAGAAGTTCAGGTCAATCGTGGTGGTAAATCACGGACCGAAAAGCGCCGGTTCTATCCGGGCTATGTCTTCGTCGAGATGGAGATGAACGAGCAGACCTGGCACTTGGTCAAAGAGACCCCCAAGGTCACCGGTTTCATCGGAAATCAAGACCCGACGCCCGTTCCCGAGCGTGAGATCAAAGCGATCCGAGACCAGATGGAGAAGGGCACTTCCCCTGCTGCAGTGCGCGCCAACTTCGAAGTCGGCGAGCAGGTGCGTGTGGTCTCTGGGGCCTTCGCGAACTTTTCTGGGACCGTAGAAGAGGTCAAGGCCGAGCGACAGAAGATCAAGGTCATCGTGCCGATCTTCGGCCGCCCAACGCCTGTGGAGCTTGGGTACAACGAGGTTGAGAAAATTACGGCGTAGTCCACCCAGAGCTCCCACTCTCTGTCGAATTGTGTTCGAGAGTGCGTGACAAGAGCTTTTGGATACGGTACATGCGCGCCTCCGTTTGGGCAGCGATGCGAAGAGCGGAACCGATCCTTCGTAAGGGATGCACAGCACGACCCCACTCGCATCGTCGCAAGTGGACGAGACCGTGCGAGGCCTAAGCGTCCCACTGCGTGTCTCTTTGAGCACGCTGTGCGGTGAAACAGTGCGGGCCGATAGCACTCAGGATGAGAGTCGAGGACGACGATGGCAAAGAAGATTGTTGGTCAAGTTAAGCTCCAGTGCCCAGGTGGC
Organism: Deltaproteobacteria bacterium; assembly: GCA_030694465.1. Classification (GTDB taxonomy): domain Bacteria; phylum Myxococcota_A; class Polyangia; order Polyangiales; genus JAUXYJ01. The sequence continues at coordinate 52,079 of JAUXYJ010000068.1, read as the reverse complement.
GAAGCCAAACCAGGGCCCCCAGTAGGACCCGTCTTGGGTGCAGCCGGCGTGAACATCCCGATGTTCATCAAGGACTTTAACGCCAAGACGGCGGACAAAAAAGGCTGGGTTATTCCGGTCATTATCACGGTCTATTCGGACAAGAGCTTTACCTTCGAGCTCAAGACGCCCCCCGCGTCCATCTTGTTGGTCAAGGCTCTTGGCAAAGAAAAGGGAAGCGCCAAGCCCAATCGCGAAAAGATTGGAACGCTCCCCATGTCGAAGATCGATGAGATCACGAAGACCAAGATGGTCGATCTCAACACCGATGATTTCAACGCAGCCAAGCGCATGATCTTGGGCACGGCGCGTTCGATGGGCATCGAGGTTGACGGCGTCACCTTCGGTTGATTGTTTTCGCTCTGCGTCTCGGACGGCGGCTTCAACCTGAAGCAACTCCGAGACCCGCATCGTGCTGGTGCTCGTGCCAGCGCGCTTGCGGGACCTCCGCAGAGAGAGTGTCACGAGCGGTCAATACCACCGGGTGGCGTGTGCAATGGTGCAGCGCTGACGGTGGGAGGCTCGACGGGAATCGACCGAGCAGAATCACAAAAGAGACTGCTCTAAGTCATCACTGGTAGAGCCGCAGGAGGTACGTTGTATGGCGAAAATCTCGAAGAAGCGCCAGTCGATCAATGCTGAGATCGACACGACGAAACGCTACTCGCTAAGCGAAGCAGCGGAGCTCGTCAAGAAGGGTGCGAAGGCGAAGTTCGACGAGACCGTCGAGATCGCAGTACGTTTGGGAGTCAATCCCAAGCATGCCGATCAGATGGTCCGCGGCGCCCTCGTGCTGCCACATGGCACCGGACAGACTGTCCGTGTGCTCGTGTTTGCAAAGGGCGAAAAAGCAAAGGACGCGACCGAGGCCGGCGCAGACTTTGTGGGCGGCGACGAACTGGTTCAGAGGGTCAGCGAAGGGTTTCTTGATTTCGATCAGGTCATCGCTACGCCGGACATGATGGGTCAGGTCGGCAAGCTCGGTCGTGTACTCGGACCGCGTGGATTGATGCCCAATCCGAAGGTCGGAACCGTGACGTTCGATGTGAAGTCCGCTGTGCGGGATAGCAAAGGCGGCAAGGTCGAGTATCGCGTCGAGAAGGCTGGAATCGTCCACGCACGCATCGGCAAAGCGAGCTTTGCGCTCGAGTCCATCACGGAGAACGCCAACGCGCTCGTTCGTGCATTGCTTCGCGCCAAGCCGGCGACGGCCAAAGGCACCTACCTCAAGAGCATTACCATGTCCTCGACGATGGGACCGGGCGTGCAGGTTGATCCGGCGGGCATTGCCGCGGAGAAGACCGGGGAGAGCTGACCATGAACCGCACTGTTAAAGACGCGAGGATTGCAGAGATCAAGTCGAAGTTCGACAAGGCCATTTCGGTGGCACTTGTGGACTTCAAGGGTCTCTCGGTTGCTTCGATCGGCAAGCTGCGCCGTGAGTTTAAGAAGGCAAAGGTCGAGTACCGTGTTGTTAAAAACACTGTGATTCGTCATGCCATCAAGGACTCGGCGTATGGCTCGTTGGTAGGAGATCTGTCCCCCGATCGTAAGAACAGCACACGCGCACACGTCTCGCTTCGCGGCATGACGGGTGTTGCTTGGTCCTACGAGGATCCAGGTGCTGCGGCGAAGATCATCGAAACCTTCAAGAAAGAAGGCGGAGAAAAGGTCAAGTCACTCAAGATCAAGACAGGTCTCTTGTCGGGCGAGCTCATTGAAGGCGCTGCTCTCGCAAAGGTCCCTGGTCTCAAAGAGACGCAGGCACTTATTGCGGGCTTGCTGCAGGCACCCAGCGCGGAGATTTACACTTCGTTGTTGGCTCCTGGCTTGATGATCGTTGCGCTTCTCGAAGCGCACGTGAAGAAGCTCGAAGAAGCCGGACAGGCCGCCTAAGCCACCGCGCGATTGCTCCAGCGCACGATCGAAGATGGAGCCTTGATGGATGCCCAGCATTCGTCGAAAGCCACAGTCAACGTAACCTTTTAATGACCGCTTGAGAGAGCCTCGGCAGAACCTAAGCTCTCGAAAGCAAACAGAATTTCGTTTAGGAGATAGACACCATGGAAACCCAGCAGCTCGTCGACACGATCAGCAATCTCTCGCTTAAGCAGGCAGCAGACCTCGCCGCAGCCCTCAAGACCGCTCTCGGTCTCGAAGGCATCTCTTTCGGTGGTGGCGGTGGTGGTGCAGCTCCTGCAGCCGCAGCCGTTGTCGAAGAGAAGACCGAGTTCACCGTTGAGCTGACCGCAGCCGGCGCGAAGAAGATCGACGTCATCAAGGTTGTTCGCGAGATCACCGGTCTCGGTCTTGGTGAGGCAAAGGCGCTCGTTGAAGGCGCGCCCAAGCTCATCAAAGAGAACATTCCGAAGGCAGAAGCAGAAGACCTCAAGAAGAAGCTTGAAGGCGCTGGCGCACAAGTCACCCTCAAGTAGCCAAGCCGCTGCACTCTGTGCAGCAGCCTAGCGAAGTGACTCCAGAGAGCATTCACACCACACGGTTTGAATGCTCTTTGCATTTCTCCATCGGCGCGCCGACTGTTGTCAGCACGCTACGTGGGGCCCTGACGCTCGGTGGTTCATTGACCCTCGCAGCGAAGGGTCGCGAGCCGCAGGAGCCCATTGCGGGGCGAGCCCCGACCGAACTGCTGCACGAGCAACCAGGTCTGGGTCGACGTCGACGCCAGCTCGGGGTCACGGCGAGATCCTCGGCGGGGGCCAATGATCCCTGCGGTGCTCGCCGCGAGGGCCAGAGACTGCGTGGATGAGCCTGCTCGGATCGATGTGGTGCCCCGGAGGCTGCCCTCGCTCCACGCCAGGACGATCCGCGAGCCTTGCATCGAGACCGCTGGGGCAAACGAATCGAGCGTGGGGGGGGAGGAGAGCACGATGGAGGGCGGTGTACTTTGGCGCTCGCTAAAGGAGGCACCCACGAGTTTGTACCGGTTCGTGGCGGCGTCGAGGTCGGACCACGCAGCCTCGAAGCCCCGGCCGCGCGCCACCACGGTGGGCGCTCCTAGCACACCGGTCGAGAGGGGCCGTGGGGGGCCATCAGGGGTCCCCTGGAGGCCAAAGGAGAGCGCGTAGAGGGTGACATCCTGGACCCAGAGCACGAGGCCTCCCTCGGACCCCACAGCGAGCGCGATCGCGGGAGTAGATGTCCCGAGCGATGGCGTGGCTCCCGGAGGTACGGTGGCGGGCTGGGTGAACAGCGAGTGGCTTCGGGGGGCTTGCCGGGGCGCAAAGGTGATGAGCCGGAGGTCGAATGGGGCGTCGGGCGCGACGGGGTTTCCCTGCCATCGGTCCTCGAGGTCGCATGTGCCACCGAAATTGCGCGCTCGCTGCCCCATGACGGCGATGTAGGAGGCCCGGTCTGTGTGGGCCTCTGCGAAGCGAGCGACCGCGATTCGTTCTGCGAAAACAGTAGCCGACGACGGACGATCGAAGCTCACCCCGTACTGAATGAGCGGGTCGTTGCGACCTGGCTGTGGAGGATGAACTGCGTAGGACATGAGGCAAGCCTGACCACTGAAGACCGTCGCGCGCAGCTCAACGTTAGGTGCACACGCGCCTCCGACGATGTTTTGGTCTAGCGTCAGGGGCTGCCGTGGGAGGGGTCCCGACCACGAAGCGTAGCCACCCCAGCGCTCAAGACCTTCACTTGAGTCAAGAAAATCCCACATCGCAGTGACGGCCCCGCCGGTGTCGGTCATGGCAATCCTCGCGTCGATCATGGGCCCTGCCGGCCGCGCGAGGGTGCTCTCGGTCAGCGCGACGCAAGACGCCAGCGGGCGAGTTGACCCCGCAAGGCTCTGTTGGGCAAGTGCGTAGGGGGTGAACGCTGTCGCGAACACCGCTCCGGTGAGCGCGCTGAGCTTAAGTCGACTCCGAACCATGGTCTCAGAGGGGTCTCTCGGATCAAGGTCGCGCACAAGTGGGCTTCGCGAAAAGTGCGCTCAGTCTTGTGGGCTTGTCTCGAGAGCTCCTGCAGGCTGTACCACCGCGCCTCGCTCGGTCTCGGTGGCTACCGCAAGCGCTTCACGTCGCGGGGCGAGGCAAAGAGAATTGCGGGGATGGCAAAAGCTGGGCCAAGGGGGTTGCTCGTGTTGAGGAGAGACGCTATAAGGCCGGTCCTCGACGACCAGGGCGGTCGTTGATTTGGCTCCACGGAGATCACGAGACGCAGCGACGCACGGCTCTTCTGGACAGACTGCCTAACCCATCGTCCGAGTCATACTACTCCGAGAGGGCAAGGTTCGAATCAAGCTTCGGTGCACACTTTGTGGTGCAAAAGAACTGTTCGTTCCTGTCTCAGAGCGAGTTTTGTAGCGACCGTTGCGCCTCTAACCTCACGCAGAGAGGACGCATGGCGACGATTCAAAGCAACTACAGGGCGCGGCGAAACTTCGGTCGGATCGAAAAGATCCTCGAGGTCCCCAACCTTATTAAAATTCAGAAGGCTTCTTACGAGAAGTTTCTGCAGTCTGAGACTGTCCCCCGTGAGCGTGAGTCGTTTGGACTCCAGGGCGTGTTTCAGGGTGTATTTCCGATCAAGAGCTTCGACGAGAGCGCCGAACTTGTGTTTCGGGAGTACGCGCTTGAGAAGCCCAAGTACGACGTGGACGAGTGTCGTCAACGTGGGATGACCTTCGCGGCGCCGATCAAGGTGACCATCGAGCTGTTTACGTACGAAGCGCCCAACGCCAACGGCGAGCGCGACGTCCGCGACATCAAACAGCAAGAGGTCTATTTCGGCGAGATCCCGCTGATGACCGACACCGGCACGTTTATTATTAACGGCACCGAGCGCGTCGTGGTCTCGCAGCTCCACCGCTCGCCGGGTGTGTTTTTTGACCAAGACAAGGGCAAGACGCACTCGTCTGGCAAGAACTTGTTCTCGGCCCGCGTGATCCCCTACCGCGGCTCATGGCTGGATTTTGAGTTCGACCCTAAGGACATTATTTATGTCCGAATCGACCGCCGCCGAAAGCTGCACGGCACCGTGCTGCTCCGTGCGCTCGGTTACACCGGCGAAGAGATCCTCAACTACTTCTACGACACCGAGACCATCTACCTCGAGAAGGGCAACAAGCTCTCGAAGTCGGTTGAATTTCAGATCCTTGCCGGCCAGCGCGCCACTGCGGATATCAAGACCCCAGGTTCGAATGAGGTCCTTGTCAAGCGTGAGGCCAAGTTCACGAAGGCTGCAGTCAAGAAGCTCCGTGACGCCAAGATCGATCGCATCGAGATCGATCCTTCGGGCGTACTCGGGCGCGTAGTCGCTCAGGACGTACTCGACCCCGAGACCGGCGAGTTTATTCTTGTAGTCAACGAGACGGTCACCGAGACCAAGCTTGAGCTCGTCCGCAAGGCTGGGATTGAGAGCCTCAAGGTGCTCTTCACCGAGGGCAACGCAGGTCCGTATCTTCGCGACACGCTCGTCGCCGACCGTTACGACGATCCCGATGGCCCCATGGCAGCGCTCGTACGCCAGTATGGGCACACCGTTGCTGCACAGATTGACATCTATCGCAAGCTCCGCCCGGGTGACATCCCCGAGCCCAAAGAAGCTGCGAAATTGCTGGACAATCTGTTCTTCAATGCCGAGCGCTATGACCTCTCCAAGGTTGGCCGTCTGAAGCTGAACTACAAGTTCTACAAAGACCGCAGCCCGGACAAGCAGGTTGGGCTCGACAAGACGGTTCTTACGCCTGAGGACATTCTTCAGACCATCAAGAACCTGATCGAAGTCAAGGCGACCAACAAGGGCACCGACGACATCGATCACCTTGGCAATCGTCGCGTTCGCGCGGTCGGTGAGCTTCTTGAGAACCAGTACCGTATCGGACTCGTTCGCATGGAGCGCGCCATCAAAGAGCGTATGTCGGTCTCCCCCGAGCTCGACACGCTCATGCCTCACGATTTGATCAACGCGAAGCCCGTCAGCGCTGTGGTCAAAGAGTACTTTGGCTCGTCGCAGCTTTCGCAGTTTATGGACCAGACCAACCCGCTCTCTGAGGTGACGCACAAGCGTCGCTTGAGCGCGCTTGGACCTGGTGGTCTGACCCGTGAGCGCGCAGGCTTCGAAGTGCGTGACGTGCACGCGACGCACTACGGCCGCATCTGCCCGATTGAGACGCCTGAAGGACCAAACATTGGTCTTATCGCGTCGCTCTCGTGCTTTGCCCGCGTGAACGAGTATGGCTTCGTCGAGACGCCCTACCGCGTTGTCGCCGAGGGCATCGTGACACCGACGGTGAACTGGTACTCGGCGCTCGAAGAAGAGGGGCAGTACATCGCGCAGGCGACGGCTGTTCGCGACGAGAAGGGTCGTCTGACCGAGCTGCTCGTCAGCGCGCGTTTTGACGGCGAGTACAAGCTGGTTTCGCCAGAGCAAATCACGCTTATTGACATCTCACCGTTTCAGTTGGTGAGCGTCGCGGCAGCGTTGATCCCGTTTCTTGAGCACGACGACGCGAACCGCGCGCTCATGGGTGCGAACATGCAGCGCCAAGCGGTGCCGCTCGTTCGTGCAGAGGCTCCCTTTGTGGGCACTGGCCTCGAAGCGCAGCTCGCCCGTGACTCGGGAGTGTGTGTGCTTGCGCGCCGTCGTGGCGTCGTCGAGACCGCCGATGCAGCGCGCATTGTGGTGCGTGCTGAAGGCAAGCGCGGCGACGAGCCTGACATCTACAACGTCACCAAGTACCAGCGCTCCAACCAGAACACCTGCTGGAACCAGCGCCCAATTGTGGTCCCCGGCGAAGTGGTCGAAGTGGGCGACGTGTTGGCCGATGGTCCGGCGACGGACACTGGCGATCTCGCGCTCGGTCAGAACATCCTCGTGGCCTTCATGCCGTGGGGCGGATACAACTTCGAGGACTCGATTCTCATCAACGAGAACCTTGTCGCGAACGACATCTTTACGAGCGTTCACATCGAAGAGTTCGAGTGCGTCGCGCGTGACACCAAGTTGGGTCGCGAAGAGATCACCCGAGACATCCCGAACGTTGGCGAAGAGGCCCTCAAGGACCTCGACGAAGCGGGCATCGTGCGCGTCGGCGCAGAGGTCAAGCCAAACGACATTCTCGTTGGCAAGATCACCCCCAAGGGCGAGACGCAGCTGAGCCCTGAAGAGAAGCTCTTGCGAGCGATCTTCGGTGAAAAAGCAGGCGACGTGCGTGACACCTCGTTGCGCGTTCCGCCGGGCGTCACGGGTATCGTGATCAACGCGCGAGTGTTTGCTCGCAAGACCGAGGTCAAAGACGAGCGCGCCAAAGAGATCGAAGACTACGAGCGCGCCAAGCTTGAGAAGGACCGCGACGATCAGGTGAAGATCGTTCGTGACGGATACATGCAGCGTATTCGCCGGTTTTTGCTCGACAAGGCGACGGTCGGCAAGCTCGAGGACGACAAGGGCAAAGTGCTTCTCGCGAAGGGCACCAAGCTCACCGAGGAGATCCTCGACTCGCTCCCACGCAGCGTGCTCAAGACCATGCCGATGAACGCCGAGGATTCGAACATCTTGAAAGAGGCGTTTGAAGAGCTCGACGGTCGCGTCGGTGTGATCGAGGCGAACTGCGCGGACAAGGTCGATCGGTTGTCCAAGGGCGACGAGCTTCCTCCGGGCGTGATCAAGATGGTCAAGGTCTACATCGCGATCAAGCGCAAGCTTCAGGTCGGCGACAAGATGGCCGGACGCCACGGAAACAAGGGCGTTGTGTCGCGCATCATGGCGCAAGAAGACATGCCCTACATGCCCTCGGGCGAGCCGGTTCACATCGTGCTCAACCCCCTGGGTGTGCCGTCCCGTATGAACGTCGGCCAGGTTCTCGAGACGCACCTTGGCTGGGCCGCTCGCGAGCTTGGGATCAAGCTTGGCGAGATGGTTGAGACCGGTGTCTCTGCTGAGATCATTCGCAAATTTGCAGCATCGATCTTCTCGAACGACAAGGTGACCAAGAAGCTCATTGAGTCTCTGGACGCTGACGGCGTTCGGGAGTTCGCGCGCAAACTGCGCAGGGGTGTCTTCACTGCGTCGCCGGTGTTTGACGGCGCGCCGGAGTCCGAGATCAAGCGGTGGCTTGAGATGGCTGGTTTGCCTTCAAGTGGTCAGTCGATCTTGTTTGACGGTCGCACCGGTGAAGCGTTCGACCAGAGCGTGACTGTGGGCGTGATGTACATCCTGAAGCTCCATCACTTGGTGGACGACAAGATCCATGCGCGCTCGATCGGGCCGTACTCGCTGGTTACGCAGCAGCCCTTGGGCGGCAAAGCGCAGTTCGGCGGACAGCGTCTCGGTGAGATGGAAGTCTGGGCCATGGAAGCCTACGGCGCAGCCTATGCGTTGCAGGAATTTCTCACGGTCAAGAGCGACGACGTGCAGGGCCGCACGAAGATGTACGAGGCCATTGTGAAGGGCGACTACACGCTGGAGCCTGGCGTGCCTGAGTCGTTTAACGTTCTCGTGAAGGAGCTTCAGGCATTGTGCCTGAACGTCGAACTTCTTGAGGACGGTGTGGTGAGGCAGTCGGGTGAACAACCCACGGCGGCCGAATGATGTGTCGGGCAGAATTTAACGCAGGAAATCGAAAGGAAATCAGGACGTGAAGGACATCTTCAGCTTCTTCGAGAAGCCCAAGGATCCACTCTCGTTCAACGCGATCCGCATCTCGTTGGCATCTCCGGAGAAAATTCGCGAGTGGTCACGAGGCGAGGTCAAGAAGCCCGAGACCATCAATTACCGCACGTTCAAGCCCGAGAGAGACGGCTTGTTCTGCGCAAAAATCTTTGGACCCGTCAAAGACTACGAGTGCAATTGCGGCAAGTACAAGCGCATGAAGCACCGCGGAATTGTCTGCGAAAAATGCGGCGTCGAGGTGATCCAGTCCAAGGTGCGACGTGAGCGCCTGGGCCACATCAACCTCGCGACGCCTGTCGCACACATCTGGTTTTTGAAGAGCTTGCCGTCGCGCATTGGCGCGGTGCTCGACATGAGCCTCCGTGATCTCGAGAAGATTCTGTACTGCGAAGCGTTCGTAGTGACGACTCATCACGAGAAGCTCGCCGAGCAGGTCAAGCGCGGAGACATCCTCTCGGAGGATGCCTACAACCGACTGCTCGATGAGTACGGCGATGACAAATTGACCGCCAAAATGGGCGGCGAAGCGATCCTCGAGCTCTTGCAGCTGGTGGACGTTCCTTCGCTGGCCGAGACGCTTCGGACTGAAATGCGTGAGGCCACAAGCGAGGCCAAGCGCAAGAAGATCGCAAAGCGTTTGAAGGTCATTGAGAGCTTTCGTGAGAGCCAGAATCGTCCCGAGTGGATGATGCTCACCGTGATCCCCGTGCTCCCGCCGGACCTCCGTCCGTTGGTGCCCTTGGATGGCGGCCGCTTCGCGACGAGCGATCTCAACGATCTCTATCGTCGCGTGATCAACCGCAACAATCGTCTCAAGCGCCTGCAAGAGCTCAACGCGCCTGAGATTATTATCCGCAACGAAAAGCGCATGCTTCAAGAAGCAGTCGACGCGCTCTTTGACAACGGACGTCGCGGCAAGACCATCACCGGACCCAACAAGCGACCGCTGAAGTCGTTGAGCGACATGCTCAAGGGCAAGCAGGGGCGCTTTCGTCAGAACCTTCTTGGCAAGCGCGTGGACTACTCGGGCCGTTCGGTCATCGTGGTCGGACCGACGCTCAAGCTGCACCAGTGCGGTCTGCCCAAGAAGATGGCGCTCGAGCTTTTTAAGCCGTTTATTTACAACAAGCTTGAAGAGCGTGGTCTCGCGCCCACGATCAAGTCTGCGAAGAAGCTCGTCGAGAAAGAGCGTCCCGAAGTTTGGGACATTCTCGACGAGGTGATCTCAGAGCATCCGGTGTTTCTCAACCGCGCACCGACGCTCCATCGCCTGGGAATTCAGGCGTTTGAGCCTGTGCTGATTGAGGGCAAGGCGATCCAGCTGCATCCGCTCGTGTGTGCTGCGTTTAACGCAGACTTCGACGGCGACCAGATGGCTGTCCACGTTCCGCTCTCGGTCGAAGCGCAGATGGAAGCGCGTGTTCTCATGATGAGCACGAACAACATCTTGTCGCCGGCGTCGGGTCGTCCGATCATCAACCCGTCGCAGGACATCGTGTTGGGGTTGTATTACCTCACGCGACCCCGCGACATGGCGCGCGGATCTGCCATCACGGACAAGAACCGTGAAGGCAAGCTCCACGGCGTGTACTCGAACTTCGGCGAGGTGCGCATGGCGTACGACGCAGGCGAAGTCGATCTTCACGCGACGGTGTTTGTCCGCGTGAACATGGTGCAGATCCTCGATCCAGGGGACACGCGGCTCAAGGCTGGCGACAAGCAGTTTCGTCCCAACCTCGACACGCTCAACCGCGCGACGGTCAAAGACCGTGGCCGAGCTGCCACCTACGAGCACTGCTTCTCGCGTGTTGAGACCACCGTGGGTCGTGTGATTTTGGCTGAAGCGCTGCATGACACGCTCGGTGACGAAGAGGGATTGCCCTTCGACTTGGTCAACAAGACCATGGACAAGAAGGCACTCTCGGCGCTCATCGATGCGAGCTATCGCGCGCACAAGAACAAGGCCACTGTGTTGCTGGCAGACCGCCTGCGCTCGCTCGGGTACGAGTACTCGACGCGCTCGGGTGTGTCGGTGTGCATGGATGACATGCGCATTCCGGCAGCAAAAGCAGGGCTCATCCACGATGCTCAGGAGCGCGTCGCGCGTGTGTTGGATCAGCTCAACGAAGGTGTGATCACCGAGGGCGAGCGCTACAACAAGATCGTCGACATCTGGGCCGAGGTCTCTGACAAGGTCACCAAGGAGATGATGGCGCAGATCGGAAACGATGACGTCCTCGACCTTGAGACCGGTGAGACGCGACGTGTTCCGTCGTTTAACTCGGTCTTTATGATGGCGGACTCTGGCGCGCGTGGCTCGGTGCAGCAGATGCGCCAGCTCGCCGGTATGCGTGGTCTGATGGCCAAGCCCTCGGGCGAGATCATCGAGACTCCGATCACCGCGAACTTCCGCGAGGGTCTCTCGGTGTTGCAGTACTTCATCTCGACGCACGGAGCTCGTAAGGGCTTGGCGGACACCGCGCTGAAGACTGCAAACTCGGGCTATCTCACACGCCGATTGGTGGACGTGGCGCAGGACGCGACCATCACTGAGGACGACTGCCAGACCCTCGACGGGCTCAAGATGAGCAAGCTCGAAGAGAACGGCGACGTGATTGAGCCCTTGGGCAATCGCATCCTCGGGCGCGTGACACTCGACGCAGTGCTTGATCCGCAGACGGGCGCCGTGTTGCTTCCGTCGGGCTACGAGCTGGACGAAGACGCGGTTCGAAAGATCATCGAGTCGGGTCTTGAAGAGGTCATGATCCGCTCGGTGCTCACGTGCCAAGCGAAGCGTGGAATCTGCGTCAAGTGCTACGGCCGTGATCTCGCGCGTGGCTACACCGTGAACATCGGTGAGGCCGTCGGAATCATCGCGGCGCAGTCCATCGGTGAGCCCGGTACGCAGCTCACGATGCGCACGTTCCACATCGGTGGAACCGCGCTTCGTGGTGCGCAGCAGAGCTCGCTTGAGAACCGCGTCGAGGGCCGCCTTCGCTTCGAGAAGGTCGAGCTCGTCGAGCGCCGTGATGGCGTCTCGGTGGTGATGAATCGCCACGCAGAGGCAGTCATTGTGGACACCACGGGTCGTGATCGCGAGCGCTACAAGCTCGTTTACGGCGCGCGTTTGGCCACCAAGGACGGCACGCACTTGAAGCCTGGCTCGCTCATCGCAGAGTGGGATCCGGCGTCGATGCCGATTCTCACCGAGCTCGCGGGCATCGTCCGGTACGCCGACCTCAAAGAGAATGTGACGCTCGAAGAGAGGGTCAACGAAGCGACCGGCATGTCGAACAAGGTCGTCAAAGAGGCCCCCAAGGCTAACTTGCGCCCCCGTATCGAGATCCTTGATCCGGCGACCAACGAGGTCCGCAAGACCCTCCGTGGTGTCGATGGTCGATACCAGCTCCCCAGCGGCTCGATTATCACCGTGCAAGACGGCGCGATGGTCGAAGCTGGCGATGTGATCGCGAAGATCGCTCGCGAGGCTGCGAAGACCAAGGACATCACCGGCGGTCTGCCCCGCGTGGCCGAGTTGTTCGAGGCACGAAAGCCCAAGGAGGCCGCGGTCATCGCGCCTATCGACGGCTATGTGAAGCTCGGCAAAGAGACCAAGGGCAAGCGCCAGGTCTTTATCGTTCCGCGTGGCATGGAGGCGTTTTTGAACACGCCGCTTGAGCCCGAGGATGGCAAGAAGAAGAGCAAGAAGTCCGCAGCGCTTACCCCACCGGCTCCGGTCGATGGTGGTGTGCCGGTGCAAGAGTTCTTGATCCCGCGCACCAAGCAGCTGATCGTTCGCGAGGGTGACTTCGTTAACGCCGGTGAGCCCATGATGGACGGGTCGGTCAATCCGCATGACATCTTGCGCGTGAAGGGCGAGAAGGACCTCGCGGCGTGGCTGCTGAATGAGATTCAGCAGGTTTATCGCTTGCAGGGCGTAGCCATCAACGACAAGCACATCGAGACGATCATCCGCCAGATGCTTCGTCGCGTTCGTGTGACAAGCGTGGGTGACACGGACTTCTTGACCGACGAGCACGTCGAGCGTTGGCGCTTTGAGCAAGAGAACCTTCGCGCGGCGCGCAAGGTCCTTCGTCGTCTCATTGAGCAAGCCAAGGTGAAGGCCAGCGGCGTGACCGACGCCATTCGTCGCGCGACGGATGACAAGGTCACCCTCGAGAACATGCTGCCCTCGCTCAACGATCGCCTCGATGACGTGAGCCGCAAGCACGCGGCCGATGGCAACATCGCTGAAGAAATTCAGCGTGTTCGTCTCGCAGTGCAGAGCGCCTTCGCGATGGCCGAGCCCCTTTTGCTCGGTATCACCAAGGCTTCGCTCAGCACCGACTCGTTTATCTCGGCGTCGAGCTTCCAAGAGACCACGAAGGTCCTCACCGAAGCTGCGATCTCGGGCAAGGTCGACGATCTTCGCGGTCTCAAAGAGAACGTGATCATGGGTCGGCTGATCCCTGCGGGCACGGGCCTCTCGGCCTACCGTCGCCTCGAGGTGATCACCTCGGAAGACACGACCGAGAGCGAAGTCGCACCTCGCACACGACGCACGCTCCGCAGCGAGAACAATCCCGCTGCACAGTAGGCGTCTAGCGAGCTCGGGGGAGGCGCTCTAGAAGGCGCCCACAAGGGCTCGTAAGCCCGTCGCAGCACTCTCCCTACCCGGGAGAGCGCGCACGGGCGTGTGCGGCCTCCTTAGGTGCCCTGGAGAGCCAGCGTTAGCCGCGGTCGTCAGTGGGGTCGAGGTCCTCGGGCTCTTCGGGGCCCTCTCGGACTTCAGCGAGCTTGCGATAGATCGTCCGGGTCGCGATCCCTAGGAGCTGCGCGGTGAGGCGCTTGTCGCCCTGGGTCATCCGCAGCGTCTCGCGGATCACTCGGCGCTCGATCTCTTCGAGTGGGGTGCCGATCGGGATGATCAGCTCGCTGTGGCTGCGCTCGTGCTCAGCGATCGAGCGCGGGAGATCTGCGATGTCGATCACGGAGGAGCGCGCGAGTACGACGGCACGCTCGATGGTGTTTTCAAGCTCACGCACGTTACCGGGCCACGCGTAGTCCGTGAGCTTCTCGATCGCCGCCGGGGTAATGGTCAGCGCCTGCTTGCCATTTTTCGCTGCAAATACAGCGAGAAAATGATCTGCCAACAGCGCGACATCGCCAGCCCTGATGCGCAAGGGGGGCATGGTGAGCGCGATCACGTTGAGCCGAAAGAAGAGATCCTCGCGAAACCGTCGCGCGCGAACTTCTTGGTCTAGGTCGCGGTTGGTGGCTGTGATGAGCCGCACATCCGCGCGAGTGGTCTTGCCACCGACGGGCTCGTATTCGCCCTCTTGCAAGACGCGCAAGAGCTTGACCTGCACGCTGGGCGAGAGCTCGCCGATTTCGTCCAGAAAGAGTGTGCCGCCGCGGGCGAGGGCGAAGCGACCATCGCGTTTGGCCGTGGCGCCCGTAAACGCGCCCTTCTCGTGTCCGAAGAGCTCAGCCTCAATGATGCTCTCGGGGAGGGCGGCGCAGTTGACCGCCAGAAATGGCCCCTGTGCGCGCGAGGAGCGCCCATGGATGTACCGCGCGAGGAGCTCTTTTCCGGTGCCGTTTTCGCCCAGGACCATGATGCTCGCCATGGACGGCGCGGCCTGCGCGGCGGTCTCGAGCACTTGGCGAAGCGCTGCGGATTGTCCAACGATTTCGCGCTTGCGGAGCGTCGTGAGCTCTTGCTTAAGCGTGCGATTTTCGGACAAGAGCGACGCGCGCTCAGCGGCCTTGGCGACGGTCTTGGTGATGTTAATCCGCTTGAGGGGCTTCTCGACGAAATCATAAGCGCCTGCGCGCATGGCTTCGACCGCGGTCTCGATACTGCCGAATGCGGTCATCAGCACGACCTCGGTCTCGGGCGCCACTGCTTTGATCGCCTTGAGCAGGTCCATGCCCGAAGCGCCGGGCATCATCAGGTCGGTGACAACGACGTGCACGCGTTGCTTGCGCAGGAGGTCAAGGGCTGCGCGCGCCCCTTCGGCGCACAGGACCTTGTAGCCCTCTTTGCCGAAGAGCCGCTCGAGGGACTCGAGGTTTGAGCGGTCGTCTTCGACAATGAGCAGCGTAACGTCTGAAGGGCTCATGAGGGATTGGGGCCCATGGGCAGGTTTTTTACGAGCGCAGAGAGCGCCTTGAAGTGTGGATGCTGTGCGTCTTGGAGGAGGTCAAACACGACGGTCTCGGTGGTGGTGATGTGCGCACCTGCGGACGACAAAAGCGCGAGGGCGGTGCGTTTGGCCTCAGGATCCCGTGACGCCACGGCGTCGAACGGGACATGGACATGGAGCCCAAGCCCGAGCAGCGCGCGTACAGTCTGAAACACACAGACGTGCGCTTCCATTCCGGTCACGATGACCGTGTCGACTTTGGCGAGCTGAAACCGCACTTGGACCGTGGGTGAATCCATCGCGGAGAAGGTCGTCTTTTCGGTCCTCCCGACGCGGTCGTCGTCTTCGGTGCAATAGGCCCGCAGCGGCACCACGGTTGGGCCCAGTCCCCTGGGATATTGCTCGGTAAAGTGCGTCAGCATGCCGAAGCGCTTTGCCGCCTCGAGCAAGAGCTCATTGCATGCGATCAAGCGCGTTTGCTCGTGGCGAGGCATCGCGGGCAGGAGGCGCTCTTGCACATCCACGACGAGCAGGGCCGTCGTGCTGGGGCGTACAAACAAACCGGTCATATCGACACGCATCGTAGTACACGCACTGTGATGAATGCGAACCCTGACCTGGGCGAGATCGATTGGCGTGTGCGCGTGCTGTACGAAGACGAGCGACTGATCGCGATCAACAAGCCCGCCGGGGTCGTTGTGATCCCTGCGCGGGATGAGCCTGTCGAGCATGCCCTGCGAGCATGCGTTGCAAAGCTGTTGGGCCGCGACGTTTGGGTCGTGCATCGCATTGATCGCGACACGTCAGGGGTCGTTGTGTTTGCGAAGAGCGCCGAGGCGCATCGGGCGCTGTCGATGGCGTTTGAACAACGGGCTGTGCAAAAGCGCTACGATGCTTTCTGTCATTGGTCAGACAAATTGCAGAACGAAATGACCATCAGCACGCCACTTCATCCTGCGCGCCGAGGTAAAATGCGTCCTGCGCTTGCCGCTGAAGAGGGCGCGCTGGCGTGTGAGACGCAGTATCTTGTGCATGCAAAGCGGGAGGGCGCGGCGTGGCTTCACGTGAAGCCGAAGACCGGCAGGCAGCACCAAATCCGCGTGCATCTTCGCTCGATCGGGGCGCCTTTGTTGGTGGACTCGGTCTATGGTGGAGCAAGCGAACGCGCTGCAAATTCGCTCGGAAAAATGAGCCCTGCGCTCACACGCTTGACGCTCCACGCGGGCGACCTCGTGCTGCGCGCGGGCGCATCGGGTGAGGGCTCTGGGCTCCTTCGGATCACGGCCCCGTTGCCTCAGGACCTCGTGGCGCTTGGCGAGTGGATGGTGTCGCGCTGACCCATCGCGACGATCAATCGAAGCGCTCGGTGTGGATCCGTTGTCGCTCAAACCCGAGGGCGTTCTTGAGGACGTCGCGGGCCTCGCGGATCATTCGTTGGAGCCCGCAAATGTACACATCTGCGACGCCTCCGTCGGTGGACACAGGGTCTTCACTCACCGAGCCGATGACCGCGTCCAAGTGAGTCTGCACATAGCCACTACGGCCGGTCCATGTGGGCTCGGGACGCGAGAGGGTGGGGACAAATTGCAGCAGTCCCTGGGTTTGTTCTTCGAGGGCTCTGAGCTCGTCGACGAAGAGCAGATCGGGCTGGCTTCGGACACCGAGAACCACGCGTACCGGGACCTCGAGGGGCTCACGTGTGAGGGCCTGCAACATCGCGCGGAGGGGCGCGATCCCGGTGCCTGTCGCGACCATGACGATCGGGCGCTCGACGGGTTCGAGCGTGAAGAACCCTTGCGCGTGGGAGTGCTCGATGATGTCCCCAAGACTGAGCCGGTGGAGGGCTGTGGAGCCAGGCCCATCTTGCACCTGGGTGATGGCAAATTCGAGATGACCGTCGTCGCGCGGGGCATTGGCGATGGAGTACGAGCGGGTGACAAACTCTTGGTTTTCGACAGGGATTCGCAGATTAATCCACTGCCCGGCGGTAAACCTCACTTGGCTCTCTGGGGCGAACGTGAGCAAGCGCACAGAGGGTGCGATCTGCTGGGTCGCGACGAGGGTTGCGTTGTGGAGCGTCATAGGGGTGGGAGACTAGTGCAGATCAAAACCTCCCGGCGAGCCCGACGGTGCTCTGTCCCCCAAGCGCCATGACGTAGGGAGTGACTGAGCGTGCGAGTGTGTGTCGCGAAGCGCTGCGAAAATCCAGCCTCGTGAGCACACCCAGCGTCCCGTACCAGAGCGAGCTCGCGATCATCGACGCAGCAAAGAGCTGCGCGTGAATGGGCGCGACGTCTTGTGGAGGTCTCGCGAGGACGAGCCCAGCGCCCACCGCGTGGAGCACCGAGAGCGATGCCAACACCGTGGTCATTCCGATGAGTGGCCCTGTTGCGAGGTCATTGTGGCTGGGCCGCTCGTCTGGCACCGCAAAGAGGGCTGAGCTCGCGAGGCTCATCAGGATTCCGGTGCTCGTCCACGCGACAGCAAACCCTACGCCGTGGGTGTTGGGAGGGGCAAACCCGGTCGCGGTCACGATGCCCGAGACCGTCTGGGTAAGCCCAAGCGCGAGGCCAAAACCTGCGTGGACACGGATCCCGGTTTGGTACGCCTCGTCGGCAGCGTGCTCGCGGGTCCTGTGAATTTGATACCAGTAGTGCTGGATGCACCGATCATTGGGAGCGAACCCACAGTCGGTCGTGGACGGTGCAGAGGACTCTTGCGCGTGGCTGTCGCGCGCGCTCAGGAGTGCGGCAGCCAGAGTCGTCGCCACGAGCAGGGCGCGGGGAGCAGGGCTTGCGAGCTTCATGGCCACAGCAACGACCCGAGCGCTCGTTTGCTTACGGTGGCTGGCCGAGCAATCGTTCGCTCAGTCGAACGAGACCGTGCTGATCTGTCCGTTGGCGATGGTCACGTTCTGTGTGCGGATTCGCGCGGGAGGCGTAAGACAGCGGACCACGTGATCGCCGGGAGCGAGCGACATACGAACCGGAGTTGCGCCCGCGCGCCGCCCGTCGACAGAGACCTCGCAGCGCGACGGGCTACTCACCATGAGCGAACCGTGCTCGGCGGGAGCGCGGGCGCTGTTGCGTTGGGTGCGAGGCTCGCTAGGGGGCGTTGGCTGCGGCGAAGTCTGTTGTGGCGCGGTGTTCTCAATCCCTGGCGGCGGGGCGATCCCAGGCTCTACCACCGCGATCGGAGTCGCGGGGGGCGGAGCGGGCGCTCTTGAGATCGTGACGGGTGTCGGCCTCACCGAGGGCGCGATGGGCGTGGGGACCGGCGGCAACAGCAATCGTTGCATGTTGATCGGCACGGTGTGGTTGTCGTCAGGGACCAGATCAAATCGAAACGGAGCGTAGCCCGTGGCCTGAATCTCTACGGCGATCGGGCGATTCCCTCGGGGAACAAACGCGGTGCTCGAGTTGTAAATTGGCACTCCGCCCACGATGAGTCTCGCGTTGGCAGGCATGCCAGCGAATCGAATGGTAACCGTGGCTTGCGAAGGAGTGTCGGGCGTGTGGCTGTTGTGGCTCACCAGCAACGCGGCCGCGCCTCCAGCGAGCACCGCGGCGCTCACCAGGATCACCGCGATGGCGACGTTGCGTGAGCGATTGGGGCCGCGAAAGAGCGCTCCTGGGCCTGTTACACGGGCAGCTCGGGCTCGCTCGCCACGGTCGGCGCGCGCAGAGCCTGCCAAGGGGCGAAGACCCTGGCTATTGCCGTCTTGATCGAGGGCGCGAACGGTCGTTGGGACGTCCTCGCTGGCCGTGTCGTAGAGCGAGACCACCGCCGGGCTGCGCACGGTGTCGCTTCCAAAATCGAAGGCCGGATCACGAGCGGTCTCGACAGTGGGCTTGTTGGTCGGGCTCGGGGACGGGGGCTCCGGGAGATTCTGAGGCGCACGCAGCACGTTGGCTGGGACTGCGGCGTACTCACGGTGGCGCTCGATGAAGAGGCGCACATCTTCGAGCATGTCCGCGGCGCGAAGATAGCGACGCGTGCGATCTTTCTCGAGTGCGCGATCGACGATGCGCGACAGCTCAAGGGGCACATCGAAGCTGGACAGGGGAGGGTGGGGCTCTGTGATGACCTTGACGATCTGGTCGTTGTAGGTCTCGCCATCGAACGGCACGCGCCCCGAGAGGCACTCGTAGAGCACGACTCCTACGGCCCAGAGGTCTGCGCGGGCATCCAGTCCACGTTCACCACGCGCTTGCTCAGGCGACATGTAGTGAGGCGTCCCTACGGTGGTGTTGGTCTGGGTGACGTTGAGGGCCTGGCCATCGCCAGGGTTCATCGCTTTGGAGATCCCAAAATCGAGGATCTTGACGTGCTGATCGCCGGCGACAGTGCGCGTCAGAAAGATGTTCTCTGGCTTAATATCGCGATGGACGATCCCGCCTGCGTGCGCCACCGCGAGCGCTTGGAGCACCTGCGCGATGATGGTGATCGCGTCTGCCACATCGATGCGCCGTTGACGCATCAACACCGTCGCCAAATCGTGTCCCTGCAGGAGCTCTAGGACGAGATAGAGCGATCGATCGGACTCTTCGCCGGCGTCTAGAACCTCGACGACGTTGGGATGCGACACACGGCCGGCGGCCTGTGCTTCGTTGATAAATCGTTTGCCCGCGTCGCCGGTCTGCAGGTGGTGCGCGTGGAGCACTTTGACCGCGACACGACGCTTGGTCATCGAGTGCTCGGCCTCGTAGACCACACCCATGCCACCGCGCCCCAAGACACGGATGAGCCGGTATTTTCCGGCTACAAACGATCCAATTTCGCGCTCTTCTGCGGCGGCAGACACTTAGGCGGTTTCTCCTGCGGGACGATAGTGAGCTGCGCGAGCAGCGTAGCGACGACAACCGAGCTAGGCGACTCTGCCGACACCGGAGGGTGTGTGGGGAGTCAACGCGACGAACTCGAAATCTCGGGACTTGCATCTACCGAGCAATCTCGTTGCACGCAACAATCGGGGTCGGACGATAGCCTGACTCTGCACGGTCGTCATCCAGGGAGTTGGCGAGCGCGTGAGTTCTTCGGCGCACGCAAAGACCCTCTGCATCCAGAGATTGACATAAAGTACTGGCGCAATGCGCGAACCATCCGAGAGAGCTGCGGGCACAATGTCGGTGAATCTTCAGGTCATTTCAACACTTCAAGACCGCACCCAGACCTGCTCGTACTGCCCGAAGCTGTGCAGACCCGCGTGTCCGGTGGCGACTGTTGAGGGCAACGACGCGCACTCCGCGTGGGGACTGATGAACGCTCTGGACGACGTGACTATGGGTCGCGCTGAAATGGATGCCACGCTCACCGATGCGGTCTACGCCTGCACTGGCTGTGGTGCGTGTAGAGCACACTGCGAGCTGGACATCGACGTCGTAGGCACGGTGCTCTCGGCTCGCGCGGACGCTCGAAGAAACAGCGTTTCTACTGATAAAACACAGGCTGTTCGCGAATCGCTTGCCAAGCGCAGCGCGAGAGTCTCGCGGCGAGAGCACAACGTGGGCCGTGTGGCGCGTGCTGGCGAAGTGGTGTTGCTTGTTGGGTGCAGTGATCGCTCGGGTGCTTCGCTGCGATCGCTCGAGCCGCTGCTCTCGAAGTGGCTCGGGGTGTCGGTCTGGCTCGCAGAGGACCTGTGTTGTGGAATGCCGTGGCGCGAAGCAGGCGAGCTTCAGGAGTCTTCACAGCACCTAGCGGCTCTCGCCGAGCGCATGAAAGATGCCTCGGAGCTGGTGGCGCTCGACGCGGGGTGCACTGGATTTTTGAAGACCGAAGCGCGAGATCCGATGCCCCGCGTTGTCTCAAGCGCGGTCTTCTGGGAGCGGGTGCTCGCGCGCGCGGAGCTGCCAGACTTTACGGGCGAGAGCCTCGCGATTCATGACAGCTGCAGGACGGGCCGGGCGCTGGGGATCTTTGCCGAGCCGCGCAATGTGATCGCCAAAATCACAGGCCGCTCGCCGATTGAGCTCAGAGCTTCGAAGCGCGAGAGTCTCTGCTCGGGCGGAGGCGGGTTGCTGCCACTGACCTATCCAAACACTGCCGACGCGATGACCCGCGAGCTTGCCGGGCTGGTGCGAGAGTCGGGCGCATCGCGTGTGGTTGTGGGGTGCAGCACGACGCAGGCGCGCCTGACGCGAGAGGGCATCAAGGCGATGACGCTTGAGCGTTTGCTGGTGGAGTGGCTCGTGGGCCCAGCATAACGGTGGCTTATGCGAACGCTGTCAGCCATAGATTCTGCTGATGGCAAAGACGAACGGTCCCAACATGGGAATCTGGAGCACTGCGAATGACTACCGAGACACTGGATGTGGTGATTAACCCTCGTGCTGGCGCCGGCCGGGCTGGGCGCGTTTTGGCTGAAGTGACACGCGCACTTCAAGCGCACGGGCGCGCGGTGCGGGTGCATCGCACGGAGCGCCCCGGTCACGCGGGCGAGCTTATGCGCAAACTCATCTCGCAGGGGTCAGCGAAGATCGCTGTGGTCGGCGGCGACGGGTCATTTCACGACGCGGTGCAGGGGCTGTGCGATGCGTCGGGCAACTTGGTGGCGTCGGACACGACGCTGGCGTTGATCCCTGCAGGCACTGGGGGCGATCTGCGCAAGACGCTTGGCGTGCCCACGGAGCCTCGCGCGGTGGCCGAATGGCTCTGCGAATCCAAGCCGAAAAAGATGGACTTGGGCAGGATGGACTTCGTTGATCACCGAGGAAAATCGCAGAGCAAGCTCTTTGCGAACATCGCAAGCTTTGGTGTGAGTGGGGTTGTGGACAAGCTGGTCAACGAGAGTCCTAAGTGGTTGGGCGGCAAGCTGACTTTCTTTCTGGGCACACTGCGCGCGTCGGCGATCTACGAGAACGTCGCGTGTGAAGTTCGTGCGGATGGCGAGCTCTTTTATCAAGGGCCGGCGTACGCGGTGTGCATCGCCAATGGCAGGTATTTTGGTGGCGGAATGAAGGTCGCGCCCAACGCCGATCCGTTCGATGGGCAGCTTGATGTCGTGATCCTTGGAGACATGACGCGCATCGAGAGCACGCTCTTGGCGCGAACGATCTACCAAGGTGAGCATCTTAAGCATCGCAAGGTGACCCATCGCCGCGCGACCCGCGTGACGTGCACGCTGCTCGGGGAGCACGACGCCTTGATCGATGCCGACGGCGAAGCGCCAGGAAAACTACCCGCCGAATTCAGCGTCTTGCCTGGAGTTCTCTCTGTGCTGGTGGGCGCATGACGGAGGCTGTCTCACTCGAGGACGGCGCAAAATCTCTACCGCTGACGGACCAAGCTTCTGCAGAGCAACCACTGGGACCCTGGCTCGCCCCGCGTTGGGCGGCGCTCTCGGCGGCTCTTGGCGGCGTTGCGCTCTATCTCAGCGCACCACCGTTGATGCTGTGGCCGCTGTGCTTTGTGGGGTCGTTGCTGCTCGCGTTGGCGCTCGAGGGTCGTCGCGCGCGGTCGTCGTTTGGGCTGGGATTGCTCTGCGCGTTCTTCTACTGGATCTTTGCTGCGCCATGGCTGGTGGGCACGGTGGAGCGCTTCGCTGGGCTCTCACGCGCAGTGGGCGTGGTGCTCTTTTTGCTCTTCTGCGTAGGGCAGTCCCTGATGCTTGCAGTGCAGAGCGCGGTGGCCGCTTCGTTGCGCAAGTCGGTGGGCCGAGTGCTCGCCGTGGCGCTGGCGACGCTGTTTGCGGAGCGGTTTGTGTCGTCGGTTTTTGCCTGGCAGTTCGCGGCGCCTTTGGTGGACGCGCCCTGGATCGCGCAGTCTGGCGATGTGCTGACTGTCACAGGAATCTCAGCGCTTGTTCACGCGCTCAGCGCGGCGCTTGTGGCGAGGGGGCGCGAGATCGTGACGGGGGCACCGACCCAGCGACGTCGCCGGATCGAGCTGCACGCGACCCTCGCGCTGTTTGTGATCGCGAGCGTGTACGGTGGAGTTCGGACCTATCAGTTTCGGAGCGATACGTCGCAGCAGACCCTGGACGTCGCGCTGATTCAGCCGTCGGTTCCGCCGCTGGTTCGGTGGGAAGAGTCCGCAGCGGCTTCGATTTTGGCGACCCTGCACGCGTCGACGCGGGCGGCCATTGCGCAGAATCCGGACCTGATTGTGTGGCACGAGGGCGCGTTTCCGTACGTGTTACCGCATCAGGCTGGGCGCGACGGTGTGTTGGCTCCGCCGGTGTACACGGTGCAGCAGGCTCCACCGATTGTATTTGGGCTCATGAGCGCTGGGCCTGGAGAGCTCCGGTACAACGCTGCGTTCTTGCGCAACGAAGACGGCACGTTCAGCGAGCCTGTGGCCAAGCGCGCGCTGGTTCCGTTTGGCGAGGCGGTCCCGTTTGCGCATGAGCTGCCGTGGCTTGCGCGGATTTTCGTTAGATCGGGGGGCATTTCGCCGGGTGAAGGCCAGCCCTTGTTGCGCACTCGGAGCGGCGTGACCCTCGGCGTCTTGATCTGCTTTGAGGACACCCTGTCGCACGTCGCTGCTGCTGCTGCACCTGGAGAATTGCTAGTCAATCTCACCAACGACGCTTGGTTTGTCTCGCCCGTTGCCCTCGAAGAGCACTTGCTCATGGCGCGCTGGCGCTCGATTGAGCTGCGCAGAGAGACGGTGCGCGCAGTGAACTCTGGGATTTCGGGCCGGATTGACGTCATGGGCCACGTCGTCGCGCGCGCGCCGATGCAAGTGAGCCAGGTGCTGATCGTCCGGGCGAGGCGCTATCATGGCTGGACGTTTGCTCCACACTTCGCGCGATTTGCTGGAAAAATAGCGGCGATCGCGATTTTCGGGGTCTGGCTAGTGCAGCTGTTTCGTCGCGTACGGAGTCCACGTTGAGCATGGCCAAGAAGCCAGCCAAGCATGTCAGGATCGGCCAAGTTGAAGAGCAGACAGGTCTCACGCGCGACACGATTCACTACTATGTGCGCGAGGGGCTCTGCGATCCGCCTGTAAAAACACAGCCCAACTCAGCACTGTACAGTCCTGGGCAGGTCGAGACTCTGCGGCGAATCTGTGCGCTACGCGAGGCCGGTTTGTCCATCGATTCGATCCGAGTGGTACAGCATGATCCTGGGCTTGCAGGGCTCTCGACCGACGCGATCGCGCGACTGGCGAGCCTCATTGTGCGTGCAAAATTGCAGTCTGCGCTGCAACCCAAAGGCGAAGTCACCTCGGCGCTTGCGAGCGGCCTAGGGGGTGAGCTGCGGCTTGTGGCCCAGGGGCTTGTGCAACGTGGGGAGGGTCCCGAAGAGCTCGCTGGACTCGTTGCGCGTGCGCGAGAGTCGCTCGTTGACGCACTGGATCGCGCGCTCGTGGAGGCGCTGGTCTTCACCTTTGCGACCCGACCGCTCCCGAGGTAGCGCTGGCGCTGATCGTGGTAGCGTCGCGCGATCCAATGAGTCATCACGAGCAAACAAAGGGATGGATCGCTGTTCTGGGGGCCGGGACGATGGGCGCTGGCATCGCGCAAGTGGCCGCGGCACAGGGCTATGAGGTCTCACTGTATGACCCCTCACAGCCGCAGCTGGACCGTGCGCTGAGTGGCATGCGTGCGTCGCTCGAGAAGCTCGTTAGCAAGGCAAAGATCACCGCGGAAATCCGCGATCGCGCCCTTGGTTCAGTGCGCGTTGTGCGCACGGTTGGGGCGGCGGTCGAGCAGGCCACCGTGGTGATCGAGGCAGTCCCCGAGCGAATGGAAATCAAGCGCAGCCTGTTTGAAGAGGTCGATCGGCTCGCACCTGCGGGGGCCCTGTTAGGGAGCAACACGTCGTCGCTCTCGATCACGGAGATCGCGTCGTGCGTAAGAGATCCTGCGCGAGTCGTCGGGCTTCACTTTTTCAACCCGGTTCCAGTGATGGAGTTGCTTGAGGTGGTGCGAGGCGTTCGCACCAGCGAAGAGACCGTCGATGCGGCGATGGAGCTGGCGAAGGGGTTGGCGAAGACAGCGATTGTTGTCAGGGATTTTCCTGGATTTGCGACATCGAGGCTGGGCGTCGCGATTGGCGCCGAGGCGATGCGCATGCTCGAGCAAGGCGTCGCAAGCGCAGAGGACATCGATCGCGCGATGGAGCTCGGGTATCGCCATCCGATGGGGCCCTTGAAGCTCACCGACCTCGTCGGTCTCGATGTGCGCTTGGCAATTCTTGAGCACTTGCACCGCGAAATCGGCGAGCAGTTTCGCCCCCCGGCGATCCTTCGTCAGCTGGTCCGCGCTGGAAAACTCGGCAAAAAGACCGGCGAAGGCTTCTACCGTTGGGACCTCTGAGGGCACGCGCTCGCGCACTTGGCGCTGTGAGCGCTAGCGCGGATCGGGGCGGTTGATCTGCGGTGGGCAGTTGGGGTAGCAGCCCGCGGGACGAAGCGGGACGTGCATGTTGGTGATGCCGCCGGCGGGCGAGACCACAGTGCCCGTGGTGGATCCTGCGGCTGTTACTCCAGGGCGACCCGCGGTCGTGACCGTCCCAGTCGCGACCGTGGTCCCCATGACAGGGCGCGTGCCGGCGGTTGCACTGACTTGGGTCGCGCCCATGGTTGCGGGCGGCGCGGTGGTCCCAGCGACGACCACCGGAGAGCCCGCGTTGGGTCCCACAGTGGTGATCCGCACGCCCGTGTTGGGCTGTGCGGCGACGGCGGTCCCGCTGACTTGTGTCGCGACGGTGGGTCGCACGCCTGCGGCGGTGCCCGAGATGGTTCCTACGGGAGCTCCTACGGTGACTGCAGTGCCCGTGGTCGGGCGCGGCTGCGCGTAGCCCGTGTTGACGCCCCCGACCGAGACACCCGGCTGCGCGACGGGCTGTGCCACGCCAACGCTGCCGCCGGTCTGAGTGCCCACGTAGCCGCCCCCGGGGTTGCCGTTGACGTAGCCACCGCCCGTGCTGCCTACGCTGACACCTGGCTGCGCAACGGGCTGAGCAACGCCGCCCGTGCTGCCACCTCCGACGTACCCGCCTCCGACGTAGCCACCCTGGACGCCGCCTTGGACGCCGGGCTGTGCGACCGGCTGTGCGACGCCGCCGTTGTTTACACCGCCGTAGTACCCGGGCTGACCGTTGCCGGTCTGGACGACGGTGGTTCCGCCGGACGAGCCCGAGACACCGCCCACGGGGGTGGCGTAGGGGCCTACCGGTTGCTGATTGGAGGGGCGCCAGTAGCCTGGGTGATACTGGCCGTTGACGTAGACGGGCTGCTGCCAGACTGTGTTGGGCTGTGGATTTTCCCAGTGGCCTTGCACTTGGACCCAGCCGCTGCCTTGCCAGTCTTGGTAGCCATCGACCCAGACGGCGCTGTCACTGGGCTTGGGTGGGCGGGCGTTTGCGAGTTGAGTGTTGACTGGCGGAGGGGGCTGCGAGACCGCGACTGCGGTCGGCATGGTGCTGTTGCCATACATCGCTCCGTTGGCCTCGCCGCGCACTTGGTAGAAGCAACCAGGTGCGTTGAGGGCCGCGAGAGTGAGGGTGAGGGCGAGGGTCTTATTCATAGTCACTTGTGGGTCTCTCACACGTAGTTTGGTGTGCAAATGTTCAAGCCGTTTGCAGAAAATGGCGAACGCTGAGGTTGCGATGGGGTGCGCAAGTCTGCGTGGCGTCGTCGGCAATGGACACAGTGTTATACGCGCAAGGTCGGCGAACTATCCATTGTGGCTCTGGTAGAACCCCGCTGGGTTCGAATCAATCAGCGCCTGCGGTGCACCTCGAAGGGATGGCTAGACGTGAGATCAGTGTTTGTTGTGGAGGCAGTGCGTACCCCGATTGGACGCTATCGCGGTGGATTGGCGAGCGTTCGCCCTGATGATTTAGCCGCCCATGTGATCGGTGCGCTGCTGGCACGGTGTCCCAGCGCGCGCGATCGGGTGAGCGAAGTAGTGCTGGGTGCGACCAATCAAGCCGGAGAGGACAACCGCAACATCGCGCGCATGGCGGCGCTGTTGGCGGGCCTCGATTATGGGGTCTCGGGAGTGACGGTGAACAGGCTGTGCGGATCGGGGCTCGATGCCGTGCAAAACGCGGCGCGGATGATCGCGTGCGGGGAGCACGACTGCGTGATCGCGGGCGGTGTAGAGAGCATGACGCGCGCGCCGTTTGTGATGGCCAAGGCGCAGGAGGCGTTCGAGCGCACGCCGCCGAAGATCTTTGATACGTCGATCGGCTGGCGCTTTGAGAATCCGCGAATGGCCGCGAGATTTACGCTCGATTCGATGGGCGAGACCGCCGAAAATGTCGCGCAGCGGTGCGGAGTTTCGCGCGAGGCGCAGGACCAGTTTGCGTTGACTTCGCAGCAGCGTGCGTGCGCGGCGCGGGCCCGCGGGGCGTTTGTAGAAGAGATCTCAGCGGTCGAGGTCGCGCAAAAAAAGGGGCCTTCGCTGCGGGTCACCGAGGATGAAAGCGTGCGCGACGATGTGACACTGGCGAGCCTCGCGAAGCTCGCGCCGGTCTTTCGCAAAGATGGCAGCGTCACCGCAGGAAACAGTTCACCGATTAACGATGGCGCTGCGGGCTTGATTTTGGTCAGCGAGGCTCTGATGCGCGAGCTCGGTCTTGAGCCGATGGCGCGTGTCGTTGCCAACGCTGTCGTGGGGGTTGAGCCTGCGGTGATGGGTCTTGGGCCCGTTCCGGCAGTGCAGCGCGTGTGTGCGCGCGCAGGGTGGGCCCTCGATTCGATCGACACGGTGGAGCTCAACGAGGCCTTTGCCGCGCAGGCCCTCGCATGTGTGAGCGCGCTTGGGCTAGACCCTGATCGGGTCAACCCGGATGGAGGCGCGATCGCGTTGGGCCATCCGATCGGGAGCTCTGGCGCTCGGATCGTGGTGACTTTGCTGCACCGGATGCGCCGCGAGCGAATGGCGCGCGGGCTGGCTTCGCTGTGTGTGGGCGTCGGGCAGGGGATCGCGACGCTCTTTGAGCGCGCATAACGCAGACCGTGTGACACGATCCGGCGACGTCGCCGGGTGCCACTGTCCCTTGCGTTTCATGCGGCGCTGCTGATGGGGGCTTCGCTTACGTCGGCGTCGGACACCGGGCCTTGGAGGCTGCGTCGCAGGCTCGTTCGGGCCCTGTGCAAGCGTGAGCGAACAGCGCTCTCGCTCGTGCCGAGCTGATCGGCCAGCTGTACAAGTGCCAGCCCATCGAAGTAGTGGCCAATGATCACATCTTGGTAGCCATCTGGGAGGTCTCGCACTGCGGTCTGAACGGTCGAGCGCTGGCTGGACACATCGAGCTGTTCGTCTGCGGGCGCAGACCAGGCGATCGTGGAGTGGTCTTGCGCAGCGGCGAGCATTTTCTCTGCCTCGTGCTCGCATGCATCGAGAGACGTGATGCTGCGGCGGCGTGCCTTACGGAGGTACATGAGCGCGGTGTTGGCCGTCACGCGATAGAGCCACGTTGAGAACTGCGAGTCCCCACGAAACGTCTGGATCTTGCGGAGAAGCTGCACGATGACGTCTTGCAAGATGTCTTCGCGCTCTGCGTGGCCGAGGGCGAAGCGCTGGACCTGTCGCTCGATCGCGGCACGATGGCGGGTGACAAGAATGTTGAGCGCTCGCTGGTTGCCTTCTTGAGCGGCCGAGACAAGTTGGAGATCGGTAAAATCGTTCATTTGGGTTGCTTGTCCGTGAGAGTGAGGATCGAATTGCTAGACTAACCCAGTATTCGTCCGGCACAAAGGAACGGTTACGAACGATTTGCGATATTTGAGCGATTCATAAACGACCATAACGCTCATAACGGTCGAACTCGGTCACTCGCATGAGCGGAGCGGTCCAGGGAGAGCCTGATTGCGCGCTGTGTGGGCCAAGTGCTCGTTGGTTGTGCGGGCAGTCACCGAACTGACGTAGGCTGCAGCGCAGTAGGTCCGGTGATGAATAGCGTAATGGACAGGGTTGAGAAGCTGCTCGAGGGCCGCAAGTGGTCGAGCACGCGGCTGGGTGACACGACGGTTCGGACGAGCTTTCGCGTGGGCGGCGGGGCGACGGTGCCCTTGGTGATCACGTTTGAGAAGACGTGGGTAAAGTTGGCGGTGATCCCGCTCGGGCGGCTTCCGGCCGAGGCGACGCGCGCCGAACAGCTCTACAAATCGCTGCTCGAATGGAACGGTGAGATCCGTATGGCCAGGTTCTCGCTCGACGAAGACGGCGATGTTCTCTTGTCGGCTGAGATCCCGACGGGCGAAGCGACTGACAGTCTCTTGTCCGACGCGTTGGATTCGCTTGCGTACTATGCCGATCGACACGCGAGCGAGATCAAGTCGCTGCTCAACTGAGCCGACGGTGGCTGTTTAAGAGCGACGCGACGTCTGGGGGGATCGCGCATGGGGATGGCTTTCTGTCGTTGAGCTCACACACGACCACGGTGTGCTCGAAGCGCGCGCACACGACTTGGTCCTCTTCGCGCACGAGGGTGTGCTCGAAGAGCACGCTGCTGGTCCCGATTCGCACGACCTCCACGCGCACACAGACCACGTCGCCGTAGCGCAAGGGTGCGGTAAAATCTCCTAAGATTTTTACCGTGGGGACGCCGATCCGGCGCGTGACCGTGAGCCCTGCGTAGCCACCCGAGAGCGCTCCGAACAGCGACTCAATCGCGCGGTGGCAGAAGTCCAGAAGCCGTGGGAAATACGCGATCCCTGCGAGATCGCAGTCTCCCCACGAGACCGTAAGTTTGTGTTCGTGCATTGCAGTGTGTCTTTGGATTGGCAGAGACTCAGCACGCTCCGTGGCTGCACTCTGCGCGTTGCCGGGTCTAACCTTCGTGCGAAGGTCACGCGTGCATACCTCACCCAAGGATTTTTGATGAGTACACAGACACCACGTGTCGCGCTGGTCACCGGCGCATCGAAGGGCATCGGGGCCGAAATTGTCACCCGATTGCGCGCACAAGGCTTCGCAGTGGCTGCGGTCGCGCGGGATGTCACGGCGCTCGACGCCCTGGCAGAGCGCACAGGGGCGCAGACCTTCGTCGCTGATTTGACTGATGCTTCGCAGATTCGGTCGCTCCTCTCGGCGGTCCAAGAGCGGATGGGAAGCGTGGACATCTTGGTGAACAACGCCGGGATCGCCGAGAGCGCTCCGCTCGCGCAGACCGACGACGCGATGGTCGAGCGGACGTTTGCGATTAACGTTTGGCCTGTGTTTTCGCTGACCCGATCGCTGCTCCCTGCGATGGTATCGCGTGGCTTTGGGCGCGTGGTCAACGTCGCGTCCAACGCGGGGCTCACGGGCTATGCGTACACGAGCGCGTACTGCGCGTCGAAGCACGCGGTCGTGGGATTTACCCGCGCGATCGCTGCCGAAATCGCGCGCACGGGTGTGACCATTAACGCGATCTGCCCAGGCTTTGTTGACACCGAAATGACCGCGCGCACGGTCGAGAAGATTGTCGCCTCGACGGGCCGCTCGCACGAGAGCGCGCGCGCTGCGCTCGAGGCGATGTCGCCACAGCGCCGGTTGATGACTGTGCAAGAGGTCGCGCACTTGGTGCTCGCCTTGGTGGCCGACGAGGCGCGAGGTGTGCACGGGCAGGCCATCGCGCTCGATGGTGGGCAGGTGCTCGCGTGAGAGTGATTCAGCCTACACACTGGCCAAAGCCTAAGGGATACGTCAACGCGATCGCGGCGCAGGGAGAGACACTCTATCTCGCCGGACAGGTCGCGTTTGATGACCACGGTGTGATCATTGATGGCGATTTTGTCGCTCAATTTGCGAGAGCTTTGGCCAACGTGGTCACGGTGCTTCGCGCCGGAGACGCCGCGCCCACAGACGTCGTGCGCATGACGATCTATGTGACGGATCTGGCTGCCTACCGAGCAGCAGGGAGCGGGCTGAGAGATGCTTGGCGCGCGAGCATGGGGCGTCACTACCCTGCGATGGCGCTTGTCGGCGTCGCGGGCTTGGTGGAGCCACGGGCGATGGTGGAGATCGAAGCGACCGCGGTTCGTTCGCTCCCGTAGCGTGGTCTCGCGACGAGATCGCACAAGGGCTCTGTGGGACGGACTCGGTTGTGCGACACTTGCCCGGCTGTGAATGAACTGCTGAATCCCAAGGGCTTTCGCTTCGAACTCTCGCACGGCGTCGCGACCCTGACGCTGGATCGCCCGACGCGGCTTAACTCGCTGACCTTTGAGATCTACCAAGAGCTCGCTGCGTTCTTTGATGTGCTCTCGTCCTACGAACCCGCGCGTGTCGTGCTCATTACTGGGGCAGGCCGTGGCTTCTGCTCGGGGGGCGACGTGCAGGACATTATCTCAGAGCTCTTCGCGCGAGATACCAAGGGTCTGTTGGCGTTTACGCGGTGCACTGGCGCGCTCATCGCGAGCGTTCGGAGGTGTCGAAAGCCTGTGATCGCTGCGGTCAATGGCGTCGCGGTGGGCGCCGGTGCGGTGCTCGCGGCGGCGTGCGACATTCGGTATTTCGCGCAGAGTGCACGGATTGGTTTCATTTTTCCGAAGGTTGGTCTGAGCGGCGCGGACATGGGCGCGATCTATTTGCTCCCCCGCATCGTCGGCCACGGGCACGCGAGTGAGCTGCTCTTTACGGGCGAAATCATTGATGCAAACGAGGCCGCGCGCATCGGTCTCGCCAACCGCGTCTTTGCCAACGACGCGCTGATGGGCGCCTCCAGCAAGCTCGCAATGACCCTCGCAGAGGGACCTGCGTTTGCTCACGCGATGACCAAACAGATGCTCGAGACCGAGTCGCAGATGTCACTTCACGACGCCATCGAGGCCGAGGCACAGGCGCAGACGCTCTGCATGTTGCACCCTGATTTTCGTGCTGCATACGACGCGAATGTGAGCAAAAAGACAGCACTCTTTGAGGGCTCACCCCTTTTGGCGCCCAGTGAGGATTCGCAATGAGTCACCGCCTTCGCAATGGATCCAGCGTCGACGAGCTGCCGTACTTTTTCGACAACGCCCACGCCGGGCTCGCAGATCGAGCGCGCAACTTCGCGATGGGCCAAGAGCTCGCGGAGGGCACCCACGACGAAGATCCCGTGAGCCTCGCGGCACGCTGCCGCGCCCTCGCGCTCGCGTTAGGGCGTGAGAAATTGCTCGGCGTGTGTGTCCCGGCTGCGTTTGGTGGCGCGCTGATGGGCAGCCGCATGGACGCGGTCGACGTGCGCTCGGTGTGTCTGTTACGTGAGACTCTTGGGTGGGCGAGCCCGCTGTGTGAGTTCGTGCTCGCAATGCAGGGGCTTGGCTCGTATCCCATCGCGCTGGGGGGCAGCGACGCGCAGCGTGCGCGGTTGCTACCGGCTGCGATGTCGGGCGAGCAGATCATGGCGTTTGCGCTCACCGAGCCCGAGGCGGGGACCGACGCCGCTGCGTTGCAGTCCACTGCGGAGCGCGTGCCGGGGGGCTATGTGCTTCAAGGTCGCAAGACCTTTATCTCTAACGCAGGGATCGCAGACGTCTACGTGGTGTTTGTCAAGACCGAGCCTGCGCTTGGCAGCCGCGGAATCACTGCGTTTTACGTGCGACCCACGGACCCAGGGTTTGTGTTCGAGGGCGCTCAGACGCTCGTCACAGATCATCCTGTGGGCACCCTGCGGTTTGACCGGATGCCCCTGGCGGAGAGTCGCCGCATCGGCGCTGAGGGCGAGGGGCTGCGGTTGGCGATGCGGACGCTGGACACCTTTCGCACGACGGTGGGTGCGGCCGCGTGTGGCATGGCGCGGAGGGCGCTGGACGAGTCGCTTCACCGAGCGCTTACGCGGTCACAGTTTGGCAAACCGATTGGCGAAAACCAGATCATTCAGAGCTATCTCTCGGAGATGGCGACCGAGCTCGACGCTGCACGTCTGCTGGTTTACCGCGCTGCGTGCGCCAAAGATCGCGGCCAAGAGCGGCCGGCCATTGATGCGAGTATGGCCAAGATGTTCGCGACCGAAGCGGCTCAGCGCATTGTCGACAGAGCCGTGCAAATTCACGGCGGAACGGGTGTGCTCCGCGGCGTGGTCGTCGAGAAGCTCTACCGGGACATTCGCGCGCTGCGGATCTACGAAGGGACCACCGAGATCCATCTGAGCATCATCGCGAAGGTGCTCATGGCGGCCGAGCGCGCCAGAATTGAAGACTCGATGGAGACACGTTCGGCGAGCCGGGCGACGATCCCAGAGGCTCGCCGGGCGCCAGACACGATCGCCTCGATGGCGCCGCCGAGCATGGTGACGCCGTTGCAGACCACCGCTGCGCGTGCGTCTACGGCGAGCCCCACCGTGCCCGAGATGGCTGCGCAAAAAGCCAAGCGACGCGCCAAAACGGACCCCAGCAAGAGCTAACGGGCAGAGGGCTAGGAGCTCTTGGCGAACGAGCCTTCGAGCGAAAACGTCTCGGTCTTGTTGCGGCCATTGGGGATCTCGCGAGCCTGCAAAAAATCAGGCAGATCGTTGATGTCCCCCGGGTGACCGAGGGCGACAACGCAGTGGAGCGTGTGGTCGCTGGGGAGGGCGATGGCTGCTCCGCAGGCTTCGTAGTTTACGCCGGCCATCGCGTGACACACGAGGCCCATGGTCGAGGCCTGCAGGGCGATGGCCATCCACGCGGCGCCCGTGTCAAACGTGTGCGGCCCGTTGGGCTGTCCATCTGCGACGCTGCTTGAGCAGATCGCGAGGAGCACCGCGGCGCGCCTGCACCAGAGCTGATTACCCTCGGCGAGGGTCGCGAAGATCGCGTCGAAAGCGGGGGTGGCGTTGTGGGCATACACGATGCGCCAGGGCTGCCGATTTGCGCACGACGGCGCCCAGCGTGCGGCCTCAAGGAGCTGCTTGAGCGCGTCGGCCGAGAGGGCCTCGCCGTTCATGGCGCGACCCGAGTGTCGGTTCAACAACAGGGGATGAATGGGATGATCTGCGGTTCGGCTCATGGTGTCGCTGTACTTCGTGGGAGGGGGGAGTGAGAGCGCGTGCTCGACAACGCGCAGCGCGCGGCGCAGTGTAGCGGTATCTCTCGCGGCGCCGCATGGGTAAATCCATGATGATTCTGCAAGGGATTTCGCAACTCCGATCGATTGTCACAAAGTCGCTTCTGTGTGCGCGAGGTGGGCTGCAATCGTGACGCGAGCCGGTACACTTCGCCCGCAATGAGTGACGATGTGCGCTTCGACGACGACCTCAACCTCGCGGATTATTTTGTGCACGACCGCGTGCGCGAGGGGCGCGGCGATCGCGTCGCGATACGCTTCGGCGACGCGCGCTACAGCTATCGGCAGGTGAGCGAGAGGAGCACGGCGCTGGCCAGCTCGCTGCGCACACACGGCGTCAAACCCGAGCAGCGCGTGCTGGTGATCCTCCCTGATTTACCGGCATTTGCGTGGGCGATTTTCGGGACGATGGAGTGCGGCGCCGTGCTCGCGATGGGCAACCCGGACGCGCCCAGCAAAGACCTCGCGTACCTGCTCGCTTACACGCGCGCGACCGCGCTGATCACGGTGCCGCGTGTGTTGGCTGCGATCGAAGCTGAGGTCCTCGCGGCGGGTCTCTGTGCGGTCTATTTGGCTCACGATGCGCCCACGTCCGAGAGGCCTGATCAAGAGGTCACGCTGCCGACGTTGCCCGAGGTCACGGTGCTCGCGCTTGAGCACGAAGTGACCGCGCGGTGGCCCGCGATGCCGAGGGTCAAGACGCGACGAGACGACGTGGCGATTTGGCTTTTTACCAGCGGATCTACAGGCCAATCGAAGGCTGCGATGCACACCCACCGTGACTTTGCGTTTAACACCGAGGTGTTCGCCAAAGAGACGATGGCGCTGCGAGAGAGCGACGTCACCGTGAGCGTCCCGCGGCTGTATTTTGGCTACGCGACAGGGACCAATTTGTTTTTTCCGTTCGCGGTCGGGGCGACGGCGGCGTTGTTCTCTGAGCGACCGACGCCTGAGGCCCTCTTGGATGCGATCGCGCGCGATCGGCCCACGGTGCTCACGAATGTGCCAACCATGATGGGGCGATTGCTCGCGCATGATCGCGAGAGACAACGCCGTGGCGAGTCGGCGCTTGATCTATCTTGTCTGCGATTTTGCTACTCAGCTGGCGAAGCGCTCCCGCCGAGCTTGCTCGCCCAGTGGAGCGAGCGCTTTGGCGTCGAGGTCTACGACGGCATCGGGAGCGCCGAGATGTTTCACATTTACGTGAGCAATCGGCCCGGAGACGTGATGCCCGGCTCGCTCGGTCGGGTGGTCTCTGGCTACACGGCGAGGCTGCTCGCGCAGGACGCCGAGGGGCCCGGTGCGCCCGAAGTGCCCGAGGGCCAAGAGGGGGTCCTCTGGATCCGCGGAGACAGCGTGGCGCTAGGGTATTTTCAAGATCGAGACAAATCGTGGGAGACCTTTCACGGACACTGGTGCCGTACGGGAGATCTCTTTCGGCGAGACGCGCAGGGGTACTTTTGGTTCGGCGGACGTGCGGATGAGCTGCTCAAGATTTCTGGGCAGTGGGTGTCACCCATCGAGGTCGAAGAGTGCCTTCTCTCGCATCCGGCGGTGCAGACCTGCGCGCTCATCGGTGTCGATCTAGGTGGCGGAATGCTGGCAAGTCGCATGTACGTCGTGCTCCACGCTGGGCACATTCAGGACGACACGCTGGCGGTCGCGCTGCAAGATCATGTGCGCGCGCGGTTGAGCCACCACAAGTACCCGAGGCAGGTGCGGTTTGTGGACGAGCTACCTCGCAACGACAGGGGCAAGATTGACCGCAAGGCCCTCAAAGCGCGCGCGAGTGAGTCATGAGCACCCTCGATTGCACCTGGAATCATGCTCCCTTTGCGCTCGACGAGTGCACGATGCTCGCGTGCAAATCCGTCTTGCAGGGCCCTACGCCCGTCGCCGTGTTGGGCGTCGGGAGCACCGAGCCGCACGGCCCTCATTTGCCTTTGATCACCGATGCACTCTTGGCGCGTGAGTCTTCGTTGCGTGCAGCGCGCGCGCTCCGTGGGCGGGGAGTGAGCGCGGTCGCGGCTCCGGTGTTGAGCTACGGGGTCACGCGATATGCGAGGGATTTTGCAGGCGCAGTGTCCATCGACGAGGACGCGTTGGTCGGCTATCTCAGCGCCGTCTGTGTGGGACTTCGAGATGCAGGGTTCGCGCTCGTCTGCGTCACGAACCATCACTTAGAGCCCGAGCATGTGAGCGCGGTGTCTCGCGCGGTCGAGCGTGCGCAGACGCTTCGGGGGCCTGTGATCTTTGCCAATCAGCTCACCAAGCGCTGGGGGCGCACGCTCTCGGATGAGTTTAAGCGGGGTGCGTGTCATGCGGGGAGCTACGAGAGCTCGCTCGTGTTGGCCGCTCGCGCAGACCTGGTGAGAGACGAGCTGCGCTTGAACCTCGAGGACGTCCCGATCTCGCTCAGCGTGGCGATGCGCGAAGGAAAAGCTGATTTTTTGGCCATGGGATTGACCCGCGCGTACGCCGGAGAGCCCTCACGCGCGACCCCCGAAGAGGGCGAGCAGCTCTACGGTCAGCTGGTCGAAATGATCGTGACCGAGTGTCTCGAGCGCCTCGAGACCGATGGCCTGCGGCCCAGCGCGCCGTGACTCCGGATCCTGAGATCTACACGCTGCGACCCACGCTGAGCGCGCGCTCGGCGACGCTGATCACCGCGGGCGCGATGATCGGGACGGGGATTTTTGCTTCGGTGACCGACGTCGCGCGGGCCTCGGCGAGCGCGCTCTGGGTGCTGTTGGCGTGGCTCGCGGGCGGCGTGCTGTCTTTGTTGGGGGCGCTGAGCTTCGCCGAGGCTGGCTCACGTGACCCGCAAACGGGCGGGCTCTTGGTCTATCTTGAGCGGGCGTTTGGTCCTGCGACCGCGGCGTGTTTTGGCTGGGCGATGTTGAGCGTGCTCTTGCCCTCGAGCGTCGCTTTTTTTGCGCAAACCGCAGCGCGAAATCTCTTGGCGGCTGTGGGCGTCGCGGGCGTAGCACCCACGAGGCTTTTGGCGTTGGTCTTCGTGGCGCTCTTGGTCGCGACCAACGTGCGCGCGACGTCCTGGGGTGCGCGGCTGCAAGACGGGCTCACGGGGGTCAAGCTCGTCGCCCTTGTGCTGCTCACGGCGATGGGCTTGCGCGTCGGTTGGCTCGTGAGCCACGCACAGCTCCCCGCGCTTGTGTCCGTGGGCGCGCGCGGTCCCGCCACCGGTGGCGGGACGAGCTTCGCGACGGCGCTGGTCTCGGTGCTCTGGACCTACGATGGCTGGATCGATGTCACGAGCGTCGGTGGCGAGCTACGAGACCCCAAGCGCGACATGCCGCGCGCGCTGGTGGGGGGCACGCTGCTCGTGATGGCGCTCTATCTCTTGGTGAACTGCGGCTATCTCGCGGCGCTGGGCGTGTCCGGGTTGGCAGCGTCGGCGACACCTGCGGTGACCTTGGCGCAGGGCCTGGGTGCCGAGCTTGGCGCGCTCGTCTCGCTGATGGTGGCGGTCGCTGCGCTCGGGGGAGGCGCGGTGGGGTTGATGTCAGGCGCGCGGGTGGTGCACGCTGCGGCCGTCTCAGGGCTGCTCCCGTCGGGCCTCGCGAGGGTCTCGCGCTGGCAGACACCGGCGCGCGCGCTGACATTGAGCGCGGTCCTCGCCGTGGCACATTTGCTCTCACCGCTGGGGGGCTTGGGAGAGGTGTTTGTCGTGGGCGCGTGGCCGTTTTATGCCCTGGGCGCGCTGGCGATCGTGAGGCTGCGGAGGCGTGATCAGCTGGGCGCGCGGGACGGATTTTCGACGCCCTGGTTTCCGTGGCCACAGAGAGTCTTTGCGCTTGTGAGCGTGGCGATCGTGGCGATGTACGCGGTGCAGCAACCCAAGCGGACGGGGCTCTCGCTGGGGCTCATCGCGCTGGGGCCCTGGGTGTGGCGCTTATCGATGTACTTCGATAAGCGAAGTCGCCGCGTTGCGTCTCTGTCAGAGCGTGCATAATCAGAGCGGTCTGTGCGACGTCGTGCGCGAGCGTCGCGGTGGATCAAGCGCGGTAACAACCTGGAGGTAGGCTCATGGCGAGGGCGTGGTGTGTAGCGGTGTTGTGTCTTACTTCGATGCTGGGCTGCCGAGGCGAGCAGAGCGTGCGGGAGCGTGCCATCGCGGCGGGCTGTGATCGCTATGCGACGTTGTGCGGGGCCAACCGCGAGGACCGCGCGCAGTGTCGACAGTCGCTCGCGCAGGTGCAGGGCCAGGTCAACATCGAGAACGCGGGGCGCACTGCGCGGTGCATGACCGAGGCGCGCTCGTGTGGCGAGGCGACGGGCTGTGTTGCGGGAGGTGCGATCCGCGCGGGGGCGGGCTTTCTGCAGGACTTTGCGAACGGATTGACGCGCTAGGGGCTGGGGCGGGGCGTGCGGGGCGTGTCAAATCGGCATGCGTGCGCTCGGTGGGAGTGCGGATTTCGCAGCGTGACGGTGTGTGGAGTGTGCGGACGGGCGAGCTTTTGGTCTCGGAAAGATCGAGTCCGCGCTGGGCACGCCCGTTGCAAACACGCTTTGCATACCTGATGAAAACCAATCGATTCTTTGCACTGCTCGTCTGTGGCGCGACGCTGGGAGCATGCGCGCCCATGCTCAACGCGATGGACGGCGGAGACGGGGGCAGCGCCGAAGCGGGCGCTGGGGACGCTGCGGTGGGCGATGCGTCTACCGGGACCGCGC
Organism: Deltaproteobacteria bacterium; assembly: GCA_030694465.1. Lineage (GTDB taxonomy): Bacteria > Myxococcota_A > Polyangia > Polyangiales > JAUXYJ01. The sequence continues at coordinate 13,652 of JAUXYJ010000068.1, read as the reverse complement.
TTAACGAGGGCTACCGTCGCGCGACGTGGGGGAGCGGCGTCACGGTGACCTATGGCGATTGCACCATTCGTTTTCAGTCGAATGGGATCCCCAATCATGCACGCGACGTCGAGTATGCGCTCCCCAACACGGGCGTGCGTGTGCCAACCGCTGCGACATCGCATCCAGCGACGGACCCCACCGTGGCCCAGAGCTACGACGTGACCCTCAACACGTGCCCGGTTGTGCAGGCTACGACCACCGCGACGTCGCTTGGAAACATCGCGTACATGATCTCGGGCGCGTCGTTGTTTAACGGCTACGAGGGCGATGGCACTACGGTGGCGCTCGCGAACAACTTCTCGGTCACTGGGACCATGGGACAGCAGGCGTTCTTTGTGGACGCGTGCAATGGCCACCCAACCCCGATGGGCCAGTACCACTACCACGGGCTGCCGACGTGTGTGACCGCCGCGGTGGACATGGCCAATGGGCCGTCGCACATCCTTGGGATCGCGGCCGACGGGTTTCCGGTCTACGGAAACCGAGACATCCACGGCGCCGAGGTGACGCTCGCGCAGCTGGACGAGTGCAACGGGATTACGAGCGCAACGCCTGAGTTTCCTGCGGGCGTTTACCATTACGTGCTGCCCGCGACCACGACCGCGGCGTCGGCGATGCGCTGCTACCGTGGCCGCGTCGCGACGACGGGAGCGGGCATGGCGATGGGCATGGGTATGGGCATGGGCATGATGCCTCCTGGCGGCGGCCCCCCTCCTGGCGGGCTCGCTCCGCCAGAGCTCAACCCCTGCGGAAACACCGATCCCCTCTCGGTGCGCGATCCCTCGCCGGGCAGCCGCGTACTGTCAGGCGTTGTGCAGTCGTTTCGTGAGAGCTTGAGCGGACTTTGAGCCAACCCAGCGCGACCCGCCGCACGCTCTTGAAGGTCATCTTCGCGGTGATTGTGCTGTGCGTCGTCGCGTGGGTCGTGCGGGTGGTGGTCCGTGGTGTGATCGCAGCCAACACCAGCGCTGAGTCCTATGTGAGCTCTGCGCCGAGGCCTCGCGGCACGCGGCTGCCGGTGCTCTTTCGCGGACCGACGTTTGACCTCGTGAGCGCAAATGGTGAGCGAATTCGCTCAGAGAGTCTCCGCGGCAAGGTCTGGATCGCGAACTTTATCTTTACCCAGTGTACGTCGATTTGTCCGACGATGACTGCGCGATTGATGCAGCTCGCGCGGCGGTTGCGGGCCCCAGACGCGCGCTTTGTGTCCATCTCGGTCGACCCCGTGCACGACACCCCAGAGGCCCTGCGCGCGTTTGCGTCGCACTGGCCGGGCGACCCGCGCTGGTTGCTTTTCGCGACTACGCCGGACTCGCTGCAGGCCGTCGCGCGCGCGCTCAGGGTCTCGGTGGTCGCCAGCGCAAATCCTAACAACCCGATCGATCACAGCAGGCTCCTGACGCTCATCGATGCCCACGGAGACGTGCGCGCGATCTACGACTCGGACGACGCGCTCGCGTGGGGACGGATCCACGATGACGTGCTTGAGCTGCTCGGCCCGGGTCCACAACGCGCGACGATGCGCCAAGACACCGCGAGCCCGGTGCTTGTGCGCTACGGATGCACGGGATGCCATGATCGTGTGGCCGTGGCCCCTCCGCTCGCGGGCGGCGCGCACAGAACCGTGAGGCTGGCGACAGGCGAGACCGTGATGGCCGACGACGAGTACCTGCGCGAGTCTCTCTGTGAGCCGTCCCGTAAGCTCACCGCGGGCTACGCGCCGATCATGCCTCGGTATTCGCACCTCACGCGCCCAGAGCTCGACGCGATCGTCGCAGCGATCTCTGCGTTGCCGCCTCCTGCGCCCGTCGCGGCAGGCTCGGCCGCTCCCACGCACGGGGGGCCCGCCGAAGACCCTATTTGCCACATGCAGGTCTCGACGGTAGATCCCGCGTTGACCGTACACGAAGGCGAGCTCTCAGTGCATTTTTGCAGTCAGAGTTGCCTCAATGCCTACGTCGCTCGTGCACGACGAGACAGCGGAGCGAGCTCGCGTTAGCGCGCTAGGCGCCGATGCGGTAGCGGCCTACGCGCTTGCCGCCGGCGTCGATGCGGTCGACGATGCCGTCGTATTCGATCCACGCGCCGCCATCTTCGAGGGTCACGCCGATGGTCTGCCCCTGCGCGACCGAGACCGCATAGCTCACGCGCTCATGGACGCTCACGGCGACGTCGCCGCCGTTGTGAAAGAGCAGGACGTTGGCGCCGAGCTCTGCGCTTGGCGACTTGGTGGCGTCGGGGCGCGCGATGGCAAATCGGCGTCGGCCCTCGGGATCGATCACGATGCACTCGATCCGGCGACCCGATTTCTCCCAGCGATCGCGCACGAGGGCGATGCCGCCGTTGCGCAGCGCGAGGGTGGCTGCACCTTGGGCGATCCAACGAAGCTGAGGCCGTGGGCCGCGGACGTCGAAGCGGGTGACGACGTCGCTGCTGGCGAGCAGGATGTGGCCGTCGCCCGAGGCGGCGACCGTCGCGTTGCGGTCGGTGGGGATGGACCATCGCTCGTGTCCATCGCGAAGATCGATCGCGAGCATGCGGCACGAGGCGTCGACGACGAACAGCGAGTCTCCCACGACGGCGTGCGTCGTGCGTGTGGGGGCTGTGCCCTGCCACAACACGGTCGCGTCGTCGCGAAGCAGCGTCTGCGAAGGAAAATTTCGCAGCAAGATTGCTCCGCTCCCGAGCGAGATCGCTTCGACACTTTGCCCGTGAAAATCCAGAGTTTTCTCGCCACGGACCTTGCCCAAATGGTCCACTAAAAACAGCAGGCTCTCGGATGTGCTCGTGCGACTGATTGCGAGGACCAGTGGGTGAGCCGTCCCATAGACCAGTGCCAGCTGGGTCTCACGAACCCCCTTGGGGAGGGGAGTGCGCCAAAGGACCCGGTCTCCCTGCATGCTGACGAGCTGCAGCTCACCACCCTCATGCTGGGTCACCACACGGACGCCCTCGGACAGATGCAAGGTCCCCGCGATGGGGGTCCCGAGCTTTGGGGTGCTCTGGAAGCCATGCCGTGGGCGCACGTCACTGAGCGTCGGTAGTCCCGGCGTAGTGTGGGCGGCGATACGGGTGACTGTGGCCCGAAAGAGCTCTGTACAGGCGACTGAGCCTTGCTCGATCCAGCCCAAGGCTTCGCGGTCCTTGGTGGGCATCTCGGCCACGAGCTCTTCGATGTGCCGACGTCGGAGCTGGGGTGAGAGCGCGGCCAAGGCCAGGGGTGCGCGGTCAAGGAGGGACGATCGTGCGGACTCGTGCTGGACCACGCACACGTCATGAATGGCTGTGTTTTCGCGGTGTCGATCGTGCGAGACGACGTCGACGAGGTAGCTCGAGCAGCGGGTGCATCGTGCGATCCGAAGCTGTCGTTCGCCCTCTGCTGGGATCCGCGTCGCGCCCAAGAGCCACTCGACGTCGTCTTTGGGTTCGGCGCTGCCAAAGCCTTTTCGGCAGCGCTCGCAGCGCTCGCTCATGCGGGGGCTCCTGTGTCGTAGAGATCAATGCGCGCGGCATTGGACCGAGGGATCGCGAGCAGGCCGTCGCTGGCCGCGGCCCATCGCCCACCGGCGCCGCCCTCGGCGATCTCGACGATCAATGCGCCGGCTGCGTCGACGGCGAGCAGGCGTTGAGGGTGCGTTCCGCCTGGGCTGGGTCGCTCAAAGACCAGCGCGCCGCCGCCACGGACGTTGACCAAATCGATGTTGGTCGAGAAGGTGATTGGCTCGCTCGGCTGCATCCCGGGCGAGACCACGATCGCGACGCGCTCAGAGATGCGCGCGAGGGCTCCGGCCACCAGTGGCTGGCCCGCTTGTGCGCGCTCAAAGATGCACTCGCCGTCGCGCAGCACGTACACACGTTCGCCCTGGTGCGTCGCGGCTTGTGCGAGGGTCTCGCCGCCCACAAAGAAGCCCGAGCCTTGCACGACGGTGGCGCCGTGGGGCGCGAACGACCACTGCGACTCGCCGTCATCGTTGAGGCACTCGAGACGCGCGGGCATGCCCGGGATCATCCGCAGGTGGGCGTCGTGGGTGTTGGGCGCGCTCGCGAGTCCACCAATAAACGCGCGGATCTTGGGCAGCGCGCTGGCGTCGTCGAGGTCCATCGAGCAGAGCACGCGCTCGAGCCGAACCGCGAGTCGCAGCGCGCTCGGATCTGCACGGAGCGCGGTGGGTCGACCGTCGAGCGGGATACGCGAGCGAATCGCGCCGCTCACCAAATCCACGCACACGATGGCGCTGCCATCAAACGCAAAGAGCCTCCGCGAGGTGACCGCGTAGGGCGCGTCGCTGCCCGGTCGCGGGATGTCTGCGACGACCTCGCCGGCCATGTCGAGCACGAGGTGTCGATCGTCGATGTGCAGCACGGGGCCGTTGCGGGTCTCGGTGACGACCACGCTGCGACCTTCGCGCCAACCAAGCTCTGGGCGCGCGACGTCGAGGGGCGTGTTGCCGTCGCACGTGATGGCGACAAGCCTTGGAGAAACGCCGGCGCTTGTGCTGTACCCAATAGCCCACACGTGGTCTGGGAGGGTCATCGGCGCGGGCTGCGCGAAGATCGCGACGCCGCGAGACTCGAGCTTCAGCGGCCGCGAAAATCTCGTCGCAGTGCGGCCCAACCCGACGACGGTCGCGCCGGATTCGGTGTTGATGGCTGCGGCGATCAGGCCCCCGCGCGCTGGAACAATAAACGGATTGGGACCTCCTGCTGCGGAGTATGTCCACGTCGGCGCGGTCAGCACGATGCCAGGGATGGTAGCGGTACAACGACGTGTGATCCAGCGGCGATGTGATCCTCGCGTGCGATGGTCCCTGCGCGGACCCTGACAGCGCGCGCGATGGTACGTTGTGTGAAGAAATCCAATGCAGCGATGGAGTGAAGACCTGACCCGTTGGCGTGATCGTGGTCGGTTTGTGTCGATCTTGGGCCGCGAGGTGTTCGTCGTGGACGAGGGCGAGGGTCCGTGCGTGTGTGTATTGCACGGGTTTCCGACGAGCGGATTTGACTGGCGTGAGGCGGTCGCGACGCTGCGCAAGACCCACCGAGTGATCGTGGCTGATATGCCAGGCTATGGGCTCTCGAGTAAGTCTATTTTGTCAGACTATTCGCTGGTCAAACAAGCAGATGTGCTGGTCGCACTCTGGCAGCAACTCGGTGTGTCCAAAGCGCACATGGCCGCGCACGACATGGGCACCTCCGTGCTCTGTGAGCTGTTGGCGAGACGCGAAGAAGGCGCGCTGCCGATCACCGTCCAGAGTGTGCTCTTGAGCAACGGGAGCGTGTACATCGAGATGGCCAAGCTCACACCGTCGCAGCACCTGCTGCGCGCGCGGCGGATCGGACCGCTGTACGCGAAGCTGGCGATGTATGTGCTGTTTCGTCTGCAATTTCGCAGGATTCTAGCGCGCAACGATCGCGTGAGTGACCGCGAACTGCGCGACCTCTGGGCCTTGCTCACGCACAACGAGGGCCTCGCACGATTGCCGACGCTGGTGGGCTACATCGACGAGCGCTACGCGCGTGTGAACCGATGGCTGCCGCCGCTGAGGCGGCTAGACATCCCCGCGTTGGTGCTCTGGGGCGACCGCGACCCGGTGGCGGTGGTCGCGATGGCCGATCGGCTGGCGCGCGAGATTCCAGACGCAGCGCTGGTCAAGCTCGACGGGGTAGGGCACTACCCGATGCTCGAAGATTCTGAGCGATTTTGCAGCGCGATGTTAACCTTCTGGTCTCGCGTCGAGCGCCGTGAGTGAGCGCTATTTGCGACCGCTGAGGGTGGCCTTGATCAGCGGCGCCGCGGGATGAAAGGTCCACTTGGGGTAATCGCGCTGGGCGCTCCCGAGCTCCCACTCGCTGCGAAAGAGCGCCACGGGCTGCCCGTCGCTGTCGTACACGCAGGTGCCGTAGCGGGCGCGCTCGAGAGCCTCGGGCGAGGCGTCGTCGCCGGTGACCCAGCGGGCGTGAGTAAAGGGAAGGGATTCGAGGTCGCACGGGGCGTTGTATTCGTGCTCCATGCGGTACATCAGGACCTCGAACTGCAGCGCGCCGACGACGCCGAGGATCGGGTCTTTCTCACTGCCCTTGACAGCAAACGCCTGCACGGTGCCCTCTTCGACGAGCTCGCTGAGGCCCGTGATGAACTGCTTGCGTCGCATCGGATCTTTGACGCGCAGGCGTGCGAAGTGCTCGGGAGAAAACCTCGGGACACCTTCGAACATGCGCGAAGATCCCATGGTGAGCGTGTCGCCGATTCGCAGCGTGCCCGGGTCGAAGACGCCCAGGATATCTCCGGGGTAAGCTTCTTCGACGGCGCTGCGCTCTTGGGCCATGAACTGTGTGGGTCTCGAGAGCCGCATCTCTTTGCCGAGGCGCACGTGATAGACGCGCATACCGCCCTCGTAGCGACCCGAACACACGCGCAAGAACGCGATGCGGTCGCGATGTGCGCGGTCCATGTTGGCTTGGATCTTAAAGACAAACGCCGTGAACTCTTTGTCCGAGGTCTCGATGGTGCCCGTGTCCGTCGCGCGCGGGCCTGGGGGCGGGCACATCTCGATGAAGTGATCGAGAAAGTTTCCGACGCCGAAGTTGTTCATCGCGCTGCCGAAAAACACTGGCGAAATGAACTCGCCGCTGCGAAAGCTCTCGAGGTCAAAGCCGTCGCCGGCCGCGTCCAGCAGGTCAATGTCTTCTTGCAGTTGGAGCCACTGGCGCTCGCCCAAGATGGCCTCGAGGGAGGGATCTTTGGCGTCGGTGACGTCGACTTCGGCGACGCTTGAGCCTTTGGATTGCACGCGAAAGAGGTGCACTTTGCGGGTCAAGCGGTCATAGACGCCCTTGAAGTCTTCGCCCGAGCCAATGGGCCAGGTGATGGGAACACAGCGAATTCCCAGTAAGTTCTCGATCTCGGTCATGAGATCAAAGGGGTCTTGGCTCGGCCGATCGAGCTTGTTGATAAACGTGACGATCGGCGTGTTGCGCATGCGGCACACCTGAAAGAGCTTGCGGGTCTGCGTCTCGACGCCTTTGGCGGCGTCGATGAGCATCACGGCGCAGTCTGCGGCGGTGAGCGTGCGGTAGGTGTCTTCGCTAAAGTCTTGGTGCCCAGGGGTGTCCAAGAGGTTAAACCGTGTGCCGGCGTAGACGAACTGCATCACCGACGAAGTGACTGAGATTCCGCGCTGTTTTTCGATTTCCATCCAGTCGCTGGTGGCGGCGCGGCGGGCTTTGTTGGACTTGACCGCGCCCGCGAGATGGATGGCTCCGCCGTAGAGCAAGAGCTTCTCGGTGAGGGTGGTCTTGCCCGCATCGGGATGCGAAATGATTGCAAATGTGCGCCGCGGGGCGTGTGCGAGGAAAGTGTCGGACATAGCGAAGAGAGAATCCCGGGTGGGTAATGTGACTCAATGGTTGACGCGGGAGGCAGGGTGCTTATCCTCCGCGGCGCGTTTCGCCAATGGGGGCGATACGGTTTCGACGTGGGTAGTGAAGGTTCAGTGGCGCGATCGCTGGTGCTCGTAACGGCGCTAAAATACGAGCAAATCAGAGAAGCGAACGATAACGCTCTCGCTCTCGCCGCCTGAAAAGCCGGTGAGACGTTCTCTAGGCGAGTCTGCCTGTACTCTCCTAGGGGGCGCAATTGAACAGGTTGCCGCGCGGCGACCGCTCTCCGAGTCGCGCGAAAGATAAAGGCGAGATAACTCAGAAAAAAGCCTGTTTGTCGGCGAGTTTCTGGGTGAATTAAAAGACAAACTACATCGCGTAGAAGCTGCACTTGATCACCTGCGGACCCGGGTTCGACTCCCGGCGCCTCCACCCCCTAAAAGTACACGCCGTGGCCTAAAAACCTCGGCGTTTGCTTTTCTCCCCCGACGCCCCGCACGAGGAGGTGAGACGCGAAGGTGTGACGCCGGACGTGCCATCCAATGCGCTCGAGCGCGGCGCGCTTGCACGCTGATCACAGCGGCCATTTCGTCAACACCTTCGAGAGGTGGCTCCCGTCGTCGCGACAGAACACGAGCTCGCCGCGCAGGCGTCAGTGCGCCTTGAGTACGGCCGCGGTCTCGGGGGATAGCGACACGCCGCGCTTGGGCCGCCTCAGCGCAGGCCGACGCATTTTTCTTGGCGAGCGACGCGCAGAGCGACTCCCCGCGCGTCCCGAAGCTGCTCGTGCGAGACGGGAGCCTCGTGCGCACGGTCAGCCTCGCGTTTCCCGCGCGCCCCGCGAGAGCCGCGCGCTTCGTCGATTACGCGACGCTCGACGCGTTGTTTCGCGTCGTCGAAGACGACCCGCAGTTCGGCGGCGGATTGCTGTGGAAGCGCGTCGACGATGACGACCATCGCTTCGCCCGCGCGCGGGACATTTGCTCGGGCGCCGAAGCAGGACGCTTCGCCACCGACGCCATCGACGCCATCGACGCTACCGACGCTACCGACGAAGAAGAAGCGACGTCTACGCCCGATGAGCGGACCCTCTGGACGAGCGATCAAGGCATTTGCGCTGTGATTTTTAAGGACAAGCGCGAGTTGTTTGTTTTGTCCCCGCAAGGCGGCGCTGCTCGTGCGAATCACCCTCTCGAGCGCGTCGCGTTCGCGTCAGATCATCGCGCGATCGCTGTCGGGATCTCCTGAGGCCTCACGCACCTCCTTGCGCTCACTGTCCCGGAGCGGGATCTGTCACGGTAAACTCTACGCGACGGTTGCGGTCGTGACACCCGTCGTTGTCTTCGCGGCACAGGGGCTGCGACGCCCCGTTGCCCACTGGCTCGAACAGCACGCTGGTCGCGCCCTGGCTGCGCAGGTGGTTCGCCACGGAGAGCGCGCGACGGTTGGACAGGTCACGGTTGGCCGACGCGTCGCCGCGCAAATCCGTGTGCCCTTCGATACGCACTCTGCGAATTTGTGGGTTATCGCGGAGCAGCGTCCCGAGGTCGCGGAGCACCGTCTCGGACCTCGCCGTCTCGATCTGGTCGCTGTTGGTCGCAAACTGAATCTGTTGCGAGAGCGTGATGTGTCCCCGCGCAAACATCAGCGTCCCGAAGGACCCCACGGTGTTGGGCGCCCACAGCGCCCGAGGGCTCGCGCCGCACGCCGCTGCGCATACAGCGAGGGTCGCAATGGTGACTTTGAAAATGGATGCGTAGGACATGGTCTCGTTCTTTCGGGGCAATTGTGGGTGGAGGGCGAGCTGGGCCGCGCGCCCCACCCCAACACAGTATCTCTAGTGAAAATAGCGGCGAACGCACGGTGCTGCACGGTGGGCGCTCACGTCTCGGCAGCATCGGGCCGTCGAGCGCGGTGAGGCAACGGGCAATCGCGCCGCCGTCGGCTCACGCGTTCACCGACCGACGGAGGGAGGTCCTATCCCACTTCGGACAGCGCGTCGTGGATGTTGGTGCAACAATGCGACCGACGCTCTCGTTACGGTGTTGCACGCATCGCCACGCTGCGGTGCGACGGACCCTAAAGAGCGCGACGACGCGCGGCTTGGGGATGTGTGTGTTTCGCGTGCCCCCACCGCTGCAGCGCACATGGGGGGGCACGCCATGCGCACGTACGCCGCGTCGATCACGTGCACCGCATTGAATGCTCTCGTGCGCGATGAACATTGCAATCTTCGGCGCGGGCGCCATCGGTGCGTACGTGGGCGGAAGGCTCGCTGCGCACGGCGCGCATCGGGCTAGTGGGTCGCGCTTCGGTCGCAGACGAGATCGCGCGTGCGGGAGGCGCGAGGCTCACGGATTTCAAAGGCTACGATCGCAGGGTCGCGATGGAAGTGCGGACCGACCCCGTGGCGCTGTCCGAGTGCGACGTCGTGATCGTGACGGTGAAGAGCACCGACACTGCCAAGGCAGTAGAAACGCTCGCGCGCCGAGGCGACCTCGCGCCCATTCAGTGAGAAAAAATCCTGGTCAACCTCAACAACGCCATCATCGCGCTCGCCGGCGTTCCCATGCAAGCGATGCGCGCGGACCGGGACGATCGACGACTCATCGCTGCGTGCGTCGGCGAGGCAAACACCGTTGTTCGTCGCTCGCGAGCGCGCGCCTCTAGGCGGCTCCGCTGACGACGAACCCTTAGCTCTCGGTGGCCGACTCGAAGAACAGGTCCGGCAGCACGCCGTAGTCGCGCATCGACGCGAGCACGGCCACCCAGCCCTGGTCGGCGGCGAGATCGAACGACTCGAGCGCCCGCTCGATGCGCTCGTCCTTGTTTGAGAAATCGCCAAACGCGAAGGTGCGCCAGAACGGAAAGTACGCGAATCGCACGAGCGGCTTCATGCAGAGCGCCCGCAGGATGGGGCAGTCGAATTTCGCGAGCTCGCGGGCGATGCCCGGGGCCACAGTGATCTCCTGCTCGAATTGGAGCGCCTGCGCGAAGATGTGACGCTTGCGCGCGTCGTTGAGCTCCACGCCCGCCGCGCGCGCCGCGTGGGCCTCGTTCAGCGCCTCGAGGAGCGTGGGGTTCACGAGCGCGTCGGCGCCGGGTTCTCGCCCGTGCTCGCGGGTGAAATACCAGTTCGTGTACGTGTCGACGAACACCTCGCGGTTGACGGCCTTGAAGCCCTCGGCGAAGCCGTTCAGCATGCCGAGGCGCAAGGCCTTCTCGTCGGCGTCGAGAAAGTACCGGTAGGAGATCAGCTCGCCGAGCTTGCCGGTCGTCTCGAAGAACTTGTAGCCCCAGAGCGCCCCGTGGAGCGCGACCAAGGGGAAGGCGTGGTTGCCCTTCGAGTCTTGGTAGATGGCGTGGTGCTCAAGCACGCGCTGGGCTATGTCACCGGGGAGGCCTGCCCGAGCTCGCGCGCGCACCTTGATCGTGTCGTAGGCGGCGCGGAGACGGTCGGACATGTCTTGAATAGTTTCGCATGAAGCGGGGCTGACGCACGCGGCTTTTGGGACCCGCGGCAGCGCGGCGTCCGGGACGCACCGAGCCGCTGCGGTTCAGGCGCGCTCGCCAACACAGTATCGCCTGTGAAAACACAGGAGAACGCACGGTGCAGTTGTTGGGTCGATCGCGTCTCGGCACAGTGGATGAAAACGCGCGAGGAACACGGAGCCGCGCAGCGTTGCGAGCACGGCGAGCAAAGCCGAGTGCGTGACCGTCCATGGAGCGAGCAGAGAGGTATGTTGTCTGAGCGACGGGCAGCCTCCGATTTTCTGGCTCGTCGGACTTGACGATCAAGACAGCTGCTACGCTCCGAGATCTTTGGTCGCGGTGAGCGCGCAGCGGTAAACTCCGCGACGAGCGACGCGGGGGGAAGACGGAGCCATGGACGAGTCCGAGCGGTTTGTGTGCCCAATCTGTGGGGAGCGTTCGGCGTTTCAGTCGTCTTGTATGCGCTGCGACGAGCCAATGCTGGACGCAGGCAAAGTCGCTCCGTGGCAGCTCACGCAGTCGCAGCGACCGCAAGGGATGGATGGCGAGCCACCGCCGACAGTGTTGCGGTCGATCGTCGCGTCGTTGCTCTTCCTCGCGGCGACCGTGGCGAGCATCGCTTGGGGGAGCAACCTGCTCGGCACCGCCGGGGTGTTTCTCGGACCCTTTGCGTTGCTGGCGGTCATCTTTGGCGCGCTCATGGCGTATTTCGGCGCGGTCGACGCACGGCGATCGCTCGCTGAAATCGCGAAGATGCGCGCCGTGCCTCTCCGAAAAGCGTCCGAGACGGGCGACGGTGTCGTCACTCGAATCGTCGGAAGCACGAAGACCATTCTGCCGGCGATACCGTCGAAGGGGCCGACGTCGCTTGCGTTCGTCGAAAGGCGAGTGATTTCGAGCGAGCGCGGCGATGCTTCCCCCACGATTCAAGAACGGAGCAGCGGTGGAGAGTTCGTGCTCGACGATGGGTCGGGGCTCGTCGCGATTGTTCGGTGCGAGTATTTCGAGATCGTCGGCGGTGTCCGAGCGGGCAATCAGACGATCATCCCCGAGGGCGCTCGGGTCGAAGTCGTGGGCCACGCGCGGTGGGACGTGGCCCATGAGTCGAGCTCCGTTCACCACGCGCGTAGCGCGGCGCGGGTGGTTCGCATCGAGGGGACGCCCGAGCGGCCCGTGCAGCTTCGCGTCTTGCAGATCGACGAACGGCCCCTGGAGAGTCCGCAAGGTCAGGCGACGGCTTCGAGCGGCCCTCCCGAGGCTGTGTTCGGCGCAGCGCCGATCGAGACTGGCGTTCGAGTGAGTCTCGGCGCCGCGCAGACAGCGGGTTCGGCGAGGCGTGAGGACGAGGTCGTCGCCAGCGAGGTCCGAGCCGATCGCGCGCCCCTGGAGTGAGCGCGCTAACGACGGTCACGGGTCGCGAGGGTCGTGAGAGTCGCTGCCTGTGTACTGGCTGCCGCGATCAGAATGGTGCAGTGCTGGTGCCTTGCCGTGGATTCGGATCATCGCGTTTTGGAGAGCTCTTAAGGGGAGTGCAGTGGGCATCGACGCATCGAGAGCCCCCCCCAGCCACCGCGCGTAAGTACCCATCGAGGACCACAGCGAGAACGCTCCAGCCTGCGTTAGTCCAGAGGGGAGAGATGTCTGTCACCCACGATTGTCCTGGTTTTGTTGAGGTAAAATCGCGATCAAGCACGTTGGATGCAACCGCATGGGTTGGGTCTCCCTTCGTTTTTCGGACAAAGCGCACCGATGGACGAGCTCGTAGATCAAGACTCAAAGTCCCGCGCGCTTTAGTTGCTGTTGAATCTTCGAAGACGGGTACGCATGGATACCTCTTGGGAGGTGTCCACCAAATCGAGAGAAGCTCGACAACGTGACTGTTTAGCGCAATGCACGAAAGTGATTGCCAAGGGAATTGTCAGGAGCTCCACTCGCGCGGGTGAGCCCCGAGGAACGCATTGCCGAGCTTGAGCGCCTGCTGGCCGAACGTGAAGTCGAGCTCGAAAAGCTGCAGGAGAAGATCAAGCAGCGGGACGAAGTGATCGACAGCTGGAAACGCGGGCACCGCACGCGTCGGGGCGGCAAATTGGCGCAGCAATCCAAGGACGAGCAGCGCGCTTTGCCAAAGCCTCCTGGACGCAAAGCCGGGCACAAAGGCAGCAGCCGTCATGCGCCTCAACGGATTGATCGCGAGGTTTTTCTCACGCCTCCAGAGCTTTCGAGCTGCTGCAATCTTCACGTTCGCGTCTTGAGAGCACGACCGCGTCGACAAGTCGTTGAGGAGCTGCGCCCACAGCCAGCGACGGAGGCGGTGGCGTACGTTCGACCGCAGGGAGAATGCACTGGATGTCGTCGGCGCGTCATCGCTCCGCTGCCTCCCGAGCTGGGGCCCAACGCCAAAATCGGGCCGCGACTCATGGCGCGAATCGTTGAGCAGAAGTCCGAGGGATTGAGTCTCTCGCAGGTTCGCCGCGAAGCAATGCGCTCGGGAATTCGCATTTCACGTGGAGGAATCCAGCAAATTATTCATCGTAGCGCGGAGGTCTTAGCACCCCTGAACGATCAGGTACGCGAGCACATTCGGGCAGCAACCCACGTGTGGATGGACGAAACGCCGCACAGAATCGGGCGAAGTAAGGGCTGGATTTGGATGGCGCGTACTCGCTCGGTGGTCTGGTTCTTTCACAGCGAAAGCCGTGGGAAACATGTTGTCCAAGCGATGCTTGGCCAAGCGTTCG
>JAUXYJ010000065.1 GCA_030694465.1 Deltaproteobacteria bacterium | reverse complement strand
CGCCAAAACCCATATGCGGGCTTTGTGCGAGGCAGCGTAGAGACCACGGCGTTGACGCTGTACAGCCCCTCTGAAAGCTCAAGAAGCGACGCCAGCGAGATGCCCCCGGGCAATCGTGGGATGTGCGTTGTCGCGCGTTGCCCAGGCTCCATGGGGTCAAAGTTGTACCCGACCCATTGATAACTTCCTGGACCGTTGGGCGACTGAGAACTCACTTCAAACCCGAGCTGCTCGTACGAGCCCGTCGCGCTGATCTCGATGTTGGCAAGCGAGTCGCCGCGAATCGTAAGCTCATCAAGCTCAGGAACGCGGATCTCGGACGACGCTGCAGGGTTGGGAGAGACATCGATGCTCAACACTGTTCCGTCAGAAGAATCGCAGGCATAGCCGTTGCGAGCTACGTACAGTGGACCTTCGTCGTCGGTCCGCAGGAGTGCTTGGGTCGCGACAATGGTTCGCAACCGCCATGGCGAAGTGGCTGTCGGCGGTTGCGTTGAAATGGAGCCGATGCCCACCCCGGCCAGCCAGCGTTGTTCGCGATCTTTTAGCCGAATTGACAGCGATGTAACGCCAAGAAATTCGCGACGACAGTCGCTGACAATCATCCCGCGCTCGGGGGCAACGAGGGTATGGAAGCGTGCGGGCTCGACCGGAAGCGATTCGGCCAGGTCGATCTCCATGTCGAGATCGCTTGTAGGCACAGGCTCGATCCGGCGATGCAAGTATCGTGTGGGCATCGGCAGTGAAAACGGCCGCGTCTCTTGGACCCCCAAGAGGGCGACCAGATCCACACCCGACTCTTCAGGCAAAACGTTGAAGGCCAACTCAATTGGACCTGTTGGAACGAATCCAAAGTCATAGCTTTCGACCACAATTGGCCCAATGACGACGGACGTTCGGTCAGTAAAACCACGCGTCGTCGCATGAACCAAGCGGATCGGCGCATCCAACAGCCTCCGCGAGCGTTGATCAGGCCGAAACAGCGGAAACCGCAAAGGAAACGTGTGTTTGAAGACGGCGACTTCGCGTGTGACCGCTTCGGGCCGCAGCCCAATGATGGAGATCGCCCCGATGTTTCGATGCGCGAAGGTCACGTCCCATCGTCGGCCCTCGGTGAGTGCAAACGTCACGCGGCCGTCGCTGTCGGTGAAACGCTCCATGACCTCGCCCGAAGCGCTCTCTGCACGCACAGCCGCAGCGCCGAGTCCCGAGCGAATCGCTGTAAAATCGCTGATGAGTCTCAGTGTGACGATGCTCAGACGAGCGTCAGTTACGGTGGCGTCGCCGCCGTCCTGCAGTGGCATCACGGTGTTGCCGCAGCCGAGCGAGACGAGGCAGATCGCTGTACGCAATGTTGCGATTTTCATGATCAGTTCCTCAGGGACAGCGTGGACAGAGACGCGCTTCAACCGTCGGGGGACACGTGAGCCTCGTGCCATCGCGACAGATCAAGCGCCCGCGATCCGAGGGCAGCCAACAAGTTGTTGATGCCTGATTGGGGCCGCCTGCCCAGTCCACGCAGAACCCATTGCCTCCGTTGAGCCGCATCCGATCGCAGACGTAAGCCGGAGCGCAGTCGTTGTCAGAGTTACAATTGGCCATTTCGCCAGTTCTTCCGCACCTCAACGGAGTCATGGGCGCGTCTTGGTTGGTACACACCACCGCCGCGGGATCTCGGATGCACACGGGCTCTGCCACGTCGCAGGACCCGAAGGTTCCCTGCACGTTGACGCCCTCGCACACGTTGACCGTGCACATCCCACCCGCAACACACGGGGCCTGACATACGCCGCCGACGAGGCTCAGTCCATCGCAACACAGCTGCCCTGGTCCCGGCGTTTGGCCAGCAGAAATGCACGCGTTGCAGCGCCCGGTGGTCGCGTTGAAAGGGACTCCCATACAACACTGTGACGCCAACATCGCGGGCTCGCCCGGAGGGATGCAGCAGCTCCCGGATACGTTGATCGCGGGGGCGCAGCACTGCTGGTTGATCGCGGGGTTGGGCTGCGTTCCGGCGGGTGCGCAGGGAGTGCTCACCACGGGGCACGCGCACGTGCCTCCCAGGGGCCGCATGCACACGGGGCCGGTGGGTTGGCCGTCTGTGCCACAGCAGCGCTCGCCTGGGCCAACCTCGGGCCGCGCAGAGCACGCCTCGACGCACCCCGCCACGGGATCACACACGAGCCCAGTACAGCAGGCCACCGGGCTTCCGTCCGGATTGACGCCGCTGCAGAAATATCCCCTCGGCAAACACGCGTTCTGCGCAAGACAGACCCCTGGTGACGTCGGGAGCATCCCCGTTGCGCGACACACCGTGCTGCCACAGCACTTGGGCCCGCTGGGAGCCAAACAATTGGGCCCCACCCACGTCCCATCCGCCTGCCGAACCGCTGGCAAAGTGCACTCGCACCCGCTGGTCCACACGCTGAGCATCAGCAGCAAGCCCATCAGTCTACGAGAGAGAGAGAGAGAGAGAGAGAGAGAGAGAGAAGATCTAGAATTCACAGAATCCACCCAACTTCATCGTCGAAGATTTATCCGCCCCACCTGTCCGCCCCGTTGCGCAGCAGATGCTCGATGGACGCTACGCAGGCATCCCTCGCGTTGTCAATGACCGGTGACCATTCACACGTTCATTCGCTCGCGCAGAGATATCTACCGCAGTGGCAATAGGCTTTTTTCAATCGGCATCCCTACGGAGGGGTCTCGTGGGGCGAGGCTGTGTCGAAGTCTCACAGAGCCAACCCTAAGATGACCCGGCGACGTCGCCGGATCGCGCCAGAGGAGCCGCCAGAACGTCCGTAGCGCGCGCAATTTGACCATCCTCGCGCACCAAAGCGCCACCGATACTGCGTGACCACCGTGCCTGCACACTGACGAGCAGGCACAGATGAGCCTGGCACTGACAAGCTCGTCCGCCCTGCCCTGGTGCGTGTGAGATCTGGCTGAGTCAGGGCCTCAGATCTCGCGCATGCGTGGACACGCGAACCGTCTCGAGTCCCTCGCGCCAAAACCCATATGCGGGCTTTGTGCGAGGCAGCGTAGAGACCACGGCGTTGACGCTGTACAGCCCCTCTGAAAGCTCAAGAAGCGACGCCAGCGAGATGCCCCCGGGCAATCGAGGAATGTGCGTTGTCGCGCGTTGCCCAGGCTCCATGGGGTCAAAGTTGTACCCGACCCATTGATAACTTCCTGGACCGTTGGGCGACTGAGAACTCACTTCAAACCCGAGCTGCTCGTACGAGCCCGTCGCGCTGATCTCGACGTTTGCAAGCGAGTTGCCGCGAATCTTAAGCTGATCAAGCTCAGGAACGCGGATCTCGGACGACGCTGCAGGGTTGGGAGAGACGTCGATGCCCAGCCGCGTTCCGTCAGAAGAATCGCAGTTCATGTAGCCAATGCGGCTGGTGTAAAACGGCCCGTCCTGATCGGTTCGCAAAAGTGCGGAACTCGCGACGATCGTTCGCAGCCGCCAAGTCGATTCCGCGGACGCTGGCTGGGTGGAAATGGCACCAATAGCAATCCCCGAAAATGGGCGCTGTTCTCGATCGCTTAGGCGGATACTCAGGGCGGCAGTCCCAGGAAATTCCTCCCGACAAGCGGAAGTGATGAGCCCGCGGTTGGGCGCAAAGATCTCGTGAAACCTCGCGGGCTCAACAGGGAGTGCCGCACTCAAGTCCAAGTCCATTTCGATATCTCTGGACGGCACAGGTTCGATTCGGCGATGCAGGAAACTTGAAGGCACAGGAAGCGATGCCGGACGTGGTCCTGGAGTTCCTAAGAGCACAACTACGTCGATACCCGACTCCTCTGGCAATTCGCTGTAGGCCAACTCAAACTGATTTGAGGGTGGTGCGGCGTAGGGGGCACTGAGAATACTGAGAGGTCCAGCCGAGGCGACTGTTCGGTCAGTAAAACCCTGGATATTCGCACGAACTATCCGCACCGGCACATCGGCAAGCATCCGGTAACGTTGATCCGGTCGGAGCAGTGGAAATCGGTCATAAATCGTGTGCTTAAACACCTCGACTTCGCGTGTGACCGCTTCAGGACGCAGCCCAATGATGGAGATGGCGCCGATGTTTCGATGCGTGAAGGTCACGTCCCATCGTCGGCCCTCGATGAGCGCGAACGTCACGCGGCCGTCGCTGTCGGTGACGCGCTCGATGACCTCTCCCGATGCGCTCTCTGCACGCACGGCCGCAGCGCCTAGTCCCGAACGAATCGCTGTAAAATCGCTGGCGAGTCTCAGTGTGACGAGGCTCGCGTGTGCGTCAGATACGGAGGCGTCGCCGCCGCCGTCCTGCAGTGGTGTCACGGTGTTGGCGCAGCCGAGTGACACGAGGCAGATCGCTATACTCCATGTTGCGATTTTCATGATCAGTTCCTCAGGGACAGCGTGGACAGAGACGCGTTTCAATGGTCGGGGGACACGTGAGCCTCGTGCCATCGCGACAGATCAAGCGCCCGCGATCCGAGGGCAGCCAGCAAGTGGTTGATGCTTGATTGGGACCGCCATTCCAGTCGACACACCTCGCTGCGCCTCCATGCAGACGACCGCAAACGTGGGCAGGCGAGCACTCTTCGTCAGTAAGACACTCTGAATCCGCTCGTCGTCCGCATTGGAGCGATGAACCCAGCGGATCAGGGTCGGTACACACCACCGCCGCGGGATCTCGGATGCACACGGGCTCTGCCACGTCGCAGGATCCGAAGGTTCCCTGCACGTTGACGCCCTCGCACACGTTGACCGTGCACATCCCACCCGCAACACAGGGGGCCTGACACACGCCGCCGACGAGGCTTAATCCGTTACAACACATCTGCCCTGCTCCTGGCGTTTGGCCAGCAGAAATGCACGCGTTGCAGCGGCCGGTG
>JAUXYJ010000062.1 GCA_030694465.1 Deltaproteobacteria bacterium | reverse complement strand
TCCAAGGTGCTAGGCTCCGGCTCATCCCCGCGCAGGCGGGGACCACGTCTCCGCTAGCCGTTGCCCGGTTTTGCGAACCGGCTCATCCCCGCGCAGGCGGGGACCACTGCTCCATTCTGCGACCGCATCAGGCGTCATTCGGCTCATCCCCGCGCAGGCGGGGACCACGAACTCGTCCATGTCCCATGGAAGTCGCGACACGGCTCATCCCCGCGCAGGCGGGGACCACCACTGGGCGCCGTTTACGGGTTTGACTCTGATCGGCTCATCCCCGCGCAGGCGGGGACCACTGGAAAGTGAAAACGCAGTGCTCTCGGAGCTCCGGCTCATCCCCGCGCAGGCGGGGACCACACACGCGGCCCCTTTCAGCGTCGCGCGCTGAGCGGCTCATCCCCGCGCAGGCGGGGACCACGAGCGGTAGCGTGCGGCCCAAACGCGCACGGCTGGCTCATCCCCGCGCAGGCGGGGACCACGCTGAGGAGAATCGCTGGGAGCTCACCACAGGCGGCTCATCCCCGCGCAGGCGGGGACCACCGAATCAGCGCGCTGTCTGCGTCCTGACGATTCTGGCTCATCCCCGCGCAGGCGGGGACCACGAGTCGCCGTTGAGTCCGTCGATGCTCACCGACGGCTCATCCCCGCGCAGGCGGGGACCACCCTCCAGGAGCCACCACAGCCCAGGCTGTGAGCGGCTCATCCCCGCGCAGGCGGGGACCACGGGCTGGACAGGAGGCGATGAATCTGCTGGACAGGCTCATCCCCGCGCAGGCGGGGACCACCGCTCATGTTTGCGGAGACTGCGAAGAGGATGCGGCTCATCCCCGCGCAGGCGGGGACCACAGGTACAAGACCAAAGCTCAAGCCCTCGCCAACGGCTCATCCCCGCGCAGGCGGGGACCACCAGCGCGACCAACGCCACGCGCGCGTCGACGTCGGCTCATCCCCGCGCAGGCGGGGACCACTATGTCTCGGTCGTGCTCATTGGATCGTTAGCCGGCTCATCCCCGCGCAGGCGGGGACCACCACTGGGCGCCGTTTACGGGTTTGACTCTGAGCGGCTCATCCCCGCGCAGGCGGGGACCACGATGATGCAACGCTCGCCGGATACCTCGTTTGCGGCTCATCCCCGCGCAGGCGGGGACCACTCGGCCATGACGTACTCCGCCACGACGTCGACCGGCTCATCCCCGCGCAGGCGGGGACCACTAACGACCGCCCTACCACGCGCCGTAACCGGTCGGCTCATCCCCGCGCAGGCGGGGACCACGCATACATGACCTGGCTGTACTGTCCTATACCGCGGCTCATCCCCGCGCAGGCGGGGACCACCGCGAGTAGTGCGCGCGCGGACAGCCACGCGGCGGCTCATCCCCGCGCAGGCGGGGACCACGGGGCCGCTCGTTTCGCTGCTGGCTCGGCAAGCGGCTCATCCCCGCGCAGGCGGGGACCACCTGCGCGTGCTGACCTCGGCGGTCATCTCGACCGGCTCATCCCCGCGCAGGCGGGGACCACACTTCCCAGAAGTTACGGAAATCACTTCACTTTTTCAAAGACCATTTTCGTACCGACCTTTTGGGCCTGTCCGAAGGTGCCACAGACGGGGGCCATCAGGTCACCTTCGGAGCGCCGCCAGCCGCGCTTCGGCGCAGCGCCGTGCGAGCCCTCCGCTGGTACGCACTGGTCACCAGCCGCGCGATCTCGGGCTGCGCGCGAAACACGAGCTGCGCCACCTTGCGCGTCCGCAGCACCCGCGATCGCAGCGCCGCCACGAGCTTGTTGCGACGCTTGAGCGCCGCCTCAGACTCGGGGTTGCTCTCGAGCGCACTGTTCATCTCGAACAACTGCCGCGAGACCTTGCGCGCTTCGTCCACAAACGCCCGCTCAAAGCCAAGCGTCCCGTCGATCGCATCGATGTGCTTTTCGGCCAGCCCCGCGTAGCTCTCGAGCGCCGCCGCGACCACGTCCATCGCCCCGCTCGACAGGTCATGCGCCGCCCGAACCGCACCCAACTGCGCGTCTTTGTCGTCCTCGACCCCGTCGTCAAAGTACCACTCAAGCGCGGCGCTCATGTCGTCGAGCAGCTTCGCCGCGCGCTCAAGCAACCCCGCTGCGGACTTCTTCGCCTTGGCCGACAACAGGTACTGCGTCTGCGCGGTCAAGACCTCGCTGTGCAACCGCAAGATGATGTCCGCGGTCTGGAGATTAAACGAGGCGTCTCCGTCGCCCGGTTTGGCGGCGCAGACCAAGCCCGGCCGCTCGCCATCCAAAGGCTCCCAAAACTCGCGGATAAACCGCGCGCAGTCCACGCACTCGCCTAAAAAGACCGAGAACGGAATCCCCAGCGACACCACCTCCGTGCTCTCTTTTGCGATCAACGCGTTGACATCGCCCTCCCACGCCCGGATGAGCCCAGTCGCCGAAGCTCCCGTCCCGCCAGACGCCGTCGAACCCTTCTTTGCCACGACCTTCGCCGCAGCCGCCTTGCCCGCCGACGACTCTTTCGTCGCGGGCTTTTTGCTCGTCGTCATGATGTTGTCTCTCCCCGCCGCGGCAGCCGCGCCGCGACTTGCCCCAGATCGCACCACAACTTCGCGACGCTGCAAAGACCCCCCACTGCGCACCGCGCCCTGTCGCCCACGGCCCCGTGTGTCGCCCACGGCTCGCCACGTGTCGCCCAAGGGCTGTCCGGTGTCGCCCAGCGCCTCCCCGGTGTCGCCCACAGCCTGTTTGGCCTGTCGCCCACGGTTCTGCGTGTCGCCCACGGCCTCCCGGCTGTCGCCCAAGGCTCCCCGGCTGTCGCCCACCGCCCAGCGTGTCGCCCACGACCCACCCTCCCGCGCCCCGCGGCCCTCACGGCTCAAGGTAGCCCGCCTCGATCTCGCCCGGGTCAAACGCCATCGCGTCGTCCGTGAGCTCATCCACGCTGGGCTCATACGACTCTGCCCGCACCGGCTCGAACCGCGCGAGCCACAGCCCGTCCATGTCCACGATCTCGCGACGGTTGCGCCCGTGCGTGCGCGCCTCGAACCCCTGCGGTCCGCTCGCGTCAAACACCATCACGGCGCTGGTGTCGGCGCTCGCCAGGGATCGCACAAGCTCCCAGAGCGCGTCGCGCACCCTGCCGCTCGCGCTGCCCACGTAGAGCCCGGCGCGGACCTCGACGCCCCAGCGAGAGAGCGTTCCGCGTAGGCGATCGGGCGCGTTTTCGAGGTCGATGACCCACATGGCTTACTCGGCGACCCCCAAGATGTTCTCGATGTCAGGGATGATCTTCGCCATGATCCGCTGCGCCTTAAAGACATCGCGCAGCCGTCGCCTCACCGCCCCCTCAATGTCCTTGTGCTTGCGCTCGGCCACCACCGCAAACGCCACCGGAACACTCAGCTCAAACTTGTACAAGTCCGCCACGTCGTACACAAAACTCAGCGGCCGCCCGCTGTGCAAAAAGCCAATCGCCGGCGAGTAACCCGCCACCAAAATCGCCGCCTCGCTCACGCCATACACGCACGCGTTGGCCGCGCTGATCGCACGGTTGATCTCGTCGCCCGCGAGCCACTTGCTCGTGTCGTAGTTGCGCCCCCGCCACACAACCCCGTGCGCGTCCGCGAGCTTCTGGTACTGCTCGCGCACTCGCGCACCTTCGAGCCCTCGAAGCTGCTCTACGCTGCGTCGGTCCGGGCCATCCTCGCCGAATCGCCTGCGAAACATCTCGCGGACCACCATCAGCCGCTTCTTCGGGTCCTGCGACAGCCCGAGCTGAAACAGCAGCTTGTCCGACCGCGCCCCCCCCGGCGCACCGGTCGCATAGAACCTCACGCCGCCCTCGCCACACCAGATCATAAGACAGTCTTCTTCGGCACACAGCTTCACCGCCGCGTGCGTCACGACCATCCCCGGCTCAAGCATCAGCGAAGCGATCGCCCCCGCCGGGATCTGCATCCGCGTGCCCTTCTTGTCCTCGAGCACCAGCGCGTTGTCTTTGACGTCCAGCCTGCCATACCGAAGATGCAAGAACGGCTCGCGCTCTTTGTACGGCAGCCGCTCCATCAGCCCACGTGCCTCGCCAACGAGAGCATCCCAAAGCCCATGGACTTTGCAGGCCCAATCCCGTCTTGCACCGCGCGACGCAGCAGCGCCTGATCGGTGACCTCAAGCAGGCCCTCAAAGTCCACACCCTGGTGCGACGCAAAGCGCTTGCCCTCGCCCGCAGCCCAACGCCACACCCGCACGTTGCTCGTCCGCAGCTCGGGCTCATGGTGCGCCGAGAGCACGCTGCCGTCCCTGCGCTTGACCACGATCTCTCGCTGACACAGCGCAAACCCGCAGCCCGCGGCGCGACGGGCAAACCAATCGAGCTGCGCTTGCTCGCCCTCAAGCGCTACACGTTTTCCGCGCGTCCGAGGCCCGCCTGGGACCAAGGGCTTGGGGTCGTCGCCATGCCCATCGCGCACCGACTGCGTCGTGTTGGCCCGCAAAAAGAACCGCAGCACGGCGCCCTTCTGCGCGTGCGCGTCCCACCACGCGTCGTCACGAGACTTGGGCCCCTCGACCGAGGTCACCGAGTCCCCCAACGCAGCCCAGTCCGGCACGCGCACGCTCTGAACCAGCGCTCGCATCACCATCACGTCCCCCTCGCGCACCGGGTCCGCGCGAAACAAAAACGGCGCCTGGGCTCCTGGCTCACCGCCCGCAAACGCGGCCCAAATCGCCTGGTGAACGTCGTAGAGATCCCGCAATTTCATCCACGCGTGCTCACCCCTCCGTGGGCTCAACGTGACCTTCGAGAGATAGCCATCACGCATCGAAATATCCCTCCGTCGTGTCACGTCCCGGCGAGTCACTTCGTGCGTCTCGCGATGCCTCGCTCGGCGACCACGCAAACACCCGCACCGTGCGGTCATAAAACATCCGCTTCCCTGGCCCCACCAGCCGGTCGCGCCGAATGAGCTTGCGATGCCCACGCACGTCCTCGCCGCTACACAGCGACTCGTCGACATGCACCGCCCACGTCGTGTCTCTGCGAAAGCTAGCGTCACGCAGGCTCGCGTCGTCCAGCGCCACCGTGCCCACCAGCTCGCGCCACGTGGCCGCTCGGACCAGCGCAAACACGGGTCCCACCGTCGGAGCCCCCGGAGGACACCCACGACGCCCCAGCACCGGCGCATACCGCGGATAGCGCAGCGCATCGTGCCACGTAGCCAACAACTGCTCGCTCGCCGCGGTCGACACCAACCACAGGGTAAACCTCGCCCCACACAGGTACCTCCGCCGGGTGATCTCAGCGTGCCTGTAGATCCCTCCGCCGTCGATCCAGGGGACGTCCAACGACGTGTGGTAGTCGTCGAGCAGGTCGCCAGGCCGGTCGACACGCACCACCAGATCAAACGCGCGATCGAGCGCGACCAACGCTTGGACGTCGTCACGCGCGATGCCCAGCGCGGCCCCCAAGAGCCCCAGCACAGCGCTCTTGGTCGGCGCGTCCTCGGTGGGGCGATCTTTGCCCACCGCGCTCGCTCCGTAGCTCTGCATCGGTCCCTCGAAGACCAACGAGAGCGCGCACAGCCCGCGCTCGCTCATGCCTCGGCCTCGAGCACGCTCGCCACACGCTTAGCGATCTCATCGAGCGTCGCAAACTCGGTCACGTCCTTGGCATCCCGCGCTTGCAGATCGCGCATCGAGAGCACCAACCGCGCGATCACATCGCCCGACGTCGAGTACGCCGCTTGATACTTCGTCGCGAGACCTCGCAGCCTGTGAATGGATTGGTCCATCACATCGCCTGAGTCGGTGTCTTCAATGGCACGCACGGGCTGCAAGAACGCGTTGGCCAAGCTCATGGGCGCATCCCGACGCACCACAATCTCAAGGTAGTCTGCAGGGTTCTGTGGCGCGGTTCCGTTCTCTTTTCCGCGCGGAACCGAGCGACACGCCGCAAGCGCGACCGCGCGCATCGACTGCGCCGCGATCCGCGTGGCCTCGCCCTCGTAGCCCTCAAGATTGGCCAAGAGCGAGCGCCAGTCGCACACCGCGTACTGGTAGAGCACTGACTGTGCAAACTCGGTCTCTCCCAAGTGCCCCGCGCCCGCGTCCTCGCCCTTGGGCTTGAGATCGTCGACCGCCGTAAAATAGTCGTACTCGAGATCAACCTTCTGCGTCCCCAGCGCGTGCGCGACCTGCATCGCAGCGTCGACACTCTTAAACTCCGTGCTGGTCACAAAGCGCCCAAAGAGCGCCACATCGACCGCGTTGCGCGGCGCGGACTCGTGCAGGTGCTTGGTCAACGCAGCCAACATCGCGTCTGTGATGCTCTGGCGCTCTGTGCCGCTGTCGGTCTTCTTGCCCTTTCCCTTGCCCTTGGCGCCCTTCGCGGACTTAGCACCCTTGGCCTTGGGTTCTTCGGCAGCATCCTCTTCGCTGTCTTCGTTGTCGGCAGCTGGCGCGGCGTCGGCGGCCCGCTGCGCGTTCGCGAGCGCACCCAACTTCGCAAGCTCGCCTTTGTTCTTTTTGGCAAACGCGGCGACCTCGGCGATCTCTTCGTGGGTCAGAAAGAGCAAGTGCGCGGTGGTCTTCTCGTCGTCCTTCGAGGGCGCATCCTTGCGGCCGATGCGCTGCAAAACCTCGGTCAACCCATCGATCGCGTCCTGCGCTAGCTCGCCGCCAAGCTGCGCCTGCGCGCGCTCGGGCAAGCGCTTGGTGCGCACACCCAGCACCTCAACCCCCAGCGCCTCGCGGCCCAAGGTCCCGGTAAAATGCTCGCTCACGCGCCAAGTGCGCTTGACGCACTGGCTCGACAACCGAAGCCGCCGAACGCCGCCAAACATCGCCGTCTTGGGCGTGCCAAGATCATCGCGGTTCATGTTGCCCGGCGCGTACGACCGCAGCACGTGAAACTCCACAAACACATTGCGCCCACGCTTCGTTGAATCACTCATCGCTCTGTTGCTCCTTCGGTCTTCGTTGCTGCGGTCTTTGCTCCGCGGTCTGTGTCGTCTGCCTCGTCGTCGGTTGACCCGTAAAATCCTCGCGCCCAGGCGCGCGTGACGCGCTCTCGTGAGCCAGCGCTCTTGCTCCAGTGCAAGACGTCTTTGACCACCACGCCCCAGTCCACCGGCAGCCCGATGAGCTTGAGCAGCGCACGCAGTCGTCGCACCAGCTCGTCCGGTGTCCGCGCCGCGGCAAGCTGCCGAAACCTCAGGTTTGCGCCCCCCTCGGGCAGCCCCTTGGCGCGCAAACCCGACGCGATCCACGCGCCCAACGAGCGCGACGGAGCCCCCGCGCGCGCAGCCCCAAACGTGCACACCGCGATGGCCACCGCGCTTGCCACACGGTCCAGCTCAGTTTCGTCCGCGTTGGCTCCGGCAAAGAGATTCTTGTGCTCGTTAAAGAGCGCCCAAAACGCGCCGTCGACCAGCGCGTCGCCCACAGTCGCGTAGCGCTTGATCGCAGCGACATCGCCCGATCTGAGCGGCCGCACCACGTGCTTTTCTCGGTCAAATCGCTCGCGCATCGTGCGCGCAGCGCTCTCAATCACCTCGTCGTGAATGTTCATCAGGTCCCTCCTGCGTTGGTTCGCGAATCCGTGGGCGCTTGCGGGTCAGCCTTGCCCAAAATCTTGAGCTCTACGTTGAGCTTCTTGCGCGCAGCTTCGATGTGCCGTCGCCCGTCAAACTGCGCGTCGGTGAGCGAGGTCATCGTGTCAAAGAGCGAGCGCGCAAGCCGCGCCATCGCAGGCCCCCACAGGGGTGGCTCCTCCTCGGCGTCAAGCAGCGCGACCGCACTCCAAAATGGCGTCTCTGCCCGTCGCCAAAACTGCTGCCGCGCTTCTTCGGGCCAGTACGCGCCCTTGGACTTGGGGTTGTCGCTAAACGCGCGCTTGAGCGCACTCGCGAGCGCAGACACCGTGTCCTCTGCGCGGGCGACCATGGTCTCGATCGCCCTGGCAAAATCTGAGTCTCCGGACTTCTTCAGCGCGGGGTAGCTCTCAAAAAACCGCCCCTCCATGGACGCGTTGTCAAAGCGATAGGCGAACACAAAAAGCTCTAACGGGACCGGCGTCAGGACGCGCCACTGGCGTACCGTCGGCGCAGCCTGAGGGTCCGAGGCCTTGGCGCTGCCCGCACGCACCGCAGGGAGCATGTCCGCCAAGCCAGTCCACACTGGTTTGTCCGTCGCGATGTGCTGCGTTCGGCGCTCGTTCTTGATCACGACCGACGGGGTCAGCGGGTGCTCGAAGAAGCCGTCTTCTTTCTTGGCGCCCTTGGTAAACCCACACGCAATCACGCGCGCGCCGTGGCCCCCACAGAGCGGACACTCGCCGTCATCCGCCGGTGCAAGTCGCACTGCGCGCGGCTTCCAGAAGAGCCCCTCCACAAGCCCAATGGCGTGCGCGTCGCGACGATATTGCTTCGTGCTCCCGTCGGGCTCAAGCGTCTCGGGCGCGATGGCCCAGGGACGCGACGACTCTGGACCATAGGTCTCGCTTGCACCACGGAGCACAAGCACGTTGGCCCACGCGGTCGCACGCACCGAGCCCGCCCGCACAAGCGTCGACAGGGGCGGCGTGCCGCGCACGCTCGGCGAATAACCACTGCCTCCCGCAGGGGCAAACGCCATGAAGCCGTAGAGCCCCACAACCGCACACGCAGGACACACGCCGCCCGTGAGGCTCACGCCCCGCGCAAGATGCGGCCGATACGTGTCACTAAACTCGTGAAAGAGCGCATCGGTGCGGTCGGCATCGAGCCTCGGCCCGTGCTGCATCCAGCCAGGCTCTCCCAAGAGCTCAAAGTCGTCGGCGACCGCGTCGATCGCTGCACGAATCGCCGCGCGATCCATGGGCACACCGATCCGCTCTCTGAGGCTCTCAAGCGAGCCTGGCGCAAAGAGCGCCTGCAACAGCGCCGACAACAACACGTGCGAAAACGCGCGCAGCTCGTCTCGCGAGTGCGCGATCTCTCGGGACGACTCTGCGTCGCCCGCGAGGAGCTCTTCGAGCGTCACCAACACACGCTTGTCATCACGCCAGAGCGCGATCCACGGATCACGCAGGACATTGAATTGCTCGATCATCCGCTCTTTGCCTCCCGTACTACCCAAAGACCCTCACGGATCGCGTATTTCACCGTGCGAATTTGCTTAGAAAACTCGATCGCCCCGACAAACGTCTCGCCCCGCAAGACCATCGGCAAGATGACCACGCCGCGCTGCCGAAGCTCTTCGAGAAACGCGCTGCAGCCCTTGGCCCACGCGTCCCAAATCTCGTGCTCGCCCTTGGCCGTCGCCGCACGCAGCACCTTGTCCCAGTCGTACTCGGGCATGCGCACAAACTGCTCTTGCAGCGCATCCAGATCACGCCACGCCGTCTTGGACTTCGCATCGAATGCGCCCATCGCCGGATAGCGCATGGGGTCGTCTGCAAACGCCGCATCGAGGGGTCTCACCTCGCAGGTCTCGAGGTCCCACCAGAGCGGAAGCAGCGTCACCGAGCTCCCCACGCGCGTGACCGCGCGCACGCTCTCTTCGTCATCGGGCACCGCATCTGCGCTCGCCCGAGCCTCTGCGCCGGGGTCCGGGAGCGTGCACTTTTCAGCCAGCGCTCGCAGCGCTGCAAGCTCGTCCGCGGTGGCAGCCTCGGCCTTCAAGAGCGCCTCGCGCACAGGAGCCGCTTCGAGGCGCTTGCTTCGTTGCGTGGGGTCGTACGTGGCCTCGATGAGCGCGCGCACCGAGCCGGGCAACGCCACGCTCGCAACGCCCTTGAGCGAGTCGTGGGTGAGCCACAGCGTGGCCTTGTCGTAGACATACCCCCCGCCGCCAAACCGCAGCCCATCGCGGGCCGCACTGGGCGGAGCCAGCACACGCAACACCTCACGCGCCCCAGCGGGACGTCTCGGCGCGTCCGCGTTGCGCGCCCAGCGCCAGAGCCTCCCTGCGCGCTGCAACAATAGATCGATGGGCGCCAGGTCCGACACCATGCGGTCGAAGTCCAAGTCCAACGACTGCTCGACTACCTGCGTCGCCACCAGAATCGTCGGACATCTGCACGTCCGTCCCTCGCGCCCGAACTCTGCGAGTACTTGCTTCTCGATCGCCGCGCGGTCCCGCTGCCTAAACCTTGAGTGAAACAACCACACCCGCGACGGATCCAACCCTCGCTCTTGCGCGCACGCTCGCAGCGCTTTGTACGCCGCACGCGCCTCGTCCACCGTGTTGCGAATCCACACCACCATCTCGCCCGCGAGCGCGGCCTCGACCAGCGCGATCACCTCAGGATGCGTCGCATCGATCGCATCCCGATCCAGCGCTGTCTCGACGACCTCGACCGCAAGTGTTCTCTGTTCGGTAGGGGTCGCGGCGTGTGCCTCGACACCGGACTCGCGGGCCACGGTCACCAGCGGATACGCTTGGCTCGCTGGTGTCTCGTCGGTGTGCACATCGAGCGCTGCGCCCGCGAGCCCCGCGCGGTATCCCGCGACAAACGCACGCCTTCGCGCCGCAGGCAGCGTCGCAGACAGCAAGACCACCGGGGTCCTCAGCAGCCCGAGCCAGTGCACCAAGCGCTCAAGAATCACCTCCATGTACGCGTCGTAGGCATGCACCTCGTCGATCACCACCACCGAGCTGGCCAAGCCAAACAAGCGCACAAACCCGTGCTTGGTGCGCAGGGCGGCCATCATCGCTTGGTCGACGGTGCCCACGCCCACCTGCGCCAAGAGCGCTCTTTTTGCAGGCAGAAACCACCGCGCGCACTGGACCTCGGCCTCGGTCTCGTCAAAGTCTTTGCTCGCCGCAAGCGCAGCGCGCCCTCGAAGGGAGCGCTTCACGATGCGGTCAAACGCGTCGTTCTTGCGTGCGGTCCCGTGGGACAACCGAAACTGCGCACCACCCTCGGAGCCGCCAAAAAAACGCGTGGCTGTGACCTCGACGCGGTCCATGATCCCGTTGGCCGTGGCCATCGTCGGGAGGCCCACAAACCACCCCGAGGCAGCGCCGTGGCGCACCCACTTGGACGCAAGCGAGAGCGCTGCTTCGGTTTTTCCGCTGCCCATGGCGGCCTCGACGATCACCAAGGCGGGCTCGTCGCCGAGCGTGAGCAGCTCGGTCGCGACCTGCACATCGCGCGGCGCAAAGGGCTTGCCCGCGCTGTCCCGAAAGAGCTCACCAAAGCCCACGTCCCGTGTCTCGGAGCGCCCAAACGGGAGCGCCCGCAAGACCCGCTGCGCGATCTGTCGCGCACGCTCACGGTACTGCGCCAAGGGCATCGCGGTGGTCTCGTAGACAAACAACGGCTGCTCATCAAACTCGACCTGCGACCCGACCCAATCGGCGACCGAGCACAGCCCAGCGAGCAGCTGTTGCGATGCAAGCGATGCAGTCATTTGCAACGGAAAGACCGCGCCATCGGCTTGGTACATCGCGATCACGTCGCGCACGTACGCGCGCTGTGCAGCCCGATCGGCCTTGCGCACCTTGAGGGGCACCGTGTTGGTATTTTTTTCGCCGCCCGTTGGGACATAGCCATGGTGACCACACACCGCAGCGAGCAAGGGCCGCGCGGCTGTCCACAAACCAAGCAACGACTCGTACGCGACAAGATCGTCCGTAGCCCAATCGTTGAAAGCGACAAACCCTTGGCTTCCGTGGTCAAAGCCCTTGCCCACGATCCCAGCCCACTCGGCCTCGCGGTTAAGCATCGCGACAACCTCAGGGACCTTGGCCTGAAACCTCGCGTCGAACTTGCCCAGGTCATGCACCGCACACAGCCCCGCCACGGTGGCCACGGTGGCCTCTTCACTCAGCCCCAACAAGCGCGCGAACTTGCCGCGCAGCACTGCGCTCTGCTGCAAGATCCCCTCGGCCACACAGGCCACATCGAGCGAGTGGTACGCCGCCGGGTGATAGCCCCCCGCCACCGCGGGGTCTGCCTTGCCCCAGTACCGAAGGTACGTCGGGGCGGTGTCGTCGATTGCTGTCATGGCTTAAGGGTCTCTGGGGTTGCGTCGATCTCGCGCGCGCGTTCGCTTTGTCGTCCACGGTTGTACCCGGCGACACCTCGGTTAACCGGGGGTTCGCTTACGCGGTGAAGGCCCGCCGGTGGACGCGAGCCTCTCTACGGTTTGTTTGGCCAAACGCAGCACTTCGTCGCGGACGCGGGGAGTCTCGACGGTCATGCGAGCGCCGTACGCGAGCAAAAAGCGGTTCATCACCTCGCCGCCGCGGTTCTTTGCGACGACACGGACGCCTCTGTTGGTGTGCTCAATCCGCTGGGCGATAAACGGGAGGTTGTGCTCGACGATGGCCCACGCGTCGTGGTCGATCAGCATCGAGACCTCGCGCAGCTCGCCTCCGCAGTACCCGTTAAAGCTCTCTGAGACCTCGGCGTCGATGCGCGACTCGTCTACGCGGACGTAGGCAATCCCCTCGACATCCATCACGTTCTGTACGCGATCGACCCGAAACGTGCGCAGCGCGGACTTGCGATGGTCCCACGCGATGAGCGTAGGGCGCGACGCCCCGACCACGGTCTGCGGCGAGACCGTGCGCCAGTGGCCTTCGAGGTCTTTGGTGCCGTGATATTTCAGCTCGATCGCCCGCGCCCGGACGATGGCTTCTTCGATCACGGACCGAAATCGGCTCGCGCCGTCGCGCTGCGCTTCGACCGCGGCCGGTCGGACCGCGCCCACGCTGCGGGACACCTCGCGCGCGCTCAGTGACGCGGCCTTGATCCGCTCGATAAACGCGTCCCGCACGCCTCCACTCGGCAAGCGCAACAACAATCGCAGCAGCTGCCCAGCGTCGTCGCCCTCAAACAAAACCCCATTCGGAAACCACCCATCCGGAACACTCCAGATCACCGCCCGCCCCTCGAGCTCTCGGGTCAACGGGAGCCCGCCGTTCTTAAGGTCTCCGAGCACTTTCGCCGCGGTCTCGCCGGTGACCTCGGCCTGCCTCGCGAGCTCGCTCTGCCGCAGCATTCGCTGCGCAAGCAGCACGCCGAGCACCCGCGCCACCGTCTCCTCTGGCCTCCTCGCTCCCATTGGTGCAAGGACGCTATCACGCGCCCCAAAGTCCCACATTGCTCGACCTGTCTCGGACACTCCCGAGCCCCACGGCCTCGCCTGTCGCCCACCGCTCACACAGCCCTCGCCCCCGCGCGTTAGCGGCTCGCCGCGAAGCTCTCTCCGAGCGCCGCCAGGGCCTCTGCCAAGGTCAGCTCGGGCGGCTCTCTCACCCGCGCCTCGCGCTCAACCACCACCGCCCGCGCGCCAAAGAACGCATCATCCCACGGCCGCACCCCCAGCGGGCCCACGCACGCTGCCAGCACACCGCGGTCAAACCGCGCCCGCACGCTGGGCAGCGCGTAGCGCTCAGTGGGCTCGTGCGCGAGGGCTTGGCCCGACTGGCCAAAGCGCCAGCGTTTTGCCTCGCGAACCGTGAACACCGTGCGCACAGGGCCCTGCACGTTGGGCGCAAAGAGCTCCCAGATCGTGGCACGCTCTCGGGCACACACCCGCATCGCGCGCGTCCCCATGCACTGAGACAAGACGCGCACGATCGGCGTGGGGTCCGAGCCCTGCGTTCCGCTCTGCAAGACCGCGGTCCACGGCGAGTCGGTCTGCACAAGCGCGCACCTTCGCTTGCCCATCGAGAGCGGCAAGAGCGCCGCGAGAACGTCTGCAAACCCACTGTCCATCGTGCGCTCTTGAAGGGTGCGCCCGAGCGACCGCTGCCACCGCGCAAAGCCCTCGGCCACCGCGTCCAACGGCGCCTCGATCAGCCCGTAGTCGCACGTGACCGGGTGCCATTGCGCCAAGAGCGAGGGAGCAGTGTCCATAGCGTCCCCGCGAGCGTACACGCCCTGCCCCCTGACGCCCCGTTCATCCCCCCCACGCGTCACTCAGCGCGCAGCGCGCTTGCGTCGTGCACCGAGCACCAGCGCCATCGCCGCGAGCCCCGCGACCGAGACCGCACCGCGCGACGAAGAGCCCGCCGCGTTCGGAGCCGCCGCCACGCGACACGCACACGCGCCATCGCCTGACAAAACGCCCGCAAAACCGCTGTCTGCGCCGGTCGCGCCGTCCATGCGAGGCTGTCCGCTGTCGGCCCCAAACGCATCTTGCCGAATGGCAGCGTCGAAGAGCGGGCCGCCGTCGACCATGACCCCACCGTCAAGATCGCCGCCGTCTGGGCCCACAGCGCCGTCGGTCCCTGCGTCTGCACCTCCGCGCGCGACGCACAAGCCCATGGTGATGTCGCACACCGGGGTGGGCTCCATGCAGTTGCTGTCCGCGCTCATCGACGGCATCGTCGGGTCAATGCGCGCCGCGCCCGCTTCGCGTGGGTCGCGGTCGGGGACGCAGTCGTTGTCACTGTCGAGATCCAAGAAATCTCGCGCAGTGTCCGCGTCTGTGTCCACAGGCGTCGTGGGCACCGGGCCCGCTTCGACCGAGTCCGGCACCGTGTCTCCATCACTGTCACGGTCGAGATAGACCGGCAGCCCGTCCATGTCCGGGTCGAGGTTCATCCCGGCGATCATGCGCTCGGTGAGCGTGGGGATCCCGTCGCCGTCATCGTCGGGGTCGAGATAGTCCGGGATGGTGTCGCTCGTGCCTTCGCCCGCGGGGACCATCGCGTCGCTGTTGCGCGGCATGCGGTAGCCACCCGGGCCCAGCTCGTCGCGCGTGGGCACGCCGTCGCCGTCGTCATCGGGGTCCATGAAGTCAGGGATGCCATCCATGTCCGAGTCACGCGGCATGGCCATCCCGCCGGGGCCAAACTCGACGCTGTCGGGGATGCCGTCCATGTCCGTGTCGACGATCGCGATGCACACGCCGCGCGAGACGTCACACATCGCCGTGGGCGCCATGCAGTTGTCGTCGGCGTTGACCGAGGGCACTGCGGCGTTGATGCGCGCTGCGCCCGCTTCGCGTGGGTCGCGGTCGGGGATGCAGTCGTTGTCGCTGTCCAAATCCAAGAAGTCCCGCGCGCCGTCGCGGTCGGTGTCCACAGGAGCCGTGGGCATGGGGCCTGCTTCGACAAAGTCCGGGACCGTGTCGCCGTCGCTGTCGCGGTCTAGGTGAACTGGGATCCCGTCCATGTCCGGGTCGAGGTTTGCACCCGCGAGCGTGCGCTCGGTGCGTGTGGGGATCCCGTCGCCGTCGTCGTCGGGGTCGAGATAATCCGGGATGGTGTCGCTCGTGCCTTCGCCCGCGGGCACCATCGCGTCGCTGTTGCGCGGCATGAGGTAGCCACCGGGCCCAAGCTCATCGCGCGTCGGGACGCCGTCGCCGTCGTCGTCGGGGTCGAGATAATCCGGAATGCCGTCACCGTCCGAGTCGCGCGGCATGGCCATCCCGCCAGGGCCGTACTCGATGAGGTCCGGGATGCCGTCCATGTCCGTGTCCGTCGCGGGGACGCACAAGCCCACGAGCGTGTTGCACAGCGGCGCCATCGCGGGGCAGTTGTTGTTCGCGATCATCTGCGGGATGCGCGCGTCGGTGCGGCCCGCGGAGGTCTCGCGCACGTCCGGCACGCAGTCGTTGTCGCTGTCCAAGTCCAAGAAGTCCGGGCGGTCGGTGCCGTCGGTGTTCGCGGGCGTGATGGGCGTTGCGCCTGCTTCGACCGCGTCCGCAAACCCGTCGCCATCGCTGTCAAGATCGAGGTAGGCCGGGATCATGTCGCTGTCGACGGGGCCTCCCATGGCCTCGAGGGCGACCTCGACCGCGGTGGGGATCCCGTCGCCGTCGTCGTCGCGGTCAAGATAATCGGGCAGCGTATTGGCAGTGCCCTGGCCCGCGGGGACCGTCGCGTTGGTGTTGCGCGGCATGGCGCCGCCGCCGGGCCCGAGCTCTGTGAGCGTGGGCACGCCGTCGCCGTCGTCGTCGGGGTCGAGCCAGTCGGGGATGGTGTTCGCGGTGCCTGTGCCTGCGGGCACTGTCGCGTTGCTGTTGCGTGGCATCGCGAAGCCCCCTGCGCCGAGCTCTGTGAGCGTGAGCACGCCGTCGCCGTCGTCGTCGTTGTCGAGGTAGTCCGGGCGGCCGTCGCGGTCGGTGTCACGCGGCGCGGCTGCACCACCGGCTCCGAGCTCATCGCGCGTGAGGATCCCGTCGCCGTCGTCGTCGGTGTCTCGAAAATCAGGGATCCCGTCGCCGTCGGTGTCGATCGGCGCGGTGGACAAGTCGCGGTCGCCCGCTTCGGTCGCGTCGGGCACACCGTCGCCGTCGCTGTCGAGGTCAAGAAAGTCTGGCGTACCGTCGCGGTCGGTGTCGGGCGAAGCCGAGCCGCAGCCGCCGCCCTCGTCCACGTCGAGGATGGTGTCACCGTCGCTGTCGAGCTGCGGTGTGGGTCGCAGCCAGGTGCCCAAATCGTTGCGGCCCGCGAGGCCACCGCGAGACATCACGGACACGGGCAACGACGCGGTAAACCGCAGGTCCGAGTTGGCCGGCAGCGCGCGAAACTGGTCGCGTTGCAGCACAAAGCTAAACGGCGTCGCGGTCATGCCGACGGTGCTTGTCCCGGTGATGGTGGTGTTGTTCTCGGACGCAAAGACCACCGTCGGAAACTGCAGCGAGCGCATAAAAAACCGCCGGCCGTACTCGCCCACGGTCTGCGAGATGTCGTCGCCGAAGGCGTCGATGGTGTTGCCGCCCTCGAGGGTTCCGCCCCAGACGGACAGAGGCTGGTTGCTCGTGACGTCGTACACGCCGTCCACAATGGGCTGCGAAAACACATACTGATTCGCTGGGATGGTCAGCATCTCGGGGGTCATCGTCCCGCGCCGAAGCACCGTCACCATGGCCGGAGCCGCACCATAGTTAAACAGCGCCCTCGCCCCCACGTAGCCCCCACGGTTGACCGGAAACGAGAAGCTCCGGCCCACGTCCGTGTTGCACGACGCCAGCGGGCTGTCCGTCGCGTGCACCGAGTTAAACCCGTTGGCCGTGCCCATCGCGAGCGAGACGTCTCCGGTCGCAGTCAACCGATAGACTTGGCCCGCGGCGACCATGGGCGGGTCGACCCAGACGCCCGTCGCGGTGAGCGTGTTGGTCGCGACGGTCATGCCCGCGGCGTTCGCGATGGTCACCGTGGCGGCAGCGTGCGCGATGATGTTGAGCTGGTTCGCGGCGCTGATCGCTACGGGCCTAAACACAGCAAATTCGCGACCAATAAACGTGGTCCCGTCGATCGCGGGCATGTGCCACTGGCCACCAAAGTTGCAGCAGTCGTAGCCCAAATACACGTACGCCACGTCCGAGGTCTGGACCTTGATCGGGATGTTGGTCACTGGGATCGGGACCCGCACAAACCCGAGCGCTCCGAGGGTGCCGGTCGCGATGGACACGGGCGCCGCGCCATCGAGCCTAAAGACCTGGTAGCGGGTGTTCGCGTTGCGCGCGACGATCACCGTGGACTCAGCAAACGTGCCGTCGGGCGGAAGCGTCTGCCCATAGAAGTTCATCGGCTGAGCTTGCCCAAACGCGAGCGCAGGCAGCGTCCCGAGCGCGAGCCCGAGACACACCGAGCGGGCCTTGCGGCGTAAGTTGCGACGTACAATCATCTGAATATTTCCTCACAAAACGAGTTAAGTCGTTCACACGGCGACGGAGCTCTCAATGACACTTCGCGCCCGACGCAGGTCCCCCCACACACACCCACGCCAAACTTCACCACATCACCGAAGCCTAGCAATGGGCGTCGATTCCTGTCTATCCTTGGTCGAGCGAAACCTCTTCAGTGACTTGCACGCTCAGCGCCCCTGCGCGGCCCACTTCGCTGCGACGCGAAGCAAGACCGAACGCAGCCCGCTCGAGGGCACCGCGCGAATACACCGCGCGAGCTCGTACGGGATCGGCGCCCTGAGCTCTGCCTTGGGCGCCTCGACCACCGCCCGCGCTTGCTCGGCGCGCGGCAAGATCCCCACCTTGAGCCTGAGCTCTCGGACGACGGCAGCGCCCGCGAGCTTCTGTACTTTCGCCAGCAAAATCGCACGAATCGGCGTGAGCTCTTGCAGCCACACCGGGTGCGCCACGTGCACCACCAGCACCCCGTCGCGCAGCGCGACCGGGCGAGCACAGCGCGCCACCTGCGGCCCCACCGCTTGCTCCCACGCAGGCCACACCCCGAGCGCCTGGCGCACCATGGCTTTGTCCCCGATGGACTCGGCCAAGAGCGTCCCAATGTGCGCGACCCCGATGGATTCGTAGTGTTTGTTGCGGCGGGCCATAAAGAGACGTCTTGGGAGCTCCTAGCACAAGAGCCCAAGTGCACGCGAATTCGGTGGGCGGATTTGGCAGATCACTGCACCCGGCGACGTCGCCGCTCAGGCACCCGGCGACGTCGCCGCCCGACGCCCCGCGCTCACCTCGCTTGGACAAACCGCTCGGCGCGCTCGCGATCAATGGGCCCGCCCGCTTGGCCGTTTGCACGCAAATCGCTGCCGACAATCACGCCGCTCGCCACCGTGAGCCACTCGGCCAGGGTCTCGGCCGTCACGCCCGAGCCCATCCAGACCGGAGCCCTGCACGCCGCACGCACCGCGAGCACCGCGTCTCGTGACGCCGCCTCGCCCGTCCGCCCGCCCGACACGATCACGCCGTCCGCGAGGCCACGCTCGACCGCCTCGACCGCCTCGTCGTCGATCCGTATGTCGGCCAGCGCGCTCGAGTGCTTGACGCTCACATCCGTGACCACCGCCACGGTGCTCTCAAGGCCCATCGCGCGCCGAGCGCGCATCAGCTCGGCGGCGTCGGTCTCGATGATCCCTTGGTCGGTCACCCGCGCGCCCACAAACACATTGACCCTCACAAAACACGCGCCCGATGCCGCGGCGATCGCGAGCGCAGACAGTCCGTCATTGCGCAACACGTTGACCCCGAGCGCGAGGCCCGAGTGCCTCCGCGCGTGCTCGGCGCACACCGCCAACGCCGCGACCGTCTCGGCCGCGACACGCCCGCGGACAAAGGGCGCGTCGCCAAAGTTCTCGACCAAGACTCCGTCAAAACCGGCCGCCGCGAGGACCTCGGCGTCACGCCTCGCCGCCTCGAGCACCTGGATCATCGAGCCCGTAAATCGCGGCGAACCCGGCAACGGTGGCAAGTGAATTACGCCGATCAACGGAGCTCGCTGCGTCAATAATGAAATCATGATTTGACGGTTAGGTAGCCCTGCATGCCCGCGCGACGCAAGCACATCAGCGCCGCTCGGGTAAGCACGCAAATGCACGCAGCCCCACCCAGAGGATCGCGCTACATTGCGGGGGTGTTGATCCGCGCTCGATCCCTCCGGTGTGTCTGTTGTCTCACGCTCGCGCTGAGCGCCCTGCCGCGCCTCTCGCACGCGCAAACCGCGCCCATGGTCCCGCCAGCGCCCAGCGAAATCGCACCCAATGGGGCACCAGCGCCCACCGTGCCTCCCGCCGCAACCGACGCATCAGTCACCCCAACGACAGCCCCCGTGCCGTCACAGACCCCTGCGGTGCCCGACGCCAACGCAGCCCAAATCACACGCGCGCTGGCCGTGTTTGTCGACACCGCGCCCATCGGCGTCGACGCGGCCGCGGCACGCTTTGTCGACGCGGTCTTGCGTGAGCAGCTCCGCAACCTGGGCATCGACGTCGTGCCCACCGACGCGCTCTACGCCCAGGCGCGGGCGATGGCGCTGCCGTTTCCGGTCCCCGCGCAGGGCCTGGCGCGCTTGACCGATGCGCTGCAAGCCACACAGGCGATCACCTGTGAATTGCGCGGTCAATCCGGTTTTTACACCGCGCGGCTGCGCATCATCGGCCGAGGCGAGACCGCCGAACGTGTCCTCACCGTCGTCGCCACGCAATGGACCCTCGCCGACCGCATGCGCGAGGCCCTCCTGCTCGCGCTTCGCGGCGCCGACGGGAGCGTCGTCACGAGCGCCTCCCCGAGCCTCCCGGACCCTGGCGCAAACCAAGCGGCGATGCCCAGCAACCCCTCCCCGAGGTACTATCTCAACACGCCCCCGCGTCGACCCGTGCTGGTCCATCCACGGCCCTTTGAGTTCGGCGTAGAGAGCCACGTCGCGATCAGTCCAAGCCGCGACTCGTTTGTAAACTTCACCATCGGACCGCGATTTACCTGGTTCGCGCTCGATCGCCTGGGTGTCTCTGGGGCGCTGCTCTACACCAACCTCCGAGGCCGCAACGGCCGGGTGTCCAACCTCTTGCCCATGGTGGGCATCGAGAGCGGCGTAGACCTCTTGCCCAGCGCCGGGCTCTTTGTCCCGCTCCGCGCGCAGATTGGCTACCTCCCGTTTAACGGTCCCGTCCTGCGATTTGCCGTAGGGATCGCGTTTAACGTCGCACGCAATCTCCGCCTTGAGATCGACGTGGTCCAGCCCACGATCTGGTGGGTCAACGACAACGCGATGGTCTCGCTCGACCTCGGCGCGCAGCTCTTGTGGAGCTTCGGACGCAGCCGCAATGCGCGCACGCGCTCGGCACGCGCGCAGCGATCCACCAGCACAAACACAGCACAGACGAGCCCACCTGCGAGCAGCACCGCAGAGTCGCCTGCGACGACCGGCCCAGAGGCATCCCCATGAAGACCGCCGTAAAGACACTCCCTACGCTTGCCCTCATGACACTGGCGGCGTGTTCGCCACGCCCCCCCACAAGCGCCGACGCACAAGCAGACGCGACCGGGATCGACGCGAGCGAAGACAGCGCCATCGAGGCCAGCGCGCCCGACAGCGGCTGCACGTTTACCGGTGCCCCGGAGCCTCAGCTCGCAGACCCCGCGCGCTACACACCCCGGTGGGCTTTTGAACCGTGGATCTCGAAGGACATCTCGAACACTGCGGACACCTACGCGTTTGTCGAGGGATTTCGCTCACGAAACATCCCAGTCGGTGTGGTCGTCATCGATAGCCCCTGGGAGACGCAGTACAACACGTTTGTCCCAAGCGACGTGCAATACCCACAGTTTCGCCAGCTCGTGACCGACCTGCGCGCGATGAACATTCGCACGGTCCTGTGGATCACGCAGATGGTCAACTCGATGAGCTTCGACGCCGAAGCCGGCTCGCTAGAGAACTACCTGGGCGCGTCGCCAAACTTCTCAGAGGGTCGCCGCTGCGGGTTCTACGTCAACGACGGCGCGCAATACACGTGGTGGAAGGGCCGCGGAGCCGCCGTGGATTTCTTCAACGGGCGGGCCAGGACATGGTGGCACGCACAGCAGAACCTCGTCCTCGACATGGGCATCGCCGGATGGAAGCTCGATTTTGGTGAGACCTACGTGCGCACCGAGACGGTCCGTACGGCCATCGGCGAGATCCCTCACCAACGATACTCTGAGGAATATTACAGGGATTTTCTAGCTTACGGTGTAAGCCGCCGCGGTCGCGAAGAGTTTCTCACGATGGTCCGGCCCTATGACAAATCGTACGAGTTTCCAGGGCGCTTCTTTGCGCGCCCAGAGCACACCCCGGTGGGCTGGGTCGGAGACAACCGGCGCGACTGGATCGGGCTCAAAGACGCCCTCGACCACGTGTTTCGCTCGGCCCGCGCGGGCTACGTCGTGCTTGGCTCAGACATCGGCGGCTACCTCGACCGCAACGACGAAAACCTGCTCGAACCGCCCATCCCGTTCGACAGCGTAAACTTCGCACGCTGGACCGCAGTGAGCGCGTTTATGCCGTTCTTTCAGCTCCACGGCCGCGCCAACATCACGCCCTGGACCGTGCCCGAGCGCACCGCCGAGGTCGTGCAATCGTACGCGTACTATGCGCGGCTGCATCACGCGCTCGTCCCGTTCTTTTTCTCGCTCGCGCAAGAAGCCTACGCGATGCGCACGACGCCCACGATCCGCCCCGTCGGAGAGCTCGCAGACTGGACCGACGACTATCGATTTGGCGTCGGCGATGCGTTCTTTGTCGCACCCTTGCTCGACGGTACCGGTCGACGCAACGTCACGCTCCCCACCGGCGCAGCGTGGCTCGATTGGTGGTCCCCAAGCGCCGCAGCGATCGCTCCCGGGAGCACCGTGACCTTCTCCGAGACCACGACCATCGACCGCATCCCGGTCTATCTTCGCGACGGCGCGATCGTCCCGATGAACATCGAGTACGACGGCCTCGGCGTGGGCAACCAACGCCACCGCGGAGCGACCACGGTGCTCTTCGCCAGCGCATCCCGCGAGGCGCTCACCACACGCTTCGCATTGCACAACGACGGCGCAGGCCAGATCGCCAACGTCGCGTTCGTGCGTGACAACAGCACCCTCACCCTGAGCGCTCAGAACCTCACGGGCCCAGTGATCGTCGCCCTGCGCGGCGCACCCATGTTTAGCCCCATGGGCTTTGCGACCTCGGCCACACGCGCCGAGTTTGACAGCGCCACGGGCAACGCGCGCTTCGTCGACGCAGACCAGACGGTCTACGTTCGCGTGATGAGCACCGGGAGTTTTTCGCTGCAAAGCGCCTACTAAAATCAACGACTCGCGCAAGCCATACTCACCATGCATGTGCTCGAACATTTGCGACTGATCGTCCCGCTAGTCGTCGCTTTGAGCCTAGTGCTCGTAGTGATCTTAGTGCGCCAGCTACGCCGCTGGCGCGCGGTGCCCACCGGCGCGTGGCTTCGCGTGCGACTCGATGGCGGCTTGGTCGAGCTGCACCAGCCCATCGCGCGATGGCAACGATGGATCGGCCGAAAGTCTCCGCTGTCTCTCTCAGAGCTCCGTCGCACGCTCAACAGCGCCGCCAAAGACCCCAAAATCGCTGGAATTATCCTAGAAATTCACAGCTCGCTTGCCGTCTCTTGGCCGCTCGCGCAGTCCCTCTGTGACGCCCTTGAGCGCGTGCGCGCGACGCGAAAGCCCACCGTCGCGTGGCTGCCTCACGGTGCCGACAACGCCGCGCTCTTGCTCGCGTGCGCGTGTGACCGCGCGTACGCCTCGCCTCCCGCCACGCTCGGCCCACTCGGTCAGCACATGGCCCAGCACTACGTCCGCCCGCTGCTCGATCGACTGGGCGTCCAGGTCGAAGTCCTCGCGCGAACCGAATACAAATCCGCTGCGGATTCGCTGACCCGAGAAGACATGTCTCCGGCCAACCGTGAGCAGCTCGAGGCGATCCTTGAGACACGCCAGCAGGTACTCCACAGCGCGCTCACGCAGCGCCGAGGGCTCAGCGCCGAGAAGGCCGACGCGGTGATCGACCATGGCCCCATGCGGACCCGCGTCGCGGTCGAGCGAGGCGTGTTCGACGGCGCGATGTACGAAGACGAGCTCTTGAAGCTCTTGGGCGCAGACAAGCAACACGCGAGCACCGTGTCGTTTCACCGCTACACCAAAGCGCGTGTAAAAGTGCCCAGAATTGCGCGCGGAAAGCTCGTCGGGGTCATCGAGCTTCGCGGGCCCATTGTGCTCAAGGGCCGAGCCAACGGCGAGCGCATGATCGACGTCGAGCACACCACACAAGCCCTGCGCG
Source organism: Deltaproteobacteria bacterium (assembly GCA_030694465.1). Lineage (GTDB taxonomy): Bacteria > Myxococcota_A > Polyangia > Polyangiales > JAUXYJ01. Next base: position 66,915 of record JAUXYJ010000062.1, on the reverse strand, counting down.
CCGCCGCGGCATCGTCCTTTGTGGGCGCCGTCGTTCTGCACATTGACTCCCCTGGCGGAAGCGCACTCGCGAGCGATCTCATCGCGCGTGAGGTCGAGCAGCTCGCCGCGGTCAAGCCCGTGGTCGCGTACTTCGGCGACGTCGCCGCTTCGGGTGGCTACTACATCGCCGCCGGGGCAAGACACATCATCGCGCAGCCCACTTCGATCACCGGATCGATCGGGGTCATCGCGATGCGCTTTGTCGTGAGCAAGCTCTTGGCACAAGCCGGCATCGGTGTAGAGCAGATTTCACGCGGAAAAAACGCCGGGATCTTCGCACCCTATCGCACCTGGTCCGACGACGAACGCGCCCTGATGGACCAGTCCATCGACGAGACCTACGAGGACTTTCTCGCCGTGGTCGCCAAGGGTCGCAAGCGCACCCGTGACCAGATCGAGCCCCTCGCCCGGGGTCGCGTCTGGAGTGGGCGCGACGCGCTCGGCGTGGGCCTAGTCGATCAGCTCGGGGACCTCACGACGGCCATCGCGTTCGCGGCCCAGAGCGCAGGGATTTTGCAGACCGAAATCGCCATCAAGGTCGAGGCTCCCAAGAAGCACCTTGGCCCGATCAAGACGCAGCCCACCGCCTCGGACGCAGCGCTCGAGGTCATGAGCGCATGGCTCGGCCGCGAGCGCCCGTGGCTCCGCTTTGCGCAGCTCGTGGGCAGCGAAGAGATCCTCGCGCTCGACACCCAAGTCGCGGGCCTCACATGACGCAGTTGCGCTGGATGACTGCAGGCGAATCGCATGGCCCCTCGCTCACCGTGATCATCGACGGCGTCGTCGCCGGCCTTCCGCTTCGCGCCGAGGACATCAACGCGCAGCTCGCCCGCCGCCAGAAGGGCTACGGCCGAGGCGGTCGCATGAAAATCGAGAGCGACACGGTGAGCATCGAGAGCGGCGTCCGTGATGGACACACGCTCGGCTCTCCCATCGCGCTGCGCATCGTCAATCGCGACCACGAAAACTGGATCGGCCGCATGGGCGCCGCACCTTTTGACGCTCCGCCCGAGCCGGTCACCCTGCCCCGCCCAGGGCACGCCGACCTCGCAGGCGTGCAAAAGTACGATCGTCGAGACGCGCGAGACATCCTCGAGCGAGCGAGCGCACGCGAGACCGCAGCGCGGACCGCGGCGGGCGCCGTAGCGAGGGTCTTGCTCGCGCAGTGCGGGATCGAAGTGTGCTCGCGCGTGCGCGCGATCGGGAGCGTCCGCGACGAGCAAGACGTGAGCGTGGATGAGCTTTTTTCTTCACGGACGCGGCTCGAAGAGTCGTCGCTGCGGGTCCTCTCTGAGAGCGCAGAGGCGCGCATGCGCGATGAGATTTTGGCGCGCTCGCACGCGGGCGACACGGCAGGCGGCGTGATCGAGGTCGTCGCGCGCAACGTGATGGTGGGGCTCGGGAGCCACGTGCACTGGGATCGGCGGCTCGACGGACAAATCGCGCAAGCCATGATGAGCGTTCAGGCGATCAAGGCGGTCTCGATCGGCGATGGCATCGCCGCGGCATCGCGACCCGGCAGCGAAGTGCACGACCCAATCGGGCACTCAGGCGCTCCTCCTGAGTTCACACGATCGAGCAATTTTGCAGGTGGAATCGAAGGAGGCATGAGCAACGGCCAGCCCATTGTGGTCTTCGCGTTTATGAAGCCCATCGCCACGCTGCGTCGCGCGCTCCTTAGCGCTCACCTCGACAGCAAAGAGCCCGCCCCTGCAGCCCACGAACGCAGCGACGTGTGCGCAGTGCCCGCCGCGGGGGTCGTGCTCGAAGCCATGCTGTGCCTCACGCTCGCCAGCGCCCTGCTCGAGAAGTTTGGTGGCGACTCGCTCAGAGAGCTGTCGCGCAACGTCGCTTCGTACCTGCAGCAACTCAGGGACTACTGATTTTTATGAGACCGATTGTGCTTTGGGGACCACCGGCCTCGGGCAAGAGCACGCTCTCTCGCGCGCTCGCGCAGCGCCTTGGACGCCCGCGAATCGACACCGACCAAGAGCTCGCCGAGCGACACGACTGCACCGTAGGCTCGCTCTTTGAGCGTCACCGCGAGTGGGGCTTTCGCCAACTTGAGCACTCGCTCATTCGCGAGCTCATGGTGCGCCCCGACGCGCCCGTGATCGCAGTCGGCGGCGGCTCACTGCTCGATCGCACGGTGCGACACGAGGTGCTTGAGCGCGCCTGGGTCCTCGGACTGAGCGTCGAGACCACCACGTTATTTGCCCGGGTTTGTGCAGAGCCCAACACGCGCCCGCTGCTGCAGGGGCCGAGCGAAGAGCGTGTCGCAGCCCTCGTGGCGCAGCGCGCTGAGGCCTATGCAGAGTGTCACGCCACGATCCACGCGACAGGCCCCCTCGAAGAGATCGTCCACGCGATCGAGCAGGCCCTCGCGCAGTGCGAGCGCGAGGACGTCGTCGCAGTGCCGCTCGGGTCGCGAACGTATCGCGTGCATTTTGCGCCCATCGCGACGCTCGCGAGGCGTGTGGCGTCGCTCTCTCGCGCGCCGTCTTCAGTCCTCGCGGTGACCGATCGCAACGTCCTGGCCGCACCGGGCGTGCTCGGCGCGATCCACAGCCTCACAGCGAACGAGCCCGTGGTGCTGCGCGGGGACGGCGACGAAGAGAAGAATCTCAGTACATTGTCAGGGATTTGGGACGCGGCGCTCGCGACCGAGTTCGACCGACACGCGGTGCTCGCCGCCATCGGCGGTGGCGTGGTGACAGACCTCACGGGGTTCGCGGCGGCGACGTTGCTGCGTGGTGTTCGCTATGTGAGCGCTCCGACGACGGTGCTCGCGATGGCCGACGCCTCGGTCGGAGGAAAGACCGCGATCGATCATCCGCTAGGAAAAAACCTCATCGGATCGTTTTGTCAGCCGTCGCTGGTGCTCTGTGACGTCCAGACCCTCGCCACGCTCAGCGCACGCGAGCGCGTGGCCGGCTTGGCCGAGGTCGCAAAGATCGCAGCCATCGGTGACGCCGTGCTGCTCGATGCGCTCGAGGCTCAAGCTGAGCGGTTGCGCGCGGGCGATCCCGATGCGCTGCGTGAGGTGCTCGTACGTGCGGTGGGCTGCAAGACGCGGTTTGTCGCGCAGGACGAACACGAGTCCGGCATCCGCGCTGCGCTTAACTTTGGCCACACGTTGGGCCACGCGATTGAGCTCGCGTCGGGATTCTCGCTCTTGCACGGCGAAGCGGTCGCGCTCGGCATGCGAGCGGCGCTCGGGTGGGGCGTGCGCTGCGGTGTCACCTCGCCGGCGCTTCAGCAACGCTTGGACTCACTGCTGACGGCGCTGGGGCTGCCCGCGCACGTCCCTGGTGGGCTCGATCGCGCGAAGATTGAGGCAGCCATTCGCCGAGACAAAAAGAGAACCACCGGCGAAATGACAGTGATTCTATGCGACGCGCCTGGGTCTTTTTGCGCGCACCGTTGCTCGTTCGAGACGCTGTTTGCCTGGCTGTGACGGCGTGATCGCACACCGCCACACCCCTACGTAGGCAGACGCATTCTGTCTATTCGTCAGACAATTTGCTTTGATTTGCTGACAGAAATTCGCGCGCGCACCGTCGAGGGCCGTACGATACACAGCGATATGAACAGCAAGCTCTCGAGGGTACTTCGCATCGCCACGGCCACTTGGGTAGCGGGGCTTTGCGCGCAGGTCGTTGGTTGCGCAGAGAACCTCGCGAGCGTAGAAATTCGCCAGTTTCAGCAGCCCATCGCCGACCCGATGAACCCCACGGCGTGCGTGGTCAACGCGGACCAAAACTCGCTCAAGCTTTTCACCAGTGTGCTCGATCTCTCGCTGCGAGACTCGTACACGGCGTTTCCGCTCATCCAGAACAACCTGTACTCAAGCCGCTCGGTCGAGAGCAACAGACCCGATCAGCGTGCAATTCTCCCGCAGTTCGTGGATGTCGAGCTTGCCACACTCGATGGCACCACCCTGCTCAGCTTGCCAGACCCAGCGGGCGGCGCAGCGATGCTCAACCGCTACCGAATCCCACTCCGCACAGACCTGATCAACGCCGGGAGCTCCAGCGGTGCAGGCTTTGGCGTCGTCGAGATGCCCGTGATCCCAAGCAACGTCGGCGCCGCCCTGCGCGCACGGCTCGGATGCGACGACACCGCAAACCTCTGCGCACGTCGATCCCTCACGATCAACGTCACGCTCCGCCCCACCTACCGCACCGTGGGTGGCCTGACCATCTCGGGGGCCCGTGACTCGACGTGGACCAATGCGGCGCCGTACTCGTTTCCGCTCACCGTGTGCTGCGGCTGCTTGGTCGAGTTTCCGGGCTCCGGCGTAGACAGCGCGTGTCGCTCAACCGCCATGACCGCCGAGGCAGCCGTTCTTGGCTACTGTCTTGTCGGACAAGACTATCCAATCTCTTGTCTACGCTGCAATGGCAACCCCGCCTGCCAGCCCCGCACCTGCGCCGCTCCGTAACCGCGCCTGGGGGTGACCTAGCTCTTGAGCAACCGAAGCTCTTCAAAGCCCCGCCGCAGCGCCACAAACCGCTGTCCCGCGGAAGGGTCATCCGGTGCACGGTCGGGGTGAGCCGCGAACGCGACGGCGCGCCAAGACTCTTCGAGGGCCCCAAGGCTCACGGGCCACCGCAACCGCGCGGCAGCCAAGAAGTCCCTCGCGTCCTGCGTGAGCGCGACCTCGGCCCAGAGCTCTCCTTGCTGCTCGTCTTCGCTCTCTTCGTCGCCGAAGAAAGACCACGAAGCAGCCTCACGTTCGTGTGCGCTCGCGTGCTCTTCCGAGGCCCACGCGTCATCGTCTGTGACCGAGCGCTCTTGTTGTGACTCAGGGGCATACAGCGAAGGCAGCCCCCGCAAGAGAATCCCATGCGCCTGCGCGACAGACACAATGGCCGCGCGCGTCTCGACAAGGGTCGCGTCTCGCGAGCCCACCCTCAGGGCCAGCTCGTACGTCACGTTCTCGCGCGCAAACTCGAGCACCTGGATCAACGCCTCAAGGGCGTCTCTCGATGACACGTCATCCTCGGCGATTAACACCAGATCCAGGTCCAAGCCCACCCGCAAGAGCCCCGCGCGCGCGCTCTCGTCCTCGTCGTCTTCGTCAAAGACCAAGATCGCGCCGCGCGCCAACTCCACACGGCGCAGCAACCCCATCAGCGCGTCGGTGTCCTCGAGCATCACGGGTAAAACCGAGCGAATTCCCTGCTCAAGGAGGGACCAGTCCGACGTAGGCGCGCTGCCCTCAAACGTCCGCGCGACCATCAAGGTTGCACGCGCGACCTTGCTTGGACCCAGCCGCAGTTTGCATTTGCGAAGCACAATGCGCGCGAGACTACCTCGCGACGCGCAACAAAGCGCCCATCTCATGACACTGCGCTTTCGACTCTCGCGGGTCCTATGGCACAACGACCGCGACCATGACCGATGACACATCAAGCGAGTCTCACTTCGCGCAGCTGGGTGGCGAGCCTGTCGTGCGTTCGCTGGTAGAGCTCTTTTACGACGCCATGGACGACCACGAGCCTGTCCTCGCAGCGCTCCACAAGCTCGACGCCAACCAAAAGGTCTCGCGAGAGTCTCGCGATCGCTTTGCGCTCTTTTTGATCGGATGGCTCGGCGGGCCACAGACCTACATGGCGCTCCATGGCCACCCGCGGCTGCGCATGCGACACGCGCATGTCCCCGTGGATCGCGCCATGCGAGACGCCTGGATGCGCGCGATGGATCTCGCCCTCGCACAGACCCCCATGCAAGAACCTCTGCGCGTCTTTTTGCACACACGCTTCGCAGAAATCGCGGATTTCTTGCGCAACGTTCGCGAACCCGAAGACCACTCTCCCAACGACGCCAGGTCATGAAGGGCTCACCGCTCGCTGCCATTTTCTTAGTGGTCCTCGTCGATGTGTTCGGCATGACCCTGGTGCTGCCGTTGCTCGCGCCCTACGCCGAGCGCTTTCACGCGACGCCGTTTCAGGCGACGCTCTTGGTGAGCACCTACGCAGCGTGCATGCTGATGGCGGGCCCCGTGTTGGGCGCGCTGAGTGACCGCTTCGGCCGTAAACCCCTGCTCATTGTCTCGCAGATTGGCACACTGATCGGCTTCGTTCTGCTCGCCCGCGCCGAGACCCTCGCGATGCTGTTTTTCGCGCGAGCCCTCGATGGCGCGACCGCGGGCAACCTCTCGCTCGCACAAGCGTATGTCAGCGATCGCACCCCGCCCGAGAAGCGCACGGGCGCATTTGCGCTCATTGGGATCGCGTTTGGCCTGGGATTTTTCATAGGTCCCGCGATCACGGCCTCGCTGCTTCGCTTCGGCTACACCGCGCCCATTTGGCTCGCGGCGGCCATGAGCGCGACGAGTATTGTGTGCTCGATCGCCCTGCTCGAGGGCGGAATGCCCCCGAAGGACACCGACGCCACCCGCAGGCTCTCACCGCTCGCGTGGGGCACCTACGCGCCGTATTTCTCGAAGCCCATCGTGGGCGTTTTGCTCCTCGAGTACCTGATGTACACGCTCTCTTTTAGCGCGTTTACCTCGGGATTCGCGCTCTTCGCCGAGCGCACCTACCGCTGGCACAACGTGCTGTTTACCCCGCGAGAGGTGGGCTACGTCTTCGCGTACGCGGGCTTCTTGGGCATCATGGTCCAGGGCGGAGCGCTGCGACGCTTGGTGCCCCGCTTCGGTGAATCACGGCTCATTCGGATCGGCTTCGCGGGCAACGTCTTGGGCTACGGCGTGCTCGCGGCGTTCCCTTCCATTGCAGGGCTCTTCGCAGCGTGCACCATCACATCGATCGCCAACGCGATGCTCAGACCGAGCCTCACGAGCGTGGTCTCTCAGCGCAGCGAAGCCAGCGAGCAGGGCTTGATCTTAGGGCTCTTGCAGTCGCTCAGCTCCGTGGGAGCGATCGTCGCGCCGATGCTCGCGGGCAAGCTCATTGAGCACGGGTACCTCGCGGGTTGGGCAGCGCTTCCCGCAGTGTTTTCGCTCATCGCGCTGGTGCTGTCACGCAAAGGTTCGGGGCTGATCAAGCACCCCCCAGAGCTCGCGCCCGCGAACAGTCCCTCGACCTAGCCCCGCGCGTCCGGCCGTGCGTCTGTGCTCGCGTCCCCCACGCTGCCCGCGTCGCCCGCGTCGCCCGCGTCGTCCGCGATGCCTGCGTCACCCGCGTCACTCGCGTCACCCGCGTCGCCCACGCCGCCATCACCGAGGGCATCGCAGGGGCTCGACGGTTGCGCCGTACGGACCCTCCGAGTCACCGCCCGAATGGGAGAGAGCTCAAGCTCAAATCCCACGCTGATCGCGTTGCAATCGAGGTTGGGGTTGTTCACCGGACCATCGCCGACGACGTACAAATCAGCCGCTTGAACCAGCGCGGTCGTGACTGCGAAGCGCTGCAGTGGCGAGCACAAGCCCGCATACACCGTGTCGCGGCTCACCTGCGCGACGTCGATCCAGCCGCCAAATTGCAGCGATCCCAGCACACGGCCTCCACAATGGACGCCCCCCGAGACCACACCACCCGAGATCACAAATCGCGTTTGCAGCCCGTTCTCGACCGGAAAAATCAAGCCCGTCTGCGATCGCATCCGCACAACCAGCCTCGACCCCGCGACAAATCCGAGCGACGTCTGTCGACCATCAGGCCCCAGCGCGAGCGACTCATCGAGGGCCCAGTCATCGTTGCCATCCCACCGAGGAGCCTCGCCATCTCGCCCCTCAGGGTGTCCCTGCGCGAGAGGCAAAAAGGACAACTCGACCCGTCCATCGTCGCCACCCGCATACTCCCGGAGCTCCAAGCCCATGGTCGCGCCGCCCAGCGCGATGCGCGCGTTCACAGCGGCTTCGGACACCTGGTTGTTCGTCACGAGGTAGGGACCCAATCGTGAGGCAAACGCGTTGTCGCGCCCAGCCTCACCGTCCTCGACGACGCCCCCTGGGTTGCGACACGTCGCGTTGGCTGCGCCACCCGCCGAACAGAGTCCGTCAAGATCGTAGCCAAGCGTGCGCCAACCCCGTGGATTGGTGGCAGTAGGCCAATCAAAACGCACACGACGCACTGCGTACGCGTAGCCAACACGGCCGTCAGGACCCACCAATCGATCCTCGAGCGAGCGAGGTACTTCAGGGACCTGGGCGAGCGCACAGCCTTCGTTTTGTGCACCTGACCGAACCGGAAGGTAGGCCCCCGTCGGGACCCCCCCATCGTCGCCAAATCGCAGCGTCTCGCACCCGCACGCAGTGCACGACGCGCACGTGTCCGAGGGCAGCCGGTTGCCGCACGAGCGCGTCAACAAGATCGGCACGATGCGAGTCTCTCGCGGCACAAACTGAGCTTCGGCGCGCACGGTAAACGTCTGCCCCGCGGTGGTGTCCGCGCGGACCTCAATGTGGACGATCCCCTGGTCGTTGACGTCCTGTGCATAGAGCCCGATTTCGCCAGGCAGCGTAAAGGCTCCGTCTCGAAACTCGTAGACTCGGTCGAGAATGGGCGTGCCCATAAGCGTACGAGAGGCGAGCACACGGATCGCTCGGAGCTCTTGTTCTGGGACGAGCTGGGAGTCAATCCGCACCACCAATTGCGTGGGCTTAAGATCTGCGCGTCTGCACGCCGTGATCGACGCGCCGATCGCTAGCAGACAAAAACAACTCATCCGGGCATAGCTTCGCGGGGTCAGCACAGCGCTGACTCTACCGCGGACCAAGCTCGAATGTCCCCCATGCAAACTGTTGGGGCACAGGCGAACCGGTCGCGTACACCACCGCGAAGATTCCTCCCGCGATCGCGAGCGCTCCGACGACGCTCAGCGTTGGGATGAGCCAACGCCGCGTCCCGGCGCCTTCTGCCAAGAGCTGCGCGTCGACCCGCAACGTCACATCACTCTCGACCCGAACGCTCCGACGGTAGACATCGTAGCGAGGCGCGAGGAGCTCGAGCTGGTGCTCGCCTGGCGCGATCAGACGATCGACACGAGAGGTCCCCCACTCGCGCCCGTCCACACGAATCACCGCACCTTCGACCGAAGATGTGACGGCCAATCGACCGAGCCCAAGGGACTCAAGCGCGACCTCGAGCACGACCTGCGAGCCAGGGCGCATATCGACCTCGCGGCGGGTACTGCGAAACCCCTCAGCGCTCACCTCGACCACGTGCATCCCGGGGTCAAGCCGCAGCCCGTCGGGCGCGATCTGCGCTGGGCGTCCATCGACCAAGAGCGCTGCGTTTTCTGGGCGCACCGTGAGCCGCAGGGTGACAATTTGCCCACGGAGCTCGCTGAGCTCTGCGCGGATTTGCGCGAGCCGTGCGCGGTCTGCGCTGCGCTCAGGCGCGGCGAGATAGCGCTCAAAGGTCTCAATGGCGGCGCGCGTTCGGCCCAATCCGCGCTGTGAGACCGCGACGTTGTACTGTGCGACTGGCGACGGACGCAGCCGGTAGCTCTCTTCGAAAGCATCGAGCGCCTCGACGTAGCGCTGTGTCTCTAGCGCATGAATCCCGCGCTCAAACGCGTCGCGCGCTGGATTGGGTGCGCGCTGGGCCAGACCACTTGAGGCCCCACAGACGAGCCCCAAGGCCATGCACCACGAGACCACTTTGAGAGTTCGTCGCTTGTGTGTGCGAGCCATCACGCCACCCTTCGCCATCTGTCAGTTGCCCTCGTAGCGCCGCTGAATGCTCAGCCCGTTGCGCGGGAGCCTAATGATCCGCGGTCGATGCGTGCGAGGCGGCGACGTCGCCGGATGCGTCACCTGGACCGGCTGCACAGCGACCGAGGCGTCCGCTTGTTGCGACGGAGCCTCGACGGTTGTGGGGGCGTCTGGCGCGTGCCCACGGGTCGAGTGGGTCGGGTTGTGCACGATCCAATCATTGAGCCTCTGGCGCTGCTCGTGTCGTTCTTGCAAGAGCTGCGCACGAGCATGCTCACGCAGTGCAAAAAAGGCAGCCAAGCCACCGCCGGTGAGCAACACAAACACCACGATCGCGCTCAGAATCTTAGGCCCTCGCCGCGGATCGGTGAAGTCGTCGTCTTGGAGCGTGGAGGGGGTGTGGGGGCTCATCGCCGTCGGCGCGACGCTGAGCGGTGAGCGCGCAGCAGGCAGGGTCATGGTCGCGGCGCTGTAGAGCGTCGTCGGGGTCTCGTTGCCCGCGATCCCCGAGCTTGGGGCACGCGGCAACCCCGTGGGAGCGGGCACCTCCGCGCTCTCGCCGCCTTCGCGTCGACGAACGGGCTCTTCGGGGCTGGGGACGACCACCTCGGGCATGCTGATCACGGTCTTGCTGGCCGCGGCCGCTGCCTCCAAGGCGCGCACGAACCCGGGCATGTCTTGGTAGCGCTTGTCCCGGTTGGTATCGAGCGCGACATGGATCGCGTTGGCAATGATGGGCGCGATGTCCGGGACAAAGAGCTCGATCCGCGGAGGCTGCTCGGTGATAATTTTGGTCAGAACGAGCGTGGCGGTGGGCGCGACAAAGGGCGGCCGCAGCGTGAGCAGCTCGTAGATCACCGTGGCGACGGACCATTGATCCGTGCGGCCATCGAGGACGCGATCTGCGCGCGCTTGCTCAGGGGACATGTAGTCCGGCGTGCCGATGGCGACACCGGTCTGCGTGCGTCGATCGCCCTCGAGCTTGGCGTCTTGAAACTTCGAGATCCCGAAATCAATGAGCTTGGGGATGAAGGTGCCGTCGGGCGTCCGCGTGAGAAAAATGTTCTCGGGCTTGACGTCACGGTGAAGGATCCCGTGCTTGTGCGCTGCGGCGAGCGCGTTGGCGATGGGGATCATGACCGCGAGCGCTTGGCCAGCCGTCAGCGACCCGTGGCGTTGCAACAGCGTGCGGACGTCTTCGCCGCGCAAGAGCTCCTGGACGATGTACAGCGCACCGGAAGGTTCGCGGCCCATTTGAGTGACGAACGCGATGTTGGGATGGGCGATGCGTGCGGCCGCTTCGGCCTCTTGCATAAAGCGACGCGAGGCGACCTCATCCGCTGCGTACTGGGCGGCGAGCACTTTGATGGCGACGTGAGGGCTGCCGTCCATCGGCTTGCCTTCGTACACAGCGCCCATGCCGCCTTCGCCGAGTAAGCGAACGACTTTGTACTTTCCAGCGATGGGTTTCCCCACGAGGAGATTATGCGCGAAGCTTTGCGGTGCCGAAGCGCCCATTGAAATCTGTCACAAAGATTAGCGCACTCTCCGTCGTTCACGCACACGAACGACACACTCTTGGAAACTCTGTGCACTTCTTGAGAGCGCGGCCTGGGAGCAACTTCTCCCGCAGCCGATGTAGGCCCTGAGGAAATTTACAGGTCGAGCAGCGTGTCACGCGTGCGCGGCGCGGTCGTGCTGGCGCGTCGTTGCGTGACAGTCCCTGGGGGCGCCGAGTGATCGATTGTGGCCCAAAACACACGCGTTTGTTCGTAGCTGCCTTGCCGACGATGACCCGCTAGGCCGTAGAGAACGGTCCATGAGTAGTCGCCTGGATGAGGCTCGGCGTACTGAAAGAACGGCGCGATGTCGTAGCCCCACGAGAGGGTCTCGCCTGAGCCATGACGCCACCAGAAGACATCCGGAAACGCCCAGCGGGTGTAGCCCGTGCGGTCGCCCGAGTGCGCGTAGAACGGCGCGATGACGGTGACCTGGCGCCCTTCGGTGCGGTTTCCGATGTCCCAGACAAACGGAAAGAACACGTTGTGGTGCCATCCGCGGCCGGCGGCGCTGAACCAGAATGGGTAGACGTTGACGACGCGATGCTCAGGAGAGCGTTCGACGTGAATATTTGGAAATACCCAGGTCGTCGTGGATCGCTGCGTCTGATTATTGCTGTGCGCAAAGAGCGGTGTGATCGTCGTGTCAAACCGCCCCTCTTCGTGGATGCGACCGATGAGCGGAAAGAAGGTCCACGAGTAGCCCGTGGGGCGGCGGTTGTGCACGAAGTTGAGCACCTGCAGCGTGCTCGTCCCGAGGCGTGGGTCTCGGCCGTAGTAGAAAAACGGCGCGATCGCGTCGAGCTGTGTAGCGCCGCGGTGGTTTTGGTAGAGCGGCGTAATGAGCGTGCTCTCGTTGCCCACGCGGGTGTAGCCCGCGAGCGGCGTGATGAGCGTAAAGTGCTCACGCGACCACTCGGTGTGAAACAGCGGGAGCACGGTCGTGCGCGAGCTCGTGCGGTCGTGGCTGTGAAAGAAAATCGGGGCGAAATTGACGGACACCGAGGTCGGCGTGCTGCTCGTCCAGAAGGGGCCTACGACGGTCAACCGCGCGTTGGTCTCTCGCTCGTGGCGGTGAAAAAAAGCGAGGGGCCAGACGAGGGTCCAGTCGAGCGAAGGCGAGTGGTGGTGCGCGACGAGCGGGACGACGGGACCGGCGGTCCAGGTCGTGCTTGATCCGCTGCGAACGTACTGAAAAAATGGGGTGATGGTGTGCTGACCACCGCGAAACCAGCGGTGATACGTGAGCGCCGCAGGGATCACCAGGTGCTCGCCTTCGAGCCTGCCGTCGGCACTAAACGACTCGTGGTAGCTGAAGAGCGGAAAGGCCCCGTAGGCGCTCGTGCGCGCGAGCCCTGGACCGCGGGACTGGTGCACCCAGACCGGCGGGATCACGGTGGTGCTGTATCGGCTTGTGTCCGAGCGCGTACCGTTGAACCGAAAGAAGAACGGAAACACCACGTCGGTGTTCGCAGTGGGCGAGCGGAGCTGAAAATACGGCGGGATGAACAGCCACTGGGACTCTCGCACGCGACTGCGAAAATACAGGGGAAACAACACCGTGGTGTCATGCTCGGGGCCCCACTCGCGGAGGTAAGGCGGAAAGACAAACCTCCTCGGCGCGCGATCCACACCCGACGGGAGCTCGCCGAGCGACGTGACCATCTGCGCGCGTTGCTCGTCGGTCAGCGGCTGCTCTCGCGACTCTGCGATGTCGTCCGCGGGCCTTGGTGCGCCGCCGCCGTTGCCACCGCCCGCGGGCGTGTCGGTCTCGTCGGTGCCGGTGGGCTCGCTCGTGTCAGGCGGGACCGCTGGCACCGTGGGCGTGCTCGTCTCGGGCTCGCCATCGGGCGGCGGGACGGCAGGGCGATCGACCGGGCGAGCCTGCGCCGCGGCCCACTGTGGGAGCAGTGTGGCAAGGGCGACGCATACGATCGCGAGCGAACGCTCGTTCATTCGGTGGGGCTCCCGCTGCGAGAAGCTTGCAGGAGTGCGCGTACATTTTCGGCGAGCACGTCGCGCCCGACACTTCGCTCTTGGCGGGCCACGAGGTCTTTGAGCTTCACCGTCTGTTCATCAATTTCTTGCTTGCCCACGATCACCGCGGCCACCGCGCCTGCGCGTTCGGCGTGACGAAACTGTTTGTCGAGCTTGCCAAAACGCGTGTCGACCACGACCGAGAGCCCCTGGGAGCGCAGCTCTTTTGCGATCGCGAGGGCTTCGGCGTGCACGAGATCCGCGTCGGTTCGGTCCACCGCGAGCACCGCACAAACCGGCGCGCTGTCCGCACGGAGCGCTTCGTCCGAGGCGGCCAAGAGCAGCCGCTCGATCCCGAACGCGAAGCCAACGGCCGGAGTGGGTTTTCCGCCCAAATCACTGATCAACGTGTCGTAGCGCCCACCGCCACCGAGCGCGTCTTGGGCGCCCAATCGCCCAGAGGTCTCGCTGATTTCAAAGATCGTGCGCGAGTAATAATCAAGCCCACGGATGATCGTAGGGTCGACCTCGAAGGGTGTCCCGAGCCGGGTCAAGATCGCGCAGACCTTGTCAAAATGCTGGCGGTCTTCGTCCGTGAGCACCGCCAGCAGGTGCGGTGCACCGCCACGGAGGGCCACGTCTTCGGGGGACTTGGAGTCAAGAATCCGCAGCGGATTCACAGTCAATCGTCGCTGGCTGTCTTCGCTGAGCTTGTCTCTCAGTGGCGTGTAGTACGCCTGAAGCGCCGCAGCGTAGCGCCGCTTGGTGTCGCCGGATCCGAGCGAGTTCAATCGCACTTTACACTGCGAAATTCCAAGCGATTGAACAAACCCGTACGCGAGATCAATCAGCTCGGCGTCGACCGCTGCGCTGCCGTCTCCGTAGACCTCGGCGCCCACTTGGTGAAACTGTCGATAGCGCCCTTTGGCTGGGCGCTCGCCTCGAAACATCGGGCCGACGTAGTACCAACGTGCGACGGGCTCGGTGTTGCCCACGGTGTGTTCGAGGTAGGCACGGACGGCGCTCGCGGTGCCCTCGGGGCGGAGCGTCAGCGAGTGACCGCCGCGGTCTTCGAACGAGTACATTTCTTTGGCGACGACGTCGGTCTCTTCGCCGATTCCTCGGGTAAATAGCTCGGTGTACTCGCACACCGGGGTGCGAACTTCGCCAAAGCCGTAGCGTGCGCAGGCCGCACGAAACGCTGCCTCAAGCGCGCGCCACCGTGGGGCCTCCGCGGGGAGGACATCGTTCATCCCAGTCACGGATTGGCAGACCTTCGAGGTCTTGGACATTCCGGATTCACGCGACTCGTTTGCCATCGAAACTCACCGAACGAAGAGCCCCCCGATGCGCACTGCGCAAACTCCACTGCGATCGCCGCCGAGCGAGGCGACGCTCAGGGGGGGCCCTTGAAGCGCGCGGAAGGTAGACGCGCCCCACACAGCACGTCAACCGCGCTTGTCACTCCGTCGCTCTGCGCTTGTGTGACCACCGTCACCTGTGGCACCTACAACGGCACGGTCGCTATGGTTATTTCGCGCGCGCTTCGTCCCTGGCTCTTGCTTTTGTCGGCAGTCTCACTGGGAGTCTTGCAATGCGCGACGCCCCTGACCGATCGGCGCTGTGACAACCTCGACACGCGGAGCTGCAACCAGCCCGTGTCTCGAGGCGACAATCTCACCCTGTATCGCCAAGCCAACCGCGCCGCGCGGCCCGTACCAGGTGGCACCGTCAACGTGACCGACGTTGTGGTCACCGCGATCGATCGCTACCTCGAGCCCCGTGGATCCACCGGAGACGCGTGGGTCCAGCAGATCGTCACAGACCCCGCGTTCGACGGCTGTGCGCCTCTCGCCGACGGACGACACGTGTGCGGGATTCAGCTCTTCAACCCCACGGTCGTACCCACCGGGACGCACTTGTTGCTGGGCGACACGCTCCAGGTCTCGGGCGGGCGCTACGACGAGTTTGACTGCGCGCGATGCTGCCAACCCCCGCGCGCGCCGTGCACCTTCGATGGTCGCACGCTGCCAGAGTTCTCAAACGCGAGCCTTGAGCGTATCGGCACAGGTCAGACACCGGTGATTGTGCCCGCCACGGTCACCCAGGTCCTCGAAGGCGGCGACCGCTACGTGGGCGTCTTGGTCTCGCTCACCGGTGAGATCAGCCTTGAGAATCCCTCGGCCTCGGATGTCGGCCGCGGCGAGATCCCAGTGGTCGGCGGCATGAAGCTCTCACCCCAAATCGGCCCGCTCACCGACCGTATGGGGCAGCCCTTGATCAACCCCACCACGGGTCGC
Organism: Deltaproteobacteria bacterium; assembly: GCA_030694465.1. Taxonomy (GTDB): domain Bacteria; phylum Myxococcota_A; class Polyangia; order Polyangiales; genus JAUXYJ01. The sequence goes on along the minus strand of JAUXYJ010000062.1, from coordinate 51,410 downwards.
CTCACCACGATGCGCTTGCGCAACGTCGTGGGAATCGTGGGCTATTTCTTTGGCACGAAGTTTATGCCTCGCGGGCCGATGGACTTCGAGGTCGTCCCGTAGGTCTGCAGACTTACGGTGTAAGTCTTGAGGGGCATTTTCTACTCCGCCGCGAGCATCACAAGGTGCGCCACGCGTGCGTGACCACGTTCGGCCACGCGCACTTCGATCGCTGCGTGGGCGATGTCTGCTCCCTCGATCGTCGCGCGCCACTCGTGCATTGTGCCCTCGAGCGCGAAGCGCAGGACCTCGCGCGCGCCAGCGCCTTCGCCGACATGCACGCTGACCGCTGTGTCGCCCGTGGCGCGAAGCCAGACCTGCCATCTGCGCGCCGCAGTCGGGTTGACCGCCCGCGAAGGGATGCGTGCTGTACGCAGCGGAGAGAGCTCGCACGCCCTCGCGCCCAGCGCGATCCACGGGGCGTTGTCCTCGGAGCGAGCGCAGACGCCTGAGCCCTCGCGAGCGTCCCACACGCGCACGTCGGTAGCCCGATCGCCCCAGCGCGCGAGCACGCTTGCCGCGAACGTCTGGGCGTCGACGTCGTTGCGCATGCGCTCGATGACCGCGTCTCGCACGCGCGGATCCGGTGTCATGGGCGCCATTGCGGCGACGGCCCACGCGCGCACGTCGGCCGCTCGGTCGTGCCGTGCGAGGTCTAACAAACGCGCGAAACTACGGAGACCGCTGACCTGTCCCAATGCCATCGCCGCGCGAAATCGCAGGTGATCGTCCTCGAGTGCGGCGAGCAATGCCCGCTCGCTCTGTGCGCTCGGTCCGCTCAGCGCGAGGCCCGCGATCGCGGCGTGTCGCTCGGGCTCATCGCCGTGGCTCAACAGCTCACCGAGCGCATCGATCGCGAGAGGATCTCCGTAGACTGCGAGCGCGAGGGCTGCGCGGCTGCGCACCGCGGGTTCGTCGCTCTGAAGCGCCAAGTGCACCAGGGGTCGTCCCAGCGCGCTGCCCTCTCGTGCGAGCGCCAGGGCGAGGGACCGAGCGAGGGCACCGTCGCGATTTTGTCTGAATAATTGCTCGATTGTAGTGACCTCGTGCAGGGCGCCAAGGGCCTCGACCGAGCGCTCTCTTTCGTCCCTTGAGAGCCGTGGGTCCGACACCCTCGACGCGAGCGCAGGGGTCACGGTGTGATCTCCCATGCGTGCACGGAGCTCTTCGTCGCTCGCGGCACCTTCGGCGACGCGCGCGAGCCACGCGCGGAGCTCTGCCTCGAGCGCGAGCACACGCTGGGGTTCTTGGTCTGCGAGGTTGGTGCGCTCGTGCGGATCGCGGTCGAGCTGGTAGAGCTCGCGCACGCCCCAGCGAAGATCCGCGACGAGCTTGTAGGGGTACACCAGCGCCATCACGCGCGTGTTGACCGCTGCGAACACGGGCTCGGTTGCAGCCTCGTCGGGCGGGGACGTCTCGCGCTGCATCCACGGGCGCAGGTCGCGGCCGTGGCTCGCGCTGGGGTGGGCGATCCCAGCGAGCGCGAGCAGGGTCGGGGCGAGGTCGACAAGCCCTACGGGCGAAGTGACTTCACCCTGTGAAATCGCAGGCGAAACAATGATCAAAGGGACACGGACCTGCTCTTCAAAGAGCGTGCTCCCGTGGTAGACACCGCCGTGCTCGCCGAACTCTTCGCCATGGTCTGCGGTGAGCGCGATGATCAGCGGACGAGTGAGCGTGCGCCGCGCGTGTGAGAGCAACCGCGCGATGGCGCGATCGACCTTGGCCACCGCGGACTCATAGCGTTCGCGCTGAGTCGTGCCGTCACCACGGTAGGGCTCGTGCGCGTCGAAATAGTGGGCCCACAGCAGGGTGGGTGGTTCGCCCAGACGCACGCTCTCGGCGAGCTCGGCGAGGGCCAAGTCCGTCGTGGCTTCGGCGTCGCGTGTGCTGTGATCGAAGCGAGAAAAACCAAGGTGTCGGTCGCGGAGGGCGCGGAGCGATTCGCCCTCGGTAAAGAAAATCCCGTCGGTGTACAGACCCACGGTGCGATAGCCCGCGTGTGCAAATTGCTCCGCCAGGGTCTTCGCGTCAGCGCTCAGTCCTGCGGCCACGCGCTCGTGAAGATACACGCCGGTGTGAAGCGTCGAGATCGAGTAGCTCGAGTGCGGCGCCTGCGCGTAGGTCCGCCTAAATCGCACGCCTTCTCGCGCGAGGCTCGCCATCGCGGGGGTTCGTTGGTGCGTCACGAAGTCATCGCGGAGCGCGTCGATCGAGAGCAGCAGCACGTGCGCCCCGAGGGTCTGCGCGAGCCTCGCGTCACGCGTGGTTCGGTTGGTTTGCGCTGCGCGTTGTGCGCTGAGCCTCGCCGCAACGAGCGCGCTCGACGCCTGGGACAAACGCGCATTGGGCGTAAAGAACTGCAGCACGATCGCGACGTGCCTCGCGACCGGCGCGTGTGTCGCGAACACCTCCGCCCGGACGTTGTCCCAGCGCCCAAGGGCGCTCTGCGCCACGAGGAGCCAAGGCAACGCGGCGAGCAAACACACCCGTGAAACTGCACGCGATGGCGTATGGATGACGGCGTGCCAGGCGATCGCCAACGAGAGCACCGTGAGCGCGCCCACGACCGTGTGGAGGTATTCGTACAACCGCGGGAGCACGCGGTGGTCGATCGCATGCAGGGTCATCGCGGCGAGGACCGCGAGGGCCGCGACCACGCGCTGGGCACGCACACTGGCACCGACGCGGAGCCAACCGAGGACCCGGTGAAGTGTGAAATACAATGCAATTTGCAGCACAAAGAGCGAGAGCATGGCGAGCGGGCGGAGCCAGACCAGCCCCGCGAGCCTCCGCATGCGGCCCCCCTCGAAGAGCCAGGTCCCGAGCGCGATCGCGGGGCCCAGCGACAAGAGCGACGCGCCCAAGAGCCACCGCAGGCGCTGTGACCGACCGAGAATACCCTGTGAATTCGCTGACAAAACCAGGACTATACCGACCGCCACGAGCGTGCTCGCGCCCACACAGAGCGCGGTCACCGCGAGCGCTAAGCGCAGACGATCGGTGCTGTCGGTGAGCCACAAGACCGTGCTGGCCAAGTCGAGAACCGCCGCGGAGAGGCCCGCGAGGGCACCGACCACCGCGGCGCGATGAACGCGTTGGCCCAGCGAATTGTCAGTCATAGTGTCGCGAGGCGGTTGCTCCATGGGCGCGCTTGCTCGAGCTGTGCGGCGAGCTGCAAGAGCGTAGCTTCGTCGCCATAGCGCGAGACAAACTGCGTCCCGATGGGCAGGCCCTCGCTGTTCATCGCGAGCGGGACGCTCATCGCGGGCTGGCCGGTCATGTTGAAGAGCATGGTGTTGGGCGTCTTCTCAAAGTTGCCCTCGGCGAGCGCAAACAAGGTCTTTTCGAGCACGGCTCCGACCGGCGCTTCGCGCAAGACGGCCAGTCCGGCGAGCTCCCAGGCCTTGGGCTTGAGCTCCCCGATGCGCGCGGGAGGGTGCGCACACGTGGGCGTCGCAAACACGTCAATGTCCCGAAAAAACGCGCCGATTTCGCGCGTGGTCTTGGCGATCACCGTGCGCGCTGCCTCGAGCTTGGCCGCGCTGAGCGTGCGACCGACCTGGCCCAAGAACCAGGTCACGGGCTCATAGAGCGAAGGGTGTGCGGGGCGTCCCGTGAGCTTGGCGAGCTCTTCGATCGCGTTGGCTGTGCACGCCGCAACCACGGTGAGATAGGCTACGCGGACGGCCGCCGCGTCGAAGCTCGGGTGCGCCTCACGCACGTCGTGTCCGGCGTCTGCACAGAGCTTCATGGCGTCTTCGAGTGCCGCGCGGTTGTCGTGATGGGTCTTCTGTCCGAGCAGCGATTTGGCTGAGTAAGCGATCCTGAGCTTGCTCGGTGGGCGCTCGATACACGAGAGGTACGGCGTAGAGACCGCGGGCGCCGTGTAGGCCGCGCCCTCGTCCATCCCGTGGACCATGTCGAGCATCGCGGCGGAGTCCCGCACGCTGCGTGAGACGACGAGTCGCGAGACAAACCCGTGCCAAGACTCGCCCTCGTCGGGGCCCATCGGGACGCGGCCTCGCGAGGGCTTGAGACCAAAGAGACCGCAGTGGCTTGCGGGGATGCGAATGCTCCCGCCACCGTCGCCTGCGTGCGCGAGCGGGACGATCCCTGCGGCGACCGCGGCCGCAGAGCCTCCGCTGCTGCCGCCAGGCGTGTAGCTCTGGTTGTGTGGGTTGCGCGTGGGCCCATGCAGCGCGGGCTCGGTAAACGCGACGAGACCCAGCTCGGGCGTGTTGGTCTTGCCCACAATGACCATGCCCGCGCGTTTGAACCGCGCGAAGAGCTCTGAGTCGTGCGGCGCGATGTAGCCCGCGAGCGCGCGGGTGCCCGCGTTGTAGGGCTCGTTGGCCAAGGTCCCGTCGAGATCTTTGACCAAAAACGGGACACCCGCGAAGGGCCCCGCGGCGTAGTCTTTGCGTTTGGCCTCGTCGATCGCCCGGGCAAATCGCCGGTGGATCACCGCGTGAATGCTCTTGTCCACCGCCTCGATCCTCGCGATCGCGCAGCGCACGAGCTCTTCGGAGCTCACCTCACCTTGGGCGACCAGCGCTGCCAGACCAAGACCGTCGTGTTGTACGTACTCGTCGAATCGCATGGGGATGTGCATGTACAAATACACCAGCGGTCACAATGTGCACATCACACAGTGTCGCGAAGGCATGGCCAAAGGGAGGGTCCACGCGGTACACGTGCACACAACAACGCCATGACCGACGACCGACGACCGAGCGAGGCCCCGACGATGGGCACGCGCGAGAGACAACGCGAAGAGACCCACCGAAAACTCTATGACTGCTCGCTGAAGGTGTTTCGACGTGACGGGTTTACCGAAGCGAAGATCGACGACATCGCGAAGATGGCCGGAGTGTCACGCGGGACGTTTTACTTTCATTTTCCCACGAAAGAAGACGTGCTGATGGAGCTGTTGGATGTGGTCGAGGCGCGCAACGCGCAGGCCATTGAGGCGTTGCCCAACGAGGCCTCGCTGATGGCTTCGCTTAACGCGCTGTGTGACTCGATGGCGCAGGAGTGGCAGGCCGACCCACGGCTGCTCGCAGACACCGCGATCGTGGCGTTGCGCGCGCGATCCTCGGGCGTACTCGACACCGAAGTAGACCCTGTTCGCGCGACGTTGGCGCGTCGCTTTGAGATTGCGACCGAGCGCGGCGAGCTCAAGGCTCCCCTGCCTCCAAAGATCCTGTGTGATTTTTTCTTGGTCAACGCGCTCGCTGGGTCTGTGGGCTGGACGGCCAACCCCGATGGACTGTCCTTGCGCACGGTGCTCGAGGCCGTCGTTCAGATCTTTTTGCATGGCGCCAACGGCCCCTCGGGGACGTAAGCGCCGCTCACCCGGCGACGTCGCCGGGTCGGTACCCTACGCGGTCACTCGGCTCGTCCGCGGGACCTCGGCGGTGGTGCACACAACGAGCTGACCGTCGCGCAGCGTGAGCTGCAAATGCGGGAGATTTCCCTGCACTACGGCGCGAAGCGTCGCAGGTTGGGTCAGCTCGCCGGTGAGCGAAAACCTGCTGCCATGCATACAGCTGCAGTCGAAATCACTACCCCCCGGCCTGCGCACGACAGGGCACTGCTCGTGGGTGCACTCGCCGTTCATCGCGTACAGACCCTGCGCGTCTCGCCCAAGGACGATGGGCATTCGTTGGGGCGCGGGGCCCGTCAGGACACGGGTCTCTCCCACGGCGAGCTCGGTCGCGCGGACGCCCGTGGCGAACTCAACGCAGGCCCCGGTCTCTGAGCCGGTTGTGCCTCCGTCGGACGGAGTCAAACCGCCGTCTACGCCGTCTCGTCCGCCGTCATTCCCAGCGTCTCTACCGTCGACACCGAACGCGGACATCCCACAGGCCGGAAACACGGCCCCTGCAGCGATCGCGCTCGCCGTCGCCCGAAACAAAAACCTTCGTCGAGAGCCCGCCCGTGGTCGATCGTCTTGTGACATGGACATTCCTCACTCCTCCCTCAATGGACCAGAGGAGGCAAGGTACGACGCGGCTGCGCTCCATGCCATAACTCGCCGCTACTCGCGCTACCCTCGTGCGACACCTTTGACCTTTCACTCAGGACTGAATGCACCCATGACCCCTCCCTTTCGCCCTCTTGGCATCGCACTCACAGCGCTCGCGGCGTGGTCTCTCGCGGCTTGCGCGCCCCCTCCCCTCAACACCGACGCGGGCGCGGACGTCACCATGATGACGGACACTCCAGTAGCCCAAGACGTCGCGCGAGAGGCAGGCGCGCCGCTGTTTGCACGCTGCGCACGAGACACTGACTGCGCGACAGGTTCGCGCTGTGATTTGAGCTATCCCGGCGGCCTCTGTACCCGCGCGTGTACCCGCGACTCGGTGTGCGGTGACACGGGGTGGTGCTATCGATCCAACTGCATTCCGCGGTGCACGCCTGGCGCCAACGAGTGCGCGGACTACAGCGGGCTGTGCTTCTTCTGGGACTCGAACGCGATGGACAAGCGCGGGTGTTTTCCGGGCTGCGCAGAGATGCCTGCGGCCGGAGAACCAGCGTGTGTTTCGCCTCGCCGATGCAATCCGTACGGTGGCACGTGTGAAGCTAGCCCGACCGTGATGGGCGCGCTCAATGGCGAACCCTGCGCAGCCGCGACCGACTGCGCCGGTGGACGCTGCCGTTTGCCCACGAGCGCGACGCCCATGCCAGACACCCCCACGGGATACCTCAACGGGTACTGCTACTCGGTCACACGCCGTCCCGAGACCTTCACGCGCAACATGCCCTTGCCTCGCGGAGGGTGCCCGATGGGTAGCGTGGTCATCCCGTTCTCAGGCGAAATGACCGGGGATCCCGTCTCGTGCTGGAAAGAGTGCACGATGGACAACGACTGTCGCGCTGGGTACTTCTGCAACCGCGTCGTGCCCACCGGGATGACCATGCCCGTGTACGCCACGGGCGGCTGCATGCCCGTGGACTGCCTCCGCGCGGGCACCACCTGCCCCGCGGGCACGCGCTGCATCACGCGCATGGGGACCAGCTCACGCTTCGGGGTCTGCGCAGCGGACGGAGACGCCGGAGTGACCGATGGCGGCACCGACGCGAGCGCTGCGGAGGCTGGCGCGGATGTAGTGCCCTCGCCTGACGCGAGCCCAGACGTGAGCACCGACGCGAGCACCGACGGTGGGCTCGACCTAGACGCCGCGGGCTGAACCGCAATTGCGATAGGACCTGACAATTTTCAGGTAAAAAACAGTCCCACGGTGAGCGCGCCGTTGTAGAGCGTGTGCACAAGCCACGGCTGCGCGAGCCCACGGGAGTGGGCGCGGAGCACCGCGTTGGTAGCCCCCACGGCAAAGATCGGGACGAGCGCAGCCCACGCTCCCCAGAGCTGCAGCACGTGCGCCGCGGTGAAGAAAACCACGGACGCGAGCGCCCCGAGCCACACGCTCCGTCGCCCAAACGCGCGCACCAAGACGCCCCGAAAGAAGAGCTCTTCGGACAAGGGCGCGAGCATGGCGCCCACCGCGATCGCATACCGTGGGGGCGCTCGCTCGAGCAGCTGACCCATGGGAGTGTTTGCCAAATCCGGGATCCATCGCGCCGCGCCGAAGGCCACTGAGACCAGCACCGAGGCTGCCAAAACCGAGGCAATCGCCTGGCGAATGGACATCGGACCGAAGCCCGACCGCTCACGCAGAGTCGCCAGTGAGGTCTTGCGTGAGAGCGCGCCGAGCATCGCGAGTGAGACCACGATCATGATCGCGTGCTGCGCGAGCGCGCCGAGCAGGACCGACACGCCATCGATGCTCCCAGGCACTGGACGCCGGAGGCTCATCAAGACCAACGAGACCATCGCGTTAAGAAAATGAATGAGCAAATACGCGCCGATCGCGTAGAGCCACGCGTGGGGCCATTGCACCGGAGGCTCGCCGGCGCCCTCTGCATCTGCATCTTCGTCCCCGACGAGGTCACGCTCGGGGGCGCGTGGACCGAGGAGCGCCAGCGCGACCGCGGCCACGAGCAGGACGCTCGGGATCGCGAAATACACTGCAATTCTTCTGTGCGAGAAGACATCAATCGCGCGACCCAGGCGCGCGTTGTGTGGGCTCATCCAGAGCTCGACGCGGACAACGCCTCCTGCGTGCGCGGTCGCCTCGATGCATCGCCGTGCGCGACCTTCGTCAAATCCGAGGGGCTGCCGTGCGCGCTCGATTCCGTCCAGACCACGGAGGACCAGCGCGCTCGCTGGGTCTTCGCGGAGGACCTCCGACGCTTGGCCAGGGCACAAAACAGCGCGCACGGTGGCGGACCGAGGCAACGCGAGCGTGGTCTGCCAACGCGGCGACGTGTTGGGGCCCTCGCGCGGCTCGCGTGCGACACGCATCACGCGATCCTCTGCGATCAGCGAGTGTGTGAGCCCAAGCGCCACGAGCACCGAGACCAAGCCAAAGAGCAGCGAGAGGCGCGCGCGCAACCGATCATTCACCGTGTGGGGTGAATATCGCGCTTGTCCTCTGCGTGCACTGCCCTCGGCGTCTTGCTCGCGGTATCTTGCAAGCGCGCTCCCCTTCGAACAGGCCACCCATGTCTCTCACGACCATCACAATGGACGCCCACGAGCCTCCGCAGCGAGGCCCACGGTGATGCGCACAATGCGCGATTTGCTGGTGATTTTACTGGCATCTGCGCTCTGTGCTGGCGTGTTTCGTTGGGGCGTATCGCGAGCACTTCGGGGAGTCACGGCTCAGCCAAGGGCACACGCTGCGGCGCCTTACGCGCAGCGGTCGCGCGCGGTGCGTCACGATGCGCTGCCGGTGGGCAACGCGCCACACGAGCTTGGCGCGCCGAGCGCTGTGGCCGCAGAGCCCACACGGCTTGCGCTGATCGAGCACGCTCCGGCGAGCGCCGCAGCCCACCGAGCCGCCCCGCGCGCGCATCGATTTCGCCCAGTGCTCAACGGGCTCTCGGTGCGCGACGATGGGCACGTGAGGCTCGACGCGGCATGCATTCAGCGCCTCTCGAGCTCAATTCGTGGGACGCGCGCGCGGATCGCTCCGCAGGGAGGACTTGAGCTCACCGCGCTCGACCAGCAAGGGTATTTGCACGCCGCAGGCATCCACGCCGGAGACTGCTTGGTCGAGATCGACGGTCGGCCCACGCGAACACTCGACGAGCTTTTGGGCGCGTACAGCCAAATCCGCAATCGCGTCCACACGACGCTGAGACTGCGTCGCGGTACGCGAGATTTGTTGCTGCACGTCGAGCTCGCGCCGGGGACCGGCGGGGTGCGATTTTGACGCGATTTGCCCGGTGGAGTGTCTCGCTCGCGCTGTGCGTGAGCGCTCCTACGGCGTACGCACAGCGGGCGATTGTCGACGGCGGAGGGACAGACGCAGCGGTCGCCGACGCGAGCCTTCAGAGCCCCCACGAGAACGCTGAGCACACGGACGAATCGGTCGCATCACGGGTGCTGGGAAACCCCGACGATGACCTCCCGGACCCTGTCGCCGAGGACGGCGAGCGGAGCGGAACCCTCGAGGGCGAAGCGATCCCTGAGACCCCTATGACGGCCCATGAGATCGCCGCGCTCTCGGACGCTCAGTGCCTGCGGGTGCTGCGCCGAGCCGAGGTCCCGTTTGAGCTTAGCGATCGACAATGGCGAGGTATTTCTCAGCCCATTTGGATCACTGGCCCCATCGGCGGGGTGACCTACCGTGGCAGTGGGCACCCCCGCGTGCGAGAGCTCGTAGACTGCCGCCTCGCCGTGGCCTTGGTGCGCTTCTCGCGGCTTCTCCGCGCCGTCCACGTGCACACGCTGATCCACCTGAGCACCTACCGCGCGCCGACCGAGTCCGAAGCCCAACGGCGCCCGGTGCAGACACGGCACCCTGGCGGGATGGCCATTGATGCGGGCTCGTTTGTGCTCGACGACGGGCGCACGTTCAGCGTCTTGGCGGACTTTCATGGACGGATGCGGCGGCCGGTGTGCGGCCCCATGGCGCACGTTCCACGCGACGAGGGTGCGCGATTGCTACGCACGATCGCCTGTGATTCTGCACGCCGAGGGATCTTTCACGTCGTGCTCACGCCCAACTTTAACCGGCCCCATCGCAATCACTTTCACCTTGAGATCACCCGCGGCGTGCAGTGGCAATACGTGCACTAGGCGCTCACCTTACGGTGTAAGTCCCTGCAGCGCGCGCGTGGTCGCGAAGAGATCTCCGACGTCGTAGTAGTCCACGGTGACAAAGTTGAGCGGCTGCCCAAACGTCTGCTCACATCGACGCGCGCGGTCGAGCAAGAACGGGTTGTGGTTGACCATCGCGGACAGCTCGGGCGACCCGAGGGGGTTGGTCAAAAAGTGGTTAAAGATCAAGAGCGCGTTGCCTGCGCGTCCGCGGTTCATGGTGCACGGGGCGAGCTCTTCGGGGGTCCGTGCGGCGTAGGGTGTCTCGCGCGCGTGGGTCCACACGGGCATGTACCAATCGGGCGCGCCGCCCTCGCGATCGGTGAGCACAATCACACGCTTGTCGCGCCGCACGAGCGACTCGAGTGTGGGCCATGGGCTGCCCACTGGGTGCGCGTACACCCGCTCGATGAGCGAAGACTCTTCGAAGCTGCGCACCACGTCGTTGGCGCTCACGTAGCTCTCAAGAATGAGCGTCAGCACAGCGTCAGGGCGCTCGTCTAAGAACCTCGTGAGCTCGCACAATGCGTCCGAGAAGAGCCTGCGGCCGAGCGAGCACGGGCCATGGCAGAGGTACACCCGCCCGCGGTCGTAGTGAACATCGAGCATGAGCCCACGGACGCCGTCGTCGAGCTGCGTGCGCAACGATCGTCGCTGGTTAGGAGCTCCAAAGCGCTCGTCCTCGATGGCGAAGCTGTTGTGCGTCGTGGGATAGATTCCCTGGTCAAATCGCAGGGAACACAGCTGCGCGCTGCCATTGCAGAGCAGCGGATCGCCCAAGGGCGCGCGCGCGCCGCGGGTGCATCGAAACCCCGCGTCCACCGGCACCGAGACCTCGGGCATCAGCGAGGCCTCGGGGCCCTCATCGCTCGGCATGGAGGCGTCGACCGAGCCGTCTTGTTGCGGCGCGACAAGCGGCGGAGCGCACGACGCGAGGGCTGCGAACATCAGCCATTGAAAGGGCTTCATGATTGCCCACACACTAGCATCGCGGCGCCTTTGCAAACTCCCTGGTGTCCGAGAGAGAGAACTGCATGATGGCGGACATTCGAGAGCGTGCACTGGACTTCGAGCGATACGACGAGGGCGCCATGCAGACGCGCGCAGACGAGCTGCGAAGCGAGCTGTCGCGGCGAAGGAGCGTGAGGCATTTTAGCGACCAAGCGATTCCGCTCGACGTCGTGCGCGCGTGCATTGCGACCGCCGCGACGGCCCCCTCGGGCGCAAACAAGCAGCCTTGGACCTTTGTTCTGGTGACCGACCCGGCGATCAAATTGCGGGTGCGTGAGGCCGCAGAGGCCGAGGAGCGGTCGTTCTACGGAGGGCGCGCAGGCGCACAATGGCTCGATGATTTGGCGCATCTGGGGACCAACGCGACCAAGGCGTTCTTGCAAGATGCCCCCGCCCTGGTCGTGGTGTTTGCGCAACGGCACGGGCTCGACGGAGCCAAGCACTACTACGTCACCGAGAGCGTTGGGATCGCGTGCGGGATGCTCTTGGCGGCGCTGCACCACGCCGGGCTCGCCACGCTCACGCACACGCCGAGCCCCATGGCCTTCTTGGCGCAAGTGCTTGAGCGCCCCGAGAACGAGCGCGCATTTTTGCTAATCCCCGTGGGATATCCCACGCCCGATTGCCAGGTACCAGACATCACACGCAAGCCTCTCGAAGAAATTCTCGTCGAGAAGTGAGCCAACCATCCCGCCACCAGTGGCTGGAGCGCGACCTCGCGCGTTAGACCTGCGAGGGACCCGGCGACGTCGCCGGATGAGTGCTCTTGACGGGACCAAGCGCGAGCCAGGCGATCAGCGCGGCCATGAGAGCCGCGGCGCTTGATGCCTGCATCACCCGGATAAATCCACCGGTTCGTTGCAGCGGCGCTGCGACGGCGAGGCCCAGCGCGGCGGCGACCCCGAAGGTGCTCATCGTGAAGATCCCCTGGGCGCTGGCGCGCACCGTGCGTGGCGTCTCGGCTTCGATGAGGTCAATGGACGCGAGATAAAACGCGCCGAAGGTAAACGCGTGGCTGGCCTGCAACGCGACCATCACCCACGCACTCTGCGTGCGTGACATCGCGAACCACCGCAGCGCGCTCACAACAAACGCGAGGGTGAGCACTCCGCGCGGGCCTACGCGCCGGAGCCACCCTCCCCCGCCGGCCATGAAGAGCACCTCGGCGATGCCACCCAACGCGATCGAGAGGCCCACGACGGTGCCACCGATTTGTGCGCTCGCCCAGGGGGCATAGAGCATGTCGTAGGCGCCTAGGCCGAGCTGATGGAGCGCTGCGCAGAGCAAGAGAACCACGTAGCGGCGCTGAGAGAAGAGTGTGCGCAAATCCCTGAGAATTCCCTGACGTGGTGGCGCTTTGACTTTGGGCAACCGAGAGACGCTCAGCGCACCCAAGAGCGTCGCGACCAAGGTGAGCGCGAGGGCCGCACGCAGGTCTCCGCGCTGCTGCAACCAGCCCGCCGCAAAGGCGCCAGTGCAGTAGCCCACGGTGCCAAACAGCCGCAGTCGACCATAGGACGTATCTGCGCGCTTGGCTGCGTCGAGCGCGAGCACATCGCAGAGCGAGACCGCTGGGCCGCGGAGCGCAATGAACGCCGCAAAGCACACAAGCCACGACACGCCTGGCGCCGACACAAACATCCACAAGAACAACAGCGCCGTGGGCAACGAGGTCCACAAGAGCACCTGCCGCGGGCTCGATCTCGCGTCGACCCACGTGGTCCACACCGGCGTGCTCACCACACGCAGCAACCGCGTAAACGCCAAGAACATCGTGGCGCCCGCGGCGCTCAAGCCCGCGAGGCGCAGGTAGAGCGCAGAGAAGGGGCCAAAGAGGCCAAACGAAGCAAAAAGTGAGAGATAGAGCGCAGAGACGTAGGTCGCGTCGCGGCGAGCGTGAGGGTCTTGCAAGGGCGTTGCGGGACACATGCACGCAGCGCGACCGAGATGCAATCGCGCGCAGGCTTTGAGCGTGCTTAGCGAGCGATGGGCGCCCCGGCGAGGCGCTCGATCAGCCAGAGCTGCGTGCCTAAGCGTGCCGCGATCATGCTGCCGTCCGAAGCCACCGTGAGGTCGCCGAGCTGGCGAAAGCGACCCGAGAGCTGCGGCGGCTTCCACGCGCGCCATCGGCCCTGTGCGTCGCGGACGAAGATCCCCTCGGCGCCCTGCAGCGCGACCACGCGCCCGTCTGCGCTCGCGGCCGAGCCAGGCGCAAACCCGCTGCCGACCGGCTGACCGGCGACGATGGGCTCAAACCGAGAAAAATCACTGGTCGTTCGCATCAAGCGTCCACGCCATGAGATCACGAGCCCCTCGCGCGCAAAGCCCACCGCGCGGAGATCCAGCGCGCGGCGAACCGGCTCATAGCCAGCCTCGTTGCGCATGCAGCGGGCCGAAAAATCCGCGCTCGCGAGCGAGGTCAAGCGCGCGAGGGTCGCGCCGGTCGGAGGCGACGCGCTCAACGCAGGGGCCGTCACGCACGTCTCGTCACTCGACGGGCAGAGCGCGACGACAACACCGTCACAGCTCTGCCACGCGCCCTTGGCGACCCATCGCCCGTCTGGGCTGCGCAGAAACAGCTCTTGTTGCGAGCCCTCCTCGCCGGGCTCAAGGGCCAGCGACGCAAAAGAGACCCTGGCGTGCGTTGTCCCCCGAAGGAGCGCCGCCGTGGGCCTCGTGGGCGGATCCAAAGTGATCATCGCGCTGCGCACAAGCCACTCGTCCTGGGCCGAGCCGAGGTACGGCCCGCTGCGCGCGGTCACGCCGGTCTCAGAGCCCATGGCGCGCTGAAGCTCTTGGTCGATACGGTCCGACGAGACCAACCCAAACTCACTCGCGGTCTCGGACCACTGCAGCGCTTCGACCGCGGGGAGCTCTCCGAGGGTCAAGAGCGCGCGGGCCTCTTGGGACGCGAGCGAGTCCAGCGCCGTGCCACAACGGACGCCCAAATCGCTGCCCAAACGCACGCGTGGGCTCGCCCCTTCGACGCAAAGCACGCGACGCAACCGCTGCGCGCGCTCGATGAGCGCGAGGGCCTCGGGCGCGCGACGACGCGAGGTCGCCAGCCCTGCGACCGCTTGCACAATGCGACCGAGGCTCGCTGCAGGCTCGGCGAGGTCTCGCGCAAAACCCACACCACGATCGAGCAGCGCGACGGTCGCTGTGAGGCCCTGCCCTGGGCGGTCATCGCCGCGAGAAACCTGCACTTGCACTGCGAGATCCCAGGCCAAATCGCTGTCGCGACGCACGTAGCTCAAGCGCAAGTCGAGCTGTGTGTTCGGCAGCGACGGCCCTAGCTCCGCGACGCGATAGCGCCCACGTAGTGTGCGGCCGTCTTCGCTCAGCGCAAACGCCATGGCCTCTTGCACGACCGCGCCGGGGAGCACCGTGCTGACGCCACCGTCGGACGGGACTGCGCCTGCACACTGTGTAAATCTCAGCGAAAATGCACGTGGATCATAGGACTCGAGCCCCTGCACGGCGCACTGCGGGTCGGGCGCATCGAGCCCTTCTTGCGTCACCCGCGTCCAGCCCGTGGCTGCGCGCGCGAAGTAAGCCGCGGTGGCAGGACCCTGCGCGGGCTTGAGCGTCGCGAGGACACCTTGGACTTCACCAGTCGGCGACTCGATGGGCAAATACTCTACGAATCGTGCGCCCGAGGGCGCCGCCAGCGCGGGCTCTACCGGGAGCGTAAGTCCATCGCCTGGGGCGCGACGGCCGAGGGTGCGTGGGGTCGCGGCGTCTGGATCGCTCACCTCGGAGGCGTCCTCGAGCTCACCCTCAGGCACCACGGCAGCGTCGCTCACCGGAAACAAAATCGGCGGCGGAGTGCTGCGGCACGCCCTGCAATCGCCCAGCGAAAATGCACTCGCGAGCACCAACATCCCTGCGCTCGCGCGGATCACGAGCGGCCTCCGCGCGGTGCCTTGTCTCGCTTGCGCTTAGCTCCCACGCGCTTGTCGATCGCCGCGGGCTTGCTGCGCTTTTCGCGCTTGCGAGACTCAACGCGCAGGGCCTCGAGCGTCGCGATGGCAAGCCGCACAAACACGCTCTTTCGTGCGAGCGAGACGTCTTCGATTTCGACCTGCAGACGGTCCCCGACGCGCAGCGTGAGCCCTGTCTTTCGACCGCGCACCGAGAGCCCAAAAGTGTCTACCTCCCACTCGGTCTCGTGCAGACTCGAGCCGCGCAAGAGCGCCGTGAGATAGGGCTCGTCAATGCGCACAAACGCGCCGCTGCCGTTGACCGCGGTGATCATCGCCGTGAAGGTCTCGCCGATGTGTCCCTGCGCCACGACGCAGCGGTGCAAGTCCATCACGTCACGCTCGACGTCCATGGCCCTGCGCTCCATGCGCGAAGAGTGAATCGAGTCTGCGCGTAACATGGCGATCGCCTCGGGGTCTTTGCGGATTCGCTCTCGTCGCGCCATCTGCCGAATCACGCGATGGACCAAGATGTCGGGGTAGCGCCGGATGGGCGAAGTAAAGTGCAAATACGCTTCGCTCGCGAGCCCAAAATGACCAATGTTATCAACACTATAGCTTGCCTGCTGCATGGCCCGCAGCAAGAGCACCTGCAGCACATCGACGCCCGGTGACTTGGCCACTTTGCGCAAGAACTTGTTGAGCTTCTTGGGGCTCTTGGTGTCTTGCGGGTCGAGGTCATGGCCCAGCGCGCGGGCGCCTGCGGTGAACCGCAAGAGCCCTTCTTCTTTGGGCTCGCCGTGGACGCGGTAGACCGTCGGGAGCTCACGCGCCACGCAGATCGACGCGACGACTTCGTTGCCCAACAACATAAGCTCTTCGACAAGCGAGTAGGCCCTCTTGAGCCCTGGATCGCGCCGTGACTGCACGATGTCGATGGGGGTCTTGAGGTCGGGGCCAAACTTCACGCGGCCCTCGGGCACATCGAGCTCAAGCGAGCCCCGGCGCATCCGCCGCGACTTCAAGAGCGAGGACAATTCCGCGGCGATTTCGAGGTCTTCGCGGAGCTCTTCGGCGCGCGCCGAGGGCGCAGGGACGTCGGACCAGCCGAGCGTGTGAGCGACGTTCGAGTAGGTCAGCCGCGCGTGCGAGCGCATCACGCCCTCGATGGTACGGCTCCGACCGATACGGCCGTCCGCGGTGACATGGACCTCGACGGCGAGGGTCAAGCGGTCTTCGCCCTCAAGGAGCGACGCGAGGTTGGACGACAGCTCGCGCGGCAACATCGGGATGGCGCGATCGGGAAGATAAATGCTCGTGCCCCGAGCGCGCGCGTCACGGTCCAGCGCGGTCCCGGGCTGCACGTAGTGCGAGACATCGGCGACGGCGATGAGCGCGAGGTAGCCACCGTCGTCGGTTCGCCGCACAAACACCGCGTCGTCGTGGTCGCGGGCGTCATCGGGGTCAATCGTGATCAAGCGAATGTGTCGGAGGTCTTCGCGGCCCTCGGCGTCTTCGGCGCTGATGCGTTTGGGCAACGCCGCGGCTTCGGCGCGAGCGTCTTCGTTGAATTCTTCTTCGACGCCCTCGCGCGCGATGGACTTGAGCACCTCGACGTCGAGCTGCCCCGGGCGGCCGAGTGAGCCCTGGACTTCGCCCACGGGGAGCTCGCCGCTGTGCTCAGGAAACCGTGTAATTCTGCACAGAACCGCGTCGCCATCGCGTGCATCTCGGTGGCGCTCTACAATAATCGGGCCTCGCACCCTGGGGTCGTCGCAGTCTACAAACGCGGCCTCACCGCGGAGGACCAAAGTGCCCGGGATCTTCGCCGAGCGCCGCTGTACGATCTCTTGGACGAGCCCTTCGCGGCCTCGCTCACCGGCGATGACCCGCACCGCGACGCGATCGCTGTGCATCGCGCCCGCGATGCTGGTGGCAGACACAAAGATGTCTTCGCTGCCGTCTTCGGGGACCACAAAGCCGAAGCCGCGCGGGTTGTGGTTGTAGTAGCCCACGAGCGTGCTTGAGGCAGCGCGGCGCTTGGGCAGGCGATAGCGTCCTGCGCTGGTTTTGCTCAGCAATTCGCGCATCGCGAGGGCGTCGAGCGCTTGCTCTAAGAGCTTTCGTTGAAACGTTGGGAGCCCAAGCTTCTCGAGCACTTCGGAGCTCAAGAGTGCTTTGCGCGATTCGTCATCGAACGCGGCGAGAATCACGGCGTCATCGGGGAGTGTACTGCTCATGGTGTGCGTATCCGCACCCGTTGTAACACCGTAATTCGCGCGCGCTCTTACTCACTCACGCAAGAGGTACAGCGCCCCATCGTCGGTCCCCACAGCCATCACACCGTCCTGCACAATCAGCGCGCGATCATCGAGGTCTGCGCTCATCGTGAGGCTCCAGCGCAGCGCTCCGTCGGGACCGATCGCGTACAACCGGTCGTCTTCGGAGCCGACATAGATCCAACCGTCGCGATCGATCGTGGCCGCCGCGCGGACAAATCCGCCCGTACGTACGCTCCATCGCTCGTTGCCGGTCGCGGGGTCGAGAGCCCGGACGTGAAGATCATCGCCGCCGACCACCACGCTGCGATCTCGCGCAAACGTGGGCGTGCTGCGCACCGGAGCGCTCAGCGCGTGGTCCCACAAGAGGGTCGCGTCGGGTCGATACGCCCGCACATGGCCATCTTCGCTGCCAACCACAACCACGCCATCGTCGAGCACCAGGGGCGCGCTCTCGACCAACGAGGGCACGAGCACGCGGCGCAGCTCTCGCCCGTTGCGCGCATCAAGCCACCGCAAGATGTGGTCTACTGGGATCACAATCACCTGGGATTCATCAGGCGAAAGTGCTACGCTTCCGAGCACCCGCGGGCCCTCCCAGCGCCAACGCGCCTCGCCCGTGCGCCCATGGACCGCGGACACACCACGCGCGGCGAGATAGAGCGCGTCGTCTCGGCCCACCGTGGGGCTGCAGTCTGCGTCGTCTGCGACCGCGTGCCGCCACTGCACGTGCCCGCGCCCATTGAGCGCGACAAACGCGCCGCCGTTGTACCCCGCGATGATCCCCGTGCTCACCCGCGCTGGGGTCGCAAACACATACGATGGCGCAGCAAAACTCCAGCGAACGACGCCTTCGAGGTCCACGGCACGCACGCGCCCATCGATGCCCGCGAAGACCACATACCCGTCGGGGTCCACCATCGGGGACGCAAACACGCGCCGACGTGCGCGGACACGCCAGCGGATCGACGGCGCCGTGCGTGGCCCCCTAAGCGCGCTGCGTCCAGTGTGCTGCGCGTCTGCGGCGAACTGGTCTTCGCGACGAAGCTGCAGGTCTGGGAGGTCTTGCGCGCGCGCAGGCAAACCCACCCAGAGCGCGAGCAACCACACGCTCGCAGCGCCCCGTCGCGCTGCTTGTCTCACGAGCCGCTCGGCGCCCTGTCTGCACCACCCATGCGACGCGCCTCAAGGAAGCGATCCGAGAGGGCGACCCGGACGATCTTGCCCACGTCGGTCGCGCTGCGAAGCTGCTCGGTGAGCGTAGATCCCTCGACGGCGAGGCCTGCCACGGCGGCCTCGAAATCACCGCCAGCCAAGACCGCCATACGCGCGGCAAGTTCAAGAGTCCCGTTGCGCAAGGTGTCTCCATCGATCGCGCGGCGCTCGAACACCGAGATCGCGTGGGGTTGCATCTCAGCGTGCACCGGTCGCTGCAGAACGCGTGTGATTCTCCTGGCCAAATCATCGACCTGCGACATGTCAACGCCATCGATCATGAACATCGGGTCAAACTGCCGTCCCATCGCGGCCATCAAGAGCGTGACCTTCAGGGGTGGCAACCGCACAAAAAGCGAGAGAGACATCGCGACGATGGTCATCGCGCGGGCGACCGCAAAGCGCGCCGCGGGCGTGTCGGTGAGATCGACTCCGACCATCACCGCGGCGGGGTTGCGGCCGATCGGGAGCACGCCGATGGGCTGCGGAGGACCCAGATAAATCTCAATGTTTTCAATACCATAGCGCTTTGCCCAGAGATCAATGTGGGCACGCAAGGGGTGGGGTCGAGCGCCGAGCTTCTCGGCTCGCATGGCGCCAGGCTCAAACGGCTGCAGGCGCTCTAAGACCTCAGCGCCCAAGCGCAGGAGCTCTCGATGCGCAGGGCTGATCGAAGGCGGAGCCAAGAGCTCGAGCGCTTCATGGCTGATCGCGTTGACACCCGCACCCTGAAGGGTGGGCTGCGCCCAGGTCGCCTTGAGCCGCTCGGATTGAAGGCCAATGGCGTTGCCAATCGCAGCGACAACGCGGGCGCCGTCGGCGTGACCGCGGAGCTTGAGCACGTCCGCGAGCACCTCAAACGAAGCGACGTCTTGAAGATCTGCGACGAGCGCACCGCGCAGACCTGCTGCTGCAGAATCGAGCAAATCCGCTAGCGCATCGGGCCGCTGCATGCGCATGTACAGCCGCGCAAACGCGCGCAGCGTGTCCAAGTTGGTCGGGTCGATCTCGAGCGCCGCGCGCAGTACAGACTCTGCTTGCGCTCCGCGGTCTAGGCGCTCGGAGAGCACCGCCGCAAGGCGAATTCGAAGCGCACGAGACTCGCTCTCGGACCCGGCGCGCGAGACGAGCACCTCGAGCATCGCGGCTTCGTTGTCGCCCTGACCCGTGCGCGCGTAGAGGTCAGCCAATTTGCGCACAGGACGGATGTCCTCGGGCGACATCTGCTGCACACGCTTAAACGCCGTCTCGGCCTTCTGTGGGCTCTGCAGTGGGCCGTCAAAAGCCTCGCCCAACGCGAAGAGCAGCTCGGTGCGCTCGGACGCGTCGCTCGAAACGCGCGCGAGCCGGATGGTCGCGTCGGCCACGGCGGGCCAGTCTTCGGCCACGCGTGAGAGCCTCACGAGCGTGCGCAGCGCGTCTGCGTGGCCCTCGTCCAGCGTCAGAATTTGCCGCAATTGTTGCCGCGCACCGGCGTTGTCGCCTTCGTCCTCTGCGATGCTCGCGACGCGTAGTCGCAGGCGGAGCGATTCGTCTTTTTCGGCACCACGCGAGAGCCGCGCTTCGATCCGCTGGCGCTCTGCGACGCGGTCTCCGAGGGATGCGAGGGCGTCCAACATGCGCGGAAAAGCCACCGGATGAGCGGGATCTTCTTCGAGCACTCGATCGAGCACAGCGCGCGCCCGTTCGGCGTTGCCGAGCTGGTCTTGCCAGAGGGTCGCCGCGTCAATCCGAGCGATGGTGGCGAGCTCGCTCCCGTCGACCGCGTTGGCGTACTGCTCGAGGGCAGAAGCGGCGTCTTCGTGCGCGCCATCGAGCGTGCGAATTTGCGCGTAGAGACGCAACCCACTCGCCATCGTAGGGTGCGACTCAAGGGCGGCGAGCGTCGCAGCGAGAGCGTCGTCACGGCGACCCAAAAGCAACAGAGCCTCGGCGCGCCGCGTGTGATGGAGCGCTTTCTCTGCAGGGTCTTCTGCACGTTCGGCCCTGAGAGCCAACACGGTGACAAACTCTTCGAGTCCACCCGAGCGACGTGCTTCGGCTTCGAGGGCCGCGAGCAACCGGTCGTCGTAAGCGCCACGCTCAAACGCTTTGCGAACGTACGGGGCACCTGCGGCGACGTCGCCCTCTGCTTGCTGCATCGCGAGTCGCGCAGCGGTGTGCGCGAGGGAGGCCACAGCGTCAGGGTCTTGGAGCGTTCCGATGAGCTTGTCGTAGATGGCCAAGAGCTCCTCGGCGCGACCTTGCTCAACGAAATACCGCTCAAGAACGCGAAGCGAGGTCGCATGACCAGGGACAATCTCAAGGATCGCTTGGTAGGTCAGCACGGCGCTCGCGACGTCGTGTCTAAACGTGCTGTCGAGCTCGGCCAACGCGTCGTACGCTTGTGCCCGCGCCATGTCTGTCTCGGCGCTCTTGAGCGCATCAAACGCGCGTTCTGCGACCGATTCGTACATCCCTGCGCGGAGCCAGAGTGACTCTTCCCAACGCAGCAAGCTCGGGTCATCGATGGCAAATTGTCGCGCGCGCGCGACGGCCTGTGCGGCCTCGGCGACCCGGCCTCCAGTAGCCAATTCGCTCGCCAATTGCACCCAGGCACCAAGCGCCGATGCGACCCCAGCGGACTGCGCGCGCTCGGCCATATCGCTCAACACCAACGCACGACGCGTAACGTCGGAAGGGTCAAGCGCACGTAGCAGCAACGCGGCCATCGAGCCGTCTGCTTTGGACGCGCTCCACACCGAGAACAGCGCGTCTGCTGCCGAAGCGGGGTCTTCGCCTCCGCGTCGGAGTGCGCCTCGAACGGCCAACGCGCGCTCAGCGCTCGTCGCAGTGCTAGAGCCCACCGAGGCCTCGAGCGCCGCGGCTGCAGCCTCAACCGGCGCATCACCGCGGAGACAATGCAGCGCAACGAGCTCTGCGAGCGCGAGCTCGGAGGGGAGCTCCGCCTGCGCCGAGAGCGCCCTCTCGGCAGAGTCTGCGCGCGCAACGCCAGTGTCCATCGTCGCCGCGAGCCAACGCAGGGTCGCCGCTTGCGTGGGCGCGAGGGCTCGGTCCGCCTCGGCACGGAGCATGTCGGCCATGGTCTCTAGCGCGCCATCAAAGCGCGCAGAGAAGCGCGAGATCATCGCGCGGCTGTGGTCGCTCCACTGGTCGTTCGTCGCGGCGTCCGTGAGCGTGGCGCTGGCCTGCTGCGGGTCGTCGCTCGAGAACGCAAGAGCGAGCGCGGACCATGGCGACTCTGTCAGCTCATTTGCAGCTTGATCTGCACCGTGAGCAGAAGCGAGGACCGCCGAAAATTGGCGCCCCGTGGTGCCGATCTCACCGCGCTTCATGAGCGAGATTTCATGTGGAGCGATGGCGGATTTTTCGGCTGCGAGCGCAGCCGCAACCCAGGGCGCTGCGCTGGGGTCACTCAGCGTCGCCGCAGCGGCCTGCGCGATCACTCCACGATCGCCCGCAGCGATCGCACGACGGAGAGCAAACAGGCGCCCAATCGCGGTGGGCCCTTCGGACTCACCCGACGTGAGCGCATCCCAGGCTTCGACCTGCGCGCCAGTCGTAGCGGCCTTGTGTGATGCCGCAATTTGCGCGGTGTCGTCATGCCCACCGTCACGGAGCGCGTGCACCATGAGCCAGCCTTCGACGCCCGGTTCATCGACGATCAGCGGCTCGACACCCTCGGACATCACCGACCCAAGGGTGCGGTCAAGAACCATGGCCGATCGCTGCATGCTCCCCTCGTCGGCGATCTTCGCGAGCCCAACGAGCGCCTGACGGAGCTGCTTTGCGTCTTCTCGACCGATCGCGATTCGCGCCATCGCCAGCCAAGAGCCCACGTCCCGTGGGTCACGGTTGACCGCCTCGCGCACAGCAACAAGCGCGGTCTCTGCCTGCGCGTTGCCCTCTGCGAGGCGTGCTCGCGCGAGGCTCGCTGCGCCCGCGAGGGCCCCTTGAGACTGGTGAGAGAGAGCGTCTAGGCCCGCCGCGGTGGCGGCTTCATCGTGCCTTAGTCCACCGTCAAACATCTTCGCGAGCGCGCCGACTACGCCCCCTTGGGCCGCCACGCGTTCCCATCGGGACTGCGCCGCCTCGGGGCCAACACGCGAAGCGAGCTCCGCAGAAATCATCTCAAGGGCACCGACCTCGGCGTCGCTCACGTCGAGCATCATTTCGCGGTCCGCGAGCTGAAGCGCTTCATCGGGCTGCGTCTCTGCGAGCAGCCCACGGAGGCCACGGAGCGCACCGGTCGAGCGCGCATCGAACGCAAGGGACGACTCGTAGAGCTCACGTGCACGAAGCACGTCGCCCTGCACTCCCTCGGCGAGCTCACCGGCGAGCGCCAAGTACTCTGCAGCCCGGCGCGGGTCCTTCGTCAACGCCGCCTCGGATTCTAACAGCGAAAACCTCGCTTCGACCTCACCTCGCACCGTCCGTGCGTAGTGCGCGTTGCTATCACCAAGATCGCGCTGACGTGACGTAACGGTCGCCGCGAGCAACGCGCCACGGTCATCTTCGGGCTCGTCTTCTTGCTCGATCGAGATGGTGGTCTCGTCTTCATCTTCGGTCTCAAACACGGGACCGTCGTCGTCGCCCTCAAGCGCCGGAGCATCATCGAAAGACAGCTCCATCTCGCTCGGTTCGTCGCTCGTGGGCTCGATCTCTGGGCCCTGGTCATTCGCATCGACGGCATCCGCGCTCGCCTCTGTGGTCGACAGTTCGTCGGAGACTTCGAGGGAGATCGCGTCATCGCCTTCGCTCGCAGCGATCTCGAAGTCCCCTTCAACCGATGCGTCCGGTCCATCGTCTGCACTCGGAGTCTCTTCGTGGGAGGCGCCCATCACCTGCGCGGCCAAGTCGCTCAACGACGCGGGCGGGGCGGCGCTCGCCCAGTCGTCAGTAGACTCGGGACGCTCGGTCGCACGCGCGAGCGCTTCGGGATCGAGTTCGGCCTCGGATTCACCCAGAGAGAGCGCTCGTTCTTGCTGCGAATTCGCAGACGGAGGAGCTGTTGGGCGGTTAAGAACGTCGAGCGCCGAGTCGTCGGCTGTCTCTACCGCGGCCTCAAGAACAGGCTCATCACCCAAGTCCAAAAACGACGCTGAAGGGTCCGCCAAAGGGCTGGGCTCTGCGCTAGGCATCGGCGGTGGCGGAACCATGCCGGCTGGTCGCGGAAACCCTGCGCTCGCCCCGGCGGGTCTCGGGATGGACCGCGGTGGCATCGGCGGGAGCGGTCTCGCAGGTGCCGCGCCAGGCAACCCGATCGCGCCAGGCCGAGGCAGGGTCGGGGGCAAGGCGCCCGCAGGCCTCGCGGGCATCGCAGGAGGCCGCGGAGGAGCCACAGGGCTCGCGGTAGCCGCGACCGGCGCCGCGGGCACTGGCGAGGCTGCTGGCGTGACCACAACGGCCGCCGACAGCGCCTCAAGATCGTCGCTGACCTCGATCGCGGCATCCTCTGCCGCGGACAGCGAGTCGTCGGCCGCCAGCGGCGCCGCGGACTCGAGGTCTACGCTCGCCTCAGGGGCTGCGATCTCCGCGATTTCGGGTGCGTCCACGGGCTCAACCGCAGGGGCTCCGAGAACCTCCTCTGCGGCCTCCATGGACATGGCGGGTAGGCCCTCCATGGGGGTCGCCTCCGCCACATCCGCGTCCTTCTCGGCGCTCTTCGCTGGGACCTCGTCCATGGGCGCGAGTCCATCAAGCAGGGCATCGAGCTCGTCATCGAGAGTCAGCTCAAAGGGGTTCTTGCGATCTGTCACCGGCTCACCGTCTTGTCTACCTTGGGCGGTGGCACCAGCATGGCCACCCGCAAATTCAAAAGTTCAGCGCGTGCACGTCGCAGCGGACTAGTTGCCGCCCGCGCCTCGCTCCACACCGATTTCGCGCACAACGCTCGAGAGACCGTCGCTCACCGCAAAGAGCACAAGCTCGCGGCGCACAGCGTCGCTAGGCTCATGGAGCGTGAGGTCTGCAAATGCGGCCGGGAGCGCTCCGGTCGCTGCGATCGCCGCGCGACGCACGGTCGAGAACGCGGCGCACACACCACGTGTCACTTCGGCGGCCGGATTTGCAGACGAAGCGATGGGACGCGCGAGCTCGGCCGTCGCCTTGCGCGAGCGCCGCGAGAGCGCGCGGGCCACAGGGCGGAGCCTCGATTCAATGGCCGCGTTTCCACCCGTCAACGGCAGATCCGCGGCGACCATGGCGGCCAAGAGGCACTCGACGGAGCCAGCCACACCGAGCGCATCCATCGCAGAGAGACCCCGAACCGCGAGCAAGAGCGCACGCATGAGACGAAACTTCGCGGTGTCATCCAGCGGTGGCACCACGCGCTTGCCAAACACCACCGACGGTGTCGACCCGGGGATCACCGCGATGCGCTGATCGTCGTTTCCGCCGACATAGAGCTCAAACTCGCCCATCCCTGCGAGCGTCGCGTAGGGCTGAATCACATCGCGAATGGGCGAAGCGCCGCGCACGCGATCGCCGCGAGACAGCCCGTACCCGTCGGTGCTCACGCCCGCGAGCTCGGCCAGATCGGGCATCACGGTGTCGACCAGCGAGGCTCGCGCACCGGCGTCGTTCGGGTCACGAATTCGCAGGGCCAGCGAGGCTTCTTTGAGCGAAGATTTTCCGCTCGGGACGCTCATCGGCAAGTACGGGAGATCTTCTCCGAGCGCCCTCGCCGCCCGCAGCGCGACACGTGTGAGCACCTGATCGCTGCCAAGCTCCGCCGCGAGGGCGATCCGCCGCGCGGATTCACCCGAGGGCGCCTCGGTCCGCATCATCTCGCGAAGCGCCTCGATGGTCTTGCGTGCACGTCGTGAGCGCTCGTCGTCGTCGCTCAGCCCATGAACCGCACGAAGCGCCGAGAGCTCCGAGGGCAAGAGATCATGCGCCATGCGCGCTGCGCTCAACGCGCCCGCGCTGTCTCGCACGCGATCCCGTTGGATCTCACACACGCGCAACAGCGCTTTGCACTTGGCCGCGGCGCCAGGCGCACGATCCACTGCGACGCGAGAAAACCGCAGCGCTGCGTCCCACTGACCGCTGCCAATCGACAGCCCCAGCCCACGCTCAATGGTCGCGTCGTTGGCCTCACCGTCGCTCACCATGCGCTCAAGCAGCTCGATCGCGCGGTTGGGCTTCTTGAGCCGATGCTCAAAGATATCAATCGCGCCTTGTCGCGCGACCCGGCGCTGCGACACCGGCGTCTCGCCCGCGGAAGACAGGGCGACCAAGGCCTCGGCGGCTTCTTCGAGACGGCCCGAGGTCGCGTTGACCTCTGCGACGAGCGCGAGCGCTGCGACGTGCTCAGGCTCCAACTCCACCACCTGCATGGCGCTCTCGAGGGCCTCTTCGCGGCGACCGAGGGCACGCCGAAGTCGTGCCTGCTCCCACAACAACGCGACGCGCTCTTGCTCGGATTCTTCTGCCGAGAGCCGCGTAGTCACCAGGTTCTCAAGGTTGGCAAAGTCCTTGCGCGCTTCGAGAATAATTCGCAGCCGCCGATAGGCCATCTCACGCGTTGGATCGAGGTCCAACGACGTCCGCAAGGGCTGCTCGGATTCGCGGTGACGCTCAAGCTGATCAAAGAGCGTGACGCCCGCTTCTTCCCACAACGCTGCGGCCGCGTCCGGCCCCTTGGCGAGCTTCGCCATGGCCTTGCATGCATCCACGACACGCCGAAAGGCACCCTGCCGACGCGAACACGTCCGCACGATGTCCCACGCGGCGAGGTCGGCTGGGTCTTCGGCGAGGACCAAGTCCGCGAGGGCGATGGCCTCGTCGGGACGTCCGGCGAGAGAGCTCCAGAGGGCCGCACGTCGCAGCTGCATGAGCTTCTGATCAGGGCTCGCGGCGAGCTCCGCGCGTGCCTTCAACGCGACCGCACGGGTGCCCGCTTGATCCAACGTCGCGGGCAGCTCGGAGAGCGCAAGCACCGAGGCCACGCTATCGGCAGAACGAAGCGCGAATTCTCTCGCCAATCGCACATTCCCGAGCGAAAGAAGGCTCGCCAAACCCGCGCTCCGTAGCGCGACCGCGCTGCCAGGATCGGCGCTCTCGGCGACACGATTCAACGCGACGCTGAGGTCGCTTCGGTCCTCACGCTGGATCGCATCAAGCAACGCCAACAACCGAGGCGCAACGCTGCCGTCACTCTCCTCTTCGAGGAGCTGTCGCATGTCTCGCGCTTGGTCCGCGGTATCCACGGACGAGGACAACGCCCGCGCGACTTCGAGCTCAAACGCGTTGCGCAGAGGGTCCGAGCCGCTCATCGCGCCCAGCACCATTTGCAGCGCGTTTACGGTCTCTTGCGCATCAGGTCCGTGTCGCGAACCAGTCATCAAGGCGTGCAACAGCGCCACGCTGAGCGAGTCGTGGCCGGCGCGGAGCGTGACCATTTCCATGGACTCTTCGGCCGCCACGGCGTCGTGCTCAAGAAACTTTTGTGCAAGTACATACTGCACGCCCAACGCGGTCTCTTCGTCGCCGGTGTCCGGGTTGCTCAGCCCGGCGTTGGCCATCCGGCCGCGGACGACAAAGTCTGCTCGCCATCGCGTCGTCGCGAGAAGCGCAGCACGCACAGCGGGTGACGCGGGGTCGCGCTCAGACGCCGCCTCAAGGGCCTTGCGCGACTCGGCGGTCGCCATCTGCGCCCCAAGCAGGACAGCGCCCATCGTGAGCCACGCGGCGGCCTCGGCGTCACCAAGCTGTAGCGACCGAGTCACGAGAATATCCAGCGCGGCGCCGCTCTCGCGCGCGGCCAACGCCAGCCTAAATGCGAGCGTCGCAGCGAACGCGTCCGCCGGATCTTCGAGATGCGCAGACGTCGCGACCTCGCGCGCGCGCACTTCGTCACCACCTGCCAAAAGCAAGCGCGCAGTGCATGCAGCCACGTCCGCGCGGTCCGCCGGAGCCGCGACAGCCAGCAGCTCTTGAGCGATGCGCGCGGCGTGCCCAAAGGCCCCTTCGGACGCGTGCCACGCCATCGCGAGAGACAGCGCCCAGGGCTCACCCGCGCGCGCCAAAAGCTCTGCGGTGTTCGCGGCAGACTGCTTCAGCCCGACGCGCTGAAAGAGCAGCTTCTCAAAGAGCAGCCGCGCGCGCTCGTCAGGCTCGGGGTTGGCTGCCAACAACGCATCCACCGTCGCCAACGCCCTACGGAGCTGAGGCTCTTCGGGCCTCGCGGGCAAGAGCGTCAGCCACGCACGACGCGAGAGCAGGTCTTTGTCGTCCGCGTCTGCGGCCAACGCAAAGCGAGCCATCGCGCCGTCGCGATCACCGAGCATCGCGAGCGACAACGTCGCGGCGGCTCGCTGGAGCGAAGCTTGAAGCTTGGGGCTGCGACCGCTTTCGATTTGCGCGAGCCGGTCGTACTCGGCGACGGCGCCGGCCGCATCCCCTGCTGCGAGCAGCTGGTCAAAGAGCGCAGCCGTTGCAGCAGCGTCTTCACCGTTGCCTGTCGCGATGATCCCGCGCAAAAGCGAGGTCGCGCGGTCACCATCTCCGTCTGCCGCGGCCGCCTCAGCGAGCCGAAACATGAGAGCCCCGCGCATCGAGGGGTCCACGGCGTCGTGATCGAGTAGCCACTGCGCGGCCTCGGCGGCGCGCCCCGCGTGACCTGCGCGATCTGCGACAGACATCGCGTCAAGCCAATAGCGAACGTCGTCCGGCGCCAGCTGCATCGCGTGATCAATGTCGGCCAGCGCAAGCTCGGCGCCGTCGTCCGTCAGCGCACGCACGCGCGCTGCGCGAGACCAGAGATCCGCGGCGACCCGGCGCGCGCTGTCACCGTGCGCGAGCTGCTTGAGAGAGTATTCGCCAGATTCACCCGAAGACTCAGCGGTAGCGTCTCTATCGATCCCCGCCGCTGCGATCGAGGCTCGGAGCTCGAGCGCCCACGCGAGGTCACTCAATCGTCCGTAGCGCTCGGCAAAGCGCTCGAAGGCAATCAGCGATCGCCACTGGCCCGACGGGAGCTCACACGCTTGGCGCAGCACGTCGGCGGCTTGTTCGCGGGTCCCTTCGTCCGCCTCAAGGTCACGCGCGAGCTCACAGAGCAGCGCGCTCTTGCGCGAAGGGTCGACCGTCAGCGCGGCCAGCTGGGCAAGCGCGCGCTGCGCCAACTCGAGGTCGCCGCTGCGTCGCCCCATGCGCTCAAGCGCGATCCATGAGCGGTGATACGTGGGCTCAACGACCGAGGCCTCTTCGTAGGTCGCTCGCGCGCCGGCTTCGTCGTTCATTCGGTCTTCAAGCACTTCGGCTTTGAGACAGAGCGCCTCAGCTTTGGCTCGTTCCGTCGAAGCGGTCCGCACGAGCGCCTCGCTGAGCTTGAGCAAATTGCTCGCGCTCTTGCGCTTGACGTACAAACGAATCAGCCCGTCTAGCGGCGGCCTAAATCTCGGCGAGCTGTTGACCGCGCCGAGGTAGTGCTTCGCTGCCGCGAGCTCGTCTCCAAGCACACGCTCTTCGACCTCGCCTGCCTCGGTCAACAGCAGGCCCCTCTCGGCACGATCGGTGGTCGAGAGCGCGACCTTTGCGACCGCTTGACCATGCGCGAGCATCAGCGCGCGTGAGTCTTCGTCCATCGCGAACGACGGCGAACCCATGCCTGCTGCGGCCATTGAGTGGGAGTGAGAGGGTGGTGAGATCGATGCGCGGATGGAGTGCACCGAAGAAGGGTCGTCGTTCGACTGGCTCATGGGGGGTCGTTGCGGCGTCACCGCGGGCACTACGCAGGAGGCCTCGGCGTCGCAGTGACACGCCCCCGCGTTGTACATCGTCCAGATACCGAGAGAGAAGAACCGAGCGCGCCACCGACACTTATGCGCGCGTGAAATCTTCAGAATTGTCATATTCTGTCACGATCGGGTGCGCCAAGCCTAGGCACACCCACAGAGCACGCTATGGTGGGCAACACGAAGCGCCATGGTATCCAACGTTCGCTCAAGCCCCCGCCGTGGGCCCCCAATCAGCCGCGCCCCAGCAGCTAAAACCCACGGCGAGGGCCGGATGCTCGTCGTCGCCGAGAAGCCCTCGGTGGCTCGCGACATCGCCCGCGCGCTCGGAGTTGCAGCCCAGGGCCGGACGTTCTTCGAGGGCCCATCGCACGTGATCACTTGGTGCGTTGGACACTTGGTAGAGCTTGACGAGCCCGCGGCCTACGACGCGCGCTGGAAGGTCTGGCGCCTCGACACGCTCCCGATGATTCCTGAGCGATTTAAGCTGCGGATCTCAACCGGAGCGCCTGAACAATTTCGCGCGGTCCGCGCGCTCCTCCGCGATGACAGCTTCGCGAGCGTGGTCAACGCGTGCGACGCTGGCCGCGAAGGCGAGCTGATCTTTCGCTACGTCTACGAGCTCAGCGGGAGTCGGATTCGAATGCTGCGCCTGTGGGTCAACGCCCTGACCGACGAGGCCCTCACCAAGGCCTTCGCGCGGCTCGAACCAGGCGCCCGATACGACCGCCTCGCGGACGCCGCACGATGCCGCTCCGAGGCCGACTGGCTCGTGGGTCTCAACGCGACGCGCGCTGTCACCGCCCGCGCACGCCAAGGCGCCGATCGAACCCTGTATTCGATCGGGCGCGTGCAGACCCCTACCCTCGCGCTGATCGTGCACCGGGACGACGCGATCGCGACGTTTGTTCCGAAGGATTATCTGCAAATTGAGGGACATTTTACCACTCAGCGCGCTGCGCAGTTTCGCGCACTCTGGACGCACGTCTCGGGCGCGCGGCTCGCCAACGAGTCACTCGCCAACGCGGTGATCTCTCGCTGTGAGACCGCGGCCCTACGCGCGAAAGACACCCAGCCCGTCGTAGAGACCGTGCGGACCCAACGCACCCGCGAACCCCCGCCCCTCTTGTTTGACCTCACGAGCCTCCAGCGGACCGCAAACAAGCGCTACGGATTGAGCGCGTCGCGCACGCTCGAAATCGCGCAAGCCCTCTACGAAAAACACAAGCTCCTGACCTACCCGCGGACCGACTCAAGGTACCTCACACGAGACACCATCCCGCAGCTCCCAACCATCTTTCGAGCCCTCGCAAACGTCCCGGTTTACACCGCGTTTGCGCAGCCCTTCGTCGCAGATCCCCCTGCTCCGCGCCGGGTCTTTAACGATGGCAAGGTGAGCGATCACCACGCGATTATTCCCACCGGACGCGCCGTCCCCGCCAGCGGTCTCAGCCCTGACGAGAGCAAGCTCTTTGACCTCGTCGCCAGGCGCTTTATCGCAGCGTTTTGCGCAGACGCAGAGTTCGACGACACCCACATTGTCGTACGCGTCGGAGCGCCAGTCTCTGTCACCACACAGCGAACGCCACCGCAGGAATCAAACGCAGACGGCCCCACCATCCTCGACGCCCTGCCCCCACCCCCCGATCGCTTTGTCACGCGCGGACGCGTCAAGATCGCGGCAGGCTGGCAGCAGGTCGCAGGGATCGACCGCGACGACGCGGCACCCAGCAAGCGCAAGCCCCGCGACGACGTCGACGACGCGCAAGAAGACACCGACGAGCGCGCGCGAGACCTCCCGCTCTTGGTCGAGGGCGAGCGGCTCAGCGCGCGGTATCAACCACTCAAAAAGCAGACTAGACCACCGCAGCGATACTCCGAGGCCACTCTGCTGGGCGCGATGGAGACCGCAGGTCGCACCATCGACGACGACGCCCTGCGCGACGCCATGCGAGACCGAGGCTTGGGCACCCCCGCGACACGCGCCAACGTGATCGAGACGCTGATTACCCGAGGATTTATCAAGCGCGATCGGCGCGTAGTGGTGGCGACACCTTTGGGAAGTGGCCTCGTCCACGCCCTGCCCATCGCCGCGCTGACCTCGGCCGAAATGACCGGCGAGTGGGAGGCGCGACTCAACCAGATTGAGCGCGGCGAAGACACCCGCGCGGCGTTTATGCGCGACATCGCGAGCTTCGTCCGTGAGGCCGTAGACACCGTGCGCGCGGCGCCCCTCTCGGTGCAGCCGCCCGAGACCACCGCGACCGCCGAGGTCATCGGGAGGTGCCCTCGCTGCGGCTCCAGCGTGGTCAACCGCACCGCGGATTATGGCTGCGCGGTGGGGCCCGCGCCTTGCGGATTGAGCATCCCGAAGCGCTTGGCACAACGAGAAATCTCGAGTGATTTGGCAGCCGTTTTGCTTCGACACCGCAGCACGAGGGAGCTCCGCGGGTTTACCTCTCGCGCGGGCAAAAGCTTCTCGGCCGCGTTGCAATTGCTCGACGACGGGACGCTCAGTTTTGTCTTCGCCAGCGGCGCGCGTGGCTCGTCTGACGCTCCCGAAGCTCCTGCGCCAGCACCCGAGCGTCGCGCCCGCGCAGAGCGCTCGACCGCGCGTGACGCTGCCAATAGCCCCGCGGCGCCCAAGCGTGTTGCGAGCCCATCGGGCAGCAAAGTTCTCAAAAAATCCCCCGAAGGAGCCACCGCATCGATCGCGCTCGAAGCCCTCCAGTGCCCGCGATGTGGTCTCGCGAGCCTCGTCACAGGCAACCGCGGGTGGGGCTGCGCGCGATGGCGTGAGGGATGCAAATTTGTGCTCTGGTTTGAGGTCGCCGGACGCAAGCTCACGGCCGGCCAGGTCGAGCAGCTCGTCAGCAAGGGACGGACACGAACCGGCGTGTTTCGCCCCGGCAACGGCCCCCCCGTCAAGGGAAAGCTCGTGCTTGACCTCACCCGAGATGACGGCGCAGCGGTCTTTGTCCCGGCGCCACGCGAAGAGGCCTGAGGCCGCTGAAGGACTGATGGCGCCAGAGCCGCGCTTCGGTTGAACTAGCTCATCTCAGAACTGAACACAGCGCGAAGCCTGCGATTTAACAATACGCCCTTGGGTCATTGATAGCAGGCAGAGGTTCCGATGCTTTGCAGAGACCGATCGACGCGGGCGCAATGACAACTTTTGCTGCCAATTGGGCACTCGCGTCCAGAGCGCTGCGCGAGTGTCGATTGAGACACCGCAAACAGCCTTCGTTCTGGGCATGGCAGTCTGTGTCGATGGGTCTTACGGCCGCGTCGAGTGCCTAACTCAGCATGGCGAGAAGCGCCCTTGCGTGCGAACAGAGGCCCCTACGGCGAGAGTCAGCAAAGGCGTCCGCAGACACCTCCACAACGCTCGCGACAGATAGGCCGAAGAAATCACCCGCTGCGGCACCCTGCAGCACGATAGTCGGTGTTGCCCTGAAGCCTGTCCCGATGCCCAAAAAGAGGCTCGCTGTGCCTGCGCGAGTGCGACCTCCTGGGGATGCCTCAGCGGCTCCGACAACGATCTCCGCGAAGCCGTCTCCGTTCACATCACCCGCGCTCGCAGCCGAGAAGCCAAAGTTGTCACTCGCTGCAACTCCCTGCAGAATAACCGATGGAGTCGCAGTGAGTCCGGTCGCAGTTCCGGCAAACACGCTCACAGCCCCTGCCTCATTGCGCCCACCTGGGTCCGCGCCATATGCCCCCACAAGGACATCCGCGAAACCATCGCCATTCACATCCCCCGCGCTCGCAACCGACGCGCCAAAGAGGTCACGTGGAGCGACTCCGTCAAATACACTTATCGGAGTGGAAGTCAGCCCGGTCGGGCTGCCTGCATAGACGCTTGCAGCCCCCGCAAGTGCCCGCCCACCCGGCGATGCGCCAGAGGCACCCACAACGAGATCCGCGTAGCCATCGCCATTTACATCCCCCGCGCTCGCGACCGACGCCCCAAAGAGATCCCCCGCTGCGGGGCCGTGTAAGACCAGACGCGGCGTGCGCAGAATGCCAGTGGGACTGCCCTCAAAAAGACTCACGGAACCTGCCTCATTGCGCCCACCCGGAGATGCACGTAGCGCACCCACGACGACATCTGTGAAGCCATCGGCATTCACATCTCCCGCGCTCGCGACTGACGCGCCAAAAGCGTCCCCCGACGCGGCGCCATTCAGTACGCCCATCGGAGTTGCGCTAATGCCTGTCTCACCTCCAGCAAACACGCTTACAGCCCCTGCCTCATTGCGCCCACCTGGGTCCGCGCCATACGCCCCCACAAGGACATCCGCGAAACCATCGCCATTCACATCCCCCGCGCTCGCAACCGACGCGCCAAAGAGGTCACCGGATGCCACTCCATTCAATACGCTTATCGGAGTCGAGGCAAGACCGGTGGAACTGCCAGCAAATACGCTTGCCGTCCCAGCCAATGCGCGCCCGGCCGCAAACGCGCCGAATGCACCGACAACAAGATCCGCGAAACCGTCGCCATTCACATCACCGGCACTCGCAACTGAGAAGCCAAAGAGGCCACCGGCTGTGGTTCCCTCCAACACCATGCTGGGTGTGCTCGCTATCCCGCTGGAGCTGCCCATAAACACGCTCACTGTCCCCGCACGAGCCAGCCCGCCCGGGGAGGCTTCCGGTGCTCCCACCACGACATCCGCAAAGCCATCCCCGTTGAAGTCTGCTTCTGTGCCCCAGGAGGCGTCCACTGGAGCGCTTCGTGCGCCCACCCGAAACTGCCACACCGGGCTGCTCATGGTGCCTGGGGTCCCTGCTTGCACACCCCGCATGCGCCAATACCAAACCCCGGCGCTCAGTGTTGTGGAGGGACGCACGCTGCTGCCCAAAGCACGCTGCGTCAGGCACGAACTGGTCATTGCACGATTGCGACACAGCTCAACCTGAGCTTCGGTGAGCCCCACAGGCTGAGCCCAGCGCAATGTAGGGCGCTGCGAGGTCACCGTACTGGTGCTCAGCGGCGCAATCTGCCTAGGCACTCTAAGCTCGCAGCCAGCTCCCACCCGATCGTAGCCTTGCGCGCACTCGAAGCCACATGCGCTGCTTATGCACGTCGCGATGCCGCCCAGTGGCGGCGCCGGACAGGGGACACACTGTGTCCCACAGGACGCAGGCGAGGTGTCCTCCGCACAGCGGTTGTCACACAGATGGCGTCCTGGATTACAGGTCACACCACACATGCCCGAGACGCAAACCTCGGTCCCTCCGAGCACCGTTGCAGATCCTCGTCCGCAGGCACCGCAGTTGCGTGAATCGGTCTGGGTGTTGACACACATTCCGCTGCAGCGCGACTGCAACTCGTCACACACAAGCACGTCGTTTGAGGCATCCGAGGAGGGTGCGTCCATCTCGGCCAAGCTCGCGTCGCGCACCCCGGATTCAACGACGCCTCCGTCCTGGCTGATGCAGATTGCGGTGCTGTTGTTTGGGCCGCAATAGCCAATACACATCATCTCGGATTCGACATAGATGAGGTTGGGCGAATTGCATTCCCGTGAAGGTCCCCTGCATCCACTCCCAAGCATCAAGAGCGAGGTCACAACCCACACCCATCCCGCCAACTCGCGACACATCACTTGATCTCTCCTTAGGCCCAAGCGAGGGCCTCGACCAAGTTACGGAAAGTGTTGCCTGGTGGTCAACCACGCATGCACCCCACGAGAGGCCTCCGTCTAACCGGTGGGCAGTGTGTTTTTGACCCTGGAAGGCCTTCGTGGACTGCCCTCGCGGTCCAAACCGGGCATCCAAGGCCGGATGCGACCGGTGCTCGGCGCCATTTGGGCCTCTCGGGGCCATTTGGAACCGCGTTGCCAGTCGCCCGAAGCCTCGCGGGGCCTCCCAGCCTCCGCGGGGCGGCGTGCAGAGGCCTCGCGGGGACGCCGTGCACCGCCTGCACCCACACAGACGGCGCCGTGCAGGTTGAGCACGATTGTCGCAAACGGCCCATCTGCCCCGCACGCTTCGCATTTGCTGTTAGTCTTCGACGGACTATCGCCGTCGTGGCTCGAGGCCACCTAGGCAGCCCCACCGCAACCCTTGATCCCTCCCCATCCACCCGCGACGCAGCACCCCTTTGCCCGCGTCACAAGACCGAGAGTCCACCCAATGAAACCATGGCGCACGTTATGGCTAGCTCTCGCGCTTGGCACCGCAAGCGCGTGCAGCCCGCCCGTCACCCCGAATCCCGCCGACGCGGCCAGTGACATCACTCAAGGCAGCGACGTCGCCGCCACGATGGACGCTCCGCTGCCCGCTGACGATGTGATCGCGACCGACGCTTCGAGCAGCGAAATCGCAACCCCCGCGGCGCTCACCTATTGGGGCGCGATTCGTCCGCTTGTCGAGCAAAATTGCCAGGGATGTCACAGCACCGGGGGCATCGGTCCGATGGACTTGGGCACCTACGCTGCCGTGCAGCCCCTCGCGCGTGTGATCGCTAGCCAAGTCCGCAACCGGATCATGCCGCCGTGGATGCCCGCCGCCGGGTGCCGTGATCTCAAAGACTCGCGCGCGCTCACCGACGCCGAGATCGCCACGTTTGTGCAATGGGAGGCCGCGGGTGCGCCCGAGGGCACCATGAGCGAGTACCGCGCAGCCACCCCCCGCACAGGCACCACGCGCCCGCTTCCGGCTACCCCAGGCCAGCTCATCGTCGAGCCTACCGAAGCGTATTTGCCCATGCAAAATCGCACGGACGACTACCACTGCTTCATCGTAGATCCCGCGCTGACAACCAGCCGGGACGTCGTAGGCGTGCGTGTTCGCCCCGGCAATCCGGGCATCGTGCATCACATGTTGCTCTTCGAGGTTCGCCAGTCGGCTCTGCCCGCGCTCCAGCGCCTCGATGACGCCACGCCAGGACCTGGCTACACCTGCTACGGCGGCGTAGGCATCGACCCTGGCTATCGCGTGGGCACCAATGGCGACATCGCCGATGTGGACGTCCAGCAGATCCACGGATGGGCGCCAGGCGGCGTCGACGGGTATTATCCCAACGGAACGGGCATCCGCATCAAGCCCGGCTCGCGACTTGTCATGCAAGTGCATTACTACATCCCGCCCTCCAAGCGCGGGATGACCGATCGCACGCGCATTGAGCTCTTCTTGGGCGAACCCGGCACCACGCAACAAGCGCTCTGGATCCCGCAGCTCAACAACGACTTCATGGTGCCCGCCAACGCAGGCCCCACCGACCCGCGCTCGACCGCCGTCGCAACGTTTCGCAACACGCTCCCGTTGCGTATCTTCGGCGTGTTTCCGCACATGCACCAGCGCGGTCACTCGATCCACGTCGAGACGACCCCCAACACCGCCGCAGGTGCCACGCAATGCATGGTGAACATCCCCTCGTGGGACTTTCACTGGCAGCAAAACTACTTCTTTGCATTGCCCTACCGCCCTGCCGTTGGTGACACCCTCCGTACCACCTGCGTGTGGGACAATACCCAGGCCAATCAGCCCTACGTCGATGGCGTCCAGCAGCCCTCGCGTGAGCTCCGTTGGGGCGAAGGCTCCGACGACGAGATGTGCCTCAACTACTTCTACGTGTCGCTGTAGTGCCTCTGCGCGTGGGACCTGTGTCTCGCGCGCTGCGCAAACCTCACCGTACGTCTCGCTGATGAATCGAGATCCCTGAGCGCCGTTTCTTTAACCATCGCGCTCGGTGCACACGTGAATCGGCACCAATCGCCTAGGATCGTCTGTGCGCGCCGCACGAAATATGCGACGTTGTGCGGCTGTGACTTCTTTGCAATTGAGCTCCCCCACCAAAAAGCAAGCGCTGCAGCCAGGGCGGCTCGTCAACGAACGCTATCGCATCCTCGAGCTGCTCGGCGAAGGCGGGATGGGCGTCGTGTATCGCGCAGAGCAGCTGCCTCTCGGCCGCGAGGTCGCGCTCAAAGTGCTGCGTATGCAAGCGCTCACCGATCAGAGTTTTCGGCAGCGGTTCTTTCTCGAGGCGAGCCTCACAGCCCAGCTCAACCATCCCAACCTCGTCACGGTGTACGACTACGGGCGGGTTGAGCCAGAGAGCCCCGACGAAGAAGAGAGCTATTTTCTCGCGCTCGAGCTGCTCCGCGGGACCACCCTGCACGACCGCATTGTCACCCGCGGCGCGCTTGAGGTTTCCGTCGCGGTCGAGATTACGCGCGGGATCCTGCGTGGGCTTCGGCTCGTGCACAAGCAAGGGATTATTCATCGCGATCTCAAGCCTGCAAACGTGATGATCGTCGCCGATGACGAGGGCCGCGATCTGGTGAAAGTGCTGGATTTTGGCCTAGTCAAGCAGCTCACCCCGGCAGAGACCGCCCCTGGCGCTGCGCCCATGACACGCGCAGGATCGCTTCTTGGGACCCCCGAGTACATGAGCCCCGAGCACATGGACCCGCAAGACGTCGACGCGCGCGCAGATCTCTACGCCGTCGGTGTGATGCTCTTTGAGATGCTCACGGGGCACCCGCCTTTTCACAGCGAACGACACCTTGAGACGCTCTTCTCGCATCTCACCGCGCCAGTGCCCGCGCTTCGTGACAAGAACTCTCGCTGCAACGCCTCGCCAGAGCTCGAGGCCGTCGTCCGAAAGCTCCTTGAAAAATCCAAGGAAAAGCGATTTACCACGGCCGACGAGGTCCTCGATGCGCTCGCTTCGCTCAGCGGCGTCGCCCCCGCCATCACCCTCGACTCTCTCGCGCTCGGGAGCCAGTGGCATTTCGAATCGTCGCATCACTACGCCCTTGGGCGGCTCACCCGCGAGAACGCGTCGAGCCAGTGGTACGAGGCGACGCAGGTCTCTCTCGATCGCCCTGTCAGTGTGCAGGTCTTCTCGACCCAAAACGCTCAATCTCTCGCACGCCTTCGTCGCGCTTGCATCGTGCAGAGCGCCCTGCGCAACCGTGCCAATCCACGCATGATTGACGCCGGAGAGGCCTCGATCAACGGTCGCCGATCGGCGTTCGTAGTGTACGAGAGCATCCGTGGAGAGCTGTTGAGCGACGCGCTCGTGGGAGGCGTCAAGCTGAGCACCCCTCGCGCCGTTCGGATCGCGCTGGATCTGCTCGAGGCGCTCACCGAGGCCCACTCGCTGGGGCTCGCGCACGGTGTGATCCGGCCCGAGGTCGTCATGCTCCAATCGGGCGATGGCCGTGCGCGGTTTGTAGAGTACGACATCGAGTCGAGCCCCGCGGAATCGAGCACGAGTCACAAGCAGTTCGACATGCATTTAATGCGGTATTTCGCACCCGAAAGGCTGCGGGGTGGCCGTCGCTCCGAGCGCAGTGATATCTACGCCGTGGGCGCGCTGTTGTTTCAGTGTCTAGCCGGCGAACCCTTGCGCAATGTGACCCATGACCTCGGCGCGCTTGAGACCACTCGAGCGCCCGCGCTGCGACCCTCGATGGACCTCTCGCACTCGGTCGTGAGCGTGGTGGCACGCGCCATCGCCGAGGACCCTAACGATCGCTACGAGTCGGCGCGCGCGTTTCACGAGGCGCTCAAGGCCACCCAAGCGCGTCTCGAGACGCCCTCTCGCTCACGCCCCATGGGCCTCAGCGCGCTGCGTTGGTCCGAAGAGCCCATCTCACTCTGGCTGCTTGACTCAGACCCTGTGTTTTCGCGGCCCGTTGTGCGCGACTCGATCAATTTTCTGAGGCAATCGATGGAGGTTCGGGTGGTCAGCGGTGACCACCGCGAGACCATGGCGGGTCTCTTGCGCCAAGAGAAAATCGTGCCCCCGTGGGTTGTGCTCTATGGCGACATGGACGTGATCCTTGAGGACCCCTTGTTGGCCATGTTGGGTGCCGCGGGCGAGGTCTCTCGCGTGCTGCTCTCGACGCATCTCAACGTCGAGATGCTCCAGCGCAGCGTGAATTTCTGCGGCTGCGATCAGCAGCTCGCGCTCCCGCTCGGTCGTGACGACCTCTACAACGCCGTCGCGCGAATGCTCGAGCGCACCCGCGGAATCCGCGAACACTACGACCGACTTCGCAACTCGGCCGCGGACTCGATCCCTGCAGCCTTTGGCATGAAGTAACCCCGTGCGCCGCTGCGCAAACCGGACTCTCGCTTGACCCACTTTTGACTGGAAATACTCAAATGACAATGACCGTTGATTCGACCGATGACCCCAAGGTTGTGGACTGCCGCGGGATGCAGTGCCCCGCGCCCATTTTGCGCCTCGCCGAGGCCGCGCGAAAATTCAAAGACACTGGCGAAACACTGGTCATTCTGGCGACCGACGACGATTTTCCGACCGATCTCAAGGCGTGGTGTCGCTCGACCAAGTCTGAGGTCGTAAGCGTCACGCGCCAGGGCAACGTGATCCGCGCGACGGTCACGCTCGCCGGCGGGCCCAGCGCAAGCGCTGCGAAGCCAAGCGCGATCTCCGTCCCTCGCACATCCCCGAGCGCTCCCTCGGTGACACGCTCGTTCGAGAACGACGCGCGCCAACAGCAGGTCCCCGCGCCGCGATCGTCTACCTCGCAGCCAGACACTACCGCAGCCTCGTCGCGCACCACGGTCGACGCGATTGGGCTAAGTGCTGTGCAGGCCATCCGCAAACTCAGCGAGGTGGTCAGCGCCGGAGGACCTCAAGAAGTCCGGCTCGTCGGCGACGGCCCTGGACTCGACGCCAAGATCATCGCGTGGGCGATGGCTACCGACAGCCAAGTGCAATCGGTCCGCCGTGATGGCACGCAGATGCTCTTTGATATCCTGCTCGCGACCGAAGATTTTGCCGCGCCCACATTGGCTCCTACGCCCCCAGCCACAGCCGCCCCAGCGGCGCTCGCGCCCGCGCCTGCGATCGAGCCCCTCGCGACCGCGCTCGACGCCCCCGCGCCGACAAGCTCTGCGCTCGCTTTGACTGCAAATTCTCTAGCCATTGCGGCAGCGCCCAGCGACGAACTCACGCCCGCCGTGCGAGAAAACCGCGCGACCATTTTGGTCCTGAAGAACGACCTCGAGGGGCTGCTCGCGGCCATGATGTGCGCCAACGCGGCCGCCGCGCAGGGCATGAAGGTCGACATGTTCTTCTCGTTTTGGGCCGTGCATTTGCTTCGCGGCGAGCGCCCACGCGCAAACATGGACCGCGAACCCGTGGGCTTCGTCGAGGGCATGATGCGGTACTTCGTCCCGTCGGGACCGGGACGGCAGCAGCTCGCCAAGCTGCGCATGGGCGGCATGGGCACGCGGATGCTCAACTGGCTCATGAAACGCAGAAAGATCCTTACGCTCGATCAGCTCGTTGAGCAGGCCGTCAAGCAAGACGTGCGCTTCATCGTGTGCTCGATGAGCATGGGCCTGATGGGCCTGACCAAGCGCGATATCGTCGATCTGCCCAACGTCGAGTTTGCAGGCGTCGCGAGCTTCGTCGAGCACTCAGGCCGCTCGTCCATGTCGCTCGTATTTTAAGAGAAATGGCGCAGGAATTAGACTCGTGAGCCGCACTTTTCACCACGTCAACGCGCAGCAGCTCGCCAACGACCCCTCGTGGCACATGATTGACATTCGTCCCCACGACGAACGCCACGGTGCCCTGGGATTTGTCCCAGGATCGCTCTCGATCCCCACAGAGCAAATCGTCTCGGAGATGGCCGCGTTTTGCGATCGCTTTGAGCCCGGCGCGCAGGTCGCGCTGCTGTGTACCAGCGGACGACGCAGCGCCATTCTCGCCGAACAGATCACCGACGCGGTGCCCTTCACCGTCGCCAGCCTCGACGGCGGAACGCTCGCCTGGAGCGCCCTCGGGTTGCCCCTATGCGGTGTCGAAGGGCTGAGCGCCGACGCGGTCCCTGATCTCGATTCGATCAGTAAATTTCCGAGGTTTTTGCTCTCTTGTTTCGCCGCAGAGAGCGTCGAAAACCAGCTCGATGGCCGCGTCTCAGCGCTCGACCCCAACGCGATTATCTCTGCGGCGATCGCTGATGCGTGCCCAGACAAGCTCACCATCCAGTGCATCACGGCGGCCGTCGAGCGCGTGGCGGCGATCGCGCGACGCGCAGGGTTTCCGCTAGAAAAAGTGCAGCAAAACGTGGACCTCATGGAGGCCGTGATCTTGCGACTTTCACGGTAGTCTCTCGGCGATCACGCAGCACAACCCTGCCGCAATGGCGTATGAGCTTGGCGCATCTGCATCGCACCCGACGCATGCACCAAGGCCACACTCCATGACGCACACCTCTGACTCACACACGCTCACCCTCGCACGCCCCCTGGAGCGAACCCTCCGCGATGGGCACCCCTGGATCTACCAAGACGCCCTGCGCGCGAGCGCCCCAGCCGGGAGCATCGTGACCATCCTCGACGCGCGCGGACAGTTCGTCGCACGTGGCATCAGCGACGGAGGTGTCATCGGCGCACGGGTCTTCACGTTGCGGGACGAAACCCTGGGTGAATCTCTCTTTCGCGCGCGCATCGACGAGGCCCTCTCGCTTCGCGCGCGGGTCATCCCTGCAGACACCAACGCCTACCGATTGATCCACGGCGAGGGCGACCGCTTGCCCGGCTTCGTGGTCGACCGATACGGCGACGTCGCCGTCCTGAAGACCGACGGCGCGGGCGCGAGCGCCTGGGCTGATCGCTTCGGCGCGGTGCTGATCGAAGCGCTGGCTCCGCTGCAAATTACCACGCTATTGCGACGCTCAAGCAACAGCAACGACCAGCCCAACGCGCGCAAAGTGCAGCTCATGCACGGCACCCTCAGCGAGCCGCGCCGCACGGTCCTCGAGCACGGAATGAAGCTCTTGGTGGACCTCGAAGAAGGCCAAAAGACCGGACTCTTTCTTGATCAACGTGAGTCCCGCGCCCTCGTCCGCACCCTCGCCCGCGACGCCCGCGTGCTCAACCTCTATGGCTACACCGGCGGCTTTAGCGTCGCAGCGGGCCTCGGCGGCGCGCGCCTCGTAGACACCGTCGACATCGCCCCCGCAGCGATCGCCCTCGCCAATGACACCTGGGCGCTCAACGGCCTCGACCCCGAGAAGCACCGCGGGATCGTCGCCGACGTCGCAAAGCACACCGAAGTGCTCAACCGCAACCGCGCCCGCTACGACCTGGTGATCGCGGACCCGCCCAACTTTGCGCCAAGCGAGCGCGCGCTCGAGCAGGCCCTGACCGCGTACCGAGCGCTCCACAGCGCGTGCCTCCCGATGGTGATTTCGGGTGGATATTACCTCGCAGGGTCGTGCTCAAGCCATGTCCACCGCGAGGCATTCGAAGAGACCGTACGAGAGAGCGCGCGTAAGTCCCGAAGACAGCTGCAGCTCATCCACGTCGGTGGCGCGCCCGCAGATCACCCCAGGATCCCCGTGTTCACCGAAGGGCACTATCTCAAGGCAGACCTGTACCGCGTGCTGAGCTGATCGTTGCGCTCACGCAACACTGCGTCGCAAACACACCGATTGTCCCACGCACGCAACCGTCTCACACTCCTCGCATGACCCACGACCCGCGCGATCCCGAAGCCAGCAGCGTTGAGCCCACAGACAGCACGCCGATGTCCCGCCGCGCAGCCCTCACCGTGGCCGCAGGAGGCGCCGTGGGGGCCGCGATCCCCGTGCTGGCTAGCCTGAGGGCCCCAAGCCCCGCTGTGACCCCCACGGGCTCTTCTACGGGCGCTGAGAGGCACGCGCGGATGCCTGTGGTCTACCTGCCACACGGGGGCGGCCCTTGGCCGTTTATGACCCAGTCCATGGGTGAGCCCGAGGCGCTCGCGGCCCTCACCGACTACCTCGTGGGGCTGCGCGAGCTCTGCAGCCCGAGGCCTCGCGCGGCGCTTGTCATCTCGGCCCACTGGGAAGAGCCCGTCGCGACGGTCATGACCCACCCACAGCCGCCTCTGCTCTTTGATTACTCAGGGTTTCCGCCCGAGACGTACCGGCTGACCTGGGGAGCGCGCACGGATCTTCAGCTCGCTGCGCGCGTCCAGACACTCTTGCGAAGCGCGGGACTGCACACCGAGAGCGACAGCACTCGAGGCTACGATCACGGCACGTTTGTGCCACTGAAGCTCACCTGGCCACAGGGCGAAATGCCCATCGTGCAGCTCTCGTTGCTCGCGTCCCTCGACCCAGGCGCACACATCGCGCTCGGCAAGGCCCTTGAGCCCTTGCGCGACGAGGGCATCTTGATCGTCGGGTCCGGCATGAGCTTTCACAACATGCGCGCGATGCGAATGCACGGGAGCAACGCGGACTCCGACGCGTTTGACCAGTGGCTCGCGCAGACGGTTTCGCTCGACGAATCACAGCGCAACGAACAACTCGCGCGCTGGGCCAGCGCCCCGGGCGGACGCGCGTCGCACCCCCGCGAAGAGCACCTGTTGCCGCTCATGGTCGTGGCCGGGGCCGCAGGACAAGACCGCGGGCGGGTCGCCTTTCGGACGCGGTTGTTTGGCGCCACCGTCGCAGCGCATCACTTTGGCTGAGCTGCGCGCAGCGGACAGTCGCGTGACAAGCCTCGGCCTCACGATGCACGCTGTGCGCATGATCCGCTCACCGATGCACTTTCTACGCAAGCTGGCGCTGCTGGCGCCCATTGTTGCATTGCCCTTGCTCAGTGCATGTCGCGAGGCGCAAGCGCAGTCGAGCGCGCCCTGCCCCACAAGACGCCCACGGACTGGCGCGCGCTGCAGCGCACGGATCGCAACCGAGCCGGAGTGTGCCTACAGCATCCCTAGGGTCCCAGACGCGTCGATGGTCTGCTACTGCGACGCTGACCGTCACCGCTGGGTCTGCCAGAGAGTTCGCGTACGCCATGAGCGCCCTGGACCGCTGCCTCCTCCGTCACTCGATGGGTAAAATTGCTATTCCAAGTGCGCTCTCGGGCTTGCTGTTAGCA
This sequence comes from Deltaproteobacteria bacterium, assembly GCA_030694465.1. GTDB lineage: Bacteria > Myxococcota_A > Polyangia > Polyangiales > JAUXYJ01. The sequence continues at coordinate 7,156 of JAUXYJ010000062.1, read as the reverse complement.
TCTTGCCCGCTGTGCTCACATCGCTTGAGGTCGAAGGCTACCGATCGCTGCAAAAGGTCCGCTGCGCGCTAGGCCCCATCACCGTCGTCGTCGGCCCCAACGGCAGCGGAAAGAGCAACCTCTACCAGTCCCTCAAGCTCGTGCACGCAGCAGCGCAAGGCACCCTCGCACGCGTGCTCGCGGCCGAGGGCGGGATGCCCTCGATCTTGTGGGCAGGCGCGCGCAAAGAGGGCCCCCGCAGGGTGACCCTGCGCGCACATGCGGGGCAATGGAGCTACGCGCTTGAGCTGGGTCTCCCGGTCGGCGATCAGGGCTCCATGTTTGCGCTCGACCCGCTGATCAAGAGCGAGCGCGCGTGGATGCTCGAGGGCTCGCGGAGACACGTGATCTTAGAGCGGGTCAACCACAGCGCGACCGCGCGAGACTCAGAGGGTGGGCGAAGTGAGATTCTAGATGGGATTTCGCAGAGCGAATCAGTGCTCGGAACCTTCGCGGATCCACAGAGATTTCCGATGCTCGCGCGCTTGCGACAAGAGATCTTGCGTTGGCGGTTTTATCACCAGCTAAGGGTCGACTCGGACGCGCCCGCAAGGCGCGCATGCACTGCTACCCGCACACCCGTGCTCTCGGACGACGGCGCCGACCTCGCGTCCGCCCTGCAGACCATCCGCGAAAACGGCGACGGTAACGCGCTGGACCGTGCGATCGCGCGCGCACTTCAGGGCTCACAGATCCAGGTCGAATCGTCGCGAGGCCAGCTCTCTCTCGAGCTCGTGGTCCCCGGCGTCGCACGCCCCCTCGCCATGCACGAGTGGTCCGACGGGACCCTCCGCATGGTGCTCTTACTCACCGCGCTGAACTCCCCGCGGCCACCCACGCTCCTCGCCCTCAACGAGCCCGAGTCCTCGCTGCACCCCGACGTCTTGCCCGCCCTGGGCACCGCGATCCTCGAGGCGGCGCGGCACACGCAGCTCTGGGTCACCACACACGCGCTCGGCCTCGCGCACGCGGTGAGCGAGCAAAATGACACGCGGTTTTACAAGCTCCACATGGGCACGCAGGGCTCTGTGCTCACGGACCTGCACGCGCGCGGCGAGGACACCGACCGGTGACAGCGACCCGGCGACGTCGCCGTATGCTCACCCGGCGACGTCGCCGGGAGCACACTCACTGATCGTTAGGGCAACGCGGCGCGCCTGTGCCCGGCACCACGATCGCGATGTCTTGCGCCGAGAGCACCACGCGCTCGTCTTCGAGATACTCAATTCGGATGACGTAGCGCACGGTCTCTGCACGTCGAGGGATTCGCCCACGATCGAGCACGAGGTCAAAGCGCAGCGTGGTCCCAGGCACAACGCCTTCAAACGCGCTCGCCGTGACCCGCTGTACATTGCTCATCGGGGCCGCCGTGCGCGGCACAATCGCGCGCACAAACGCCGCGGCGCCAGAGCCATCGAGGTCCACCGCGCGGGCGCTCACCGACAAGCGAACCTCGTTGATCAAGCGGGTCACCGACGACACCACCTGCTCGGACAGCCCCGTCCCGTCTGGGTTGATGTCAAACACCAGGGGCTGACCGTCGCTGCCAAGAGAGCCTAGGTCGTTCGCGAAAGACTCTAGATCGGGCCGCGCGGTCGAGAGCCCGACGCCAGAGTTAATCCCGATCATTCGGCCGTGGAGCGTGCGGCGCATGGCGTCAACAGCCTGCGCGTACGTGTGGGGCAGCGCCGCGCTCGGGATAAAACTCCCCGCGGTGTAGTTGCTCTCGGGCCGCGGGCCGTTGTGCGTCGGCGCGTCGGTGACGACCACGACGATGGGCGTCGCGCGTGTGCGAAAGCAGGGATATCCCACACCTGGGACGCGGCAACCCGCGGCGGGCTCGATCCAAAACTCTTGCCCAGGACGACCCGCGCGCAGGCCTTCGCCAGTGGCCACTTGATAAAGTGCTTCAGTAAGCGCTTCAGGGTTGTCGCCACCGCCGCCCGCCCGCAACGAGGTGAGAGCGCCCTGCAGGGCGGTAAACTCACGACCCATCGGCCGCTCAAGCGTAAAAGGCCGGTCTTCTTGCGAGCCAAATGGCGTCACCGGAAAGTCTCCAAACGAGACCAGCCCGAGCTGCAGATCCGGGATCGCGCGCACCAAGCCAGGCACGATCACCGTGCGAAGACTCTGCCGAATGTTGTCAATCTCTTCGGACATGCTCCCGGTGCGGTCCATCACGAACAGCACATCGGCCGCACCCACGCGGGCCTGAATCGCGAGGTCCAGCACCACGGGCGCGACGTCTGCGTCCTCGAGCGGGGCCTCGATACAGCGCTCGGGCGCGTCGCTGGTCACATCGACAAGCCCATCGAGCGCGGCGTCTTGCGCGAAAGCGATGTCTGGCGCGTCGAGACCGGTCTTAGCGCCACACGCCACGACCATCACGCAACTTAGCGCGAGCCCTCCGATGCTTGCCGAGCGAACCATGACTTGCACTTTAGCGCGCCAGGCGGCCACGTCCATCGCGTCGCGCTTGGCTCACTTGCGAGCTTCACGGCGAGCGCGCTGCTTGGCTTCTTCCCAGCGCGCGCGATCGTCAGCGAAAGCAGCGAGATAATCAATCGCGAGGGGCGGGACCGCGGGGCCGACGCTTCGTACGCAGTCTTCGAGCCCCAGCGCGAGCTTCTCGCGTCGATGGGCGACGAGCGGAAAGGGCTCTTTGACCGTGCGCGCCGCGAGCGCGATCTGCTGCAACGCTTCGACCGAGCCATGCCCACGGCTGACCACCGCGCGCGCAGCCTCGACCAGATCTGGGATATCGAAATCGTGCTCAATCACCAACGAGGCAGCGTGTCTTAGCCCTGCACTCGGCGGGATGGTCTTGTCTGCAACGAGCACCAGCGCGGCCTGAAAATAATTGGTGATAGGCACCACGCGAGGCCCATAGCGCCGAAAGAAATTCGGGTCACTCTTGCGCTCAAGGTGAATGAAAATGCGTCTCACCGGGTTGGTGCGCTCGAGCGTCGCGGCATAGCGTCGGACCAGCGAAATCGCATCTGGATACGCGCCAGCTTTCTCGAGCACCGCGAGCAACGTGTCTTCGCCAATGCGCCCCGCCAAGACATCCGCGTAGAGCGAATAGACCAACGCGTCGGCCTCGGCGTCGTCGCCAAAGAGCGTCTCTTGGGCGCTCGCTTGAACGCGAGAGCGCGCAGACAAGAGCGTCGGGAGCTTGTAGCCCACTTGCTCACGAACCGCGCGAAATCGCAGGCGAAGAATGTTGCGGAGGTTGGGCTTGAGCACCAGCTCGTCCCAGCGCACACCGTCTAACCGCAGCTTGGCCTCGAGCGAGGTGCGCAGCTGCTCTGGCGAGCCAGACACAATGGTAATCCGCACGCGATCGAGCCCGCGGATCTCGCGCATGAGCGCCGCGGCGCCCGCGACGGTGCGCTTGCGTTCGGGGCGTTCGACCGCCGTGCGCAACAAATCCATCACCGAATCAAAGTTCGTATGGAGGTACGTCTTGTCCAAGTCCCACCGAAAGACGTGGTCTACCTCTTCGCCTCGCACGATGACGGCGACCATAGCGCGATTGTGAATCGCTCGCTGCACCGATGTGAACCCACCGCGTGACTTTTGCGCAAACTGGGCTTACCTCGCGCGCTTCGACCCCATGGATTTAGTCCCCGCCGTGAGCGCTCCGAGCGCTGCAAGCAGCACGCCCCGCGCGCCCATTTCGCACCGTGAAGTGCTCACACTGGCCGCGCCCGCGGTCGCTACGTCGCTGCTCCAAACGCTGGTCTTTGTCGTCGACCGCGCGATCTTAGGACACTACAACCGACCCGCCATCGCGGCGATGCAGACCGCAGGCCCCCTGAGCTGGACGCTCTTTGCGCTCTCGGGCTCATTTGCCGTCGGGACCCTCGCGGTGCTGGGCCGCGCCCACGGGGCCGAAGACCGCGCTCGGGTCGGGAGCGTCGTCCGCGCCTCGCTCGCCCTCGCCCTGCTCATCGGTGTGATCGTAGGCACCCTGAGCGCCCTCTTTGCGAGCCCCTTGGTGGCGCTCTTTGGCGACGCCGCGGGCCCCCGCGTGCACGCCGTCTCGGTGTCGTACCTGAGAGTGCTCTTGCCCGCTCTGCCAGCGTATTTGCTGGGACTCGCAGCGATCACGTCCCTCCAGGCCTCGGGCAACACGCGCACTCCGTTGGCCATCGGCATCGCGACCAACGTGCTCAACCTTGTGCTCAACTACGCCCTGGTCTTCGGTCGCTGGGGCTTCTCTGAGCACGGCGCGACGGGCTCGGCGATGGCCTCGGCGGCGGCCGGTGTACTCGAAGCGATCTTGGGACTCGTGGCGCTCAACAGGGCGCAAGGGCTGCTGTCTCTTCCGCGAGAATCCCTGCAAAATATCAAGCAGACTGCGAGAGACATCTTGCACGTGACCTACGGCTCCTTTGGCGAGCGCGTGGTCTATCACCTAGGATTTTTGGGCTACGTGCGCTTTGTCACGGGGCTCGGCGCGGGGGCCATGGCGGCAAACCAAGCCCTCATCGCGATCGAGAGCATCTCGTTTCTTACGGCCGATGGGATCGCGGTGGCGGCAGGTGCGCTTGTGGCGCAGCGGTTGGGCGCACAGCGTCCCGAGGACTCTCAGCGCGCGGGCTGGCTCGCGACCGCGCATTGTGTGATCGCATTGGGGGCATTTGGGCTGGTGTTTGCGTGCTTTCCAGAGGCGCTCGTGCGGCTGTTTGTGAGCGACACGAGCACCGTCGCGATGGCGGTCCCGGTGCTGCGCTTCGGCGCGCTCGCGCAGATCCCCATGGCCATCGGCGTGGTCCTCGCGCAGAGCGTCCGCGGGGCCGGAGCGACGCGCGAAGCGCTAGCGATTTCGCTGCTCGGAGCGCTGGTGGTGCGCCTCGCGGGCTGCGTGCTCTTTGTGAGCATCTTGTCGCTCGGTCTGCTCGGCGTCTGGATGGCGAGCACCGTGGACTGGATCGTCCGAGCGGTCGTGTATTCGTGGTTCTGGCGCAGCAAACGCGCGCTCAGTCGCTGAGCGATCACAACCACGCGCGTGGCTCTTGAGGGTGCGCTAGCGCAGCGGGCGACCCTGTACGTCACGCACGCTGCCCGAGAGCATCATGATGCCGTCGATGAAGGGCCAGAGAGCGCCGATTCCGCAGGTAAAAATGGTGACAACGATCTGCGCAATGCCGATGCCCATGTGCCCGAGATAGATCCTGCCAGCGCCGACCAAGAAGAGCTGCAAGAGCCCCGCGGTCATCTTCTCTTTGTCTGAGAAGGGCAGACCCGTCATGGGGTCGATGCCGAACGGGGCATGCGAGACCATGCCAAAGCCCTGCTGGGGCGGCGCAAACGGGGACGGAGGCTGCGCGTACTGCGGCTGCCCATAGCCCTGTTGTGGCTGCTGACCATAAGGGTTGCCCTGCTGCGGATAACCGCCGCCGGGAGGATACCCAGGGGGACCTCCACCGGGTGGATACCCGGGAGGACCGCCGCCAGGAGGATAACCGCCACCACCACCGCCGCCGTACATCGTGTTTCCTCTAACCTTCGGTGATCTGAGCGTGCCGCGACGAAGATGCCGAGGTTGATGCCACCACGGCCCAGACCGATGCGCACAACGATAGCGCACCAGGGCCCGTAGTGCCCAACATCATGTGATTCTCTTTGCGCGCCGTGATACGCACGCAGACCACCATGAGCATCACCGTCGAAGACCGCGGCGCCGTCCGCACAGTCCGCATCGCGCGCCCCGAAAAGAAGAACGCGCTCACGCTCGCGATGTACGAATCACTTGCCAAATCGCTGGCCGAGTACAGTGCAAACCCAGAGCTCCGCGCGTGTGTGCTCTTAGGCTCGCCAGGGATTTTTACCGCGGGCAACGACATCGGCGATTTTATGCAGAACCCGCCCACCGGCGAGGACTCTCCGGTCTTTGGATTTTTGATCGCGCTCGCGGACTGTCCCAAGCCCGTGATCGCCGCGGTCGACGGCGCCGCTGTGGGTGTAGGCACCACGATGCTCTTGCACTGCGACCTGGTGATCGCCTCGAGCCGCGCCAAGTTTTCGATGCCCTTTGTGAGCTTGGGCTTGGTCCCCGAGGGCGCGAGCTCGGTGCTCTTGCCGCAGATTGTGGGCCGCGCGACCGCGGCGCAGTGGCTGATGACGGGCGAGTCCTTCACGGCGGACAGCGCCCTGCGTTCGGGGTTGATCTCTGAAGTGCATGCCCCCGACGAGCTCGAAGCGCGTGCAATTCAGCTCGCAGAGACCATCGCGGCCAAGCCCGTCGAGGCCATGCGGTTGACCAAAGAGCTCGTGCGTGGTCCGCAGCGCGCCCTCGTCCGTGACGCGCTCTCACGCGAGGGAAAGCTCTTCATCGAGCGCCTCTCAGCCCCCGAGACCATGGCGGCATTCATGTCGTTTATGCAGAAAAAAAGCTGACCCAATCTCCGTGCCCTCCGCGCGATCGCACGCCCCATGACCGTCTATCTCGTCCGGTTTGACCTCGACCCGCAGCGCTATCATGCGCCCATCCTGCAGACGTCGGCGGCCCCCACGGTCGAGCATTGGCTGAGAGATCCCACGCGTGACCCTCTCGATTGGCCTGTAGATTTGCAGCACGATCTCGCAACGGTCGAGTCTTGGTCTGCCCTGCGCTCACGCGCGCTCGGCGACGCACTCTCGCTGCGGATCGCTCCCCCACTCGCGCAGTGCGTGGTGCTCTCCAGCGAGCAATCACTCACCGCGCGGTACCTCTTCGATGCGCGCTATGCGTGGGCCCATCCGCAGTCGATTGACCCAGGCCACCTCGCGCTCGTGCATGGGATCATCCAGGCCAAACTCTATGACGAGGGCGCGCTGATTTTGGACCCCGCGGGCATCGAAGCGTCACTGCGTTGGCGCCTCGCGCACCAACGCGCGACCACACTGCACCGTGACGGGCGCCGCGAGCGACGGTAATTGGACCGCGTAGGACCCCAGCTACCCGGCGACGTCGCCGGGTCGCGCTCGTTTGCGCAAGAGCAGTGAGCAGTGAGCAGTGAGCAGTGAGCAGTGAGCAGTGAGCAGTGAGCAGTGAGCAGTGAGCAGTGAGCAGTGAGCAGTGAGCAGTGAGCAGTGAGCAGTGAGCAGTGAGCAGTGAGCAGTGAGCAGT
>JAUXYJ010000058.1 GCA_030694465.1 Deltaproteobacteria bacterium | reverse complement strand
GGTCCGAAAATCTCAGCCTGAGTGCGCGCTCCGCCTAGAATTTCATCTAGCAATTCCGCGCGAATCTTCTCTTTTTTCATCAGTGCCATGCTCCTTCGATTCGGGTCGTCGAGAGAGCACAAAAGTTGTTACAGGCCCCTGGACTCTGCCCAATGCACCCTGCCCGCAGCACCCGGCACCCCACGAACATTCTTCGCCCCACCCTCCCTCGATTCTTCGTGCGCTTTGCACTATAGACCCTGCTCTTCGCTGCCCTTTGCCCACTTGTCCCGCGCGCGCCGATGACCATCACCGCTGAGACCTCGTCCCCCATGTCCCCGACCCCACAGCCTAGCGCCCTGCGCGACCTGGTGTCCCTCACCAAACCGCGCTTGTCCGGCCTCGTGATCTTCACCGCGGGCGGCGGAATGCTCTTGGCCCCCGGTGGACTCTCCCCCGCGCGCACCGCCCTCACCCTGCTCGCGACCTCGGCCATCGTGGGCGCCGCGAACTCGTTCAACTGTTACCTCGAGCGTGACCTCGATCGACACATGGAGCGCACCGCCACGCGCCCGCTCCCCGCCGGGAGGCTCAACCCCTCGTCCGCGCTCTGGGTCGGGGCTGTGCTGTCACTCCTGGCGTTTCCGGGACTGTGGCTCGCCAGCAACGCGCTGACCGCCGTCCTGGGCCTCCTGGGGCTCTTGTCGTACGTGCTCGTGTACACCCCGATGAAGCAGCGCTCGCCGCTCGCACTCTGGGTCGGGGCCATCCCCGGCGCCATCCCGCCCCTGATGGGCTGGACCGCCGTCCGAGACCGCATCGAGCCCGCAGGGTTAGTCCTGGCGTTTGTGCTCTTCGCTTGGCAAATTCCACACTTTATCGCGATTGGCTTCGCTGGCCTGAAAGACTACGAGCGCGCTGGACACAAGATCCTTCCCCTCGTCGCCACCGACCGCGCCACTAAGCTCCACGCCCTGCTCTGGACCGCCCTCTTGGTGATCTCAACCCTGATGCTCAAGCCCTTGGGCGTCACGGGCTGGATCTTTGACACCACCGCCATGGTCCTCGGCGCGTTCTTTCTCGCGCGTGTCGCCCGAGGTTTTGTCCGCCCCGCCGGCGACAAGCTCTGGGCCCGCCATGTCTTCTTTGGCTCGCTGATCTATCTCACTGTGCTCTTTGGCGTCCTCGCCATCGACACGCACTGATCCCACAGTCTCCCCCATGTTGCCCCTCCGGACCCTCTCGCTCTTGGCCGCGTTTGCCCTCGCCCTTGGCGCCTGCAAGCCCAAACACCAGCCCCCGGCGACGCTCTGGCCCATCCCGTCGTGGCAGCTCACCAACCAAGACAACCAGCCCTTTGGTTCAAGCAACTTGGTCGGCCGGGTCTATGTGGCCAATTTCATTTTTACGCGGTGTACTGCTACCTGTCCAATGCTCACTAGCAAGATGGCCACGCTCGCCACACGGCTCCGCGCCCAGGGTGACCGCGTGCGGTTTGTGAGCTTCTCCGTCGACCCCTCGCACGACACCCCCGCGCGGTTGCGCGAGTTTGGCGTGCGCTACCACGCGGACTTCACACGGTGGACGTTTGTGACCGGCGAGCACCCCACGGTCTTGGCCGCGATCGACCGAGGCTTTCGCATCTCGTCCGGGATGCCCGAGCAGCCTCAGGCCCAGTTTGACCCCATCGCCCTGGCGCACTCCAACCACTTCGCCCTTGTGGATGGCCGCGGCGCCATGCGCGGTGCGTACTCAGTCGAGACCCCTGAGGGCATCGAGCGATTGGCCCTCGACGCCGAGGCCCTCGCTCAATAGCGCCCGCGCGGAAGCTCTGTGGGCTTGCGGATCACCACCACGCGCCCCGTCGGGGTCTGCACGGTCTCTTCGTGTCGGCAGCCCAAGCGCACAAGCACGCGCTGCGCCGCAGCCAGCTCTTCGTCCGCGCGCTGGCCCTTGATAAACAACAACTTCGCTCCCGGTTTCGCCAGCGGAACGGTCCATACCAACAGCACCTCAAGCTTGCCCACCGCCCGCGCACACACCACGTCAAACGACTCGGCCATGTCGCCCACGCCCAGCACCTCGGCGCGCTCGGGGCGCACCCGCACGTTGCCCAAGGACAGCGCCTTGGCCAGAGCCTCTAAGAACGCTGCCTTCTTGAGCGTCGCCTCAATGAGCACAAAGCGAAGATCCGGGCGCGCGATCGCGAGGACAATCCCAGGGACTCCGCCGCCTGCGCCCACGTCCGCGACGCGGCTGCGCTCAGGCACCGAGGCCAGGTGCACCACGAGCGAGAGCCCGTCGAGCACGTGCCGAGACCAGGCCTCGACCGGGTCCACAATGGCCGTGAGGTTCATCTGCTCGTTCATCGCGAGGAGGTAGGCGAGGTAGCGCCCAAGCTGGGTCACCTGCGCCTCGGTGAGGGTCACGCCCAGCGCGGCGAGCGCGGGCGCAAACGTGTCAGGGGGCGCAAGCGCGGTGACTTCGGGCAACGCAAGCGGTGGGCGTTTGGGCTCGGCGATCATCAGGCAGAGCCCTTACCACGCGCTGGCCCCCGCGTGGATAGCGCTTGTCAGTCCCTAGCCCCACGACGTAGAGCCGTCGGCCCTTTGCAACGCCCGCTCCCAAGAAGGACTCTCCAGTGACCACTTCCTCGCTTGGCGTCGATTTCGGAACCAGCAACTCTTCTCTCGCCCTCTGCGCCCACCACACGACCTCGCTCGTGAACTTTCAGCGCACCGATGGCTCACTCACGCCCACGTTTCGCTCGGTGCTCTTCTTCGAGACCCCCGACCGTGGGCCCGCCCCCGCAGCGATCGCCGGCCCCAAGGCCCTCGAGCGCTACCTCGACACGGGCGGGACCGGGCGCCTTCTGCAATCCCTCAAGAGCTACCTCGCGAGCACGCTCTTTTCGGGAACGCAGATTCACCACAAGAACTACACGCTCGTTGAGCTCATCGCGATTATTCTCAGGCAGTTACGCACTGAGGCCGAGCGCACACACGGCGCACTCCCAGCGCGCGCGCTGTTTGGGCGCCCGGTGAAGTTCGTCGGAGACACCGACACCGTCGATGACACCCTGCCCTTGCAACGGCTGCGCGAAGCCGCCGCGATCGCGGGGTTCTCCGAAGTGCACTTCGAGTACGAGCCCGTCGCCGCCGCGCACAGCTACGAGCAGGGGCTCACCCGCGAAGAGCTCGTCTTGGTGGGCGACTTTGGCGGCGGAACCAGTGACTTCTGCCTCATGCGCCTCGGCCCCTCGCGCAAAGACAAGCGCGACCGCAGCGAAGATATCCTGGGCACCGAGGGCGTCGGGCTCGCAGGCGACTCGTTTGACGGGCAAATCGTGCAGCACCGCGTCGCGCCCGCGCTGGGCCAGGGCACCTCGTATCGCTCGTTTATGGAGCAGCGCGAGATCCCGATCCCCCCGTGGATCTTCGAGAAGCTCAGGCGCTGGCACCACCTGTCGTTCCTAAAGACCCCGGACAACATGCGCTTGCTCAAAGAGATGCGCTCGCAAGCCCTAGCCCGCGACAAGATCACCGCCCTGGTGCACTTGGTCGAAGACGACCTCGGCCCCGCGCTCTTTCGCTCGGTCGAGCGCTGCAAGCTCGAGCTCTCGCAGCAAACGCAGACCGCCCTGACCTTCAGCGACCCACCGGTTGAGCTCAACGAGCTGTGCGAACGCGTGCACTTTAACCAATGGATCCACGCAGAGCTTGGCGCGATCACCGGCTGCATCGACCGGCTGCTCGCTCAGACCAAGACCGACCCTACACAAATCGACCGGGTCTTTCTCACCGGCGGAAGCGCCCTCGTCCCCGCGGTCCGCGCGATCTTCGCTGCCCGCTTTGGCGAAGACAAAATCACCGGCGGCAACGAGCTCACCAGCGTCGCCACCGGGCTGAGCCTCCGCGCGCAGAGCCTCGGGCTGTAACAGTAGAGCGAAGTGCGCTGACTTCGCCCAATCGCTCACCGCCAAGAGCAGTTGCAAAACCCCGTGAATGATGTCACCCGCATAGGTCTTACTCATGAAGATCACCGCCCAATCACTGGGGTTCGTCATGCTCACAAGCAGCCTCGTCGCCACGCTGAGCCCTGCCTCGGCGCGGGCGCAGGCGAGCCCTCCGCAGAGCACCACGGACGTGGTCCGCAGTCTGGCAACAATGCCCCTCGCGCAATTGCGAGCGCTCATCGCGCCCGAGGGCCTCAACGTCTGCACAGCAAGAATGCTCGACGATGAGCGCTTGGTGAATCGCCGTCGCCGCTGTCAGCTCCGCGCCCCCGCGGCGCTCACCGATGCCGAGCTGACGCGCCTGCGCCGAGGTTGGCGCTTTTCACGGCGCGAGTCCGACACCCTGCTCCTCTGGGGCCGGCTGAGCTGCCGACGCACCGCTGAAGGCGAGCTCTGTCGCGGCGTCGTCGCGGGCCCCGCAGGAACGCACTTTGAGTTTCGCGTGACCGCCGGGGTGCGCCAGCTCGTACGCGTCACCGCTTGGTCGCTCTCGAGCTAAGCCAAGCGATCGCGCGCGCGACCGATCCCTCACTGCGCCACCGCCGCCGCCGCCACCGCCGCCGCCACCGCCGCCGCTCGGGCACTCTGGCATGCGGCCGCGCTGCGATACCACCGCGGAACCATGGATCGATACGGCTCGCATTGGGTCCCGGGTCTCTGCAACGTATCGAACTCGATCACGTCCTCGGTGATTCGTGTGGGAAAGAGAAGGTGCTCGCACACTTCATTCGCAGGAAATTCGAAGTGGCCCTCTCTTCTAGGCCCGATGACCAAGTCCAACACTCGCCCTCGTCGAGAGGGCGGACCAACCCATGCTTCATCAAAGCGTGCAGATCCAACGTAAGGAGTCAATCGCCTCATGTGATCCTCGGACGTCGTGTTTCTCTGATCCAGCGTGTGATTTCCTGCAACAAATCGGAAACTCATCAAATCCATGCATCCCTCACGGGTCTGCCAATAAAAATGTGCCGGCCTGCGAAGTATCTTCAACACTTCGCTAGTCACAAAGATGTTTTCTTCTGCAATTTGAGGGTCCAAATGACGATACCATGGAGAGTATACGACATCTGACAGACTAGGGGTTTCGCCACGACATGATGCGGCATTTCGGTACCAACGATTGACAATCGGTTGATATGGCTCGCAGCCGGAGCCGGACTTCACGACGGTCTGAAACTCTATCAAGTCGTCGCTAATTCGTAGGGGAAACAGTAGAAACTCACACGAATTCGACTCGTCACTAGCTGCCGAAGCCCTGCCATTCAGCCCAATCATCAAGTCAAATGACATCTCTTCTGAATCAGTTGGCTCGAACATCGGATTGTAGAACATCGCTGAGCCCACCCGGGGCGTTAGCTGATCTCGCTGATCAATTCTTGGTCCTCCCGTTTCTGACAAGCTGGTCTCAAGATGCATGCATCCCTGAGGAGTCCGCCAGTAAACATTCATGGGTCTCGCGAGCTGTGTCGAGATCTCTGCGCCCACGCGAGGGTCCGCAATGCGATAGTTCGATGCCAAACCATCCAACCCACGCATGGCTGGCGACACAACGTTGGCGCGTTTGACAGGGGACGCTTGACGATCGTGTGCGCAACCACCAGAGCACAGACCCGCTGCAAACAACCAGCTAATCCACAGCGCGCGAAGGGGTGTCATACGCATACCGACTCGGTTTAGACTTGGTTGGCTACAACGGGCAGAACGGGCGATTCTTCTGCGCACTTAGTTTCGACTCAGAGCCCTGGGGTAAGAGCTGATTTATCTGCCCCCAACGCTTGAGAATAACATAAGCATGGATCAGTCAATGGATGCCTCAGTGCGCCGCCGTAGTCGCTCGGGCACTCTGGCACGCGGCCTCGCTGCGATACCACCGCGGAACCATGGATCGGTACGGCTCGCATTGGGTCCCGGGTCTCTGCAACGTATCGAACTCGATCACGTCATCGGTGATTCGTGTGGGAAAAAGCAAGTATTCGCACATTTCGTTGACTGGGAGTTCGTAGTAGGGTGATCGACCCAGTCCGATGACGAGGTCCAACACTCGGCCCCGGGAAGACCGGGGGCCGATCCATTCTTGAAAAGCGAAGACTTCACCAATATGGGGTGTTAGGGTGTCATGCTGCTCGTACAAGTGCCTGCCCGGCCCAAGAAGCATTCCAACATTTTCCAGTCGAGTGCAGCCCTGTGCAGATTGCCAATAGAAGGACCAAACTCGGCGTAGCCTAGTCAAGACTTCGTTGGTCACACGGACGTTCTCTGTGGCAATCTGTGGACTCAACGGAGAGTGCCAAGGTCGAGTGACAACATCCGTTGGTCTCGGCGTCTCGCCTCGGCACGCGGCTGCATTACGATACCAGCGATGAACCATCGGTCGGTAGGCCTGGCACGCGTTTCCGGACTTCAACGCCGCTTGAAACTCGAACACGTCGTCATCAACTCGCAGTGGGAACAGTAAGAAGCGGCACGAGCTGTCCTCCCCACCAAACAGAGACCCTCGCCCGTTGGGTCCTATATCCAATTCAAAGTACATCTCTGCTGAATCAGTTGGCTCGAACATCGGATTGTAAAACATCGCTAAGCCAACCCGGGGCGTTCGCTGATCTCGTTGAACGATCCTTGGTCCGCCCGTTTGCGACAAGCTGGTCTCAAGATGCATGCATCCCCGAGGCGTTCGCCAGTAAACACTCATGGGTCTCGTGAGCTGTGTCGAGATCTCTGCGCCCACGCGAGGGTCCGCAATGCGATAGTTCGATACAACCGCGTCGGTCCCACTACGCACGGCACCGGGTGCGACCTTGGGCAATTTCGCATGGATCGCGGGGATGCGGTGGATATCATAGGGCAAGCTGCGAGCGCTCGTACACGCTGCAACCAACCCGCCAACCCATAGCGCGCGAAGGGATGGACCAACCACCACCCCGGCGATCCTAGCCCGTCCAGCCTTCGTCCCCTGCGTGCCAAGCCCCAAACCCATCACGTTGCCTCCGGCTTGACCAGAGGTTGCCACTATCTCGCTGCCTCGCACAAGCCCTCCAATCAACCTAATGTGCAATGGGAGCCCACGCACCCGCCCCGCCGATTCGGTGAGAACCCATCCGCTCTCTCCCCAATCCCCCGCAGCATGATGAACCCCATTCGCTGCGTGATCCTTGCCTCGGTTCTGCTTGCCCCAGCCTGCGCGCCGCTGCCCATCGAGCCCTCGCTCCCCGACGCCCAAGTGCACGAAGCCGGCCCCGACGCCGCAGCAGACTCGGTCACCCCACCCACCGTGGACGCAGGACCCGACGCTGCCGACGCCGTGCCGCCCGTGGACGCCGCGCCGCTGCCACCCATCCCCGCGGACCCGCGCTGCGAGACCCTCGCCGAGCTCGCAACCGAGGCCCACCGCGTGGTCTCTGCGCCCAGCGCGGTGCTCACTTATGCGATGGGCGGGATCCTCGCAGACCAAGACCACCCCATCGAGGCCGAGGGCTGCAGCCGTTTTCGGGCCGAGGGCGGGGACACTAGCGTCCGGTTTACCGCGCCCCGTGCGGGCACCTGGCGCTTTGTCGCCGAGGGAATGGGGCTCTCGTTGATGCGCATCCGCCGAGGGTGCACAAACAGCTGCTCGGACGCCCAAAGCGCAATGACCGGAGCCTCGCTCTCACCCCGCATCACCAACACCTGGTCCGTGCAACAGGGCGAAACCATTGAGATTGTCATGGACGGGTGCCCCTCGGGGACCACCTGCGCGTTCTCGCTGCGGGCCGAGCGCTGGGGAGCACTGACGTGCCGCGACGACTCTTGCCCAAGCGCACACACGTGCCAAGTCGAGCGCGAAGAGAGCCCGCGGGTCACGTGTGTTCCGACGCTGGATTTGCGCACGGCGGAGCGGTTTCGTGTGCGCACGTTGACCGTCGAGACCGACGCCACCACGGGCCAAGGGTGGCTCGGTGGTGCGCTCAACGACGGCGCCGACTGGAGGCTCCGGGTCAGCGTCACCCGGTGGTTGCTCGCCGACGGAAGCTCGGTCACGCCGCCGACACCCGAGTATCTCGACGAGACCTGGGTCCGCCTCGGCGCGATCGAGCCCTTCGCCTTCGCGCTTCGTGACCCGCGCTACGTGGGCGCCGAGCTGGCGCTCTCGGGCCACCGCGCCACCGAGACTTACACCGTAAGGTTTACCCCGTGGAGGCGCCCTGCCCTGGGCGAGCCCTGCGTGGTCGGGGATGTGGCTACGCAGTGTGTCGCACCCATGCACTGCCACAGCGAGACCTCTCGCTGTGTGACCACAGCGCCGCTGACCATGGACACACTCCGCGCCTTTCAGAGCCGCAGTGAGCCCTACGTGCGCCTTCGGGTGACCGGAAGCTTGACCGCGGCGACCCCCACGGGCCGCGCCGAAGTGCGCGCGGGCGCGGGCCCCTGGGTCGCGTCGACCTACCCGTTCTACCAAGTCTATCCGCTGGTCCGCGGGAGGTCTGAGTTTGCGCTTGAGCGCAGCGCACACTTCTCTGAGCAACCCTGGACCGAGGCCCGGCTCACGCTCACCGACACCGCGGGCCACACGGTCTCGCGCACAGTGCCCATCGAGCCCACCCGCGAAGTTGGCCTCACCGAGCGCTGTGGCGCCCTAGACACCTCGTGCGCGGCCCCGCTCGAGTGCGCCTACGGAGACGATGGCGCCCAGCGCTGTATGCCCCGCCAGACCCGCGATCTGTGCTCGCTGGGCGAGACCGTCTGGCCCCTGCGCTGGACCCCCACCGAGGCCCGCAGCGAAATCACGGCCTCGGGCTACGGATCCCCTTCGGCCATCGCCCTCACGGACGCGTGCGTCCCAACGGCTCAGCACCGTGAGCTCCCCACCGACGTACTGTTCGAGGCCCCCGTGAGCGGCCGCTACCGGTTCTCGACCGAGTCCGTCGCCGAGCTTCGCCATCACACGCTCTGCACCCAGATCGCGTGCGAAGCCGGCGGCTGGACCACGCCCATTGTCTTCGAGCGCACGGTCCGCACAGGCGAGCCCCTGCTGCTCAGCCTGCGCCCGTTTCAGCGCGCCGGTCGCGTCGTCGTGCGGGCCGAGCGGCTCGATTAGCCCAGCCCTCTCCCCATGGCCCGCGTCCGGTCTGTACAGCCAAGGTCCCCGGTTTGTGTAACCGACGTTCCCGGTTGCACTACCCCATAAATCCCGCAGATTCCCCCAAATTAGGCCCGCCACACCCCCCGTGACCCTATACGTACTCCCAAATTAGGCCCGACCCCACCCGTCATGACCCTATACGTACTCCCAAATTAGGCCCGACCCCACCCATCGTGACCCTATACGTACTCCCAAATTAGGCCCCGACCCACCCCTTCGGGGGGTCTCGCGGACCCAATTTAGGCAAAATCCGCCGACGCTCCCGCTCCCGCCACACAGTCACCGCGCGCGCGCTTCGGTCGACGGCACCGTGATCACCAACGCAGCCGCCGCATAAAACGACGTATGGCCGCCCTCGTTGCCAAAATACCCCGTGGCGCTGTACTCGGTCTCGCCCAGCAGACGCCACGCGGGCATGCCACTGTCTTCGCCGCCCTCGGATGAGCCAATCTGATTAGGCCGAGCGAGCCAATAGTCTGGCAGACCTTCTGCCGATTCGAGCCCATTCGAGACAAACTCGATCCCCTCTGCAAGCTCAATGCGCGCCTCGATCTCGCTCGCCCTGAGCCGCACTTGGCGAAACATCGCCTCGTCGGCGCGCGTCAAGAACCGACGCAGCGGCCAGACCTGCTCGGCGCACTCCTCTGCGATCAGCGGGCGCAGCACGACCTCGAGCCCCGCATCGATCGCCGCGAGCGCGATCTGCTGGTCGCGGCCCTTGAGCGCCAGCGCGGTCGTCGCGGTGAGCGCGTGCCGGGTCACCGGCGCGTGGATCCCGTGCGCATAACGGTGCGAACACAGCAGCCCAAGCGTCACGCCGTCTTCAAAGAAGCTCGCGTCCGCGTGGGCCTCTCGAAGCGCCGTCGCGAGGCGGTCTCTCACGGTCCCCGCGAGGGTGGGCCGCGCGACCCCGCCCTCCCCCCGGTGCAACGACCAAGTGAGCGTCACACGCTCTCCCGAGTGCACACGCTCGATCTTGTGATCCACGTCGCCAAAGAAGGCCGCCCACTGGATCCCGTTGAGGTCGACCTCGCGGCCCCACCGAGTCCGCTCAAAGAAGCGCCGCTCAATCCCTTGATGCTGTACGCACAACGTCCCCCCAGAATAGCGACTCGGCAAGAGCGCGACCAAGGTCCCCACCATGTCATCCCCACGCGGAGTGTCCTTGTGCGCGACGAAGTGCCCGCCAGACTCATAGACATTGAGCCCATAAAACACAGCGCGGATCGCGTTGGGATCCTCGGGTGCCAAGACCTCTTGCGCGGCCCGCAAGATCCCTAGAGCCTCTGGGTCGAGGCCCTCGATCGCAAAGCCTCCGTCGCCAGCTCTGAGCTGCTTGGCTTTGCGGACCTCAGGGTTGATCTTGGTCTTGCCGCCTTCGCCGTACGGAGCGCTCTTGCAGAGCTTCATCAGCCGCTTGATCGTCGCGGACCGCGCGGACTCAGTGTTCGTGAGATCGCGCACGGGAGACGTCTCCACGATGGGCGCAAACTCGCCCTTCTGCTTGATCGTCGCGTGCCGAAACACGATCGGCGACGTGAGCGTCACAGACCCGCTCGCGACAAACTCACCAATCACCCCGTGGATCGCCTGCGCGAGCAGCGCGACTCGTGGGTGATCGTTGTCTTCAATGGGCTCTGTCATGGGGACCTCGCTTTGCTGTGACTGGTCTACAAACCCCAGCTACCGAGCAGGCCGCGCGACCAAGCCAAACTCATCGACGCCCAACCACGTCGCAAAGTTCGCGAGCAACAGCGCCGAATCACTGCGCTCCCCCGCCCGATAGTCTCCGCCCGCGTGCTGCCCTGATCCCGAGCGCGCGAGCGAGGCCACCATCGCGTAGCCAAGCTCACATCCCTCGGGCCCGAGCCGCCCCGCCAGGGTCCGCACCTCGCGCTCAAGCACCTGCGGCTCACGCAGCGCCATCAACGGGACCCGCAGACACGCCATCGCTTGCTCTCGGTTGAGCGGGAGCCCTTGGGTCAACAGCGCCTCCCCAAGAGCACGCCACTCGTGTTCGGTCACGACACCATCCGCAGCCACCGCGAGCGCAGCCAGCTCCGCGAGCGCCGCGGGAATCTGCGAGTTCATTTGCTGACTCTTCGCTTCTGAGCGCAGCGAAGACTCGCGCGTGTACGCCTCGTGGAGCTGCCCCAACGCGACACGGCCCACGCCAGACATCGTCACCGACATCAAGGCCCACCACACGGCGTCCATGGGCTTACTCCGTGATCTCTAGCTCTTCGGGGGCACGCACGCGGTACGTGGTCTCTACGAAGGTGTACAAATCCGAGAAAAATCGCTCCATTTGCACCGCGTTGCTAAAGGGCGAGTCCGTGTAGAAGGTCCCGCGCAGACAGTTGTCCCCTGCGCGACAGCGGCCATCGGGAAAGACCAAAATAAACTTTCCGGGGCGCTGCCACGAGGCGTTGTCGAGCGAGGACATGTACTGCCGCACCAAGATCCCCGTGGCTGCCAAGCCCTCGGGGTCCATCCCGTAGCCATGCAAGAGATAGATCACCGGGTAGCGCACGCCCGCGTTTTCGGGGCGGTGATATCCAGGCGGAAGCGCGACGCCCACCGGCGCCCGGCGCCCCGTCGACGGTGAGGTAAACTCAAACGTGCACGAGTACCCGTTGGCACAGCGCCCCACGTCATCGATGGTGTTTTGTACCGGGATAATCCTGCGGTCCAGGTTGGGCCACGCGGCCTGGATACGCCAGATCGCGGCATACAAACGGTTGGCCACCTGCGGCACCGTCCCGACGTGCCCGCCATCGCCCGCGAGCAATTGTGCTTCGGTGGCATCTTCGAAGCCATACCGCAGCATCGCGTGCCGCGGCAGACGCGCCCAGTCCACGTCGAGAAAGTCAAAGCCGTCATCGTCGTTGGGACGAACCGGCCGCAACGTCTGCAGCGAGTGAAAGTTGTTGTAATAGTGCAAATCTGCTTGCTGTTGCGCCGTTGCGCCGACGAAGTGGTTGGCCACCGCGCCGAAGTTAAACAGGTCGCGCGTGCCTCCGTCGGCCCAGACACCCAGCCGGTCAAACTGCTCGCGCGGCATGGTCGCCAGCACCGTACGAGGGTTGCGCTCGGTAAACCGTGTGACTCCCGCGGTGGTGTCAAAGCGCCCGTTGCCCTCTCCCAGGTCGTGCGGGCACGTGCGACCCGCAGGGCACGCGATGCCGTCCACGCCAACGTCTTCGAAGGGCTCGCCGGCCTCGCGGATGGCGTTGCCCTCGGTGCCGCCAGGGTTAAATTGACGGTCGTAGTCATCGCCGGCGGGGTCCGGGTTGGTGCTGGCGTTGTAGCCGGACTCCATCGCGCTCGGGATCCCGTCGGTGCCTACGTCACGAAAGGGCTCTGAAAAATTGCGGATGATCGGCTCGCCAGGGTCGCGCCGACCGTTGTTGTTGCGGTCCACCGCGAGGGACACTTCGAACGGAAAGTTTCCGGCGGTCCCGGCCCACTCGCCAGCGTGCGTAGGCGTGCGGTTGCCATCGCAGAACGTGATCACCGGGAACATCCCGTCACGGTTAAACTCGTCGTCGAAGTAGTTCTGCAGCACCACCGGCGTCGCACAGCGCTCGGCGTCCGTGCGCATAAGCTCAGTCGAGGGCACCCCGCGCGGCAAGAAATCCATGTCGTTTTGCTGGATCACCGCGTTGCCAAACATGTGCGTCAGGTCACGAAAAATATTGATGTACGACCGACGATCAAACGTCCCGCCCTGCCCGCTGCGCCCATCGGGATAGTTAAAAAACTCAAACGTCTGGTCCACGGTCCACAGATCATCGGGCGTGGGCGTGCGGTCCGTCGACGCGCGATCACAGGCAGCGCCCAACGTCGCCCGCTGCGCCTCGGTACAGAAGCCCGCGAGGTGATGGTTCTTAAAATAATTGCCAAACCAAGCCCAGTCCGCCGGGCCTCCCATGGGCGCAATGTAGTCAAATCGTTCGGGATTTCGCGTCCCAAGGATCGAGGTCCCGATCGCACCCATCGAGACGCCCATGATCGAGCGATAGGTCATCCGGCGACGCACGCGCCGTGTCCCCACGCCCTGCCGCAGCACCGCTTGGTAGGTCCCCAGCCGGGGGGTATCAAACGTGATCGCCTTGCCGTCCTCGGTGAACCGCAGGTTCGCCACCGGGACCACCCGCGCCGTGGTGAGCCCCGGCGCCGTGTATGACACCTCGGTCTGTAGCTCGTACCGCGGAGGCACCAGCGCAGGATTCACCGGGAGAGTCACCGGGATCTCTCGGTTGAACTTCCGCAGACTCTGCCCAAAGGTCACCGCAGGTCCGACCGCGACAAATCCCGCGGGAACCTGGTCGGGCGCGCACGCGATGGTCACCGGCGTCACCGGGATGCCCGTGGCCGTCATGGGCGCAGAGACGCTCGCGCTCGCCAAGGGAGAGCCCGCGGCGCCTGCCACGCGCGCTCCGGGCCGCAGCGTGCCCATCGCCGTGGTCCCCGCGGGGCACGCAGGCCGAGCGGCCTCGCCGACGACCACATCCATCGTCCCCATCCCAGGCTCATCGACCATGTCCGTCTGCCGGACGCTCACCTGCGTGCGCCCCGGCGCCATCCCCGCGGTCACGGTAAACGTCGTGATCCCTTCAAACTGCGCCACCGACGCGGTGGCCATCGGCAAGCGCGCGAGGGCAGGGTCTGCCGTGGTGAGCGCAAAGTTCATCGGGCAGGTGCGCGGGTCGCGAGACAAGCGCAGCTCAACCGTCGCGGTCGCCCCGGGCGCGAGATACAGCGGGCTGGGATAGAGCGAGTGCACCAGCGCCGAGCTGTTGATACACGGCTGGGCCCCGTCGGGCAGCGCGCCATCGGGCAGCGCCCCATCGGGCACAGCGCCACCGTCGCCACCGTCGCTCACGGGGCGCACCGGCGGAGAGCACGCAGTCACCGTCGCAAGCAAGAACCCAAGCCATCGTCGCTGCATCATTGCGCGAGAGTCTAAACCAAGTCGCGACCGAGCGCTGCGTACCTTGCAGACGCAATGTGCACTAGCGGCGGTCCCACTCAGTCCACACACACCCGTGGCAACACCAGCGGCCCTGTCCAAGCGCGCCCCGCCGTCGTGCCCACCGCCTGCGGCACCCTCAGCCTGAGATACCGCTGTGGCCCCCCAAGGGGCATCTCGCGCGCCCAAAACGCCCCGATCCGCACGATGCGCCCAAGCCCACCGCGCTCAAACAAGTTGCCCGCGAAGTCCAGCGCCACCGTCTGCCCCGGCGCGATGTGCCGCACGCCATTCACCCCGAACTCGTTGCCCGGCAAGCGCCAGGCGGGCTCAGGGACGCTCGCCCCCTGCGCGTCCTCGAGATCGGGCACCACAAAGCCCACCTCGGGGCGCCCAGCCCAGCGCAGCGTCACGCGCTCGGCCACCGACTCATTGTGCAGCTCAAGCGTGACCCGCAGGGCGCTGCCATCCGCGCGCGAGCCCGACGTGATCACCCGCCCGCGCAGCCCGCCCACGGACTCAGACCACGCCCCGGCGACGTCGCCGCATCGGACGCTCCACGCGTCACCGCTCACCCCATCCTCACGCACTTCGCCCGCATCGCGCGCTTCACGCACGTCAGCAATCGCTGTGTTTGGCCTCGCCGATTGCGTCGCCGGCCCCACAGGCCTCGTGCACGCGACCGCGCACAGCGCCCACACCATCACGCCCACACGGATGCACTTCGCCATCCCCCCGGATGATCACACAGCCCCGTCGCCCACGGTCAAGACATACGGAAGCGCGGTCTCTTCGTCGCGCCCTACCCGCACCTGCACCTCAAAAGCCCGCGAGAGCGTCGGCCCGTCCAGCACCTGCGCGACCTCGCCCGAGGCCAAGAGCCTCCCCTCGCACACCAGCGCCGCATGCGAACAATACCGCAGCGCCATCGCGGGATCATGCACCACCATCACCACGGTCTTGCCCTGCGTACGCACCAACTCCGCGAGCGATTCACACACCTGCCACTGCTGCCGTGGATCCAAAAACGCCGTGGGCTCATCGCACAAGAGCACCTCGGCCCCCTGCGCCACCACCCGCGCTAACGCTGCACGACGCAGCTCTCCGCCCGAGAGGCCGCTCACTGGGCGCTCGGCCAAAGTGTCCAAACGAGCCCACGCGATCGCGCGCTCAATCTCTTGCAAATCGTCCCGCGAGAGCGCTCCGTGCCACGCGGTGTACGGCGCGCGCCCGAGCCCCACGTACGCCCGCACCGTGAGCCCCTCGACCACGTGATCGCTCTGCGAGAGCCACGCGATCCGCCGCGCACGCTCGCCCCGCGCGACCCCCGCGAGAGACGCTTCGCCCAGCGAGACCTCGCCCGAGGTGGGCACCGCGAGCCCCGCCAACATGCGCAAGAGCGTGCTCTTTCCGGCGCCGTTGGGGCCGAGCAGGGCGACGAAGGTCCCCGCGCCGATCGAGAGAGACACCCCGCTGAGCACCTCGCGAGAGCCGTACGCAAAACACACGTCACGCAAGCGCAAGACCGAGGTCACCGCAGCGCCTCGTACTGCCCCAGCGACAGCCACACGCGCGCCTTGGCAGCCTCCCACTGCCACCGCGAGCGCGCCAACGTCGTGCGCGCCTGCGCTTGCGCCGTCTGTGCATCGACAAGCTCAAGCATCGAGCCCGCGCCCAGCTCATAGCGCCCCTGCGCTTGCACCAAGTTCGCGTCCGCCCCACGCACGAGCACCTGCGACTGCTCGTACACCACCCGCGCAGACTGCGCCGCGACCACCGCTTGCACCGCCTCGGTGCGCACCGCGAGCTCGCTCTGCGCTTGCTGCATCCGCGCGACCGCGATGTTCGCCTCGGCGCTGCGCACGTTGGCCCGCACCGTGGCATCAAACACCGGCCACGCGAGCGAGACCCCCGCGTTGCCCACTTCAGAGACGCCGCTGCCGGGCTGACCAAAGCGCTCGGTGTACCGCACGCTCGCGCTCGCGTTGGCGCTTAGCACGGGCCAAAACCCTCGGCGCGCGGTGTTGGCCTGCAGCTCGGCTTGGCGCACGCGCTCGTGGGACGCGAGCACCTCGGGGCGCTCGGTCACCGCCCGCGCAGCCGCAAGCGCAGGCGCGTCCATTTCAGCCAAATTCGCAGGCGAAACAACCAGCACCGTGGTCACAGGGTCCAGCCCCAGCGCCCCCGCCAGGGCCGCCAGGTCCGAGCGCATTTGCACCTCGGCGTTGGCCACATCGACCCGCGCCGACGCGAGCGACACCTCGGCCCGAATGCGCTCGATCTCAGGCCGCGCGCCCGCTTCGACAAAGCCCGTCACCGCGAGCAGGCTCTGCGCACGCAGGACCTCGCTCGCGCGCAGGGCCTCGAGCGCGTCACGATCGAGCGAGACCGCATAAAACGCAGACACCGCGGACACAATCGCGCTCCGCCGCGCGCTCTCGACGTCGTGATGTGTAGCGCGCGCAGCGCTCTCGGCCGTCTCGATCGACGCGCTCGTTCGGCCAAAGTCCCACACGGTCCAGCGCAGGCTCGCGGTCGCGTCGATCTGGCCCGAGACCACCGTCTGCCCGATGCTCGGGAGCCCGCCACCGACCACGAAGTTTCCGTTCGAGACGTTGATCGACGGGCTCGATGACAAACTCACCGTAGGCAGCAAATTCGCTCGCGAAATATCACTCTGGATCGCCGCAACCCGCGTCCGCTCGACCGCGACAAGCACCGCCGGAGCGCGCTCGGACGCGAGCCTCACCACCTGCGCGAGCGTAAGCGCTGTGCCCGCTGACGGCTGCTGCGGGGGCCCTTCTGTGCGCGCCTGCGGCTGCGCGCCCGCCGTGCCCGCCACCAGCGTTGTCACAAGCAACGCCCACACTGATCGTTGACCCATCGCTCGCATCCCTTACTCGTGCCTCAGCGCCGTGATCGGGTCCATCTTGGCCGCCCGTCGCGCCGGAAAAAACCCGAAGATCACACCGATTCCGCCTGCCACGGCCACGGCCAAGATCGCGGTCTCGGGCTGCACTTTGACCGTCCAGCTCGTCGTCATCCCGACGATCAAGCTCGCGCCAATGCCGAGCGCTAAGCCGGCCACGCCGCCCACGCTGGCCAGCACCACCGCCTCGATTAAGAACTGCGCCAAGATGTCCCGCGACCGCGCGCCAATGGACAAACGAATGCCAATCTCTCGCGTCCGCTCGGTGACCGAGACCAACATAATGTTCATCACGCCGATGCCGCCCACCAAGAGCGAGATCGACGCGACCACCAAGAGCAACAGCGAGATCGCCGCCCGCTGCTCGTCAAAGCTCTTGATCACGTCCGCCATGTTGCGAACGGTAAAATCACTCTCGTCCGTCCCGCTCAACCGATGCCGCTGCCGCAAGAGCCTCGTGATCCCCTCTTCGGCGCGAGACATCAGCGCAGGGTCCCGCGCGCTCGCCATCACAAAGCCGATTTCGCGCCCCGGCCGGTGAGACACCCGCGTGCGAAAAGTGCTCAGCGGCACAATCACCAGGTCGTCTTGGTCTTGCCCAAAGCCCGACTGTCCCTTCGACTCCATCACGCCCAGCACCGTGCACGGCATGCGCCCCACGCGCATCGTGCGACCCAGCGCAGACTCATCGCCAAAGAGCTCGCGTCGCACCGTCTCGCCGATCACACAGACCTTGGCGCTCGTGCGCACATCCGCGTCGGTAAACAGCCCGCCATCGCTCGTACGCCACGCGCGCACCCTAAAATAATCCAGCGTCGAGCCGTACACCCGCGTAGACCAGTTGCGTGAGCCCGACACCACCTGCGTCGACGCAGACAAAATCGGCGCCGAAGCGCTCAGCGAAGGGACCTCGCGCGACAGAGCAAGCGCGTCGTCCTCGGTCAGCCCACTCGCGCTGCCCGCTGCCCCGCGCGCGCCGCCGGTAGCGCTCGCACCAGGCCACACCATCAGCACATTGACCCCGAGCGAGGCAAACTGCGACTCAATGCGCTCTTTGGCGCCCGCACCGATCGCAGAGCTCGCGACCACCGAGGCCACACCCATCAAGATCCCCAGGACCGTGAGCATCGCCCGCACCTTGTTGCGCACCAGCGACCGCAGCGCCAACCGCACCGCCATCCAGAACATCATCATGGCGCGTGCCCTTCGGTCTGCACCGGCCGCACGGCCTGCCTCGGGTTGGCCACTCGCTCGTCTCGCTCGATCAAGCCGTCGCGCACGGTGATCAAGCGGCTCGCACAGCGCGCCACCTCGGGGTCGTGCGTGACCATCACAATGGTCAGCCCGCGCTCGCGGTTGAGCAGCTGCATCAGCGAGAGAATATCCTCGGTGGTCTTGCTGTCGAGGTTGCCCGTCGGCTCGTCGGCCAAGAGCACCTGAGGGTCCGTCACCAGCGCGCGCGCGATGGCTACACGCTGCTGTTGCCCGCCCGAGAGCTGCGCGGGTGTGTTGTGCAGCCGGTCGATTAAGCCCACGAGCGCGAGCGCTCGGGCCGCGCGGAGGTGCCGTTCGCGCTGCGAAATCCCCCGGTACACCAGCGGAAGCTCGACGTTCTCAAGCGCCGACGTCCGCGCCAAGAGATTAAATCCCTGAAAGACAAAGCCCAAGAACCGGTTGCGCACCAGCGCCCGCGCGTCCGCGTCGAGCCCTGACACATCGTGCCCTGCCAAGCGATAGCTCCCACGCGTAGGCGTATCCAGACACCCAATCGCGTTCATCAGGGTGGACTTGCCCGAGCCCGAGGGGCCGATAATCCCAACGAATTCGCCCGAGTTAATCGTGAGCGACACGCCCCGCAGCGCGCGATGCACGATCTCTCCCTGAGAATAGATCTTCTCGAGCTTCTCAATCTCGATGACCGGCCGTGGCTCGCCTGCCTCGCTCACAGGCCGCCCCTGCGCCCGCCACCACGGTTGCCACCCGAGGCCGGCCGCGCGGCCGCCGCAGCCTCGTCCACCTCGTCGGTGACCACCTCGGTGCCGTCACGCAAATCACTGCTCTCGACCACCGTGTAAGACCCGTCGCTCACGCCCGTGCGCACGCGCACCCTCGCCGGCCGCCCGTCGCGCAGCACAAACACCCGGCCCACGTGCGCCCGGTCTTGCTCGCTGCCCTCGCCGTCTTCACTCGCTCGACCCGCGCCCGCAGCGCCCGCACCGCCGCGACGCCCGCCCGCTTGCGCGCTGTCCCCGCTGGGCGCGGGCCGATAGCGCAGCGCCGCGTTGGTCACGCGCATCGCGTTCTCGATGCGGGCCGTGGTCACCACGACCGTCGCGGTCATCCCGGGCCGCAGCTCGAGGTCCGGGTTGGGCACCTCGATCACCGCGGGATAGGTCACCACGCCCGCCGTCGTCGTCGGGCCATAGCGCAGCTCAGTCACCCTCCCCCTAAACTTTTTGCCCGGAAAAGCATCCACCCGCGCCTCGACCGTCATCCCCTCGCGCATCCGCCCAATGTCCGCCTCGTCCACGTCGGCCATCACCCGCATCCGCGTAAGATCCTCGGCCAGCACAAAGAGCACCGGCGCCTGCAGCCCAGTCACCACCGTCTGCCCAGGCTCAATCTGCCGCGAGATCACCACGCCATCGATGGGCGACAAGATCCTCGACAGGGTCAGCTGCGTCCGCGCGTTGGCCAGCGTCGCCAGCGTCCGCGAGATCTCAGCCTGCGCCACCGTCACGCTCGCTCTCGAAAGCTCTCGTGCTCCGATGGCTTGGTCCATCTCGGCCTGCGCGTTGAGCCCACGGGTACGCAGCTCGCGCGCCCGCGCAAACTCACGCTCGCGCTGCGCCAAGTCTGCCCGCGCCCGCGCTAACTGAGCCCTCGCGCTCGCCTCGCTCGCCCGCGCCTCGTTTACCCGCGTCTGAAAGGGCTCGGGATCTAACTCTGCCAGCAATTCTCCACGATGAACCCGCGCGTTAAAGTCCGTATGCAAGCGCAGCACGCGCCCCGAGACCTGCGCCCCCACGGTCACCTGCAGCACCGGCTGCACCGTCCCGGTCGCCTCGATGCTCTCGATCACCTCGCCCATCGAGACCCGCGCGGTGAGATACCGAATCGTCGCGGTCTTCTTGCCCTTCATGCGCCAAGCCACCGCGGCCCCAGCGCCCACGAGCAGCACCAGCAAGACTACCCAGCCCCAGCGGCTCTTTTTGCCCGCAATCGCCTTTAGAAGCTCCTCGTCCGAAGGCCCGCTCACGGTCGCACTCGCACTCGTCATCGTCGCACTCACGCTCTGCAGTCCTCACCGCACACACTCATGGAGCACACCAGGGCGCACGTCGAGTCTGCGGTCTTCGCTTGGTCTTGCGTGGCCTAACGGGGCAACGCAGGGATGTGTTCCGGGCGCACCATAGACCCTGTGTAGGCGTGGCTGGGCAAACGTTGTCGTTTTGTTGCCAGAATCCACGGGACTCTGCATGGCTCATCCCACTGTGCGACGATCTTTTCTCTCTCTCGTAGTGGCCGCGGCCCTCTGTGTCCCTGTAAGCGCGGCCGTGATGCGCGTGCGCAGCGCCCACTCGGCCTCGCAGCGCATGACCCAGAGCGTCGATCGCCTCGATCACGCCCTCGCACAATGGCACGAGCTCAACGAGCTCCCCGTCGCCACCCTGCGCGCCGAGCTTCTCTCGCTGCGTGACAGCGCCGCGGGCGAGACCCTCTCTCAGCAAGCCCGCGCCCTCACACAGGTCTGCGATGCCCTCGACGCCCTCCACCGCGGCGAGTACACCACCGCGCACCAGTCCGCCGACGCCGCCCTGCGCATGGTCCCCGACGAGCCCCACGCCCTGCTCGTGTTGGCCGCGGCCAGCGCCGGCCGCGGAGACCGCGTCGCCGCCGAGCGCTCGGTCGAGCGCCTGCGACGCCTGCGCAATGTGCCCCCGCCCGTGCTGCGCCGCGCTGCGTTTTTGCGCGCCGAGTGGCTCTTAGACGCGGGCCGCTCGCACGACGCCCTCGAGGCCCTCGAAGCCCTCAACCGCGAGCAGCCCTCGGTGGGCCCCGTGCTCAATCTTCTCGGCCTCGCCCGCGGCGCCGTGGGGGACCGCGTGGGCTCGCGCAGCGCCCTTGAGCAAGCCATTGCGACCCACGGACACCCTGAAATACCACTACTCAATCTCGCGCGTGTCCAGCGCGAAGCAGGGCAGCTCACCGAGGCCCGCGCCACCCTCGAGCGCGCCCTCGGAGCCTCGCCCGAGTACGCCGAAGCCTGGGTCGCCCTCGGCGTGATCCTCGCCGAAATGGGCGCCCCCAACGCGCGCCACGTGCTCGTCCGCGCCGCGCAGCTCAGCCCCAGTGATGCCACGCCCCTCGCGGCCCAGGGCTCGCTCGACCTCGCGAGCGGCCAGTACGAGCGCGCCGCCGAGTCTTTTAGGCAAGCCCTCGCGCGAGACCCAGACCACGCGATCGCGCGGACCAACCTCGGCATCACCCTGGCCCACTTGGGCCGCACCGACCTGGCCCTGCGCGCGTTTGAGCAGGCCACCACCCACTCGCCCCACGTCGGCGAAGCCTGGAACGGCCTCGGCTCCATGCGCCTCTCCGCCGGCAACGCCGAAGCGGCAGTGGGCCCCCTGCGGCAAGCCATGACCCTGCTCCCCGAGGACCCTAACCCCGCGATCAACCTCGGCCGCGCGCTCGAAGCCCTGCAACAGTGGGACGCCGCCGGACGCGCCTACCACGAGGCCCTGCGCCGACAGCCCGGCCACGCCGCCGCCATCGACCGACTGCTCGCCATTACGCCCCCCGCCGACCGCGACCGCGAGCGCCAGCGCCTGGGTTTGCCCTCCATCCGCAGCCGCGCCGAGCATCGCCCTCGTCATCGCGCGACGCAGGGCGTAGGCTCCGACGCTCGGAGCCACCACGGATGACAGCAGACTACGTAGCCAAGATGTTAAGAGCCACCGTCGACAGCGTCGAAGACGGCAAGGTCGTGCTCGACTGCGATGGTGAGCTCATTCGGCTCCCCGCCAGCCTCTTGCCCGCGCCCCCGCACGAGGGCGACCATTTTATCCTGACCATCACCGCAGATCCTGCCGAGAAGGGCACGATGCAGCAACGCATCATGGACCGGCTCGCTGCTCTCAGCGCCGCGAGCGAAGCGCCGCCTCCTGCCGCGCCCACACCGCCCAAAGAGCCCGACCCCGTCCCCTGACGCTCCGCCCCACCGCCATGGCAGCCCGCCATGGCAGTCCGCCCGAGACCGCCACCCCGTCCCGCACACGCTCGCAACAATCCCTGCGATTTCGCCCGTGGCCTACCGTTCGCACAGTCTCTCGGCGCACCGATAGAGACACCGTACGACACCTTTGCCAAGGGCCTGATCGAGGGCGCGCTGAGCGTTGGCTCAACAGTCTCGATTGAGCGCTCGGTCACGCTGCCCACGCTCTACAGCGACACGGTGATCGCCCCCTTCGAAGACTCCGCGGCCCTCGCCTCGCGCGGAATGCTCGGCCGCATGGGCCGCGAGCCCTGCGTGATCGAGCCCCACGCCAAGGTCCCCACGGCGTACCAGGTCGACCAGTGCCTCGCGCGGGCCTCGATGTTGCGCGCCGAGCAAAACCGTCTGCGAATTCTCTGGGTGATCTCAACTGGGCGGCCCCGCTCGGTGATCACCGCTTGGGGCCTCAGAGAGTCACCTGACTGGGGCCCTGGGGTCTATCTCTCGCGCATCACGCGCGCCAAGGGTGATCGTCTTGCGTGAGCTTTTGCGCACACCGGACACGCTTCTCTTGCGCTTGATGGGGCGAGGGCATGTGCTCTGCGACGCGCTTGCGGACTTCGCGGACTTGCCCAAAACTGGCTGGGAGCAGCCCTTGGTGACCCTGATGCTGGCGCGTGTGGGCAACGAGCTCGCGCGCATGACCGGCGACGCTTCGCTGCGAAAGGACCTGCAAATGCGATACGCACAGCTCAAAGAACAAGACGACAACCGCATCCGCGCAGCCGAAGCCCGCGGTGAAGCCCGCGGTGAAGCCTATGCCTCGCGCGAGGCACTTCGACAGGTGATCCGCGCGCGCGGCTGGGGGCTCGACCCAACACGCGAAGCGCTGATCGCGCAGACCGAAGACGTCTCGCGGCTCCAAGAGTGGATCGCGCGTGCGACCACCCAAGATACGATCGAGGCCGTATTTACCAGCTGATCGGCTAGCCCGCGACGCTCAGGCCCCGCCCACGGCCCGCTGCCCGCTGAGCACCCGCGGCGGCTGCCCTGCGCGCATTTCGAGCACCTGCACCGGCCCGCCATAGTGGCTCGACAGCCCCACATCCACACGAAACACCCGCCCCCCACACGCGTCGTTGATCCCGTTGGGCTGCACCGTGTGGCCAATCACAAGCCTCCGCGCCCCCACGCGCGCCAGCGTCTGCCCCAAGAGCGCACACACGGCCTCGCTGTCATCCACCGCGAAGACCCGATGCCAAAACGGGCTATCTTCGCCCTGCAAAATCGCGGGCAATTCACCCGGCGGGTTGCCCAATAAATACTCGCGCACCGCGCGGTTGATCCGCTCAAGCCCATAGTCCACATGCGAGGGCAGCAGCCCCCCGTGCGCGTACACGGTGTCCCCGACCACCATCACCGTGTTGTGCGCCGCCATCTTGCGCGCGTACTCGCCCCCCGGAGCCATCGCCGCCATCCGCCCACGCACCCGCTCGGGCGCCCGCGCCAGCAGATCCCGCCACCGAACCGGAACCTCCGTCTCTGCAAAATCCCGATACCCCCCCGGTGTCACATAGCGAAAATCCCCCGCCGCGTTCATCACCTCGTGGTTGCCGTTGAGCACATAGAAAGCCCCTCCCGCCGCGCGCGCCTCACGGGTAAGCACTTCAAACCAATCAAGAATCCTGCGCTCTCCGTCGCCCCGATCGAGCTGATCTCCGACCTGCACCACCACCAGCGGGCCCCCCACCCAGTGATCATCGGGCCCCGTCGCCCCTGCCAACTGCATCACCGCGCGGGTCACCGCAAAGTCCCCGTGCACATCCCCGATCGCCACCACCCTCGCCGCCCCCGGCACCCGCGTCGGCGCCAGCTCTTCCACCGGCGCGAGCACCCTCGGAGCCCGCGCTGGCTCGCCCCGCGCAGGGCCCTCTGCCGGCGTGACCGCCTGCGCCCGCGCTGCCCCCTCGCTCACCACCGGCGCGCTCCGTTGACACGCCCCCAGGGCCACCACGAGCCCGACGCAACCCATCCCACCGCGCCAAGTGCTCACTGCGTACTTCACAGGGCCAACCCTACGCTGCATCCCGGCCTCTGGACTAGGGCCCCACGCGATTGGTTTGCACGTCTACACAATCAACAATGAAAGGCCCACTCACCTCATGAGAACCTCAGTCCTTTCACTCCTCGGCTGTCTCTCTCTCTCCGCGCAATCCCAATGCGGTCCCGACCCATACGACCAAGGCTGTCTGACGCGGCACCACCTCGCCGCGCTCACTCCCGCGGGGGCTGTCGACTGCGGACGCCTGGCAGCAACGATCTCCAGTGTGGGCACGGCCGAGTTCGAATGCGCAAACAACGCGATCGCCGCACGAAGACCATTCATTCTTCGAAAAGAGGGCGTGGTTGGTTGCGTTACGCCATCCGCTGACGACTACTGTCGATTTCGTTCAGCTACCATCGCAATGCTAGTCGGATCACTCGAAGGAGGAGCCTATCGCATCACCGAACACCGTGACGGACTCATCCCCCCCATGACCGAAGTCGGTCAAAGAGTCATCGTGTCGACCACCTGCGTCCCGTCCAACGATGCCCGACTCTTTGGTCTCTCCATCATTGAGATTCCCTACATCACCATCAACTGCGCCGCCCCAGGTAGTCCGGACCACATCCTCGCTCGCGACACTCCGAGCTTCGAAAACCCTATCTGCCGCATGCCGCAGTAGCTAGCATCTCCCCCAGCCCCACCCACCCCAAGCGCCACAGCCCCCCCCCAAACCCCTCCCCAACACTGCTCGCCAGCACAAACCAGGGGTTTTAACCCCTCCCAGACCCTGCCAAGCGGTCCCCGTACGGGGTCTAAACCCCGGTTTGACCACCGAGGTAGCGTCCATTTCGGGGTTTTAACCCCTCGCTCGCCCTGCCAACCAGGCCCCAACAGCCATCTAAACCCCATTTGTCTCGCAAACCCTGCGTTTAGAGCGGGCGCGCCGGGTCCACTGGGGCCTGCCCCTCGGCCCGCGCGGGCTCGCCCACGCCCACCCGCTCGCGCATCCCCGAGAGCGTCCCGGTCACCCGGTGGTCGTCGTCGGCAAACACGCTGCCCTCGTCGAGCGAGTACACCTCGGGGCTCGGAGCCCCCGTCGCAGCCTCACGCCGCAGCATCGAGACCCACGTGCGCTCTAACGGTTTGCGAAGATCGAGCACCATGCGCTGGACCCGCTCGCCCACGGCCATGGGCTGCAGCTGCGTCCAGAGGGTCAGGGCGGCCTCGCCGGGCAAGAGCACCAGCGTGGGCTTGCTTCGAGGACGCAGCTCTTCAAAGCTCCGAACACCCGCGGGGTCCACACGGGTCACGGTCACAAAGGGCGTGCGAAAATCATAGGCCCGGGTGTCGTACCGCAGCCCCTGAGGCCCCCAGCGCCCGATCCGACGCCACGCCCGGATGGGCTCCATCGAGGGGTGCATCACCACCTCGGCGTCCACAATCATCCCGCTGGACTCCACGTGGACCCGCGCGACCCGGTGGCAGTCGCGCGCCTCGAGGGTAAAACGCTCCCAGGCTCCCGCGTTGACCGTTCCCTCTTGGCCCACGAGCACCGTGTCCACCAGCACCACACGCGACACGCCCGCCTCGGGGCTGTCGGCACAGCGCGGGTAGCCAAGCTGCGGCACCGAGGCGACCTCGAAGTGCGTCCGCTTGCGAAATCTCCGGGCGATCCCGTCGATGTTGATCAAGACAAAGACCACCGCGAGCGCCCCGAGGGCGAGCTTCTTTCGGAGTGTCATCGGAGCCCCCTCTCGCGTTTGGCGGTCGCCCGGCAGAGAGGTTGGCTGAGACATAGTGGGGTCTATAGGGGTCAGTGATGCGCAGGAGCAGGGGTCGCGGCCCCATGAGCCGCTGGCTCTGCGCCGTGGGCGCCCGCAGCAGGAACCGGAGCGACGAACTGCACAAACCCACCGGGGGCCTGCGCGCCGGTGCGCTCGAGGGTGCGGACCATGTTGTCTGGATCGACCGTGCCGCGTGTCGAGATGTCATCGAGGGTGAGAAAGAACATCACGCCCAAGAAGACAAACGACATCACGAAGATAAACGAATAGAAGCGCTTTTCGTACTTCAGGTGCATAAAAAACACGGCGACGAGGGACGCCTTCAGCGTCGCGATGAGCATCGCGATGGCCGTGTTTGCTGAACCGAAGTCAAAGTACGAGACCTTGACGGTCACAAAAGTCAGAAAGATCAGCGTACCGAAGATCGCCACCATGAAGGGAAGCGACGAGATGTGTGCGTGGACTTTTCCGTCATCGTGCGCATGCGCGTGATTGTCTGACATGGCTTCAACCCACCAAGTAGAGAAGTGGAAAGAGGTAGATCCACACAAGGTCGACCAAGTGCCAATACAACGCGCCGATCTCGACGGCCGTAAAGTACTCAGGAGAGAACTCGCCACGCTGGTTGCGGATGAGCACCCACGTGAGGATCGAGATTCCGAGAATGACGTGCACTCCGTGGAGGCCCGTCATCATGAAGTAGAGCGCAAAGAACATGTGCGCGCGCTGGGGCAGCACATGACCGTTGTGAGCATGCTCGGGCAAGTGCGCAGTGAAGAACCGCCCAGGCAAGAGCCCGTCGTGAAACTTGTGGGTGTACTCGAAGTACTTGACCACAAGAAACACCAGCGCACACAAGATGGTGACCACCAAGAGGGCGCTGGTCTGCTTGCGCTTTCCGAGCTGCGACGAGCGCACCGCGAGGGCGGCGGTGAGCGAGCTAAACAACAACACAACCGTGTTGGCTGCGCCCATCTCGCGGTTGAGCCGGTGGTGGGCCTCTAAGAACATCTGCGGCTCCTGACTCTTGAAGAGCAGATAGGCTACAAAGAGCCCTCCGAACATCAAGATCTCAGTCGCAACAAAGACCCACATACCCAGCTTCGCAGAGTCAAACTGCTGCGCTGGCGTGTCGAAATGGTGGGCCAAGAACTTCGGATGTTCTTCGTGCCCGTGGTCGGCTGATTCGGCAGTGGCCATTGACCTCTCCTGATTCCTTCGATGCAGTCGGCGTGGGCCGATCAGCCCTCTTTCGGTGCGTCCTCGGGAAAGCCATCAAAGAGCTCTGCCTCGGTGCACAAGTGATAATCATACGGGCCACGGGTAATCGTGGGCGTCTCTCTGAAGTTCTGAAACACTGGCGGAGACTCGGTCCCTTGCCACTCGTACCCAGCCGAGCCCCATGGATTGGGAGGCGCCTTGGGTCCGGACTTCAGTGACTTCACAAGCACTCCCGCCAGGATCAAGAAGCCCACAAGCAGCATCCACGATCCCACGGTCGAGACCTTGTGATAGATCTCAAACTGCGGAAGGTAGTCGTAGTAGCGACGCGGCATGCCCTTGGATCCCATAATAAACTGGATCAAGAAGGTCACGTTAAACCCGACCACCACGAAGAACCAAGAGACCTTGGCCATCTTCTCGTCGTACATCTTGCCAGTGATCTTGGGCCACCAGTACAAGATCCCACCGACGAACGCGATCACCGTGCCGCCCATCATCACGTAGTGAAAGTGGGCAACGACAAAGTACGTGTCGTGAAGATGGATGTCCGTGTTGAGCGCTCCCAAGAAGAGCCCCGTGAGCCCGCCAATGGTGAAGAGCACCAAGAAGGCCAACGCATAGAGCATGGGGGTCGTGAGCGCGATCGAGCCCTTGTAGAGCGTCGCGGTCCAGTTAAAGACTTTGACGCCCGACGGGATGGCCACAAGCATGGTCAATCCGCTGAACAACATGGTCGAGAACTCGCTCTGCCCCGAGGTAAACATGTGGTGTCCCCACACGAGAAACCCAAGGAGCGCCAGCCCGAGTGAGCTCATGGCCACCGCAAAGTATCCGAAGATCGCGCGACGCGAGAAGGTCGCGAGCAGCTCGGACACGATGGCCATCCCCGGTACAATCATGATGTACACAGCGGGATGTGAGTAGAACCAGAAGAAGTGCTGAAAGAGCACTGGGTCGCCGCCGAGCGCGGGGTCAAAGATCCCCAAGCCCATCGTGCGCTCTGCTGCGAGCAGCAAGAGCGTAATGGCCAACACCGGGGTCGCGAGCACCTGAATGATGCTGGTCGCGTACATGCCCCAGACAAACAGGGGCAGGCGGTTCCAGTGCAGGCCCGGTGCACGGAGCTTGTGCACGGTGACGATGAAGTTGAGTCCCGTGAGAATGGACGAGAACCCAAGGATAAAGACGCCCAAGACCATCGAGACCACCGAGGTGTTCGAGGTGGTGCTGTAGGGCGTGTAGAAGGTCCAGCCGGTGTCCACCGAGCCCGAGATAATGCTGTAGAGCGAGAACGTCGCGCCGATGACGTAGATGTAGAAGCTCAACAAGTTGATCTTCGGAAAAGCTACGTCTTTCGTTCCCAACATAATGGGGAGCACGAAGTTGCCAAGCGCACCAGGCACACTCGGAATAATAAACAAGAACACCATGATGGCGCCGTGCAGGGTGAATGCACGGTTGTAATACTCGGCGCTCATGATGGTGCGGCCCGGAGCAAAGAGCTCCAATCGCACGAGCAGCGCAAACATGCCGCCCATGAAGAACGCGAGAATGACGGAGATAAGATACATCACGCCGATCCGCTTGTGATCGACGGTGAGTAACCAACTCTTAATGCCTTTGCCGGCGGTCAGATACGGGGCGTTGTAATCAACGTCTCCGTGTCCATGCGAGTCTGCGACTTCGGTCGCCATGGCTCACTGTTCCTTTCCTATCAGATAGCTATACGAACAAGAATCTTTTGAACTGCGCAAGCCAAGTGCTCAACGCAATGTGCGAATGTAGGCAATGAGCGCGTCAATCTGCTGATCTCGCAGCGTGCCAGCAAAGCTAGGCATCACTCCGTTAAACCCGCGCACGACGTGTGCGTTCGGCTGCAGAATCGACTCACGAAGATAGTTCGCGTCGGCGACCCGGTTGGTGCCGTCGACAAACTCACGCGAGCGTCCGAAGAGCCCACGCCAGCTGGGCCCAGTCATCGCAGAGCCATCGATCGAGTGACACGTATTGCACTGAGAAGAACGATAGATCAACGAGCCCCAGACCTCGGGCGAGACCTCACGACCCGTCGCCGGATCCGTAGGCGGCCGCAAGA
Organism: Deltaproteobacteria bacterium; assembly: GCA_030694465.1. Taxonomy (GTDB): domain Bacteria; phylum Myxococcota_A; class Polyangia; order Polyangiales; genus JAUXYJ01. The sequence continues at coordinate 98,449 of JAUXYJ010000058.1, read as the reverse complement.
TCGACTCGAGAAAGGTAGAGAACTCTGCTCGGGTCTCAATTTTTACGCGGCCGATCATGCTGAAGTGACCCGTGTGACGGCGGTCGCCCTCGCGACCCACGTTGGGGTCGCCCTCGCGATACTCGCTCGTCCCGACCGCGGCACCACAGTACTCGGTGCAGAAGAAGTCGGTCTCGCCGGTCTGGGTCGCTTCGAACCACATGGTGCTGTAGTACCCAGGAACTGCGTCGCGCTTGACACGAAACGCAGGGATATACAGCGAGTGGATCACGTCTTCGGACGACAAAATGAGCTTCACGGGCCGGTGAACTGGCACGTGCAACACGGTGGCATGGCCGCCGTTTGCGTACTCGAAGTCCCAAGCCCACTTGCGAGCTCGAACTCGGATCTCCATCGCGTCGGCCGGAGGCATCGTGAGGTCGACGTACCCGCGGTAGCCCACGTGGAACAAGAAGACCAGCAACACCAACGGCGAAACGGTCCAACCGATTTCGAGGAGGTTATTGTGCCCAGAGGGCTCAGACATCACACCTGGTTTGCGGCGGTATTTCCAGACGAAATAGACCATCGCTGCGCAGATGGCCACAAAGAAGGCCACGCTCAGGTAGTAGATGAAATAGAACACCCAGTCAGTTTGCCGCGCGAACGTGGACCACTGCGGTGGTAGTTGAAGCGTCTCCATTGCCTTATCGCCAGGTTTGCAAGGATCTCTTGCGGAACATCGAAAACACCACGCTCAAGAGCACTTAGGCTGCCCTCGAAGCGTTGTCGTTACTTTGCCCAGGACCACCAGCGTGGTCATTGCTCGCGTTTGCACGCGAGCGTCGGAGCTCTTTGAGCCAAAGCAAAAAGAGACCTCCGCCAAAAAGCAGCGCCGTAATGCCGCCGCCAATTTTCATCACCTGCCGTGCCACAAGGGCATAGCGGCGATCTTGGGGATCGTAGTGGTAACAGAACAACAACACACGCTCGACGGTGCTAATCGCGCGCCCCTCGGACGCCTCGAGCAAGCCCAGCCGCAGGTCGTTGGCCTGAAACGAAATCCCATACAAATACCGAGCGACGCGCCCTGACGGCGTCACCAAGAACACGACTGCGGGGTGTGCATACTGGTTCTGTCGCTGGTCATAGCGGTAGCCAAACCCAAGCGCGTCGGCCAGTCGTCGCACTTGCGCTTCTTCGCCCACGGTAAAGTGCCAACCGCGGCTGCCTCCGGCGCGCGCGTACTGGTCTGCAACACGCGCTTGTCGCGCGGTAGCGTCCTGCGCGGTCTCGTGCGGATCAATGCTCACGGTGAGCACGTCGAACTGGTCGCCCACGTTCCACGCGATGCTGCGTAGACCGTTGACTACACCGTTGGACACCAAGCTGCACAACACCGGGCACCGGTAGTACGCCATGTTGATCAGCAGCGGGCGACGACCATCCAAGAAGTCTCCCAGCCGACGACGCACGCCGTGCGAGTCTGTGAGCACCACGTCGAGCGGCAATTGCGCGCGTAGGTGCTCGGTCACGGTGACGTCCGCCAAGGCGGTTGGCATGCGATTGGTCGCGGCAGTGCTCGACGAGTTGTCCGTGTGAACGCCGAGACCGTACTGGGCCCACGCCGAGCTTGCGCTCAGTAGGGTCGGCGTCGCGGTCGCGAGCGCCATCCAGAGTCGGCCTTGGGTGAAATTCATCGGGGTAGTCGTCGGATCTTAGGGTCCAGAGAGACAGAAGGAAACCGTGGTCAAACTCGCTCGGATCGCTCAGTGAGCGTGCGGATCGGCCGTCGGTGCGGGGTGCACGTCCGGCGTGTGTGCTGCCGCCCCGGCGGGGTGAGCTTCGGCGGCGGGCGCTGCGGGTGCTGTGACCGCGGGGACCGCGGCGGGTGCAGCCGAAGGGTCCACCGCGACGGGCACCACGGGGGTGCCGTCAGGGTTGAGCGCGGGCGGGGGCGGGGGCGGAGGAGGCGGGGGTGCTTCGACCAACGGCAGCTCGGTGGGGAGCGTGTGGGTCATCTGCATCCAGCCTTGGAGCGCGGCCATGTCGGTCGACGCGCGTGGGGCGATGGCGGCAGGGCGCTGTCCCTGGCCAATGGCGGCCATGGCAGTGTCGATGGGCATCGCGCCGCCGGTCAGACGCGCGTTGGCTTCGCCCAGCAGACGTACGTACTGCACTGCGGGACGACCTGCGCTTTTGCGCACGTACTCGTCGTCGCGGATGATGTTGAAGTACGAGATCAATCCCAAGCGAATCAGGACGACCGCGGCCACGGACGCAACGGCGAGGCCGGTGATCAGTGGGGTCTTCGGATCGGATTTATCGTGAGGCATGAACGTTCTCCGAGAGCGGGTGCTGCTTAGACTGTGTGCTGTGTGCCACGCTCAAGACGCGGGTCACCCACCGGAATCAGTGCGTGCTGGGTCATCAGCTTGAAGACCATCGCGAGGTACGCGCCACCGACACCCACCAAGCACGCGAGGTCCATCCAGTGAATGGGCAGCGAGGTGAGGGCGTGGCCATCGGCAGGCTTAAAGTTCGGGAGCACGAGCCAGTACATTTCGGCGGCATGCATCACGAGGAGCATGACGGTACCGGTGGCCATGGCACCGAGCCGACGCTTCACGTTGCGTGACATCAGCAAGATGAACGGTACGACGAAGTGGAAGGCCATGATGGCGATCGAGAGGGTCTGCCAGCCAGGGTTTCCGTTCCATCGGGTGTGATAGAAGGTGGTCTCTTCGGGGATGCTCGCGTACCAGATCAAGAAGAACTGAGAGAACGCGATGTAGGCCCAGAAGCAGTTGAAACCAAAGAGCAATTTGGCAAGGTCATGGTAGTGCTCGGTGGTAACTCGGCCATCGAGATAGCCCGAGCGTCGCAGCCCCAGGGTCACCACAATGAGCGTGCCCAACGCGGCGACGAGCGAGCCCGCGAAGATCCAGACACCGAAGATGGTCGAGAACCACGCGGGGTCGAGCGCCATGAGCCAGTCAAACGCCGCGAAGGTCATCGTGAGCGAGAGCAGCGTGAGCGAGGCCGGCGCCGAGCGCGCGAGCACCACGGTCAAGCGCTTGTCTTTGCTCTTGTCTTGCTCGGTCGAGAGCTTGAAGAACCGGCGCGCGAGCAAGACCCACACGAGAAGATAGAACGCCTGGCGACCAAAGAAGAAGGTCGAGCCAAACCAAGCTTTCTTCGCTTCGAGGGTGCGATGGTGCATGTGCGCGAGGCCCGCGAGCTCACGCGCGCCGCCGGCGCCTTGGTCATGGCCCGCAGCGGGAGGGGTTCCGTGCGCGCCGTGTGCGCCTGCAGCGGGCGCTGCGTGCTCGCCGTGCGCGCCAGCGGTCGCGCCATGCTCGGGCGCGGGGTGTGCGTCGTGTGATCCGCCGTGGGTTGCGCCATGGGTGGCCCCATGCGAGCTGCCCCAGTAGTGCTCCCACTGCGGAAAGTGCTGCATCACTGCGAACAGCGGCAAAAAGAGCAGGACGAGCACGGGCAGACCGCCCACGAAGAACTCGGCCGTGCGGCGGATCGTGACGCTCCAGTGGGCCGCAGCGATGTGCTGGATGACCACGAAGAAGAGCATGCCCAACCCGAGGGTCAGAAACACGCTGATCGCGAAAAGGTACGAGAAGGCAAAGCGCTTGGGATCAGAAGCGTAGCCTGCCCCAGCGCCCACGAGGCCAAGGGCGCCTGCAGCCGCTGCGAGCTTCCAGGCCGAAGCCCAGGCGCCGCCAGTGATCTGAACTTTGCTCTCAACCGGGTGCGTCGTGGCGCTCACGGCGTTGCTCCTGCGTTGGCCTGGCTAAGCTGCAGCGCGCGAACGTACGCGACGATGGCCCAGCGATCATGGGTTGGAATCTGCGATGCGTAGCCCGGCATATTGCGGACTCCGTTGCGAATCGTGGCGTAGAGCTGTCCGTCGGGGAGATGTCGGACACGATCGTCGTGGAGCGTCGCAGGCCGGGGGTACTGGTACCCTCCGCCCACCGAGCGCGCCCACACGATGCCCGCGCCGTCACCGGCCATGCCGTGACAGGGGGTGCAGTAAATGTTGAAGCGCTCGCGACCGCGTGCGACCGCGCCCTCGCCGCCCTCGAGCCAGCGACCATCATTGGTGCGATGGCGCAATTGCGCGATCACACCTTGTGGGATGCGCTCGAGGTAATTGCGTGTGCCTGCCGAGAGTCCCGATTCGAACTCGGGATCAATCGCGCCCTCTTCGCGCGAGACCGTGTGCGCAGGGATCGGGCGCATGGTGCGGCCGTCTTGAAAGTACCGGCTGCGCTCTTGCGGCTTGTACTTTTGTTGCGCGTGCATGTTGCGAATGATCACAATCGGCGGCTGCTCGCTCACCTGTCCACGACAGGCCGCGAGGCTCAGCCCGAGGGCGACCGCTGCTGTCAGTCGGCCATTCATCATGCCACCTCTTCTTCGATGATCTCGATGTGTGAAGCCTTCGCGGACTCAAGCAAGGCGCGAGTCTTCTTCGCGTCGTACTTGGCGTCGTCGACCTCGATCGAGATAAAAAACTTGTCGTCCGTCGCGGCTGCGAAGCGGTCCGAGTAGAAAATGGGGTGGTGATGGCGGGGGAGCTTGTTGAGCCCAAACATGCCAAACACTGCACCGAACGCGCTGAACAAGATCGTGAGCTCGAAGCACACTGGCGCCATCGAGGGCAGGGCCAACGGGGGCTTGCCACCAATGATCAGCGGGTAGTCGTACACGTTCATGTACCAGATCATCGCGGCGGCGCTCACAAAGCCCGTGAGGGCCATGACGGCGACGATCCAGCCAAGCTTGGAGTCGGGCAAGCCCATCGCGCCGTCCATCCCGTGAACGGGAAAGGGCGTGTGCGTATCCCAGCGCGCGTAGCCCGCGTCGCGGACTTTCTCAGCGGCGTGAAGACACTCACCGGGCGTGTTGAACTCGGCCAGCATAAGTACGGGCTTTTTCTCACCCGTGGACACAGTTGATTCGTGGTTCGCAGAAGCCATGGCGCTTACCTCTTAGGCCTCCGCACTCGCCTCGCCGTGGGCGGGCTCGTGGTGAGAGTCGTCGTGGGAGTGCTCTTCGTGATGGTGTGGGTCAGCGGCGGGAAGAACGCCCTTGACCTCGGCGATCGCGATCACCGGAATCCAGCGAATAAACAGGCAGAACAGCGTGAAGAACAAGCCGAACGAGCCTAGGTAGGTCATGACGTCAATGGGCGTGGGGTGAAAGTAGCCCCACGAGGACGGCAAGAAGTCGCGGTGCAGCGAGGTCACGATGATGACAAAGCGCTCGAACCACATGCCGATGTTGACGAAGATCGAGACCACGAACGTGAGCGGGATGCTCCGGCGCCAGGACTTCTTCCAGAAGAGCTGCGGGGAGATCACGTTGCACAAGATCATGGTCCAGTAAGCCCACGCGTACGGACCGGTCGCGCGGTTGACGAAGAACACGTAGCGCTCGTAGTCGTTGCCCGAGTACCAAGCGATGAAGAACTCCATCGCGTACGCGTAACCAACGATGGTGCCGGTGGTCAGGATGACCTTGTTCATCAGCTCGATGTGCTTGAGCGTGATCAACCCGTGGAGCTTAAACACCACGCGCACGACGAGCATGAGCGTGAGCACCATCGCGAAGCCCGAGAAGATCGCGCCCGCGACGAAGTACGGCGGAAAGATCGTGGTGTGCCAGCCGGGCTCGACCGAGGTCGCGAAGTCAAACGACACCACCGAGTGCACAGACAGCACCAGGGGGGTCGAGATCGCGGCCAAGATCAGGTAGGCGCGCTCGTAGTGCTGCCAGTGACGGTTTGAGCCACGCCAGCCGAGGGCAAACGCGCCGTAGACCATGCGTCGGAGCTTGGTCTTTGAGCGATCACGGAGGGTCGCCAAGTCGGGGATGAGACCCACGAACCAAAAGAGCAAAGACACGGTGAAATACGTGCTGACCGCGAAGACGTCCCAGAGCAGTGGGCTCTTGAAGTTGGGCCAGATACCCATCGAGTTGGGCAGCGGAAACGGGTAGTACATCAGCCATACGCGGCCGACGTGGATGCCCGGAAACATCAGCGCGCAAATGACCGCGAAGATGGTCATGGCCTCTGCGGCGCGGTTGATGCTCGTCCGCCATTTTTGGCGAAAGAGAAAGAGCACCGCGGAGATGAGCGTACCGGCGTGACCGATGCCGACCCACCACACGAAGTTGGTGATGTCCCAAGCCCAAGAGATGGGCTGGTTGTTACCCCAGGCGCCGATGCCCTTCCAGAAGAGGTAGGCGAGGGTCAGTCCCAAGCCGCCCAGCAAGCTGAGCGCCGTGAGAAAGAGCACCCACCATCCACGCGGCGCGGGATTCTCGGTGATTCGTGCGACGTCCTCGGTGATCCGATGAAAGTCGTACTGTTCGGCGGCAAGCGGGAGCTCGCCGATCTCCTTGATGGGAGCGTTGGCGGAGCTCATCCGTGCATCTCCGAGTTGGGATTGCGAATCTTCGCGAGGTAGGTGGTGCGAGGCTTGGTTCCGAGCTCGGCGAGGAGCCGGTAGCGACGGTCGGTGCGGACCAAGTGAGCGACAGCCGCTTGTGGATCATTGAGATCCCCAAACGTGATCGCGCCGGCGGGGCAGGTCTGCTGACAAGCGGTCTGGATCTCGCCATCGCGCACCTTGCGGTACTCGTTTTTGGCTTTGATCTTGCCCTCTTGAATGCGCTGAACGCAGTACGTGCACTTCTCCATGACTCCGCGAAAGCGCACCGTCACGTTGGGGTTGTGCTGCATCCGGACCGTCTCGGGGACGTCTGGATCAAGGGGCTGATAGACGCTGTCGTTGTGAAAGTTCAGGTAGTTAAACCGGCGAACTTTGTAGGGGCAGTTGTTCGAGCAATAGCGCGTCCCGATGCATCGGTTGTACGCCATGTCGTTGAGGCCTTCGGGGCTGTGTACGGTCGCGTTGACCGGGCACACGTTCTCGCAGGGGGCCTCTTCGCACTGGACACACGCGACGGGCTGAACGGCCATCAGTGGCTCGTTTTCGACAAGCACCGTGTCCTCGTCGCTCGGGTGACCTTCGGCGGACACGCGCGGGCTCACGAAGTAGCGATCGATGCGGAGCCAGAGCATTTCGCGGCCACGCGCGACCTGGTCTTTGCCCACGCAGGGGATGTTGTTTTCGGCTTGGCAGGCCACGATGCACGCGCTGCAACCCGTGCACGAGGTGAGGTCCACGATGAGACCCCACTTGTATCCGTGCGAGTAATCTACGTCGCGCCACAGCGGGAGCGTCCGCGGCGTGGGCGTGCGGTAGTCCGGAAAGTTAGGTGTTTCTCGGTACTTCGCGAGCGTGGTCTCGACCGCGAGGGGGCGGTCTACCATGCGGTGGTACTCTTGCGACTGCGACAGCGCGTAGCGCTCGCCGGTCTTGCGAACGGTCGCGCCCTCGGCCATGAAGAACGCGTCGGCAGAGCGCAGCACGTTGACGTCAAAGCCTTGGTTGGTACCTACACGGCCAGCCATCGTGCGGCCCCAGCCGAGCGCGAGCGCGATGCTGTAGTCTGCTTGTCCGGGGAGCACAAACGCGACGACCGTGAGCTTGCGACCGTCGAGCGTGATCTCGATCTTGTCTCCGCTCGTGATCGACAGCTCGCGTGCTGCCTTGGGGGACATCATCGCGGCGTTGTCCCACGAGATCTTCGTGATCGGGTCGGGCAGCTCTTGCAGCCACGCGTTGTTGGCGTTGCGTCCATCGACGAGCTTGGCGTCTACGGTAAACACCACCTCGAACCGCTGCGCGCTGAGCGCTTGGGCAGGGCGAGCGCGGAGGGCTTGGAGCGCTGCGCCGATTTCGGCTGCTCGCACGGTAGCGGTCGCGACCTGCGTCGCTGTGCTGTCAGGCACAACACCGGTCGTGAGCGAACGGCGCCACTTGGTCTCGCTCGCGACGGTCCACGGGTGAGCATCGATGAAGGTCGCGCGGACGATGTCGTAGCCAGCGCGGGGGCCCGCGGCCAGCATCTGTGCGAAGAGCTCGATCTCGCTGCGGCTCGCGTACAGAGGCTCAACGAGGGGCTGCTGGATGGTGAGCGTCCCGTCGAGGGCTCGGGCGTCGCCCCAGGTCTCGAGGTAGTGGGCGACGGGCACGCACCACTTGCTCGCGGCGCTGGTCTCGTCGTGGTGCAATGTTGCGTGCAGGGAGTTCGCGATGCCGCGCAATTTGCTGGTAAAATCCAGGGCTGCGGGGGCGTCGTACGCCGGGTTTCCGCCGAGGATGATCAGCGTGCGGACGCTCGCGATGTCGTTGCAGAGCGACACGATGCTCGCGAGGGACTCGCTCTCAAGCGCATCGGTGACCGGAAAGATCTGTACCGTGTGCCCGACGTTGCCGAGCGCGTGGTTAATCGCGTGTGCGAGGGCATGCACGGCTGCGGGCTGACGGACACCGGCGATCACTGCGCTCTCACCACGTGCGCGCAGGAGGTCTGCTGCGACCGCGTCGATCCAGTGCGCAGGGACTCCGGCGGGGGTCGCCGACTCGGTGAGCGCGCTTGAGAGCCCTGGGAGGGCGAGCCCGAGCTGTGCAAGCTTGGCGGCGAGCGCAGAGAGATACGCGTGCACGTCGCGCGATGCGAGACGAAGACGGTGGTCTGCCGCGCCGCCGGTGACGGTCGTGGTGGACTCGACGACGTACAACCGAGACATGTCTCGGTCGGTGGCGCCGGTCATTTTGCGCGAGGCGGCCCAGCCTCGGGTCGAGCGAAGATTTCCGGGCTCAGTGGCCAAGAAGTCTGCATCGAGAGAGAGCGTGACCTTCGAGGTCGCGAGCTCGTATGCGACGTTGCCCATCGTGCCAAACGCGAGCTCAATGCCCTTGCGGATGTTGTCGAGGGGCGAGCTCTCGTAGGTGTGAAACTTAGCCTGAGGAAAGCGCTGTTTGATCTGCTCGCGCATCCGCAAGAACGACGGAGAGACCGAGGGCTGCGTGAGAAAACGCAGACCTTCGCCGCCGTTTGCGCGATGGGGCGCGAGCATCTCTTCGAGGGCGGTGTCGAACTCGGACCAGGTCTTGCGCTCGGTGCCCATCATGGGCTGGCGCATGCGGTCAGGATCGTAGAGATCCAGGACGCTTGCCTGCGCACGCAGCGAGGCGGCGCCATGCGTAGCGCCCATGCGCGTGGAGGGGTGGTCGGGGTTGCCTTCGACCTTGGTCGGGCGGCCTTCGTGGCTCTCGACGAGGAGGCCTAGCGCGTCGCCGCGGTCGACAAACACCGTGGTGTAGTGGTTGGGGATCCCGGGGTTCACCTGCGCGGGCATGCGTGCGTACGGAAGAATATTTTCTTCGGGACGACGGCAGCCTTCGAGGGTCGCCAGGCCGATGGACGCGCCCATAATTCCGAGGAAATTACGGCGTGAGACATCGTCTGTGGGGCCGTCCGCGTCGCCGGGACCAAACTCTTGGTCCACGGCGGCTTTCACGCGCGCTTCGTACTCGGGCGACTGCGTGAGCTGACCTTCGAGGTCTTCTACGCTGGTCCAGTAGTGCGGCGCATCCGGCGCATTGTCGGCAAAATTATATGGCTGTCGCTTGCTCATCGATGGCACCCCGAGCAGTTCGTTGGAGGCTGAACACTGCGGGCCGGCTGTACGGGTTGTGCAGGGTCTGGACGCCAATCCATGTTCGTGACCTGGTCACGTGGGCGAAGGTTCGGCCCTGGATTGCGGTGACAGTCAAGACACCAGCTCATGGAGAGAGACTGGTCTTGACGAACAACATCCATCTGATCGATGCGTCCGTGACAGCTCACACATCCGACGCCTGCTGAGACGTGGACGCTGTGGTCAAAGTACGCGTGATCAGGCAGACGATGGATTCGGACCCACGGGATCGGGTTTCCGCTCTGCCAGCTCGCGCGCACTGGCGCGAGACGCGCGCTGTCTGTGCGGACGAGCGAGTGGCAGTTCATGCAGGTCTGCGTCGGGGGAATCATTGCTTCGCCCGAGCGTTCGACGTTGGCATGACAATAGCGACAGTCCATTCCCATGACGCCGGCGTGCAACCGGTGGCTGTAGGGGACAGGCTGTCGTGGGGCGTAGCCGACCTGGAGGTGTTTGGGGGTGCCGTAATACCAGAGGCCGCCGACGACGACGCCTCCGAGGAGGGCTCCACCCACCGCCACAATCGCGGGGAGCATGTTGAGAGAGCGTGGAAAGATCTGCATGGTGGGATCGGTTCTTCTGAGCGCTGGACCCACAAAAGAGTGCCCGGGGTTTTGAGAAAACTCGCCCAACGAGACCTTTTCTCATCGGGTGTCATCACAGCCCGAGCACGGACCGTATGCGTTGAAAAGAGCGTAAGACTCAGGGATTCGTGATGATTCTCTGGGCCTCCGCGGCATGCGTAGGACATTCGCGAGCGAGGAGAGTGACCTCCACGCGGCCGTCACTTTGCGGGTGACGACGAACGACGGTCGCGGTTGATACCTCAATCTGTCGCCCCTGCGTAGAGGGATCACGCAGAAGTAACATCGCTCGAACCGCCATCAGCTGCGCACCGTGAAACTCAAACCGCATTGAACGTGCGCCAGAACGCCATTCGAGCGCGGGCTCTGCGTCTGCCACCACGCGCCATTGCGAACCCTCTGCGTGCCCGAGCGAAAATGTTGCGCGGACGTCCGCAGGGGACATCCCGAGGCGAATTCCGTACTGGGCCAGCGCGTCGTCGGCGCCACGGGCGGCGCGAAAGTCCATCCGCGACCACGCGAGCGCGGCCACGGTCACGATGAGAATCATCGGACCTAGGAGCCATACGATCGTGCGGGCGTGTCGTGCGCGGGGCATTGGAGAAGGGGGTTGACGTGTGCGAGGTGTTTTGTGAACCGAGTGAGTGCGTAGGAGCTACAGCGGCGCGCGCCAAGAGGAATGGGCGAGGCCACAGAAAAACCTTCGAGTATGGGCGTTCGTGATTCGCGCTATTCGGCGAGTTTTGCCGAAGAGTCAAGCGAATGGCGAGAATCTACGCGTGCAATCGCTGCGCTCTGTGAGGACCCTTGGGTGGGCGTCGCACATTGCGTGCGAGGGTGCGTTGATGGTGCGCCGGGGTGCGAAGCGCTTGCAGCGGTCGCGCGGTGGGATTGACCTGCGAAACAACACTCGGGTAGGAGGCTTGCGTCAGTGTTTGTGTCGCGCGCGCCAGTGCGTTCGGAGCGAACAACGTTTGAGTCGAGAAACAACAGGGAGACCGCCGTCGTGACGAGCACCAAGGACGAAGTTGATATCGCGTACAGCCTGTCCAATGACTTCTTTAGTCTGTGGCTGGACGAGCGCATGCATTACACGTCCGCTGTCTACGAGAGTGAGGGCGAGTCGCTAGAGCAAGCGCAAAAGAACAAGTCTCGCGTGCTCTACGAGTATGCCGAGCTTGGGCCCACCAAGACCGTGTTGGACATCGGCTGTGGCTGGGGCGCGAACATCGAAGTGATCTCTGCGTTGGGCATTGGCGACGCGCATGGCATCACGCTCTCGACTGCACAGTACGACGAGTGTGTCGCGCGCAAGATCCCGAACTCGAAGTTCTGGATCATGGACTACAAAGACTGGGAACCCCCGCACGGAGAGAAGTACGACGGGCTGGTGTCGATCGAGATGATCGATCACTTGGTCTCGCCCGCGCAGGCACGTCAGGGGCTCGCGATTGACATTTATCGCGAGTATTTTCGCAAGTGTTCGACGTGGGTAAAGCCGGGTGGGCACTTTGGATTTCAGGCGATCTTGCGCAACCGTGTCCCGCGCACCCGCAAAGATCTGCAGGACCTCGCGTTTACGGCGGACGTGATTTTTCCGGGTGGGCTCAACCCGCGGCTCGAAGAGCTTGTGGCCGCGGTCAACCCGTATTGGGAGATCGTTGAGCTCAAGACGCGCCGTGTTCACTACGGAAAAACCACGGCAGAGTGGCTCCGTAGGCTTGAACTCAACGAGACCAAGATCAAGAACGAGTGGGGCACGCAGGTCTACGACGACTACGTGCGGTATCTCTCGACGTGCGTGCGCGCGTTTGCCAATCACTGGTCGAGCGACGTGCAGATGAAGCTCCAGCACATCGCGCTCTGATCGCTCAGCTCGCCACGCGTTTGCGCTCGTTGGGGGGCGTCGTTCGGGGGCTTCGGGGCTGAGAAATCACAGGCGAAGAGCGTGTCGCGGTGGGCGCGTTCGCCTTGGTCTTGCTCTGCGGCTCACGTGTCGCAACGGGTTCGCTGGGGGGCGTCGAGATGGGCGCGCGGTGCATCGCTTCGCCCGCGACGATCGAGCGGTTGCGCCCTGCGCGCTTGGCCTCGTAGAGCGCCTCGTCGGCGCGCGTAAAGAGCAGCTCTCGGGTCGCGTAGTCCTTGGTAAACTCTGCGACGCCCAGCGAACAGGTGACCTTAATTGGGCCTTTTTCGGTGTTAAAAACGGTCTTTTCGAGCTCGGTGCGGATGCGCTCTGCCAAGAGATACGCGCCCTCAATGTCGGTCTCTTCGCACACGAGGACAAACTCTTCGCCGCCAAAGCGCGCGACCGCGTCGGTGTCTCGTTTGCACTTGGTGAGGATCGCGCCGAGGCCCTTGATCACGACGTCGCCGATGCTGTGTCCGTACGTATCGTTGACGTTCTTAAACTTGTCGATGTCGGTCACCAGGACCGAGAGCTTCTTGCCAAATCGCGCGGCGCTTCGCAGGCGTTTGTCAAACTCGGCTTCGAGCGAGCGCTTGTTGAGAAGGCCCGTCATCGGGTCCGTCGTCGCGAGCTCTTCGAGCCGTCGCACGGCGGCCGCATTGGAGAGCGCCACGGCGGCGTTGCCAGCGAGCAAGGCGAGGAGCTCACGGGTGCTCTCGCTGAAGGCTCCTCGGCGATGCGCTGCGAGGGTGAGCGTGCCGATCGCGTGGTCGCGCACGACCAGGGGGAGGCAGTACACCGACTCCATGCCGGCGAGGGTGTGCTCTTTGGTGAAGATCACTTGGGAGCGCGAGTCGTAGTTGCCTCGGTAGGGCAGCGGATGTCGTGACTCGACCACAGAAGAGACGATGCCCTTGTTGGGCATAAACGTGAGTTTTTGCAGCGACTCGTGGTCTTTGCCGTCGACAAACCGCACGCGGTGTTCGTGGGTTTTGCTGTCGATGCTCGTGAGCACACAGAGGTCATGCGAAGCGAACGCGTGGGCGGATTCGACGACGGCGCGGATCACTTCGTCTTCGGTGAGGGCGTCTCCGAGCGCGCGGCTGGCGCCGTGCATCTTAGCGAGCTCGTCTTTGCTCTTCTCCATCGCGGCAAACAGTCGCTCGGTTTGCACTAAGCGTTGTGCCTGCGCGGCGAGAGACTGTACGGCAATTTGCTCGTTTTCGTCGAACACGCGGTCTGTGTTTCGGTCTGCGATCACGACCCCGCGGAGGTCTTCGCCGTCCATGATCGCGACGCCGAGAAAGCTGCGCACCTCGTGGGGTCCTGCGTAGTACGTGAGCCCTGCATAGTCGGGCCGAAGTTTGGAGAGCAACACGGGGCGCTTCATCGCAGCGACGCCACCGACCGCGCCGGTCCCGACGCTAATGGGCTCGCGCTTGAACTTCTCTTCGGCGCTTGTCACGGCGCCCACCAGACGCAATTGCGTGCTTCGCGGATCGAGCCAATAGATCGCGCAGGTGTGCAAATCGAGCGAGCGACGCGCGAGCTCAAGGAGGCCCTGTGTTGACTCACGGATTTCGTCAAGGCTGCTGCGCGCGCGGCGTGAGTCTTCGGCGGGGAGGTGTGGGGTCTGTGAAGGCGCGGCGTTGAGCCTAAAGCTCCGTACTGCCTCTTTTTGACGGGCGCGCTCGTCGTCGAGTGCGCGGGTCGCGGCATCGCGAACACGCGCGACCTCGAGCCTCGTGAGGGCCGTGTGAGCCGCCGCCGCGAGGAGCAACGTGGCACAGCGCAGCGCGAGCTCGCCGAGGGTTCGCTCTGCATGCAATCGCTGAAACACAAGCTCACTGAGCACCGCGAACAACACCGCGAGCACCGCGGAGAACGGCGCGGCGAGCGCTCCGGTCACCGCCAGCGCGACGACGGGGAGGGCGGCGAGCGGCGAGCGCAGGGCCCCTCCGGATGCGCCGATCGCGACGTAGGTGAGAGCCACCACGAGCATGCCCGTGGAGCCGTCAAGGGCGGCGATGCTGCGGTCTCCGTTGCGGGCACGTTGCCTGCGAACGGCTCGCCAAATCGCCGTGACAACGGAGGCTCCGAGGAGCGCGATGGCCACACGATCGGGAGACACAAAGCGGCCGAGCGCTGCGAAGACGACGAGCGTGGCGGCCAGTGTGGGCGCGATGGTTGCGGGCACGAATTTTCGCGCCGAACGGAGTATCCGTACGAGTTGCATGGCCGTCCCTTTGTGGCTGGTGAGCCCCTCGCAAGTAGCAGCGTGCGTGGCAAAGGACCAACTTCTGCGCAATTGGACAGCCAATGTCACACCGAGTCTAAGCGGTCTCTATGAAGCGAGCTTCGTGACATTGTTTGTCACACTTGTTTTGTCAGCATTTTTACAGCATTGAACCTATCAAACGAGGTGCCTCAAGGGTCCTGTCGAGCGCTGGCATCGGGGCCAAGTCCAGCGCATGGTTGTCAACGAAACAAGGGGCGCAGGCGGTCCTGGCGACCACAGCGCTCTGGTTGTGCAATCAAAACTCAAAACGGACGGAGCGATCACATGGACGAAGCACGCACACGGGCACTCAAGGACGCACTCGCAGGGATCGAGAAGAGCTTTGGCAAGGGCGCCATCATGCGGATGGAGGGCGCGGACAAGACGGCCCGGCCAGAGGTCGGCGTGATCTCGAGCGGCTCGCTCTCGCTCGATCTCGCGCTGGGCATCGGCGGCTATCCTCGTGGCCGTATCATCGAGATCTACGGGCCCGAGAGCTCGGGCAAGACCACGCTCACGCTGCACGCGATCGCCGAAGCGCAGAGGGCGGGCGGGGTCGCGGCGTTTATCGACGCAGAGCACGCGCTCGACGCCACGTACGCCAAGAAGCTCGGCGTTAACATGGAGGAGCTCTTGGTATCGCAGCCCGACACGGGGGAGCAGGCGCTTGAGATTGCTGAGATGTTGGTGCGCTCCAACGCGGTGGATCTGGTGGTGATCGACTCGGTCGCCGCGCTCACGCCCAAGGCAGAGATCGAGGGAGACATGGGAGATTCGCTACCGGGATTGCAGGCACGCTTGATGAGCCAGGCGCTGCGCAAGCTCACCGCGGCGGTGCACAAGAGCAACACCATGATGATCTTTATCAACCAGATCCGCATGAAGATCGGCGTGATGTTTGGCAACCCCGAGACCACCACAGGCGGCAACGCGCTGAAGTTCTATGCGACGATGCGCTTGGACATTCGTCGCACGGGCGCGCTCAAAGACGGCGACAAGATCATCGGAAATCGCACGCGCGTAAAGGTCGTCAAGAACAAGATGGCGCCGCCATTTCGCGAGGTCGAGTTTGATATTTTGTACGGGTTTGGGGTGTCGCGGACGGGTGATCTTCTCGATCTCGCCAGCGAATCGAGCGTAGTGGAGAAAGCGGGCTCGTGGTTCTCGTACAAGGGCGAGCGCATTGGACAGGGCCGCGAGGCGGCCAAGACCTGGCTTGACGAGCATCCCGAGGCGTACGCGAAGATCCAGAATGAGATCCTCACGAAGAATGGCCTGCGTCGTGACGAGAAGCTTGACGCTGCGAGCACCGCGCTCTTGACGACGAGCAAGCGCGCGCAAGCGTAGCGAGCGATCTGCGAGGCCATGGGGAGGGAGCGAAGTGAGCGCTCAGAAGGGCAAGAGCGTCACGTCGACGGCGAGAAAAATCCCTGCGCGAAACACGCTCACGTCGTGTGCAAAGGGCATGGCGCCGGTGGTCGGACCGCGCAGCTCTTGCACTCGGCGAGCGAGGGGCGTGACGCTCGCACCGGCACCCAAAACGAGTGGCGTATTGAAGATTCCCCAGCGGACATAGAGCCCTGGCGAGAGCACTTGCTCAGGCGAAATCCTGGGTGAAACCTCGAAGATCCCCGAGCGCGGGTTGCCGTCGTCACCGAGCACAGTGGCCTGCAGCTGCCCCACGGGCAGGGACATGAGGCCGCCTACGTCGATCACGCTGAAGAAGCCCCCGATGGTTCCGCCGCGAAAGGGGTAGCTTGCGTCGAGCCCTACGGCGCCCACAAGGTTGAGCGTGGGGAGCATGGACGGGTCAATCAGTCCTCCGCCTGCGATGGCCCACTCGGCGCCGCCTCCGCCGCCCACGAGGGCCCCGAGCGAGACCATGGGGCGACGTCGCTTCATGCGCCACGAGCCCACGGGCGCGATGGCTGCGTCGAGCGCGCTGCGCACCTGCTCGGGGGTCTGCGCGCTGGCCACTTCGGCTGCGAGAGACATGCCTCGGACCACCGACTCGGGGAGCCCAAACGAGAGCGAGACCGCGGCCATGGCGCGGGTGGTCTCGACTACAATCTGCGGCAAATTCGCACGAGAAATCGCCAGCAAGAGCTCAGGCAGTCGGCCAGGGAGTGTGACCATGGCGGCGACCGTTCGGTCACTGCACGCGATGGGCACGGCGGTGTTGAGCAGGTCGACCAGCGCACCCAACGCGGACGCCGCGCGGGCCGTGTTGAGCTCTACCGCGCCGCGGCCAGTCACGCGCACCCCCTGCCCGACCGCGCGATACCGCACGATCGATGCGCGCAAACCCCGAATGGCACCGCGCTCACGGGGTGACAAATCGTGACCCACCAGGGTCGCGATCAAGGGGACGATCGCTGTGTCGGGCAAGCGGTCGAAGCCCTCGCGGTGGGTGATCGCCGAGAGCAAGAGCCCGGTCGCGAGGACCGCGTCACGGGCCTTGCGGGCGGCGTCGATTTCGCGTGCGCCGCGGGCACCTGTCGCCGCGGTCGAGGGCTCCCACTGCTCGCCCAGCGCGAGCATTCGCTCGGCTGCAAACTGTGGGCTGGGCTGCTGCACCCAGCTCGCGAGGAGGTCAAAATAGAGGTACCCCGTCAGCGCTCTCGCGTCGCCTCGCCGCGGAAACACCGACACAACCCGCGTGGGCAGCGCGAGGACATCGCTCTGAAAAGCGGCACGCATTCCGGCGCCGATAGAGACCCGCAGGGTGCTCTCGCCGCCGGGCCCCAAGAACTCGCACGTGTGCTCAAACCACGGCCGCGCGCGCTCGCTGCAGAGCACGGTGCGCATGGACTCGATCGCGAACGCTTCGAGCTCTGCCTGGGCGCGCTGGACCAAGAGCTGCGTGAGGCCCTGCAGGGCGATGTCCAAGATCGCGCCGGGGGCCGTGAGGCTCGCGATGCCCCCCTCGCCGTGACGCCCTCCGATGCTCTGAGACTCGGCGCTCCCTGCGCGCTGCGAACCTCCGCTGTCACTCTGGCCGCCCGGAGGCGCTGGTTGGTCCTGCGCGGGCAGCAGAGCCCGAAGCAGGCCAACGCTCGTAAGGGGCGGGAGGGTCCCAGTGCGGGCAGTGCAGAAGGTCTCTACGTGGCTCAGCAAGGGCGCCAGCGTGGCTTGGCGGTCGGCGGGTTGTTGGCCTAGCGCGGTACGCAAAGCGGGCAGCTGATCACAGAGCCCACTGACCGAATGTGCGCGTCGGACCTGTCGCTGCACGTGGGTCTGGATAGAAGCGAGCCACTGCACGCGTTGCTCTTCGGGCACATCGCACAGCATCCGCGCGCTGCGACCATGTTCGCATTGCTGCAAAAACGAGCTCCAAATCCGCGAGGGCACATCGGGCGGCGCGTCGAGGGTAAACGTGCTGAGGGCAAAGCGCGCGGTGCACGCGGTGGGGAGAGCCTCCCACCACGCAGAGCGCCCCAGAGACTCGACCTGATCGAGCGTGCACGAGGGCGGCGATTCTACGACGGGAGGCACCGTGGGGGCTGCACCCGGCGACGTCGCCGGATTGGACGCGTCAGAGAGCGTCTGCACCGCTTGCATGGGTGCAGCAGGTGGAGTCTGGGCATCCACCGTAGGTGCAACCGCGCTGAGACTCAGTGCGAGTGAGATCGCGATCGGTGCAGCAAAAACATGGATCGTTTTCATTGGCTACTCGGTAAAAACGTTGGATGCGATCAGCGCGTCAGGGGACGGAGATGCGTGTGCGTTGGTGCGTTAGTGCGTTAGTGCGTTGGGAGAGGCATCTGCGGTGCACAGACGATGCGCCAATGTCCGCGAGGGCCCTGCGCGCTGCAGCCTGCGGGCACGCGCGAGCTCGGTGTCTAAGACGGTGGTCATGCGCTCGATCGACACGGCGCCGGACACGACGAGCCCATTGATGAAGCTTGTCGGCGTCCCGGTGATCGCGGACTGAGTCCCAACGGCGGCTTCGCGCGCGAGGGTCGCGGCGTGGGTGCGTGCTTCGAGGGCCGCACGTAGCGCAGCCGAATCGAGCCCCAGCGCGTCGAAGTGCTCGACAAAGTCGTCGGTCGCGAGGTCTCGCGGGGTGGCCTCGAGCAACCGCTGCAAGACCGCGTCGAAGCCTCCTGCGGGGCGCTGGCGGTTCGCTTCGATCAGGGCCTCACCGGCACGCACTGCGCGTTGGTGAAAGGACATCGGCATCTGGACAAATTGCAGCCGCAACGCGTCGCCATAGCGGGTCCGAAGCGCAGGAATCAGCTGCAAAAAACGCCGACAATAGGGGCACTCTGCGTCAAACACCACGACCACAGCGAGCAGCGCCGCAGGGTCGCCTGTCGAGACCCCGAGCGACGGATCGATGCACACTCGGCGGTGGTCACCAGTCCCCGTGGATTGCGGCACAAGCTCGGGCGGAAGAACGACCGCGGGCATGCTCAGCGGAGGCTCTCCCAGGGACCCTACAGGCGCATTCGCGGCGAGGGCCGCCATCAGCTGCGCCCGGTCTAGGGGCGCCTCTGCGGGCTGCCCCTCGGCGCTCTCGGTGGGCTCGGCGTCAGCGGGCTCGTCGGACCTTGAGCACAACGCACGGAGTTCGCCCTGGTCTGCAAGAAGTTCTGCAATTCGCCTAGCCAATCGCTCTTCATCGACGGCCGCCGCGGGCGGCGTGCACGCGTTGATGGAGGCGAGAGAGACACACAGCGCCAGCGCGCGAGACCAACGAGACATGGTAGGTGGCGGACTCTACACGCGACGCGAGGGCGACATTGGATTCGTTGCGTGCATTGGCCGAGTCTAGAAACAACGCATGCACCCGGCGACGTCGCCGGGGCGGTGCCTCACGAGCGCGCGTGGGCGTAGAGCCAGTCGATCACTTGGGTCGACCATGTAGGCGGAAGCGCGGGAATATGCCCGCCGTTGTTAATCCGCCAGAGCTCTGCGGCGCCACCGGGTCGGCACATTTCGTGGGCTGTGCGGGTGGTGTCTGCGCCAGGGAGGCCCGTGTCCAGATCGAGGTCTGCGCCGCTGCTCACGCGGGTCATGCCACAGCCGTTGCGCGCGGCCCAGTCGCCCACGGTCTGCTCGGCGCCGGGATAGCGCGCGGTTCCAAACAGCCCACCGGGATAGAGCACGGTCGCGTCCGCGGTCCCATGGACCTGAAGAATATTGACGGCGCGCGCGGGAGTGCAGCGTGAAGCGACGCTGAAGCCGGCGCCCGCGAGGCTCACGACGCCTGCGATTCGGTCGCTCATCTCGCACGCGAGACGCAAACCCATAAACCCGCCATTGGAGTGTCCCACGACAAAGATTCGCGCTGGGTCGACCGCATAGCGCGTGCCCATGTCGTCGATCACTGCGCGCAAATAGGCCACGTCGTCGACGGCGCTCCGGCCAAAGTTGCAGCAGGCGTCGCTGGCGTTCCAGAAGCGGTTGGACATGGCGTCCATGGTGCCGTCGGGCATGGCGAGCAAAAACCTCCGCGCGGTCACTTGGTCACTCATCCCGAAATACGAGTCTTGCAGCGCGCCGCTCGCCCCATAACCGTGCAGCAAGAGCACCAACGGCAGCGGCATCGTGCGGTCCACGCCTTCGGGCGCCCTCACACGATAAGGTCTTGCAACGATTAAGGGATTTCGTCCGCTGTCCGACTGCGTCGCGACCTCGGTGTCCGCCGCGTCAGCGGTCTGCCCGCCGTCGAGCCCTTCCCCGGCATCCCCGGCTCCCCCGCTGTCGGTTGCAGTCACCACGTCCGGCGTCGGCGACGGGGACGGCGAGCACTGCGCGAGCGCGAGCGCGATGAGGGACAACAGCGAAGCGCGAACGGGTCGGGATAGCACGAGTTTCATGGAGCGTTGGGGTGTAGCGCTCTTGTGCGCGAAGGTCACGCGAAGGGGAGAGCTCTATCGGTTGAAAGCGTACCGCCCGCGCACACGAATGAGCGTCGAGTCTGCGGACGCGGTCGCGCGTGAGATCCACCCTGGGGGCAGCGGTTGTGCGGTAAACCGAAAGAGCCAGCGCGCGTCGTTGGGCGCGAGGTTGACGCATCCGTGTGACCTTGGCGTGCCAAACTGGTCGTGCCAGTAGACCCCGTGCAGCCCTCGGTCGCCGTCAAAGAACTGCACATAGGGAACATCGCCCAAGCGAAAGTGGTTGGGCAGCGATTGGTTCTCGGTGTTGTCCATCGTGTGTGCGAGGTACTTGCCCCACACGCGAAAGCTCCCCGTTGCGGTCGCAAACCGCTCTGCACCCGTCGAGACCATCGTGGCATACACAGGCTCGGCGCCCTCGTATGCGATCAAGGTCTGCGAGGCGATATCCACGTCGATCCATCGCTCACGGGCCTGCACATTGACGCTCGCAGGGGGTGGCTCTGGGGCGACCCAGCGCAGGTGATCTGCGCGCGCCCACGCGCTGTCGCCGATGCGCGCCATGGCGCGACGACCGCGACCATGGACGCCATACACACGCACGACCGACAAGCGCGGGAGCAATGTGCTCGCGCCGCGCTCTTCGGGCTGCTCGTAGCGCCGCGTGGCACCCAGGGCGACCCAGCCAAACGCGATCCCTCGCTCGGTGCCCTCGAGCGTGCGAAAAGCAGCCCCCGAGAAGCTCGTGGGCGCAGCGCGGTAGACATCCCGACGGCGCACATAGAAGCCTCCCCGAGTGCGCAGTACACGCCCCTCGCCCGCGCCGATCACCGACTCGACGGCGAAGCCCCAGTTGCGCTCCCAGACCTGAAACTCCGCGGGGTCTTGAGACAGCGTGAGCGCTGCGTTCTCGTTGCGATACGCGCGCACATCGTCACGCCCGGTGAAGCTGTAAGCCCACGGCAGCGCCTCGTCTCCGTCGGGGATCCCGTCGCGCTGCGTGGGCGCTCTCACCGAGAGCATGCCGCGATCGCCACAGACCCAGCCGCCCTCCGTCTGCAACCACTGCGCGCGGCAGCCCCGCCCAGACCTGGGGCTGTGCACAGCGATGGCTGCGCCGTATCCCACGTGCCCCATGAGCTGATCGGTCATGCCTGCGTTGGCAAACACCGGCGCGTGCTGCAGGTCTGTCACGACAAACGAGCGCGCGCCTTGAGGGAGCGGACCTTCGCGAGGGACCTCCCAGTTGGCCACGTCTGCGTGCCCCACCGCGGGTCGCAGGAGCGAAAATCCACACCAAAGTCCCGCGACAAGCGCAGAAGAGGAGCAGAGAATCTTGGCGACCACTGTACGGTTGATCATGTGTAACCAGAGCGTACTGCACCTACAGAGTGTGCCGCCAATTTTTGGCAGTCGGTGCGCTTGTCTCAGCCGATCGAGACGAGCTCGCTCACGAGGCGATCGAGGTCTTCGCGGGTGTGCTTCTCGGTGACCGCGATGAGCATGCAGTCGTCGTGCTCGGGGTAGAAGCGCCCGAGGTCAACCCCGCCGAGGATCCCGCGGGCGGCGAGGGCGGCGAGGGCTGGGGCGGCCTTGCCACCTGCGCGACGGCGCACCGCGAACTCGTTGAAGGTCGGCCCATCAAAGAGCAGCGAAAACCCTGCTGCTTTGAGCTTGGCCTTGAGGTACTCGCTCTTGGACAGACAGAGCTTGCCTAGCTCTACGTAGCCCTGCTTGCCAAGAAGGCACATACGGATGGTGATCGACAGCGCCATCAGGCCGTGGTTGGTGCAGATGTTACTCGTGGCTTTATCGCGGCGGATGTGTTGCTCACGGGTCGAGAGCGTGAGGACAAACCCGCGCTTGTTCTCTGCGTCGACGGTCTCGCCGCACAGACGGCCGGGGATGTTTTGCAGCATCTCGCGGGTGTTGCGACAGGCGAAGAGGCCGCAGCCGGGACCGCCCAATTGCGGAGGGATTCCGAGGGGTTGTCCCTCGCCCACCGCGATGTCTACCCCAAGCGCGCCAGGGGACTCGAGGATCGAGAGGGCCTGGGTCTCGGGCGTGGCACTCACACAGAGAGCCTCATGTTGGTGAGCTTTTTCGCTGATGGCACGGAGATCTTCGACCTGGCCAAAGATGTTGGGATAGCCCACGAGGACACACGCGACGTCGCCCGCGGCGAGCGCCTCGGCGAGGGCCGCTTGATCAGTCAATCCGTCAGGACCATAGGGAATCTCCACGTATTTTGCGCTGTCGATCCCTGCGAGGTAGGTCTGCACGACCTCGCGGTATTCGGGATGCACCGCGCGCGAGGCGACCACGGTGTTTTTCTTGGTGAGCCTTCGGGCCATCAGCGCAGCTTCGGCGAGCGCAGAGGCGCCGTCGTACATGCTCGCGTTGGCGATGGGCAGACCCAAGAGCTCAGACACGATGGTCTGAAATTCGAAAATGGCCTGCAAAGTTCCTTGCGAAACCTCGGGCTGGTACGGCGTGTAGGCCGTGAGCCACTCGCCGCGGGTGAGCATCTGATCGACCATCGCAGGGACGTGGTGGTCGTAGATCCCCGCGCCCAAAAACGACAACGCGCGCGTCGCGTCGTTCTTGTTGGCGAGCGTCTCAAGATGGCTTGAGAGCGTGACCTCGTCCATGGCGGACTCAATGGCGAGCTCGCGACGCAGTCGGCCTTTTTCAGGGACCACATCGAAGAGAGCGTCGACAGAGGCCACGCCGATGACCTCGAGCATTTCGCGAATTTCGGCCTGGGTGTGCGGGATGTATCGCATGCGCTTTGCGGCGACTCTCTACCACAGCTTGGCGCCGTGAAGTCTCTGCTCGCACAGGTCGTTCGAACCGATCACATCTTGGCGTGCGAAATCTCAGCCCGCTTCGACGTGCGCGCTGTACGCAGCGGGGTCCATCAGGCCGCTCACCGCGCCGCTGACCTCGATCACAACCATCCAGCCCTTGTCGTAGGGGCTGTCGTTGATGAGCTCGGGGCTCGCGTCGAGGGCGCTGTTGATCTCGACGATCGTGCCACTGAGCGGCGCGAACAAATCGCTGACCGCTTTGACGGACTCGACGGTCCCAAACGCGGCGCCCTCGGTGAGCGTCGAGCCCACCTTGAGGTCGAAGTTAACGAGCGTGATGTCACCGAGCTGATCGACCGCGTGCTGCGTGATTCCCACGCGCACTTTGTTGCCGTCAACACGAGCCCACTCGTGGTCTTTGGTGTAGAGCAGATCAGAGGGAAAATTCGCCATTGCGCGGAGGTTCGTACTCTGTCGCAGACACTCTGGTCAACGTCGGAGCATACGCGATGTGCGAGACCGCTCAGTTTGCTGGAGCCGCGCTCGCGTCGTCGCCGCCACCGTCGCCGGCCGTCGCGGCGCCTCGCGCCCAATTGCCTGGCGAGATGAACATAAACGTCCCCATCGCGATCACAAGCAAGAGGGACAAGCCCACGAAGGGGAGCCACAGCGGGGTACGAATCGTCGCTTCATCGGCATCGGGGGCCTCGTGAGGGTCCTCGTGCCCATGATCGTTGTGGTCGTCGTGCTCGTCGTGTTCGTGATCGGTGTGCGGTGCGCCCATGAGAAGGCCGGGAGTTAGCCTTGATCTCCCGGTGCACGCAAGAGCCCTGCGCACGGCAGACGCACAAACATGACTTACACTCCCTTGGGTGAACGCACCGCAGAGCGCCCCAATCCGCCGCCGTCCCAGCCGACACATTCTCGTTGTCCCTGGTTTTTTGCTTTCTATTGCGCACTGCAGTCCGCCCCCGCTGCGCCTAGACACCGTCACCAGTGACGCGACGGCGGATGCCCCGACCGATGCGCTCATGCACGATTCGCCCTCGGATGCGGCGCCGCGGGTCTGTGTCGAAGCACGTGGGACGGGCACCGCGCCGACCGATCGGTGGATGGCCAGCGGCGGGCGCTCTGCGCGCATGACCGTGCTGCGTGAGGGCTGTCTGCGGCAGTATCGGCTTGAGAGCGAGGGGCCGGGGCGTGAGAATTTTCCGGATAATCCCAGGCAAATCGAGGAGCGCGCTGAGTGGCCAAGGCTGCGTACGCGCAACGATCTTCTCGACGGGCTCTATGCCATGGCCCTCGAAGAGACCCGCGAAAACAGCGTGCCCGCCATCCGTGACGGCGCGTTTGAGCGCGGCGCGCCTCTACCCTGCCCGACTGGCGGGTGCTTTGAGACCGGCCGCCTGTGGACCTACGTCTGGACGCGCGACACTGCCTACTCGGTGCACCTCGGGCTCGGCGCGCTTGACCCCACACGCGCGCTGAATTCACTGTCTTTTAAGCTCTCACCGCGTCGCGATGGGTCCAACGAACAGATCGTCCAGGACACAGGCACGGGGGGGTCGTATCCAGTCTCGACCGATCGCGTCGCGTGGACGCTCGGCGCGACAGCGCTGATCCCGTGGCTCGACAACGACGTGCGCAGGACCTTCACAGAGCGCGCTTATTTCGCCATCAAGAACACGGTCGACCACGACAGAAACGTCGTGTTTGACAGCGAAACGGGCCTCTATTTTGGCGAACACTCGTTCTTAGACTGGCGCGAGCAGAGCTACGCGGGGTTTACCGCCACCGACAACGCCCTCCTCGCGACGTCTCGCTCACTCTCGACCAACGCGCTCCACTGGGCGGCGCTCGACTTCGTAGCGCGCGAGGCGATGACCCGCGGAGACGCGCCCGCAGCGACCCGGTATGCGGGCTATCGAGACGCACTTCGTGCAGCGATTCGACAGAGATTTTGGCTCAACGACGTGCGCAATGTGTCCGCGTATTCGAGCACTGCGCTGGACCCGAGCGCGGTCCGGCGGTGGGACCTCTTGGGGACGTCGCTTGTGGTTTCGCTAGGGATTTTGGCGCCTGATGAGGCCCGTGATGCCATCGCAAACTACCCGATCACGGGCGACGGACCTGCGGTCTTGTGGCCGCAACAGCAGCAGGTCGCGATCTATCACAACCGCGGGAGCTGGCCTTTTGTCACGGCGTTCTTGCTTCGCGCCGCGCGGGATGTACGCAACGATCGTGTCGCGACGCGGGCCATGCGCTCGCTGATCCAGAGCGCAGCCCTCTTGCGAACCAACGCCGAGAACTTCGAGTTTGTCACCGGAAACCCTCGGCTCGAAGACGGCGCGGCCACTGGCCCCGTGGTGAACTCTGCGCGACAGCTCTGGTCCGTCGCGGGCTACGTCAGCTCGGTACAGGACGTGCTCTTTGGGGTCACTCCACAAGGCAATTCGCTGACCTTTCGCCCCTACGTCACGCGCGAAATTCGCCGCACGCTCTTGGCCAACACCGACAGCATGGTGCTCGATGGGCTGCGCGTTCGCGGCCGCACGCTCACGCTCGAAGTGCTCTTGCCCGCGGTCACCGCGGACACCGCGGGGGCCTATCAGGTGGGCGCGATCACCGTGGATGGCGCCGCCGTTGCAGGCCCGATCGACCTCGCGTCGCTCACGACCTCGGGCACGCATCGTGTGCAAATTGCGCTCGAAGATCGCGCCGAGCCTGCCTCTCGCGAGACCTTCGCGACCGACACCAGTGACTACCGTCAGCTGTTTGGACCACGCACACCTGTGATCAGCGGCATGGGGCTCACTCCGGACTCGACACGCGTACGGTTGACACTCGATCGCGCGGGCGAAGAGGCATCCGCCGTGCGTTTTGACGTGTTTCGTGACGGTGTGCGCGTCGCGCAGGACCTCGATGGGTCGCGCGCGACGTGGGACGATCCGGACCCGAGCACGCTGCGAACGCAGACCCATTGCTACACCGTCGCGATGCGCTTCGCCTCGTCCAACAACTACTCGCAGCACGCCGCGCCCCAGTGCTTTTGGGGAGAAGACAGCCGACACGTTCAGAGCTATTTGGGCTTTGATTTTACAGCCGTCGGAGGCACGCGCGGTGCAAGCAACGGGCGCGCCTTTTATGGCTCGTGGGGCGACGAGGGGCACACGCTCACGGTGCCGTATCTGCGGCCTAACGCGACGGGGCCACACCTGATTCAGCTTGAGTACAGCAACGGCGCGGGGGGATTTACAACGGGCATCACCTGCGCGGTCAAGCGCGTGGTGATCGAAGAGCTCGAAGGCGGTCGCGAGGTGGCTTCGCGCGTGATCGCGATGCCACACACAGCAGACTGGGACAGCTACCGTGGCTCGACGTTTGTGCGCGCAGAGCTAAGGGCTGATCGTGCGTATCGCCTGCGAATTGACAACTCAAACGACGCGATCAATATGTCGTCCCTGTCGCACTTTGCGAGGTACACGGGCGGCAACGGCGGCATGGCGGGGGTCTACAATCGCGTCAACATCAGCGCCGTGCGCGTGCTGCCGCTGAGCGGCTTGCCCGCGGGCGGGACCTCGGTCGCGCTCAACGGTGACCGCGACGCAGACGACTTTGCGACCACGCAGCGAGTCACACCGGGGATTGGCTATGACACCTGGGATCGATTTGCGCTGGATTGGGACGACGGATACGTCTACCTCGCGCTGAGCTCGCCGGCGTTTGAGACGACCACCTCGCGTCCCCTCGTGCTCTATCTGCAGCCCAGCGGTGCCACGCTTGCGCCCCAAGGAGCGCCTCGCGCGGGGCTCACTTACTCGGGCCAGACGGCGACGTCGCCGTTTGCCGCCGAGTACGCGATCTTGCTGCGAAGACAGAGCGACGCGGGCGACGGCGCGGGGCCATTTAACGGGATCTTTCGCTGGGATGGCGCGCAATGGCAGCGTGCGTATCGGTTTGTCCAGGGCCGTGATTTCTGGGTCGGCTCAGACAGCAACCGTACGCTCAGTGTGCGGGTCGCGCGCGCGCAGCTTGGGTTGCCTCTGCAGCTTCGCTTTGCGGGCCATGTCGTGACCGGCGGCAACAACTACAACGACGTGCTGCCGTCGACGCATCAACCGTGGATGGCCACAGCAACCGCTGGTTTTTATGAGCTAGATCTTCGCGGGAGCCACGCCGTCAGCGCATGGCGTGTGCGCTAAGATCACGTGCGATAGTCAGCGTTTTCGCTGATGTATTCGTGGGTGCGGTCTGCGCCTAGGACTGTGCACTCGCTCTCTCCGAGGCCAAGGGACACGGTGATCTCTACGCACCGCTCATGCGGCGGAAATCTCACGGCGGGCACGAAGGTCAGCCCATCGGGCGGCGGCACCGAGGCGTAGAGTTCGGCCGCACGCATGTGCGCGACCAGTGCGTTTTCGCTGGCAGGATCCAAGTGAAAGATCCCATCGCGCAAGAGCTCACAGCCTCCCATGCTGACCGCGCAGCGCGAGAGGTCTGCGTGAGGGAGGGCCTCGCCGAGGTACTTTCCGATGGCCATGACCAAGCGGCCGACGTTGGGATCGTTGCCACATACAGCGCACTGAAACAGCGGCGAATTGACGATGGACTTGCCCACCTCGCGCGCGATCTCGACGCTCGGCGCGCCCTTGACGTGCACACGCAGCACGTGGTGGACGCCCTCGCCGTTGCGCACGATGTCCTCGGTAAGGTCACGGCATACCTGCGTAAGAGCAGCGCGAAAGTCCTGCAAATGATCTAGTGGTTTGCGTCGCGAAGAGAGCGCGATCACCGTGTCCGACGTGCTGGTGTCACTGTCGATGCTCATGCAGTGAAAGCTCTCTTCGACCGCGTCTCTGAGCGCCTGCTGCAGCGTCTCGCGGTCGATGTCGAGGTCGGTCAAGAGATAGACCAGCATGGTCGCGAGCTTGGGCTCGATCATCCCGGCGCCCTTGGCGATCCCTACGATGCGCCCCTGGCCCACGGTGACCGAGCGCACCTTGGGATAGAGGTCTGTGGTCACGATCCCTTCGGCCGCGGGCAAGACACTCTCGGACTGAAGCGCGCTCACAACGCTTGGCAATTGGCTGATGATCGCGCTCTCTGGGAGCTGCCACCCGATGACCCCGGTGCTGCACGGGAGCACTTGGTCGACAGGAATATCGAGCTGTGTCGCGAGGGCTTCGCAGATGCGCTCTGCGGTGGTGACTCCGTCGGGCGCGCACACGTTTGAGATCTTGTTGTTAATCAAGATCGCGCTCCAGTGTGATGACCTGAGCCTCGCGCGCCCAACGATCACTGGCGCTCCCGGAAACGCGTTGCGGGTAAACATCGCCGCAAACGAGTCCGTCGGCTGATCGAGCGAGATCAACGTGAGGGTCATTTTTGAGGGCTTATGCACCTCGACGGGGACAAACTCGAAGCGCGTGTTTGCGCAGCGAAATCCCTCGGGAAGGGCGCTCTGCGACGCGAGCCACGCGCGGTGTGCCTCGACCGAGTCAAACGTGAGAGAAGTGCTCGTCATGAATGCGCGCGAATTTGGCACACAGTCGCTGGGACGAGCAGCTTGTTTGTTGCCGAATGTGCGCGGCGGACGGAGCGTCGCTCAGATCGCGGGACAGGTGGCGGTGGGGTTCGCGCCAGCGGTCACGGTGAGCCGATAGGCGCCGTTGTTGCTGTTGCTTGAGAAGCTCGAGAACGTGGTCGCGTAGATCGTGTGCACACCCGTGGTCATCGGGGTGTAAATCAAACGGCTGTTATAATCCCCTGCGCTGTCATCATTCGTCTCGACGTTGTCCATCGGCCCCACCGGGCCATGGATCGCGAGGTAGGGATCAAAGCGCTCGACGCTGGTGCGGCACATCAAGAGCGTCACGGGCATGCCCGCCGTGAGCGACACGGTGTAGAGCTCGCGTCGGTACTGTGTGGTCCCGCTGCGGCCTGGGATGGTCGATTCGGGGGTCAAAAAGCCGATGAATCCATCGGCCATGCCGCCTACGGTGATCGGCCCACCGCCTCCACCGACGGGCGCACAGGCCCCAACAGACATCGCAACGAGCACGGCGATCATCACTTGTTTCATCTGAAAAATCTCCTAGGGCAGGCCGCGTGGGGACGCGAAACGAGCGCTCCCTCACGTACAGCAGCGCTTCTACGTGCGCACAATCCGAGACCTCCCCGCACGACGTCACACACCGTGCGATACTCCGCAGTCTTATGCTTGCACGCCACCGCTGGACGCTCGTTGGGCTCTGCATCACGTCTGCTGCGTGCGGTGCTCGGTCAGGCCTTCGTGAGCCTCCGATCGCGCCCCGTGATGCTCTTGCCGACACTGCGATCGACGCAGCGGATGGGCCGGATGTACCCGACGCAATGGATGTGATCAACGAGCGCGTCGAGCTCCCACCCGAGCGCTGTGTCCCTATCCGTGTGCGCACCACCCTTGGGCTAGAGACGGCGATCCGGCCGGGGCTCGATCGGTTTGTTCTGCGTGGGTATGCGTGGACACTGGACCGTTGGCCTGGTGGCTCACGCAGCGAGCTCATCGCGGGCGATCGCCCCGAGGCGACGATCACCCCCGATCGGCCGGGGGACTACGAGATCACTGTGCGAGTGCAGAGCGAGCGCACAGGGACGCTGACCTGTCCCATCACGGTGATCGCGGACTTGGCCGACCCTCGCTGCCCTGGATACGCGCTCGTTGAGCCACAAGTGCAAGCGTTTGCGGCAGGCCGAATGCAGCTTGGCCTCGATGTCTCTTGGATCGCAGTGAACCTGCGCGTGGTCGGGCAAGACTCGGTGATCCAGACCGACGACGAGCGCGCGGTGATCTCTGCTGCCGCGTTTGAGCGCCCGCTGAGGGGCACACTTGAAGAGCACGCCGCGAGCTTTGAGTCGATTTGGCTCAGGCAATTTGCAGCGGTTCCGGTGCTCATGGGTCGCGCTGGGACCACACGCGATGGCACCCCGTACCGACGCACGACGCTGCGCGTTCAGACTCGCAGCCTTCAGGGGCCTGAGGTCTTGCGAGACGGCTACGTCGCCGCAGTGCTCGCGACGCCGAGCCCTCCGAGCGCGGTTCGGCACGACCAAGACACCGTGTTTTATGTCGAGCTCACGACGTTGGCGCCCGCGGGCACAGGCCACGCGTACACGCTGGTGACCGTGGCGTCTGCACGAGCGAGCGATGACAGCGCGAGGCCCACGGCGATCCGCGTCGAGGATTTTGCCAACGGAAGCTCGCTCTCACCCTTGGGGCAGCGCGCTGAGATCGCCTGCCATCTCGTGACCGCGACACGGGTCGCGCGCGCAGATTTCTTGTGGTTCGTCGACACGTCAGGCTCGATGAACAACGATCAACAGTTGGTGGGCCAGACCGCGCAGGATTTCTTTAGAGACCTCGCGCTGGCGGGTCTGGACTTTCGCGTCGGGGTGTTTCAGGCCGGGAGCACGCGCTTGGTGCTCGAAGGCCCGCCGCCGTTTCGCTGGATTTCTGGCGACGATCCGATGGGCGCGAGGCGCATGGCGTTTCAGGTCACCACGCAGACGTTTGGCGGAGACACCACCGATCGCGAGCGTCCGTTTCCGATCAGCGGTGGATCCGAAGAGCCCGTCGCGGCCTCGGTGATCACCACCGAAGAGCTTGAGCGACGCGCGAGCGCGGGCGAGACCAACCCTGAATTTCTCTTTCGTCCGGACGCAGCCCGCATCGTGTTTTGGGTCACCGACGAAGCCGGAACCAACGACGACACGCGGTATTTTGCACGCACGCCGATGCGCTGGGGCACGACCCCCGCGATGCGAGCCAACGCCGTCGCCGCGTTCTTTCGCACGCGAGAGATCCTTCCGTTTGGGCTCATCCGCGTGACGCCGGGTGTGGGCTGCGACGCGGCGACCAATTTTCTCTCGTGCGCGATCACAGCCGCGGGCGGTGCATTTATCCCGCTCAACGAGAACGACGCCATCCAACGCGACGCTGCGTTTCGCGCGGCCATGCGCCGAGTCGTCGACCGCACTGCGGGCGCGGGCTCTGAGTTCTCGCTCCCTAGAGACCCCATCTCGAGCACGATCCGAGTGCGAGTCAACACGACGCTCGCGCCTCGCTCACGCGCCGACGGATTTGACTACGACGAGCCCACCAACTCGCTGGTCTTTCGAGGACGCACCTACCGCCCTCGCATCGGTGAGGATGTACGCGCTGCGTATTTCTACTGGCAAAATCCCAGGTAGATCACTTCTTCTTCTCGGTCCACGAGAACTCGATCTGACCCTGGCTGCGCTCGGTGTTTACCCATCGCGCAGAGACGATCTTGCCCTCGAAGGGCACCAGCTCAAACAGCGACATCAAGCCTCCCGCGGTGGCCTCCAACGATGCCTGCGGGAGCTTCTGGGTGTTGGTGTACTCCAACGTGATCACCGCACCGTGGGTCCCCTTCTGCACCGCAGTCATCGACATCCCTCGCACGCTGCTCGCGGTCAGCTGGTTCATGCGCGAAAGGAGCGACCACGGCGTGAGCCCGAACAAGCGCAGGACAGACTCGGCGAAGGGGAGCAAAAACTTTCGCACAGAGCGATTAGAAGCCAAAAGCGCACACTCACGAAGCGTCTGGGCGCCATAGACCTGCTCGATGAGCTGCTGCACCTCCGTCAATGGCCCCCCCGCGATCCAAGCCGAGCTTGGCGGGCGGTTCACAGTGAGCTCGCGCGTCGAAGCGGAGAGCTTCGGCTCGATGCTGTCCCACTGTTTACGCTCGATCAGCACATCGCAGAGCGTCGTGAATACTTGAGCTTTGATCTCAAACACAGCAGTCCCATCAACCATCCAACGTTCAAAAATTCCCCAAGGCCCCTGACGGGGTGCCATCCAACCGTGAGGAGCCTCCAAGCGACCCACTCAGCGCTTGGTTTCGACCCAAGAGATTTTGATTTTTCCCTGGTTTTCTTCGCGATTTGTCCACTCGACGGACTCGACTTTTCCCTCGAACGGGATCAGGTCAAACACGGTCATGAGCGAACCCGCCGAGTGATAAAGCGCGCCAATCGGCAGGCGCTCCTTGGTGTCATAGATCATCACGACCACCACCGCGTGGGTCCCGATCTGGGTCGCTTCGAGCTTAAGTCCACGCGTACTCTGCGTAGACATTGGGCCCAAACGCGAAAAGAGCGTCCAGGGCGTCGCCCCAAACAAGCGCAACATCGACTGGGTCAACGGCATCGTGAAGCGCCCAATCGAGAGCTTCGTCGAGGCATAGCCCCCGTCGACAGTCACCTGCTGTCCATAGGTTTCATAGACCACACGCAGAAGCTCAAAGAACGGCGTGGCCTCAACCCACTCCGACGCCAGAGGGCGCCGCGCGATCGAAGTGCGGCAGGACTCGCTGAGCTTCGGCTCCACGGCATCCCAGCGTTTTGACTCGCGAAGGACCTCGATAAACGGGGTGATAACCTGCCCCTTGATTTCGATCATGGTTCACGTTTGTGGTGCGAGAAGTCCCGTCGAGGTCAGCCGCCTCGCTCGAGTATAGAGTGTTTGCGGGGGGAGCAATCCCCTCAGCCATCGTGCGAGACCAATCGGTCTGTCAGTCGCAGCGCAACGGCGGCTTGATTGTATCCCACCCCAGATCCGATCAAAGCGACCAGTGAGCCTGGACCGACTTTTTGCTGCGCGATCGCGTCGTGCAGCGCCATCGGGATGCAAGCGCTGCCGGTGTATCCCCATTTTTGCATGACCATGTGGGCGCGCTCAATGGGCAGCGCGAGCCCCGCCATCACTTTCTCGATCGTACGCTTGCGGACCTGCGTAAAGATCCAGCAGTCCACGTCGGCGAGCGCAAATCCGCCCTGTGTTGCGAGTCGTTTGGCGAGCGTGGGCCAGCCATTTTCGTTCACTTCGGGTGGATATTTGCCCACCAAACGCACTTGCGTTCGGCCAGCGGCGATGTTCTCTGGCGTCGCGGGCTCTGCGGTGCCGCCCGCGTAGATGCCCCACGCTTGGGCGTAGTTTCCGTCGGCCAAGAAGGCCGCGGTGAGCACCCCCGGGACGTCCGATGGCTCGAGCACGGCGGCCCCTGCGCCGTCGCCGTAGAAGAAGCTCATCGTGTCCATGGGGTCTGACAATTTGCGCATCATGTACGCGGCCACGACCAGAACGCGTCGCAGGTGCGGCTGCGTCGCCATCAGCCCCGCCGCCGTCGCGAGCGCCGTCGGAAAACTCGCGCACGCGCAGCCCACATCGAACGTGCCTGCGTTGAGCGCCCCGAGCTTGCGCTGCAAGACCACGCTGGTGCTCGGCGTGATGTAGTCCGGCGAGTCGGTCCCGAGCACAATGAGATCGAGATCCATCGCTGAAATTCCAGCGCGTTCGAGGGCTTGCTGTGCGGCCGGGACGCACAGATCGCTCGTGGCCCAGTCCTCGGGCGCGGCCCAGCGCGTGGTGATCCCCGAGGCCGCTTGCTGCTTGTCGACAAACTCGGGCGCACTCGCAGCCCAGCGCGCTCTGAGCGCATCGTTTGTAATCTCACGGGGCGGAACAAAGCAGCCGGTGCTGCGCACACTCACAGATCGCATGGTCACCCCCGAGAGCGTGCCCTGCAATCTCTCGCGCGCAAAGAGACTTTACGGCCGCGACGCGAGAGAGAGCACATAGGCCCCAATGGGGTTGCCGTTGCCCTCGCGCACGCACACGGTGTACGTCCCCGCCGAGAGCCCTTGTGCCCAGCGATTTTGCTCACCATCGATGCGAGGACATCCGAACGCGCCGGCGTCACTGTCGCTCCCGAGCCAGGTGCCTCCCTCGCTGTACAGGTCCAGCACAAGGTTGCCCACGCACTGCCCGTTGACCCCCACCGCGTGCGCAAAGAGAGCGCCACCGTCAGGGACGACCACGCCAGCGCAGTCAATGTCAGTGCGCGAGAGAGAGCCTCGGATCGCGAAGCTTCCGGCGCGCCCAGACAGCCCACTCGCGCGGTCGTTGGGCTCGATCTCGGGACTCGGTGATGCGCATTGTCCCTGAGAAAATCCACGAGATACACACACCGTGGGGCTCGCGCATCGGACGTTGTTAAACCGTGGATCGCACGCCTGGCCCTCGCTCGCGGTCGCCAAGCATCGGTTGAGCCCGGTGTCACACACGAGCCCCTCGTTGCACCGCGGAGCGCTCGTGCGACACGCGCTCCCGGCGACGTCGCCGGGTGCCACGCAGTGCGAAGGGCCCTCCCCCGTGGGCACATCGCGCGCGCACCGAAGCCCCGTGTCACAGGCGTCCGTGCGTCGATTGGGATCGCACAGCGCGCCCACAGTGAGCACTGGCAAACAGCGGCCCAATGCGCTGCTTGTGCGGTCTATGCAGCGCAGCCCCGCCGCACAGCCGGTGTCCGCCGTGCACTCGGTGAAGAGAGCGCCTGGCACGCGACAGACCCTCGCATAGGGCTGAGAGGGGTCGGGCACCACGCAAGGGTTGTCAAAGCTGCACACTCCGTCGTTGTCACAGCGAGACTCTTGCGTGCGGCCCACGGTGCGACACGTTCGCTCGCTGCCGCCGCTGGCGATACAAAACAACGGCGCGTCACACTCGCTCGCGCCCTCGCGACAGAGGCCACCAGCGGCCGCCCCGAGGGGCGTACATCGACCATAAGCGCCTGCAAATTCGCTCACTACGCACGACTCATCGTCGGGGCATCCATCATTGAGCACGTGACAGCGCGCGCCGCTTGAGACCACGTTGCGACATAGGTTGCGGCTGCACCGCAGCGAGCCATCACAGCGCGGCGGTGAGCCCTCGGCGCGGGCGCATGCGGTCAGCAGAGCACCGTTGCGGGCGCACGTCCCGCGGCGCTGGCCACGGAGCGGGGCGACACAGGTGAGCGCGCTTCCGCAGCGAAGATACACGTCAAAGCGATCGCAAGGGTCTCCCACGGTGTTGGTCTCTGAGAAGCAGCGGCCACGGTTCACGTCACACGCGAGCGGGGCATCACACTGGTCTTCGTCTCGGCAAAACGCGCCCGGCGACCCGCCATTGCGCACGCAGATCGCACCTCGCTCATCCAGCGTGAGACACCGCGCGTCCGTCGCGCACACGTCCCTGCGTCCCGAGGCATCGCACGCTTGCCCCTCCGCGCGCGCGGGGACCTCGGACACCGTGAGCACAAATGCGCCCACCTCGCCGGTCGGGTTGGGCGGCTGCCCGCTGCCTTCTGCGGGATAAAAACCAGCCACGGAGATGATCACTTCGGTCCCAGCGCTGAGCAACGGCGTCACCGCGAGAGACAGGGTCACGTGCGGATTGGGCGGCGCGGTGGGATCATCGTCGTTGCAGCCGAGCACTCGCGCGCCGCTGGCGCAGGGCGAAGTCGTGACAAAAATCGTCGAGTCAAACGGCCCGTCGCTGCCCACGTTGTTGGTGCTGACCCTGAGAGCCGAGTCCGTACGCACGCGATAGCGAAAGAGCCGCTGTCGCACCGCGCGAAAGCTGCAGCGCCCGCTCGCCGCAGGCTGCAACGCGCTCTCGAGTTCGGGCGGCGTATCTTCGTTGTTGCCGGCCCAGCGCGCCGTCTCGTTTGGATCACTCGGGGCCCCCGCGTCGCTGCCAGCGTCACGCTCACTGCCGAGCTCGATCACACCATCGCACGCCGGATGAGACACGAGCCCGGTGTCCCCGGCGACGTCGCCGGATGCGTCCATTGCGCTGTCTTGGGTCTGCACATCGGGCGTGGCATCCGGCAAATTTCCGTGAGGAATCTCACACGCAGCGCTGAGTAACAGCGCGAGCGCGAGGGCAAGATCGCGTGAGTTTTTCACCGGGGTTACGCCTTTGTTCCGATGCGTGCGGCGATCTCTTCGGCGACCGTGCCCAGGTCATCGATGGCGGTCACTTTGTCGCCGCGCAAGTACGCACGGAGACCGTTGGCCGCAGTAAGCGCCAGCGAAATATTAATCCCGCGGTTAGACAGCTCGGCCCCGACGTCATTGCGCTTTAGCAACGCGTCGAGGTCATCGAGTACATCGTCAATTTCGCCAAGGGCTCGCACCGCAGAGTCTTCAATCATCGCAATCCTCCCTCACTCTGTACCCACAGACGGCCGCGCCGTACAGCGTGACGCGCAGACTTGAGACACAACGCCCAAAGAAACCGCTCACGATCCCCGCACGTACCCACGCACACTCCAACTCATGGCACGACGCATCTTGATTGTGGGCAACGGCGTCGCAGGGGTCTCTGCGGCCCTCACGCTGCGCGCGCGCGACGACAGCGCAGAGATCAC
Organism: Deltaproteobacteria bacterium; assembly: GCA_030694465.1. Classification (GTDB taxonomy): domain Bacteria; phylum Myxococcota_A; class Polyangia; order Polyangiales; genus JAUXYJ01. The sequence continues at coordinate 62,144 of JAUXYJ010000058.1, read as the reverse complement.
ACTCCTCAGCGACGAGAGCGACTATTTTTTCTCGCGCACGGCCCTGATGTACGCCCTGATGGACAAGCTCCCCCGGCGCGCGATGGAGCCCTACGAGCGCAAGGTCTGGGACAAACAGAACATCCAACGCGTACGCGCCCGAGTGACCAACCTCGACGCGGACGCGCACACCGTGACGCTCGATGACAACCGCACGCTCGCGTACGATATCCTGATTTTGGCCACGGGAAGCGCACCTCGACCGCTGCCCCTTGAGGGCGACGACGCTGTGCGCGAGGGCCGCGTTCACTTTGTCACGCTGCAAGACCTCGACGCGTGCGAGAGGCTCGTGCACAGCACTGCGCGCGCGGTAGTCGTGGGAGGCGGACTCATTGGGATCGAGCTGGTCGAGTCGCTCTTGTGGCACAAGATCCAGACCACGTTTGTCGTGCGTGAGGGCTGGTATTGGCCTGCCGCGCTGTGCCGCGAAGAGGGCGCGATGGTCGCAGATCACATGCGCGCGCATGGCGTCACGTTGGTCACCGACGACGAGGTCCGCGCGGTACACGCTGACGCAAACGGCCGGGTAAAATCCGTACAAACAAAGAACGACAAGACCGTCGCGTGTGAGCTCTTGGGGGTCGCCATTGGTGTAGTCCCCAATGTGCGCTGGCTCTCTGAGACCAAGCCCCCCCCGGCGCTGGGCAGAGGCATTCGCGTGGATGAGCGACTGCAGACCTCGCTGCCCGACGTGTACGCGATCGGAGACTGCGCCGAAGTGATCGTGCCCAACAAGCTCGACGCAAACGGTGAGGCAAAACGCAAGGTCGAGAGCATTTGGTACGCTGCCAAACGGCAAGGGGAGTTTGTCGCACGGGGACTGAGTGGGGCACACGAGCGCTATGCTCCGCCGAGGTTCTTCAACAGCGCGAAATTCTTTGAGGTCGAGTACACGACCGTTGGGGACTGGGAGGACATCCCCGAGGGGGCCGAGAGCGTGTTGCTGCGCCTACCGGGCAAGACAGTCTCGGCACGACTCGTTCACGATGGAAGCAAATTCATTGCGTTTAACGCGCTGGGATCACGCTGGGATACGCCCGTGCTGGATCAGTGGATGGACGAAGGGCGCTCGCTCGAGTGGGTGCGAAGGCACCTGCACGAGGCGCAGTTCGACGTCGAGTTTGGCCGCGCGCCGCTGCGCAAGATGCAAGAGACCGTGCTGGAGGCACGCCCATGAGACGCAAAGGACCGATGGGATGGCTCGCACACGATGTGACCCATCGTGGCGTGACCGCGTGGATGCTCACGATCGCGCTCGCGATGTTTTACGTGGTACTTTACTGGGGAGATGGCCCCAACGGGGTCAACCCGCTGGACAAAATCGCGTGGCTCTTGCACCTGGGACGACCAGGCCAGAGCGGCGCCAAATGGACGCTCTACGGCACGCTCTACACCCTCGCGGTCACCCTCGGCGGCATCGGAATGATCCGTCGCTATGGGCACAATCGCTACCAGGTCGTGCGCACGATGGTGGTGGTCTTTGTGCAGTCGACCTTCGCGTTTAGCGTGCCCCTGTTCATGAAATTCGCGGGGCACCCTGAGCACTATTTTAGCTATTTTTGGCCGCTCAAAATGTACTATTTCGAGCCGGGGTTTATCCGCAGCAACCCCGCGCCGTTGGTGCTCTGGAGCCTCATCGGCTCGATGGTCTTGGTGCCCGTGCTGGGGGTCTTTTTTGGCAAGCGTTGGTACTGCTCATGGGTCTGCGGCTGTGGTGGTCTGGCGAACACCGCGGGCGAGCCTTTTCGCGCGCTCAGTGACAAGAGCGAGCGCGCGTGGCGCTTTGAAAAGATCACCATTCACGCATCGCTGGCGCTCACGCTTGTGACCACCGCGGTCGTGCTCGCGAGCGCGTTTGTCCCTGGAAATCATCCGGTTTTGGACCTGTACGCCGTAAAGTTTCGCGAGAGCTACGCGCTGATCGTGTCTGCGCTGCTCTCGGGCGTCGTCGGCGTGGCTGCGTATCCCGTGGGCGGGACGCGCGTGTGGTGCCGTTATTTTTGCCCCATGGCGGCGATGCTGGGCCTGCTTCAGAAAGCCGGACGCTTTCGTATCCGCGTGAAGAAAGACATGTGCATCTCGTGCGGGATGTGCAGCAATTATTGTGAGATGGGCATCGATGTCCGCAGCTACGCGCAGGCCAACGAGAGCTTTACCCGCGCGAGCTGTGTGGGCTGCGGGATGTGCGCCGAGGTCTGCCCGCGCGGGGTCTTGACCCTCGAAAACAGCCGCAAGCGCGACCCGCAAGAGCAGCTCGTGCAGATCCGGCTCAAGCGCTAAGCGCACTCGGGCTACCATCGCGAGCGTGCAGCGCACCACGCCCGAGCCGCAGAGTACCCCACGCGAATCGCTCACCCGAATGCGCGAGCGCCCGTCGGGCGTAGGCCTCCGCGCGCAGCTCGCGATCGCGCTTGTCACCGTACTCGCCCTCGCGGCTGTACTCGCAAATTTGGCGATCCGCCCGCTCACCGCCGCGACCTCACGCGCGGTGCGCAAGCGCGCAGGGGTCACGCTTGTACGCGCGGTCGCGGGGCAGATCGCGCTGCTCCCCGAAGAGCGCGCTGCCATCGAGCCCTTGGTGCGCGACACCGTGGGCGAAGGCGCGCTGCACGCAGCAGCGGTGCTCGACGCGCGTGGCGCAGTGATCGCACAATCGGGGAGATTTGCAGACCCGATGCGTTTGCGATCGCATGAAGCGTTGGTCGATCGGCTCGACGAGCGTGGCACGATGCTCTGGATGCAGGTGGCGATTCCGCGCGGGGGAGCCTTTGTTGCAGAGGTCTCGCTGGCGCAATCGAGCAACGAGCGCGGGCTCGTCGCGGGGATGCTGCTCTATACGCTCGTGGCGTCGTCGGCCGCGCTATTTGTGCTGTATGCGCTGCTCACGCGCTACACGGTGCGCCCGCTTGAGGCGCTCACGGCGGCGGCCGAGCGCGTGGCCAACGGCTCGCGCAACGTGCGCGTCGAAGCCCGCGGGGCACGCGAGATCGCGCGAGCCTCGGTGGCGTTTAACGCGATGACCGAGGACCTAGCCTCGCGAGAGAGCGAGCTCGAAGAGAAGGTTCGCCAGCTCGAACAGGCACTTTTGTCACTCGAAGAGACCACCCAAGAGCTCCGCACCGCGCAGTCCACCGTGGTGCGAAGCGAGCGTCTCGCCGTGGTCGGGCGCCTCGCCGCGGGCATCGCGCACGAGGTCGGAAACCCCTTGGCCGCGATCGTAGGCTTGGCCGATGTGCTGGGCGACGGAGGACTCGACGATTCGGAAGTGCAGGATTTTTCGAGACGAATCGGCAAAGAAGCACAACGAATTCATCGCACGGTGCGTGAGCTCTTGGACTATGCCCGCGCGCGCCCCGAGCAGGGAGAGCGGCACGCGAGCGGCTCGCTAGACGAAGCGATCGACCAAGTGAAGCGGCTCCTTGCGCCGCAGCCCTCGATGAAACAGATCACGCTGCACATCGAGAATACCAGCGAAATTACAGCAGTTTCGCTCGACAACGACAGACTCGTACAGGTGCTTCTCAACCTCGTGCTCAACGCAGCGGACGCGATCCGCGGCGGACGCGAGGGCGAGGGCCGCGGGGACATCTGGCTCAGCGTCCAGCGCGAAGAGCACAACGCGCGCGTGATCATTGAGGACAACGGACCAGGGATCGAGAGCGCACTGCGTGAGAAGATTTTCGAGCCATTCTTCACGACGCGCCCTGCGGGGGAGGGTACGGGCCTTGGGCTCGCGATCTGCGCATCCATCGTGGAGCAGGCGAGCGGGACCCTCCGCGCGGTGGACCGCCCCGGGGGCGAACAGGGTGCACGGATTGAACTGACGCTCCCACAAGGGGAGTCCATGTGCGTGAAGTAAGACGCTTGGCGCATCCAGCTATTTCACGTTCATCCCCACGCGACTTGGGGACAAACTTGCCAGAGTTTGATACAATTTTCTCAGGCTGCGAGACGATTGTCTCAGGCCTAATTCCGCAACTTCCTGGGTCTAGACAGGTGCACTACGTGCGAAAATTTCGATTAATCAGAGAACTGTGGGGAGCATTTGCCGTGCTCACCATGCTTCTGATGAGCTCCGTCTCAGAAGCATCCCACTTTCGGTTTGGCACCATCAGCTGGAACATCCCCAATCCCGCGGGCGCACCTCGGACCGTCCGGTTCGTCGTGCAGCACGCCTGGCGCACCATGGCGGTCAACCCGATCTCGCTCAACTTTGGCGATGGGACCCCCAACACCACCGACATGGGCATGACCATCGGCACGGGCACGGACGTCTCCGGTGCGGGGTACACGGTCCAAGAGTCCGTGATTACCCACGTGTTTCCCGGTGTCGGGACTGATTTTATTGTGTTCTTTTCGGGCTGCTGCCGCGTGGATGGGCTGCAAAATGGATCCAGTGGAAACTTTCGTGTAGAGACCCGCGTCAACCTCGCAGGAGGCAACACGGGAGGCCCTTCGACCTCGAGCACCTCGACCGTCGCGCTCCAAGCTGGCGCTGTGCGCACACACACCTTCGCCGCAAGCGACCCTGATCTTGACCCTGTGACGTGCCGCTTTGCCACCGCAGCAGAGTCTGGTCTGCCCGCAGGTCAAGAGGTACCACGCATCCCCCTCGGCGGCGCGATGCCCACCATCGCAGCCGTAGCAGGTGGCTGCCAGGTCACATGGGACCTCACAAGGGCGGTCGTACGAGACCGCTACGTGCTCCACCTGATCCTTGAGTCCACCCACGCTGGAGTGATCTCTAAATCCCCGCTGGATCTGATCATCGAGATCATCGCGACGGCGCCTCCGACCTGTGCAGGCTCAGCAACAATCCCCGCGCCAGTGGGCACTGCGATCAGCCGGACCGTCATCGGCAGCGGCGCGTTGATCACAGACATGCTCAATTTTACGCAAATCGGCGCACCCACTGGGATGACCTTCAACCCCGTCGCAGGCACGACACGGCTCACCCCGTTTTCGGTCAGCGTCAACTGGACCCCCACCGTTGCGGACCAAGGACGCAGCTATGTGGTGCTTACCAACTTTAGAGACCCACGCAACGCAACGGGCACCTGCTCGCTTACGTACCAAGTACCGCTGTGCAGTGACTTTGGTACCGCTTGCACCGTCGGAGTTGGTGCATGCGCACGTATGGGACAGCGTGTTTGCACTGCTGTGGGCGTCTCGAGCTGCAACGTGACCGCAGGGGCACCCACCGCCGAAGTCTGCAATGGCGTGGACGACGACTGTGATGGGACCGTCGACGAGATGGAGGCCGGCTGCGCCGCGCCGACACCGTTCTGCTCTGTCGCGCGCATGCGCTGCGAAGAGTGCAGGACCAACGCCCAGTGTCCCGCAACTCGCCCTGTGTGCGCCGCAGCAACAGGCTCGTGCACCGATCCAGATTCGGACATGGACGGGATCCCAGATCGCGTCGAAGTCGCACTTGGGACCAACCCAAACAACCCCGACAGCGACGGTGACGGCGTGCCCGATGGCGTCGAAATTGGCACCGGCCCCATGTTTATTGCCCGCGATTCGGACATGGACGGGACCATCGATGCGCTTGATACCGACGACGACGGCGACGGTGTCTTGACCCGTGACGAGCTCGGACCGGGTGGGATCATGATGCCGCTCAACACCAACCTCATGGTCCCCATGGGCGAGGGAACGAGCAATAACATCCCGAATTACCTCGACCCTGACGACGACGGCGACGGGATCCCCACGCGCGTCGAGCGGATGCTCGAGGGCATGACCGAGCCAGACTCGGACATGATCCCTGCGTATCTTGATCGCGACAGCGACGGCGACGGCATCCCGGACTCGGTCGAAGCAGGGATGACTCCCGCGATGCCGATGAACTCGGACATGGCAGATCTCCCGGACTTTCTCGACACCGACGATGACAACGACACGTTGCTCACGTCTGCCGAGCTCGGACCGGGCGGCTACATGACTCCGCGCAACTCGGATTCATCGCCTCCGATGGGTGCCGGCATGGCGGACATGATCCCGGACTATCTCGACACAGACGACGACGGCGATGGCATCCCCACGGCCGACGAAGTGCGTCTCGACATGAGCGCCGCGGACGACTTCGATGGCGACGGAATCCCGAGCTACTACGACTGGGACAGCGACGGCGACGGACTCTTGGACCGCGTCGAGGGCGTCATGGACCGTGACATGAACGGTCTCCCAGACTTTCTCGATCCCTCGGATGACAGCGACGGCGACGGCGTTCCTAACTCAGTGGAGCGCGGTGGCTGCGGCATGATGATGGGCGAAGGCGACGCTGGCGTGGGCACCGATGCAAGCGTTGACGCAAGCGCGGACGGCGGCGTCCGTTGCGTTGGCAACGACCGTGACACCGACGGCGACGGGATCCCCGACTACCTTGACCCCGACGACGACGGCGACGGAATCCCCACAGCGATCGAGCGCATGCTCGACCCGTCGATGGGCGATGACTTCGACGGCGACGGGATCCCCTCGTACCGCGACCTCGACAGCGACGGCGACGGCGTCCCCGACGCGATCGAGGGCGGCGCGATGCGCGAGACCATGCCTGCGAACACCGATGGCGCGACCGATGGACCAGACTTTCTGGACCTCGACAGCGACAACGACTGCGTGCCCGACAGCGACATGCGCGAGATGGGCGCAGCGCGCACTGACGCGAGCATGCCCAGCGCGATGGCCGACTCGAACTGCATGGGCGCGACCCCTGTGTGTGACACCGCAGTAGGCGCTTGCGTCCGCTGCACCACCCGCATGGGCGCCTCCGTAGGTTGCGGAATGGCCGCAGAAGGACAGGCATGTCTCACGGTCATGAACATGGGAATGTCCTCCATGACCTGCGGCTGCCAGACCGACACGGACTGCCCCGCAGCACAGCGCTGCAACACAGACATGCGTGTCTGCGAAGCGCGCCCAACACCCGACGCTGGCGCTGACGCTGGCGACGCATCGAGCGCTGACGGCGGCATGACCGGCGACAGTGGCATGAGCGCTGACGCAGGCATGGACGCAGGCTCGTTCGTCGGCACTCTGACTGGCGATGGTGCATGCGCGTGTCGTGTGGCAGCAGCGCCGAGCAGCACGGGCTCTGCAAAGGCTCCTGCGCTCGCAATGATGGCTGGCTTGGCCCTCGTGGTCGCAGCACGTCGTCGTCGTCGCGCGGCCTAGTGCCTGAGTAGAACAAGTGGGGGGATCCACCGGGGGAAGCGCAGCACGTCGCAAGGGCGTGTGTCGCGCTGTGTGCATTGCGCTAGTCTCACGCGGTGAAGTCAGCCCATGGTCCCGCGATCTTTGCTGCGATGGCGATGAGCCTCTCGACGAGGGTGTGGGCCCACCCGATTGTTCCAGACGGACTCGCCTCTGAGTGGCTCACTGCCGAGGGAGCCCATGTGGACCAAGCGCGGGTCGTGCGAGACCGCGAAGAGCCCGCCGAGTACGTCTACCGCGATGCCGTGGGAGACGCGCGCGGCGGCGATGATCTTCGCTTGATGCGGCTGCACGCAAACCCCGACGGGCTTGGAGGGCTCGCGCGCTTCGCGACGCCGGCGAGCGCCTGTGTGCAGCTGCAGCTCGCGGTGGATTTGGATGGGCTCGCGGGCAGCGGTGCGGCTCATTTCGCGGGCGACGCAAACACGCGATTGCTAGGTAATTTACGAGCAGAGTCTATTTTGGTCGTGACCCCTCGTGGGGGCGAAGTGCGCGACGCTACGGGCGCCCTCTCTGCACGCTTTGACGCGGGCCTCGGGCCCGATGGGCTTGAGTTCTTTGTGCCCTGGCGAGCGATGGGTCGCAGCGAAATCCCGACGGATCTCCGGGTATCGGTCGCGGTGTTTTGTGCCGATGCGATGGGTGTCCCGACAGCGCTCGGCGACGGAGTCTCGTCCCGCATGGTCGACGCGATGACCGACTACAACGGAGCCTCGGCACGCACGACCCTGGACGAAGCACGTGACGGATCACTGGATTTTGGCGCTTATCTTTGGTTTGCAGCCACCGCACTTGTGCAGCCCTTGATCATCCAGCGGATCACCCCACGCGCGGATCTGGCACAGGGAGGGCCGTGGTTTGAGCTGCGAAACAGCACGCGGATTCCGCTCTCTCTGCAGGGCTTCTCGATTGGGCTCGCTCGCGATCCGGTGCTGGGCGGCTACGTCGCCGACCTCGGCCTCACAGCCTCGCTAGCGCCGGGAGAGCGCATCGTGATCGCCGCAGACGGAGCCGCATTCACGAGGTTTTATTCAGTCAATCCACGTGCCGAGGTCGCCGGTACTGCTCCGATGGTGCCCGACGTCGTGACCAGCGTGACACGCAGCCGCGGCACGCCCGAGTACCTGCCCACGGGCGGCTCATGGACGGTCTTTGGTCCCGACCGCGCCCTCTCGGACTCGTTTGTCTACGGCGACGCGCGCTATCCAGCGCTCATCCAGCGCGCCAGCGTGGCGTCCAACTCAGCACTCACCCGCAACCCCACAGGTCTCGACAGCGACGACTGCTGGCTCGACTTCTACGAGGCAGGCCCCGTGTGTGGTGTCACGGCCGATTGTCCCGACACGCAATGCGCTCGGTGCGGGGACCTCACGTGCGGGGAGCTTCCAGACGGACTCCGATGCACGTATGGAGCGTGCAGCGAAATGGGCAGGTGTTTTACAGGCCGTTGTGAACCACTGGTGTCCATCGATGCGTCCCCTGACGCCCCCGTATGCGCCCCGGACGCACGTACCGACCAGCCCGACCTGGTCACTCAAGACGCACAAGAAGAGCCCTCGATGCCCGAGGATTCAGCGGTCTCTCGCGTAGATACAGGCGTGGACGCAAGCGTGGATGCAGGCGTGGATGCGGCGATGGACGCGACCGCCACTGCGGATGCGATGGACGCGCGCGAGGCCCGTGCGGACGTGCTGACCCAGGACGCTTCGCTCCATGAGCCCACGCAAGCACAGGGCTGCGGCTGCAGTGTGCCAACACGTTCGTCGAGCAAACCGTGGCAGGGGCTCGCGGCGTTTTGTCTGGCCGTAGCAATGCTCACACGGCGAAGACGAACAGCCCAGTGATTGTGCAGGCTAGAGCGCCGATCGGGCCACCATCGCTCAGCCCTCGGTCTCAAGCAGGTGCCACAGATTGATCAGCATTTGGACAGGGAGATCACTGTTCTCGCGCGAGAATCCTCGCGCACTGGCGGTCTAAAACTCGTGCGCGCCGTCTCGGAATAGGCTCACCAGGAGCTCGAGACGCTGGACAAGGGCCGCTCTGCAGTCGTCTCGCAAACCGTCCACGAGCTCGTCGATGGACTCGTCTGACATTCGAGCATTGTGGATTGTACCCAGTGTTTTGCCTTCCGAATTGTGCTCCATGGGACGCTTTCCAATCGTCCGCGGCTGCGTCCAAAATGAGGACGAGGCACGTCGCTTCGTCCTGGAAATTTAGTGACGAAGGGTGATCGCAGGCTGCCGAAGTGTACGCATGGAAGCCTCTTCGGAGGCTTCCATGAGACCAAGAGAGGTCTCACGCGCGCCCAGCCTTGGGCGGATCCGCGAAGCCATCCCCGTTCACATCCCCTGCGCTCGCAACCGAGATGCCAAAGAAGTCCCCTGCCGCGACACCCTGGAGCACCATCGCGGGAGTCGCCGCAGGTCCCGTTGCGCTGCCTCCAAACACGCTCGCAGACCCTGCCAAAGACCGCCCTCCAGGATCCGCGCCCGAAGCACCCACAACGAGATCCGCGAAGCCATCCCCATTCACATCCGCTGCGCTCGCAACCGAGTTGCCAAAGGAGTCCCCTGCTACGGCCCCCTGCAGGACCACCGTGGGCGTGGCCGAGATGCCCCCTGCGCTGCCCATAAACACACTAACGCTTCCCGTATTGCCACGCCCACCTGGCGAAGCATTGGGTGCTCCCACGACCAGATCCGCAAAGCCATCCCCGTTCACATCTCCCGCGCTCACAACCGATCTGCCAAAGGAGTCCCCCTCCGCGACACCCTGGAGCACCATGGCGGGCGTCACCACAAGCCCCGTTGCGCTGCCTACAAACACGCTCGCACTACCCGCATCGAACCGCCCACCTGGAGATGCGCCCGAAGCCCCCACGACCAGATCCGCAAAGCCATCCCCGTTCACATCCCCTGCGCTCGCAACCGAGTTGCCAAAGGAGTCCCCTGCTACGGCCCCTTGGAGCACCATGGCGGGAGTCGCCGCAGGCCCCGTTGCGCTACCCACAAAGACGCTCACAGCCCCTGCAGAAAACCGGCCTCCAGGATCCGCGCCCGAAGCCCCCACGACCAGATCCGCGAAGCCATCCCCGTTCACATCCCCTGCGCTCGCAACCGATGTACCAAAGGAGTCCCCCGCCGCGACACCCTGGAGCACCACCGTGGGCGTGGACGAGATGCCCCCTGCGCTGCCAAGAAACACGCTCGCAGCGCCTGCCGAAGACCGCCCTCCAGGATCCGCGCCCAAAGCCCCCACGACGAGATCCGCGAAGCCGTCCCCGTTCACATCTCCCGCGCTCGCAACCGAGATGCCAAAGGAGTCCCCCTCCGCGGCCCCCTGCAGGACCACCGTGGGCGTGGCCGAGAGGCCCCCTGCGCTGCCAAGAAACACACTGACGCTTCCCGTATTGCCGCGCCCACCTGGCGAAGCATTGGGTGCTCCCACGACCAGATCCGCGAAGCCGTCCCCATTGAAGTCCGCCTCGGTGCCCCACGACGTATCCACTGGAGCGCTTCGAGCCCCCACACGAAACTGCCACACCGCGCTGCTCAGCGTGCCCGGAGTCCCCGCTTGCACCCCGCGAATGCGCCAGTACCAGAGCCCTGTCCCAAGCGTCGCAGTCAGACGCACGCTTCCTCCCATGACGCGCTGCATCTGGCACGAAGTGGTCATCGCCCGATTGCGACACAGCTCGACCTGAGTCTCCGTAACCCCTGCCGGCTGCTCCCAGCGAAGCGTGGGACGCTGGGAGGTCACTGTGCTGGTGCTCAATGGCGCGATCGGCCTGGGAATTCTCAGCTCGCAGCCAGCTCCCACCCGATCATACCCCGAGGCGCACACAAAGCCGCATGCGCCGGTTACACACGTCGCAATGCCGCCCAATGGAGGACTGGGACACGGGACACAGCTTGTTCCGCACGAGGCAGGCGAGGTGTCGTCGGCACAGCGATTGTCACACAAATGACGGCCAGAATTGCAGGTCACCCCGCACATGCCCGCATTGCAGACCTCGGTCCCGCCGAGCACCGTCGCACACCCTCGACCGCACGCGCCGCAGTTGCGTGGATCCGTCTGCGTGTTGACGCAGGTTCCGCTACAGCGCATCTGCGCCTCGTCGCACACCAGAACGTCCATCGCGTCGTGGGCGTCACTTGTGTCCGCCATGGCGTCGCTTGCGTCCATTCCTGCCTCGGACACACCGGATTCGACCACGCCACCGTCTGAGCTGACACAGAGCACCGAAGTGTTCGTCTCACCGCAGAACCCAACACACATCCCCTCGGACTCGACATAGATTTGGTTGACCGAATTGCACTCGCGCGACGGACCGCTACAGCCACTCCCCAGAGAGAAAGCGACTGCAATACCCCACACCAAACCCACCACGTTGCGAATCATCACACAAACTCAATTCCGCCCCAAAGCCAAGGAGCACAATCACGCTACAGATCCCGTCAACGGTGAGTCAAGCCTTGGAGGGTGACGTGATCAAGCAGGATTTTCCTGGCAGAAGCATTCGTGTAACAAGCCCATTCGCCACGGACCCAAGCACAGCGCTCCCGCGACTAAGGCGCCGACCGGGGCACCATCGCTCGGCTCACCTTCTCAAGCAGGTGCCCGTCGAGTCCAAGAGATCCAAGCGATCACGATCGTCCCATCGCAAGTGCCGTTGAAACTGGGGCAACTTAAAGAGCCCCTCACGCGCCATGTCCATCAGCTCAACGATGCGCCAAACATCTGCGCTTGAGCCCCGCGCGGCACGCGGCCGAAACAACGAATCACTCGTCATTTACCAGAGATTTTGCCACAGTCATCTCACGACGAGCGTACCACTCTCGCCCGTTTGAGCCTGCTGCCACCGCGCATACATCCCGCGCGCGACCGCCGCGGTGTGCGCGATACGCTCGCCCGCGCGCCCTTGGACCCATGGCGTGATCTCTGGCTCAAACCGCGCGCTGCACTCTCGGAGCGTGCCCACGCTGGCCTTAAAAAATCGCGCCGCCGCGGGGCGCAAATCAAACCAAGTTTCAAACGGAACAGCGGTCGCAGACTCACTCGCGAAGGCGCCAAGGAGGGCCTCGCGGGCGAAGGTGTTCCAGGTGCAGAGGGATGGACATTCGCGTGCAAATTCGCACCACTCTGAGACAAATTGCGCGACCGTGATCCCCTGCGCGAGCGTGGCGGCGTCGAGTCCCACGTTGCTCTGCGCCATGGGCGCCAACGGCCCCCTTGGTGCGATGATCCAGCTCTTGCGCGCGCCGTCGTCTAAGCGCTCGGCGACCCAGTGTACGAGCTCGTGCGGCGGACGGTTGGCCATGCTCGCGGGCCACGCGTTGCTCTCGCCATACGCCATCACGATGCCCGTGGGGCTGCGCTCAAACGCCGGCGGAACCTCCATTCGCGCTGGTTTTTTAGGTTTCTTTGCGTGTCGAGAGCGCCCACCCGTCAAGCGCGCGTACGCCAGCTGTCGCTCGACCATCGCGTCAAAACCGGCCAGCACATCGTGCACTGGGACGCTCTCGGGCTCGAGCACGGCGAGGGCCTCGACCAGCGCCTCGATCGTCGAGAGACACTCGGCGGTGGGCTCTTTGCGGATGCGATAATTGCTGGGTTTTGTCGGCGCAAGCGCATACCGAGGCAAGGCCGCCAGCATCGGAGACATCCGCAAGACCTTGGCCGCTTGCGACCACGTCCCATCCACCGCGACCAGCACACGGTTGCCCGTGCGATCAACCCCGAGCGTGTGCATCGGTCGCGCGCTTGCGCCCGGAAAAATCAGCCCGAGCCCCTCACAATCGCCCGCTGCAACACGCGCCTCGATCGCGCGCAACGTGGGGCTCTTGTGCGCTTCAAACGCGTCAATGAGCTCGCTGTTGGGCAGGGCGAGTTTTGCGATCCGCGCCGTATTAATGGCCACATCACGCTCACGAGGGTGCTGCACGATGACCACGCGCGTGCTCGTGTGCACAGACACAATCGCGTCGCAATAACACACCACCACCGGGCGCTCGCAGCGCGCGCACAGGGCCCGTGGCATCCAATTTTCGCGGTCGGTCTCGTGCACAACGCGCTCTCTATCACGCACTTCGCGCGGGTGTGCGTGAGCTACACTCGCGCTCACTCTTATGGCGCGTGAACCGGTCCGACACTTCTCGATGATCCGCGATTTTCAGATGGCGGATTTGTTTACGTTGGCCAACGGCTTCGGCGGAATGGCCTCGGTCCTGTGCTCGATGCGCTACGTCGCAGACCGAGAACCGAGCGCTCTTTTGGCGGCATTTGCGCTGCTGCCGGTGTCCCTCGTGTGCGACGTCCTCGATGGGCGCATCGCGCGATGGCAAAAGCGCGCGAGCCTGTTGGGACAAGAGCTGGACTCGCTCGCCGACGCGGTCTCGTTTGGGGTCGCGCCTGCCGCGCTGGCCTTCGCGCTGGGCATGCGCGGGGGCTGGGACGGCGCCGCGCTGGTGTACTTTGTCGGCTGCGGGATCTCACGGCTCGCGCGCTACAACGCGACCGCCGCGACCCTCTCTGACGACTCTGGCAAGGTCCGATACTTCGAGGGCACTCCCATCCCCTCGAGCCTCTTGCTCGTCATCGCGCTCGCGGTGTTTGCACGCACTGGACGCATCCACGAACAGCTCCCGTTGGGTGCGCTGACCCTTGGGCCTTTTGTGCTCCATCCCCTGTCGCTGATCTTTGTCTTGAGCGGCAGCGCGATGATCAGCAAGACCCTGCGCATCCCCAAGCCATGAGCGAGAATCACTGCGTGATTTGTGCGATTTTCACTCGCTCACGCTAGGTTACTCTCTGCGATCAACACGCACGGGATAGACCACACATGAATCACGCACACCTGCTGCTTGGACTCGGGGCGAGCCTCGCGGCGGTGCTTGTGATTTTGCTTGGGGTTCGGCGCCTCGACGCTGCGCGCCCTACCCCCCGGGTGGTCACGATCACGACCCTTGGGCTCGGCGCGTTGACCTGCGCGCCAGCGGTCGCGATTGAGCTTGGCCTGCGCGCGGCCCTCGGTGACGCGTTGCTCATCGGCGGCCGTTTTCTCGATGCATTCGTGGTCGCGGCGCTCGTCGAAGAGAGCCTCAAGCTCGCGGTTGTGCTCGGCTACTCTCAGCGTCGCGCGGGCGTGCTCGATGTGATGGACGGTGTTGTCTATTCGGTCGCGGCGTCCCTGGGATTTGGCCTGCTCGAGAACGCGGTCTGCGCGTGCGCAGACCCACGCACTGCGCTCTTGCGCGCGGTCACCGCGGTGCCCATGCACGCGGTCTCGACAGGTGTGATGGGCTACTTCGTAGGGCGCGCCCCATTTGTGCGCAAAGAGAGCCGAATCCCTGTGATTTGTGCCGGTTTGGCGCTCGCAGTCTGTATCCATGGAGGCTACGACTGGGCCATCTTTGACCGCGGCCCCTACTGGGAGAGCCTCTCTCTTGGCGTGCTCGCCGCGGGCGCGGTGCTCTTTGCGCGCTTGCTCGTGGACGCGCGAAAGCTCGACACGGCCATGTACGGCCACGCAGCGCTCTCGTCGATCGAGGAGCCTTGGCCCACAAACATCACGCAGACGCTTGTGCCGACGGCGCCCCCTGTGCCGCAAGATCCCCTGCAAAATCGCTAGTGAATCAACCGCCGAGCGCGGTGATCGCGATGCCCGGGATCTTAAGCCACGACGGGTCTGCCTCGAGGTCTACAAGGCGCTTACCAATCTTGTGGCTCACCTTGTTGGTCGGAAACCACGGGGGCTTCGGGGCGATGTGAATCGGCCCACGCAGCACGACTTTCTCGATCTCTTCGAGCATGAACGTGTTGTGCACCCAACCCAGTCCGCCCTGGATATTCTCTAGCGTACTCGATGGGTGAGCGCCCCACGGAGGGGACACCGAGCCGTAGACCAAGCCGGTCCATTGGTTGACGCCGACCGCGCCGTAACGGAGCTTGGCGATGGCCTCGTCGACGGCGATCGCGCCCGCCTCGTCGCGCTCGATCGAGGGGTGAACGATGAGGACGCCCGAGAGCGTTCCCCAGAGCGTGTCGTTGCAAAACGTGGTCGCTGCTGCGAGAAACTTCACCGGATCTTGCTCGTCCAAGATCGTCTCGCTCATGATGGGACAGAACGGCTCGGTGGTAAAAAGCCGATCGCCCGACGAAGCATCGAGCCCCTCGACGAGCGTCCACGGGAGCTTCTCGCTGGTGCGCTCACCGATCGAGACAACCCCTGCGCGACCGCCCACCAAGTGCTCGTAGCGGTCAAACGCGCCGGGGTAGTACGCCTTGCGTGAAGGCACCGTCGCGAGCACAGCTTTGAGCTTTGCCAAGAGCGCGTCGCGCTGAGCCCAGCCCTTGGACGTGACCAACATCTTGCCCGCGTTGCAGTTGCAGCTCGCGTTGTTGACCATCATTGCGGCGATGTTTTGCGAGAGAAAATCCAGCTCTTTCTCAGAGAAGACCGCGGGCGCGATGACCACAGGGGTGACGCAGCCGAGCTCGCTCGAGATGGTCTTCTTGAGCTTGGGGTTCTTGTCTTGGATGCGCTGTGTACGCTCTTCTCCGGGAGGTCCCCAGACGATGAGGTCGTGCGTGCGATCCGAGCCCGTGATGTGCACATCGGTCACAAGCGGATGCTCGACAAGGTACGCGCCCACTTCGCCGCCGCCGTAGACGAAGGCCAAATACCCAGCCTCGACGAGCGGCGCCAAGCCCTTCTCAAAGAACGGCCCGAGGTACTCATTCACCGGGTTGAGCTTGACCAAGCACACGTGGCCTTCGACAAACATTTTGTACAGCGCGTCCATGGGCGGGATCGACGCGACGTTGCCCGCACCCAAGACCAGCGCGACGCCTCCGTCGGGGTCTCGCTTGTCATAGAAGCTCGCCTGTCGCTCGCGCCCCTTGCGCGCGTCGACACCGGGCTGCAATCGCACCTTCGCCGTGATCCCCGCCATGGTCGCTTTGTCAAACCCGTCGGCCGGAAACACCTCGACCAAGGTCACCCCATCGCGCGCCGTGGTGAAGTTCTTCTCGGCGAGGTAGGGCTTGCCCCGTGATGCAATATCTCTCAGCGAATTGAGCAACAGACGCACATTGCGCAGGGTGGTCATCGGCCCCCCTGCCCACTCTTCAAAGGCCTCGGGGTGATCGCTGCGCAGGCCCTTGGCGCGCAACGCCGCGTCGACCCACGCCGGAGCGACCGCGTGCAAAGGCTGCACACATCGCGCGAGCAGGGTCACACGCTCAGCGACGGTCAACCGCGCGAAGGTCTTGGCCTTGGACGAGAGCTTTTGCAGCAATTCGTCAAGGGTTGTGTTGTTGGTACGGGACGCACTTTTGGCGCCCGCGCTCATCTCCATCGAGGCAGAGGTCATAGGGGTGCGCCAGTGTAGCACCTGTGCGCGGGGGCTACAGCGTCGAGATCTCTGCGCGAAGAAGCCCACGAATGGAGCGAATGTGCTGCGATTGTCGCCACGAGTCATCGAGCGTGCAGGTTGTGTTTTCGCAAATGTTCGTGGGGCTGTAGGGTTCGGCCCCAACGCGCAATGAGCGACATCGACCAACTCCGCCACACAGCCTTTCGCGTAGTCCCGCGGACGGGTGTGATTTATGTGACCACCGAGGCCTCGCGCCGAGGATATTCGCCGGGAAACAGCGACTGGTGCAACCTCGGCCAGGGGCAACCCGAGACCGACGCCCTGCCTGGCGCCCCCGCGCGAATCAGCCAAATCGAGATCGACCCCAACGACCAAGAGTACGCACCCGTCGCGGGCCTCTGGGAGCTGCGCGAAGCCGTCGCGCACTTGTACAACCAGCTCTATCGCAAGGGCATGCCGTCGCAGTACACCGCCGAAAACGTGAGCATTTCAGGCGGCGGACGCGTCTCGCTCACCCGCGCAGCCGCGGCCCTGGGCAACGTAAACCTCGGACACTTCTTGCCGGACTACACCGCGTACGAAGAGCTCTTGGACGTGTTTCGGTTGTTCACGCCCATCCCGATTATGCTTGAGCCCGAGCAGGGGTATGACTTCACGGTCCAACAACTCCGGCGCGAGATCAATGGGCGCGGATTGGGTGCTATTTTGGCCTCGAATCCCTCTAACCCCACCGGCAAGCTCATCGCGGGCGAAGAGCTCCGTGGCTGGGTCACCGCCGCGCGCGAGCTCGACTGCACGCTGCTGATGGACGAGTTTTACTCGCACTACATCTGGCGCGATGACGCACGGTTTTCGGGCACCATGGAGAGCGCCGCACGCTACGTCGAAGACGTCGACCGCGACCCGGTCGTGATCTTCGACGGGCTCACCAAGAACTGGCGCTACCCAGGCTGGCGCATCACGTGGACCGTCGGCCCCAAGAGCGTGATTGACTCGGTCGCGAGCGCCGGGAGCTTTCTCGACGGCGGCGGCTCAAAGCCCGTCCAACGCGCGGTGGTCCCGTTGATGGACGTGGCGTATCGCATGGCCGAAACCGCTGCAATTCACCAGGTATTCTCACGCAAGCGCGAGCTCATGCTGCGACGCTTGCGCGCGATCGGCGTGCGCTTCGATCGCTTTCCGGACGGGAGCTTCTATGCGTGGGGCTGCGTCGCGGATTTGCCTCCGTCGATCAACACCGGCATGGCCTTCTTTCGGGCCGCACTTGAGCACAAAGTGATCTGCGTTCCGGGCGAGTTCTTTGACGTCAACCCAGGCAAGCGCCGAGCGGGCCGCGCGTCGCGCTTTCGCGACTACGTGCGCTTCTCGTTTGGCCCCGAAGAAGAAGTACTTGAGCGTGCCCTCGACCGGCTCGAGGCCATGGTCAAGAACGCCGACTGAGCGCATCCCCCGATCGAGCGATCACTGCGGGGGGCGCAGACGGATCGGCTCGGGCTCGGGCAAATTGGCAGGGTTAATCGGCGCACGCTGTGCACCGCGTTGCGCTTGTTGCATCGCCTGCATCTGCGCCTGCTGTTGTTGTTGCTGCTGCTGCATCGCCTGCATCTGCTGCTGCATCGCTTGCGCGCGCTGCGCTTCGATCGCCGCGTAGAGCTGCCGCAACCCAGTCGCCACCGCGAGAGGTGCGTCCGCACGAAGAGACACCGTCGCGCCCTCACCACGACGCTCAACCTGGACCGAGAAGTCCAAGCCCTCGGAGACGCCCTCGGGCAAACCACCGACGGGCTGGCCATAAAAGAACGGGCCAAACGAAGCCATCGTGATCCGCCCAGACATCACACTCTGCGGCGGAATCGTCGCGCTCAATCGCTCGGTCCCGCTCTGCCACGCGCGGTACTGTGCGACCGGATCGCGTCCCTGCACGATGGTCAATTGCTCCCCCACGGCGACGAGCAAAATCGACCGGTTGAGCTGGTCTCGCTGCTCCTCGGTCAAGCGCGCGCCGGGGGGCGGGCGGAGGTTCTGCCCGATGCGCAGCGTGTGCCCAGTGATCCCCGTCGTGGGCATCACCACGGCCATGTCACGCAGCGTCTGCCCTGGGGCGATCTGACGCGACGGAATAGACTGCACGGCGACCCTAAAATCGTCGACAAAACGCTCGGCATCCGCGCGCTGAACCACACGGATCATCGTGTGTCCGCCGTCGGGCGAATACGCATCCACGCGGCTGCCCGGAGGCGACACATTGGTCACCTCGTCGAGCAACATTTTGACCCGCGCGAACTCGGGCCCAGCCTGCGCAGCGACCATCACATCAGGGCTCGATGCGCCCATCGCTGAGGTGATCTTGTCGCGGTCAAAGCCAGAGACAATCCACGCTTGCGTCGCGCTTGGGAGCGCTTGCAGCAACGCGGCGCTCGCTTGTCGACCCGCAGACGCGTCAATCAAGAACCGGGCGACGTCGCTCGACGCGCGCCCCACCGTCGCGCTCAGGCGAAGGTGCATCGCGGTCTCGTCTTGCGTGAGCGTTCCCGTCACCGAGTCGATGTCCGTAGCAATCGCCGTGGTAAACGCGGCTTGGCGACGCAGCTGATCAAAGGCCTGGCGACGGATCGCCTCGGGCCCCTGCGTGCCGCGCGGAGGCGCCTGACGATCAATCTCGGCGAGCTGCCTGCGAGCATATCGCCCGAGAATTCCGGCGCGAACGTCTACGTCCAAGATCGCCTGGTTGTCCGGAGCGATGGTCCCGACGTGACGCAAGTAGCCTGCGACACGAGGCAAGAGCTCACGAGGACCGCACAAGAGCGACCAACCGACGGGCTGCCTGCGCGCGACCCAACACTGCTGCTCTGCGGTGGCTCCACCGTCTGCAGCGCTCGCAGAGGGGCGATAGACGCCCTCGCTCTGGACCTCCCAACCACGGCCTTCGCGCGCGTTGATCGTGACGCCTACGCCGGGCTTGAGCGGCCACGCGGCGAGCCACACGGGGCTGGCCGCTTCGGACGTGCTCTCGGTCACGACAGCGACCACCGCGAAGGGCGAGTCGAGGTCGATGCTTGAGGCATATTGCGTGGCGCCTGGGGTCAATTGTGGCGCGACTTGACCCACGGCTTCGTCTACGGGGGCGCCCGCGAAGACCATCGGGACCGCGCGACGCAGCATGGCACCGCGGATGGTGGCCAAATGATTTTCGGGTGGAGAATGGCTCGTGGATTCAGGGCTGGCGCTGGCCGATGCGTCGCTCGGGGCTGGCGCATCGGTTGCCACTGGGGCTGGGTTCTTCTTGGTGCATCCTGCGCCAAGCGAGAGTGCAGAGAGAGAGCCCAGCAGTGAGCCCATTGCTAAAAGAGGTCGTCGCGTCACAGTGCTTCACTTTCGGACAAAGAGAGTTCGAGCGCGCACACGGGTACCGCGAGACTGGCCGCTGCGTCCAGAAGTGCGGACACCCCGTGCGCGAGCGCCGTGCCTGGGACAACCCGCACGATCGCGCCTTCGTGCGCGGATTTGCGCAACGCCGTGGCTAACAGTTCGGGCTGATCAATCGCACGCAAATCCGCCGTAGGGACCAAGAGCGTCCGATCAAACGCGTCCGCAATGCGGCCTAAAACCCCTGAATATCGCTGCGACGCGAGCCAAAAACTCGGAGGCTCGCCCAGCAGCTGTGTCCACGTGGGCTCTTGCGCTTCGAGGGCGCAGAGCAGCGCTTCGCCCCGCCCCGCAGGCCCCTTCGCGATCACACGGTGTCCCTCTGTCAACCATCGCGCGATGCGCGCTCGAAGCTCGGCCGAGAGCGCCTGCGGAGCGTCCCCGAGGGCGAGCGCCAACGTCAGGGTCGCACCCCGCGCTTTGCAGCGCGACGCGAGCTCATCGATTGCGTCCATGTGCGCGAGAGACACATCCACAACGAGGGCGATCCCGCGCGGCGCTCGCGTACACGCGTCGGCGAAGACTTGCAGCGAAGGCTGAAAAATCCCTAGCGCAATGAGCGCGCAGTACGCCAAGAGGGTCACGGCTACGGGCCAGCGCGAGTCCATGCGTCCCACCGCGGTCGCGGCCGAGACAACGAGCGCGGTCACGGTGGCGGCATAGAGAGCGATTCGCGCGATGGGCATCAGGAGCGGCTGCGAGAGAGTGAATTCACGCGCACAAGCGCGGCGAGGGGCTTAGAGCAAACTCGCGAGAGAGTACGCGCATTCCGACATGGCGAAGGCGCTCAGGCCTGCGCGAGGGTGAGCGTGATGTGCTCGGGCGAGAACCCAAGCAGAACGTGCCCCAAATATGCGCAAAATCGCAAGAAACTCGCGCGCTCATCGCTCACGCTGTCTCGGCCCATGGGCAGGGTCAGGCGCACCGAGGCTCCGACGCGATCGATCTTGGCTGCGCTGTGTAGCGTCGCACAGTGGGCGAGGGTCGAGACCAGACGCGTGAGCCCGCGCACTTGTGTGACCCTGGGCTCGTCGCACAAACAGTGGACCTCTAGAGGCCGAGGCAGCACCGCGAAGCTCCGAGACACCAGCTCGCCCAACGACACCGAGACGTTGTGCGCACGAGGTGTAAGAAAGAGCTCAAGGAGCTCAAGGCACGCGGCCATTTCGTCCAGGGCTGCAGCGAGCGCGCGACCCAGCGAGCCCATGGTCGTCGCGTGGATCGTGCCCTCGGAGAGGGCCCTCAGCCACGCCACAATGCGGTCTCGGATCGCGCGGAGGTGCGCGTTGGCGAGGACCCCGTCGGGACGAATCGGGGTGACCCCAGACTGGTCGGGCGTGAGCCCCGTGTGAAGCCCGCTGAGGTCAATGAGCTCGAGCATGCAAAGCGTGCGCGCTTCGACCGAGAACAGCGCATGGACGTGTGCGCGTCGCTCGGCATTGGGCAGATCTGACTGCAGGTAGGTGATCGCGAGGCGCCCGAGACATTGCGTTTCTGCGATGTGTCTTCTCCACTTTCGCAAGAGCCGGACGAGATCTCCGTGGAGCGTAGAGGGCAGAGTTGGTGCTGATAAATCCCTCCCAGATTGGGTCTGTCGCACGCTGTTTTCTGACATCCACGGTCCTCCTTTGCGTGGAGACTCAGCAGGATCCAAGCCAACGTGACTAGACAGTCACCAAAATCACTATTTGCATTCATACGCAAGAAAGCATAGATAGCTCGGGCGCATGCTCGAACGCAGCCCGACCAAGCCCACGCGATGGGAGCTCTACAAGCTCTTGTCCGAGCCATTGCGGCTACGCTTGCTCGCGCTCTGTGCCGAAGACGAGCTGGCGATCAGCGAGCTGGCGGAGCTGCTGAGCGAGTCTCAGCCCAATGTGTCACGGCATGCGACAACGCTCCGACACGCGGGGCTGCTGAGCACGCGCAAGCAGGGCACCTGGACGCTGTTGCGATTAGAGCCTGACGCCACACAAGACCTCGTGGTGGCCGACGCGCTGAGCGCGGGGCGTGAGCTGTGCCGCAAAGAAGGCTTGCTCAGGCGCGTCTCGCAGGTGCTTCGGGCGAGAGACAGCGGGACGCGAGAGTTCTTTGCGCGCAACCGCGAGCGCGGTGGCGAAGAGACCCCCACGGGCGAGTGGGCGGCGTACATCGCGGCGCTCTCGCTGTTGCTTCCGTCGCGCAAGGTCGCGGTGGACGCGGGCGCAGGCGATGGCGCCGCGTTGGATGTGTTAGCCCCTGCGTTTGAGCACGTGTATGCGGTGGACCGCAGTGAAGCGCAGCTGAGCGCGGCGCGAGAGCGCGTGCGTACGCGGGGGCATCACAACGTGACCTTGGTGTGCGCAGAGCTCGAACCCAGCGCGCTGGCCAAGAGCATTCCACGTGGTGCAGACCTCGTGCTTGCTGCGCGCGTGTTGCATCACGCACCGCGCCCCGCAGAGACCGTTCGCACCCTCGCCGGCCTTCTTTCGCCAGGCGGAACGCTGCTCATTCTCGAGTACGCCCGTCACGACGATCTCTCACTTCGCAGCGAGCAAGCGGACCTGTGGCTGGGCTTTGAGCGCGCCGAGCTCGAGAGTTTTTTCGCGCACACGGGGCTCACGTCTGCGGGCTCGGTTGTGATCCCTGCACCTTACCGTGGCAACGGCCCCGATCAGCACCTTGAATGGCTCGTCACCGCCGCGCGACGCAGCCTCAACGATTCACAAATGGCGCGATCGAGCGTGTAGCCCTCGCAAGAGAAAGCACACTCGATCGAGCAGCAAATTCGCACACAAAAACCAACTGGAGAAACCGCACATGAGCGTCAAGAACGAAGTCACAGGCAAGTACAAAGTCGCAGACATGACCCTGGCCGACTGGGGCCGCAAAGAGATCCGCATCGCCGAAAAGGAGATGCCGGGTCTGATGTCGCTTCGCGAAGAGTTTGGCCCGAGCCAGCCCCTCAAGGGCGCGCGGATTGTGGGCTGCCTGCACATGACCATCCAGACCGCGGTGCTCATCGAGACGCTCACGGCCCTGGGCGCAGAGGTCACCTGGACAAGCTGCAACATCTTCTCGACACAAGACCACGCAGCGGCAGCGATCGCGGCCTCGGGCGTCCCGGTCTTCGCTTGGAAGGGCGAGACCGAAGAAGAGTACGAGTGGTGCATCGAGCAGCAGATTTATGCGTTTGCGGGCGGCAAGGGCCCCAACATGATCCTCGATGACGGCGGCGACCTCACCGTGATCATTCACAAGAAGCACGCTGCGCTCTTTGGCGGCGAAGACCCCATCCGCGGGCTCTCTGAAGAGACCACCACGGGCGTCCATCGCTTGTACGAGATGCACAAGCACGGGCAGCTCAAGGTCCCCGCGTTCAACGTCAACGACTCGGTCACCAAGAGCAAGTTTGACAACTTGTACGGCTGCCGCGAGTCGCTCGGCGACGGCATCAAGCGCGCGACGGACGTGATGTTCGCGGGCAAAGTTGCAGTGGTTTGTGGCTACGGTGACGTGGGCAAGGGCTCGGCCCAGGCGCTGCGTGCCCTCGGCGCGCGCGTGATCATCACCGAGATCGATCCGATCTGCGCGCTGCAGGCCGCGATGGAGGGCTACGAGGTCAAGCGCCTCGAGACCGTCGCGCCGTTGGCCGACATTCTTGTGACCGCGACCGGCTGCTCGGACATCGTCCGCGCAGAGCACATGACGGCCATGAAGGACGAGGCCATCTTGTGCAACATCGGCCACTTTGACAGCGAGCTTCAGGTCGCTTGGCTCGAGAACAACCCCGAGATCAAGAAAGAGAACATCAAGCCCCAGGTCGACCAGTACATCTTTCCGAACGGAAAACGCCTCACCGTTCTCGCTTCGGGGCGCTTGGTCAACCTCGGCTGCGCGACAGGTCACCCCTCGTTCGTGATGTCCGCGAGCTTCACCAACCAAGTGCTCGCGCAGCTCGAGCTCTGGACCAAGGCGGGCACCTACGCCGTGGGCGTGTTTACCCTCCCCAAGGTCCTCGACGAGAAGGTCGCGCGCTTGCACCTCGGCAAGCTCGGCGTCGAGCTCACCGAGCTCAGCGAAGAGCAGGCCACGTACCTCAACGTCCCCGCGCAGGGGCCGTTTAAGCCCGAGCACTACCGCTACTAGGCTTAGACGAGGTCCACGGTCGGGGATGACCTCTGGGGGGCTCATTTCGATGGTCGCGCGTACGCCCCATGCAGTTAACTGCGCGGTGCTCGCACGATGCGCAATGTGTCAGAGCGATTGACTTAGTTGCATATCGCAACTAAGTATCCCTAGCCTGAACATTCGCAGTCTCTCACCCCCCTGGAGGATCCCTCGATGTACGCACTTTACACCGACCGTTATCAGCTCTCGATGCTGGGCTCGTACCTGCGCGAGGGGCTCGCCTCACGGCGCGCGGTGTTTGAGCTCTCGATGCGGAGGCTGCCGCGCAACCGGCGCTTTTTGGTGATGGCTGGGATCGACCGCGGCCTGCGCTATCTCGAGAATTTGCGCTTTACCGACGACGAGATCGCGTACCTCCGCGAGGCACCCTCGCTGCGTGACGTGATGACCGACGAGCTCATTGCGTACCTCCGCGCGTTTAGGTTTTCGGGCGATGTGTATGGGCTCCGCGAGGGCGAGCTGTTGCTCGGGGGTGGGCCGGTCTTGCGTGTCGAGGGCACGCTCGCCGAGGCGCAGCTCGTCGAGACCTTCTTGCTCGGCGCGATCAATCACGAGGCCAAAGTGGCCTCCAAAGCTGCACGCGTCGTGCTCGCAGCACAGGGGCGGCCCGTGATCGAGTTTGGCGCGCGGAGACTCGACCCGATGGCCGCACCCACCGCGGCGCGCGCGGCGTACATCGCGGGGTGCGTCGGGACCAGCAGCGAAGAGGCAGGGTTTCGCTTCGGAGTTCCAGTGACTGGGACATGCGCGCACTCGTACATGTTGGCCCACGTAGACGACGGAGAGGTCGGCGCGTTTGCCGCGTTTAGCCAGTCTTATCCCAGCGGAACCTCGCTGCTCATTGACACCTGGGACACCCTCCGTGGCGCCATCCGCGCGACGGCCGCGGGCCCCGCAGTGCACTCCGTTCGCATTGACTCGGGCGACCTCGCGACGCTGGGCCCGAAGGTGCGCGCGATCTTGGACGCCGCGGGGCGCAGTGACATCAAGCTCATCGCGAGCGACGACATGGACGAGTTTAAGATCCAGGCGCTGCTCGCGGCGGGCGCCCCCTATGACAGCTTTGGCGTAGGGACCGCGATTGTTCTCAGCCCAGACGCGCCCTCGTTTGGTGCGGTGTACAAGCTCGTCGAGGTCGACAACCGCCACGGCAAACCGATCCCCGTGGCCAAGCGCGCGCCCGGCAAAGCCAGCTACGGCGGGCGCAAGCAGCTGCTCCGTCGCTACAACGCCGAGGGAATCGCCTGCGAAGATGTCATCGCGCTGGTCGACGAGGCCACAGAGGGCGAGCCGCTCTTTGTGCACCACATGCACAAGGGACAGCGCGTGACCAAGCACACCGAGGCCGAGCGAACCAAGTCAGCGCGTGCGCTGTGCAAATCGCGAATCGCTGTGCTTTCGCAGGAGCAGCGTGTGATCGCGCTTGAAGAGAGTGTCCCGGTGACGAGCGCGTATCGGGTGTCAATGACCGACGCAGTGCGCGCGCTTGAGCGACTCGAAGATCGCTAGCGCACGATGATCACTGGGACCAGTTGATCTGCTCGATGTCTTGGCGCTCGCCGCCGTTGCCGAGCGTAATCGCGCGGGTGGTCACCTCTTCGTTGGCGCTGCCCCAGCGACGCACGACCGTGGCGAGCACACGCGTGCGGGCGCTGGTGCGGTTGCGATTGGAGCCAAAGAAGTGTGCAAATACCCTGTAATTTCCAGGGCTTGCGTTGGGCTGCACAAACATCTCGGGGCCATAGCCCGTCGTGATGTCCTGCGTGAGAAAGCCTCCGATACGCGTGTTGCGGTGGCCGTAGTAGCACTCCTCGCCGTTGGGATCGACGACGTGCAAATCGATGTCGGTGTTGTCCGTGCTCCACGCGATCATGACGAGGATGTCGGCGCGCGCGGGGGTCACCTGTGGGGTGAGCTCACGCAGGCGCTCGGCGGCCACAGAGGTGAGCGTTGTTCGACGCGTTCCACGGGCAATTTCTCTTAGAAAGTGAAGGTAGCCTACGCCGCTGATGGTCTGAAAATCTCGGCTCCGCGGGCCCCACTCGCTCGCCATCGCGATGTCGTACATGGCCATCGCGAGCTCATTGCGTCCCATCGAAGCGAGCGTCTCGGCGAGCAAGCGATACGTCTGTGGCTCTGCGGGACGCAGGGACTGCACACGACGGAGCAAGTGGTACGCGCTCACGGGCATTCCCCACGAGCTCGCAGAGAACGCGACATCGCGTGCGAGCTCTGTGTCCCCAGGCCGACGCTCGACGAGCGAGCTCAGCGTGCGAAGCGCGTCAGCGTTCTGTTGTTGTCCGCGGAGGCGCTCGGCCTCGGCAGAGATCTCGTCGTAGCCAAGCTCGGGTTGCTCGAGTTGCGTGCGCAAGGTCGCGGTCATTTCGCTCGCGCGGTCATGCTGAATGCTCAACCGTTCGGCGGGGATCTCAAACGCGCTGACGGGCAATTGCGCAAGCGAATCGCGCACGGCACGGGTGATACGCACCGTGGCCCCAGGGGTGCTCCCGAGGCGATCGAGCCAGAGCAAAAAGTTTCCGCGCGCGTCGCCCAAGAGCTGCTGGGTCGCGGACTCGCTCTGCGCTTCGAGCGCTCGTACGGAGGTCGCGTTGACCACACGGAGATCATCCGCGGGGACGATCCCAAAGCGCTGATAGTCTGCCTCGGACTCGAGCATCACGAGCGAACACGTGCGACCCGTCACGCGAAAATGGGTAGCAAAAGCCTTGGCTTCACGCTCTACGAGAGGCGCTCGCTCTTCGAGACGTTGCACCGCGACCTCGCCATACGCGCGGGGCGCCAAGCTGCTCGACAGCGTGGCCCCGAGGGCGACCTGCACCTGCATACGCTGCCCACCGCGCTCGATCTCAAGCTGCAACGGAGCGCCCGCAGTGGGCCTGCCGCGACCGACCACGGTGAGCATTTGACCCGGAAAAAGATGCGTCGGAGCGCCATCAATCAGCAGGTCACTCGCGCCCGCAATCGACGCGCTGCGTAGACGCCAAGGGCTCGCACGATGCGCTGTCGCGGCGCGATCAAGGTCCTGATCATTCGCGATGGTAAACACCGCGCCGCCCGAGGGACGGACGAGCTGCGCCATCACAGAGCCATCTCCGCCACCCGTTGTGGCGACCCTGTATGCAAACAATCTCCCGCGATTTGCAGACGAAAACCCCTGCGCGATGCGCGTGATGTCTGCCTCGCCCCAGGTGACCGCGGCGTCCGAGAGCAAGAACGTGTCCCACCGTTGGCTAGGAGGTGTCGCAAACGAGGGCCGCGCTGCTTCTTGAAGAGCGGCTCCCAAATCGGTCGCGCCTTGGAGAGAGCGCTCGTTGACGGTGCGCAAGAGCGCAGCGACATTCGCTGGGGTATTTTCTACAAATGAGCGGTTCCACCAGCGCGGCGCGACGTCGAAGAACTGCACCGCGAACGATCGAATGCTGTCACGGTTGGTGTCCAAGACACGCTGGAGGATCTGCGCCCAGCGCCGAAAATTCTCGGGCTGTCCGCTGAGCGACGTGTCCACCATGAAGACCGCCGAGCCCGCGGTGTTCATGTTTTCTCCCACAGGAATCACAGGCGAAACCTGCGTAGAGAAGTAAGCCTCGGGCCCTCCGTCTGAGCCCACGAGTGTGGGTGAAGCGCCACGGATACGCACCATGGTGCGGCGCTCTTGGGGGCGGTCGAGGCGGGCGAGGACGTAGCCACCGTCGTTGCGTGTAGGCACGCGTGGGGTGAGCGAAATCGCGTTATTGCTGTGCTGTGCGACGGCCACATCGAGGATCACGTCGCGCACATCTGCGGGCAAATCCATTGGCAGAACGAGATCTTCTCCATCGCGTGTGAGCGTCACGTCGTAGGCCACCACGATGCGATGGAGCTTCTCGGTCTCGAGCGGAAACACACGCGCTTCAAACACCCCCGCGCCCGACCACTCCATGAGCGCCGGATCAACCCGAGCTCGCACAGTCTCGGTGTACGCATGCGCCGCGCGTTCGCGAGGGACAATCCGGGCTTGGCGAGGATCGTTCCACGCGGTGGCGCGTTGACGGAGGATCTCGTCAGGCGAGACCCCGAGGCCCTGCGCGCTCGGCGCTGCAAAGAACGGGATCGATGCCTGCTGTGCGTCTTGCGTGCGATACGCGCTCGATCCAAACGCAAAGAAGTACGGCGACGCGCCCTCGGGCAACCGCAGCTGAAACGTGCCCTCAAGCTGCCGCCCACGGTCGTTGAGAAAATACGCGTCCATCACGACCCGCGCGCGAAACCCATCGACTTGCGCCCGCACTTGCAACCCACGCAGCGGCAGCGAGTCTCGGTCGCCAACGGACAAACGCAGCGCGTTGTTACGCGCCGTCGCTTGCTGCCACGAGCGCTGCCTCGGGACCTCGTCACGCGTCTGGTTTTGTCCATTCACCGGGGCGTTTTGCGCTCGGTTCGAAGCGCTCTCTTCTTGCGCGATCGCCCCCCCGAGCGCCACTCCGTCGGTGCTCGCGCTTGTCGGGGTCGTCGAAGATCCTGTCGCGACGCTGGACGGGCGACGCGTGGTCGCGGCACGTCCAGGGGGCGGAGCGGGGGGCGCTTGCATCTGCGCCACAGGTTGCGGAGCTCTCGCGCTTGGCGACGGCTCGGCGGTGGCCGTGTCCACCGAGGGCGCGCTGCGACTACGGTCGAAGCCTCGGCGAGAGTCATCGACGTCTTGGCTCTCGGTCCGGACGGACCCCGTACTCGAAGCAGGCTCTCGAAACACCTCAGGGAGCGTCGCGGGGCCCTGCTCTCCGCCGCTGTTCGCAGCCAAGGCGCCAGAGCGTGCGGAGTCCCCTGGGGCTCCTACGGTGGCGTTAGGGGTCATCACGTGTTGCGAGCCGCCACTGCAGCTCACAATCGCGAGCCAAGAGAGCGAGGTGATCGACCGTGTGGCAAAGCGTCGAGCGGATAGATTTGGGCGCATGCAGAGTCCTCGGATGGCGCAACGAGTGCGATCCTTTGGAACTTACAGTGGTTTGCTCGCAAACCGCCCCGTGGGGCTCAGAACGCTACGTCGTCGCGCTTTTTCTTGCGCGCTTTGGCGGGCGTCGCGCGGGGGCGGAGGCGGTGCTCTGCGGCGGTTTTTCCTGCGCCGAGCGCTTGCACGGTCTCGAGGGTGTCGGCCGCCTCGGGGTCCGTCGCGAGCGAGATGTTTGCGTCACGACCGCGCTGGCACAGCGTGCGAAACACGCGGCGAAGTTGCTCGCCAATCACGGGGTCTTCGCCGAGGCCATCGAGCGTCAGCGCGGCGGCTTCGAGTGTCGAAATGTGCTGTGGTGACGGCTGCTTACGCAATCGACCATACGCGCTGGGCTGCGTCGGATGAAGCAGCACGCGGTGCAATTTGAGCAGCCAAGGGTTGCGCCACCACATGGTCTTCGCTTGCGACCACGTGCCATCCAGAATCACAAACCCTTCGATGGGGAGCTCATCAGGTCGGCAGCGTTTGCCCTTGCGATCCAAGAGCAAGAACGGCTCGGTCTTCTCACGCGCAGTGAGCGTACGACCGATCGATCCACGATAGAGCACAGCCCAGCGATTGGGCTCTGGCTCTGCAAAGCGGTTGTCCGTCTCGCCCATGGCGTGCGCGAGGGATGACCAAGACAAGCCCACGCGCAACACGGATTTATCCAGCGAAGCGGCGAGCAGAGGCGCGGTCCCGAGCAGCGTGTCTTGCTCTTGCGGGTGCTGCAAGACCAGCACACGAACCTTGGGTGAGAGGCGCTCGATGCGGTCGCGTACGAGGTCGACAGCGGTGACAGCGGAGGCAGGAGTAGCAGGTGACTGAGTCATGACGGTCTTAACGAGTTGGCAATGAGCAGGCGCGCGTAAATGCACTTTGGCGTCGCGCGCGAAGGGCCCTTGCCTACCACGGTTCTGCGCATGTGCTCGCGTGCGATCAGCAAATGTGCGGTGTGTAGTAAGCTGTCACCCAAAACATGGCACCTCCCACTGAAGCAATGCTCTATCCCGCACACGAGCCCTACCGCAGAGGACGACTGCGTGTGTCTGCCCTTCACGAGCTGTACTTTGAAGAGAGCGGCAACCCCAAGGGCAAGCCTGTGGTGTTTTTGCATGGCGGCCCTGGGGGCGGAAGCGACGCGAAATACCGGCGATTTTTCGACCCAAGCGCCTATCGCATCGTGCTCTTCGACCAGCGCGGGTGTGGCCAGAGCACTCCCTACGCGTCTCTCGAAGAGAACACCACCTGGGACCTCGTCGCGGACATCGAGCGATTGCGCGCACACTTGGCGATCGAGCGCTGGCAGGTCTTCGGAGGGTCGTGGGGGTCAACCCTCGCGCTGAGCTACGCCGAGACGCACCCCAAGCGCGTGACCGAGCTCGTGCTGCGCGGGATCTTCTTGCTCAGACAGCAAGAGATCGACTGGTTTTACCAGCGCGGGTGCAGCGCGATTTTTCCGGACGCGTGGGAGAAGTACATCGCGGTCATCCCCGAAGAAGAGCGTGGCGATTTGCTCACGGCTTTTCACAAACGGCTCACCAGCGAAGACGCGGCTGTGAGGCTCGAGGCCGCCAAGGCGTGGAGTATTTGGGAGGGCACCACGAGCAGGCTCCGGCCCGACGCAAACGTGGCGCAACGCTTTGGAGCGGATCACTTCGCTGAGGCGTTTGCCCGGATCGAGTGCCACTACTTCGTCAACAAGGGCTTCTTCGAGCACGATGGCTGGCTCCTGACGAACGCGCACAAGCTCAAGGACATCCCCGGGGTGATCGTTCAGGGACGCTACGACGTAATCTGCCCCGTCGAGAGCGCCTGGGCGCTCCATCGCGCGTGGCCCGAGGCCGAGCTCATGATCATCCCCGACGCGGGTCACTCGATGCACGAGCCAGGCATCGCCCAGGCGCTCATCGCGTCAACAGATCGATTTCGTGCCCGATAAGAGACCTCGTGCAATGTCGTGCAATGCATGCATGAATGTAATGGTCTTTCACATTTGCAATTGTCGACTCTAAGTCAAAACGGTCATATCGCTTAAGTTCTGCAAATTCGGCAAGTGTCGAACGGCTCGCGTCGTTGGCACGCATCGTGAAGTATACCTTCTCGGCGGCAGCAAGCTGCGGCGTTCCCCCCCCACGCCATCCTTGCTGCCGCTTTTCATTTCTCCCTCGCGGGTCCATCACAGACGCTCCATGAAGAGCTCTTCGGTGCCGCACTGGGTTGTGCTCGATGTCGACTACCGCGAAGGCGCACCACAGCGTGCCCACGCGGTGATCGCTGCAGTGTACTTCAAGTCTTGGCAAGACAGCGCATCCGCGCATGACGTGATCTCACGACACCCTGAGGTCGCCGACTACGAACCTGGGGCGTTCTTTAAGCGTGAGCTGCCGTGTTTGCTCACCGCGCTCGCCCAAGCGCCTGTTCCCCTCGCGGGCGTCGTGATTGACGGATACGTGTGGCTAGGCGAAAACATCGCGGGCCTAGGCGAGCGTCTCTGGCGTGCCCTCGGAGCGAGTGTCCCTGTGATCGGCGTGGCCAAGACCGCGTTTGTGGGCACCGAATCCGTACGACACGAGGTCGTCCGCGGTCAGTCTCACAAGCCGCTCTACGTGACCGCGGCGGGCTGTGACGCGAAGACCGCGGCGGACTCCATCGCGAGCATGCACGGGGACTTTAGGATTCCGACGCTGATCAAGAGGGCGGACTCGCTGTGCAGAGCAGAGAAATAGCTGAGCGAATTTGCTCGCAAGAGCCCTTCTCTCGCGCATCTTGTGCGTGCGCTAGGGGTGGGCGAGAACTTTCTTTGTCCTCCCCGTTGGGCTATGGCCAGCGTCGGATTGCACTCACGTGGCGCGTAGCTCTCATTCGGCGTTGTTTCGGGCCGTCGCATCGCTCTCTGCGCTTGCCGCGGTAGGCATTGGCGCATGGATGGCGCTCCAGGGCAGCCGCAACCCCATGCAGCAGCTTTGGGCGACCACAACGGCCGCAGACGCAGGACGCACCGTGCGCGTGATCGCAGCGCGCACCGCGGACGGCGGCGTAAGACCCGTTGCCACGGTCATCGCGCGCGACGGAGGGGCCCGCGATGGCAGCGTGGCGACCCGCTGGCCACCCGCGCTGCTCAACCCCGAGGCCCACCTTCGCACCGCCTGGGATCTCGCATTGGGCAGGCCAAACGCACGCGAAGTGCTCTTTACCTTCGACGACGGCCCCAACCCTGGGACCACCGATCGGCTGCTCCCCATTTTGGATCGGCATGGCGTGAAGGCCGTGTTTTTTGTCTGTGGCTGGAGGCTCTCGACCAGCGAAGAGCCGCTACGGACCCGCGCGCGCAATCTGTTGCTCGAGACCTTTCGCAGAGGGCACGTGATTGGCAATCACACGGTCTCGCATCCCAACATGGCCAACCTCTCGCGGGATCGAACGGTGCGAGAAATCGAGCACAACGCGGACCTGATCGAAGAGATCATCGGCCAGCGTCCGCACTTGTTTAGGCCGCCCTACGGCTCGTACTCCGAAGACATGCAGCGGCACTTGCACACCAAGGGCTATGAGCTCTCGCTGTGGTCTGTCGATTCGCACGATTGGCAGATGGTAGGCGACGCGCAAGGGGTCGCGATGAACGTCATTCGGCTGCTCGGAAACATGGCCGGCGGGACCGTCTTGCTCCATGACACGCACGCATGGAGCGTCCGCGCGGCCGACATGATCCTCCGCTGGATTGCCACCGAGAACCGTGACCGTGAGCGCACGCATCGCATGCCGTATCGCATCGTCAACGCGGCAGAGTTTATCGAGGGTGCGCGTGAGCGTTTGCCGCTGATTCAGGCCGCACGCAGCGCCGCAGAGCGCCACGGTCGAGGCACCACCGACCGAGACGCCACAGCGAATGGCGACGCCAACGCGAGCGCCCATCAGGGCATCTCTGGGATGGGCGGGGGCGAGTCGGACGCGGCGTTGGCCCCCTCAGGACAAGTGCGCACCGAAGACGCGAGCGCACGCGCTCACGATGACTGAAAATCTCGCTGCAAAATCGCATAGAGCGCGTGGTCTACGTAGCGATCGTAGAGCCACTCGGCCTCGCGCAAGGTGCCCTCAAGGACAAAGCCTAGGCGCTCTGCGACGGCGCGCGATTTTTGGTTGTCGCTCGCGGCGCGGATCTCAAGTCGATGGAGCCCGTGCGAGAAGAACAAGTACGCGGACAGGGCACGCACCGCGCGGGTCATCAGGCCGCGACCTTGCCACGCGCTGCTGATCCAGTAGCCCAGCTCGGCGCGTCGACTGCCCCAGTGAATCGCGTGTGTGCCGCAGAGCCCCACAAGCGCAGGGCCCGAGAAGAGGGCCACGTTGACCGCGGTGCCCCGCGCGAACTGCTCAAGACAGCTATGAATAAACACGGCCGAATCTTGCGGCGACTGCGTGGTGTCTACCCACGGCAGAAAGCGCCGCAAGTGCGCACGATTTTCATCGATGAGCGCGAAGAGAATCGGCGCGTGTCGAGGCTCAAGCAGCACCAGATCGAGCGTGGGATCTACGGGGATTCGAAACATCAAAGCTCGCGCGTATGTTCACCACAAATCCGTGGCTCGTGTCCGCAAGGTGACGTCACATCCGTCGCACGATTCCCCACACGAACACTCACTGAACGCGACAAACCACAGCACCGAACGCTACGAATTCGGTCGGCGAATTTGCGGTCTGTTGCGAACCCCATGCGATACTTTGATTTCTTCGGTGAGTACTTCAGACGCCCCCAAGTCAAGTCCTCCATCGTCGATCCGGCCTCCGGGCTATCGATCGGGCGTGCGCAGCACTGCGACGCTCGAGTCACCCTCGTCTGAGCCGCTGTTTCTCAACGAAGATGCGCTGTTTTTGCTGCGATTCACCGATCGCTTCGACGACGACCCGGTCACCTCGCTGTGGATCTCGGTCTCGAACGCGCGCGACGCAGAGAGCAGAGAACAGAGCCTCATGCGGTGGCTCGGGTGGGCTACGCAGGGGGACCCTCCATTCGCGACGCTGCAGCAGTTTTCTGCAGCCATTGACTGTGTATTGCATGTGCTTGAGGGCCTCGCTCTCACCCCCGAACGCACCGCCGCCGCGCCTCCCGATGTGCTCCCCGCGCTCGCCCGTGCGCTCAGAGCATGGACCCGCGCCCGCGAAGCCGACGCAGACGCCGAGCGCGTCATCGGCGGAGTGCGCGCGACCCTCGAAGCGGTCGCGAAAGGTGCGCCCGCGCCCTCGGCCGCAGAGCGAAACATTCTTGCCAGCACGCTGCGTCGATTGCTTGAGCGATCACCCGCCGCACAGAGCGCAGATGCCCTGCAAATTCTCACGGCGTTAGATCCCACTGCGCCGGTCCTTGCCCCCTTCGCAGAGTCCATGATGGACCTGCTGTTGCTTGACGGCGATCTGCGTGGCGAGTTTGACCCGGCCCTCGCCGAGTGCGCCACGATGCCTTGGTGGCCCAACGCGCTGCGCTTAGGCATCGAGAGCGTCGGCCGAGGCGCCATGCGCTCTGCGCGATTGCTCTCGGCGCTCTCGGCGCATCCCTACGTCGTCGACGCGCTAGGGCCGGCGACTCAGCGCGCGATTCGCGAGGTATTTCCCAAGGCAATCGCGCACTCTCGCTTTGCTGTCTGGTCTCGCGCTGCGAGGGCTGCGGGGCGCTTGGCCGGCGTGCTTCCGGGCATCGGTCCGATGTTGGACGTGATGTTAGAACCCTCAAGTCCAGCGACCATTCGTCGTCGCGCGCACGCGGCGCTCGGCAGTCTCTCGCCGCTGGCGAGCGAGTCGCTACTCCAACGCAAAGCCAACATCGAGCACGAGCAGCCTGAGGCCTGGCAGCTCGCAGCGTTGTCCATCGCGCTTCCTGATGCGTGCGACGCCCACGACGATCGCTGGATGGATCGAGCGCAGACCCTCGCGGCGCAAGGCGGCCCTGAGACTTGGACTCAATTGGCGCTCGCGTTGCGAGAGATTTCAGCGCGATCAGAGAACCTCGCGCACGCTGCGAGCGCCATCACCGAGTCGCTCAAGACACAGATCAATCAGCACCGCCCTGCGTCTCCGGCAGAGACCGAGAGCGCAGACCGCGCCCACGCGATTATTCATCGCGTCTGGGAGCAAGATGGTGAAGCCACTCCGTGGCAGCTCTTGGTCGTGGCCGCACGAAAAGCAGCAGATACCCCGTCACACCCAGCGATCGCTGGCGCCGTCGAAGAGTTTATCGCGCACACCGAACAGTCCGTCGCGAGCGCGCTTCGTGCAGTGGGATTGGACTATGCGCGCGCCGCTGCGAGAGCCGGCGTGGTGCTCGAAGAGCTGCTCGATCTCGTGATCGACGGCGACATGACCGTCGTGGCAGAGCGCATTTCGGACGCGGCCGCGAGACAGTCTGCGCTCGATTACGCAGAGGCTCTGCGCTCGAAGCTGCTTCGCACGACGTGGACGGGGCTGCGTCGCCCAACACC
Organism: Deltaproteobacteria bacterium; assembly: GCA_030694465.1. GTDB lineage: Bacteria > Myxococcota_A > Polyangia > Polyangiales > JAUXYJ01. Next base: position 26,454 of record JAUXYJ010000058.1, on the reverse strand, counting down.
CATGACGACCACCTGGCGCCGGTGGCTCTTGCGCTCTGCGGCGGTGCTCTCTCGCGTCGAATCATCAGCCATTTCGCTCAACGAACGCGAGCGTGTGACCCGATCGCAGGTGCTCGAGACCCTCGAGCGCGTGGCAGACGACCCCGCCATGCGCTCGGCATCGTTGCAGCGCTACGTGGTCGCGACGATCGTTGAGCTCGCGGACTCACTTCGGCCTCGGCTAGGAGACACCTCTGCGCTGATTGTGGTCGCTTGGATGGCCCTTCGCACGGGCGAGACCCCCGCGCACAATCGCGTGCGGAGGAGCTTTGAGGGCGTCTCGCAAGAGGCCATTGACAAGCTCTATTTCGCTCTCGATAAGCTCGCAAAAAACAAGCGCGCGACCCCTAAAGATCTCCTCGATTTGGCCGAGAGCGCGACCCCACGGACGCGGATGGGCGTGGCACTCACGGCGCTCGCGGGGGCGCTCACAGACCTCGATGGACGCAAGGCCGAGCAGCACTGGTCTGGCTTGCCCAAGCTCGATCTCGACCCGATCGCCAAGCTCGCGGACGAGCTGGCGCGCTGCCGAGAGCACGCGATCGAGGGGCTCACGATCGACGAGAGCGCGCCCAATTCGTCTGGAGAAACACTGGGAGATCGCGCTGCGAGGCTCAACCGTGCGCTCACCAGCACGTCGCTCAAGTTTGTCGACAGCGCCCGGCGCGCAGAGATCGTTGAGCAGTACGTCTCGGACCTGTCTTTGCTGAGCGAAGCGATCGCCACCGCCTGCGGTCCCATCGCGGGCCCTGTGGTCCGCGCCACGTTGGCGCGCGCGTTGGTCTTGATTCGCACGCAGGCCTCGCAGATCGCGGACGAGAGCGGCGAAGGCGTGCGGTTTATTGGCCGCCTCAAGGTCCTGGGACCCCTGGGCTCGGCGGCTGAGGGCGGCATGGCGGCGACGTGGCTCGCAGAGGGCCCCGCGCCCGGCAAGCGCGTCGTGGTGAAGCTGTTGCCTTGGGATCGGTACACCGGGGGCGACGCAGAGACCACGCGCAAGCTCTTTGAGGGCGAGATGGCGCGGTTGGCGTCGTTGGTTCATCCCAACGTGGTCTCGATCGTCGATGCGGGCTTTGTCGACGAGGGCGCGTACATCGCGGTCGAGCTCATCCCGGGGGCCTCTCTCGAGACGATCTTGCGTGAAGTCGGCGCAATTGATCTGAGATTTTTACAGCTTATTCTCAGAGATGCGGCTCGCGGGCTCGCACACATGCACGCGCACGGGATGGTCCATCGCGACGTCAAGCCCGGCAATATTATGGTGCAGTTGGACGGCTTGAACGGCCCGCTCACGGCCGAGAGTCTCGGACGGGCGCAATTTGTCCGCGCCGTGGTGATCGACCTCGGGATCTCGACGGACATCGACCAAGAGCTCGATGACAACGAAGAGGGCCTGGTGGGCACCCCTGGGTACCTTGCGCCCGAAATCGCACGTGGATTTCCATCGGTCTCGGCCGCGTTGGATGTGTACGCGCTGGGCGTCGTCGCCTTCGAAGCCCTCACCGGCGAGAACCCCTTTCTCGAGGGCGACCCTGAGCTCATGACCATCTTGGTCCGACACGGCACCATGCACATGCCCATCGAGCGCCTGTCCAGCGCGCTTCGTGAGCGCACCGCGATGATCTCTCTGCTGCAAGAGATGACCTCACTCGCGCCCGAAAAGAGACCCACCATGCGCGACTTTCTCACGCGCTGGGTAAGCGCAGTGCGCGGATAACATCGCCCGCTTGTCAGCGCCCTAATGCGCTATGCTTACGCATCATTCGATGGGCAAAAAAGCTACTCTCTTGCGATCCCTCATGCCGCTCGTTCTTCTCGCCCTCGTGCACTGCACCAGCGTCGGCGAGGGTGTCGTACGCTGGGGTGTGACCGACTGCCCGAGCGATCCCGACTCGGGAGCGTGTGCAGCGCAGGCATCCCGCGTGGCCAACACCGCGAGCCCTGCGCCCAGGCCCGACGCGACGGTCCTGCAGTGCCGCGCGCAGCTCACGGGGCCCACGTTTGACCGAAGAGTGGCGCTCACGTTTTCGGCGCGCGATCGCGGCGGCTCTACGCTTACGCTCGAAGGCAGCGCTGCGGGCGCATGGATCGCGCCGGTCGCGGTCGGAGACGAGATCCCAGAGTGCAGGATCACCGTGGTTGAAGCCGGCGAGACGCTCGTAGGACGCTGCGGAGCGGGATGTACCGCGCGAGTCACGGCCGTAGACGAAGGTAGCTCGACGATCAGCGGGCGAATTCGCTGCGATTTGCCCTCGATGCAGCGCGCTCTGCGTGTGTGGCGGCTGCGCAACGCAGAGGGGGTTCCGGGTGACGGAGCGGACTTTGCGGTGGCACACTGTGCGGGTCCCTAAGGCTCGACGTTTGTAGACAACAGGGTCCACATCCATGGACCTCACCGAAGGCTCGCTCGGTTGAATGACCTGACCCAACTCCCTCGGCTCAAAACCTGGGCGGCACAGACCGCGGCGCAAGATCCTGCGCGATTTGCCAGCGAATTCGCTGATCGTTGTGCACTCCTCGGATCTCACGCGTGCGCAGAGGTTCTGATCGCAGGGCACGAAGCCAACGCCGACTGCACAAGCGCTGCCATGCTGGCCCTCGCCACGCAGCGCGATCGCGACGCGATGCACGCGGTCTTCGAAGCGCTCCCTGACACGCTCCGAGACAGCGTGTTGCTCGCGCTCAGCCACCACGACGACTCAGCCCTCTTTGCCATCGGGTTGAGCGCGCTCATTGACCCTGCCCCTTGGGCATTGCGCGTCCGTGAGCACAGCACCGAAGAACATCTCAGAGCGACTCTGTCTGTTGTTTTGCAGGGTACTTCGCGTGACTCTTCGCGCGTAAGGGCGATGTTTGAGCTCGTCGCCCTGGGGAGTCATCCCGACACGATACGCGCCGTGACCGACTGTCTCACCGACGAGATCCACGGAGTTCGGACCGCCGCGGTGCGCGCCCTCGCGAGCCTCGGGGCGTGGGATGGGCTCCTGAGCGCCCTGCGCAGCCCTCACCGCGCGCTGCGCGCAGATGCACGTGCGTTGCTGGCCGCGAGCCTGTCGCGCGAGCCCTCGTTGCGCGAGCGTGTGACCCAGACGCTCTTCACGATCGAGCACACGGACTCGTCCGAATTCGAGCGTTTTGAGGCACGAAACATGATCCGTGCGCTCGGCGGACTCGCGCCCCTGAGCGCATGGACCCGCGTGCACCAAGACGCCGCAGACGCGCTCGCGCACGAGCTCGAGACGCACGCAAACCGCGTAACCATCGCGCGCGCCTGCGAGGTCCTCGCAGACACCGAGGACCCACGCGCGATCGCGTCAGTGCGCGCAGCGCTCGCACATCGCAGCAGAGTTCAGCGTGTCCTCTTGGCCTTTCGGCCCTTCTTCAAGGGCCCGGTCGGAGGTCACGCGATGCTGGTTTTATCCAGAGATTCGGACTCTCTCGTGCGCGAGCGTGTCGAGGCCCTCCGCCCGTTCTGTCGAGCCTAGTCTTGCATTGATTCGGGCAAGAGCGACGAGGGTCGCTGGCTGCACACGACCCAGAGCTGGTGTGCCGCGCGGGTCGAAGCGATGTGCAACAAGTGCCGATTTTCGTCCGACTGTGGGTACATCGATTCGGTCACGTCGACCAAGATCACGTAGTCCCACTCGAGACCCTTGACCTGGCGAACGTCCGTCACTTCGACGCCGTTTTTGAAGGTAAAATCCTGGTTTGCGACGTGTGTGAGCCTCGGGACCTCAGCGTTGAGCAGCCCACGATAGTAGAGCTCTGCGCGCTCAGGATCTTTGGCGATCACGCACACGTTGGCCCGTGGCTCTTCGATCATGAGGCTCCGCAACGAGGCGCCTAAGAAGGCCATCGCGGCGCCGGTGTCTCCGTAGCGATGCATCTCGACCGGAGCGCCCGAACGTGTCGCCACGGGGGGCTCTCCCTCGGCCAGCGGACCGAGGACATGCCGAGCAAAATCAAGCACTTCGGCCGTTGAGCGGTAGCCCACTCGCAGAGGCTCGACCGCGATGGTCTGGAGCCCAAGATCCGCGAGCACCTCGCCCCAGCTCTTAAACCCATTGTCCATCAGCAAGCGCTGCGCGGTGTCCCCCGCGAGGGTCACACAGCGTGCGGGCGTCGCAGTGTCGAGCAAGACCGAGAGCTCGATGGGCGAGAGGTCTTGCGCTTCATCGACGAAGATGTGCTCGTACAGGAGCGTGGACTTGCGGTCTCTACGCAATGGTCCGCGTTTTCGCTGATACAAACGCAACAAGAGCGCGTCGTCTTCGGGGTCAAGGCTGAGGTCATCGTCTACGGTGCGCTCATCGCGCCCATCCATCGCGCGATAGATCCCTTCGTCTTCGTCTTCGCGTTCGCGCTCGCGTGAGGTGCTCTTGCTCTCGCTGCCAAACGACTCGGCGTCGAGCATCTCCATCGCATCGTCGCGGTCTTTGCGCGAGCGCAGTGGCTTGACCTTGCCGCTTTCGTCGTCCGTGTCGTTCTCACTCTCGTGATGCGCGCGGTCTGGGATGTCGGAGATTCGTCCGATGCGCTCACTGCAATAGCGGACCGCACTGGCGAGCTCATCGTCGCTAAAATCATCGGGAAAATGCTTATCAAATGCCGCCCGCAGCCCACGATAGTTCGTGAGCATTTCGGCCCAGTCCCACACCACATCTTGCGCTCTACGGCGCACGCGATCGAGCGCTGAGTCGAGCGCCATGCGGGTGTCCCGCGCGAGCGCGTTGCCCTTGTCGTTGTTGATCTCACGCTCGCCGCGGCTCCAGAGGCCGGCGGTGGCGACACGCTGCGCGATGGGCCATTTGCTCGTCGAGTTCCATACGCTCAGCGCGCGAGGGCCCTGTGTGGTCTCTTGGATCGCGCGGGTGACCGCGGCGTCGATGGAGGCGCTCTCCGCGGCGACACGCTCATCAATGAGCCGAAGCAATACAGGGTGCTTTTTGAGCCGCGAGACCACCGACGGGGTGTCCTCGGTGTAGCTGTTCGGGAGGCGCTGCAGGTGCCTTCGGCGCTGCTGTGCGGCCCAGTCGCGGTAGGTCACCGCGGTGACGCCCTGCACGCCCAACGACGGGAGCACGCGGCCGATGTAGCTCGCGAGCGCTTGGTTAAAGACCACCACCAAGAGCTTGTCCGCGCTGAAGCGCTTGGGCTCTTGAAAGGCCAGGTACGCGATGCGGTGTAGACCGATGGTGGTCTTGCCCGAGCCCGCGCCGCCCTGAATCACCACCAACCCCGAGGTGGGCTTAGAGATAAGCTCAAACTGCCGCTTGTCGATCAGCGCCGGAATATCAGGCAAATGACGCTCTTCGCGGCCCGCTACGCGCACGCCGAGCTGCCCTCTGCGCACGGTGTATTCGTCCAACGCGGGGGGCCGCTCTGCGACACCGGCGCCACCCTTGAGCTTGGTCGTATGCGAGTCAATTCGCTGCCAATACGCGGGATCTCCGCGGCGGATAAACGTGCCCCCTGGGGTAATCACGCGACGCAGCGAGGCGTCCGTCACGACCACCGCGCGGCGCACGGACATCGTGCCCTCGACAGTGCGCCCGTTGATCTCTTCTTCGTAGTCGTCGCCCTCGGCGTAGCGGTAGTAGAGCTTCGAGACGGGCGCGTCACGCCAGTCGACGATGCGCACGCCGACCTCGACGTCGACGAGGGTCGCGTTGCCGATGAGCACATCGCGACCGCGGCCGTTTTCGACCAGACGCATGTGGCCAAAGTACGGAGATCCCGGGTCGATTTGCACGTTGGTCACTTCGTTGCGGCGGGCCGCGATGCCCTGCAAGCGCTCCATCTGTTGCATCAACGGCGGGATGTCTTCGGCGCGCGCCTCGGCGATCTCGTCACGCAGCGCGAGGAGCTCTGCGTCGTAGCTCACCGTGTAGCGAACCTTGATGTTCGCCACGGCTTCGTTGGCGCGTCGCAAGAGCTTCTCTTCGTCTGCGATGATGGCATCGCGCTCAGGATCGGGCGCGTTGGGTGTTGCGTTGGTGTCAGTCTCGGACAAGGTGTGCTCCTGTGCTGGGCAGTTCGCTCACTCACGAAACGCGCGCACACGCGGTCAGCATGCGGCGAATTTGTGGGGGCAGATGCCATACTTGCCCTAGCGCTCAACGGCAAGCGCTGGTGTGTCCCGCGGCGCTTTTCGAGGGCTCAGCCCGCGCCGGTCACGGTGATCACAGGGGATTTGTGCGCGAAGGGTGCAGTGCTCAGTTGGTCGAGCATGTACTCGGCGACGTCTGCGCGTGAGATCGTCGCCCGACCCACAAATCGCTTCGCGATCACGACCTTGCCGCTCGCCTCGCCATCGGTCAGCCCGCTCGGACGAACGACGCACACATCGAGCCCGCTCGCGAAGTAGACCTGCTCCATTTCGTCGAGGCGTGCGAGGACGGTGCGCATGGCCGAGAGCGCGACGAATGCCTTAAAAAATCCAGGCATCATCGCCATGCTATCTCCGACACCGCCGGACGAAATCGCACACACACGAGACACCTTCTGCGCTTTCATCGCGGCGACCAGAGCCGTCACGTTGTGCGCCAAGAATTCGGGGTCTTCGGGTTTGTTCCAAGGGGCGATGCCCGCCAGCTTGAGCCCCAGCGCAGAGAGCACGACGTCTTGCCCCTCGACTGCGCGCTCTAAGAACGCTTGGTCTGTCAAATCCCCACGCAACACGCGGACCTCGGGGATCTCTTCGAGCTTCGAGTTTGCACGTCCTACGGCGGTGATGTGATGGCCTCGTGCTTTTCCGCTCGCTACAAGCAATCGCCCCACGCCACCCGATGCACCCAAAACCACTAGCTTCATGATCACGCTGGTTTGCCAGAAATCTGCCCAATCACGCGAGCAGGTTCGCTCCCACAAGAACACAATCCGCAGGACGTTGGCAGGGTCGACAGTCTGGTACGGTGTGCTCTGCTCGCTATGATCGATCGCCCTCGCTCTGGAACCGTACTGGGACTCTTTGCTGCATTTCTGCTGATGCAATGCGCCCCTCGCGTCTCGCTGTTCTCTGACGGTGGCGACGCGGGCCCTGACGCGGTGGACCCTCTGGCGTGGCCTGCGTGTAGTCCTCGCGCGACACGCTGCGTGAACAACATTTTTCAACGCTGCGACGGAGACGGTGAGTTTGGGACGCCCATCAGCCGCGACTGTCCCGGAGCGGGTTTGGTCTGTGATTCTGCACGTGGATGTATCGCGTGTCTCCCCGGCAGTACGCGATGTTCGCTCGATGAGCTCTCGGTCGAGCGCTGCAACGCGCAGGGGAGCGCTTGGGAGACCGCCGAAGAGTGCGATGGCACGATGGGCGTGGCCTGCGTAGCCGCACAATGCAGACGCCTCTGCGAGTCCCCCACGGTTCTCGGGACTAACATCGGCTGCGAATATTACGCGGTAGATCTCGACAACGCGCAGATCGGCGCAGGCGAGAGCGCCGCCTCGCAGCAGTACGCGGTCGTGCTGTCTAACCCTCACCCGACGCTCACAGCGCGCGTAGTGATCGAGTTTAACAGCGCGCCTTTGGGCCTGCCGGCGAGACCTACACGGGTGGCGAGCGCAGCGATTCCGCCGAGAGATCTTGAGGTGTTTCCGCTCCCCGCGCGTGAGGTTGACGGCTCTCCGCCGGGCGAGTTCAACACGGGGACTCACACGGCCCTGACGAGCAACGCGTATCGCATCACGAGCACGATCCCGGTGATCGCCTACCAGTTTAATCCGCTAGAGAATGTGCTGGTGTTTAGCAACGACGCCTCGTTGCTCATCCCGACCAACTCGCTCAGCGGTGACTACGCAGTGTTGTCTTGGCCGCAGACCCTCGCGAGCAACCCAGCAGAGACAGTACTCAATCCCGGTTCGCCGCTTGATTTGCGGGCTTTTCTCACCATCGTCGGCACCCAAGAGAACACCACGGTGCGGATTGTTCCGCGCGCAGACGTGGTCCCTGGGGGGCCCATCGCGATGGGGCACACGCGGGGCACGCCCATCGAGCTCTCGCTAGGACCCTTCGATGTGCTCAACCTCGAGACCGGAACCCACGGCGCGGACTTCACCGGATCCACAGTGATCGCGAACAACCCTGTCGCTGTTTTTGCAGGCGTCGAGTGCGCAGACTCTCCCGCCTGGGGTGACCTCAACGACCGCCGCTGTTGCTGCGATCACCTTGAGACTCAGGTGTTTCCGCGCAGCACGTTGGGTCGCACGTACGTGGGCGTGCACTTCGTCAATCGCACACGCGTGGTGCGCGCTGCGGGCGCCATGGTGGCCGAGGTGCCCAACGAGCCCGAGTTCACCCGTGTGTTGGCCACGGCGGCCGGCGAGACCACCGTGCGCACGACCCTGCCCGTGGATCCCACGATGCCCGAGGGACCGCAGCTGTCGTTTGTCTTGCAACAGGGCGAGTCACGCTTTCTACGCGCGACGCGGCACTATGAGCTCACTGCGACGGCGCCCGTGTACCTCGCGAGCTTTATGGCTTCGCAGCTCAACACCGGAATCCCCTTGAATTTTCCAGGCGGAGACCCCTCGTTCGTGCCCATGCCGCCTGCCGAACAGTGGCGCGAAGAGTACGTGTTTCTCACGCCCAACTCGTACGCTTTTGACTTTGTCTCAGTGGTCGCACCACGAGAAGCGCAGGTCACACTCGACGGGGCGACGCTGCCCACGAGCGACTGTGTCGCCGAGCCCTCCGATGGCTGTGTTTCGTCACGTACGCGAACGTGTCCACCGTCGACTTACACGGTATTTACCTGCCAATTGTCGTTTCCGCTGATCGACAACGACCGCCCGTACCCCATGAACGTGCGCCCCGGACGACAGCAAGACGGCGTCCACGTCGTCCGTGCGACGCGCCCCGTTGGCGTGTGGGTCTCGGGCTTTGATCTCCGCGTGAGCTACGGCTACCCCGCGGGTACGCAGCTCCAACCGCTGCTCTAGTGCGTGCGCCCCTTGCACGCAGCCTCTGTCACTTAACCAGCGTATTCTCAGTCGGAATGACCGACGAGCGCCGCACCTCAAGCCTGTACCGGCTGTTGGTAGTTTGGAGGTAATAAACCTCTTGCCCGGCAATACGAAGAATACGGCGAACGGGCGTCGTGACGTACTCGTGCAGACCATCGGGAAACTCGATGACCACAACGGAGCCACGCCTTGGCGCTCGCACCAATCGTCCAACTACAGGGCGCCCGGGTTTGGGACCGAGCTTTCGGAGCACGACCTCCACGTCAATGCAGACGCTAGCACGATCACTAGGGCAGGCTACAGCCCTCTCTTGCACTCATTGCACTCTGCACTGTGAATTCTACTCGTCTCAGCGTCGCATCGTATGTCGCGTACCCCAAGCCCGCGTAAGCTCAAGCCCACACCGCCCGCGGCCGCCAACCGCAGGGTCACTCACGCGGCCGCGCGGGGCCTTGATGACACGATCACGGCTCGAATCACTGGGTATTTCGCTGCCCTCGAGACTGAGCCCACCGAGCCTCAGCGCGCCCTCTTCGCCGCGTGGGGAGGCGCCCACGACATCCTGCTGAGGGCGCCCACGGGGTCGGGCAAGACCCTCGCAGCGGCCCTGCCGATCCTCGCCTCGCTCGCGCAAGACGCGTCGACGGAGCCGCAGACCCTCGCCTTGGTGATCGCACCGACCAGGGCCCTCGTAGACCAGCACACGCGCACGCTCGCGCACGTCGCCAAGGGGCTCTGGTCCCTCGCGCCGATGCCCTCGCGCCCGCTCCCTCGGGTCCAGTCGCGCACCGGAGACACGACGAGCACCGAGCGCGCGCGCCAGAAGAAGACCCCGCCAGAGGTCTTGGTCGTGACCCCCGAATCGCTACAGGTTTTGCTGGGCGGATCGACGCGCCATGCCCTGAGCGCCGTGCGCTGGGTGCTCTTGGATGAGGCCCACCAGCTCTCGCTCGGCAAGCGTGGAGCGCTGCTCTCGGTCACCCTCGCCCTGCTCGATGGGTGGATCGCAAAGCACGGCGCACAGAGGCCCCGGCGCATCGCGTTGAGCGCCACCGCAGAGCCCGCGCAGACCCTCGCGCGTTGGGTCTCGGGGCCCAACACCCCCTGTGATCTCGTGCACGTTCAGAGCGCGAATCCGCCCCAAATCGAGCTGCTCTTGCCCGCATGGGAAGAGCCTTTTTTGCCTCAAGGATGGAGCGCTCGCAAGCTCTTGCCCGCCCTCGCGCGACGTATCGCGCAGACCCAGGGGCTCTCGATCGTGTTTGTCTCTTCACGGCCACGCGCTGAGCGTTGGGCCAAAGCGCTAAGCGAGGTGCTCCCGAGCGCGATGCCGGTGCGATGTTTTCACGGCTCGATGAGCGCAGACGAGCGCGGCGACGTCGCCGGAATGCTCCGCCGTGGTGAGCTCCGCGCGGTGGTCGCGACCAGCTCGCTTGAGAGCGGGATCGATCTGCCCGACGCCGAGCAAGTGATCTTCTTGCAGAGCCCCGCAAGCGTCACCGCGGCGCTGCAATCCGCGGGACGAAGCAACCATCGCCCAGGGGCACGGGCACACGCGCTGATCGCTGCCACCGACGCCGCGGACCTTGTCGATGCGCTCGCACTCGTGCGGTGCATCCATCAGTCCGCCCTTGAGCCTCTGGCCCCCGCGCGTGCAGACGAAGACGTGCTGGTACAGTCCGTGTTGGCCGCGTGTGCGTGCGGACTCGCAGACGAATCTCTTGCAAAAACACTGGCAAACTCTGCTCCATTTGCCACCCTCCGTCACGACACACTCGACGAGGTCATCGAGCACCTGTGCACCGGCGGAGACACGCTCGCGTCGTACGACGCAGCCCATAAGCTCCATTGGACCGAAGAGGGGCTCGCGTTTGTCGACGACCGCGCGCGCAAGAGCTACCTCCGTGGCGTGGGGAGCATCGTGGATGATCCCTCGCTCGAGGTGCGAGTTGGACAGCGAATCATCGGACGAATCGAGGGACGCTTTGCCGCAGCGCTCGAGATCAACGATCGCTTCATGCTCTCGTCCAGTGTGTGGAAGCTCGTGTCGCGCACACCCGATCGCCTTGAGGTCACACGCGACCCCAATGGGCACGGCCCCGTCGCGCGATGGACCGGAGTGAGCGCCCCACGCAGCGAGCTTATCGCGAGTCAATCGCTGAAAATTTACTCGCATTTGGATGACAGCGCGCGGCGCGCCGAGAGCGCGAGCGTGCTCGGTGAGAGCCTCGAAATCCCTACGGACATTGCAGCGATCATGCTGCGGTGGGCGCACACGCAGCGCGCAGTGAGCGCGATCCCAAGGCCTGACCGGCTCGTGATGGAGTGTGTCCAGAGCGCACGTAGCGACACGCTGATGGTGTTTAGTTTTGCAGGGAGCGCTGCCAACGAGGCCATCGCGCGCGCTGCGGCCGAGCGCTGGCGACACTGCACGGGCGCGGGCTGTGAGCACCTCGCGTCGGACCTGGGCCTGGCGCTGATGCTCCCGCGACGCACGGCGCTTGATCCACGTGACCCCGCGCAGGCGATGTCACTCTTTGAGCCGCGGGCCCTACGCGAAGACCTCGCGGTCTCGCTTGAGGGCTCGGTCTTGGCGCGATCTGCCTTTCGCGAGGTCGCGCGCGTGAGCCAGCTCGTGGTGACAGGGCAACAGCGCCCCGGAGGGGCCACGCCAGGGCTGCTCTACGACGTGCTGCGACGACACGCTCCGTCGCATCTTCTCTTGCGCGCCCTCGCGCGTGTGACCGACACGCTGCTCGATGTGCAACGCGCTGAGAAGACCCTGGCCTGGATGCGCAAGAGCGAGCTCGCGTTTGCGCGCCTCCGTGAGCCCTCGCCCATGAGCATCCCTGTGCTCGCGCGTGCCTCCCGAGGCCCCGAGGCTCTCGCGCCCGACGACCTTGATGGGGCCCTCACGCGCGCGGCACATGCGCTCTGGCTCCGCAGCGGCGGCGGTGAACTACAGTGATTTCGCTGACCGAAGTCACTCTTCGCGATGGCATTACGCTCTTGGCTCCAGGCGGCGCGTACGTTCGCGACACCCGCACACTGATCGTGGCGGACACGCACGCAGGGACCACGCTTGAGCTGCGCGCGCGAGGGCACGCGGTCCCGATGGGCGACGACTCGCTGCTCGCGTCGCGGATTGAGCAGCTCACGGGAGCCTGCGACCCGGCTGAGATTGTGATCGCAGGGGACGCGATTCATGGGCCCGGATCGCTGCGCACGGTGGGCACCCAAGAGTCGCCGCTGCTGCAAATCATCGCGTCACACCCCACACGCACATTCTTTGTCGTCCTCGGAAACCACGACCGCTCGCTCGCGAACACACTCGATCGGCGTGGAGTTTTACATGGCAATTCACATCTCGTCGGTCCGCACTGGGTGACCCATGGCGACGATGTCCCCGAGACGTTAGCCCTTCGCGCGGAGGCATTGCGCGCAGGAGGACGCGTGATCGTGGGTCACATTCACCCTGCACTGAGGCTCGACGACGGAGAAGGTGCGTCAGCGATTTGCCCTGCGTTTGTGACCGCGCGTGGGTTGCTCTGCATGCCCGCGCTCTCGCCATGGGCGCGCGGCGGGGACGTGCGCAGCAAGAGCGTGTACGCCCAGCTCGCGGCGCTCGCATCGGGAGACCCGATGGGCGTCGCGGTGATTGTGGGCCCCCGTGTGATGGTAGTCGGCGATGTATTCTCGCCGAATTCGCTCAAGAAAAGAGCGTGAGGTTGTCGCCGTACAACGGAAACTGTCGCGCGGCCTCGGACTGTTCGACGCCAGCAAAGCGTCGCAGCGCGGTGTGAAGGCTCTTGGGGTTGAGCTTCTTCGGGCTGCTGTCGCTGACCTGCAGCGTGTCGTAGTCGAACGGACGCGCGCGAAACACCTGCGCCGCGGTGCCGTCGGTGCTTGCACCCACGACGCGGTTTCCAGGGATGCCAGCGCCCATCATCATGATGGAGGTGTTGGCCCAGTGATCTTTGCCGTTTTGCATGTTGTAAAACGGCGTACGACCGAAGTCTGAGCCCACGATCAGGACCACTTTCTCGCGCAAATTGAGCGCGTCTACGCGGTCCATGATCAGGTCAATCCCGCGCAGGACACGCACCAACGCGTTGCCCTGCTGCGTGTCGTGGTCGCTGTGCGTATCGAAGCCACCCACGTCCAAGTTGGCTGCTGCGGTGAGACCCGCTTGATACGCTGCGAGGGCGACGAAGCCCTGGCGCGCGACGGTGTTATTGAGGCCGTTGATGGTCGCGTTGTCGGGCAAAAACTGCAGCAAACGCTCAAGCAAATTGCCACCCGAGCGCGTCGCTTCAAGCTGTCGCATCGCGCGATCGAAGACAGGGAGCGTCTGTGTCGCGCCCATCGCGTGCAGTCGCTCTTGCTGATAGCGAGCGATGCGCGCGGCGGTGTCTGTGCTGTGATAACGCGAGGTCATGTTGGCCGGATCGGGGCGATTCGGAAACGCGATCCGCGAGATGGTTCCCAGGTCGTTGACGCGCGTGAGGGGCACGATGCCCTGCGTGTTTTCGTAGCCGCCGTTGCTCAAGAATGCGAGCGGACGACCCGGTGCGAGGGCCGCGCCGATGATCGCTGCGAGCGGCGGGTAGCCGTCTTCGAGGTGCCCCGACCACGTGTATCGGTTGCCCGAATCGTGGTTGTTGGTCTGCATGTCCACGCCATTGAGAACCATCAATCGCGGGGAAAATTTCTCGAAAAAGCGCTGGTTGCTGTAGCCGCCCTCGCCCGTGTAGTTCACTGGCGCGTAGCGAATATTGCCCGCCTCACGGATCTGCGCAGCGGTGAACCCGCGGTTGGTCTCGCCACCCTTGGGGTCGCAGACCATCGTGGGATCCCAGCCGCCACCGGCGTTGAGAAAGATAAAGAATTTGCCGGTGTACGGCTCAATTCCTGGGGCTGCTTGCTGGGCAAAGAGCCTGCGTGTTGTGAGCGAAACTCCCGCGGTGAGACCCGAGAGAATGCCCAGACTGAGTAGTCGTCGACGGTCCATGGCTTGTGTTCTCCCTTTGCTGCTCACTGGTAGAGAAATCGATAGTCAGAGTAGAGGTAAGTCATCACGGCCATCCACGCTCGGATCACTCCGGTGCGGTCTTCGGTGATGCGCTGTGCGTTGGGAAGCTCTGCGCCCGTCGCTGGGTTTTGGCGGCCTTGGCACTCGTAGGGGATGCTGTTGTTGGGCATTCCCATCGCGTTAGGCGTCTGTGCCTCGCGCCATGTGTCCAAGAAGAGCTGATACGTGCGCGTAATTTCGGGATCATCGATGGCGAGGCGCTCGCCCAGCACGCGCTCGTGCAGCGTGCGGATGGTCTCTTTGATGCGCGTGATGTTACCGGGAACAGCGCTGCCACCGGCCTCGGGCACAGTGTCGAGCTCGACCCCGTTGAAGTAGCGTCGGGCAGTCACGGGGACAGTGAAATCCCAGGCTGTTCCGCGACACGAGAGCTCATTGGCCATGCGCTGAGCGACGCCCACGATGATACCGCTCGGGTCGGTCACGCGGCGCACGATCGTGTCTGAGTTGATGCCACCGTAGGGAAGATAGAACTCACGGGTGAGCCAGCGGTTGTCTTCGCTCGTGCCCGCTGGGGTCGCCAAACGCGTGGGGTTGAGGTCGCGAAACCAGCCAAAACCCGCGATCGCCCGGATGCGACGGTCAAGCTGCTCGGGCGACGCGAGCAGCGCCGCGCCGACACCTTCGTGCGAGGCCATCGTGGTGGCGCGCGCCGCGGGATCCTCGGGGAGAACCGCGCCGATCGCGCGATAGAGCGGTGATTTCACCATCTCGATCACCACGGTCTTGAAGTTCATGTTGGTCGCAAGAAAGCGCCGTGAGATCGCGCGAAACACACGATCTTGTTCACCCCACGACGCGGACTTGGCTCCATAGAGTGGGTCCATCGTGTCGGTCGGATGCGACAAGGGCTCGCGTCCCGTCAGCGATTTGTACACAAAGCGCACGACGGACATGGCGAACCGTGGGTCTTGGGTGACCCGTGGAGCGAGCCACTGGAGAGCGTTGCGATAGTTGGTTCCGGGAGTGTTTTCGCCTGCGAATCCAGGGGGCAACATGTCTGCGTACCACGCGTCGTTGGGGTCGTATCGCCACGCGGTGCCCGTGGGATAGAAGCCCCTGAACGCGCCCGCGATCGGGTCATTGAGCGTGTGACACGTGACACAGGGACCGTAGTTCAGCGTGGGCGTCTGGATGAGCGCTTCGGCTGCGGTCGAGTCAATGGGTCGCTCGCCGACCTTGAGAATATCCGTCATCAAAAAGAACGACTGGACCATGCGCGCGCGGTGGCGGTTGCGGTTGGTCGATGTCGTGGGATATCTGGCCAAAAACGCAGGCATCGTGAGTACGCCCGCGTGCGGAAACGCGACGGTCTCGCTGCGCGTCTCGCTGTAGCGACGTGTGTATTGAATCCGTGCCGGGCGCAGCTGATTGGCGTCTGCGTATTGGTCGTTAAAGCCGACCTGCTCGCTCACGTTGTACACGTACGCGGACTGCGGATTGACCAACGTGTAATCCGCCGTGAGGAGCTCACTGAAGGGGCGGTTGTTGCGAACCACGTGCTCGAAGAGGTTGACGGGCTCTCGCGCGATCGCGTTGTTGGCGTCCCTGAAGAACGTGCGAACGGACTCGCACATGGGGTTCATGCGGTCCATGTTGCAGCAGTCTAGGCCCGCCGTTGCGCCGCCGCCGTAGGTCCCACGGTTGGGAAAGTCTTCGCTCGAAATGAGATTGAGCGCGCGCTGATCGCAGCCGTTGTTCGTCACGTACGTGTCGGTCAACAACATGTCGTTAAACGCGACACGAAAGCGCTCATAGAACGCAGGGTCTTCGACCATGCCCGCGACGAGGGTCGTAAAAGCGTCTTCGCCCTGCTCGACTTGGGTATACTCCTGCTCGGTCGGCAGGCGCCCAAGGAGGTCCAGCGAGACCTTGCGCAGGGTCTCTCGGAGGGTCATCAACACGACGCCCGAAGGAGCCGCGAGCGAGCCGAAGTCTCGGCAGTTCTCTTCGCTGCTCGCGTTGGCCAAGCGCGACACGAGGCCAGTGAGCGCCGTGTGCTCTGCAGAGCCCTCGCGGATCACCGAGCCGCCACCGTGGCTCACGAGCCCCAAGGGCTTAGCGAGCAGCGCGGGCACAGTGCGCCCACCCACCATGAAGCTCTGGTTGACCATCGCCTGTGCAGCGGCCAAGTTCGCGTCGGCAAAGTTAGGATAGCTGGCCGGGAGCAGCGAAAACCGCGCGCCCGCGATGCCTGCTTGCCCACCTGGCGCGTGACAGCTCACGCAGCGCTGCGCGAGCACGGGGCCCCACACGTCGGACAAGAAGTAAGCACGCGGCGACTGGCAGCTCTCGCCTGGGTCCCCAATGCCGCCATTGGTACAGCTCGAGCCCGCGCCGCTCGTCGCAGCCAAGAGCGCGATGGTGATCGCGCCTTTTCGCCACGGTTTGTCTTGGTGTTTCTTCATTGGTTGGCTCCTTTGTCATGCCGTCGGCGATGATGCATTTTTAGCGTCTTCGAACGTAGCCCATTGAGGATCTGCGACCGCGAGGGCAGTGACGTAATCGCATTCTGTACTGATTTTTTAGCGGTATTCGAGGCCCAATGTAGGCCCTCTGTCGCTAGCGAAGTCTTCCTATTTGGCGCTGCGCACAGCCGCAAACTTTGCAGACTCCGGCGCAGGGGGCCATCAGCCGCCATCGGCCATGCTGCTGTCCATCGACGCGTCCATGGGGGGATTGGTCACATCATTTGCAGCATCTACGGCGGTTGCATCAGGCACGCTCGCCTCGGGAGTGCGCGTATCGCGCTCTTCGACGTCGACCATTGCGTCCACGCCGGCTTCGGCCATGGGTCCAGTCTCTGGGGCCTCTGTGTCACGTTGTGTAACGTCTCTTTGGACCACATCGGGCGGCGGAATCACCACATCGGGCGGCGCGACCACGTCCATCCCGGCGTCTGTCATCGCGTTGGGATCCAGTGTCCCGATCCAGCTACGAATGCAGGCCACTTCGGACACACTCAGCGCGGGCGCGCCTAGGGGCATCTGGCGTCCGCAGCCGGGATCGCTGCTCACCTTGGCGAGCATGTGACTCTCGCCGAGTGAAGCGCGATTGACGAGCAATCTGCCTGAGCAGCTGCTCGAAGGCTGATCGACCAATCGCGACGCGATGTTGGGGCTCTGGAGGTCCAAGCCGCCCGCGCGATCGCCGCGATCGTGGCAGCCCGAGGTCGCACAGCGGGGCCGCACGAGCTGCTGCTCGACCATGCTCACGGCGATGGTGCAGCTGGTGGTTCCGCCCTCGTTTGCGCCGACAAAATCCTGCCAATTGTCGAGCTTTCCGGGGCAGCCCGAGAGCAACGCGAGCGCGCTCAACGAGGCGATCCCACAGACCATGCGCGCTCTGATGTGCTTGTTCATCGTGTGCCCTCCAAGCGATACGCGAGCGAGATCGTCGCTCCGTAGTGGTCATCGACTGCGCCGCCTGCGACGACGGGGTCGCCAATTTGCGGGTTCATTTTGTAGAAATATCTGCGCCAATCGAGGCCGATTCTCACTTCGAGACCCGCGGTGAGCGCCACGGCTGCGCCCAACTCAAAGTCTACGCCGCCCGCTTGGCTCCTCGGAAAATACCTCGGACCGCTGATCTCGCCCGTGCCCAGCACGAGCAAGTAGGACGACGCTGCGGTGATCGCCAATCGCGAAATCACCTGCATTCTTCCAGACAAACCACCACGCAACGAGTGATACGTCACGCTCGGGATCCCCTGCGCTGGCGCCATCATGACCGCGCTCCGATCAATCGCGAAGGTCTGAAACGCGTAGCCAAGATGCACTCCAGCGTCGAGCCTGTTGGCGATCCACATGCGCGCGCGCACGCCGCCATTTGCAGACAGCGAGGTCGTGGGATAGCTGCGGCCTTGGCGATCGCTCGATGCAAAAATCAGCGTGTAATCTGCGCCACCGACAAGACCAAACGACGAGGCAATTCCGCGGGTAAAGTGTGCGGCGGGGTACCACTCGACGGCGGCCGACAGCGATGGCGCGGCCGTGAGATTGTAGGGCCTTAGCTCGTTAAAAATGTCGTCGACAAACCAGAGCGAGCGCCCTCGGACCCCGCCACCGATGCGCAGATCGAGCGCTGCAGGCCGCCGTCCGCTGCTCGGTACGGTCGCAACGGCGACGTGCTCATTTGCGTGTGGCGGGGCCACAGGCGCCACGTCGGGTACGCGCTGCAGCGGCACCGGCGCAGGGGTCGGATCGGGAGCAGGCTCAGGCGAAGGAGCAGGGGCAGGAGTCGGCGTGGGGGTCGGCGTGGCCTCTGGAGGCTCCGTCTCTGCGCCACTGGGCTGCGTCGTGGGAGTGCTGTGGCGCCGCCGCCGTCGCCGCTGCGCGTGGGCTTCTTGTGTGTCCACAAGAGTCGCGAGGGTGATCAGCGTCGTGCCGATGAGAAGTGTGCGAGTGCGAGTGAGACCCATCGTGGCGGCAAAGCTACCCAATGCCCTCGCGATCGCCAAAGATTACTGCGTGTTTGGGCAGTGAATTACCAAACAAAGAATCTACGAAGGCGCAGGATGTGAGTGTGCGGTTACAGGCCCACTACGGGGCCCGGCAGAGGAGCCGAGGCAGGCATGAGGCTCCCACGTCCGAGCTGCGCGCTTTGATTATTTCCCCAGCAAAACGCCCGCGAATTGGCGATCGCACACGCAAACCCGTAGCCCACGACTACGTCACCGAGGGGGAGCGCGAGCCCTGCCACACGCGTGGGGACCGCGACGGTGGGGCTCACACTTCCGCTGCCGATTTGGCCGAAATTATTGCTTCCCCAGCACCACAGCTCACCCGCGACCGTGGCCGCGCAGGTGTTTTCGTAGTCTGCCGTGACCCGCGCGACGTTGTTTGTAAACCCTGAGACCAAAGCGGGGCTCAGCGCATTGGTTGCGCTCCCGTTGCCCACGCGCGAAGAGAATCCCCAGCAATACAGGCTCCGATCGTTGAGCAGCGCGCAGCTGTGTTGCCACCCTGCCGCGATCGCCGTAGCTGCCCTGGGCAAGCCGGTCACTTGGGTGAGCCTGCTGACCGCGCCGCCTCCGCCGAGCCCCAGCTCGCCCGATGCGTTGGATCCCCAGGTCCAAACCCTTCCGTCGGCCCCTAGCGCGATCCCATGCGAGGAGCCCACTTGGACATCGGTGAGCGCTCCGGTGGCCGACACAGACGTCACCATCGTGGGCGCATAGGTGCCCATCACCACAGAACCCCGGGCGAGACGTCCGCTGCCCTCACCGCCCCAGCACCACAGCGCCCCCATGGTGTTCAGCGCGCAAGTGAAGTTCGCGCCGGTGCTCACCCGCGACCAAGCGCCAGGGACGACGTAGGGCGTGGGCTCTTGCATCATGGCGGGCAATCGCACTTCGCCCTGCGAATTTCCTCCATAACAGAGCAGCTGTGTCCCGCGGATGCTGCACCCGTGGTGAAATCCAGTGTCGTACCGATCCATCAGCCCCACGCGAACCGGCGCGATCGGCGTCGGAGTCGCGCCTGACGATGCGAGCCCCAGTCGCCCCAGCGCGCCGTTTCCCCAGCACCGCGCGTTGCCGCTCACATCCATCGCACAGACCGCGCCTCCGCCTCCCGAAATCCGCGCAGCGCCCGACCACGTCACAGCACCGTCGCTGCCATCCGCGGCGCTCTCACTCGCCACATCGCGCACATCGCTTGCGTCCCGCACATCGCTCACAGCGTCCATTCCGGCGACGTCGCCGGGTACAGTCACGTCCATCCCAGCGTCCATCACGGCGACGTCGCCGGGTACAGTCACGTCCATCGCTGCGTCCATCGCGGCGTCTCTGCGCGTAGCGATTTCGCTCGCGCGCGCGTCGAACAACGTGACCCCTGCCTCGGGGACGGATTCGGGCACGACGTCTACCGCGACACACCGCCCCTCGTTGCCACAGGTCTCTCCGCGCTCTTCGCACGCGCTCTGGACCGTGCAGGATTCGCTCGGCTCGCGTGTGCAATCGGCGCTGGGGTTGAGGCACGCGGTGGGCATAAACACACGGACCTGTTGGTGCGCGTTTGCGAGAAATCCAAAGCGCAACCGCCGACGGAGCGTCTGCGAAGGGGCCACATCGGTGCGATCCAACGTCGCCTCAATGAGCACCTCGACACGCCCTCCCCGATCATTGCGCGCCGGGAGCACCGAGAACGAACCGCTAAACGGGTCGGCCAATCCCGCGCTCTGGCCACCATACGTCGCGACCTCGCGTGGGGATATCCGCGTGGTATTTGGCTGGCTTATCGTGGTCACTACCAGGGTCAACCGCCGCGTGGGCGAGGCGTCTGTGCCGAGCACGACCTCCACGAAGGTAGAGGGATAGCTGCACTGCACCGACGCAAGCGACACCACCCCAAGACAAGCCCAGTCCAAGCGAGCGCGCATAGACGGCACTGTAGCAAACCCTCTGTCACGCGCGTCGCGCTCTCGCCGCGTTATTGCGCTGTCGTGCCAGGTCCGCTGCGTCCAAGCTCTGTGAGCCAGCCGCTAGAGATCAGCTCGACCACCGTGCGAACGCTGGCGCTCGTGTCAAAACCTTCGGGCCGCAACGCAAGGCGAACCAAGAACTCTTTGACGATCCCCAACACACACACCGCGCGGGTCTGTGCGTCGCCGGCGCGCACCATCCCCATGGACACGCCCTCTTCGAGCGCACGAACCAGCGTGCGCAGCAGCCCGTCGTAGAACACGACGAGCTTGGCATCAAACGCCGGATCGAGCCCCACCGCTTCGTTAAACAAGATCCGTGCGAGCGCAGGATCCTCTGCAAAAATCCCGACGACACGCTCGACGTTGTCGGTCAATTGCTCCAGCGGCGTGCGCTCGGTGCGCGACACATCGATCATGTGAACCGCGTCTTGCACGGCCTCGAGGCAGCCCTCGACGAGCTCGCCAAACACCGCGCGTTTGTCGCCAAAATACAGATAAAACGTGCCCCTCGCGACCTTGGCTCGCGCCACGATGTCGTCGATCTTGGCGTGGTGATAGCCCTTCTCTGCGAAGACCTCTTTGGCCACCACGAGGATCTGTGCGCGACGGACTTCGCGGCTCATCGCTCGGTTGTTAGTGGCGTTTTGGCTCACAGAGGCGCTCTTCTCTCCACCGGGTCACTTCAGAGGACGCGCGACGCGCGGGGGAGCATACACGAGCACTGTCACGACATGGTTACCAGCGAAGTCGCGAGCAATTGCACAACTTCGCTCGCGCTCGCGGTCTGCTCGGTCGCTTCTAGACCCGCGCGAACCGAGGCGCTCACCGCCGCGATGAGCAGCAGCCGCCCCGCCGTGAGCCCCCCACGCAGGCCCAGCCCCGCGGCCGAGAGCATCGCCGCAGCGCGCATCCCGAGCACGGCCTCGAGCTCTTCGATCCTCGGTCCGAGCGCGCCTCGCGTGGTCTCGTCGTGGTGAGCCCGCGCGAGCAACGCGTTGAGCGCGCGCCCCGCAGAGTCATCGCCGCACCAGCGCTGGACCAGTGCCGCCATCGCGCCCTTGAGACCGGCGAGACCCACTGCTTTTTCTGTGGCAAAACACTGATCAATTGCGTCTTGCGCGCGAGCACAGGACATCACCACGAGGGGCTCTAAGAGCTCGTCCTTGGTCGCAAAGTGCATGCCCAACGCGCCGCGAGACATGCCGCTCTGTTGCGCGATCGCGTCCACCGTGAGGCCCTCAAAACCGCGCTCGGCCAGGACCTCAAACGCGGCGCTCTCGAGCTTGGCGCGCGTGCTCTCTTTGCGCTCGGTCTGTGTACGACGTTTGCGAATCCGGGACGCGGTCATCAGTTCTCGATCGCGTCAGTGCGACGCGTCTGTGCTGGGGCTCGCGCCGGGGGCGAGGTCTTCGTTGCCGTTGCGTCGCACAATCTTGCAAGAGAATCCGAACTTTTCGTAGACAAAAGCCTGCTCTTTCTCGTCAAAGACCGCGAGCCAGTCCTCCCACGAGATCTCTTCCCAGCTCTTCTCGTCCTCGCCGATCTTGAGCTTGAGCGCGTCGCTCGTCCCCTGCACGCGGGCGGGCTTGGCGCTGCGCGACGCAGCCCACGCGCGGATGTTCTCGTGCTTGATCGTCCTAAACCACACTTGTCCTGATGCCATGGCCGCGCGAGCCTGCACTGCGCGCGCTCGGGACGCAACACACTCTTAGTGTCCCGCGCCCTGCCTCGGCATGCACAGCACCCCCGCGGACTCAAACAGCTCGCGCGCCCCGTAAAAAATCGCGCTCCAACGCAGCCCTGTTCCAGCGATCCCGTTGGCCAGTTGCGCGTGCGCTTGCGCGATCTCGAGGGTGCCCGCGCCTGGCTGTCCATCGATCGCCAAGGTCCAGTGCTCACCCTGCGCTGGCGCGCGGACGACGCGCACATGCTCAGCGCGCAGGGGTGCGACGAGGCTCGGCGCGATCCGCCGCGCAGTGGCTGCTGCGTCCGCGTAGCTCGTCCGCAACGACGCGAGGGCCACGTACTCTTGGCACACGCCCGAGTTGTCCGTGATGGGCAGGGCCTCGTAGCCTCGTGAGACCGGCGTGCTCACGGGCTCCCGGCGCGTGCGCATCGCGAGCATCGTCGCGCCCACACCGAGACACACGCCTAGGGCAAACCACAGCGCGCGCGAGAGCAACGTCGCGACCCCAAGCACCTCTTGCGGCATCACGCTGGACTCGGGCTGTGTGGACTCGTCGGACTTCACGCGCGCCCTCGTTGTCTCACGAAACGTGCAGCCACGTCGCGATTTGATAGACACAAAGTGCCAGCAAATATCCTAGCGAATACGTATATCCCAGCACAAAAAGCGGCCAGCGCCACCCGCCGGTCTCGCGTCTCAGCGCGGCCACCGTGCTCATGCACTGGCAGGCCACCACAAAGAACGCCATCAGCGCCAAGGCCATGCGCCCGTCGTAGCGTGGGCGCCCCTGGGGGTCTCGCGCCTGACGCAGCTGTGCGCGCAACGGCGTCGTGTTGTCGTCGACGTCTTCGAGCCCATAGATCACCCCGAGCGTGCCCACCATCAGCTCGCGCGCGCCAAACGAGCCCATCAGGCCTACGTTGATCCGCCAGTCAAAACCCAGGGGTCTGGTGATAGGCTCGAGCGCTCGTCCCATGCTCGCGGCGACGCTGCGTTGCACACGCTGCACGTTGGCCGGCGCGTCGGAGGGGGCCATGGCTGCTCCTGGCATGGGCACGTTGAGCAACAACCAGAGGGCAGCGCTCGCGACCACGATGGTGGTCCCTACGTCCCGCAAGAAGCTCTTGACTGCGCGCTGGGTGGCCTTGCGCACAAAGCTCCGTTCGGGCGCGCGATACGCGGGCATCTCGAGGAGCAAGGGCAGCGGGCGACCGCGCACAACCGTCTTGCGCAGGGCCGCGGCGGCGAGCACTCCCGCGACCCAACCTGCCGCATAGAGGGCCAAGAACAAGAGCGAGCGAATCCAGGGTGACCGATGGGCAAAAAACGTCGAGATCAGCAGCGCGTACGTGGGCAAGCGCGCCGAGCAGGTCATCAGCGGGAGCACCAAGAGCGTGATCAATCGCTCGCGCGGATCTCGCAGGATGCGTGTGCTGCGGATCGCGGGGACCGCGCACGCGTGCGCCGTGAGCAAGGGCACCAGAGACATCCCGCCCAGGCCCACCTTGCGCATCGCGCGGTCGACCAAGAAGACCCCGCGGGTGAGATAGCCGCTGGCGTCGAGCAGCTCGAGCACGAGCGTGAGCACTACGATCTGCGGCAAGAAGGCCAAGACGGTTCCGGCACCACCGAGCAATCCGTCTGCGATAAAGCTGGCAAAGAAGCCTCCGCCCAACCGCGGAGTGAGCCACGCGCCTAGGCGCTTATTGCACGCGTCGATCAGCGTGGTCGTAGGGTCTGCCACCAAGAAGACCGCGGCAAAGAGCACCGCGAGCACAGAGACAAACAACAACGGGCCCAGCCACGGGTGCAGCACCCAGCGATCGATACGCTCGGTGCGTGTGCGTGCACGCTGCGTTGTGTCACTCAGGGCGGCGGTGTCACGCAGGACTCGGCGCGCGAGAGCCTCGGTGTCGAGCGCCTCGGGCAAGGGCGAGACCAGCGAATGATCTGCGATTTTGAAGGCGAAATGGATGACCTGGTCACGCGCGAGGGCGTCTCGTGCGCTCACTAACAGCACCGGGATCCCGAGCTCTTGGGCGAGGGCTTCGGTGTCGAGCGTACGCCCCTCGCGGGTGAGCTCATCGGCTTGATTGATCACCAAGCCCAAGCGGCCCACACCCGCTAAGCGCGCGGCGAGCTCACGCGTGAGCTGCAGACTCAGCGAGAGCTGGGTGCCGTCGAGGACCTGCAAGACAACCGCGCGGTCTTTGGACTCTCTCAGCGATTGATCAATGAAATTACTGGTGATTTGCTCTTCGCTCTGTTCGGTCTCTGCGCGAGCGAGCGAGTACACGCCGGGGAGATCGACGAGCGTGAGCTCACCCTGGCCTTCGATACGCACGGTAGCCTCGAGCACGTCCACCGTGATGCCCGGAAAGTTTCCCACGCGAGCCTGAGCCCCCGTGACCGTGTTGAAGAGCGAGGACTTGCCAACGTTGGGGCGGCCGACAAAGAGCGCGGTGGCTCGCAAGGTTGTCACGGGCTTGTTCGCACTTGTTTTACTCAGTCCCAACGTACACAGGGACAACACGAGGTCGCACCGTCACACACGCCGCGATGGCCGCATCCATCGCGAGCTCTAGCCCCGAGGCAAACCTCACGTGCACGGCGCCCCCGAGCGGGGCCCTTCGCAGCACCTCGACGCTCTCTCCGACGCGCACACCGAGCGCATACAAGCGCGCCTCGATGGACGCGTCCGTCGCGATGGAGTCAATCACCATCGGCACCGCAAGCGTGAGCTCGTCGAGGGACATTGCGCGCTAAGTTCCTGCCATTATCCAGGGATAATGGTGGGGCATCCGTAGATAATTCTCACGTTCGAGCCGCTGTTGCGACCCGACCGGATCTCGTCACAGAGCATCCCGTAGAACACAATGGACATGCCGCCGGGCGCAAAGTCCCACCCGTTGGTGTGGCTCGTGTCACGCGGAACCAAGCGCCCCGTCCCGCCCATCGGGGTGTAGTACACGTTGATCAGCCCCGGGTCGGCCATCGTGCGGTCGACCATGAGCTCAAACTCGCACGTCCCTGCGCGGTCACGCACCGAGTCCAGGGCGCGGTTGAGATCCGCTTCAAACGTCGCGGTGCCCAACGTGTAGTGACAATCGTTGGGCTCGCATCCTGCCATCCGCGCGCTGCCACCGTTGATCGCGACGCTCGACAAAAACGCGGGGTCCGCATCGGGGGTCCCGAGCGCGAAAGTACGAATGGTGGGCATGTTGCGCGCACCACGGACCACCGAGCCCTGGATCGCTGCCTTGGCGAGGCTCGACGCGTTGATCAGACAGGTGATGTCAAACGGGCTGCACATCGCGCCCGAGCACTCGTCCGAGGGCTCGCCGTCGGTGATGAGCATGATGTTGCGCGAGCCGTTCTCGGTGAACATCGAGCGAAAATACTCGATCGCGCCAGGCATCGCGCAGGCCATGGGCGTGTTGCCCGTCGGTCGCGCGCCCATGATCTGTCCGATGAGCGTGTCGCGGTTCATCCGCAGCGGCGCGATGGGAGCCGCGGGCCTGCGATACCCATCCGCGCTGCTCGCGTTGCTCGATGCCGGAAAAAACATCAGCCCAACGCGCGCGTCGTCTTCGAGCGCACGCAAGAGCGAGACGATCCCCTGCTGTGCCGCGGCCCACTTGGTGCGACCCCCACAGCTGCCGCTCCCGCCCGTCGCACATCCATCCATCGAGCCTGAGCGGTCCAACAGAATCAAGAGATTCATCGGGGCGCGCGTCGTGGGCGAGTTCTGCGTCGCGCACGCGGCGTCGGGGTCGATCATCGTGGGATCACGGTCGGGCCTTGGGCCGGCCTCGGGCATCACAAAGCCGCCGTCCATCGACGACATCCCGCCCTCGCCGCCGCTGCCGCCGTCGAGATTGAATCTGCCCATGGGCTCAGAGCACGCGACGGACATCACTGCAATCGCAGCGGCAAACCAGGTTCGAAGCATCATCTCAGGACCTCTTGGGTGCGCCCGCGCAGGGCCAACAAACGGATCAGCGACCACACCCGAACCCTACACAGGTTGCGTGCGTGTCTGCAAAGCACCCGTAGAGTGTACCCGATTGCACTCGTCCGCACACCGCGGACCTCGATCCCCGCGGGGGTGGGCCTGTAACAACTTTTGTGCTCTCTCGACGACCCGAATCGAAGGAGCATGGCACTGATGAAAAAAGAGAAGATTCGCGCGGAATTGCTAGATGAAATTCTAGGCGGAGCGCGCACTCAGGCTGAGATTTTCGGACCA
>JAUXYJ010000056.1 GCA_030694465.1 Deltaproteobacteria bacterium | reverse complement strand
TGGTCCGAAAATCTCAGCCTGAGTGCGCGCTCCGCCTAGAATTTCATCTAGCAATTCCGCGCGAATCTTCTCTTTTTTCATCAGTGCCATGCTCCTTCGATTCGGGTCGTCGAGAGAGCACAAAAGTTGTTACAGGCCCCTTTTACGGCGTTCTTGGGCGCGTTCTGTCACCCGATTGTACCGATGCCCTTCGTTGGCAGTGGCACAACGCGGTGGTTTCGGTCAGTCTTTCGGCCTCATTTCTGGATCGCCGCACCTCTGCCGGTCCCTCTGTCATCGCGGTCTGTACGTCTTTACCCATGCGCGTTTTATCTCACGGTCTCACGCTCGCCTCGGCCCTCACGTTGACCCTCCTCGCCGTCCCCTGCGAGGCACAACGCATCGACGGTCGGCACTACATCGTGGCACGCGGAGACACCGTCTCAGAGATCGCGCTGGCCCTTCACGTCTCGTCCGCGTCGCTGATTGAGCGCAATCATCTCGTCCCGCCCTACGCGCTGCGCAACGGTCAGCGGCTGAGATTGCCCAACGAGGTGAGCGACGAGGTCGTGCGCAGCCTCGGCGGCACGCCCGTGCCCACCATGCACGCATCGCCCCCTGTGCAAGCCCACGCGACCAACTCATCGCGGGTGGCATCCAACGGACGCAACGGCGGGATCGCTGGGCGCTCCGGAGGAGGGCGCTGGGGCCGCCCGAGCATCCAGGGCTATGTGCGCCTTGTGCGAGAGTCCACGGGCGAACAGATGAGCGTGAGCCTCCGCCGCGTGACCAACACGGGGCTCAACCGCATGCGCCATTTTTTGCGCTACGGAGATGGCCGCACGCACACGATTCACCCGCGTTTGCTCAGGCTATTGGCGCAGGTGTCGGATCACTTTGGCGGCCGTCGCGTCCATGTGATCTCGGGGTATCGACCGTTTCGGCGTGGGCAGTGGACCGCGCACTCGAACCATAACGTCGGGCACGCGATGGACATGCGCGTCGAGGGAGTGCCCAACCGCGTGCTGCGAGATTTTTGTCGCACGCTCCCGCAGACTGGCTGCGGGTTTTATCCACGGAGCGTGTTTGTCCACATGGATGTGCGCAGCGAGTCTGCCGCGTGGGTTGACTGGTCTCGCCCAGGCCAGCGGCCGCAGTATGGACGCGATGGGCATCCGCCCGTGGTGGGCCAGCCTCCGGTGGCTCCTCCTGCGGGAGGCGGCGAAGACGAGAGCGTTGAGGACGTCGCGCAGGACAACCAACGTGTGCGTGAGGCGACGACGGTCGAGGACAACGACGACGACGCTCCGGGCCCACCAAGCAGCGGGACACCGAGCGCTGCGCCGACCACTCCGTGAGTGTTTTTGCAAGATCGATTGCGACGATCAAGGTCGGTCGTACACGTCGCGAAAGAGCAGCATGTCTTTGACGTAGCGCTCGTTGTCGCGCGGAAACCCGCACTCGGCGACGAAGTCCGTCGTGTCTTTGTAGGTGCCAAACAGGCGGTCCCAGAGCGTGAGGTCTGAGAAGTTGTAGCGGTGCACGTCGAGCTGGTGATGGATCGAGTGCAGCTCGGGAGTCTGGACGAAGTACCGCAGCCAGCGCGGCGAGCGAAAATTGCCGTGGTAGAGGTACTCACCGGTCGCGGCGAAGAAGTTGTTCCAGAAGGCGCCGCCCAGCGAGACGCCGAGGAGGGGGTACAAGACAACCGCTGCGAGCGCCGCGTCGACGAAGATCTCGACGGGGTGCTTGTAGAACGAGGTGGCGACTTCGATCCGCGCAGGCGAGTGATGGAGCTGGTGAAACACAGCCCAAAAGCCATTCGCGTGTCGCAGTCGGTGCCACCAGTAAAAGAAAAACGTGCCCACCAGCCACGCGATGAGCCCCTCGAGCCACGGGCGCTCAAGGTGCGCGAGATGCAAGAGTGAGCCGCCCGAGAACAGCGACTTCCACACGCGGTTGAGCCCGAGCGTGATGAGCAATTGCACGAGGTTAAACGCGAGGGCGCGCAGGTACCAGCCGCGGACCTTGGGCAGCTCTCGCCCTGGGGCTACGCGCTCAAGGACAAGAAAGAACACCGTCGAGACGATGGTGAGCCAAGTCGGCAGCGCGAGGTTGAGCCACATTGAATCGACCTGTGTTTTCTCAGCAAAAACTAGTTATCGCCCGATGCGTCTTGCGCAGCTACGTCGCTCGAAGAGTCCGCGCCCGGGTTGGCATCCACAGAGGACATCCCGGCGTCTGAGACACAGGGAACCGTGATGCGTGGACCGCCGCGATCGCACTGATAGTTCACACAAGCGATGATGGGTCCACAGGCGCCAGGTGGGTTGCAGTCTTCACTGACGAAGCAGGTGTCCCCGCCCGCGTCGCTTCCGAGGCCACCGCCGTCTGCACATGCGCGGACGATCGTGCTGGTCGCACAATAGCCCAAGACACAGTCAACGATCACGCCACAGGTCGCGCCGCTCGGGTTGCACTCGGCGACGTTTGAGCAGGTGCGCCCGCCATCGATCGGCGGCACGGCGCCGGGAGGGCACCCTGCACACGAGAGCACCGTGACGACCAGCGCGATGGCTCTATAAATTCGCTGCCAAATCACCGTATCTCGGCTGTCCATCGCCCTGCGTTGCTCACTCAGCATAAAGCGTCCTCTGTTGCGCACGCGTACTGTGACACGTGTGACCAAGCTTTGGGTACGCGGGGTCTCAGCGAAGCGCACTGCGGTCTACGTCGCTCGGTGTAGCAACGCTTCGATGTGCAATCCAGCGCCGAGCACCCGAGCCTCACCGCTCGCTACGAATCGCGTGCTGGGTCACCCGCCTCAGGTTCACTTGCATCACTCGGGTCTGTGGCGTCACTCGCGTCTGTGGCGTCACTCGCGTCAAACGCGTCAGGCTCACTTGCGTCGCTGGCGTCGCTAGAGTCACCCGCGTCAGGCTCGCTGGCGTCGCTGGCGTCGTCCGCAACGTCTTGCGGTGCGCTCGCGTCTTGCGGTGCGCTCGCGTCCACGGTGGCGCCGCAGGGGACCACGCGGCCGTCATTCAGTGTGACCGTCGCGGGAACCGAGCCGTCGTTTCGACGAGCGGCGTCCGCACATGCGGCCTCGAAGCTGGTTTGGGTTCCGCTGTCCTCGCCACGCGTGGCGTCGGGTGTGTTGCCAAGCCCCGCGTCGATCGTGGGAACACCCAGAGGAGGGATCACAGGAGGACGCCAGAGACAGCCGCTCATGCCCAGCGCGCAGAGTCCTACGAGGAGTGCTTTTCGAAGTTTCACGGGTCTGTCCTCAGCCCACGGGAGCGAGCATCGTAGAGAGTCACGCGCTGAATCCGGCCTCACACAGAGGCAGCGGATGGAGAGCCGCATTCAATAAAGCATAGAGTGTGCCATGGCTAAACCATGGAAAATCATAGCATTTCTACCGACCCTCAAGACACCGCGGGCCCGAGCGCTCCCTCTCTGACACACAACGGCACAGCGAATTTACGCCTGGCACGCTCACGGATCGAGAAGGTTGTGCTCGCTCAAGCGCCGGTAGAGCGTCCGCCGCGGCAGGCCCAAGAGCTTCGCGGCTTTGACTTTGTTCCAGTCGCACTCTTCGAGAGCATCCAGGATGCGTTGGCGCTCGCTGGCCTTGCGAATCGACAGCGCGGTAGGCGGCACCAGCGACACGCTCGTGCGCTCACGTGGCTCGCTCAGCGCGAGCGCAGCAGCGTCAATCACGTCCCCGTCGACGAGCACCGCGGCGCTCTCAAGCGAATGACGTAGCTGCCGTACGTTGCCAGGCCAAGGGCTATGAACAAGCCGGTCGAGCGCGTCGCGGGTGAGCCTCTTGCGCGCCATGCCGTGCTCTTCTGCACAGCGCGCCAAGATCATGCTCGCGAGCGCAGGGATCTCTTCGGCGCGCTCACGCAGCGGCGGCAACCGCAGCGTCACAACAGACAAGCGATAGAACAAATCTTCGCGAATTTTTCCGGCCGCGACGAGGTCCAGCAAGGGCTGATTGCTGATCGCGATGATGCGCACATCGATGGACTCTTCGGCCTCGGCGCCCACGGGGCGGATCTTTCGATCCTGGATCACACGCAGCAACTCTACCTGCATTTTTGCAGACATATCTGCGATTTCGTCAAAGACCACGGTGCCCTTGTTTGCGCTCGCGAGCAGCCCCTTGCGGTCGCGATCGGCGCCGGTAAAAGCGCCCTTCACGTGACCAAAGAGCTCGCTCTCCATGAGGGTCTCGGGGATCGCGCCGCAGTGCACGACCACAAAGGGCCCCGTCGAGCGCGACCCCGTAAAATGCAGCGCACGCGCGATGAGCTCTTTGCCCGTACCGCTCTCCCCCTCGATCACAACCGGGACGTCCGCGTCGCGCACACGCTCGACGATGGACAGCACTCTGCGCATGGACTCGCTCGTGGCCACCATGCCCTGCGGCGTAAACCGTGTGCGCAGCGCTTCTTCGGCCCGCGCGAGAGACTCGCGAGTCGTCGCGAGCTCTGCAGTGCGCTCTGCGAGCAGGTGCTCGATCTCGCGCCGCGCGACCTCAAGCTCGTGCGTGCGGCTCTCAAGCTGCTCGATCAATGTCGCACGCTCGGCCGCAGTGCCCGCTTGCTCTGCGAACGTGCGCAAGAGGCTCACGTCCAGCGACGTCCAGCGCGCGCGGCGATGCCGATTCTCGATGTAGAGCACTCCGAGCGTGCGACCGCGGGCGCGGATCGGGACCGCCGCGACGGCGCCCATTTCGCGCTCGTGGACCGAGCGAAAATCGCTGAATCTCTGGTCTTTTTGCGCGTTGTGCGAGGCCAACACCTCGCCGTCAATCAGCGCGCTCTCGGCGATTGAGCGCGAGAACTGCTCGCCTGCGACCTCGGGCCCCAAGAGCGCTCGCTGCGTGAGAGCCCCCTTGTCATCGAGCAGCAAGACCAGCGCCGATTCGGCGTTGGTTAGCTCGGCGGCTGCGCGCGTGGTCTGCTCAAGGACGGCGTCCAACGTGCGTGCTTCGTTGACACGACGAGAGAGCTCGATGAGCAAGATCAAGCGATGATCTTGCGCGGCGACGGTCGCAGCGTGAGACGACAGCCCTACGTTCATGACTGAGAGCGATGACGTCGAAGACTCTTGGGGCGAGGACGCTTCGAACTGGTCGCTCCGCAGCTGTGCGCGGGCGCTGACGCTCCAAAACGCGCTGCGAAGATCGGGAGGGAGCGTCACGGCAATTTGCTCAAGGATTGCGAGGGCTTGCTCGCGGTCTTTGCGCGCATGGAGCTCAGCTCCCGCGGCCTGGTGACAGGTCGCCCTTCGCGTGAGAATCGCGGCACGGAGCTCCCATAGATTTTCGTCACCGAGCGCATCAAGCGCGGCCACAAAGCC
Organism: Deltaproteobacteria bacterium; assembly: GCA_030694465.1. GTDB lineage: Bacteria > Myxococcota_A > Polyangia > Polyangiales > JAUXYJ01. The sequence goes on along the minus strand of JAUXYJ010000056.1, from coordinate 26,992 downwards.
ACGCGATGCAGCGCGAAAGTCTTCGCGGTTCATCAAGATCCGCGCACGCAAAAACGCCAGCCTCGCGCGCGTCTGCGGCGAGGTCGCGTCAGTGGGTGCGGGCTGCTCCAAGAGAAGCTCTTCGGCCCTCGCCTCGTGAGGTCCGTCGCCGCAATCGAGGAGCGTCTCGATGAGGTCAAGGGTCGCGTCGGAGGCAGCGTCTTCGTCGCCTGTTGCGCGAAACTCAGCGATCGCTTCGCCCAGGGTTTTGAGCGCCAAATCAAACGATCGCAGCCGCGCATGTGCGAGCCCTAGGCCCTGCAGCGCGTGCGCGATAATCATGCGCATGCCGCTCTCGCGTGCGTCAAGCAGCACCTGCTGAAGCCCAGCCAACGCGCGCTCGTACGAGCCCAACCGGAGCATGTGGCTCGCGAGGTTAAGCTGCGCTCCCAAGAGCACACGCACGCTCCCCGCGCGACGCGCCAGCTTCTCTGCAGCGGCCAAGTGATCGAGAGACGCCGGGAGGTCTCCCTGCTGTTCGAGAAGCGACGCGAGGTTGAGCCTCGCCGATGCCATCTGACCGCTGTCGCCACCCTCCCGCGCTCGCTCAAGCGCGCGCTCGTACATGGCACGCGCTGCCGCTGGATCCCCTGCGCGATCTCGGGCGATCGCGAGGTAGGCCAGGGTGACAGCTTCTTCGCGTGGAGAGTCCGTGTCAGCCCAGAGCGCCAGCGCGCGTTCGAGATGCTCAGAGGCCCCGGCGACGTCGCCGACATAGCTCGCACACAGGCCCGCCAACGACGAGAGTCGCGCGCTCATCGAGCCCGAGGGAGTACGAGCGATCGCGGTCTCGCACGCGATTCGGGCACGGGCATACTGGCCTTCGGCAAAGTCAATTCGCGCGATCTCGTGCAAAAATCCAACGTGATCGTCGGTCTCTGTCGCGAGCGCGAGCCCACGCTCGCAGCCCACACGCGCCTCACTGAGCTGCCCGATTTGTGCGAGCCCGTTGCATTCGACACGAAGCCCCTTGAGCACTTCGCTCGGCGTAGCGTCCAGACGTCGACTCGCGAGACGCGCCACCGCGATGGCAGCTTGATAGTCTCCGGCGCCCGCCTCAAGCTCGGCTTCGATCAGCAAATCTTCTGACGAAACCACGTCTTCCTGGACCTGACGGATCGCGCGAAAGAGCGCAGCGCCCACGTGCCCGACGCCCGACGCGCGCAGGGTGATCGCCGCGCGACGCGCTTGGGCGAGCGCAGCGGACAGATCGCCAGCACGCAAGTGTGCCCACGCGCGCTGGGTGGGCGCGGCGTCTCGCGCATCAAGGTGCGCCGCCGCGTCGTGAAAGAGCTTCATTCGCGAGGGCTCATCGAGCCGATCGACCGCAGCGACTGCCACGGTTGGGTTGGCCGCGACGAGGGTCGCGTTTGCGCGCATCACCAAGACGCCGCGCGCGCGGGCGAGGTCGGTTGCACGCGAAGACACAGACATGGCCGCGAGGGCCGCTTGGTCCGCGGGCACGCCGAGGGCGTACACCGCAGCCACCGCGTGGCACTCTTCGGGCGTGAGCGACGCGGCGTGGCGGCGCGCGAGGTCCTGCGCACGGGGGGGCAGCTCGATGCGATGAACATCCGCCGCGGTCACCGCGCCGACCTGCGCGAGGGCCTGCAGTATTTCGGTCACCGCGAGCGGGAGAGAGCTCGTGCGCGCTCGCACTGCGGCGACGACGCCGGGCTCGACGGCGCCGAGGATCTGTTGGCACAGCGCGGTCACGGCGCTCTCGTCGAGCTCACCCAGCGCGACGACCCGTTGTGGCGCGAGCAGCACAGCGTCCGTACGCGACGTCGCCGAGGCTACGGTGAGCAAGCGCTCGGTGCCCTCAAAGCCATACGCGACCGAGCGCAGCAGCGAGATGAACTGTGCGTCCGCGCGGTCGAGATCGTCGACTAACAACAGCACCGGCGCGGGTCGCAGCGCGAGCCTCAGCGCGGCCACGAGCGGATCAGGGAGTAAGTCTAACTCGTTGATTCCACTGAGAATTTGTGCGCCTTGGCGGAGCCTCTCGCTGGGCCCCTCGCCAGGCTCTCCCTGGATATGAAGGACCTGGACACCACGGAGCTGTGCGCGCCACGTGAGCTCGCGCAAGAGCGTGCTGCGACCAGAGCCCTCTTCGCCGGTCAGGAGCACAACCGAGGCGCCTCCGTCGCGCTGGATGAGCTTTCTCGCGACTTGGTCCAACAGCACCCCGAGCTCACTCTCGCGGCCCTCGGGTCGCAGGACGACACGGGACATCGCGCTGGCGATCGGAGCTGCGCTGGGCACTGCACGGTAGAGCGCAGCGACGAAGTCCTCGGCGGTCGCGAACCGTCGATTGGCGTCACGCGACGCGCCCACTCGGCCCAATTCGGCGAGGGCGACCCACTCTGGATTGCTTCTGAGAGTCTCGGGCGTTGGGCTCTCTGGGCTCTCTAGACCGAGCACGAACAACAGGGACAGCGCGAGGGCAAAGACGTCAGCGCTGGGATCTGGATCGAGCGATTCGCCAGCTAAAAGCCTAGCACAACGCTCAGGAGGCATAAACGCAAGGGTCCCACCGCGCACCCGCTCTGCTGCGCCGAGCGCGCCGTGGGCGAGACCAAAATCAATGAGAACTACTGCGGCGCGACCGCCTGCGTGAGGCACGACCAAATTGGCTGGCTTGAGGTCTCCGTGGACGACCCCGACGCGGTGCATCGCGCGCAGGGTCTCTCCCGCCGTCGCAAAGAGCTCCACCAGCCTCGCGGCGCTCGGAGGCCCTCGGCGAAACGCCTCGTCAAGCGGCACTCCGTCTACGAATTCGCGGGTAAAAAACGCCCCACCGGGGTCGTCTGCGTCGGGCTCAGCGAGACCAAAGTCAAACACACGCGCGACCGCCGGGAGATCCAGCTGCGCGAGCACCTGAAACTCGTTCACGAGCCACTGTGCGACGCCCGCGTGCGCGTGCAAATGCAGTCTCTTGAGCACCATGAGCGCGTCGTCTGCGAGTCGGTCACGCACCAAGAAGACGCCCCCTCCGCCCCCCTCTCCCACGCGGCGGTCCATGCGATAACGATCAGCCAATTTCATCTCGGAGACTCCAGAACGGTGGACCTATCCCTGCGCGCTCGCGGCACCACGGCGTGACGACTCAACCGCCGCGGTCGATCACCCACGATCATCCCCGCGGCACATCGGAAGATGCGTCTGTCGCGGCGTCTGGCCCTGCATCCGGCGCAATGTCCGGATAGCTCCCATCGAAGCAAAAATCCTCGGGAGCGCGGCCCGTCAAAGACAGCACAAAGGTCTCGAGCGCGCGCTCGTCGACGCAGTCCGCGCGGTAGGTGTTGCCCCACGCCGACGCGCCCACCGTGCTCGCGAGCAGCGGATCTGGCGTGAGAATAATCCTGCGGCGCACGCCCTCCATCAGACACCGTGGCTCGGGCGGGAGCGCCGCGACAAACGCAGCCAAGCGGTCGTGCATCGCGGTGCATGCCGCGCTCGATGTTCGACGCGCGCAGTTGTACCCAATGACCACCGCGCCGTGCTCGAGCGAGTGCACGAGGTAGCCCCGCGGGACAGGCTCGGCGTACACACCCCAGCGAGCCCAGATGCCAAAGTGAGGACCCGACGACGGAGGGTTAGAGTTCCACGTGATGGCGGTGCCGACGTCTACATGAGGCGACTCGAGAATCGTGTGGCTCTCGATGCGGCCATTGCACGCGGCGTCCACGAGCACGACGCCACCGTCGGGCGCTGCATCACCCATCGCAGAAGCGTCCGCGTCCGACAGCGCGGTCGCGTCGCCGCTGTCCATCGCGCTCACAGCCCCATCGCCAGCGTCCACCGTGGCCGCGTCGTCAGGCTCCATTGAATCCGTAGCGTCCATCGCGTCGGTAGCGTTCGAAGCATCGCCAGCGTCCGCTTCGGTGCCGTCTGGCTCTGTGTGCTGATCGGCGCTTGTGTCCCCTGAGACGACATCGGCAGGCCGGGGCGGGGTTGAGCACGCGGGCGATCCCACGCCGAGCGAAAGGGTTGCGACAAAGAGCCATCGCGTTCGGTTAAGCAAGTACATCCCAGCGATTCTACACTGCGATCCGGCGATCACGTCATTGTTGTCTGTCAGGGATCGCCCACCACACGGGCGTACAAGTGAGAATCAAGGTGGACACCGTTTTTGAGCACCGAGCGGCGCATCACGCCTTCGTGTCGAAAGCCCGATTTTTCGAGCACACGACACGACGCCACGTTGCCCTCGAAGACCGAGGCAAACACGCGCTCTAGTCGCAGCCCGTCCATCGCGTGCTGGGTGAGCGCGCGCACGACGCGCGTCGCGGTACCCTTGCCCCAGTGTGTGCGGCCGAGCCAGTAGCCGATCTCACAGGACGCTCGGTGGATGTCATCTCCGAGCAAAATTCCTGCACATCCAACGAGTTCACCGTCGACTTCGATCGCAAAGTTGCAGACCGGGACCACGTCCAAATTAAACTGCACCCACGACTCGGCGCTCTCGCGAGTGTACGGATGCGGAAACCGGTCTCGCATCCACCGCGCGATGTCAAAGTCGTCTCCTTGGCGCGCCAACGAGGGCTCGTCACCCAGAGCGAGCGGCCGCAGTCTTGTGTGAGAATCTACAGGGACGATGGTCATGTTCGGGCTCCGTGGCGTGGCGACCGAGTTTACACTTTCGCGCGCTAGGTGTCGCAAGAGCGTGACCGTGTACACTGTGTGACCGAGGCAAGAGAGAGTCGTTGGGAGTACGTGGCGCGATCGTGTGTCTGTGGGCGTGGTTGGGATGGATGGCGTCGCCGCTCGTCCAACCGCCGCAGAGGCAGCCAGAGCCCCCGCGAAGTCTATCCAACCCCACCCTCTCTGGAGTCTCGATGCGTGCACGCCGCGCGCGGCATCGGCTCATGCTGCGCGACGTACAGCTGCTCGCACCGTTGCCCTCGCGACAGCGTAATGCCCCAGAAATTTCGGGCCCAATGCCCCCTCCCCCGCCGGTGATCCCGCGCCTGCTGCCCTACCTCGACGAGCGCCGCGAACAGACCGCGGAGTACTCGCTCAGACACTATGGAACCCTTGAAGCAGCCCTGCGACCCCAGGTCGTGGTGCTGCACTACACCTGCGGTCCAAGCTTTCGCTCGGCATGGCATACGTTTGCAAACAATCGTCCCCGACGCGGCGAGCTCCCAGGGCTGTGTGCCCACTACATCGTAGACCAAGACGGCAGCGTGTATGGCCTTGTCCCGCCCACGATGCGCTGTCGCCACGCGAACGGGCTCAACCATGTGGCCATTGGCATTGAGTTTGTGCAAAGCTGCCTCCGCGAAGGGCCCGCTGCGGTTGAGCACGCGATGCTCACACGCGGCCCCCAAATCGAAGCCGCGCTCGCGCTCGTACGGCACCTTCGCTTTCGCTACAACATCCGCGACGAGGACATCATCGGGCACGCGATGGTCAATCGGCACCGGCTCTTCTCAGACCTCTTGGGCCGCAACAACGATCACGGAGACTGGCGCACCGGCGCGGTCTTGCAGTTTCGGCAACGTTTGTAGCAGAGCGCATCGAATCAACTCACCGACTGCATCGTTTGAGAGCCGGACGCGCTCGGCGCATAGGTTCACAACGACGGTCTTCGCACACGAACGACACTGCCCATGACGACTCTTCGAATGGATCGACGCCAGGCGCTCAGCACCGCAGCCATGCTCACCGCGTCCACACTGATGCCGCGCGTGAGCGCTGCGCAGCAGGCCAACCGGCGCAATTTTTATGGCCTCCCCGAAGAGACCATCCTCGAACAGTTGCGCACGGGGCGTATCTTGTCGCGTCGCCCTGTGGGCTCGACCTCAGTGAATTATGCCTGTGATTTGCCAGGCGAAATCGACATGGCGTTTAAGCCGCGGAGCACGTCCCATGGCGAGGCGTTTACCTCAGAGGTCGCGGCGTTTCGGCTCAATCGCTTGTTGCGTCTTGAGCGCGTGCCGCCGGCCGTGACCCGCGTGATCCCCGCGAGCCAGCTGCGCTTACCTCGCGTGAGCCCGGTGACCGTCGAGCGCGACCAGACCGTCGTGGGCGCGGCGATCTTTTGGTGCCCTATCCTCCGCGAGTCTCGCATTGACCAAGAGCACGACCGGCTGCGCTGGAGCACGTGGCTGCGCCAAGGAGGCACCATCCCGGACACCCAACGCACACGCGCCGAAGAGATCTCAACGCTCATTAGTTTCGATGTCCTCACCGGAAACTGGGACCGCTGGAGCGGCGCGAACGTGCCGATGGACAGCACTGGGCACCTGATCTACCTGGACAACAACGGCGGATTCTCTGAGCCATTCGGCGACCGCATGCTCTCAGGGGTCATGCGTCACCTGCGACAGATCTCGCGGTTCTCGCGCGCGTTCGTGACGCAAGTCCGCGCAATGTCCGAGGCTTCGGTCCGCGCAGAGCTCGCCCTCGACCGCGACGCCGCGCACCTGCCGCTCACGAGCACTCAGATCACGTCGCTCATGCGAAGACGCCAAGCATTTTTGGCTCACGTAGACGCCATGATCACGCGCCATCGCGAAGAAGCGGTGCTGTACTTCGCTTGATGATTTACAGCAAAAAAGTGTACTTCGAGCGCGACGATTACCCGTCTTGCTTGGCCGCACGCTGCATCACACGGTAGCGAATCTGCAGGCCCCCAACGGCCCCTACATAGGCCGCGAGCGCGCCGATGGGGAGCATCAGCGCAGACGCTAAGAGCCCCGCGAAGGTCACCTTGGCGTTGATCAACAGCGAGAGCAAGAGCATCGCGCTCAGCCCCGCGAGCATGCCGTGACGCTGGTTGGTCTTGGCGTTGCCTAGGGCGCCGACCACGAGACCTCCGACAGCGCTCCCTGTGATCGCTACGCCGGCTCCCAGCAGCGCGAGACGGCTCTGCGCGTGAGAGATGGCAGCCACAGACGGATGCGCCCCAAGACGCGCGACGAGGGCCTGCGAATAAGGCACCCAGAGCCAGCGCGCTAGGAGGGTACTCGCGCCGATGCACACGCCCATTCCGAGCGGAATCCAGTGCCACGCGGGCGAGTCATCCCCCTCCGCCTCGGGGCCCTGATCCGGGGTCTTGGGCTCGGGCTTGGACTGCAGCACGGGCAAATGTCGTCGAGTCACCAGAGATGTCACCTGCCGTGGAGTTACCGTCCGCACGCGCTGCGTGCAAGGTAGGCTCTGCGGTTGTGAAGACTCTGATCAACGATTTGCAGCGCTTGCTCTCGGCGGACCAAGTCTCTGACGGTGCAATCGAGCGTAGAGCGTATGCCCATGATTTGTGGCCGCGGCAGCTCATCGCGCGGCGAGGTGGGCTGCCGCGCCCTGCCGGCCCCAGCGCGGTCGTGTGGCCCCACGATGAGCACCAAGTGGCCGCCGTCCTGCGCTATGCCGCGAGCCATGGCGTCAAGATCGCGCCCTTTGGCGGCGGCTCGGGCGTGTGCGGGATGACCGTGGCAGAGCCCGAGAGCATCGTGCTGGACACCAAGCGCATGAGGCGCGTCCATTCGGTCGACTTGACCCTCGGACAAGCCGAAATAGACGCAGGAATTCTAGGGCAGCACCTCGAAGATACGCTCCTCGCGCGAGGCGCTACGATGGGCCACTATCCAAGCTCGATCGCGTGCTCGACGCTGGGCGGATGGATTGTCACGCGCGGCGCCGGACAGTGCTCAGGGCGCTACGGAAAAGTCGAAGACATGGTGCTCTCGGTCGAGGGCATCTTGCCCACCGGCGAGCCGTTTACTGCGGGTGCACCTGCGCCGGGCGAGATCGACGCGCGCGCGCTCATGGTCGGGAGCGAGGGGCTCTTCGGCGTGGTCACCCGCGCGACCATGCGGGTGTGGCCTGCGCCCAAAGAGCAGCTCGGTGTGGGCTTTACGTTCGCGACGTTGAGCCAAGCCTGGGACGCCGTCCGCGCGCTCTATCAATCGGGGCTCAGGCCTGCGGTGTGCCGCGTGTACGACCCGCTCGATTCGTACATTTTTCGCACAGGAAAGCGTCGCTCGAGCGAATCCGAAGTGCACGCGCCAGGCGCCCCCAACGCGACGGCCCAATGGCTCTTGCGAAGAGTCGGCCCGGCCTCTCGTTTGTTCAACGCGATCAACGCGCGACACGGCGAGAGGCTCTTTGGTCGATCCCTTCTCATCGTGATTTTTGAGTGCACCGAGGCCGAGCGCGACATGGGTCGCGAGGCGCTCGCGCAGGCCCAAGCCCTCTGCGTAGCCTGTGGCGGCCAAGACGAAGGCGACGCGCCAGCCAAGCGCTGGATCTCACGCAGACACTCAGTGAGCTATCGACAGCCTGCAACGTACGCAAAGGGGCTGTGGGTCGACACGATGGAGGTCGCGGCACCTTGGTCGCGATTTAAGGCGCTCTACGAAGGCGTCCGCGCAGCGCTCGCACAGGGGGGCTTGGTGATGGCCCACATGAGCCACGCTTACACCGATGGGTGCTCGATTTATTTTACCTTCGTGGGCGCGAGTCCCACCGATGAGCGAGCCCTCGAGCGCTACGATCTCACGTGGGCCAAAGCGCTCTTGGCCGCACATTCTGCAGGCGGAACGATCGCGCACCACCACGGCATCGGCCGCTCCAAGCGTGGCGCGATGGGACTTGAGCATGGCGATGGGCTCTCGGTATTGCGCGCCCTCGCCGCCGCCGCAGACCCTTTCGAGGTGTTGTCCGGGGGGCCCTTGTTGCCAGAGCCCTTCGAGGGATTTCCTGCGCCAACGATCCCCGAGCCCCGCGATGCTGTTTCGGTCGATGCGTTCTCGCGCACGGTGACAGTGCGTGCAGAGACCGAGATGCGCGCAGTCCACTCGGCCCTCGCGCGGCATGACCTGCAGCTCCCAGACGCGCCCACAGACGGGACCCTTCAGCAATGGCTCGCGCGTGTTCAGGCCGCCGAAGTCTTTGCAGACCCATTGTTTCGCAGAGTGTCGGGCTATGTGGCCCACACCCCCAGCGGAGGCGTCGCCCACTTGCTCTCGGCGCCTCGCCGTGCCGCGGGCCCCGAGCTCATGACGCTCTTCGCCTCGGGCAAGGGCCGGTTTGGATCCCTGCAAGCGGTGACACTCACGGTGCACTCGAGCAACTCTAATGGAGTGCAATTTTGCTCACCATTTACTCCATCAAGTGCACGCACGAGCCAGTCCATTCACGACTGGATCGACCGCGCCGCGGGTGCGCCGACGAGCTAACCAATCGGAGGGGACGCTACGGATCGGGGCTGGTTCCCTGGCAGACGCGCGCGGTCGGACACGAGCTGCAGATGCCCTCGCGCAACGACCAGCTCTCGTGACAGATTTTGTAGCCGCGATCGATCCGACGAAGACGCATGAGATACACGCCCGAGAGCTCTGCGCAGCCGATGTCTGGGTGACGATCTGCGCGGTACTCAGTGGCCTGCGCGCGCACTTCGTAGACAGCACCGCGTGCCCCCGCGACGTTGATGCAAGCCGCGGGCACTTCGGTGAGGTTGGCCTCGCGCTCACGTACACGCGTGCGAGCCCAATCAAAGCGCAGCGTGTTGGACGAGCGCGAAAACAGCTCACTCCAATAGCGCCGGATCGCGGCGGGCGCAGAGAGCCCATTTGAACCGTGAAATTGCACGTGATCAACGTAGTAGGGGCTGGAATCTCCGCGGCCTCGAGACTCGATGACGTCGTGCTGCCACGACCGCAGCGCATCTTGGAGCTCACGATAGTGCCCAAGCGCGCGTGTGCCATCCGCGGCGACCGCGTGAAGCGCACCGGAGCTCGGGGTCCGCGTCGTCGCGACGGGCGGGCGTGCCGGAGGGCGGGTCGGGCCACGATTGCCCAGCCAACCGATCACCAAGGCGCCAGACGCAAAGAGACAAAAGACCGCGGCGAGACCCAAGAGCCCTCTGGACTTGTGCGCGCTCACGCCCTCCGCTGCGGGTTGATGCGAGCTCGCGGGGAGCGTGTGTGCGACCTGCTCATCCCCAAGCGCAAACTCTTGCGAGCTCTCTCCGTCCTCGGGGGGCTCCATGCGCCGCGCCCTGCCGCACTTGGCGAGCGCCACGCGTAGCTCTGCACGCAACATCGCCGCGCTCGCGGGACGCTTCGCGAGGTCCTTGGACAGACATCGATCGACCAAGTCAGCGATCTCGCGCCCCAGATGAGGCGCGACCCGCGCGAGCCGTGGAGAGGGATCAGGCCCCGCGATTTGAGCGAGCAACGCGAAGGTCTCACCGCGAAAAGGTCTGTAGCCCACGAGCGCCTCGAAGAGCATCACGCCGACGCTCCAGAGGTCGCTGCGCGCAGTGGCTCCGCGTGCGTTGCGCATTTGCTCAGGGGACATGTACGCAGGGGTCCCGATCACATAGCCCGAGCGCGTACGGCTCTCTTCTCCGAGGGCCTTTGCGATCCCGAAATCCAGCAATTTGACCGTCGGATCAGCAGGGTCGCCGGCGAGAAAGATATTAGGCGGCTTCAGATCACGGTGCACAAACCCGGTGACATGCATCTGCTCCAGACAATCGAGCAGCGGGTCCATGAGCGCCATCAGCTTGTCGGGCTGAATCACACCCTCGCGGCGCAAGACCTCTTGGAGCGTCTCACCCTCAAGCAGCTCCATGACCATCCAGGGCGTGCCATCAGGCTCAATCCCTGCGTCGTGCATCTCGACCACGTTGCGATGTGCGATCTTCGAAGGAGCCGTCGCTTCACGGTTAAAGCGCTCCATCGCCTCGGGGGGCAGCGACTCGCGGCGGTCTAGAATCTTGATCGCGCAGCGCTTGCCTACGGTGATGTTCTCGCACTCATAAACCGCACCCATCCCGCCCTCGCCTAGCTTTTTGCCAATGCGGTAACGATCAGAGACGAGGGAGCCAGGTTCGACCATAGGGAGTCTGCGCGCCGGTACGCAGTAGCACCAAACCCCGCAAGCACGGAAGCGACGATCAACGCCTGGGCCGTCCAGAAGAGCCACCGAACACACCTACAAGGACCTACCGCCCAGGGTTTTCGGCATTGATTTTCCAGAATAAGGACCGTTGTGGGCTCTATCGCAGTGCGTATGCGCCGCGCTAGCATCTCTGCAAGTCCTGCGCGTTTGAGTCAAAGTTTGCGGTGCCACTTTTTCGGCAGCTGAGACGTTGATGTGTGATCGCGCTGTTTAGGAGGCACGGCATGGCTCGGTCCCCCACCCTCAGTCGAGTACAAATGATCACTCCGAGATGGTCGCTCGCGGTGTTGCTCACAAGCATGGCCGCGTGCGGCGCACCTGCGCCGGCGACACCCGAAAACACCCCTGTAAACCCCGGCGATCCAGGCGGAGGCGTCACCCCCGCGGCGCCCTCGACCCCCGATCCGACGTGCGCTCCAGTGACCCTGGATGCCACACGGTATCTGCGCCAGCTCTCGCTCGATTTGCGTGGGCGTCCACCGACGGACGAAGAGCTCGACGCGGTCCAAACTGCAGGCCAAGTGCCCGACGCGATGATCGACGCGATGCTCGCGAGCCGTGAGTTTTTGCAGCGCGCCAAAGACTGGCATGCGTCGCTCTTGTGGCCCACGCTCGATGGCTACCGGATCTCGACGACGGACCTCACGGGGTTTGATCCAAACATGACCACTGGGGCTGCGGGCGGCACGTTTTCGCCCGACCCAGAGCTGTTGTCGGACGAAGGTCGCGCGCGGCACCCCAACGCCGTCGTCGCGATTCGATACAACGGGACGGGCGACCGCCAGCTACGTGGCGGAACAGGCTTTACGGGTTGCGATGGTCGCCGAGGCGCACCGTACGAGTACCCTGCCCCAGCCGCGCGTGGAGCGACACAGCCCACGTACCGCATCACAGTGAGCGACGGCACGACGGTCACTCGGCCGTACTACGACAACGACGGGGCACCGCTGCCGCTCTACGACGGCAACCACTGCCCGAATTATTGCTCTTCGGTGACGCAGACGCCCAACACAGACGGCTTGCGTCTACGAGCGATTCGACCTGGAATTTGTCAAGTGATCGCGCCTTCTGGCGCGGGCTCCATCGTCTCGGCAGACTTTGGCCGTATGGCCATGGTCGGTGTCGCGACGACGGGCACGGTCCCTGCGGCATGGACCTCTCCAGCGCCGACGCTGAGCCCCATGGGCTGCCGCGCAGCGGGCGACATTTGCGCGTGCCCCAACGCAGGCGGCGCTGTCACAACGACGGCAACCCAGTTCACCATCACCACACCGCCCACGGGCTTCTCGACCGAAGCGCTGGACCCTCCGGGCCAAGCCGTCGGCGGAACCATGCGAGCGGCCGCATGCCCTCCCTGGCAGCCCTTTCGCGTAACCAACACCTGTGACAACACGCCCTACACGGGCCCAGACGAAGCCTTCAAGATCCGACGTGAGGGTACGCGGACCGTGAGCAACTGGTACTGGGCCGAAGCACAATCGATGCGCGTCTGCGCATACGACTCGCAGAGCGCAGAGAACAGCGCACGCAATGGGCAGAGCTGCGCGACGCCGTACTCGGGCCGCAGAGACACCTCGTGCGGCTGTGGCCCACGTGGCGTGTATTGCATGCCCGCGATTGGCGTCTCGGCCAACACCGACCTCGTGTCGCTCACGCAAGCGCGAGTCCGTGGAGCGCTCAATGACGAGCCCCTCGAGATCGTGCGGAGTGTCATCGAGCGCGGCGAGAACTACTTCAACATCTTCACGACACGCCGCTCGTTTATCAACGGTCCGCTGCGTCACCTGTACGAGAACCAAGTGGGCTCTGTGCAAGGCATTGAGCTCTCGGCTCCGGCGCCGATGAACACCATGCCGGCCGCGCCGTTCGCGGACGACACCCCACGAGAGTACATCCGCGGCGCAGAGCACTCTGGGGTGCTTACAACCGCTGCGTACTTGGGACGGTTTCCGACCTGGCGAGCCCGCGTTGCGCAGTTTCGCAACTCGTTTATGTGCAAGCCCTTTACGCCCGGGACAGACCGCGTGCCGGCACCGAGCGATCCGTGCACACGCGAGCCCAACTTGGCCACGCGCTGCGGTTGCCAGAACTGTCACGCCGCGATCGAGCCCATGACGGCGTACTTCGCGCGTTGGGCAGAGCGCAGCACTCGGTTTCTTTCTGCCGCTGAATTTCCAGCCTACGATGCCAATTGTGCGATGTGCGCCCTGCGTGGAATCGGCTGTACGACACGCTGCCGTCAGCAGTACGTGACCGACACGGTGGACGCCGATGGCGCTCGCTTTGCGGGCACACTTCGTGGGTTTCTCTACCGGCGCCCCGACGAGATGTCTCGCGTCGACGAGGGTCCCGCTGGGTTGGTCTCGGCCGCTGCGGCATCGGGCGAGCTGCAGAGCTGCACCGTGCGGACCGTGTGGCGCCAGCTCCTCAATCGCTCCATGAGCGAGAGCGAGCAGCGCGCGCTGCTACCTAACTTTGTCACTGGATTTTCACAGGCCAATTACAACTATCGTGCGCTCGTTCGCGCCGTGGTCACCTCGCCCACGTACCGGAGGGTCGACTAATGGTCCGCACTTCGACTTGTCAATCACTCGCGTTCGTATCGCTGTGTTCTCTCGCGATGGGCTGCACGCCCGCCGCCGAGCCCACACAACCCACGAACATTCCCCCGCCCGTAGAGTCTCGCGGGACCTCCACCCCCATCGACCCCACAGGGCTCCCTTCTGGGCACCCTGTGGTGCCAGTGGGCGATCCCACAGAGGGCAATCAGCGCGTTGGCCGAGGCGCCAGGAGGCTCTCGGTAGACCAGCTCCGCGCGTCGCTCTTGGCCGTGACGGGACACACCTGGATCGCCTCGCGATCCATCCCTGATCCAGAGTCGCCCAGCGGCCGCAGCGTCGTAGCCAACGCCGACATGCTCGAGGCCCTGGCCCCGACGCTGGGTCGCGCAGATTTTCTCAACACCACCCTCCACGCGACCGATCCTGCGGTGACCTTCTCAAAGCTCGCCAGCGACGCCGCACGCAACGCCTGTCGCCGTTCGGTTGCAGACGACGTGGCGCAATCGGTCCCCGAGCGACGTCGCTTGCTGCGCAACGCATCGCCCACCGACACGGCCGCAAATGCCGCTGCGATTCGACAGAACCTCACGTACCTGGCGCGCCGCTTTTGGGGCCGCACGATGGACCCCATGAGCGCTGAAATCACTGGATTATTTCAGCTATTTTCGACGGCATCCACCACGGCAGCCGTCGCGTCGGGTCCGTCCATGCGCGCCGCCGGTACTCCAGCGGACGGGTGGCGTACGGTCTGCATCGCGATGGCGACCGACACGCAATTCTTGACCTACTGAGCACGAAGGAGACTCGAACGACATGAGTAACAACAATCGATCGATGCCCTTTCGTCTCACGAGACGACAGCTGGCAGCAGCGACTGGCACCGCAGCAGTCGCAGGACTCGCATCACGTTTCGGAATGCAGTCGGTCGCACACGCACAAATGCGTGGCGCCGTGCAGACCAAACGCCGCTTTGTGTTCGCGTACTTTCCGGCAGGTTTTGACCAGCTGCTCTTTCTCGATCCACGCGATCCCTCGGTCTATACCGAAGAGCAGCGTGGAATGTTTCTTACCGACACACGCTATGAGCAGCTCGCTGCGAGCGAGTTTCGTTCGCAAGTGATCCGGCCTCGCATGGCAGGCGGCGCAGAGAGCAACCTCTCGTTTGGCCCCGCGACGCTCAAGTACGCTGCCAATGGTGACGTCAAAGGCCCTGATCTTACGCGCCACGCCGACCGCATCGCGATCGTCCGCGGGATCAACATGGGCACCGTGGCGCACGAAGTAGGCTACCGGTTTTTCAACACCGGAACGTTTCCAGCGGGCAATTCTGCTCGCGGATCGTCTGTGGCCACACAGATCGCCGCGATGCTCGGGTCGACCGCGCCGCTCCCCGCGCTCTCACTGCGCGTCGAGGCCTACAACGAGACCATGCCAGGTCGCTACTCTGCCCTCCGGGTCAACAGCATCGACGACTTGCTTCAGGTTCTTGCACGCGAGGGCTCGATGCTCGAACACGACTCGGTCGAGAGCGCGCTCGAGCAGTACGCAACAAGTGAGCGCCCATGTGAGGTCAACGTGTTTGACCGCCGCGGATTGCTTACGCAAATGCGCGAGTCGCAGGGCACCGCGCAGACCCTGCTGCGCGCACGGCTGAGCGACCGGTTTAACTTTCTGGCCGACTCCACCAACATGCCCCTGATGGCAGAGCGCGTCGCGCTACGACAGCGCTACGGCGAGTACCTCGGGCGCTCGCTCGCAGCCGCGGATATCAACCTTCCGGGCTCGCGCGCCGCGCTCGCAGCGTTGGCGATCAAGTCCGGAGTCGCGCAGTGCGTCTCAGTGATGATCGGTGACGGGACCGACACGCACTTTAGCAACAACCTCGATCACGCCAACCGGTTGTACCCAGGCATCGCGTCCCTCGCGGCCTTGATCGATGATCTCGCCACCAGCGAAATCACAGACCCGACGGTCGGACTTCCGATGGGCGACAAGTGGCTCGACCACACGACCATCGTGGCCTTCAGCGAGTTCGCCCGGACGCCACTGATGAACCAGTTTGGCGGGCGTGACCACCACATCGCGAGCTCGTGCTTGGTCGCAGGCGCAGGCATCCGCGGCAACACCGTCATCGGTGCTTCAGGTCGCGTGGCCATGGGCGTGGGTCTGTGGGACTTTCAACGCAACGAGGTCACCGACAGCACCGAGCGTGGCCGCGCAATTATGCCCCCAGACGTCGCCGCGACGCTGGTCGCATCGACCGGATTTGACCCAGGCGATCATCGCCTCGACGCCTCGATCGCCCGCGCCACCGCGATCGCACCGATGCTTCGCACAAGCTGAGCCTCTGCTCGCACCGGACGTTGGGGATCACCGAAGGGGATCGCGACCACGCTTTTCTGAGCGCAGGCCGCATGATCCATTGCGGATTTTCTGCAGCAATCGAGACATTCGATGGTGATCCATCGCGTGGTTTTGCTAGCGTAGTCGACCATGTTACCTCGCGCGATGAGCTCTCGATTCGTGCTGTGTTTCGCCGCAATTGCTGCGACGCAATGCGCGCCAACGAGTGGACTGGATGACAGCGGCGACGTCATCGAGCCCACGTTTGATGTGACCCTCGAGGAGCGCGCGGTACGCTGCGATCCCCTGCGAATTGAGCCAGCAACGCCTCGTGTTGCGACCGAGCGTGCGATTCAGCTTCGCGCTGTGGGTGGCTCTGGATTGGCGCCGTTTACCGTCGAGGGGATGAGCCTCGGGAGCTACGTCGAGCCAGGCGGTGGGTTTCGCGCGGGCTCCACGGCCGGACGCGTCGAGGTCATCGCGCGCGACACCGTCTGTGGGCTCACCGCGAGGGCCACCATCGAGGTGGTGGGGCCCTTCGTCGTGACCCCAGAGCGTGCGTCCATCGCTCGCGGCGAAATGGTGCGATTTGTCTCGCAGAATGCCATTGGTCCCGTGGTCTTTGAGCTCTTCGCGCGGCCCGCGGGCACCACGATGGGGGCTCTCACGCCTGCAGGTGTTTTCACCGCGGGGGCCGTCGATGGAGAGTATCAAATCGTCGCGCGTGACGAGGGCGCGCTCAAGAGCACGCGGTTGACCGTGACCGTGGGCATGGCCTCTGTCCTGCGTCCTCGCTCAGCCATCCTTGCGGTGCCCGCAGGGCTCCGTGTCCCGCTGTTTTGGACGGGCGGATCCGGGCTCGTGGATCTCGCGGTGAGCGACGCCACAAAGGGCCGAACGGTCACCGAGGGAGGCACGACGTTCTTTGAGGCAGCCGCCACGGCCGTGCGATCGAGCGTTGACGTCACCGCGACCGATCGCGCCACGAGAGCGACAGCGCGCGTGCGCGTGCTCATCGCAGACCTCGTTGCGCCGTCGCCGCAAAGACGCGGGCTCCAGACCCTTTCGGGCGACATGGTGACAGGAGATTTCAACGGCGATGGTCGTGTCGATCTCGCGGTGGGTCACGGCGAGCGCGCGGTCGCAAACATCGCGCGCAATCGCTTTACGGCGCGCAACGCGGGAGGGGTGCTCATTTTCAACGGCGCCATGGACGGGACCTTCGCGTCAGAGCCCTCCTCCATCGTGGATGGAGAGTTCACCGAGGATCGTTTTGGCAGCGTTTTGACTGCGCAAGACGTCAATGGGGACAGCATCGACGACCTCCTCGTGGGTGTCCCTGACTCAGACCTTGGCGAGGGCAACCGCGGCGCCTTCGCGCTCCACCTCGGCTCTCCCGAGGGCATCACCACCACACCCGAGCGTGTGCTCAACGGCGAAGACACCAACGATCGCTACGGCAGCGCCGTGCTCACGGCAGACCTCAACGGCGATCGTGCGCCAGACCTCATCGTGAGCGCACCCAACGCGATCGCGCCGATGGATCGCGCGCGTCCCGCGGCGGCCCGCTGCCAAGGCGGGCGTCTCTACGTGTACCGCGGGCTCGCGATGGCGCCCGGCGCCCCTCCCGTGCGTGGCGTCTACGAGTCCGTCCCATGGCAGGTGCTCGACGTGCGCGCGCCGCTCAGCGATGACCCCAGCGCGACGCCGAGTTGCGCTGTGTTTTCGCTCGGTGCAGGCACTTCGATGGCGCTCCTCGATGTCGACAATGACAACGTGTTGGATCTCGCCGTCGGAGCCCCGTTTGAGTCCCACGCGATGACTCCAACCGCGGGGCTTCAGCACGGCGTCGTGCTGATCTACCGCGGCATCATGAACACGCAGTTTGAGCGGACCCCTGCGTGGGCCATTCACCTGGCGCCAACGCTTCGTCATGGGGGATCACCTACGCCACAGTTTGGCACCAGCCTCGATGTCATCCGCGAGAACGCGATGGCCCCTGCGGCCCTCGTGGTGCGCTCGCCGACCTTTGCCGCGCCGGGCGCCACCGCGGGGAGCACTCTGGCTGCCTCGGGGGGTCTGTGGGTCTTTACCGCGGCAAGTCTTGGGGCACCGCTGGCCCCTGCCATGGACGGCACGCGCCCGATCAAGGTGCTCACGACCGACGCCGCGCGCAGCTTTATGTACGGCGACGCTGCGACGCGCGGGCTAGGGCGTCACGCAGTGGTCACCGACGCCGACGGAGATGGCGCCAACGACTACGTGGTGTCCGCGGCACACACCTCGTCCGCAGCGGGCCTCATGAGCCCGTCCGGTGCGGTGTATCGCTTGCCGGTCCAGACCCTGATTTCGAGCATGGGCCGCGTCATGTTGCCCACACGCGAGATCGAGACGACCGCGCCGATGGCGGGCACCGTCCCCACCGAAATGACTGGATTTCGCCTAGCATCGGTGAAGGGAACGATGGGCCAGGGCGCGGGCCTCGCGGTGTGGCATGCGTGGCGTGACACGACCGCGATGGTCGATGGGCGCTCGGTCTTGCAGCCCTTCGCGGGGGCCATCGAGTACATCACGCCAGGCGCGAGCGCGGTTGGGGCGCGCTGGTCCACCGCGACCAACAGGCGCAGCATCACGCTGCCTCTACAGCCCTCGGGCGAGCAGGCCGGGACCACGGTGGGCTTCGGAGCGCTCAGCGCGCGCACCGAGATCGAAGCCGTGGTCAACGCGCCGTTTTCGCACTCGCCGATGACCATGACCGCGCGCGCAGGACAGACGGTCAACACGGGAGCCATTGAGCTCTATCCCAGTACAGCGTCGACGCCGCTCGCGAGGTACGCGCGGACCGTGGCCTCGGGCGCGGCTTCACAGGTTGTGGTGCTGGATTTCGATGGCGATGGCGTGTCCGAGATCGCGGTCGCCGAGCAGTCCGAGACCGTGAGCCCCATCGCGGGCACAGGGCCTGGGAGTGAGTGCAACAACGTCGAGCTCACGACCACGGCGGATGGCGGTACGACCCGCACCCCCGTCGCGCTCGGCAACCGAGGTGTGATCCACATCTATTCGCTCCAGGGCGGTCAGCTCGTCGAGCGATTTCGCGCGGTGTCTCGACCAGAGACACTGCGAAGAGTCGGCGGAACGCTCACCGGCATGCAGCTCAACCGCACAGGCTTTGCGCTCGCCGCCGCCGACGTGGACGGAGACAACAGAGATGACCTCATTGTGGGTCGCCCAGGCGGAACCGACTCCAACGGCGCCGAGGTGATCCTCGGTCGCGCAAACAGCAACCCCATGGCGGCGCTGACCGTGTGCAACACGGGCAACGCGTATTCGGTGGGTCCATTTGCAGCCAACGCGACGCACTACTATGGCTTCAACGTCACGAACATGGGCGACCTCAACCGCGACGGCTGCGATGAAATTGGCGTAACGCTTGTGCGCAACGGCGCCGCGACCAACCCCAGCGCGGCCGCACGGACGGGCTTCGCGCTGGTGTTTGGCGCCAACACAGACGCCGCGCGCACGATGCCCGCGGCCTGCGCGTTTCGCAGACCCGCGACCGTCTTGATCGTCCCGGATGAGCGCAATTTTGCAAACAACGTGGTTGGCGACGCGGCGTCACGCGACGACGACGTCTTGGACCTCGCGGGCGTCCCGGGCACCATGGGCCGGGTGTTTGCGCTGGGCGCCGGAGACCTCGACGGCGACGCGCGCGCCGACGTGGTCTATCGCACCACCGACCTGGCGTGGGGACCCTTTCGCGGTCCCGCAGTGGAGGTCTTGTCAGGCGCTGGGATCGCCGACTGCGCCCGGGCCATGTGCCCAGCGAATCTACGCACCGCGTTTTTTCGTGACGGCGAGTACATGACTCTTGGGGTGCGCACGTTGGACGCCCCCGAGCGCTTGGTAGTCCCTGCACCAAGCGCCATTGCGCCACGATTTGGGACCGCGTTGGCGATCTCCGACGTCGACGGTGACGGCGCATCAGAGCTCTTCGTAGGCTCAGCCGACGATTCACTCGCCGCTGATTTTGCAGGGGTTGTGATGGGGTACCGAGGTGGTCGGACCACTTTTACCCAGGCAGCGCTTACGAACGATCCTTGGTTGGTGGCCGTCGGCGACCTCAGAGAACGTGGCAGCTTCGGCGCCGCGCTCGCGGCGAGCGACTCGGGTGGCTGGCTCTTGGTTGGAGCGCCGCTCTCGTCGCGGCTTGGTGCTGGCGGTGAGCTTGGGAGTGCATGGCGATGGCGTGTGGAGGTTCCGCGATGAGATCGCATGGCGCACTGTTGTGTTTGTGGGTTGCGGCGTGTGGTCCACAGATGCCCACTCCCCCAGACCCCAATCGACTGAATCCCGCGACCGCGATGGCGCGCATGCCTGCAATCGCGCAGCGCATTGCGCTCCCGAGTGGCGTCGCTGTAGCCCGTGCTTGGCTCGGTGACGAAGGCCAGATCGTCGTCGCGGCGCGCGACGGACAGCTCTTGTCGATCAACGCGCGCGGGACAAGCGCAGTGATTGATCGCGTGCCAGGAGAGACCGTCTCGATGGGCGAACGTCGGGCATTGGCGTTGATCACTCGCGCCCCAGGAGAGCCACTGGTGCTCACCGAGGGAGGCGCGCTCTTAGTGCAAAACGGGCTCGCGCGGCGAGCACAATTGCCAATGTTTTTGCAGGACGCAAGGAGCGCGACGGCCGTAAGCGACCAGCTCATGTGGGCCACCACCACGGGGCTCTATCTGGGCCAGAGCGCCGAGTTTGTTCGCGTCGACGACGCCCAAGGGGCCGTGCGTACGGCGACGGAGCTGTCGTTTGTGCAATCGAGTCTGGGCCGAGAGGTCTGGATGCGCGTGGGCGAGAACCTTCGCAGGCTGCGTATCCGTGAGGGCGAAGCGCCGCTGTTTGTCGAGATGCCCACCAACATTGAGCTAGGTGCCGTGCGTGCGTTGGCCTCGATGGGTGACGATCGCGCCGTGGCTGCGACGGCGCGCGGAGTGTTTGTGCTCAAGGGCAACCTTGCGACGGGCTTTGACGGAGGCACGGCCCGCGGCGCACCTCTGGCGGTGGCCGGAGGCGGAGGCTTCGCGTGGGTCTTGTGGGGCACGGATTTGCTTCGCACCGACGGGCTCCGGTGGGAGGCCATTGCGCGCGATCCCAAGTTTGTGGGCTCGGCGCACATCGTCGCGGACACCAGCGGCAACAGCGCGCTCGTGATCGATGACGACGGCGGTCTGGTCCGCGTCGATCTCGAAGAGCGCGTGCGGACCTCAGGCATCCGCGATGGGCAAATTCTGGTGGATCCCACTGGTGCTTTTGAAGTGGTCCCTTGGCGCAGCGAAGCGCCCACGCAGGTCGAGTTTTTCGTCGACGCCGAGGCGATGCCCAGCGTCACGCGCACCAGCGCGCCCTGGGGCTGGGGATACACGGTCGAGACCTCCGCGATGGGGATGGCCGTGATCAATCAAACGGGTAGCCGAGAGAGAGAGCTCTCGTCACAGCTCCCACGGAGGGCCTCTGGCCCGTATGGGACCCACCAGATCCGTGTGGTCGTTCGCTACGGGACCACCATGTTTGAGCGCACCCTGGGCTTTGGCTATCAGTCTCCCTTTGGTCGAGTCCCGACGTACCGCGCAGACATCGCACCCTTGTTCGCCGCGCGGTGTGCGCGATGTCACGACAACTCGGTCGCCGAAGAGCTCAGCACGTACGAGCTGTTGCGCCAAGCACGCGTGCCCCTACGGCTGGCGCTGCGCGAGCGCAGAATGCCACCGGATCTGCCGCTGGACTCGGTCTCAGAGGCGCTCTTCATCGCGTGGGCCGACGGAAACACGCCGCTTGAGTGATCGCGAAGTACCTGCAATTTTACCTACAGAACACTCGTGACATAGTCTGTCACCGTGATTGAGCGCGCGTGGGTGATCGGTTGTACGATGGCCCTTGAAGTGAGCGTGTGAGAGCGCGAGCGTTCAAGAGAAAGAGAGACATCGGTGAGCACAACACAGCGCAAAAACATCTACCGTGGGACCATGACGGGCACCGAAGCGCGCGAGAAGCTCGAGCGCACGGCCAGCCGCATTGGGCTCACAAAACTTGTCATTTCGCGGGGCGAAAAAAGCGAACGAGAGAGCGCAAAGGTGACGTTCTCGTTTAAGGGCGCGCGCGTTGAGCGCGTGTGCGGGACGCAAGCCACCTACGACGCCAACCTCGCATGTTTGGCTCTCTGGCTCGAAGACCGCGCGCGCAACATCGAGCGCGAAATCGAGAGCTTTGCCGAGGCGTTTGCAGACAGCATGGCGCTCGCGGTCGTCGGGACCACGATGGAGGCCCCCAAGAGCGACAACGCGCGCAAAGGGCTCTACACCGGCAAGCGAACGGTCGAAGAGAGCATCGCGGTCTTTCGCTCGAGCCTGCAGCGTCTGGGCGTCGCCGAGAGCGACGTCAAGCTGAGCTGGGACAGCGACGATAACTACGCGCGGCTTCGCATGCGCTTGCCCTCTGGGGGCATCGTCGAGAAGACCTCGCGGCGACAACCCCAACACGAAGCCAACGTCGCGGCCCTCGCGCTGTGGCTCCAGAGCCGCACCAAGAACTGGGAACGCGGCATCGAGAACATGGATTTGGACCGCGTTTTTGCTGGCAATCTTCTGCCCGCAAAGAGCAGCAGTTAGCTCGTATTGCGACCCACGTAGAGGGGCTCCGATCATGGACCGCAAGACCATCACACTCCGTCTCGAGTTCTCAACCACCGCGCGAATGCTCAACGCGTTGCACGCACAGCTGCCCCCTGCGCTGCGACGCCCCGGCACTCAAATCAGCGCGCGGCCGGGGCCCTTGAGTGACCATTTCGCCGAGGCGCTCAAGAGCGAGCTGGCGCTCTTGCAGGGACCCGTCACGCTGATCGCCGAGAGCCTCGACTGGCTCGAAGGACAGCGCGTCCTGAGCACCTCCAAGACGTGGATGCGCAAGATGCGCGAGGCCAAGAGAGTGTCCCTGGCTTCGATCGAGTCGCTTCAGGCGACGCTGACCCTTGAGCTCCCGACGCTGCTTGAGCTGCTGGCGCAAGACGACCCTGCAGCGCTCGTCACCGCGGTCGCGGTGCGCACGGTGCTCGACGCAGCGATCCAGCGGGCTGTGATTTGCGTGACGGATGTTCGCGTGGGGCGCACTCGCACTTCGATCGAGGAGGTCTACAAACCGCTGACCAAGCTTTTGCTTCGCGCCGAGCGAGAGCTCCACCGTCGACGCGAGGCCGAAGCCAACGAGCGCAAGGCAGCCAGAGCTGCCCGTGCGGCCCAAAAGAGCGCGCAACCCGCGACCCACGCCACCGCCAAACCCAAGAAGTCTGCGAAGAAGGCTCCCCCCCCCAGCAGCTTCGGCGGGCTCCCGGATGACGCTGTGCCCGAAGATCGCAACGCGGTGCGCCCCGAGCGCGGTGCACGCGGGTTGCTGTTAGACGCTGAGTTCTTTTTGGACGAAGCCGAGCTGCCCTGGCCCTGTGACCTGCAGGCCCTTGAGCGTGCCCGAAAGACCCTCGCGCTGCGGTTTCATCCCGACCGCGCGGGCCCCGACGCAGAGCCGGCCTTTCGGCGCACAATGCAGGGTTTTCACGCGCTGATTCGCTGGTTTGAGTCCAACCCGCCTCCCAGCCCCCCACCTCCCCACGCCCCACCGCCAACCACGTCGCCCTCACCCTCTCGGGCCGCGCACAAGACAAAGCCCCCCCCCGCTACGCCGCGCGCAAAGCCCCCCGTCGAGGTGCCACCGGCTGCGCCCAAACGCCCAACGAAGACCAGCTCGACAGGCGAGTGGCCACCCCGACCCGCGAGCGCGCGCCGTTAACCGAGCCCATCGAGAGCCCGCGCACACCCAATGCCATCTTGAGCACTCAGACGGCGCTGGCACAAAGGACGTTCGGCAACGCGAAACGCTTGCGCGCACTGCCGCTTGGGGGCTGCGCGCGGGCCACGCTGAGGTATACTCGCGCGCCGCTCGCGGACGCAGTCGATGACGACGGTCGCGCAGGACGCAAATCACCCTTCTTGGGGGCGAGTCACTCACGCACTCTGCGCTGAGAAAATGGCCCCAAAGTACAGCAGACGCTTACAGGATCGAACCCACGGATGAACCGCGATTTCGGGATCAACCAGGCCATCGTCGAGGAGATGTACCTTCGCTTCGTCGACAACCCCCAAGCCGTCGAAGAGCACTGGAGAAAGTACTTCGAGACGCTCCCTGACCTGCAGCCCAACGGCCACCACGCCGCGAATGTCCCGGCGACACACGCAGGTGGACAGGTCTCCCACGAGGTCTTGGTTCGATCGGGTACAGCCGGAGTGCTGACTCCCAGCGTCCCACCCGTGAGCAGCATCACAGACGGAAACTTTGGCTCGGCCGACAGCGCCGCCGAGGCGTCTGCCATCACGGCAAAAGCGGCCGCGTTGGTGAGCGCGTTTCGCTCGCGAGGACACTTTTTCGCGAAGCTCGATCCGCTGGGGCTTGAGCCCGCGCCCCCCAGCGAGCTCACCGCGCAAGCGTATGGACTGAGCGAGCACGAGCAAGACGCCCGCGTGAGCACCAATTTTGGCAACGGCGCCCCGCTCACGGTCCGCGAACTCTTGCGTCGATGCGAAGCGACATACTGCGGCTCGATCGCGGTCGAATACATGGACATCGAGTCCACCGAAGAGCGCGAATGGCTGCGCACGCACATGGAGTCCACGCTCAACCGCATGGCGCTCTCCCACGCGCAGCAGCGACACCTGCTCTCGAAGCTCACCGACGCCGAGGTTTTTGAGCAGTTTTTGCACACGAAATACATCGGCGCGAAGCGCTTCTCGTGCGAAGGCAGCGAGAGCATCGTCCCGATGGTGGACCTCGTGGTCGAAGAGACCGCGCGACTCGGTGGCGAAGAGATTGTGATCGGGATGGCCCACCGTGGCCGTCTCAATGTGCTCGTCAATATCCTCGGAAAACCCGTGCGTGAGATCCTCGCGGGCTTCGAAGACAAAGACCCCGAGAAGCTCTTGGGACGCGGCGACGTGAAGTACCACATGGGATACTCCAACGACCGTGTCACAAGCTCGGGGCACACCATGCACCTGACGCTCGCGTTTAATCCGAGCCATCTTGAGTTTGTAGGCGCAGTGGTCGAAGGCCGCGTCCGCGCCAAACAAGACCGCGCCGGGGGCGATCGCCGCCGTGTCTTGCCGCTGGTGCTTCACGGCGATGCTGCGGTGATCGGTCAAGGCATCGTCGCCGAGACGCTCAACCTCATGAACCTTGAGGGTTACACGACCGGCGGCACGATCCACATCGTGATCAACAATCAGGTGGGCTTCACCACGAGCCCCTCGGATTCTCGCTCGACGCGCTACTGCACCGACATCACACGGCTGCTCAAAATGCCCGTGTTTCATGTCAACGGCGAAGACCCAGAGGCCGTGGCGTGGGTCACGATGCTCGCGGTCGAGTACCGTCAGCGCTTTGGCAAAGACGTCTGCATCGACCTGTTTGGCTATCGCAAGTATGGCCACAACGAGGGCGACGAGCCTCGGTTTACGCAGCCTCTCATGTACGCTGCAATCGAGAAGCGCGAGGGAATTCGCAAGCTCTACGCTGACCACCTCGTCGCCGCAGGCACCATCACGCGCGACGAAGCGCAGGCCCTCATCGACGCCAAGAAGGCGCTGCTCGAGACCGAGCTTGAGGTCACCCGCGCAGACCCGTCGGCGCCCAAGATCTCAGCGTTTAAGGGCCTATGGGAGAAGTACCGCGGGGGCCTCGATCGCGAGTGCCCAGAGGCCAACACGGCGGTCTCCAAAGAGACCCTCACCTCGCTCGTCGAGCAGATGCAATCGACGCCCGTTGGCTTCACGACCAACCCAAAGATCTCAGCACTTTGGCGCAAGCGACTCGAGACCGTCCAAGACGGCAAGCAGATCGATTGGGCTACGGGCGAGTGCCTCACGTTTGCCTCGCTGTTGTCCGAAGGCGCCAAGATCCGATTGTCAGGGCAGGACGCCCGCCGCGGGACCTTCTCGCACCGCCACGCGACCTTGACCGACAGCAACACGGCGAAGCGCTACAGCCCGTACAGCACCATCTGCTCGGGCAGCGCGTCGCTTGAGGTCTTTGACTCGCCCTTGAGCGAGGCAGGCGTCATGGGTTTTGACTATGGCTTCTCGCTTGACTACCCCGACGCGCTCGTCATTTGGGAGGGACAGTTCGGAGATTTTGGCAACGGCGCCCAGGTCATCATTGATCAGTTCTTGTCTGCCGCCGAGGACAAATGGAGCCGCTTGTCGGGCCTCACGCTCTTGCTCCCGCACGGGTTCGAGGGTGCAGGCCCCGAGCATTCGAGCGCTCGTCTAGAGCGTTTTTTGCAGCTCGGCGCTGAGGACAACATGTTCGTGTGCAACCTCACGACCGCTGCGCAGCTGTTTCATGCGCTGCGACGCCAAGTGCACCGCGCGATCCGCAAGCCCCTCGTCGTCATGACCCCAAAGTCGATGTTGCGCACTGCGTATTCGTCGATCGACGAGTTTACCAAAGGCGGATTTCAGCGCGTCATCGCTGACGGTGGACGCGTCGGCGACGTGGCCATGGACCCGGCCAAAGTCACACGGATCTTGTTGTGCTCGGGCAAGGTTTACTACGATCTTCTCGAGGGCCGAGCCAAGCGCAACCGCACCGATGTCGCCATCGTGCGTCTCGAGCAGCTCTATCCATTGTCTGAAAAAGAGCTCACCGAAGCGCTGCGGCCCTACAAAGCCACAACGCCCGTCGTGTGGGTCCAAGAAGAGCCCTGGAACATGGGCGCTTGGTACTTTCTCGCGGCACGATTGCCTAAGCTCCTCGGCCCTAAGCGACCCATGCACTGCGTCGCGCGAGCCGAGAGCGCGTCGCCCGCCACGGGCTCTTCGGCGAGCCACAAGATCGAGCAAGCGCTCTTAATCGATCAGGCGTTTGAGAAGTAGCCCGGGCTCGCTGCGCGACTAGTACCTCTTCGCAGGGAAAGTGAAGGGTTCACGCGGCCCGTTCTGCGGCCCTTTCGTTGCGAGCCTCCTCGAGCGGACGATAGACGCGTCCGAGTTTCTGACGCGCACGCTCGGTGGTGAACATCCACCGGATGCGCG